>NZ_QMIG01000001.1 GCF_003287285.1 Phytoactinopolyspora halophila
GGCGAGTACTAGGCTCCATCATCGTCCGATGAACCCAGCACCCCGCCAGGATCCGAAGACCCGTGATAGTGATCCAACAAGCTGAGTCCCCGGACAGTGCACGCCGAGTGCCCGCATTCTCGTCGTGGAGAGCGCTTTCTCACGTGCGCTCATCGCGCATGGCTGATCGGATATCGGCGGTCGCCCGTCCGTTACCCTGACGGTTCGTCCCCCGGCACTTCGCCTTCCAGGGGCGGCTCCTCCTCGAACGGCGGGGGTTCTTCGGATTCGACATGCAGCGCCCGCTCTTCGGCTGAGCCTTCCCGCTCTTCCGTCTCCGGTTCCTCGACGTCTCGTTCCTCGGCGGACACGTGATCTTCGACATGCTCTCTGGCCTCCCGCTCGCGCGGGCTGGGCCGATCCACGCCGGCCTCCGTGGGGGCTTCCACCGGCGCCACTGGCTCGGCCGGTTCCGGCACGTCTCCCGCACCGGGCGTGGCCTCGTCCCCCACCTCGGGGACACCCTCGCGGTCGAGCTCCGCGCCGGGATCGCGATGACGGTCGAAGTCGGGCTCGCTCATTCCTGTGTCGATTCCCAACGATCGCCGACGCAAACCCGTCGACCGCGGGCACCCGTATGGCCCGGGCACTCACCGTTACCCTCGTCGCCGTCCGTGGAATGGTCGTCGCGGACGAGGAACGGTTCCAGCAGCCCTGGCGCCGCATCCGCGGCGAACGCCACACCCTCGCTGGCTGCGACGTCGGGCGCCTCATAGACACCCCAGCCTGCCGCCGTCATCGCAGACACGGTCTTCAGGCCCAGGCGCCGTTGCAGGATCGACTCGCGCACCGCGATCGTGCTCACTGCCCTGCGCTTCAGCGCCGCGCTCGTCCGCGTCATCAGGCCGGAACGGACGACGACGTACTCGTCGACGATCGCATGGCCCAGGGCGCGGTAGGCGATCCAGGCGCAGCAGAGGGTGAGTGGCCAGGTGCCCAATCCCACCCAGATCGTCCACGACGGCAACACATCGGTGACGACCAGCCATACGAGCACGCCGACGACGGCACCGCTCGTGAACGTCGCCCCACCACATCCGCCGGTGCAGTGCCGCGCGGGGGTGGCGCTCCAGCGGTGCGTCGAGCGGGCCGGGGTGGCGGCCGAGAACGGCGGCGGCGACCGGACGTGCCACGCCGATCGGACCGCGGGGGAGGATCGTCGCGGGCTGTGATATCGACCAACGGTCGAGTCCAGTCGTGATCACATTCGTGTCTGCCATGCCCATCCAGCGCCACAGCACCGGTTCACTGATCTCCACACCACGCATCCGGGTGTCGTCGCGGTTGACCTCACGCGTTTGGAACAAGCCTCGCCTGGTGCGCAGGAGCGTGCCGCGCTCTCCCGGCACCCGCGCCAGTTCGAAGTTCCAGTACTCGGTGAAGAAGTTCACGGCGAGCCCGACGACACCGAGAGCACCCGTGACGAGGACGGCAATCGTGATCGTCCATCCCCACCCCAGCGCTTCCCAGTCGGCCAGCGCGTCGAGGAATCCCACGACGTCGATACCGAACGTGGACGCCAGCCAGAAACCACCCCAGAGCAAGCCGGCCGCCATGACGTACGCCCACACGTTGAACACGTTGTACACGACCCAATGCGGCCGCAGCCGGGCAAAGACCTGCTTGTCCGGCTCCTCGTCGTCATGCGCGCGCGGTTCGGTTTCGCTGCCGGCGGCCGACAGCAGCTCCCGGCGCAGCCCTTCGGCGTCGTCCTTCGTCACCGCATCCAGCGCCAGCGCCGATTCCCCTGCGGCGGCCTGCTGGCCAGCACCAATACTGACGACACGGAGCCTGGCCAGCCGGTGGCGCAGCTTGGCTGTCGAGTCCACGCTGCGGATCCGGTCACGGCGGACCGAGCGATACCGGCGGACGAAGACTCCGGTACGTCGTTCCACGTACTCGTTCGTCACCCGGTACCGGGTGAACACCCATCGGAGTGCATCGGTGACCGCGCCCATCACGCCGAAGACAGCGATCGCGATCACTGGCCACAGGTTCCCCAGCGTGGGCTCCACGCCGACGACCCAGATGGCGATCGCGCTCGGCGCCAGCGACAGGATGGTCCATATCGCGTCCACCCAGATCATCCGTACGTGCAGCCGCTGCCAGGGCGTCGGGTCGGCTGCTCCCGCAGATGCGGATGCACCATCGGCGAGCTCATCGGCCTGCTCGGCGGGCCGGTAATCGTCGTACTTGGGAAGGTCCGCGGTCACGTCGCGTCACCTGGAGTCAGCTGGGTGATCGTGGTGAGCCGTTCGGCCACCTCGGCCGCGACGTCCTTGTCGAGCCCGCCGATGTCTATGGCGCCCTTCGACGACGCCGTCGTCACCCGCAGTGTCGAGAGTCCCAGAAGCTGTTCCAACGGGCCACGGATCGCGTCGACGGTCTGGATCCGCGAGATCGGCGCGACACGCCACTCACGCACGATCCATCCCGTACGGGCATAGACCGCCTCATCCGTGGTCTCCCACCGGTGCACCACATAGCGCCACAGCGGCTCGACGACGACTACCACGAAGGCGAAGACCGCAGCGCCTATCACGGCAACGACGATCCAGGGCCGCGCCTCCGCCCAGCGTGCGTGGGCGACGATCGTGGCCGCCAGCACCGCGCCCGTGAACAACAACGACTGCAGCATCCACCAGAGAATCGCGCGTCGTTCGACACGATGATGGGGTGGCCTGAGCCGGACGGTGCGTTCGGTATTGGTCATGATCCCTTCCGGTCGGTTCGCAGGGTGCCGCGTCGCATGGGCCCTACTGAGGCGGGCGATGTTCTGGTGCTGCGATGGCGTGATCGACGAAGTCGACGAGTGCCGTTGTCTCCGCCTCCAAGTCGACCGTGCTGCCCCATGCCCAGCGGCTGAGCACACCTTCGATGGACTTGCCGATGATCACTGCCGCTGCGCGAGGGTCCAGATCGCGGACCTCTCCGTTCGCCTGGCCGATTTCCAGGATCTTCGCCAGCTCCGCGACCTCCTCCTCGTCAAGGTCGGAGAATGGCTTCGAACCGTCCGGGCGCCGATGGTTGGTGACGATCTCCGCCATCGCCAAGAACCGCGTGCGATGGCTTCCGAAGAACGACAGTTGCGATTCGATCCACGTCCGGATTCGCCCGCGAGCCGTTGCCTCGGCTTCCAGGTGCCGTTCCATGTACGCACCCGCGTCCTCGAAGAACTCGTGGACGAGCCGTTCCAGCAACTCGTTCTTGCCGGCGAAGTGGTAGGAGATGACGCTCTTGCTGATCCCGGCATGCTCGGCGATCTGGGCGAGCGAGGCGTTGGCGTATCCGACGGCGGCCACCGTCTCGGCCGCTGCCTCGATGATCTGAGCACGACGTGCCTGCTCGATGAACGACGGGGGTTTTCGGCCACCCGGACTGTTTTCAGGCCGCATGGACTAATTTTAAACCATACGGCCTGACAATGCGCCGGACATATCCGGATGTACACCAGAATCAAATACCCACCCCCTCCCAGTGGCTCCCGGAGACAACACGCTCAGCCGAGCGAATATCGGCCGATCGACCTATGGTCGACGACGAAACCACCTGGTTAAGCTGTCGCGAGTGTTGGAGGTGTAGCCCCGGCCACTGATTGTCCGGCCGGGGCGAGGACAGCGGAAAGGATCTGTTCCCATCGACTCGACCGAGCACGGCCAGGACACGCGGGGACGGCGTGGTGATGCGGGCACCCATGCTCGCGTCGGCGCGGCTACTCGTGCCGCGCAGTGGGTGGGTCGCAAGAGCCGCCAGCATCCCTCTGTCGTGGCATGTGTCATCGGAGCCGCCATCGGCCTGACACTGGGCAGTCTCGTCGTACCCAGCACCGACGAGCGTCTCTCCGACGGTGCATACGTCGTGATGAGCGAGCCCGCCGGTTCCATCGACCCCACGCCGTCGCCCCACTCGACACCAGAGCAGACGTCGTCACCCACGCCCGAGGAGCACACTGGCCCACGGGGAACGGTTCCCGCGCAGCCCTCCGCCGACGACGAAACAACCTCCCCCAAGCCGGACGAGCCGGGTGAGTCGGGTGAGTCGGGCGAGTCGGAGAACGAGCAGGACGAGCGGCCCGAACCCGATCCGGACCGCGACAGCGGCGAGTCGAATCAGGACGATTCCCGAGACGATGACACCTCGGAGGGATCGGACTCGCAGCCAGACGATCCACCCCAGGACGAGGCGAGCGAGGAACCCGAGGAACCGGACGATCCGGAGCAAGACAACGACGAGTCGGATGATCGCGACCACGAGGAGCCGACACCGTCGCCGACCGAGACGATGGATCCTCCCGAGCCGACACCCTCACCGGACCCGACAGATGATCGCGAAGAGCACTGTCTGGGTCTTGATCTGTCCCTGCTCGAACTGCTGCTCTGCCTTGGCCGCTAACCAGGCGTGACGCAGCTGGCCAGCGAACTCACGGAGCGGCTAGTTCACGGCGCCGTGCCGATCAGCAGCTACAGGTACAACCCCGTCTGACCGTCCGAAATGCGCTCGGAAGCGACGGCATGCAGGTCCCGTTCGCGCAGCAAGATGTACGTCTCGCCGCGCACTTCAACCTCCGCCTTGTCTTCGGGGTCGAAGAGCACACGATCATCCACCTCGACGGTACGCACGTTCGCGCCAAGTGCCACCACCTTGGCCCACGACAGCCGTCGCCCCATGGCCGCCGTCGCCGGAATGACGATGCCAGCGGACGACGTGCGTTCGCCTACTTCCGTGTCCAGCGCGACGAGCACGCGATCGTGCAGCATACGGATGGGCAGCTTCTCAGCATTCTCAGCGCTCACGCTGCCTCAGGATACGTGGTAGGCCCCGAGCAAGCACATTCGCCCGGCACACCATCCAGACCACGACGACACGTTACCGGCGTCGACGTGCACGCCAGACCAGGAGCCCTGCCACTAGGGCCGCTCCGGCGACGGCACCGAGCACCTCGACCCGCACGCCACCGCCCGGCGATCGCACCATCGAACCCGCCCGGTCGACGCTCTGCCGGGCCAGAGTTGCCGGGCTGAACCGCCCGACCAGCTCATCGATGTTCGCGGCCAGGCGCTCACTGCGCTCGGCCATCTCCTTCTCGATCTCTTCGACGCCCCGTTTCGGGCGCTGCGCGGGCATCGCGCCGTGCCCATCGCGTCCGGCCGCTTCCGGCCCGCCGGGAACCGCCTGAGAATCGGTCGACGCGCGCCTGGGAGCACTCACCCGGACCTCCTATTCAGCTCGTCTGTCCCCACCACCGTATCGGCATCCGGCAGCTCCCGTCCGTAAATCCCGTCCGTAAATCCCGGGTCGCGGCTCCCGCCATAACCTTGTCGCTCGTCGCCGCTACGGTAGTACCCGTGACTGAGAATCGACTCGTACCGGGCGACGCTGCCCCGCCCTTCACCCTGCCCGACGCCGATGGCACACCGGTCGCGCTCTCCTCGTATCAAGGGCAGCGTGTCGTCGTGTACTTCTACCCCGCCGCCATGACACCCGGATGCACCACACAAGCCTGTGATTTCCGGGACAATCTCGCATCGTTGCAGGCCGCCGGCCTCGCGGTTCTCGGCATCTCGCCGGACACGCCGGACAAGCTGGCGGAGTTCCGGGAGCGTGATGCCCTCACCTTCCCGCTGCTCTCCGATTCCGATTTCGAGATCATGAAGGCGTATGGCGCATACGGCGAGAAGAAGCTCTACGGAAAGACGGTGACCGGCGTCATCCGATCGACGTTCGTCGTCGACCCGTCCACAGTGGTCGAGAAGGCGATGTACAACGTCCGGGCCACCGGACACGTCGCGAAGCTCCGCCGCGAGCTCGGCATAGACGCATAGGCTTTGACCACATTTCGACGCCATTCCCCGGAGAGTCATGCGTAGGTTTCTCGGAATCCTGCTGATCGTTCTCGGCCTCCCCGTGCTCATCGCCGGAGGTGCCGCCGCCGTCTACGTGGGGCCAGACGATACGATCGACGTCCTTGACGAACAGGTGAGTGCGGATTCGGCAGTCGTGGCTACCGACACCTCCGCCATTACTCTCACGGGACCGACGCTGTACGTGTCCGCAGACACCGGCACCGGCGAGACGTTCGTGGGTGCGGCGCACCCCGTTCACGTCGACTCGTATCTCGACGGGGTGGCCCTGACCGAGATCACCGATGCCACCTGGCGCGGGGACTTCTCAACCACGACCGCCGGAGGTGACCTGGACGCGCCCGAGACCGCACCTGCCCAGCTCGACTGGTGGCGCGCCTCCAGCGCCGGGGCAGGCGAGCAGCAGCTTGGTGTCGAGCTCACCGACGAGCCTTTCCGCCTGGTCATCGCCGGTGCCGATCTCGAACCGCTGACGGGCGTAGACGTGCGCGTCGGTGCCGAGATCGACGGCCTGTTCATCGTCACCGTGGTGGCTGCCGCCCTGGGGATTCTCCTCGTCGTCGGCGGCATCCTGCTGCTTCGGCGCCGGAAGCCTGCCAGCGCGCCCCGCGATGACCATCACGATACCGAACCGGGCGACGTCGACGAGGAGACCGACATCACCGAACCAACGCCGCTGCGCCCGAGCTCCACGCGCCGGCCGGGGACGGTCCAGCGAACCGCCGTCATCGTCGGCATCGGAGCGTTCGCCCTGGCCGGCTGCGCCGAGCTTCCCGGCGAGGCGGACCACGAGGCCCACACAACGGTTGCGGCCGTCACCCCCGAGGCCGCAGCCGCCTTCTTCGAGCACTACACCGAGGTGAACAACGAGGCCAACGCCGAGCAGGACGCCGAGCTGATCGCGTCCGTCGAGACCGGCCCGCTGCTCACGTCGTCCCAGATGGGCTACGAAGTCCAGCAGGCGCAGGACGGCGATCCGATCGAACCGTTCACGGTCGAGCCGTCGCTGATCGCCGCGCCGGAATTCGACTCCTATCCCATGTGGTTTTTCGCTGCCAGCGAGCCGGAGGGCGACGCGGGCGGCAGCTACCATCTCGTCACCCGCGAGGACGCCGCGTCCCCATGGAAAGCTGCCCTGTCGACCTACCCGCCCGCTGAGGCCGACGTGCCACTGCCAGAAACCGATGACGGCGTGGCCACGATCGCCGACGACTCCACGGCCGAACAGGGTATGGAGGTCCTCGACGCGCTCGTCACCTACGCCGAAGACGGCGAGGAGCCCGACGGCATCGATCTGGCCGATGCCGGAGGCGTCAACGGGCTTCCTGATCACGGCCTGGAGATCGTCGAAGGCCCGGAAGATCCGGTGACCGTCGAGCAGAACTGCTCGCTCCGCAATGACGACGTCCGCTGGCTCGCCACCGACGGCGGTGCGCTGGCCCTGGCGACCATCGCCTGCACGCAGGACGTCAGCCTCGAGGACGACTTCAGCCTGACCCTGGAAAGCGACGGCTACGGAACGCTGCCTGGTGACACACCACTGACCGCGATGACGCTCACGCACGGCGTGACGTTCCTGGTTGCGGTGAACGACGACGGGTCAGCAGCGGTGTACGGCGAGTCCATGCTCCCGTACGAGATGGACCACACCGAGGAGTGACGCGGGACAGCGCGAACGGTCGACGAGGTGCGGTGGAAGTAGCGACGGGCGAGACGGGCACCGACCAGTGCCCTCGGCTGTGGCGTACCATGGTGGGGGCCTCCAGCGGGCCATGGTCGGTGCCTCTGGCGGGAGTGGCGGAACCAGGTAGACGCGCACGGTTTAGGTCCGTGTGTCTTCGGACGTGAGGGTTCGAGTCCCTCCTCCCGCACAGGTCGCGAGAACTCATGTGATGACCACACTGCCTGCACCGTAAGCTTGTTCCGGTATGTCCACACCCTCCGTCACAGATCTGCGCGCCCGGCTGTCCGAGCTGTCGCTGCGCGACGAGCGCCGGCTTCGGCGACGGCTGGATGGCACTCGCAGGATCAAACGCGAGGATGCTCGCGCCGAGGCACTCACCGAGATCGCCAGCGAGGTCGACGCGGCGGAGCAGCGCATCGCCAGCCGCGTCGCCCGCCGGCCCCGGCTCGTCTATCCCGACGAGCTGCCGGTCAGCCAGCGCAAGGACGACATCGCCGCGGCGATCCGGGACAATCAGGTAGTCATCGTCGCCGGTGAGACGGGTTCTGGCAAGACGACCCAGCTACCGAAGATCTGCCTGGAGCTCGGCCGCGGCATCCGCGGCGCCATCGGGCACACCCAGCCACGCCGCCTGGCCGCACGTACCGTCGCCGAGCGCATCGCCGAAGAAACGACATCCGAGCTCGGCGAGGCCGTCGGCTACCAGGTGCGGTTCACCCGCAAGGCGGGTGACGACACGCTGGTCAAGCTGATGACCGACGGCATCCTGCTGAACGAACTCGGCCAGGATCGGATGCTCCGGCGCTACGACACGCTCATCATCGACGAGGCGCACGAGCGCAGCCTCAATATCGACTTCATCCTGGGCTACCTCAAGCAGCTCCTGCCGCGCCGACCCGACCTCAAGGTGATCATCACCTCGGCGACCATCGATCCGGAACGCTTCTCCGCACATTTCGACGACGCGCCGATCATCGAGGTGTCCGGGCGCACCTACCCCGTCGAGATCCGATATCGCCCGCTGGTCGCCGACGCTGCCGACGCCGATGCCGCCACGAACGGTTCGAGCAACGAGCCACGGGACCAGGTGCAGGCGATCGTCGACGCGGTGGATGAGCTGGCGCTGGAGCCGCCCGGCGACGTGCTGGTCTTCCTCAGCGGCGAACGCGAGATCCGCGATACGGCTGACGCGCTGCGCAAGCGGTACGAGAACACGCGGCACCGGGGAGCCACGACCGAGGTACTCCCCCTGTACGCGCGCCTGTCCGCGGCCGAACAGCACCGGGTGTTCCAGCCACACACGGGGCGGCGCATCGTTCTCGCCACCAACGTCGCTGAGACGTCGCTCACCGTTCCCGGCATCCGCTACGTCGTCGACACCGGCACCGCGCGGATCTCGCGCTACAGCCAGCGCACCAAGGTACAGCGGCTGCCGATCGAGCCGATCTCGCAGGCGTCGGCACGGCAACGTGCCGGTCGGTGTGGCCGGACCGCCGACGGTATCTGCATCCGGCTGTACTCCGAGGAGGACTTCGAGTCCCGTCCGGCGTTCACCGACCCGGAGATCTTGCGCACCAACCTCGCGTCGGTGATCCTGCAAATGACCGCGCTCGACCTGGGAAACGTCGCCGACTTCCCGTTCATCGATCCGCCCGAGCGGCGCAGCATCTCCGCAGGGTTCGATCTGCTCCACGAGCTCGGCGCGCTCGACCCGAAGGAGCAGGACCCGAAGAAGCGTCTCACCGACATCGGACGCAAGCTGGCCCAGCTGCCGGTCGACCCCCGCCTGGGGCGGATGATCCTCGAGGCTGACCGGCAGGGCTGCGCCAGCGAGGTCATCGTCCTCGCCGCGGCGCTCTCCATCCAGGATCCGCGCGAACGCCCGGCAGACCAGCAGCAGGCCGCCGACGAGAAACACGCCCGCTTCATCGACCCCACATCGGACTTCGCCGCGCTGCTGAATCTGTGGAACTACCTGCGTGACGAGAAGAGCGCGCGCTCGTCCAACCAGTTCCGCAAGATGTGCCGCACGGAGTATCTCAACTACCTGCGTGTCCGGGAATGGCAGGACCTCGAAGCGCAGCTGCGGAATCTGGTCAAGCCACTCGGCGTCACCGTGAACGAGACGCCCGGCGGCGCGGACGAGATCCACCGGTCCCTGCTGGCCGGCCTGCTCTCGCACATCGGTGTCAAGGAGGGCTCGGCGAACGAGTACCTCGGGGCGCGGGGCACCAAGTTCGCGATCTTCCCCGGATCCGGGCTGTTCAAGAAGCCGCCGCAGTGCGTCATGGCCGCCGAACTGGTGGAAACCTCGCGGCTGTGGGCGCGGGTCAACGCGCGCATCGACCCCGAATGGGCCGAATCGCTGGCGTCGCACCTGGTCAAGCGCACCTACAGCGAGCCGCACTGGTCCAAGAAGGCAGGCGCGGTGCTGGCCTACGAGAAGGTCACGTTGTACGGGGTGCCGATCGTGTCCGGGCGCAGGGTGCAGTACTCCAAGATCGAGCCGGAGCTGTGCCGCGAACTGTTCATCCGGCATGCCCTGGTCGAAGGCGATTGGGAGACCCGGCACCGCTTCTTCCACGAGAACCGTGAACTGCTGGAGGACGTGGAGGATCTCGAACATCGCGCCCGCCGCCGGGACATCGTCGTCGACGACCACACCCTGTTCGAGTTCTACGACCAGCGGATTCCCGCGCACGTGGTGTCCGCGCGCCACTTCGACAGCTGGTGGAAGAAAGCGCGCCAGCAGGACCCCGAACTGCTGACGTTCACCACCGACCTGCTCACCACCGACGCCGCTGAGACGGTCACCGCCGAGGACTACCCCGACGCGTGGCGTCAGGGCGAGCACGAGCTACCTCTCACCTACCAGTTCGAACCCGGTGCGAGCACCGACGGTGTCAGCGTCGACGTTCCACTGCCGGTACTCAACCAGGTCGACCCCACCGGCTTCGACTGGCAGGTACCGGGCATGCGAGAGGAGCTGGTCACCGCGCTGATCAAGGCGCTGCCGAAGGACCTGCGCCGCTCCTTCGTGCCGGCTCCCGACACCGCTCGCCAGGTCCTGGCCAGCATTGACCAGGGTGACGTCAGCGGATCCGCCAACGCCGGGCCGTCGCCATCGACGTCGTTGACGCAGGCACTGGCGCGCGAGCTCACTCGGCTGCGCGCCGTCCCCATCTCCCCCGAAGACTTCGATCTCAGCCGCGTTCCCGACCATCTCAAGGTCACGTTCCGCGTGGTCGACGAGCACGGCAAGGCACTCGCGGAAGGCAAGGACCTCGGTGCGCTGAAACACCGGCTGCGCAGCGATATGCGCCAGAGCGTCGGACGGGCCGCGGCAAGCATCGAACGTTCGGGCCTGCGGGAGTGGAGCGTCGGCACCGTGCCACGCACGTTCGAACAGCAGCAGCACGGCCACGTCGTCACCGGATATCCGGCACTGGTCGACGAGGGAGACAGCGTCGCGCTGAAGGTGCTGCACACCGAGGCCGACCAGCAGGCGGCGCATCCCGCCGGGGTACGGCGCCTCCTCGTGCTGAGCATCCCCTCGCCGGTCACGTTCGTACAGCGGCATCTGACGAACGAAACCAAGCTCATGCTCAGCAACGCCCCTCATGGTAGCGTCGCCGACCTGCTGTGGGATTGCACGGACTGCACGGCAGACGCGCTGATCGCCGACGCCGGCGGGCCTCCGTGGGACGAAGCCGGATTTACCGCGTTACGCGAAAAGGTGCGCGGGCAGCTAATCGAACAGGTCTTCGCCGTCGTCGAAGACGTCGAACGAATCCTGACGATCGCCCATCGGGTACGCACCCACCTGTCCCGGAGCAAGGACATGGCGATCGCGCCGTCACTCGTTGACGCGAAGGACCACCTGGATCAGCTAATCTATCGTGGCTTCGTCACCTCTACCGGCCGCAAGCGGCTGCCCGACCTGGTTCGTTACGTGACGGCCATCGAACGCCGGCTCGACAAATTGCCAGCAAGCCCGCAGCGAGATCGCCTGCACATGGACACGATCGCCCGGGTCCAAGAGGCGTACCACGAGATGCTCGACGCCCTGCCGCCAGACCAGCCACCCGGTCCGGAACACGACGCCATCCACTGGATGATCGAAGAACTCCACGTCAGCCTGTTCGCCCAAGACGTCGGCACGGCGCATCCGGTCTCGGAGAAGCGCATCCTGCGAGCCATCAGCCAGCTACGATGAGCCGGTCTCACCGGTGCGTCTACGCGTCGTCGAACACGTCGCCCAAGGAGGCCGCTGTCGCCGCCCGGCGCACCCATTCGTCGAGCTGATCAAGGTCATGGCACTCGAGAATGCGGGTGCGCACGCCCGGTGGAACCATGATGTCCCGGGCCGCCAAGATCGCCAGGATAGCCTCCGCTTCGCCACGCGCCCGTCCTTCGGCCCGGCCCTCCGAGTGCCCTTCGGCCCGGCCCTCCGAGTGCCCTTCGGTGAGAGCCTGCTCGCGCCAGCGGCGCAGAAACTCGCTCTTGACCTCGTACGTCCCAGTGGCCATCAGTTCCTCCACGTAACGCCGCGCCGCTCCGGACAACGCACCCAGTACAACATCAGAGTACAGAGCCGCATGATCAGTATCCATAGCGTCGAACGCTTGCACGACCGCATCCAGCACCTCCCGGTGCTGTGGCTCGTCGCCATGGGCAATGGCCGACAACACCACCAATTCCGGAACCGCGTGCGCCTGCTCTGATCCAGCCACCACAGGTACCTGGTCGGGACCGAGTACCAGCGGACGCAAGATCCATCCCGGGTGGCCGAGTTCGATGGGCTGGGCGCACCACCGGGCGATCACTGCGTCGGCACACACCACGAGCAACACCGCTGGGCACGAAAGCCGGGCATGGAGCGTCGCCAGGTATGCTGGCCAGCTCGTTCGTTTCGTCGGGTCACGGCCCAACTGGACCTCGACCACCACCGCCAGAACCGGATCGCCCGTCTTCGTGGTGAGCAGCACCACGGCATCCGCACGGAATTCGGTCGGTACCAGCGCAGTCAAGTCTCCCGACTCGAGACGGATCCGATCATAGGAAGGCAGGGCCGTACTCAGCGGCCCGGTCAACAAGCTCGGCACCAATGACGGACGGCACCGAAACATCTCGGTCAGGGCTTCGTGCAAGCTCGACGGCATGGGTCACGATGCTCGGCCGGGCGGCTTGTGGATTGCATCTCGCTATCCACAGGCACGGTGTGATATAGGGCCGCCTCGCCACGAGCGCGACTCGCCATCAGCGTCAGGAACCGACATTGTCGTGGCCATGACCTCGACGATGTCGGTTCCTGGCCAACCGTGCCAGCCGAATCCCGACATTCGACAGCTGAGGAGAACGCACCTCCAGCCCACGGCGCCGGCGACCTGGCCCGAGCGCCTGGAACAGCTCGTCAGGCAGATACGCGGCCGGCAGGAATAGGCACGTGCTCTGTCTGCCTTCATCATCTATGCTGGGTGCTGCCAGCGGTTCGTGAGGTAGCTGCCCGTGCGGGTAGGGCCTGGCGACGCAAGAGGGAACCCGGTGTGAATCCGGGACTGCCCCGCAGCGGTGAACGGGAACGACCACCGTCACAGGCACTGGGCGAGATCGCCTGGGAAGCGACGGTCAGTAGGTGAGTGCACGCTCTCGCCCGTGAGTCCGAAGACCTGCCGCCGGTAGCGCGCATCACCCGGTGCGCGCTCGTCCGGAGCCTCGAGGGAGGGCTGCCGCGTAGGGCTGGTGGCAATGCATCGCAGACGCCGTCACGTACCATCGCGGTCAGGTCATCCCGTGCGGCCCGGACACCGATCCGAGCTCGCGAGGGAGAGAGTACGTGACAGAAACACCAGGTATCCCGGCTATCGGCGCGACCGTTCTGGGGTATCCACGCATCGGTCCGCACCGGGAGCTGAAGAAGGCACTCGAAGGGTATTGGGCCGGAGCGGTCAGCCGGCACGATCTCGAACACACTGCCGCCACCCTGAGAAGGCAGAGCGTTCGGCGGATGGCCGAGCTCGGCCTGGACACGGTGCCGTCCAACACCTTCTCGCTGTACGACCACGTGCTCGACGCGGCCGTACTCGTTGGCGCCGTTCCGCAGCGCTTCACCAGCTTTGAGGACGAGTTGGACAGGTATTTCGCCATGGCGCGCGGAGCGGCGAGTCGCCGGACGAGGAACGAGGGAGGCGACGAGCGCGACCAGCCGGACGGTGACGTTGGCGACGTCGCTCCGCTGGAGATGACCAAGTGGTTTGACACGAACTATCACTACCTGGTCCCCGAGATCGGCCCGGCGACGCCGTTCCAGCTGAACGCGGCCAAGCTCGTCGCCGAGTACCGGGAGGCGCTTGCCGAAGGCGTCGTCACCCGGCCCGTCACCATCGGCCCGGCCAGCCTGCTGCTCCTGGCCAAGCCGGACGACGAGGCACCAGCCGGGTTCCGTCCGTTCGACCGCCTCGACGAGCTGACCAGCATCTATGCCGAGCTTCTCGAGACTCTCGCGGATGCGGGCGTGCCGTGGATCCAGCTGGACGAGCCCAGCTTCGTCGCCGACCGCGATGCCGCCGAGATCACCGCGTTGCAGCGCGTGTACCAGCGGCTTGCCACGCTCGAACGCCGGCCCGCGATATTCGTTGCCTCGTACTTCGGTGATCTCGGGGACGCCTTGCCCGCGCTTGCCATGACGCCCGTCGAAGCCATCGGTGTCGATCTCGTCGCCGGCAGCGGCGCCGGTCGCGTCGCGGCGACGCCGAACCTGGCTGGAAAGACGGTGGTCGCTGGCGTCGTCGACGGTCGGAACGTCTGGCGCGCCGATCTCGAGTCAGCACTGGGCAGCCTGGCGACGCTGCTCGGTCTCGCCGGCGATGTCGCGGTGAGCACGTCGTGCTCGCTGCTGCACGTTCCGTACGATCTCGATGCCGAGCCGGACATCGACTCGCGGCTACGGTCCTGGCTGGCGTTTGCCGATCAGAAGGTGACCGAGGTGGTGACGCTCGCCCGGGGCCTGCACGAGGGGTACGACGCGGTGGCCGGCCGCATTCAGGAAGGGACATCGGCGCGGGACGATCGCGCCACGGCGTCCAGCGTGGTCGATCCGGCCGTGCGCCAGCGAATCGCCGATCTTCCACCCGAGGCGTCGCAGCGCAGCCCGTACGCGCACCGCATCGCCGTACAAGCGGACAACCTGGACCTGCCTCCGCTGCCCACCACCACGATCGGTTCGTTCCCGCAGACCGGCGACGTTCGATCGGTTCGTGCCGCCTACCGCAACGGGCAGATCGACGCGGACGAGTACAGCTCCCGGATGCGCACCGAGATCGAGCGCATCATCCGGCTTCAGGAACGGCTCGGTCTCGACGTGCTCGTCCACGGCGAACCGGAACGCAACGACATGGTGCAGTACTTCGCCGAGCTGCTGAACGGCTTCATCACGACACGCAACGGCTGGGTGCAATCGTACGGTTCCAGGTGCGTGCGCCCGCCCATCGTGTATGGCGACGTCAGCCGTCCCGCTCCGATGACCGTCGAGTGGGCGTCCTACGCCCAAGGGCTCACGGACCGGCCGGTCAAGGGCATGCTCACGGGACCGGTCACCATGCTGGCGTGGTCTTTCGTCCGTGATGATCAGCCGCTGGCCGACACTGCACGTCAGGTTGCCCTGGCGATCCGCGACGAGACCCGCGATCTGGAAGCGGAGGGCATCCGCATCATCCAGGTCGACGAGCCGGCCATCCGCGAGCTCTTGCCGCTGCGCGCTAGCGAACAGCCGGAGTATCTGCGGTGGGCGGTTGATGCGTTCCGGCTGGCAACGTCGGGCGTCGCCGACACGACACAGATCCACACCCACATGTGCTACTCCGAGTTCGGCGAGGTCATGTCCGCGATCGACGGCCTGGAGGCCGACGTGACCAGCATCGAGGCCGCCCGCTCGAAGATGGAGATCCTTCCCGAGCTGGCGGCGTCCGGGTTTGCCAGGGGCATCGGTCCCGGCGTCTACGACATCCACTCGCCGCGTGTACCCAGCAACGACGAGATCGCGACCTTGCTCCTGCGCGCCAGCCAGGCCGTCCCGGCGACGCGGCTGTGGGTCAACCCGGATTGCGGCCTGAAGACACGCTCCTATGCCGAAGTGGAACCTGCCCTCGCGGCCATGGTCACGGCCGTGCGTCAGGTGCGAGAGGCACTGTGACGCGTGCCGGCGCCCCGGCAACGGTCGGGGTGATCCTTGGCGTCACGATGCCTGCGCCGTAGCGTGCTCGTCAGGGCTGCCTGCCGGGCGCCGGGCGCGCCGGCGGCCACGCCTGCTCGTCGGCTGGGCGCCATTTCCGGACGAGTTGGCCGACGAGTTGGCCGATGTGTTCTCGTCGGAAGCGGCCTCAGCCGGCTGCGCGCCACTAGCTGACTGCGGGCCGGCAGCTGACTCGGCGTCAGCAGCCGGCTTCGCGTCCGCGCTCGGCTGTGTTTCCGCGCCGCTGGCCGCCTGGGCCTGGCCTTCTTCGTCGCTCACCGGCACCAGGTCGGCCGGCGACGCCTCGCCGGGATCGGCGTTCGCCTCAAGTTTCGGAGCCAGCGAGACGTCGGCCTTTTCCTGCTGCTCGTTGCGGCGGCGTCGGCCACGGCGTTCCGAACGGCTGGTCGACTCGTCAGAGCTGGATTTGGTTGCCTCGGCCGGATGCGTGTGGAGCGTCAGACCGCGGCCCTTGCAGTGCGGGCACTGTTCGCTGAACGCCTCGATCAAGCCGGTGCCGATCCGCTTACGGGTCATCTGCACCAGCCCCAGGGAGGTGACCTCGGCGACCTGATGCTTGGTGCGGTCGCGCCCCAGGCATTCCACGAGCCGGCGCAGCACGAGATCCCGGTTGGATTCGAGCACCATGTCGATGAAGTCGACGACGATGATCCCGCCGATGTCCCGCAGCCGCAACTGGCGCACGATCTCTTCGGCGGCCTCCAGGTTGTTCCGCGTCACCGTTTCTTCGAGGTTCCCACCGGAACCGGTGAATTTGCCCGTGTTGACGTCGATGACGGTCATGGCCTCGGTACGGTCGATCATCAAGGATCCGCCGCTGGGCAGCCACACCTTGCGGTCGAGTGCCTTGGTGATCTGCTCGTCGATGCGCAACGCGGCGAACAGATCCTCGTTGCTGGTCCACTTCTCGAGGCGGTCCCGCAGGCTTGATGCGACGCTGCTGACGTAGGAATCGATGGACTTCCACGCCTCGTTCCCGGAAACGACGAGCTTGGTGAAGTCTTCGTTGAAGAGATCACGGACCACCTTGATGGCCAGATCCGGCTCGCCGTGCAACAACGCCGGCGCGCTGCCAGACGTCTTCTGCTGGATCTTCGACCACTCCGCCTGCAACCGCTCGACGTCGTTGATCAGCTCCTCTTCCGAGGCACCCTCGGCCGCCGTACGCACGATCACGCCCGCGTCTTCCGGGACGACCTTTTTGAGGATCTTTTTCAGCCGGTTGCGCTCGCTGTCCGGAAGCTTGCGGCTGATCCCGCTCATCGAGCCGCCGGGGACGTACACGACGTAGCGTCCGGGAAGGCTGATCTGGCCGGTCAGGCGCGCGCCCTTGTGCCCCATAGGATCCTTGGTGACCTGGACCAGTGTCGTCTGGCCGGACTTGAGCACCTCTTCGATCCGCTTCGGGCCGTCCGCATGCCCGAGCGCAGCCCAGTCGATCTCGCCGGCATAGACGACGGCGTTCCGTCCCCGGCCAATGTCGATGAACGCCGCTTCCATCGCGGGCAGGACATTCTGCACCCGGCCCAGGTAGATGTTTCCGATCATCGACTGCTGCGAGGCGCGGCTGACGTAGTGCTCGACGAGCACGTCGTCTTCCAGGACGGCGATCTGGGTGACGTCACCCTTCTGCCGGACCGCCATCACGCGGTCGACGGCTTCACGCCTGGCCAGGAATTCCGACTCGGTCAGGATGGGGGCACGTTTGCGGCCCGCCTCGCGGCCTTCACGCCGGCGCTGTTTCTTCGCTTCCAGCCGTGTCGAGCCCTTCACGAGGGTCACTTCGTCGTCGGCCTCACGCTGGTCACGAACCTTGACGACGGTGTTCGGCGGATCGTCGGTACGGCCGTCCTCGGTCTCGCCTTCACTCTTGCGACGGCGGCGGCGACGACGGCGACGGCTTCCGCCGCTGCCCTCCTGACCGTCGGAGTTCTCATCACTTTCCGCCGACTCGTCCGAGGCGTCGTCGCCGGTGTCGTCAGCCTCAGGTGCGTCAGTCGAGCCCGTGTTCCCGGCCTGGGCCGATTCCGCAGGTTCGTCGCCACCCTGCTCGGTGCCGCCGTCGGCGCTGACTCCGCTCTCCGGCTTCTTCCGCCGCCCGCGACCACCACGACGACGGCGGCGACGCCGGCCGGACCCGTCGTCATCCGAACCGTCGTCCGAATCGTCGTCGGAACCGCGCTCGTTCTCGCCCGCAGCTACCGTGTCCGGCACATCCGTGTCGGCCGGCTCAGCGGCAGGCGCCGTCGGAGCGGATTCGTCCCGTGGTGATGGCTCCGGGGGGCGAGGCGGTTCGAAGATCGGCATCGCATCGAAGGCCGGCGCTCGGAAGAGAGCCGTCGAGCCGTCGTCCTCGCCACCATCATGTCGACCGTCCGGGTCCTGAGCAGCCGTGTCTTGAACTCCCGAATCCGCACGTGGCGCGGGCTCCTGGGTGGCTGCAGCCGCACCGGTGTCGGTGCCGATCCCGGCATCTGCCCTGGTCTCCGTGTTCGCACCGGAGTCAGCGCCAGGCCCGGTCTCGTCGGCGGCCTCGACCGCGGGCCCGGTTGTCTTGTCTTCGGCCTGCCCCTTCGGCGATCCCTGCTTCTTCTTGGGAGCACTCTTCTTGGCCGGGGCTTTCTTGGCTGGGGTCTTCTTCGCCGGGGCCTTCTTGGCCGGGGCCTTCTTCGCCGGCGCGCTCTCCGTGGCGTCGCTATCCGGCACGCTCTCCGTGTCACCTGCCGGCACGCTCTGCGCGGCGTCCTTGTCCGGCGCGCTCTGCGCGGCGTCGTTACCCCGCGCGCTCTTCGTGCCGGCCTTCTTTGACGTGGTCTTCTCCGGCGTTCCCGACGCGTCGGACGTCACCGAGGTTGTCTTCCCAGGCGCCTTCTTTCGCGCCGTGCTCTTCTTGGCCGGGCTCTTTTTCGCCGGTGCTGTCTGCTGTGCCGTGTCGTCGACGTCGGCGCCCTCACCCGTTGCCGTCTCACCCGCCGCTTCCGCGGCAGGCGGTCCGGACGGCCGGCTGGCCGCACGTTTGCGTGATGTGCGCCGAGAGGCAGAGTCGATCGACTCGGCCGAGCCCTCGGCCGAGGTGGCGTTGTCCTCTTGCATGTACGCGTACTCCCGTCAGCCGAGCTGCCCCGCGAGGAAGCACCGCCGAGCGGCGCACGCTCACGGGCACCCGGCTCTGGTCAACCGCCGGCTCGATCTTCGATCGAACACCGGCGCAAAGCCTGTGTCCAACAACGTCCCCCGGCATCTGCGTCGGCGGCCGTCCTCAGATGCAGCCGCGCCGGCGGAATCCCCCGTGCCGATCCGCCTCGCGGCTGGACATCCACAACGTCACCACCGTGCCGAGCACCTCAACCCCAGGGTGGTCAGATACACACCCAAGCGAAGGACGTCGGCGAGGACGTCGCTATACCGAGCAGCGGTTACTGCCCGTTGTACGTCGAGTATCGCACACAATGGCCCAAAAGCGTCGACACGCCACCCTGCGTCGCCGGATGCCAGCTCACACGGGGGTGAGTGGCAGCAACTTGGCGCCAGTCGGGCCGGTTTGAATCTCGGTGCCCATCTGCGGGCAGACACCGCAGTCGTAGCATGGGGTCCAGCGGCAGTCGCCCACCTCGATCTCGTCTTGGGCGTCCTGCCAGTCCTCCCAGAGCCAGTCGCGGTCGAGACCGGCGTCGAGATGATCCCATGGCAATATCTCGTCCTGGTCACGTTCCCGCGTGACGAACCAATGGAGATCGACCGGCTCTCCTTGCAGAGCCCGCGCCGCGTTCTCGGTCCACTGCTCGTAGGAGAAATACTCGTTCCAGCCGTCGAAGCGCGCCCCGTCGTTCCAGACAGCCCTGATGATGCGCCCCACCCTGCGGTCACCGCGCGACAACAAGCCCTCGACCATGCTCGGTTTGCCCTCGTGATAGCGCAAGCCGATCGACTTCCCGTATGTGCGATCCGCACGCAGGGAATCACGTAGCTTGTGCAACCGGGCGTCCACCGTCTCGTGATCACACTGCGCCGCCCACTGGAATGGCGTGTGGGGCTTCGGCACGAAGCCGCCGATCGACACGGTGCAGCGGATGTCCTTACGGCCAGAAACCTCACGCCCCTTGGCGATCACTTTCCGGGCGAGATCGCCGATGGCCAGCACGTCGTCGTCGGTTTCGGTGGGCAGCCCGCACATGAAGTACAGCTTCACCTGCCGCCAGCCGCTGCTGTAGGCCGTAGCCACGGTCTGGATGAGATCGTCCTCATTGACCATCTTGTTGATGACCTTGCGCATCCGTTCCGTGCCGCCCTCGGGAGCGAATGTCAGTCCCGAACGCCGGCCGTTGCGCGACAGCTCGTTCGCCAACGTCACGTTGAACGCGTCCACCCGGGTAGACGGCAGCGACAGGGACGTGTTGGTGCCCTCGTAGCGATCGGCCAGTCCCTTGGCGATGTCACCGATCTCGGAATGATCCGCGCTGGACAGGGAGAGCAACCCGACCTCTTCAAAGCCGGACTGCTTGACGCCGTTCTCGACCATGTCACCGATCGTGGAGATCGAGCGCTCGCGCACCGGACGCGTGATCATTCCCGCCTGGCAGAACCGGCATCCTCGGGTGCATCCACGGAAGATCTCGACGCTGTAGCGCTCGTGAACCGTCTCGGCCAGCGGCACGAGCGGCTTCTTCGGGTACGGCCACGAGTCGAGGTCCATGACCGTGTGCTTGTGCACGCGCTCGGGCACGCCCGAGCGATTCGGTACCACCTGCTCGATCCGGCCGTCGGGCAGGTAGTGCACGTCGTAGAACTTCGGCACGTAGACGCCGCCGCTCGCCGCGAGCCGGAACAGCAGCTCGTCACGCCCACCGGGCCGACCCTGTTCCTTCCACTCGCGGACCACTTCCGTGATGGCGAGGACGACCTCCTCGCCATCGCCGAGTACCGCGGCATCGACGAAGTCCGCGATCGGCTCGGGGTTGAAGGCCGCATGTCCGCCGGCGACGACGATGGGGTGGCTCTCGTCGCGGTCCACGGCGTCGAACGGCATCCCCGCGAGGTCCAGGGCAGTCAGCAGGTTGGTGTAGCCGAGCTCGGTGGCGAACGAGACGCCCAGCAGGTCGAATGCGGCAACCGGCCGGTGCGCGTCAACGGTGAACTGGCCGATGCCGTGTTCGCGCATCAGCGCCTCGAGATCTGGCCACACCGAGTAGGTGCGCTCGGCCAGCACCCCGTCTTGCTCGTTCAGCACCTCGTACAGGATCTGGATGCCCTGGTTGGGCAGGCCGACCTCGTATGCGTCGGGATACATCAGGGCCCACCGCACCTGAGCCTCGTCCCACGGTTTGACCGTGGCGCCCTCCTCGCCTCCGACGTACTGGATCGGCTTGCTCACCTGGGGCAGCAGCGGCTCCAACTTCGGAAACAACGACTCCACGGGCATGATCGTCTTACTCCAGTGGGATTCGGGGACAACTTCCGAGTCTAGTGACCCTTCGCGCACCCTCCCACACGCAGCTCCCCCGTCGCGCCCACCGGACGACCACACCGCAGGCGGCCAGCACCACAACGGGACCACGCGAATCAGCGCGATACAGTCACGGTCCCGATACGGTGCCCGTGCCGTAGAAGTCAGCACGGGAGTCGGTCCCTGAGATCGTCCGGCTGATCGAGTTACTCAACGGCGGAGAGCCCAGCAAGACCGACGATCGCCGCGACAAGAACAGCTGGTCCTACGCGTCGCCGTTCGGCGCAGCCGACGGCGTCGCCGGGCTGGTGCTCGACGACGGGGCGGGTCTCGCCTCCGGGCTCGGGTGCACCCAGCCCTGGAACGTCTGCTGCGACACGAGCGGTACATGCGAAGCAATGGGCGCGTCTCGGCCGGGCCAGGTTCATCTGGGAATATGTGTCCAACGATCCGAACCAACCGTGCCAGCATCCGCTGGAACGCGAGGCCGGCTTGGAAGACGGTGGTTACCGGTGCACGTGCGGCGGAAGCTGCGGCGGCTAGGGCGCGCCACGGCGCGCCTCGCTCTCGGCAGCGCGGTGATGCTCGCCCTCGGAGCGTGCTGGCCGTGGTCGGCACCCGCCGGGCCGACGGGAGCCGGCGGGGCACGGCTTGGCGACGAGGGGCGTTTCCACTACTGGCTCGGTGCCGCATGCGACGGCGTCGCCGAGATCGAGGTCGAACTCGTCGAGCGCGACGGTAACGATCGGCGCGTCCTGGACACGTGGCGGCTCGCCGCCCAGGATGACGACGGCGCCCGGCTGGAACATCTCACGCTTGATGCGGTTCCCGAGGGGTTCACCGAGGGCAACGCCCTTCGCACGGACTGGTCCGCGGCCGATCTCATCCGCATCGGTATCCATTCGGCCGAGTCGCAGCGGCCGGAGGACGGCGGCCGCTTCTATCCGCACCGGCCGATCCGGGCGTCGGTTTCCGTCGAGACCTTCCTGGCCGACGTCGACGAGCATGCCGGCGCGTGGTACGTGCAGGATCGGGGCTGGTTCACCGAGGAGGAGTACCGGGAGCTCGCCGACGACGAGGTCTACCCCTTCTGTGCCATCCCGGAGAATTCATAGGTTGGGAGCGGTGTCCTGCTCCATCTCGTCTCACGCATCTCGTCTCCCGTCGACAGGTGACTTGCTTGTCTGCAATACACCGGTACGCTACGAGTGAGCCGTCAAGTCAGTGACTCGCCAGGAAGGGGGCCCCGATGTCCGAGGCACAACGCGCGGAATCGGGAGAGAGCATCCGGCTACGAGCCGAGCACGGCGCGGGCGGCTCGTCAGGTGAGTACGCACCCCCCATCGCCGATGTCGAGCGACCCGACATCGACATAGACCGCCCCGAGATCCCCCTCCCACCGGACTGCAAGCCCCCGCCGCCGGATTCCGATGAAGGCAGCCGGGAAGAGCTGGAACTCGCGCTCGAACGGGCTCGCCTGGTGGCCGACGATTGCGCATCGATCCTCAAGCCAGCCATCCAGGCGATGCATGACCAAGCCTGGGTGAGCCAGCGAGCCGACGAGTTCTCACTCGAACTGGAGGATCATGCGCGCAAGGCCACCGAGGCGGGCGAGGAGACTGTCCAGCTGATCGAAGACAGGCTGAACCGCCAGGACGGCTCGGACAATCCGGTCGTTTTGCCCGACGAGGTCAACTTCGACCTCCCGGACGAGACTGGCTTCGTACCGCACGAGCCACGCATCTTGCCAGCCGAACACGGGACGGAAGGTGACGTGTAGATGGCGGGCAAGACCCACGACAGTCTCGGTGAGGACCCGGTCAAGCAGGCCGGAAGCCTGGAGAAGCCCGAAAGCGACGACGTCGCCGACATGCCCGACTACAGTTCCACCTCGACAGGTTCGAGTGGCTCGTCTGGCTATAGCGGCGGCTACGGCGGTGGACGAAGCCATGGCGGAGTCGACCGTGACGACCAGACGTCCGGCGACGAGACCGACGACAACGAGGACACCGACGGCAACGAAGACGACGGCGAGGAGTCCGACAAGCTCCGGGCCGACAGCGACGACGACTCCGGCGACGATTCCGGCGATGACTCCACGGACGATTCCGGCGACGATGCCGGTGAGGACACCGACGATTCGGACGATGGCTCTGGAGATGACGGCTCCGGCGGGGGCTCTGGCGACGATCGCCGCGGTGGTGGTCGCGTCTCCATCGACATCCAGGCGATGACGACGCTCATCGCGGCCATGGAGCGAGCTCGCGACCAGATCCCCGAGTACCAAGCCGAGTTCCGCAAGATTCTCACCGACGCCGGGCTGGACGAGGTGGACGTTCCCGGCAAGGAGAAACTGTCGCAGGTGGTGGCCTGGATCGAAGACGAGCTGCCACATCTGCGTCGGCGGTTGGCGCTCGCGCAGGCACTCGAAGACAGGGCGGGTAGTGGCGACAGGAAGCACATCCTTCCCGGAGGTCCCCCGTCTCGTCCTCCCGACGGGCACATCCTGCCGGGAGAGGCACCACGTCAGCGTGGCCCGGTGGTCTACGACGAAAGCAAGATTCCCGACGACCCTCCGCACGTGTCCCGGGACAACGGCCGTGAATGCGCATCCCAGCTGGGAACCGACGCGGATCAGTCCCAGGTGAACGACCTCATCGAGAGGCTCAAAGGCAACCAGCACGACCCCTACTTCGCTCACGGGTTCACCAACGAAGCTGACGCGTCGAACGTCACCGCACTGATCGAGTCCGCTCGCTCCGATGGCGATCCAGCTCGCGCGAACGAGCTTGAACAGCTCGTGACAGAGACGGTTCAGACTGCTGGCCGGGGCACTGGTGATGTGGCACCGAGCGACGGCTTCGAGGATCAGTGGGGACAGTTCACCTCGGCCGGACAGCCGTCGGGCGCGCCAGCGTAGTCTTGACGTGATGCCGCCGGTCGTCGGCCGTTCAGCAGGCCGGTAGGCTTTTCGCCGGTCCGAAAGATATCGATGTTCCAGGAGCTATGAACCATGTCTGAGCGTACGCTTGCCCTGATCAAACCCGATGCCGTCAAGCGCGGCCTCGTCGGCGAGATTCTCGCCCGGTACGAACGCAAGGGACTGTCCATCGTCGCGATGGACCTGCGCACCATCGATCCATCGCTTGCCGATGCGCACTACGCCGAGCACGTTGACAAGCCCTTCTACCCCGCACTTCGCGAGTTCGTGACCGGCGGGCCGCTGGTCGCGCTCGTGCTGGAAGGCGATCAGGCCATCGACATCGTGCGACGGATGAACGGCGCCACCGACAGCCGCGAGGCCGAACCGGGCACCGTGCGCGGCGACCTGTCCCTCTCCAAGACGCAGAACCTCGTTCACGCCTCCGATTCGCCCGAGTCCGCCAAGCGCGAGCTCGAACTTTGGTTCCCCAGCCTGACCTGAGCCAGGACGTCGCCATGCCCGAACCCCGAGAGAGTGCCGAATACACCTCGATAGATGTCGATGCACTGGGCGACGCCGTTCGTGATCTGGACAGAACGTTGGACGGCTTGCGCGACCACATCTCTGGACTGGAATCCGATTTCGACTATTTTGGCGTAGACCAGACTAACCTGAACAAGCTTCTCGAAGCACGCAACGAACTCGAGGACCTCATGCCAGAGATGCGCCAGCGGCACAGCCATGCAGAGTATCTTCTCGATCAGAAACAGAATTATGGCGAGTCGGGAGACGGCGTGCTCCACGTTCAAGGACCTGACGTCCTGAACAGTCCGTTCAGTTCCATCGAAGAGGCGCAACGGCAGGCGAAGATCTAGCCGAACAGATCAACGATGCTGACGGCGAGATCACCACCGAGGCCTGGGAACAACTTCAGAAATACGGCACAGATCCCGATTTTGCCGAGTCGTTAGTCAAAAGCCTCACACCCGAGGTTCTAGGCATACTCATTACTGATCCTTACCGAGATCGCGACGATTCAAACGACAAGTTGATGCGCTTGCCGCGACGCTTTCTACGGCAAGTTATCGCATCAACTACGACACCGAGTTCATTTCCGAAATGAATTCAGCAATGTTGGAAAGGGGGCTTCACCCTGACGGAATCAGACTCGGAGAGAAGATGGCCAATCTGATGAGCAGGCCCGGACACAGATGGCATCATGAGTCTGTGGTCGCGTTTGCCGAGGCGACGCTAGATGGCAGACAAGATGACATTGGTTCATTCGGCGCTGAGGGTGCGGCCAGTGTCTACGGGGCGCTTAGCATGAACTTCCGCGCAGCGGCCGAGTACATGCACCGGAATTCCGACGAGATCTGGGAACGTGCACAATACCCTTCCGGAATACCCGGCATGAACGAAGCATTCTCATCGTTCATCAAGGCGGGAACGGTAAATGCTCAATCGATCTACAATAAACTTCGCCTCTATGATGAGGCCCAAGAGAACTACGCAGAACAGAACGCCGCCCACCTCATCAACCGTGTCGGTGAGTTGGATGAACCTGGCTTCTTCTCCGATCCGCTGCGGATGACATTCGCGGACATAGCTGAGAATTACTGGGATGACTTGGTCTATAGTTATAACTCTCCTGGTGGAGTCTCGGAGAATCCGCATCGTGGTGGCATCGAGGTCGATCCCGACTACTGGCACTCCTTTGTGACTGAAGGAATGCGCAACCCAGACGCAGCCGGGCAGCTACATGGCGTGCTGGTCAATTGGTACCAGGAAGGAATCAAAAACCAAGCGGGCGCACAGAACGGGAACGAGCATTATTGGGACAATATCATGGCCAACAATCTGGCCGGAATGTTCTCTAGCTCTTGGGATACCGTCCTCGACGAAATCGAGGAAGACAAGAGGAGACGGGAAGAGTTCATCGAGGAACTCTCCGACCGCGGAGTTGATTTTGCCACCGATCCCACGGAGGCGGCGGGAGATGTCGTCAAGGAGATCATCAAGGCAGCCATCGCTAGCGCGATCACAGCTACGGTCGGAGGTGACAGTCCGCCCGATCTCGACTTCGATTTCGCCGGAGCACACCTCAACTGGGTTCGGGTCGCAGTTGCGGAATACAACGCGGGCAGCATCGATGATTACCACGATGGCACGGTCGAACGCTCCGCGGACCCCGAGTATTACGGTAACCGCTACGGTGCCTCGTTTACGGACGAAAATGGCAACGTCATAGCACCGTTAGTGTACAACGAGGAAGAGAGGAAGATAGTGCCCAACGAGGATTTCCCGGACGATCCGCGGGCACTAGAAGCATTCAACGCGTGGGTGCAGAGCAAACCGGTGCAAGTTTACATGGGCGAAGAGCAACACTCTCGTTTCTGAAATCTGCGCCCGTTTCCTCAACACACCGTTCACGTGTGTACGTCGGCGAGGACGATGATCGCGCCCTCGTCCTTGTGTGATGTTCTGATGGCGAAGGTCGTCTCGTCGAGCCAGGTCGCGCCCCCACCAACGAGGCTGGCGATCATAGCCTCGCCGTCGGCGGACGTGTAGATAGTGGTCGTGGAGCTCTCCTGAGCGGAGGCATCGGCTATGCTCTGTGCTCGCCCCCCACCACCTGTAAGCTGCCAGGCGTACGCGTCTTCGTCGTGCTGTGGCACCGGATCCATTCTGGTGAGAACTTCGCCTTCGGCATTCACCGATAGGGAACCAGGAAGGCCAACATGGTAGGCAACCGACGAGGCGTCCGTTCCTTCCTCGAACGGTCCACCGTCGGGAGCGGGCGGCATCTGATTACCGCCTCCTAGGATCCGGCGCACCATGCCATCTTCGATAGCCAAGACGCTACGCGTGGTTTGCAGGTACACGCTCTCATCAGCCCCACCCGCGATGGCAGTAGCTTCATGTATCACCAGCGATGAGGCATCGCTTCCATCTGGCGGATAGGCAGCGCGTTCGGCCGCCTCATCCGAGAACGGTCCGCCGGGATGGGGACTATGCGTGCCGGCAACCGTGACCAGCGTTCCATCATGCTCCACCCGCCGTACTTGAAAGCCAGCCGCGGATCCGGGTGGATCGATCCGTTCGAGGATGAGCAGGCGATCCTCGGAATCAACGGCGATATCATGGACATATCCGAGGTCGGCGTCACGGGCCAAGCTCCCGTCCGAGGAGAGTGGCCCCCTTTCCTCGGCATCCGGCCTGGGAACGCCGACGACCGGCTGCAGTTCCTCATCCACGAACTCGAACACAACAGCTTTCTCTTCGCGCTGAATCAGCAAATCCGGAAGCACGTATACTCTCCCATCAGAGGTTGCGGCAATCTCTCGAATCCGCGACGCGGGACCAAGCCCCTGGAGTTCGACCTCTGTCGTATTGACATCTCCTTCAGCGCTAATCTCGATGATGGAGTAGGGTGCCAGCCCCCATACGCCTCCCTTGCCATCCGACGTCATCCGATACATCGCTGCTGGAATTTTTGCTTGTTCACCCGTACCCTCGGGATCGGTTCCGCCACCGGCTAGCAACTCTACGTTGACACCGTCTGCCCTCCCACTACATGCCGTCAACGTGAGCAGAGTGCCCAAAGCAAGCGAGGCGACGATCTTACGCATGTTTACGAAGTCTAGGATCCTCTCGCTATCATGTTGTAGCTCCCCCGGGCGTGGGAACGAGACCTAGCCTGCGATCTGCGACATGGCGATGGAGGCCCGGAATGGGCAATGGTGAAGAGCGGATGGTGCCTAATCCGATGATCTCAGCTATCGAGAGTCTCATCCGGAGAACCGAGAACGCTGTCGACGAGACTCCACACATCGACGATCCAACCGAGTCCATCGGCGAAGGTCCAGCCTGGACAGGCGCGAGGGCGCGAGAAACGCACGACGAACATCTAGCGCCGCTCGCCGAGCCCGTCAAGTCGGCGTTGAACAACCTGGTAGGCGACGTCGAAGCCGCGAAGAACGAGCTCGATCCGGAAGTCACCGAGAGCGTGGCGCAGGTTATGCGGTTCGAGCTCGAGCACGGCCGCTGAGAACGATGCGGCAGCTCAAGCCGGGCTTAGCAATTGGCCACTTGTTGGGTCTGCGGAACGTCCAGAGCCCGGATGAGCCTCCTCGACGTTCCGCAGACCCAACAAGTCAACCGTGGCATTCCCCGTGGGCGGCTTCGATCAGCGCGACGGCGGGTCACCGGGCAAGATCCACTCGTCACCCAACTCGAGCGTCTCGATGACCTGCTGCGCGACGGCTATGGCATCCGCTTCCGGATCCCGGCCTTCCACCATCTGAGCGAGATCCATCTCCACCACTCGGCTTCCGTGCAGGAGACGAGCATGACCACGCGTCGATGAAGACTCACCTGAAGAGTTCTCCTCGGTCCACGAGAACCCCAGCCCCACCTCGTCTGGTAGTTGATTGAAACGATCATCGTCGAGGCCAGCCTCGAAACTGTTCAGGCTGTTTCCTTCCGCCCACGGCACGTTTCCATGCAAGATGTCTCCGTGCTCACCCTCGATCATGATCCTGCAACGCGGCGTGCCCGCAAACTTGCCTGACGAATCCCGATCCGCACCGCCCTCCGCCTCGACATCACCAGTACCGGTCACCGTGGTCACGGTGTCGACCGGCAGCATGTCACACAACAATTCGCCCGGAGGGGCGGTTGCTGGGAGCTCGTCGATCTGCGCCCGATGGTTCACACCATCGTCGTCGCCCGTGCAGCCCGAAATCGCCAGTGCCACAGCCGCAACCCACATCGCCACACCACAGCGAGTCGTCGACCAGGAGTGACACACTTTCGTGGCGGGCTTCCCTGTTCTCATCCGCCCTGGGACAGAGCACGCGGTGCACCGCAAGAAACGCTGCCATCTGCGCATGTCATCGGCTTCGACGTACGGCTTCGATCAGCGCGACGGCGGGTCACCGGGCAGGGTCCACTCGTCATCCAACTCGAGCGTCTCGATGACCTGCTGCGCGACGGCTATAGCATCCGCTTCCGGATCCCGGCCCTCGACGACCTGGGCGACGCGTACCTCGATCAGCCGATCGCCATACAGCAGCCGCGCCTCGGCGCTCTTGTTCGAGGCATTGCCAGACGAGCCGTTTTCTTCCGTCCACGAGAACCCGAGCCCGGTCTCCTCTGGCAACTGGTTGTAGCGGTCATCAGTCAGCCCCGACTCGAAATTGCTCTTGCCAATGCCCTCCGCCCAGTACGCACGGACGCGCACCACATCCCGGTCCTCGCCGTTGACCTTCACCCGGCAGGTCGGTCCGACTCCTGCGAACTCTCCCGTGGCATCACGATCCGCACCGCCTCGTGCCTCCACGTCATCGGTGTCAGTGATCGTCGCCACGGTCTCCAACGGGAGGAAATCACACAGCATCTCGCTCGCCGGTGGCGTCGGCGCCAGCTCCTCGGTATCGGCCATCGGTTCGTCTCCTTGGTCATCGTCGGCTTCGCAAGCCGTGATGGACAATCCCGCCACTGCGACACACACCGTCAGCACCTTGCGTATCATCGGCCGTTCAGCTCCAGGCCGTCTTGGATGCCTTCTTCGAATGACCCGTGGATATGCGTCCTGAGGAAATCATCCATCGGAAATCTGTTGCGGTGCCAATCCTCGAAAGATTCGTGATCGAAGTCGAAACGCGGGGGATCACTCGACCTATCGATCATCTCTTCCGGCGGACCTTCGTATCTGTTGCCCCCACCGTTGGCCTCATCGACATACTCCTGATCGAAATACCCGTGCGCGAGCATCTGATTGAGGAGCATCTCATCGAGATTATCCTTCTCGTCACTCGATAGCTCGGCGAAATCGCTCCCGGCACTTGGGTCAGAGTTACCGATCTCATTCTTCAGATGTGACTGGGCCTGTTCATAGGCGAGCTTCGACCATTCACCTGCCGGCTTCACGACCGGCAGCGATGTCACGGCGTCGAATGCTGCGGCGCGCGCCTCAGCTTGTTTCTGCTCCAACTCTTCTTCGTCAAGAGCGCCGTGGTACGCGGAGTTGATCACCCAGCCCATCGTTCCACCGGCCTCGTTCGTTGCGGTGGCCAGGGCCGGAATGTTCCGGCCTTCCAGCATTGCCACTGGAGCAGACGGCTCGGTTCCGTCGTTCAACGACTCCTCCAGCGCGAGACCAATGCGCTGCTGAGAAGAAGCCATGACTCCCGACATGACGGTGTCGAGGTGCTCACGCTGTCCGTCCTTGCCGTACGTTCCGAGAATCTCACCGACGAGCTCGGGATCCATCGCGGCGCCATACGGCGCGCCGTCGCCGAACAGATCTTCCTCGGGCCCGGCCGTCCAGCCCGAGCCCAAATCATCTGAATGGCCCCGGCCCAACCGCATGAGATCAGGCCCGTAGCTGGCCAGCATGTTCGCGACGTTGCCTCGCATGCCGTCCCACATCTGCCAGCCCTCGCTCGCACCGAAGCCCAAGATTCCGTCACTGGACCCCTCGCCGGTCTTGTCACCGATCAGCGCGAACGTCTGCGAGGCGATCTTGGCGGAGACGCGGCCGTTGTCCGATTGATCACGGAAATGTGTCGTGGCAGCTTCCAGTGCCTCCCCGAGACGCCCGCCGTTGGTGGGGTCCGTGCGGTGCTGCCAGGTCCGTTCCGTAGTCATGTACTGGAGGCGTTCGTTGACTTCTACCTCTTGGCCGTTGAGCTCGACCGTCGTGGTATTGCCGCCGTCGAAGAAGTTCTGCGCCGCTTCCGGGTTGTTGCCCAGCGCGGACATATACATCGCCATGACGTCGACAGCCTCGTCACCGTTGGCGTCTCGAACTCCACCGATCGCGTTCGACGCCTTCGGCTCCCAGGCCGCGCCGTCCGCGTCTCGCTCGTACTCGTAGAGCTCGTCACCGACATGATCGAGGAATGGCGTCCCGTACCTGCCATGCTGAAGGAACATAGCCAGGTACTGTGGCTGCCCCTGCCGGTTGTCACCGCCCTCGGCCATCGTCTCGCCCGTTATCGCGTCGGCCCAATCCCGCGCAAACGTCGCGGACGGCGAGAGAGTGCCGGTGTTGCGTGTCGCTGTCCCGATCGTCGTCCCGACAGACTCGACCAGGCGGTTTCGCAACTCCATGTCAACGTAGTTCTCGCGTTCCAGAGCGTCGACGGTGTCCATATATTGCGCGAGCTGCTCTGGCGATGCCTCGCGGGCGAATCCGGCGGCGAAATACGGATCGTTCATGTTCTCTTCGATCTCGGCGACCAGATCCTCGTCGAGATCGCGCGCGTTTTCGACCTGCAGCGCTTCCGCCGCCTCGGCCCCGTTCTGTTCAGCCTGATCCGGCGGCACGTCCGAGATCGCGGTGTCGTCGTCGAGCTCCACGTACCCGGCTGGCCAGTCCGGTTCCGGGTCCATCTCCATCATCTCGGCCAGCGCGAGCCGGCGGCGCACGCCGGGAAGCTCCTCATCGGACCAGTCGATCGCCTGCTGTACGCCACGACCGAGGTCATAGTCAATCTGATACGTCGTCAGATCGCCGTCAAACCTGCTCTTCGACAGCCGGAGGTCCTGGAGAGCGTCGTCGAGTCCCTCGACGAGCCGCTGCATCTCGGAAATGTTGATTTCTGCCTTGGCCATCTCGCCGTCTCACCCTCGGTTGTGCAATGTGCGTCGTCAGCGCATCTGCATCGGAGGGTAGGCAACCCACCGAGCGCGCCAGTCATCCTCGTCAACTTCCTCGGGCTCGTTCTCATGTCTGGTCTCGAACGCCCGCCGACAGTCATCGGCATCGTCCTGGGCTGCCTGCTTGCGGTCGCGCAGCTCCTCGTCGAAGATGTCTGCCGTTGAGCTCGACCATGCGCCGTTCTCCAACGCACTGATTACCTTGCTGAAGGCGTCGCCACAGGTATCGGCGTTGCTCCGCACGCCCGACAAGGCCTGCTCCAGCTCTGTTCGGTATTGGTTCTCGACCGGCCCTTCGTCACCGCTACCCATGTCCGTCACATCTTTCGTCGTCTGCAAGTATCACATATCGTCACAGATTAAATATGCCACATGCTCGCCAGCCAACGATCATCCGCGAGTGGTCTCCGGAACCTGGACGAGCTGCCACTGACCGGCGGCGACGTACAGGCCGCGGCCCGGCGGCATTCCGCCGGTCATCGACCGGGGAAGTTTGATCCCGAAGTGGTCGCCGTCACTCATCGAACCCGGAGACAGCAACAGCCCGGAGCGGGACTTCTTGAGTGCTGCCACCGGCCCCCGGTAGGAGCTGCCGAGATCGTCGGTGGTTCCGGCCGCCACGATGACGCTTCCGGAGTCACGCAACTTGCCGAGATGCTTGGTGACGGCATCGACCAGCCAGCCATCGACACCGATCAGCTCGACGTCGTCGATGACGACCGCGCTCGGTGGCTTTCCCTTACCTGGCGCGATCTCGTCGAACAGCGGCAGGATATCGTCCTTGCCCTTCTCCAGGTCTACCACGGCTTGCACGCCGTCATGCCCTGCGAGGTCACGCAACGGGCTGCGGCGCGGCGTCACCAGCAAGACCTTCCAGTCTCGCTCCAGCATCGAGGTGGTCATCGTCAACAAGGTTGCGCTGCGCCCGGAGCGGCGGGGTCCGAGTACGAGCATGCCCGGTCCGTGGTCGTTGGCATCCAGCGTGCGCAGGGTGAGCGTGTCACCACCGACGGCGATCGGGATCTCACTCGACGCGAGCGGCTTTTCCAGCAGCTCCATCGCATCCGAAAGCGTAATCTTGGTCGGCAGCGGATCAACCCGGAAGGGGCGCTGCTTGCGCGGCATGTCCGCGAACCGCTCGCTCGCCTCCCGGCCGATCTCCTGCAGCGCGGCCACCTGAGCCGTGCCGGAGTCGTCCTCGGCGAGCAACGCGATCTGGGTCTCGTGCACGCCTTCGGAGCGGAACCCGCGGCCCGGAGGCATGTGCTCGGGCACCTCCTTGGCCGGGAGCCCGATGGCGGTGAAGTCCGAGTGATCGGTCATCCGGAGCATGAGCTTGTCGTCGAGCAGGGTGCCGAGCCGGCCCAGGAGGCCGGTGCGGTCCGCCGTCAGCACCATCTTCACCCCGACGCCGGTGCCCTCCTGCATGATCTGCATCCAGGTGTCGACCAGGGCGCCACTGTCGTAGCTGTCGAAAGCCTGCTTGAATCCTTCCCACCGGTCGAAGAGGACCACGATGTACGGAAGGCGCCGCTCTTCGGGGCTGTTCGCGCGCTGTTCCTCGACATCCGCGAAGCCCTGCTCCGCGAGCAGCTGCTGCCGCCGTCCAATCTCTCCCCGGATCCGCGACGTCAGCCGGGCAAGCCGATCGGGTTGATCGCGGCTGACGACCGCGCCGGTGTGCGGCAGGCCCACCATCGGCAGGAGGGCGTTGTTCCCGCAGTCAACTCCGTAAAGGTGAACGTCACCGGGCGAGAGCTCGCGCCCGACGACTCCGGCGACGGCTCGCAAGGCGGTCGAGCGCCCGCTGCGCGGGGCACCGATGACGGCCAGGTGTCCACCGGAGAGGTCGTAGTAGGCCACGGAGCGGCTCTGCTCCTTGGGCCGGTCGACCATCCCGATCGGGATGCGCACCCTGCTCCCCGACTTGACCGACGCGCCCTGATCGTCGAAGAGCTGGTCGAGAGTCACGATGTCGTCGAGCGGCGGCAGCCACGGTGGTGGAGGCGGCTTCACGCCGGTGCGATCCGACGTTTCGTTGATGGCCGTCACCAGGCTCTCGAGGTCGGTGGGGATGCTGACGTCCTCTTCCGCGCCGTCGCCGCCTCCGCCCTGGTCCGGACGGCCAATGCTCTGCCACGACAGCTCGCGCAGATCGACGGCGACCCCGGCGTCCGGCGACAGCGGCCGACCCCCCACCCGTGCGGACTGGAACTGCACCAGCGACGAGTGGCCGAGCCGGGCGTAGGCGCGTCCGGGCAACGATTTCGCGATCTCCGCCGATTCCGGCGACTCGATCACGTCCTGGCTGTCGCTGCGGTCGGTGACCCGCAAGGCGATCCGCAGGTTCGTGTTCGACTTGATCTCCGCGCTCACGACACCAGCGGGCCGTTGCGTGGCCAGGATCAGGTGCACTCCCAGCGAACGTCCACGACGGGCGATGTCGACCAGCCCTTTGACGAAGTCGGGCAGCTCGGCCACGAGCGCCGCGAACTCGTCGATGACGATCATGAGCCGCGGCATGGGCTCGTCGTCGGGTCCCTTGCCCGCCAGATAGTCCTCGATGTCCTTCGCGCCCGCTTCCGCGAGCTGGTGCTCCCGGCGATGCAGCTCGGCAGCCAGGCTGTCGAGCGCCCGCGTGGTCAGGTGACCGTCCAGGTCGGTCACCATGCCCACCGTGTGCGGAAGGTTGTTGCAGTCCTTGAACGCCGCACCGCCCTTGTAGTCGACGAGCACGAAGGTGAACTCGTCCGGCCGGTTCGCCACGGCGAGCGAGGCGATGATCGTCTGCAGGAGCTCGGATTTACCGGAGCCGGTCGTGCCGGCCACGAGTCCGTGCGGACCGTCGGCTCGGACGTCGATGGCGAACGGACCATCCGAGCCTTCACCGATCATTGCCCGCGTGGACCGGCCGACCTGCGTCCACCACCGTTCGATCGCCTCGGAGGTGACGGGATCGAGTTTCAGGACGTCGAGCAGCCGGCTGGAGCTGGGCAAGGTGGACGAGAGATCTTCCTTGCTGACGTCCTTGATCGGGGCCAGTGCCCGGCCGAGGCGTTCACACCAGCCGGGCGGCACGAAATCGGCACGCACGCCCTCGACCGTCTTGACCCCGGTGACGCGCACCTGAGAGGTACTGCCCGGCCCGACACGCACGACGGCACGGCATTCTTCGGGAAGCTGCTGCTCCTCTCGATCGATGCAGAGAAAGACCATGCCCAGTGACGGGCCCTCGCTCAGCAAGGTCACCAGACCGGGGATCAGCCGGATGCGGCGCGCGCCGTCGAGCACGACGAGCAACGGAGGGAAACTCATGTTCCGGTTGGCGCCCATCCCGCTGCCCTTGTCGTCACGGGCGGCCTTGCGCGCCTCCATGATCGACATGAGTTCGGCGACGCGGCGGTTGGTGGTCTCGTCGTCAGTTCCGACGCCGGCGATGACGTCGGCGTCGTCTCCCCGCCGTACGTGGGGCAGCCACCGCACCCAGTTCCACGCCTCGTCGCCTTCCGGGTCGGAGAGCACGACGACGTCGAGGTCGGCGGGGCTGTGCAACGCGGCCGTCTGGGCGACCATCCACTCGGCCACGAGCGTGCGCAGACCGTCGGCGCCCATCACGCCCGTGACCCCGGCCTCGGCCATGTCGACACCCACGGGCACATCCGGCGCCGTCCATCGCAAGGTACGTTCGTGGTCTTCGCGACCCGGATCGCTCAGCGCGACCTCGCTGGGGATGTCGGCCATGCCGATCCGCACCCGCATCCAGTCCGGGTCCGTGCGCCGGCGTTCCCACAGCCGTGCTCGCGGGCCGGTGGCGAACAGCAGCATGGCGGCGGGGTCGGGCATGTCGTGGCGACGTGCCCCACGCTCCTTGACCAGAGCCTCGTAGGCCTGGTTGCTGATGTGCTGCATCCGCTCGACGTAGTTCTCCATCTGCTCGGCGTGGGTGTTACGCCGGTGCTTCTTCGTGTGGCGGTAGCGGAAGAACAACATCAACGGTGCCAACAGCATGATCATGAGGCTGTATGGCGAGCGGATGAGCAGGAACATGGTGCCGCCCATGAGCATCGGGCTCAGCGCCATGACCCAGGGGACCGGGGATTTCGTTGGCTTCTTCGGCTCGCTGGGCAGGCGGAATTCCGTCTGCCGTGGTGGCGGCAGCAGCCGTGGGGGCCGGTTGTAGTCGAGCGTCACCCCGCTCGGGCTGGCCGACAGCGACGCATCGGGCGCTGCTGGCAGCTTCAGCTCGAACATCACCTCGCCGACGACGAGTGCCGTGCCGGGCTGCCAGACCGTCGGGCCTTCGAGCGGGACGCGATCGAGGTGCGCCAGCGGCCGGTCCTCTTCCGGGTTGATCGTCAGGTGGGGGTTTTTCAGCCGGTCGAGCTCCTTCATGAGCTTCTTATACCGGCGGCGCCGCTTCCGCTTCTGCTGCTTCTTCTTCTCCTTTTCGTCTTCCTGCTTCGGGATGATGATCGGGCCTTCGAGCTGCTCTTCGCGCTCGGGCGGCGGCATGTACTGGCCGATGATGGCGGGGTCCGGCGTGACGGTGACGGTTCCGTCGAGCGTCACGTCAAGCTGGAACACCGTCTCCGGCAGATCGGGGTCGTCGATCCGGATCGCCGCAGTGGGTGCGGTTCCGGCGGTATAGGTACCAGGGGCGAGGCTGTTCACCGTTCCCGAACCGCGACCGGCGACGATGCGGACCTCGACCACGCCGCGGCGTTCGGCGAACACGTCACCCGGCGGCACGTCGATACCCACGAGAACGCCGTTGTGCAGGCGAGACTCCCGGACCAGAACTCCGGGGTCCAGCGGTTCACTGCCGACGTACAACGTCGGCGGCGCCGCTGTAGCGGTGCTGGCCTGCAATGCGTCGTCGACGACGCCGAGATGCCGACCGGCCGCACGGATGATCTGCGGTTCGGGTGCCGACGCGGGCGCCAGCTGGTCGGCAAGCTTGCGCGCGACGTCACCCACCGTGGCGTTGTCGTCACAATCGACCGCGAGATCGACCGGCTCGCCGTCGACCGATGTGGTGGCACTCAACAAGAGCCGCACGGGCCGTTCCAGCCTTTCCGGTACCGCTCGTTTCGTCCTGGGCTGCCTTCTGGCCGACCGTCTGACCGGCCTCTGATCCGCATGGTACCGGTGAGCGTCGTGTGGGGCACCTCACTACTGCCTACGTAACACATTTAGGAGACATTTCCCCACGAACGCGGCCACCTGACCTATCGAAACGTCGTATGAGCTGTACCAGCATTCACGGTCAAAGTCCGGTTCCGCGAATGAATGACCAGGCCGTCAGCGCACTGGGCGGAGCTCGGTGACGTCACCGCCGCGACCGATAGCGGCACGACCACCTGAACCATCTGAACTACCTGACCGGGAACGCCTGAAACGCAAGCCCGGCCTGACCCGAAGGCCGAATAGCAATGGCCCGCATCCGCTGTGCGGATGCGGGCCACATCGCTGGATGTGATGCGCCGGATTCTCAGATCCGGTCGCCCTCGCCGGTTGCCTCGGCGATGTTGTTGTGGTTGATCTTCACATCGTTCGCCGCGTCGTCCAGCGCGTCGCGCAGGTTGTTGAGGTTCTGCTTGTACTCTTCCCACGCGTCACGGAACTTGTCCGCGTTGGCGCCGGTCCACACGGAGTTGTCAAGCGCGCTGTCGACCTCGCTCTTGATCGACTCGGCGTCGCTCGCCTTGTTAACGAACGTGGTGTGAAGCTCCTGCAGGGTGGAAAGCTCTGCACCTACTCCAGCCATGTGTAACTCCTTATATCGACACTAAATATCACCCCGCGCGCTCCGAGGTGACAGCCTAGAGCCTACCGGTTGATACCGAATCGGCAACCTGGCCTACATGTGCCACAACCGAGCGCCGTGACTTACGCGGAATCGCGGCGGTGAATACCGGAGTGATCACCTGAGCCTGGCATCAATTCATCCAGCAGCGCACCCGTCTCGGGTTCGATGTCCGGCACCCCGATCTCCGTGAGCGTCGTCGACATCTCCTCCGCCGCAGCGGTGACACCAGCTATCCCGTCGGCGGCGTACTGGGCCTGCAGCAAATCCCGCCACAGCACCTGCTCACCCGGACGGACGCGCAGACCGGCCCGCGCGGCAGCCGCAGCCGTACCGGGATCGCCGCGGTCGCCGCACAGCACCGACAGCCGGTGCGCAGCGTCGATCAAGACATCGGCCGCGACTCGCTCCAGACGCACCCGAGCGATCCATGCATAGCGCCCCGTCGGCCGCTCGGCGATGACCGGGCCGCGGGCCACCCGCAGGGCCTGGCGCAGCAGATCGATCTCCTCGTCGGTCGTATTAGCGGCACGGGAACGTTCCAGAAGGCTGCACACCACGTCCCAGTCGAGGACGACGTCGTCGCTGAGCCTGAGATGGCCATCAGCAGTCATGAGCAGGTACGGCGAGCCGTCCGGGTCGGTTCCCAGCCACTCGCGTACGCGCTCGAATGTCGCCTCGCGCACCGCTGCGGTAACACCACGCGGCCAGATGGCCCCGGCCAGCACCGTCGGGTGCACACCGTCCGGGTGCAGGGCCAGATGTACGACGATCTCGGTGGCCAGCGCCTTGCGTTCGTCGTCGATGGTGTTGGGTGCCTGCACCTCGACCGGCCCGAGCACGAACACCCGCACCGGTGCCGTGGCCAGGTGCGCCACGTCCAGCGAGCGGCCGGGATCGGGCACCTCCGGACGGGCCTCGGGGAGCCACGCCTCGTGCAGCACGGGCGGCGGATCGCCGCCACCCCACCGTTCCGGCTCCATCAGCCCGGCCAGCGCTTCGATACTGCTCCAGCTGAGCTGGTTCGCCTGCAAGCTGAGTCCCAGCGCCGGGAGCTCGAGATTGCCCGCCGAGTCCACCGAGAGCTGCCACCGCGCACCGGGAACGTTCCCGGCACACACGACCCCCAGCGGTGCACGGCTGGCCGAACTGGTCAGTGCCGTGAGCTCGTCCACGATCTCGTCCTCCGGCTCGGTGCCGAGAACGAGGTACTCCGGCATCCATGCCCCGCCGCCACCGGGCTTCAAGCGGCCGCTCAGCACATCGGGACCGAAACCATCGCCCTGCCGGGCCGACAGCTCCGGCAACACCTCCGACGCCTCGGCGACGGCACGCAGCCGTGCGGAGTCGAGGACGGTAAGCTCGTCGGGAAGGCCAGCCGCCGTGACGCGCAAGCGATCCGACCACTGATTGGTGGCCAGCTCGACCGCCACGGCGGTCACCACCTCGAATGCCGTTCCCGGATCCCCCACCACGCTGATCGGTCCACCGGCCGCCTCAAGGTCGACCAGGACGTCGCGATCGTCGTCACGTCCGAGACTCACCAGCCCCGGATAGGGTGCGGGCACATCGCCCGGCTCGGTCTGGTCGCCCACCACCGCCGTGCGTTCGAGTCTCCAGCGCTGGCCGGCGTCGTCGGCGACCCACGGTTCCGGCGCGTCCGGCTGCGGCGGCGCCACGAGAAGCTCGACGGTGGAATTGTCCACGAAGGCCGCGTAAACGGCTGGCAGCGACATCCCCTGCGAGCGGCAACCCCGTGCGAGCGTGCGCAGCGCGTAGTCGAGCCACCTGGCCCGGTCCGGATCCGCGCCGATCCGCAGCGCCACCTCGGCCTCGAGCTTGTCCCCGCCAGGTGCGGGCAAGCGTCGCCGGCGGCGCACCGTTTCGATGGCGGCGAGCAGGCCCGCCGCGAGCAGGCCTCCCACGGCCAGCTCCCGATACGGGTTCTGACCGAGCGCGGACGTCTCGGCTTCATCGCCCGAGGCGCGGCTGGTGCCGCCGAAACTCGAACCCTCACTCTCCTGCGTCCCGTCGGAGCCCGCCGCCCCGGTGTCACCAGCCTTGTCCGTATCGGCATCCGTGCCGGCGTCTCCCGCGGAGTCGCCGTCGGCCTCACCGGTCACATCGCTGCCGGCGTCCGCACCGCCGCCCGACGCGTCGCCGTCGGCCTCGTCTTCCTCGTCGATCTCGGGCTCTTCGACGGTGACGGTGTCGACGCCGGTGGCGTCGTCGGGCAGGATGAGCAACCAGTCCGGGTAGATGAGGCGAGCGAGCGAGAGCTGGTTACCGTCGGGCTGCGTGCGGTCCTTGTTGAGTTCGAAGATCTCCTGGTAGCGGCGGCCATCACCGAGCGTGCGCTCCGCGATGTCCCACAGGTTGTCGTGGTAGCGGCCCTCCGGTGGCTGCACGATGTAGACCTTGCGGCCGACCAGATCCTTGCCTTCCTCGGGATCGAGTACGGTGTCGCCCAGGCGGTAAATCGCCTCGTCCGATGGGGTCGAACTCTGCGACGACCCGCTCTCCTGCTCGCTTTCCTGAACCGAGGCAGTGACCGTCGCATCGAAAGCGGCCGTCGCACTCGCGACGGACTTGCCCGCCGCCGCGTGGGTGTCGTCGAGGGTGGGCGCCGCGGCCGCGTTCGCCTGACCGACCGCCGTGGCCGCCAGCAGCACCGTACCGACCAGGGTGCGGGCAAGCCGCTGGGAAACGCCGGACATCGGCACCCGCGACGGGAGCCCGATACCGCGCACGGCGCTGCGTGCCTCCACCAGCACACAGAACGTGAACTGCAGCCACGCCAGCCAGACGATCCACAGGAGGACGCCGATGAGCTGCTCGGTACCGATGGTCGCGGTGAGATCTTCGCGTGTCGGCCACGACGTCGGCACCGGCGGCGGCCCGGCCAGCACCAGCAAGCCCACGGGGATGCCGACGACCAGGACGAGCAGTGCGAACCCCGCGCCGATCGCCTGGCGGACGCTCTGCCGTTGCGCCGGCTGATCCTGGCCACGCTGGAACCGCTGCGGACCGGTCTCCCGGGCGGCGGCCGGTGCACCGTCGTCAGCCTCCTGCGAGACCGGCGGAGGTGGTGGTGGAAGGTTCTCGACCGAGTTCACAGTTCGTCTCCCAGGATTCCTACTTCGGGCTGCGCGGTGGCCTCGCCGTTGACATCGAAACTGTTCACGAACACCATCTGCAACAGACCCGTCGGGACCGTCCTCGCAACCTCCACCCGGACCGTGCTTTCACCCGGAAAGCTCACCGCGACCTCGTCATACTGCCGATCCGGAAGGCCGGCGAGATGATTCATCGCTGCCTGTTTCGCCTCCGCTTGCTGGACCTGGACGACACCCTGGCTGCGGAAGAGTTCCATGTCGATACGGTCGGCTCCGGCGCGCGCGGCCTGTTCGGCGTCGTCGAAGGCCTGCTGGCGCGCGTTGATGGCCCGGCCGCCGTCGTAGATCAGCCCGGCAACGGCGAACAGCATGACGATCAGCACGATCACCAGGGCACTGATGGCACCGCGTTCCGGATCCCGGCGCAGTGTCGATAGCCGTCTCATTGTGTCCTCCGCCAGGTGTCCAGTGGCGCCGCGCTTTGCCCGTGCAGGTTCGCGCTACCCGGCAGGCCGAGGAAACCCAGCTCGGAGAAGCTCACCTGGCAGCTCACCGTGACCGTGACCGTGCCGCCCGCCCGGAAGTCCCCGCCAACGGTCACCGGCTGGCAGGCCAGCTCGTCCGGAAGCGTCCGGGTAGCTGCCTGCTGCGCGGCGTCGCGCGCAGCAGCGAGATCTCGCTCGTACGACGCCGCCCGCGCGGCCTCGCGCGCCGCCGACTCGACGTCACCTTCCCGGCCCACATACCGGCCGAACGCGATGACCAGCAGCATCACGGCGACGACGACCGGCACGAGGACCACGACCTCGACAGCCATGGAGCCTCGCTCCCGGTCTCGTACCGCCTGTCCCGAACCTCTCACCCCGTGTCCTATATGTCCGGCTGAAACTCTTCGATGGGACCCTCCGCATGCTGGCATACGCGGGGAGTGATGTTCTTGATGATTTCTCGTGCCCGGCCGCACACCTCGACCCGCACGTAGTCGGTGCCGACCCGCTGCGCCTGTACGGTCACGTCGGTGAGGTGGTTACCGCCGAGCTGCGCCGCGTACTCCGCCGCGTGCTGCTCGGCCTCGCTCAGCGCATTCGGCTCGACCCGCAGGATGCGCGAACCTTCCCGGGCGGCCGAGTGGGCCACCTGGTTACCGTGGTAGTGGAGCGCGAACTGGATAATCACGAAGATCACGAAAAACATGATCGGCGTATAGACGGCCAGTTCGAGTGCGCTCGCTCCACGCTCGGAGCGCAGCCTGGTCCGCATCGGTGCTGATCAGATGTCGCCGCTTGGCGTTTCCGGCATCTCGATCTCGTTGGCCTTGCCGGTCACCAGCTGGTAGATGAGCCCAGCTACCGCGCCGGCCAGCACCACAAGAACGGCCGTGATGATGACGAACTCCATCGCCGAGGCACCCCGATCCCCGTCGGCCCGCGCCCTGTCCAGCCGGACTCGAGCCTTGAGTAGCAAATATCCGTGTGGCGTCGACGGGGCGAAAAAAGCATTCATCGACTCATTCCCCTGTTCTTCTATGCCGTGGTCTACGTTGTGGTCCGGGCTTCACTCAGAGACATTGTCTCGATGACGGCGTGTGCACACAAACGCTCATGTACCTCCCACCACGCCCATCAGCGCCGGATAGAGGAGGAAGACGAGGAAACCCAGACACAACAGGAGCTGGGCCACCAGCATCGACTGGGAGCGTTCACCGGCCTTGCCCTCCACCTCGGCCAGCTCCCGGCGGCGCAGCGACTCGGCCCGCGCGGTCAACGACTCGCGCACCTTCGCGCCGTCCTCGGCCACCAGCGCGAGCGCGGCGGCGAGGTCCCGCAGCTCCTCGATGCGCAGCTCCTCACCGAGCTCTCCCAGCGCCGACCACGGCGTGACCCCGTGCAGGCGGGCGGTCAGCAACGTATCCCGGATCCGGGTCATCGCCCATCCGTCGCTGACGCTCGCGGCGGCCGACAACGCCTCGGGAACCCCACGCCCACCGGCAAGGTTCATGGCGACCAGATCGAGGAACGACCCGACGACGTGCCGGAAGTCGCGGCGGCGCTCGGCCGCCGTCGACCGCACGTTCAAGGTCGGCATCGCCGCGCCGAGCGCGGCCAGCAGGACACCCAGCGCCAGCGACATCGGTACCGCGAAGCCCACGCCGAGAGCGATCAATATGACATCGGCCAGCACGGGGGTGACGAATCCGCCCAGGGCAGCGAGCACGCTGATCGCCAGGTGCCCTTCGAGCGTGCGCCCCATCAGCGACAGATCACTGCGCAAGCCGCCGAGGTCAAGCCCGAAATTGTCGAGGGACGAGCGTACCTGTCCCCCCACCTGCCGCAGCTTCCGCGAGTCGCGCACGCTGCGGGGATCGAACGACGCCGCCGTGATCCGCTCCTGGCGGGCCCGCCCGCGCTGCACGTCCAGCTGGGCCAGCGTTGCGGCAGGGTTCGGCTTGGGGCGCGCGAGCAACAGCCCGAGAAGCAGCAACCCGAGACCGCAAGCCGCACCGGCCAGAATGATCCACGTCATGCGCGCTCCTTCTCCGCCGCTGGCGACGAGGAGGTGACCAGGAAACGATCCGGTGTCTCGATGTTGGACAGCTTGCGCATCCACACGAAGCCCAGCCCGTACAGGGCAAACACCACAATGAGTACCAGCTGGCCGACCGGCTCCGCGTACGGCTCCACGTAATCCCGGTTGAACACCGCGAGTAGAGCCATGAATCCCAGGCTCACCCCGGCCACGATCTGCACGGATCGGCGGGTGCTGGCCCGGCCGGCGAACACCCGCTGGCGCATGTCCAGCTCGGCGCGGGCGGAATCGGCGAGCGAGCCGAGAACCTGGCGCAGCCCGGGACCGCGCAGGCGGGAATTCAGAATCAGGGACGCGACGATGAGGTCGGCGCTGGGATCATCAAGATCGTCAGCGAAGCGCTGGAGCGCCTCCGGCATCGCGACCCGGATACGTAACCGGTCCGCCAGCAGCCGCAGCTGCGGCTGGATCGAGGGAGAAGCCGCGTATACCGTAGCCGGGATGGCCTGCTCCAGGCCGACGGCACCGGCGATGGTGTCGCGCAGGGATTCCGTCCACGACGCCAGTCCTTCCAGCCGCGCGATCGCTTCGCGCTCGGCCTTCGCGCCGCCGAATAGCATCGGCCACGCGGCCACGAGCAGCCCACCACCGATCGCTGCCACCGGCCACTGCGTGAGCGCGAGGATGAGCACGCCGGCACCGATACCGAACATCGTCTGCCGGCCCAGCCGCTGCACCAGCTTGACCTTGCGCACCGGCGCCGGCGGCTGGATCTCCTTGCCGCGCAGGGCGACGACCAGCAGCACGATTCCCCCGCCGACCAGCCCGCCGAGCAGGATGATGAGCAGCAGACCCGGCGTCAGGCGCTCCACTGGACCGCTCCTCCCGGCTGGTAGCCGACCTCCATCAGCTCGTCGAGACACGAGATCGGTGCCGCTTGCACCGCCATACCGTCAGAACCGCTGACGAAGATCTCGCTGGACAGCACCCGGCCGTCGACGCCGTTGATCTCCCGGATGCTGGAGACGAACCGCCGCAGCCGTCCCCCGCTCTCGTAGTCGTTGCGTTTCTCCACGAAGACCACGAAATCGATGGCACCTGCGATCAGCATCATGGTCGCCTCGACCGGGAGCCGCTCCACGGACTGGATCGCATACGTGGAGATCCGGTTGAACACCTCGCCGGAGCTGTTCGCGTGGATCGTCGACAGAGAACCGTCGTTACCCTGGCTCATCGCGTTGAGCATCGTCACGATCTCATCACCGAGGACCTCACCCACGATTACCCGGCTGGGATTCATCCGCAGGCTTCGCCGGACCAGCTCGGCCATGGTGATCGCGCCCTGGCCCTCCGAGTTCGGCAGCCGCTCCTCGAACGCCACGACGTTGGGATGCAGGTCGGGGAACTCGCCGAGACCGAGCTCGAGGGCACGCTCCACCGTGATCAGCCGCTCCTCCGGTGGGATCTCGTTGGTCAGCGCGCGCAGCAGTGTCGTCTTACCGGCGTTGGTGGCCCCGGCAATCATGATGTTCTTGCGGGCCATCACGGCCGCCGACAAGAATGCCGCGACCTCCTCCGTCACCGACCCGTAGGACACCAGGTCGTCGAGGTGGACCCGGGAGAGCCGGGCTCTCCGGATCGAGACGGCCGGCCGGGCGCACACGCCCATCACCGCAGAGAGCCGGCTCCCGTCGGGCAGCCGCAGGTCGAGCTGGGGATTGGCCGAATCGAACGGCCGGCTGGCCAGGCCGGAGTAGGCTCCAAGGATCTGGACGAGCTCGACCAGCTCGTCGTCGCTCTCGGCAACCGGCCAGCCCTTCACCTCGCGGCCGTCGGCGTACTGGATGAACACGTTGTCGCAGCCGTTGATGTCGACGTTCTCCACTTCGGGATCGTCGAGAAGCGGCTGCAGCCGGCCCACGCCGAACAGCGCGGCATGGATACCGGACGAAATCTCCTCTTCCTCTTCGGCCGAGGGAGGCGTGCGACCGGCAGCGATCTCGGAGCGAGCGTAGGACTCGAGGACGCGCCCGATCACGGCGCGCGCGAATTGCCGCTCGTCCTCGGCCGTCATCGGTGTCAGGCCGTTGGCGGCATCCTCGCGCCGCTGACGGGCGAGCGTGTCCGCGACCTCCTCGCGAAGCCGACGCACGAGGTCTTGGTCGATGCCGCTCTGTTCCAGGATGCTCACCTCCCTGCCCTCGAAACGGAACCTGCGCCGCTGGCGAGCGAGCGCACCGCGGAGGCGACCTCACGCGCGGAGCGCACCAGCAGCGAACGTTCCAGCTTGCGGTTCGACGCTCCGGTCAACGCGGGCACGGCCTTGGGATCGTCGGCGATCCGGCCCAGCACCGATACCTGCAGGCCGGCATATTGCAGCAGCCGGTCCAGATCCCGCGCGGCCGCGGAGTCGGTCGGTTCAGTGATCACGATCACCCCGACGGGGGTGCTGCCGAGCTCCCCGATCCGCAGCGGCTCTGCGAGCCAGCGCAGGCGTTCGCGCAGGTGGGCGTACGACTCCACGGAAGGCCGGGTAACGAAGACCACGGCGTCGGCACCGGTGAGTACGGGCATCACCGGAGTACCGGGCGCCACCCGCCCGCAATCGACCAGCGCGTCCATGCCGGTCTCGCGCAAACTACGGGTGAGCGTCGGCCAGACCGCACCGATCCCCGTGATCTGTTCCGGCCTCGTCACACCGGTGAGCACCGGCAGGCCCCCGTCGATCGTCTGCACGTGCTGCTCCAGCTCGTGCACGCCGATACCCCGGCGGGATGCCGCAGCCAACGAGACCAGACCGCGTTCCGGCTCCAGCGGATGACCGTACGGATCCCGGTGGCGCAGTGCGAGATCCCCGCCGGCCGGATCGAACTCCGCGGCCAGCACATCCGTCGGCCACACGTCACCGAGCACGTTGACCGTGGTGGTGACACCGGGAGACCCCTTGGCCGAGGCGAAAGCGACCAGCACCTCGGTCAGCCCTCCTCGTCATCGGCATCGGCGTCCCCGTTGGACTCGCCCGTATCGTCATCCGTCGGCCCGTCCTCCGCATCGGGCATCGACGGTGCGTCGTCATCCACCGCCGCACCACGTTCGATCACCGCGACCGCCAGCCCATTGTTTGCGGCCCAGCTGGCCACCGTGGCCCGCTCGGCGGCGGGAACGATGAACGTCGCCTGGATACCGCTGCTCACCGTGGAATCCGCACCGCCGTCACCTCCGCCGGACACCGAACTCACGCGCGCCCCTTGCGAGATCACTTCGCCACCGCCATCCGAGCGGACGGCGATCAGGTCCACGATGTCTCCCGGCCGCAGGCCGCTGGCCGGGTAACGCCCGATCTCCAACGACGCGCCAACCGCCGCGTGCCCGTCGACCAGCATGCCAGAGCCACCGAGCATCGACGTGTCGAGCAGCTGGCCCTCGCTGATCCGGACGGTACTGTACTGACCGACGACGCGGTCCATCTGGCTGGCGGGAATCAACAGCGTGCCCTCGGAGGCGACCTGGGTGGTGCCCAGATGCTCCTCGGTGATCTGTTCTCCCGCCTCGACCGGACTCTGCACCATCAGCACCGGAACGCGCTCGTCGGCGCGCATCGCCAGGATCGCCGCGACAGTCGCGCCGCCCACGATCAGCAGCACGGCCAAGGCCGCCAAGGCGGGCCTGCGCTGGCGCGGTGGCGTGGGGATGCGGTCACCGCCGCCCCCGCTCAGACCCTTCGTACTCCGGACACCACGCTCTTCGCGCGTTCGCTGACGATCGGTCTGCGAATCGCTGGTCTGACTCGTCGATATTGCCATGGAATATGTCTCTACCGTCCCGATGAGTTCGTTCGACGCACGCCAGAAGCGAGGATAGCGGTAGCCCGTGGACATTGCACGAGCAACCGGGATCTATCGCCCGGGAAGTCAAGGAGGGCGACTTCGGTCCACACTGTCAGTCATCCCTGTCTTCCCGTACGCCGGTATTCTCGCGGTTGCGTTTGGCCGCTTCGACATCGGGGCCGAGGCGCAACAGCAACAGCCACAGCGCGGCGAAGATGGCGCCGAGCACGAACATCATCGGCAGGATGAATCCGAGAGCGAGCATGCCGACCTGGACCACCGAGCCGAGTACGTAGCCCGCACGCCCACCCCGGCGCACCATCCCGATGCCGAGCAGGCAGAGCAACGCGATCACCGTCGCCCCGATCCACCCGGGTGCCGTGGCGACATCGGCCACGTTCAGGGCAACCGGCACCGCCAGCACGACGACGAACGCCTCGGCTCCCAGGATGGTGGCCGCAATACGGTTCACGTCGCCTGCTCGCTTCCGGTGACCATCCGCGCGTCGCCCGCCGTCACCACCGAGCCCGTGACGATCACGCCGTGCCCGCCGAACATCTCCGCACGTTCGGCCAGGGTCAGACCGGCAGCGATCGCCTCCGGCAGCGGTGTCACCTGGTGGACCCGCTGCTCGCCGAAGACGTTGATCGCCACCGGTACGACGCGGTCGGCCGGCAAGCAGCGGGGCGACGAGTTCACGGTGACGACGACCTCCCGGACCACCGGTTCGAGTGCGGCAAGGATTCCCTCGACATCCTTGCCTTCGAGGATGGCGACCACGGCGACCATAGCCGTCGCGGAGAATTCCTCGGTCAACGCAGCAGCCAGGGCTTGCGCACCGGCGGCGTTGTGCGCGGCGTCGGCCAGCACGATCGGACCGCGCCGGAGCGGCTCCATCCGCCCTGGCGAGCTCACCCGGCTGAACGCCGCCTGCACCCCGTCAGAATCGAGGCCCTCCCGGCCACCGCCGACGAGTGCCTCGACCGCCGCGAGCGCCAGTGCCGCATTGTCGGCCTGGTAAGCGCCGTGCAGGGGGATGAACACGTCGTCGTACTGCCCCGTCAGCCCTTGCAGCTGCAACATCTGACCGCCGACGGCCACCTCGCGGCTGCGCACGCCGAACTCCAGGCCGGCCCGGGCGACCGTGGCGCCCACCTCGGCGACACGCTCCAGCAACACCTCCGCCACCGGTTGCGACTGCGCTCCCAGAACCGCGAACGATCCCGGCTTGATGATGCCCGCCTTTTCCCCGGCGATCTCCTCCGGAGTGTCACCCAGGTAATCCACGTGGTCCATCCCGATCGGCGTCAGCACGCTGACGACGCCGTCGACCACGTTGGTCGCATCCCACGCGCCACCCATACCCGTCTCGACGACCGCGACCTCGACCGGAGTGTCGGCGAAGGCCGCATACGCCATCGCGACGAGGACCTCGAAGAACGACAACGGAATGTCGCGCTTGGCGTCGACGAGATCGAGAAACGGTTCGACCTCGGCGTAGATCTCCGCGAAACGCTCCTCGCTCACCGGTTCGCCGTCAATCACGATCCGCTCGGTCACCGACTGCAAGTGCGGACTGGTGAAGCGGCCCGTACGCAGGTTCAGCTCCCGCAACAGCTCGTCGATCATCCGCGCCGTCGACGTCTTGCCGTTGGTGCCCGCCAGGTGAATGGTGGAAAACACCCGCTGCGGGCTGCCCAGCACGTCGACGAGATCTCGGATGCGTTCGAGCGTGGGATCGAGCTTCGACTCCGGCCAGCGTTGACGCAGCAGGTCCTGCACGACCTCGAAATCGGGCGTACTCACTGCGCGCCAAGCCGTTCCAGCTGGGTCTCGATCCGGCCGATCTCCGCCTCCGCGCTGGCCCGGCGAGCGCGGACCTTCTCCACCTCGGCGTCAGGCGCCTTGGCCAGGAACTGCTCGTTGGCGAGCTTGCGTTCGGCCTGTTCCAGCGCCTTGCGCTCCGTAGCGAGATCCTTCGTCAACCGGCGCCGCTCCGCCTCGACGTCGACCGCGCCGGACAGATCCATCTCGACGGTGACCTCACCGACCGTGATCGATGCCGTGGGAGTGAACCCGTCGTCCGGCTCGTCCAGCTTGGTGAGTGATCGGATCTCGACCTCGTGCGCGGCGAGGACACCGGCCAAGCCGGTGGTGCGGGCCGCCACCCGCTGCCCGGGCTTGAGACCCTGATCGCTGCGGAACCGGCGCAGCTCGGTCACCAGCCGGCGCACATCGGTGATCCCCGCTTCAGCGCCGGGATCGGACCATCGCCCGTCCGCAACCGGCCACGGCGCGATGACAACGGATTCCTCATTGGTCAGCGTCGTCCACAACACCTCGGTAACGAACGGCGTGACCGGATGCAGCGCACGCAGGAGCGCATCGAGGACGTGGCCCAGCACCAGCCGGGTCCGCTCCGCGTCCGCGCCGCCAGCAGCCAGGGGAGTCTTGGCGAGCTCCACGTACCAGTCGCAGAACTCGTCCCAGGCGAAATGGTAGAGCGCGTCGCACAGCTTCGCGAACTGGAAATCCTCGTAGTACGTGTCGACCTCGGCCAGGGTCGCGTGCAACCGGGAGAGGATCCAGCGATCCGGCACCGACAGCTCGTCGGCGGGTGGTAGCTGGCCGACCCTGGCGCCACTCATCACCGCGAACCGCGTCGCATTCCACAGCTTGTTGCAGAAGTTGCGCGACGCCTGGACCCAGTCCTCACCGATCGGCACATCGACACCGGGATTGGCACCCCGGGCCAGGGTGAAACGCAGGGCGTCCGAGCCGTAATTCTCCATCCACTCCAGCGGATCGACGGCGTTGCCGAACGACTTGGACATCTTCTTGCCGTGCTTGTCGCGCACCATGCCGTGCAACGCGATGGTGTAGAACGGCACCGACTCCTCGGGGCCGCGGTGGGCATTGGCGTACAGGCCGAACATCATCATCCGGGCCACCCAGAAGAACAGGATGTCGTAGCCGGTGACTAGGACCTGGTTTGGGTAAAACTTGCGCATCGCCGGGGTGTCGTCCGGCCAGCCCAGGGTCGAGAACGGCCACAGCGCCGACGAGAACCACGTGTCCAGCACGTCCTCGTCCTGATGCCAACCCGGCCCGCTCGGCGGCTCGTCGTCGGGCCCGACGCAGATCACCTCGCCGCCGGGGCCGTACCAGACCGGGATGCGATGCCCCCACCACAGCTGCCGGGAGATGCACCAGTCGTGCATGTCGTCGACCCAGTCGAACCAGCGCGACTCCATGCTCGCCGGATGAATCGTGACGCGGCCATCGCGCACCGCCTCACCGGCGGCCTTCGCGAGCGGGCCCACCTTGACCCACCACTGCAGCGACAGGCGCGGCTCCACCACGGTGCTGCAGCGGGAACAATGACCCACCGCGTGCGTGTAGGGCCGTTTCTCCGCGACGACGCGTCCTTGCTCGCGCAGGGCGGCGACGATCGCGGGCCGGGCTTCGAACCGGTCGAGCCCTTCGAACGGGCCGGGCGCGGTCACGACGCCCTGCTCGTCGAGAATGGCCAGGTGGGGCAGGTCGTGCCGGCGGCCGATCTCGAAGTCGTTGGGATCGTGCGCCGGCGTAACCTTGACCATGCCGGTACCGAACTCGGGATCGACGTGCGAGTCGGCGATGATCGGAATCATCCGCCCGGTCAGCGGCAACTCTACCTCGGTGCCGATCAGATGGCGGTAGCGCTCGTCGTCGGGATGGACCGCCACCGCCGTGTCCCCGAGCATCGTCTCCGCACGGGTGGTGGCGACGACCACCTCGTCCCCGTAGCGGATGGTGATCAGCTCACCGTCGTCGTCGGTGTGCTCGACCTCGATGTCCGACAGAGCGGTCTGGCAGCGCACGCACCAGTTGATGATCCGCTCGGCCTGGTAGATCAACTCGTCGTCATACAGCCTCTTGAAGATCGTCTGCACCGCGCGCGAGAGCCCGTCGTCCATGGTGAACCGCTCGCGGCTCCAGGCGACGCCGTCGCCGAGGCGGCGCATCTGATCGAGGATCAGCCCGCCCGACTGCTCCTTCCATTCCCAGACCTTCTCGATGAATCCCTCGCGGCCCAGGTCATGGCGGGAGATGCCGTCCTTGGCCAGCTCACGCTCGACGACGTTCTGCGTGGCGATACCCGCGTGATCCATGCCGGGCATCCAGAGCGCCTCGTACCCCTGCATCCGCCGGCGCCGGACCAGCGCATCGATCAGCGTGTGCTCGAAGGAATGGCCCACGTGCAGGTTGCCGGTGACGTTGGGAGGCGGGATGACGATGCAGAAGGGCGGCCTCTCGCTCGTGTCGTCCGCCTCGAAGTATCCGCGCTCCACCCACCGCTCGTATACGGGCGCCTCTACCGCCGATGGGTCGAACACGGTCGGCAGCGTTGTCTCGGTCGCGTCGGTAGCGTGGGTGGGATCCGTCACGGCGCGAAATTCTACCGCCAGCACATCTGAGCCTGCACACCTGATCGCCCCCGCTCCACCACCCTTTCCGAATGATCATGTTTGGTACGTTTCCTCGGGCCATACCACGGCTACAGACGTGTTACGGCCGGAGAAAACGTACCAAACATGATCATTCTGGATCAGCTGTGTGGCTGGGGCACGACGATCACAATCTTGCCCAGAAGGTGGCCGCGTTCGCTGAGCCGATGCGCATCGGCCGCGCGCTCCAGTGGAAAGGTCGCGGCAATGGGCATGGACAACTCGCCGCGCTCGACGAGCGGAAGGACGTTCGCGAACACATCGGGCAGCGGCTTGCCATCGGCGCTCGTGGAGAACCGTACGCCCTGCTCCTCGGCCGCCGTGTCGGCGATGGTGATCACCATGCCCGGATCGCCGGTCAACTCGACCGACTGGGGCAGCACGCCGCGTCCGGAGGCATCCAGCACGGCATCGACGCCGTGCGGAGCGAGCGCGGTGACCCGTTCGGCCCAGCCGTCTCCATATGTGGCCGGGCGGACGCCCAGCTCACGCAAGAACGGGTGGTGCGGCTCTGAGGCCGTTCCCACGACGTCCGCGCCACGCGCACGGGCCAGCTGCGCGGCGGACAGCCCGACGCCACCGGCGACAGCGTGGATCAGCAGCGTCTGCCCGCTCCGGATATCGAGCTGCCGCAACGTGCGATCGGCGGTCTCCACGGCCACGGGCAGTGCGGCCGCCTGTTCGAACGACAGCCACTCCGGTTTCGGGATCAGCCGCTCGGCTGCCGCGAGCACGTGAGTGGCCGCCGCTCCGGACGGTACCTGGCCGAATACCGCCTGCCCCCTGTTCAGGTGATGCACCCCGGGCCCCACGGCATCGACGACCCCCGCGACCTCCATGCCGACACCTGCCGGTTCATCCATGGCCTCGCCGTTGGCCAGCAAGCCCCGGCGAATCTTCCAATCGATGGCGTTGACACCGCTGGCTCGTATCGCGATCCGCACCTCGCCGGCGGCTGGCACGGGCATCTCGACATCGTCGAGGGTCATCACTTCCGGATCGCCGTACCGGGCATATCGGATGGCTTTCGGCATCTCAGATCCTCCTCAACTCGTCGTCACACCAGCAACAGCGTCTTGCCGATAGCCGTCCGGGATTCGATGGCGGCATGCGCCTCCGCGACCTGATCCAGCGGAAAGGTCTGCCCGATGACCGGAGCGATCCGCCCCGCGTGCGCCTCGGCCAGTGCTGCCTCCACCAGGCGGCGGGTCTCGTCGATGGTGAACTGCACCAGTTCAATTCCCCGCACGGTCACGTCGCGGCGTTCCGCCTCCTCCGGGTCGATCTCGGCGAACCCGCCACTGGGCACGCCGTATGCATAGAACCGGCCGCCTGGCGCCACCACGCCGAAGGCGGCCTGGCCGATCGTGCCTCCCACGCCGTCGAAGACGACGTCCACGCCCCGGCCGCCGGTCACCTGCCGCAGCTGGTGCTCCCAGCCCGGTTCCGAATAGTCGACGACGGCTTCGGCACCGAGCTGTCGGGCCAGGGCCAGCTTGGACTCGCCTCTCCCGGCGCCGACGACCCGGGCTCCCGCGGCACGAGCGAGCTGGAGCAACAGGCTTCCCAGCCCGCCACCGACCGCTGATACCAGCACCCACTGGCCCGGTCCGACGCGGGAGTCGTCGACCAGGCGGAGCGCGGCGGGACCGATCTGCAGCAAGGCCGCGGCGTCGCGGTCGCTCAGGCCGTCTGGCACCGGGACGAGCCGGTCAGCAGCGGCGACGACGCTGTCCGCGTACCCTCCGCCGTCGACTGAGGCGACCACCCGGCGTCCCACCCACTCCGGATCCACGCCGGCACCCACCGACGCCACCTCGCCGGCGACGCCTCCTCCGGGGACGTAGGGCGGTACCTGGCCGAAAAATTCCTGGCCCCATCCACTCCGGAGCTGCGTGTCGAGGAACAGGATGTCGGCAACCGAGACATCGATCACCACCTCGCCCGATCCGGCCACCGGGTCTGGCGCCTCCGCCGGTACCAGTACCTCGGGTCCGCCGAATTGGCTGACATGAACCGTTCGCATCGTGTGTCGTTCTCCTTGTCTGACCGTTGTGCACCGTTTCGTTGACCAGACACAGGCTGACACCTAAACATTGGTTGAGGTCAACTGTGCCAAACCGGCACCCGGACCAAACCGGCGCCGGGGCCGGGCATCACCCCGTCGCTATGGCCGCCGGGTTCAGGTCGACCCGGCGGAGGAGCTGAGCGTTGGCGGCGACGATGATGGTCGACAGGCTCATCAGCACCGCACCGACCGCCATCGGGAGGACGAACCCGACGCCCGCCAGAACACCCGCCGCCAGCGGCAACGCCGCCAGGTTGTAGCCCGCGGCCCACCACAGGTTCTGCAGCATCTTGCGGTAACTCGACGCCGACAGGCGTCGTACGGACACGACACCGCGCGGATCGTCGGACGCCAGCACGATTCCCGCGGATTCCATCGCGACGTCCGTACCGGCACCGATCGCGATGCCGACATCGGCACGGGCCAGCGCCGGAGCGTCATTCACGCCATCGCCGACCATCGCGACGGTGAACCCGCGATCTTGCAGGTGGGTGACGGCGGAGTCCTTCTCCTCGGGCAACACCTCGGCGAAGACCTCGTCGATCCCGAGATCGCGGGCGACGGCATCGGCCACCTGCTGGGCATCACCGGTGATCATCGCGACCCGCACATCGAGCTGGTGCAGGGCCTCGACGGCCGCCCTCGACTCGGGACGCACCTGGTCTTCCAAGGCGAGCGCGCCGACGACACCGCCGCCGCGGATCACGTACAGCACGGCCGCGCCACGCTGCTGCCACTGCTCGATCCGCCCGCTCAGCCCATCCGGCGCGTCCGGGCCGAGCTCGCGCAGCAGGGCCGGCCCTCCGACCGCCACCGCCGTGTCGTCGACGTAGGCCTGCACGCCCCGCCCGGTCATCGGGCGGAAATCACGCGCCGGCGGCAAGCGCAGGCCGCGATCGCGAGCGGCGGCCACGATCGCCCGCGCCAGTGGATGCTCGCTGTCTGTCTCGACCGCGGCCGCGAGCGCCAGGAGTTCATCGTCCTCGATCCCATCTTCCGCTGCCACGCCCGTGACCGCGTGTTCCCCCTTGGTCAGCGTGCCCGTCTTGTCGAAGAGCACGGCGTCGACCTTGCGCATCCGTTCTAGCGCCAGCCGGTCCTTCACCAGGATTCCATTTCGCGCGGACTTCGACGTGGAGATCGACATCACAAGCGGAATCGCCAGCCCGAGTGCGTGCGGGCACGCGATGATCAAAACGGTGACCGATTGCGTGATCGCGGTGTCCGGCGCTCCCAGCAACGCCCAGACCAGCATCGTGAGCGCCGCAGCTCCGACGGCGACATAGAACAGCAAGGCCGCGGCCCGATCCGCCAGCACTTGCGTGCGCGATTTGGATTCTTGCGCCTCCGCCACCAGGCGCCGGATTCCGGCCAGCGTCGTGTCCTCGCCCAGCGCGTCGACCCGCACGCGGATCGAGCCGTCGGCCGCGACGCTGGCGGCGACAACGCGGTCTCCTTCGCCCCTGGGCACCGGGTTGGATTCGCCCGTGATCATCGACTCGTCGAGCTCGGCCGAGCCGTCGACGACGGTACCGTCGGCCGGCACCCGGGCGCCCGGACGCACGAGAACGACGTCTCCGACGGCCAGATCCGCTATCCGCACCGTCTCGACATCGCCCGTGCTCGTCACCCGCTCAGCCTCGTCGGGCAGCAGCTCGGCCAGCGCCGCGAGCGCGCCCTGGGCCTGGCCGATCGCCCGCATTTCCAGCCAGTGGCCCAGCAACATGATCACGATCAGCAGCGACAGCTCCCACCAGACTTCGATGGCGAACCAGTCCAGACTCGCCGCCCAGCTGGCGACGAACGCCACCGTGATGGCCATGCCGATCAGGAGCATCATTCCCGGCTGGCGGCTCCGGATCTCTGCCGCGGCACCGGCGAGGAACGGCTTGCCACCGTAGAGGAAGATCACCGTTCCGAGCACCGGCGCGATCCATTCGATCCCCGTGAAGCGCAGCTCGTAGCCGAACCACTCCATGATCATGTGACTGGTGACCACGACCGGGAGGGAGAGCACCAACGACACCCAGAAACGGTCGCGGAACATCGCCAGCGAATGACCCTCGTGGCCGTCGTGACCCTCGTGATCTTCGTGGCCGTCGTGGTTTCCGTGATCTTCGTGGTCGGCGGGATCGTGACGGCCGCCGTCACCGATGTGCTCGTGCTCCATCTGGCCCTCGCGTCCGGCATGCATGCCGTCATGGGCCGATTCGCGCTCTGGCATCGTGCACCTCCGAGGAAAAGATACCCCCTATGGGTATCATCAAACCCCACGAAGGCGCGGGAAATTCCGCGTCATCGTGACGGCACCGTGATCCGAGCCACATCTCGAGCCGCGTCCGGCGCCACGTCCCGGGCCGCCACAACGCGACAACGAGTCACCCTCGGCGGGGATGAACGTCAGGAGCGGACGTCACCAGCTCGTGGGGACGGGCATACCTTCAGTGAAGCCGGCAGCCGTCTGCACGCCCACCACGGCGTGCTCGTGGAACTCCTGGAGGGTGCTCGCTCCGGCGTACGTGCACGCGCTCCGGACGCCCGCGACGATCTCGTCGAGCACGTCCTCGACGCTGGGGCGTTCGGGATCGAGATACATGCGCGCTCGCGAGATCCCCTCCCCGAACAGGCCCTTCCGCGCCCGTTCGAACGGCGTGTCGTCAGCAGTGCGCGCTTGCACCGCCCGAGCCGAGGCCATGCCGAAACTCTCCTTGTACAGGCGGCCGTCGCTGTCGCGCCGCGCATCACCCGGCGACTCGTAGGTTCCCGCGAACCAGGACCCGATCATGACGTTCGACGCGCCAGCTGCCAGCGCCAGCGCGACATCACGCGGGTGCCGGACACCACCGTCGGCCCAGATGTGGCAGCCCAGCTCCCGTGCCCGCGCGGCACACTCGAGCACCGACGAGAACTGCGGTCTCCCGACGCCGGTCATCATCCGGGTGGTGCACATGGCGCCGGGGCCCACACCGACCTTCACGATATCGGCGCCGGCTTCGACGAGGTCGCTCACGCCGTCGGCCGTCGTGACGTTGCCCGCTGCCACCGGCACGGAGACGTCGAGCTTGCGCACCGCCCGCAGGGCGTCCAGCATCCGCTCTTGATGACCGTGCGCCGTGTCGAGCACCAGCAGGTCCACGCCCGCGTCGAGCAGGGCCTCCGCCTTCGAGACGACGTCGCCGCTGATCCCGATCGCCGCGCCGATCCGCAGCCGGCCGGCGGAATCGAGCGTCGGCGCGTACAGGCTGGCGCGCAGGGCTCGCTGCCTGGTCAGCACGCCGACGATCTGACCGTCGCGGTCCACCACTGGCGCCAGCCGGTGGCCGCCGCCGTGCAGGCGGTTGAACGCATCCTCGGCACCGATGCCGTCGGGCAACGTGAACAGATCCGTCGACATCACGCTGCGCACCTGGGTGAACCGGTCGACGCCATCGCAGTCCGCCTCGGTGGCGATACCCACGGCCCGGCCGTCGTCAACCACGACGACGGCACCGTGCGCCCGCTTGGGCAGCAGGTCCAGCGCCTCGCCGACGGTGCCCGTGGGCTCCATCCGCAGCGGCGTGTCGTACATGGTGTGCCGCCGCTTGATCCAGCCGATCACGTCGGTGACCACATCGACCGGGATGTCCTGCGGAATCACGGCAATACCACCGCATCGCGCGATGGTCTCCGCCATCCGCCGCCCGGATACGGCGGTCATATTCGACGCGATGACCGGGATCGTCGTGCCACTGCCGTCCGACGTGCTCAGATCCACGTCGAGCCGGGATGCCACGGCCGAGCGGCGAGGCACCATGTAGACATCGCTGTAGGTGAGATCCTCGTCCGGCACGCGATCGTGTAGAAAACGCATGTATTACCCCCATTCGGACGGCACCTTCCAGGTTACGAGCTCATGACCCGCTCCGGCGCACCGCCATCGCTTCGCCGGTGTCGTCTCAGCGCAGCCGCGTATTGCTGTTCAGGCGGAGTTCGAGCATGGCGGCGAACCGGGCCTCCGGATCATCGAGATCGATCTCTGCGATCTGGCGGATCCTCCGCAGCCGGTACCGGAACGTGTTCGGGTGTACATGCAGCTGCGCCGCGGCAGCGGCGACATCCCCGAACGCATCCAGCCACGCCCGCAGCGTCTCGACCATCTCGCCACGGTGCCGGGCGTCGTACGCGGCGAGGCGGGCCACCGCGCCAGCAAGTTCCTGCCGGTCGGCCGCCATGAGGTCGCCCAGTTCGAGAAGCAAGGACGCCGCCCACACATCCTCCGCCCGCGCCACCCGCGACGGTCCGGGCCCGTTTCGCAGCACCCGCAGGGCACGGTCCGCGTCGGCACGCGACCGCGGCAGCTCCGTCGCGTCCGCGGCGGACCGGCCGATGCCGATCACCACGCCGCTGTGGTCTCCGATCCGGTCGAGGAATTCCCGGGCGATGGCGACGGCACGGCGATCGGCCTCCGGATCACGACGCGCGAGCGGCACCACGCCGTAGACCACGCCGCCCACCAGCGCCACCGCGGAGCGATGATGTGTCGCCCCGAGGTGCAGGGCGAAGGCGCCGCTGACCCGTTGCAGCTCGGCTTCCACGGCCGAGGCGTCGCTCCCCTCGCGCAAGGCCAGCGCCATCACGCAGCTCGGCCCGGTGGCGACGCCGAGCCGTTCGGCCGCTTCCGGAGCCGTCGGCCCGCCTTCCACCAGCGTGGCGACGAGCTCCGCCTGGAGCCGCCGTTCGACGTCGGCGCCCGCGCGCTGCCGGAGCATGTGCAGTGCCACCAAGGTGGCGGAGTCGAGCAGCGCCTGTTCCCGCTCGGCCGGCAGCGGCTTGCTCACTGCCGCCCAGATGGAACCAAGGATCTCGTCACCTGCGCTGACCCGAACCGCGACCCGGGGAAGGTCGACGCCGGGCAGGTTCGCGACGTACACCGGCCGGTCCGAACCGTACATCTCGCGGAAGACGCCGCGGCGTTCGAGCTCGCGGGTGAAGCGCTCGGGCACCTGCCGCCCCAGCACCGTCTCCTTGCGGGGAGCATCCGCGACGTCCTGGTTCGCGGAGAACGCGAGCACGCGGGAGTTGAGATCTTCGATGGTCACCGGCGCGTCCAGCAGCGCCGACACCGCGTTGGCCATGGCAAACAGGTCGCCGGCGGCAGCACCGGCTAGCGTCTCGCCATCGTCCACACCAAGATCGTCGACCGCCAGAAGCGATCTCAGCATCGCCGCGACCTGCGCCCACGACGCGCCACGCGTCAGGCCGAACAAGGCGACTCCGGTTTCTTCGACGGCTTCGCGAACCTGGCGCGACATTTCGATCGGCACCCGAACGATCAGCCCGGCCGCACCGGCGGCTCCGGCCTCGCGAAGCACGCCCGCGATCTCCTCGGCACCGGCGAGTCCCACCCCCAGCAGCAGGGTGCCCTCGGGCATGACGGGCGGGTCGATCGGATCGTGGATGGCGACACCGCCGACCTCGGTGCCGGCGTCCACGTCCCCGGCAATCACCTCGATCAGCGTGGATCCGAGGTCGTCGATGACGCGGCCCAGGGTCGCGCGCGGGCGCTGAGCCATGGGCTGCACTCCTCGACTGCTTTTGACTGCTTTGACTGCTTGGCTGTTTGACTACTTGCCTGTGCGGGAACGGGGCTCTCGGGCACGGCTGCCTCCACCGGTGCGGACGATCCTACGAGGGCGGTGGCCGGCCGTCGCCCGATCGGACGATCCAGCTACGAACCCAGCCACTCCGTGGCCGTGGTGCGCTCGCGCAACACGTCGGGGATCGGTTCCACGCCGAGACCCGGCCCGTCGGGAACCCGCACGTACCCGTTCTCCAGGACGAACGGCGGCGTGATGTCCTCGTCGTAGTAGCGGCCGGACGCCGACGTGTCGCCTGGCAGCACGAACCCGGGAAGCGCCGCGAGGGCGACGTTGGCTGCCCGGCCGAGCCCGGTTTCCAGCATCCCGCCGCACCACACCGAGACGCCGTGCGCCCGGCACAGGTCGTGGATACGGCGTGCCTCCAGGTAGCCACCGACCCGGCCCGGCTTGATGTTGATCACTCTGGCGGCGCCGAGAGCGATGGCGTCCGCGGCCGCCTTGGCAGAGATGATCGACTCGTCCAGGCACACCGGGGTCCGCAGCAGGCTCGCCAGTTCCGCGTGCTGGCGCAGGTCGTCCTCGCCCAGCGGCTGCTCGATCAGGAGCAGGTCGAAGCCGTCGAGCCGCGCCAGCGTTCGGGCGTCGGCCAAGGTGTATGCGGCGTTCGCGTCGACCTGCAACAGCACGTCACCGAAGCGCTCGCGCACGGCGCGTACCGGCGCCACGTCCCACCCGGGCCGGATCTTCAACTTGATGCGCAGATACCCCTCGTCGAGGTAACCCTCGACGACGTCGAGCAGCTGTTCCACGGTGTCCATGATGCCGACGGACACCCCGGCGGGAACCCGATCGTGCACCGCGCCGAGATGGGTACCGAACGATTCGCCGCGGGCGCGCAGCCAGGCATCGAGGACCGCCATTTCCAGCGCCGCCTTGGCCATCTGGTGTCCCTTCACCGGCTCCAGCCGGCCGGCCACCGCCTGCGGGTGAAGGTCGGCTGCGTCCAGCAGCGGGGGAGCGAGAAACCGGCGGATCACATCCACCGCGCCGTCGACGTACTCCGGGGAGTAGAGCGGCTCGCGCATCGCCACGCACTCGCCCCAGCCCTCCGCCTCGGGCGTCACCGCCCGCGCCACGAGGATGTCCCGCTCCGTCTCCACACCGAACGACGTCCGGAACGGCGCCACCAGCGGCATCGACACGCGTCGCAGTTCGAACCCGGTCAGCTTCATCACGATGTCCTCTCGACGACGTACCAGCCCGGCCGGGCGAACCCGACCACTCGGGCACCGTCCGCGAGCAGCTCGCCGAGAACGTCCCGAACGGCCAGCCGCCATTGCCGGGCGAGCCGGGAATCCGCGCGCCGCAGCGCCTCGATGTCGTGAGGTACCTGGACGAGCACCGTGGACGCGGCGCGCCACCGGGATCGGGGAAACGCGTCCGGCCCGCCCGCGTCGGACTCCGCCAGGGCGACGGCTGCCCCGCTCGACTGCAGCTCGTGCACATCGTGCTCGACATGCCGCCCCCGGCACGCGTCGGCAACGCCGGGCGCGGCGAGGTCCCAGCCGAGGAGTAACCGATCGGTACCTTGCCCGGCATTGATGATGTCGTCGATCTCGCCGTAGAAGTCGACGAGGTACTCGCGCGGCCGCGCGCCGAGCTTGACCAGGTTGAAGTACGAGTTGCGGCGGACCAGCGGATCGAACGTCCAGGTGATCTCGCTGAGCCCGCGCTCCAGCGCCCACGCTCGCTGGTGCAGCTTGAGCGCGAACCCGACGTTCCTGCCACGCGCGGGCGCGCTCACGCCGGCGATATGCGAATGCAGCGCCGTACCCGGGGGTGCCGCGAAGAACCCCACACATGCTCCCAGCAGCCCAGACGTCCCGGCCGAGCTCGCGTCCCCGGCTTCCTCTCCGGCCGGGTCAGCGCCGGCCGAGGCGGCGCCAGCCGGGTCGGCGCCAGCCGGGTCGGCGCCAGCCGGAACGGTGACGTCGAACGCGCCGGCGACGTAGTTGCCCGCATGCGTCATCGCGCGCAGCTGCTCGATGGTGACCAGCGGATTGCTCCCGTCCGGCCGCCAGATGTGGTGGAGGAGATCCAGGACGGCGTGCAGATCCGCAAGATCGTGCAGCGCACGAACGCTTACCCCGGCTCGCTCGGCCGCGTCGCGAGCCGCGCTCGCGGCTGCCGACGCGATCTCGTCTCTCTGGCGATGCCCGGACTCGACCGTGGGGATGCTGCCTGCGCCCGTCATGCTCGCTCACCTCGATTCTTCGGCTCGTCGACGCCGGAATCGGTGCTCACCGGCCGCTCCTGCAGATGCCGGATCACACCCGCCGCCAGCTCCGCACGCACCGGCATGTGGTCGACGAGAACGTGCTCTCCGGCGGCATGGGCACCACCACCGACGGCACCGAGCCCGTCCAGCGTCGGCGTGCCCACCCCCGCCGCGACGTTTCCGTCCGACGCTCCGCCCACACGTGCGCTTCCCAGCGGGTCGATACCCAGACTCGCGGCCACCTCCTCGGCCAGGCCGTAGAGCTCCGCCGACGAGCTGGGTTCCATCGGCGGATGGCTGGGGCCGGTGACGACGTCCACCCGCGCGCCGGGCACGCGGGGCGTCACCGCCCGGATGGCGTCGTCGACCCGGCGCGCCTCGTCCGCGTCCGGTACGCGCACGTCGACACGCACGGAGGCCTCGTCCGGAACCGTGTTCTGCGTGGTGCCCGCGCTGAGAACGGTGGGCGTGACGGTCGCCCCGTCTGGTCCGGCGTCGAGCTCGGCAAGGGCCAGGACGTGGTGAGCCAGCTCCACCGCGGCGTTCACACCGGCCCAGGGTTCCAGACCGGCGTGCGCCGCTCGCCCGTGGATGCGCAGTTCGTAGTGAGCGATGCCCTTGCGGGCCGTCTTCAGGGCGCCACCATCCGCGCTTCCCTCGAAGACGAGCACGGCGCGTGCACGTCGTGCCTCCTCCTCGATGAGCTCCCGCGACGTCGGCGCGCCCAGCTCCTCGTCCCCCGTGACGAGGACACTGATCCCGTCGGGATCCGGGAGCATGGCAAGAGCGTGGAACATCTGCACCAGGCCGGCTTTCATGTCGAAGCACCCCGGGCCGTACATCGCGCCGTCGACGACCCGGCACGGATGTGCCTCCAGCGACCCCACGGGCCATACCGTGTCGTGGTGACCCAGCAGCAGCACCCGGTCACCGTCACCGAAGCGCCATCGCAGGTGAGGCCGCCCATCGTCTAGCAGCCGCTCCGGCTCGGAGCCGGTGAGCCGGGCACCCAGTTCGCCCACGACGTCGGCGCTGCGGGCCAGCGCGGCGAGATCCGACGACGGGGACTCGCATGTCACGAGGGTGCGTACATCGTCAATCATCGTCACGGTCAGCCGACCTTTCTGGTGGCGCGTACACCCATGTGCAGGTACGGCGTGCCGTCGTCGAGCGTGTAGAAGGTCACCGGCGTCCACGTGCGGGCGCCGGGCGCGCGTACGGCGAAGATCCGGTCCCGCACCGGAATCAGGTCGAACTCCCGGGGTGGATGGTCGATGCCCGCGATCTCGAGGGTAATCGTCAGCCGGAGCCGCGGGCCGGTGTCGGCCTGCCACACCTCGATGCGCGCGCCCGCCCGCTCGTACGTACCCGCGTACGGCGTGACATCGGCGGTGGCCGACTCGTCCGGTGGCTGCAACGGGGCGGCCATCTCGATGCCAGCGAGCTCGCGGAACACCTCCCGGACCAGCGACTCGTACAGGTCACGGGAGAATCCGCCGTTGGTCAGCAACGTGACGGCGAGACCCTGCTCCGGCACGATCCGCAAGAACGCCGACTGGCCGATGGTGTTCCCGTCGTGCCCGATCAGCTCGGCACCGTTCCACGCCAGCCGGAACCATCCCAGGCCCCAGGACTGCGCGATGGTGTACGTGTCGGGCAAGGCTGCCTCGTGAGCCCGCATCGCCGCGACGGACCGCTCCGAAAGCACGCGGCGACCGTCGGCCGCCGTTCCCCCGGCCAGATGCATGCGTGCGAACGCCAGGACGTCGCCGACGGTCGAGGTGATCATGCCGGCCGGGCCGCCGGAGCGTTCCAATCCCCAGACCGGTGCCCGCCGGAACGGTTCGTCGTCCTCGTGGACATGACCCGTGGCCGTGCGGTGCAGCAACGCCTCCTCGGGTAGCGTGACGGTGCGGCTCAGACCGAGTGGCTCGAAAAGCCGTTCCTTCATCGCGTGATCCCACACCTGCCCGGTCAACGTCTCGATCACCCGGCCGGCGATCGAGTAGCCGGAGTTGCAATACGACCACGTCGCACCCAGGGGGTGGTTGAGCGGGACGTCCGCGAGCCGAGCCACATATCGTTCGAGGCAGTCGTCACCACGGCCGGTGTCGATGAACACGTCGCCGTCGATCCCGCTGGTGTGGGTGAGCAGGTGGCGCATCGTCACCTGCTCGGTGACCTCGCGATCGGACAGCACGAGCTCGGGAAGGTATGTCGCGAGGGGCTCGTCGAGGTCGAGCAGCCCCTCGTCGACCAGACTCATCACGACGCTTGCCGTCCACACCTTGGTCACCGAGCCGATCTGGAAGAGCGTGTCCGCGGTGACATCGACGCCGGTGTCGACGTTGGCCACGCCGTAGCCGATCTCCAGCGTCTCGTCGCCACGCTCGATCCCGAGGGCAGCTCCCGGCACCCGGCATCGTTTCGCGAGCTCCGCCAGCCGGCGTTCCCAGTGGCCCCGGTCCAGCTCGGCAACGGTCACCCGTGGCTCCTTCGCGGTGTGGTGGGTGAGCCAGTCGACGATGCGCCGGCAGTAGTCCGCCCGGTGGGAGGGGCGCCCGTCGAGGATGAACAGGTGTCCCGCTTCGGGATACAGCACGAGCTCGGCCGGGACGCCCCGGGCGCGCAGCGCCGCGAACCATTGCTCGGCCTGGCCCGCGGGGCAACGGTGATCGGCCAGGCCATGCAGGATGAGCATCGGGGTTGCCACCCCCGCCACGTACGTCAAGGGTGATTGCGCGGCCAGCCGCTCGGGATGGCCGTGGGCCGAAGCGCGGGTCTCCAGCTCGGTGAGCAAACGCCCCTCGTCCGACGTGCCTGCCATGCTGGCGAGGTCGGTGACCACGCCACCGGCCACCGCTGCCGCGAAGCGGTCGGTGCGGCCGGTGAGCCAGCACGCCATGTAGCCACCATAGCTGTATCCGCTGACAGCGAGCCGCTCCGGATCGGCCAGCCCCTCGCGGACCAGCTCGTCCACCGGTTCGAGGAGGTCCTTCTCGTCCGCCAGGCCCCAGCTGCCCACCGCTGCCGTGTAGAACTGTTCGCCGTACCCGTCGCTGCCGCGCGGGTTCACCAACAGGACCGTCCATCCACGGGCGGCCAGCATCTGGTGATAGACATGCTCGGCGTCGAGGACGGGACTCCACGCGTTATGGGGGCCACCGTGGACGTCGAGCAGGAGCGGCGCCGGAGCCGGTGCCCGCCTGTCGCGGATCAGCCACCCGTGCACGACGGTGCCGTCGGAGATCGCGAACGAGCGTTCCTCGGCCACGAACGGCTCCACGTCGGTGGGCGTGTCGTCGTTGAGGACTGTCTCGACGCCGGTCTCGAGGTCGACGACGGCCACCGCCCCGTACGAGCGGGGCGAGGACACGACGACGGCAGCACGCCCGGACGCCACCGACAGCCCGGACACCACGCGGCCGGGTCCGCCCACCACGAGTTCCGGTTCACCGCCGTCCAGCCCCACCGCATACACCTGCGTACACCCGCGGTTCCGCGCGCAGAAGAGCACGGTGTGGCCGTCGTGGAATCGTGGCAACCCGCCCGGATAGCCAGGACCGCCGGGCATGACGTTGCGGTCGAGCTGCTCGGTGAGGTCAACCGGGACGCCACCCGCCACCGGCACTCGCAACAGCCGGGTATGACCGACGCCGACCTTGCGGCTGCCCACCACCAGCAGATCCTCGCCACCGGGAGACCAGGCCACCGGGGTGGCAAGGCCATCCGGATCTCCGACCAGACGCGGCACCGGTTCGTCGATATCGGCGTCGACGACGTAGACCGCGGACGCGCCGGTGAGGTCAGCATCCGGCCCGGCCGGCGCGCCGAAGGCGAGCGTGCCCCCGTCCGGTGACCACACCGGATCCGACGCGTGCCAGTCACCGGAGGTGAGCTGGCGCACCGTCGACGAGCGCAGATCGACCACGAACAGGTGCTTGCGGTGTCCCCGGAGCAGCCCCGTGCCGTCCGCCTTGTACCCGAGCCGGTCGATCACGATCGGGGCACGTGCGCGCCGCGCGGCATGATCATTCCCATCCCGCCCGGCCCGATCACCGCCGCCCCCATCGGCTTCCCAGGTGTCCACGGGAGCCGCGAACGCGATCCGCGTGCCGTCGGGCGACCACACCGGCGCACCAGCGCCGCCGGGCAGGGCCGTCACCTGGACCGACTCACCCCCGTCAGCCGGCAGCGTATGGATCTGGGCGACCGCGCCTCCGGCCCGCACGAAGGCGATCGCGCCACCATCCGGAGACCACGCCGGGCACGAGTCGGCGGGGCCGCCGGTCAGCTGCCGGGCGGCGCCACCGTGCACCGGCACTCGCCAAAGCGACGTCCGGTCCTCGTCAGCATCCAGGTCAGCCATGCGCACGACGTAGACAACGCTGGTGCCGTCGGGCGACAGCGCGGGCTGCGACGGAGTCCGGAGCCGGTCGAGCGGAACTGTCATCACTCTCTCCTCGTGGCGTGGTCGGACGGGCCGAGCGCCGACCCGATCCGTGGAACGGATTCCAGCAACAGCTGGGTGTAGGGATGTTCCGGCCGCTCGAGTACCTCGTCCCCGCCGCCGAACTCCACGATCCGGCCCGAACGCATCACCGCGATCACATCGCTGACGTAGCGGACCACCGCGAGATTGTGCGAGATCAACAGGACCGCCAGATCGAGTTCCCGCTGGATGTCGCGGACCAGGTTGAGGACCGACCCCTGCACGGAGACGTCGAGGGCGGAGGTGATCTCGTCCGCGATCACGACGTCGGGCCGCGCGGCGAGCGCGCGGGCCAGGGCGATCCGCTGCCGCTGCCCACCGGAGAGATCGCCGGGCAGGGATGTGGCTCGCCACGGATCGATGTCGACGAGTTCGAGTACCCGGGCGACTTCGGTGCGGCGCTCCGCCCGGCGAATCCCGCGTGGCAGCGCCTCGGAGATCGACTCGCCGATCGTCATCCGGGGATCGAGCGACGAGTACGGATCCTGGAAGACCATCTGGACCCTCCGGCGCCGGAGGGTCCGGCCGCTCTGATCCACCCCGCCGAGCTCGATCCGTCCGGAGGCCACCGGCACCAGGCCAACCGCGGCCTTGGCCAGGCTCGACTTGCCCGAGCCGGATTCACCCACCAGACCGACCACCGAACCCGGCGGGACTTCGAGGTCGACGCCGCGCACCGCCCACGTGGCGCGCGAGCCGCTGCCGAACCGGATGTGGACGTCCTCGAATACCAACGGTCCCGTCACTGGTCGTCTCCCGTCGTCACCCGGGCCGGCGTCTGTTCCGGTGACTGGCCCGCCGTCCCACCGGGCATCTCCCCCGCCGTCCCACCCGATACACTTTCCGCACGCTGCGGATGCCAGCAGGCTGCACGCTGCTGCGGCCCGACGACCTCCAGCACGGGGTCGGTGCTGCGGCAGAGATCGTCGGCGAACGCACACCGTGGGGCGAAGGCACAACCTGGTGACCGCTCCGAAGGCTCGGGAGGCCGGCCGGCGATCGTGGCCAGGGGAACGTCCTGTGGCGTGCTCATGTCGGGCACCGACGCCAGCAACGCTCGCGTGTACGGGTGAACGGCGCCGCCGTCCAGCCGGTCGACCGGCAGTTCCTCGACGATCCGGCCGGCGTACATGACCAGCACGCGGTCGCATATCTGCGACACCACGGCGATGTCATGCGAGATCAACAGGATCGCCGCACCCGAGTCGTGCTGCACGTCGCGCAGCAGCCGGAGGATCTCGCGCTGTACGGTGACGTCGAGCGCCGTGGTCGGCTCGTCGGCGATCATCAGCTGGGGCCGGCCCATCAGGCCCATGCCGATCATGGCACGCTGGCGCATCCCGCCGGAGAACTCGTGCGGGAATTGACCTGCCCGCATCTGCGGATCCGGGATGTGCACCCACGTCAACCGCTCGACCGCCCGGCGTAGCCCTTCGGCTCGGGACGTGCCGTCATGGGTCTGCGCGATCTCACCTAGCTGCCGGCCCACCCGCATGGAGGGATTGAGCGAGGACGTCGGATCCTGGAACACCATGGCGACGGACGTGCCCAGCCGGTCCCGGAGCTGCGCCTCGCTCGAGGCGAGCACGGGCACTCCGGCAACGTCGAGCCGGTCCGCCGACACCGTTGCCGATGCGGGAGCCAGGCCCGCCGCGGACAGCGCCGTCAGGCTCTTTCCCGAGCCGGACTCCCCGACGATGCCGACGGCTTCGCCCGCGCGCACGCCGAGGGTGACGCCGTCGACGGCGCGGCTGGTTCCCCGCTCCGCCGGAAACGCCACGGTGAGGTTGTCCACGTGCAACACCGTGTCGCCACCGGTACCGGCCGCTTCCTTTCCGGACTCGGGCTGTTCAGCATGCCGGGCGCGGCCAGCCACGGGTCCACGGCCGGTACGGACACCGAGCACGGCCGCGCACGTCTCGCCGAGCAACGCGAAGACCAGGCCTGCCACGACCACCGCGACACCCGGTGCCAGCGCGGCAGCCGGATTGACGTAGATGCGGCCCAGACCTTCGCCCAGCAACCTGCCCCAGTCGTACGTCGGCGGCTGCACTCCCAAACCGAGGAACGACAGCCCGGCGAAGGCGAGCAGCGCACCGCCGGCACCCATGGTGGCGTTGACCACCAGTGGTTCGGCGATGTTGGGCAGCACGTGCCGCCGGATCAGGCGGAACCTGCCGACACCGGCGATGCGGGCCGCGGAAACGTAGTCCCGCCCCGCTACCGACGCGCTCAACGTCTGTACCAGCCGGGCGAACGACGGCGCGATCGCCATCCCGATGGCCAGCATGGCCCCACGCGCATCGAGACCGAAGATGACCGCGAAGAAGAGCGCCAGCAGCAGCGCTGGAAACGCCACCAGGAAGTTCACGAGCGCCACCACCATGCGGCCCAGGCGCTGGCCGAGCACCACCGGCAGGGTGCCGAGAATCAGGCCTAGGGCGATGCCGATCGCCGTCGCCCCGAGCGCCAGGCCCAGCGACGTCCGGGTGGCCACGAGAACCCGGGCGAGCACGTCGCGGCCGAGATCGTCGGTACCGAAAAGGTGATCGCCGGACGGCGGCTGGTTCATCGATGCCACGTCGGTCTCTTCCGCCGCGCTACCCCAGAGGACCGGGCCCGCCACGGCCAGCACCAGGAGGGCGAGCGACCCCGCGGCTGCCGTCGCACCCAGCGGCGTTCGCAACGCGGCGCGCCATCGAGCAGTCCTCATCTCATGACTCCCGGATGGTTGATCGCGGATCGGCGATGCCGAGGACCACGTCCACGGCCAGGTTCAGGAACAACACCGACGTTCCGTAGACCAGCACCACGCCCTGCACCAGGGGATAGTCCTTCTGCAGGATCGACTCGACGATCGTCATGCCGAGTCCGGGCCAGGCGAAGACGTTCTCGACCAGGACGGTGCCGATCAGCATCGCTCCCAGGACCAGACCTCCGATGGTCAGCATCGAGGTGAGGGCGTTCGGAAAGACGTGCCGCCGGTAGACGAGCCGGCGTGGCAGGCGCTTGGCTCGTGCCGTACGCACATAGTCCTCGCCGAGGACCCGGAGTGCCTCGACCCGCAAGATCCGCGCGAGCGCCATGGCCGGACCGAGCGCCAGCGCCAGCACGGGCAGCACGAACGAGGACGCACCGGACATGCCAGCCACCGGGAACCACCCGAGGCTGACCGCGAAGACCGCCACCAATGCCACCCCGAGCAAGAACTCCGGGATCGCCGACATGACCGCCGCGGTGGAGGTGAACCCGAGCTCGACGCCCCGGCGCCGCCCATCCCGGGTGAGCAGGGCCATCGCAAGGCCCAGCGGAACCGCGATCGCCACCGCGGTCAGGAAGGCAAGCGAGCCGAGCAACGCCGTCTGCGGCAACCGGTCCGCGATGATCTCGGACACGGGGGTGCCGGAGATCATCGACGTGCCCAGATCTCCGGTGAACAGGCCACCCAGATACGAGACGTATTGCGTGATCAGTGGTTCGTTCAGGCCCAGCGATTCCCGGCGCGACTCGACCAGATCCGCCGGAGCTGTCAGCCCGAGGGCGGCCCGGACCGGATCACCGGGAATCAGGTGGATCATCAAGAAGGTCGCGGTGACCACCACGAACACCGAGACCAGCAGCCGGGCGAGCCTGCGCGTCAGGAACCGCGTCCACGGATTGCTCAGCCTGTCCAGCCCGTACGGCAGGCCGCCGCCGGCCGGCGCACCGGGTACGTCCGGCGCATCGGGCACGTCCGCCTGGCCGTACAAGCTCGCCCCCGCCATCACTCGTACAGCCGGATGCTCGGCGGCACGTAGTTGTTCGCGAGCAGGCGCACCTCAACACCGTCAAGGAAGAGCGAGCGCACCTCGTCCACGAACGGGATGACGTCGGCATTGCTGACCAGCGCTCGGTCGGCGTCCTCCCACAACGGGCACCCTTCCTCCACGGGCAGCTGCGCCGCCTGGGCGGTGAGCTCCTGGTATTCCTCGTTGTCGAGATGGGCGAAGTTGGTGCCCTCGGGTGGAACCGGGCCGGAGAAGAAGGGGATCAACTGTGAGGGAAACGCGACGGTCAACCTGATCAACGCGGCGTCCCAGTCGCCAGAACCGAACACGACCTCGTTGATCTGGGTCTGCGTGATGGGTTCCAGTTCGACGCGAGCTCCCACGGCCTCCCACTGCTGGGCAAGCAGCTCGCTGCCGGCGGAGACACCCGGGCCCATCTCACTCAGATAGGTCAGCGAGAGCGCGAGGGGCTCGCCGTTCTTCGAGCGCACGCCGTCGGAGCCTTCCTCCCATCCGGCGTCGTCCAGCAGGGCCTCGGCGGCCTCCACGTCGTGTTCGGGGATGGTTTCGCTGACGGTGTCCGCCGAACACACCTGGGGATCCAGCACGCCCAGACCCTCGGCCGGCTGGCCGCGCCCGTCGGTGAGCGCCATCCCCACGGCTTCGAAGTCCGTCGCGTGCGCCAGCGCCTGGCGCACGGCCGGATCGGCGCCGGGCCTGCCGTCGGTCTGGTTGAAGAAGAGCTCACCGAACAGCGCGGGCAGTTCCAGCCTCGCGGCGCCGCTCTGCTCCACCCGGTCGATGTCGGCGCCGGTGAGATCCACGACGTCGAGATCTCCGGCGAGAAACATGTTCGCCGCCGTCGACTCGTTCGCCACCACGTCCAAGGTGACCGTCTGCGGAGTACCCGGGTCCGCCGCCGACGCACCCTCCGGTCCCCACGCGTACTCGTCGCGGCGTTCGAACGTGTAATGGTCGCCGGCCACGAAGTCCACCAGCTCGAACATCCCGGTTCCGGATGAGCCTTCCTCCAGGATGGAGCGATCCGCCATACCCGCCGGGCACACGATCTGCATCAGGCCGCTGCCCTGCAGCAAGAACGGATCGGGCCCGGGCGACGTGATGGTGACGGTGCGCGCGTCGTCGTCCGCCGTGGCCGTCACCCCCGGTTGCACCCAGACGCCGAGCTGCGGCGACTCGTTGGCCGGGTCGGCCACGAATTCGACGTTCTCGGCGACGTCCGAAGCGGTGAGTTCGGTGCCGTCAGTGCAGGTGATGCCATCCTTCAGGGTGTAGGTCACGCGGTCGAGTTCGACGTCCCACGACTCCGCGAGGTAGGGGACGGCCTCGCCGTCCTCGTCGATGAAGATCAGCGAATCGTACATGAACGTGGTGACCCAGCGGGTGATACTGAGCACCGTCATGTGCGGGTCGAGGTTGCCCGGATCACCCGTGATGGCACCACGAAAGGTGCCGTCCTCGATCGGGGTTCGTTCCTGTTCTGCCGAGGTGTCGTCGCCGTCTCCCGCCCCGCACCCGGCGAGGAGGACGGCGGCTCCCGTTGCGGCGATCATCGTCCTGGACCACATACGGTCCCTCCTTGGTCATTCGCCACGCAGATGCTCGACGGCGAGCCGGGCGGCCTGCCCGATGGCGGCGTCGATCCGCGGCTGGCACGGGTCGAGCGATTCCGCGCGGGTGAAGACCGCCACCGCGTAGCTCTGGTCATCGGGATAGGTCACGACCCCGGCCTCGTTGCGCACGGCCGGCAGCGTGCCCGTCTTGCCTGCCACCTGGACGTCGCCGGGAAATCCCGACGTGAGCCGGTGGGGCCAGATCTGGTGCGCCATGATCGAGCGCACCTCGTCGCACGCCTCGGGCGGTCCGGCCTCGTCCGTCCAGATCGCGGCCAGCAACGTGGTCAGATCGCGCGGGGTGCTCGCGCTCGTCCGCGCCGGGTCCAGCACAGACAGCTTCCAGATGCGCTCCGGACCGGCCTCCACGAACGCCGGCCCGAGCTCGTCGAGCGAGACGCCGAGATCGGCCGCCATCGTGGCGAACAGGTCCTCGCAGCAGCCGATGATGTTCGTGCTGTGCAGTCCCACGTCATCGAGTACCGCCTGAATCCGCCGGTATCCGAGGCGGCGATACAGGACGTCGGTGGCCGCGTTGTCGCTCATCGTCATCATGAACATGGCCAGATCGCGCCAGCTCATCTCGACGTCGTCCGCGCATCCGGCGGTGCCGACTCCGCCCGTGCGATCGCGCGCCGTCACGGTCGTGCGTTCGGCGGGGTCCAACCCGCCCGCCGCGGCCTCCCGGGCGTAGGCCACCGCAAACGGGATCTTGAATACGGAGGCGAGGACCACACGGGCGTCGGCATCGACGTTCACCTCGGCTAGCCCAGCGGTGCCGGCGGCTTCCACGTCGTCGGCGGCGGGGGTGTCGATGGCGCCGGTCCCGATGCGGCGAGCATGCACGGCGCCGCTCGCCCCGGCCTCCTCGAAGACCTCCCGTATCCGGTGCGTGACGGCCTTCATGTCAGCGCTCCACCCGCGGCACGGCACGCCCCTGGTGCAGGAACTTCGCCCGGCCATCGGGGTCACTGCCGACGAATGCGGCAGGCATGTGCATGCCATCGACCGGCTCGGCGGTGACGAAGGTGTCACCGGAGAGCCGGACCAGCTCGCTCCGGACCTCCTTCCGACCCGCCTCGGCCAGCACGCCACGCGGTGTCATGGTCTGCCAGAGCCGCCCCTCGGCGTCGCCCTCCACCGTGTACTCGACCACGTCGGCCGCATAACGCCCGACGTAGCGTGCGGGGTCGGCGACGGGCTCGGGCCGATCCGGCGGCGCGGGCAGGGACGGCACGCGGACCCCGGCGAGCTCCTGCAGGATGTGGTCCATCACCGTGGAGTACAACGCCAGCGGATTGCCGCCGTTGGTGAGGACCGCGACCGCCACGCCGGTGCCCGGAACGATGCGCAGGAATGCCGATTGCCCGATGGTTCCGCCGTCGTGACCGATCACGACACCCCCGGCCCAATCGAAGATCTCCCAGCCGAGGCCCCACGCATTGCCCAGGATGCCCAGATTCGGGAGCTCGACCTGGCGCTCCTGCATGGCCGAGACCGAGCCGTCAGACAGGATCTGCGCTCCGTCGGCGGACGTGCCCCCGGCGAGGTGCATGGCCGCGAAGCGCACGAGATCGGCGGCGCTCATGGCAAGCAGCGAGCCAGCCGGGGCGTTGGAGGCGGGCAGGGACCAGACCGGCGCCGGGACCTGCTCGGCTTCCGGCTCCGGTTCGATGTGACCGACCGCCGCGCGGTGCAAGATCGCTTCGTCCGCGTCGGTCGCCAGGTGCGACAGGCCCAGCGGTGTTGCCAGGTGGTCACGCAACGCCGTACCGAACGGCTTCTCCCGCAAGACCTCGACGATCCGGCCGAGGACGACGTATCCCGCGTTGTTGTAGGAGAACCGTTCCCCGGGCGCGAACAGCTGCGGCACCTCGGTGATGACGCCCAGGTACTTCTCGACGGCGTCGTGCCCGCGTCCCGTGTCGGTGAAGATGTCGCCCTCGAACCCGGCCACGTGACAGGTGAGCTGGCGGACCGTGATCTGCGCGCTCGCCCGCGCGTCCGCCACGGTGAACTCGGGGACGTACGCACGCACGGGGGCGTCGAGGTCGAGCCGGCCCTCGTCGACGAGCTGCATGATCAGGCTCGTTGTCCACACCTTCGTGATCGACCCGATCTGGAACACCGAGTCGGTCGTGGCGGCCACACCGGTGCGCACGTTCAGCACGCCCGTAGCGGCCTCCGCGATGTCGCCGCCTGCCAGCACGGCCACCGACGTTCCCGGGACTCCGTGCCGGTTCGCGAGTTCCCCGAGATGGCCATCGAGCCAGCCCTGTATCTCGTGCAGGTCTCCCATCACGTCCCTCCTCTTCGTCGAGTGGCACCACGCTAGAAGGGCGCACATGGTGGTGGTTAGTCGTGTACAACGAATCGGCGGCCTTGAACTCGTGCGATAGTCCAGACTGCTATCAGTGGCCTAGATCACATACTGGGGAACGTCCGCGCGGACGTTGACCCAGATCTCAGTTCAAGACACGGTATTGCGCTGGGACTGGAAACACCTGACCGAACAGGCGGCGGCCGGGAGGGCCACATGTACATCACGATGATCTCCGTCTACCTGGTCATCATCCTGGCGATCGGGATCTCGTTTCGCCGGTTCATCTCCGGCGTCGAAGACTTCGCCCTGGCCGGACGCAATCTGGGTCTGCCCGTCCTCATCGGCACGCTGTTCGCCACCTACATCGGCGGCGCGACCGTGGTCGGCTGGACCGGCAGCTTCTACGACCTGGGGATCGACTGGTGGTTCACCGGACTCGGGGCGCTGCTCGGTATCGTGCTGGCCACCGTCGTCATGGCCGAACGCAGCCGCAAACTCCGCCAGTACACGGTGCCCGATCTCCTCGCGTTGAGGTACGACAACACAACCCGATACGTCAGCGCGGCAATGATCATCGTGGGCGACATCGCCGTCGTCACCGTCCAGATCCTCGCGATCGCGGGGATCCTCGTCACGTTCACCGACCTCGACCGCACTCCGGCCATGGTCATCGGCGTCGTCTCATTCACGCTGATCTCACTCTTCGGCGGGATGAAGGGCGTCGCGTTTACCGACAGCATCCAGGCCATACTGATCTTCGGCGGCCTGCTCACCGGCGTGATCCTGCTGTTCCAGACCAACGGCGGGGTCGGCTCCGCCGCCGACGGCCTGCCCGACGGTTTCCTGCGGCCGTTCACCGACACCGACGGCCTCGGCGCGTTCAACATGGCCATCGCGGCACTCGGCACGACCGCCGTCTCCCAGGCAATCATCTTCTCGCGCATCTTCTCCGCGCGCGACGAACGGGTGGCGAAGAAGGCCATGGTGCTCCTCGTACCGATGGCACTCGTCGGGTACGGCCTGGTGGCGCTCCTGGGCTGGGGTGGGCGCGCCATCCTCGGGCCCGACGTCGTTCCCGATGACGTGTTCGCCGCCGTCGTCACCGATCTCATGCCGGTCGCCATCGGCGGCCTGCTGCTCGCCACGGTCGTGGCCGCTATCGTCACGTCCACCAACTCGATCTTGCTCAGCGCCAGTATCAACCTCACCCGGGACTTCTACCGGCAACTGATGCACCGCGAGACGTCGGACGTGGAGCTGCGCAAGGTCGGCCAGCTGGCCGTGGTCGTCTTCGCCGTGCTGGCGTTCACGCTCGCCGTCGCCATGCCGGACATCGTCACCGCGGTGGTCTTCGCCTACACCATGTACGCGGCAGCGTTGCTGGTGCCGCTCTATGCCGGCTACCTCTGGCGCGGCGCCACCGCCGCGGCCGGAACCTCAGCCGTCGTCGGCGGCGGTGGCACGGCGCTCATCTGGTACATCCTGGACCAGCCGTTCGACCTGCCGCCAATGGTGCCCGCGCTCGCCGTGTCGCTCGCGCTGATATTCGGCGTCAGCGCGTTCACCCGCAAACCGACCGAGCAACAGCTCGCGGTGCTCGACGTGTAGCCGAACGAGCTACCAGGTTCGGCACCGACGCCAGCCCCCGGACAGCGCTCGCCGCGCGGAGCGTCACGACGGGACACCGAGCTCCGCACGGAACAGGCGATGCACGTTCTCGCCGAGCACGGCCCGGATGTCGGGCTCGTTCCAGCCCCGCGCGGCCAGAGCGTCGGTGACGAGTGGAAGGCCCGCCGGGCCTTCCAAGCCGGGAATGTACGAGAGCCGGGCGATGCCGCCGCCCGAGCTCGCCCCGGCCGGATCCTCACACCCCGGCGGGGTGATGTCGTGGATGACCTCCTGGACGAAATCCGGACCCAGCCCGACGTGCTCGACGCCGATCACGTCGACCATGTGCTCGAGATGATCTACGAGGCGATCGATGGTGTGTTCGCTCTCGTCGAGGAACGGCGCGAAGAAATTCAGGCACACCACCCCGCCGGTGGCCGCGATTCCCCGGAGCTGTTCATCCGTGAGGTTGCGGTGGTGGTCCCGCAGCTTGCGCGCGGACGAGTGTGTCGCGATGAGCGGCCGGCTGGCGAGCTCCAGGACGTGTTCCACCCCGGATGCTCCCAGGTGGCTGACATCGAACATCATCCCGAGCTGCTCCATCAGCTCGACCGCGGCCACGCCAGCCCGGGTCAGCCGGCTCCCCGTCGCGTCCTCGCCGCTGCCGTCGGCCAGCGGCGTCCGGCCGAAATGCGCCAGCGAAGCCATCCGCACGCCGAGGCGGTGCAGCGTTTGCAGCAGCTCCACGTCGTCGCCGACGCCAGGGGCACTCTCCAGCGCGAGGACGAAGGCGATGCGCCCGCTAGCCAAAGCAGAATCGACATCCGCGCCATCGAGACAGAGCGCGACATCGTCGCGGTGAGCCTCGACGATCCGGTGGGCGCATTCGATCATTTGGAGGGTCTGCCGCAGCGCCCTCTCGGGCCGGTGCAGGGTGTCGATGTAGACCGGCAACACCTGGATGTTCACGCCGCCAGCCCGCAACTGCGGGAGCCAGCTCTCGCCGAAGAACTCACCCCACCGGTGCACCGGCCGCAGCGCGACCGAACAGAGCAAGTCGTTATGGGTGTCGGCAACGACGGCCTGATCGTGCACCGTCCGCCAGTTCAACGTCGTCGCCATCATCGATCCGGCGCGGAACGAGGACGCCGGGGTCCCGGCTCAGGCACTCTTCTCGCGCCGTTCCCGCCGGCCGCGCTGGGGCGCGGCATCTCGTGGAACGAGAGTTGGCAGCACGTTACGCAACACGACCTCGCGATCGATCACCACCCGGCCGACATCGTCCCGGCTGGGCACCTCGTACATCACGTCGAGCAGGACCTCTTCCATGACTGCACGCGTGCCCCGGGCACCGGTGCCACGCACCAGCGCCTGGTCGGCGACGGCCTCGATCGCGTCCGGCGTGAACTCCAGCTCGATGTTGTCGGCGATCTCGAACGTCCGTTTGTACTGCTTGATCAGCGCATTTCGGGGCTCGGACAGGATCCGGATCAGCGCCTCGCGATCCAGCGGGTTCACCGTCGTCAGCACCGGAAGCCGCCCGACGAACTCGGGAATGAGCCCGTACTTGAGCAGATCCTCGGGCATGACGTGCCGGAACAGCTCCGACGCGTCGTTGTCCTCCTTGCTACTGATCTCGGCACCGAATCCGAGACCGCGGCGACCGATCCGCTGCTGGATGATCTCGTCCAGGCCCGCGAATGCCCCGCCGACCACGAACAGCACGTTGGTGGTGTCGATCTGGATGAATTCCTGGTGCGGATGCTTGCGACCACCCTGCGGGGGAACGCTCGCCACGGTGCCTTCGAGGATCTTCAGCAGGGCCTGCTGCACGCCTTCACCGGAGACATCGCGCGTGATGGACGGGTTCTCGCTCTTGCGAGCCACCTTGTCCACCTCGTCGATGTAGATGATCCCGGTCTCGGCCTTCTTGACGTCGTAGTCTGCGGCCTGGATCAACTTGAGCAGGATGTTCTCGACATCTTCACCGACGTATCCGGCCTCGGTCAGCGCGGTGGCGTCGGCGATGGCGAACGGGACGTTGAGCATCCGAGCCATCGTCTGGGCGAGATAGGTCTTGCCGCAGCCCGTCGGGCCGATCATCAAGATGTTGGACTTCGCCAGTTCAACGGGCTCGTCCTTGCTGTTCGCGCGACCGGCCTGGCGAGCCTGGACCCGTTTGTAATGGTTGTACACCGCGACGGACAGGGCCTTCTTGGCGGCGTCCTGACCGATGACGTACTGCTCGAGGAACTCGTAGATCTCGCGGGGCTTGGGCAGCTCGGCCAACCCCGGGGCTTCTGCGTTCTCGTTGAGCTCTTCCTCGATGATCTCGTTACACAGGTCGATGCACTCGTCACAGATGTACACCCCAGGGCCGGCGATGAGCTTCTTGACCTGCTTCTGGCTCTTACCGCAGAAAGAGCACTTGAGCAGATGGTCGGTGTCACCGATGCGTGCCACGCGGTACGTCCTTCCGTCTCAGGTGCCGTCTTGCTCCTACCGCGGACCCATCTCGTCCCGCGTCCTACGAAAGTACCTCCTCGGCCGTCCGCGTGGCACCCATCTCACCAATCGGGCGAGTCGCCCCAGGCTAGACGGAATGCCGTGCCTTGCGGGACGACGTGAAATTGTCCACCAGGCCGTAGTCAATGGCTTCCTGCGTGGTCAAGATCATATCGCGCTCGACGTCCTTGCGGACCTCCTCCACTTCCTTGTTGGAGTGCTTGGAGATCATCTCCTCCATCAGGCGGCGCATCCGCTCGATCTCGTTGGCCTGGATCTCGATGTCGCTGGCCTGACCGAACATCCCCTCCGGGACGGCCGGCTGATGGATGAGCACTCGCGCGTTCGGCACGGCGAGCCGCTTACCCGGAGCGCCCGCGGCGAGCAGGACGGCCGCTGCCGAGGCAGCCTGGCCCATGCACACCGTGCGGACGTCGGGCTTGATGAACTGCATCGTGTCGTAGATGGTCGTCATGGCCGTGAACGAACCGCCGGGCGAATTGATGTAGATCTCGATGTCCCGGTCGGGATCCATCGACTCCAGGCAGATCAACTGGGCCATGACCGCGTTGGACACGTCGTCGGAGATCGGCGTTCCGAGGAAGATGATGCGCTCCTCGAACAGCTTCGCGTACGGATCGATCCGACGGTAGCCGTAGGAGGTGCGCTCCTCCCACTGTGGAATGTAGTAATTCATCGCAAAAGATCTCTCTCGTCTCGATGGGCGCGACTGCTGATCAGGCTTCGGTGCTCGGGATCTCCGAGGCGCTGGCAACGACCTGGTCGATGAAGCCGTACTCCAGCGCCTCCTGGGCGGTGAAGTAACGGTCGCGGTCGAAGTCGCGCTCGATCTCCTCGGTCGAACGTCCGGTGTGCCGGGCGATGAGCTCGGCCATCTCCTTCTTGGTACGGATCAGTGACTCGGTGTGGATACGGACGTCGCTGGCTGTGCCGCCGACACCGCCGGAGGGCTGGTGCATGAGGATCTTGGCGTGTGGCAGGGCGTAGCGCTTACCTGGCGTACCCGCAGCCAGCAAGAACTGCCCCATGGACGCCGCGAAGCCCATCGCCACCGTGACGATGTCCGGCTTGACGTACTGCATGGTGTCGTAGATCGCCATACCTGACGGCACGGAGCCACCCGGCGAGTTGATGAACAGCTGGATATCCCGGTTGGGATCCTCCGCGGACAGCAGCAGCAGCTGCGCACAGATGGCGTTGGCGTTGTGCTCGCGCACCTCGGAGCCCAGGAAGATGATGCGCTCGCGCAGCAGTCGGTTGTAGATCTGGTCGTCCAGACCCATCGACGTTCCCGGTGGCGTCGTTTGGGCCTGCTCGGACGGGACGGGACCGGGTGTCTCCGGACGTGGGTTCACCGCATGCTCCTCAGGCTTTCGAATGGTTGTCGTCAGTCGATCGGTGTGTCGCTCGGACGGCGAGTGTCGCACGGAACGCTTACCGCCGATGTACTGACATTAACCAACCGAACCCCGGACTCCATCCGCAGATCGGGCCTGTTCGCTGACGGCGTGCGTTCCCGGCTCCCGCCCGGCCAGATCGTCTCGGTGGTCCGCCCTCAGGCGTCGGCCTTGGGCTCCGGCTCCCCGTCCCCACCGGACGCGTCGTCGCTGCCGGACGCGTCGTCACCGCCCGACGCGGTGGCCGCACCATCGGAGTCATCCGAATCCGCCACAGCGTCGACCCGTCCGCTTTCCGCGGACTGCCCGGCGGTGTCGGCCTCGCTGCCAGCCTCCGTGGCCGCCCCGGCGCTCACATCGCTCTCGTCGCTCTGCTCGCTCTCATCCAGCTCGGCGAACTCGACATCCGGCACGGCGCCCGCAGCCTCGGTTCCTTCACTCGCGCCTTCCTCGGCCAGCGAACCATCCTCCATCAACCGGTCGAGCTCGACCGGGTTGCCCGACGCGTCGCGGATCGTCGCCTTCTCCACGACCATGGCCAGCGCCTTGCCCCGGCGGACATCGGCCACCACCGATGGCAGCTCACCGTTGTCGACCAGCCGCTGCGCGAGCTGGTTCGGATCGATGCCGCGCTGCATGGCCTGCTGCACGACATAAGACGTGAGCTCCTCCTGCGACGCCTCGAGCTCCTCGGCCTGCACCAGCTCGTCCAGGACGAACTGCTGCACGAGGTTCTGGCGCAACTGCTGCTCGAACTCCCCGCGGTGTTCGTCGTCGCCGTGACCATCGCTGAAATGCTGTTCGAGCTGAGACTGGACGATCTCATCCGGAACCGGGACGTCGCCGACCTTCTCCAGCAGCGCCTCAAGCACCTTGTTGCGCGCCTCCGTGGCCTGCTCGATACGCGCCGAACGCGTCGCCTGCTCGCGAAGATCGTTCATAAGCTCGTCGAGCGTGTCGAACTCGCTGGCCAGCTGGGCGAACTCATCGTCAAGCTCGGGAAGCTGCTGCTCCTTGACCGCCGTGACGGTTACCTCGCAGTCGACTTCCTGTCCGTCGTGCGTGCCGACCAGCGTGGTGCGGAACGTCGTCGACTCCCCAGCCGACAGTCCGGTGACGGCCTCGTCGAGCCCGTCGATCATGCCACCCTTGCCGATCTGATAGGAGACACCCGAAGCCTGCCCGCCCTCGACCGGCTCCCCATCGGCCGTGGCGTTCAGATCGATCTGCACGAAATCGCCGTCCGCAGCCGGGCGCTCGACACCGACGAGCGTGCCGAACCGGGCACGCAGCGACTCCAGGCGCTCCTCGACATCGGCATCGCTGACCTGAAGATCGTCGACCTGGACCTCCAGGCCCTCCCACTCCGGCAGCTCGATCTGCGGCTTCACCGCCACCTCGGCGGTGAACTTCAACTCCTCGCCGTCGTTGAGTTCGGACACGTCGATCTCGGGCTGGCCCAGCGGCTCCAGCTCGTTCTCCCGGACAGCGTCGCCGTACAGCTTGGGAACCGCGTCGTTGACCGCCTCCTGAAGGACGACAGGACGCCCCACGAACTGGTCGATCGCCAGCGGCGGCACTTTCCCCTTGCGGAAGCCGGGGATGTTGACCTGGCCACTGATGCGCTTGTAGGCGGACTTGATGTTCGGCTCGAGTTCGGAGAAGGGAACTTCGATCGCGAGCCGGACCCGCGTCGGGTTCAGGGTCTCGACGACGCTCTTCACGCTGACGTGTCTCCTGTAGATGAGGTGGTCTTTTTGGTCACGGTCAAAGTGGCAGGCCCGTAGGTCTCTGGACCCACCACCGTACCCGTTGGCTGGTCGGGGCGACAGGACTCGAACCTGCGATCTCCTGCTCCCAAAGCAGGCGCGCTAGCCACTACGCTACGCCCCGCATGCCCGTACAATTCTACGTCAGACGACCATGTACTCTAGTACGCGGAGGCACGCTCCTCCACGCGGGTGTAGCTCAATGGTAGAGCCCCAGCCTTCCAAGCTGGTTATGCGGGTTCGATTCCCGTCACCCGCTCCACGCGCTCCGGCGCAGGTGAGGCCAGGTCCGTACCCGGGCCTTCGGGCCGCCCCTCGGTGCGGCCTGCCAGCGGCTCGGGCGGTCTACGTGCGTTTGGCTCGTTGCTCCGCACATCGCATAGTTTTCTGCCACAGCAAGCACGGCTCTGTTCCTTGCATTGCCAAGTCGACCTCGTGAGGAGGCGGACGATGCTGGAAACCGAAGACCGGCCGTCAGATTCGCCATATGTCGCCCGGGTATGGCATAGCCGCAATGCTGGCGCCGAGCACATGATGTCCGTAGCGACATCGATCTGGGAACTCGTCGTGTGGAAGCATCGTGGCCTCCCCCACGCTGCGGTCCGGGGCCCGGAGACGACAGCCAGCATGGCTGACGTGCCTGACGACCTCGAAGCCTTCGGGATCAGCTTCTCGGCCGGCACCTCGATGCCGCACTTACCGGTGTCGCAGCTGGTCGACCGGCAGCTGGACTGCCCCCATGTCACCGCCAAGGCGTTCGTGCTGCGGGGCGAGGAATGGGAACTGCCGAACTTCGAAAACGCCGAGGACTTCGTGGCCAGGCTCGCCCGTGAGGGGGTAATCGTCCACGATCCGCTCGTGGAAGAGGTCGTCGAGGGCGGAACGGCGACGGTCAGTATGCGCTCGGTGCAGCGGCGGGTCGTCACGGCCACCGGCCTCACACACAGCGCCATCCGGCAGATCGAGCGCGCCCGGCAGGCGGCGATCTTGCTCGGTGAGGACATGACGCCCACCGATGTGGCGCACCGGCTCGGCTACTATGACCAGCCGCACCTAGCCCGGTCACTCACCCGCTTCATCGGCCGCACGGCGACCCAGCTGCGGCGCGGCGATGCCGCGGAGCCGCTGTCGCTTCTGTACAAGACGGACGCCTGAGCCCGTCCGTACCCTGGCGTCCAGCGTGGCACCGGCTTCACGCCGCGCTGGTTCGCCGGTGGCTCGGCCGGCGGATCATGAGCCACCAAGGCAACGGCCAACAGCATGGCCAGAAGGAGAACATCGAACTATGGGCAAGATCGTCTCGAATTTCTTCATCACGCTCGATGATGTGGTGGAGTCGCCGGACCAATGGCACTTCCCCTACTTCAACGACGAGATGGAGGCCGTCGTCACCGCGGGCATCGACGAGAACAGTGCGCTTCTCATGGGACGCAAGCTTTACGACGAGTGGTCGGCGTACTGGCCCAGCAGCACCGACGAGCCGATCGCCACCCACTTCAACGAGATTCCGAAGTATGTGATCTCCAGCTCGCTGACGAACCCGGAATGGAACAACACGACGGTGCTGCCAGGCGATGTCGACACGGTCCGCCGGTTCAAGGACGGCTTCGACGGCAACATCGGCATATCCGGCAGTGCGACAACCGTGCGCTGGCTGCTCGCCAATGGACTGCTGGACGAGCTCCGGCTGCTCGTCCACCCGATCGCCGTCGGCAGTGGTCAGCACTTGTTCGAGAACACACCCACGCACAAGCTCACCCTCACCCACAGCAGCACGCTCTCCACCGGCGTACTCAACCTCACCTACGTGCCCGCCTCCTGACCTTCACACGCAGTCGGGGGTCTCCGGGCCCTGACTTCGATATCCAGACGTGCGGAAATGCCGTCGGATCGGCGAATAAGTGCATCTCTGGACATCGAAGTCAGGGTCATCGGCAGGCGGGATACGATCGCCCGATCCGGGGGACCGTACCCCTAGAGTGATTCGGGACCTCATCGAACGGGAGCGGTCATGACCAATCACCGCAGCCGCCTGTGCCACATCGTGATCGACGTCGATGACCTCGACCGTGGTGTCACGTTCTGGTCCGCAGCACTCGATGCGACCGAAGAGCCGCTCGCCGAACAGAGCCGCCACATCTACCGGCGGTTACGCCTGCCCGACTCCGACATCCGGATACTGCTGCACGCGACCAACGACCAGAAGGTCTCCAAGGAACGGATCCACGTCGACCTCGAAACCGACGACATCGAAGCCGAAGTCCAGCGACTCGAAATGCTCGGCGCCACCCGCTGGGACTATCAACACGAGCGTGACCACGACTTCTGGGTGCTGCGCGATCCATGGGGCAACGAGTTCTGCGTACTCCATGTCGAGTTTCCCGAGCTGCTCTCGCGACGCCCCACCTGGCCTTCTGACCAGTCCTGACCTGCCACCCCTCCGACGACCACGGCCGTCCGAACGCGGTCGGCCGAGCCAACCGGCCGGTACCGACGCGCTCCTTCAATCGTCACCGTTCAGCGGGAAGCACCCGTGTCAGCGGGAGGCGTCCGGTCCGGATGCCGTCACCAAACCGCATTCGTACGCGAAGACGACGAGCTGGGCGCGGTCACGAACGGCGAGCTTGGTCATGGCACGGCTGACGTGCGTCTTGGCGGTCAACGGACTGATGACCATCTGTGCGGCGATCTCCTCATTGCTCAATCCCCGGCCGACCAGCGCCACCACCTCACGTTCCCGGTTGGTGAGCTCCTCGAGACCAGCGGCGGTACGCACGGACGGCGGCCGGGACACGAACTCACCGATCAACTTGCGCGTGATGGCCGGAGAGAGCAGGGCATTGCCACGTGCCGCTGAGCGCACGGCTTGCAGCAGGTCAGCCGGCTCGATGTCCTTGACGAGGAAGCCGTTCGCCCCGGCCCGGAGCGCCTCAAACACATACTCGTCGGTACCGTAGTTAGTCAAGATCACCACGTGCACGTCGACGAGTTCCGGGTCGGACGCGATCTGCCGGGTGGCCTCGACGCCGTTCACCACGGGCATCTGGACGTCCACGAGCGCCACGACAGGACGGTGGCGGCGGATCAGTTCCACGCCTTCCTGACCGTTCGACGCTTCGCCCACCACCTCGATATCGTCTTCGGCATCCAGCAACGCCCGGAAACCACCCCGGATGAGCGGCTGGTCGTCCACCAGAACCACCGTGACCGGCTCGCTCACGGTGCCCCCTTCACCGGAATCGCGGCACGGACCCGAAAGCCACCTTCCGGGCGGGGTTCGGCGCGCAGCCACCCTCCCAGGGCCGTCACCCGTTCACGCATGCCGGTCAGCCCGACGCCGGGCGACGGAGGTGCCTCGTCGGTCGCCTTGCCGTCATCGTTCACCTGGATGCCGAGCTCGCCGCCATCCTTCGTGACCTGGATCGAGACCGAGGCGGGGCCGGCATGGCGGGCAACATTCGTCAGCGCTTCCTGGATGATCCGGTACGCCGCCAGGTCGACGTCCGCGGGCAACCCGTCCAGCTCGCCCTCCACGCTCACCGTGACCGGCAGGCCGGCCGATCGAGCCCGTTCGACCAACCCGTGCAAGCGTTCGAGTGCGCTGCTCGAATCCCCGTTATCGCTGCGCAGCACGTCGAGCGTCCCTCGAAGCTCGCGGACGGCGTCACTGCTCGCGTCTTGAATGGCCAGCAGCGCCCCGGGCACGTCCTCGCCGTTCTTACGGGCGAGGTGAACGGCGACACCGGCCTGAACCTTGATGATCGAGAGGTTGTGGGTCAGCGAATCGTGCAATTCCCGGGCAATCCGCAGACGTTCTTCCCCCGCGCGCCGCAACGCGGCCTCTTCGCGGGTTCGTTCTGCCTCCGCAGCGCGTTCCTCGACCTCGCGGACGTACGCGCGCCATTGACCGTAGGCGACGGCCATCCCCACGGCGGAGAGCGCCCATCCGGCGACGAGGAACGTTCTCCAGCGGCGGTCGATGGCCATGGACACATCGTAGACCCACACTCCCACGTGTCCGTCCTCTCGGCAGAGACAGTCGCCGCTACTCCCGGGGGAGTACTTCAGCCCCGAACTACGCCCCATCCCGTACCGAGAACAGCCTTCTCACGTGCGACGACGCGGAGGCGAGCCACGGCCGAACATCGGAATGCATGACGCCTCACGGCACGAATCAGCTCCTACCCATCCGTGCGCCCTCTCCGGCGCGCACCCTCCACGAGGAGACCCGATGACAATTCCCGCGACGAGCGACGTCACCGCGACGCTGCGCTCCACGTTCGCCGGCCCCGTACACGTTCCCGGCGACCACGGCTACGAGACCGGGCGCGGCTCGTGGCACCGCACCATCGACCCGCACCCGGCAGTGGTGGCCGAGGCTGCCGGAGCCGACGACGTCCACGCCGCCGTCCGCGCCGCCCGGGAGCATGGCGTCCCGTTCGCCGTCCAGGCCACCGGGCACGGAACGTACGTACCGGCCGACGGCGGCGTACTACTGAAGACGGGCCGGCTCAACCACGTCGAGGTCGATCCGGAGAGCCGCACGGTGCGAGCCGGCGCGGGCGCACTCTGGTCCGACGTCGTGGACGCCGCCGCTCCGCACGGCCTGGCACCACTGTCCGGGACGCTGTCGATCGGCGTGGCCGGCTACACCCTCGGCGGCGGAGCAGGCTACCTGTCACGAACGTTCGGCTTCGCCGCCGACAGCCTGGTGCGGGCAGAGATCGTCGTCAGCGACGGCCGGCTGCTAACGGTCAGTGGCGACGAACATCCCGACCTGTTCTGGGCGATCCGCGGAGGAAGCGGCAACTTCGGTGTCGCGACGTCGCTCGAACTACTGCTCTTCCCGGTCGATCGGGTGTACGCCGGGATGTCCTACTACCCGACCGACCGGGCCGAACACGTGCTCCGCTTTTACCGCGACTGGGCCGTCGACGAGCCCGACGAGCTGAACACATCGATCACTGTGATGCGAATTCCGGACGCGCCCCACGTGCCGGATCCAATCCGCGATCGGCCGGTCCTGGCCATCCGGCCCTTCTGCCTTGCCGGCTCCGTACGCGCTCGCACCTACCTGACGTCGCTGCTGAACGTGGCCGGGCCACCACTCGTCGACGGCATCGCCGAGTACACCTTCGCGGAGGCCAGCGCCGTACTCAGCGGGCCACCGCATCCACCGATGGCGGTCGATCAGCGATTCGAGCTGTTCCGAGATCTTCCCGATGACGTGATCAGCGCCGTCGTGGATTCCGTCGACACGGCCGTGACCGCAATCGAGCTACGCCACTGGGGCGGTGCCATGGCGCGCCCCAGTGCCCACGCCGGCCCGATCGGCCACCGAGACACGCCGTTCTCGCTCACGTCGGTGGCCATGGCCGCCGACCCCGACGGGCTCTCCGCGGGCAGCGCCGCCCTCGACCAGATCACGTCCTGGCTGCGGCCACACACGACGGGCGGCTCGTTCGTGAACTTCCTCGCCGACCCGGCCCGCACGGCCAGCGCCTACACCCCCGACGACTACCGCCGCCTCACAGAGGTGAAGCGTGACTGGGATCCGGACAACGTGTTCCGGAGCAATCACCACATCAGGCCCGCTGCCCAGGGAGCACGATGACAGCCGAGAACGCCCACACCAGGACATCCACCATCACGTCCGGGACGACGCTCGCGATCGAGGCGAGCGGACTGGCCAAGTCGTTCGGCACGACCCGCGCCGTCGACGGTGTCGACTTCACCATCGAGGCCGGAACGGTGCACGGTCTGCTCGGCCCCAACGGGGCGGGCAAGACCACCGTCGTTCGCCTGCTCGCCACGCTGCTCCGGCCCGATGCCGGGCGCGCCGCCATCATGGGTCACGACATCATCCGGGATCCCGCCGCAGTGCGCCGACGGATCAGCCTCACCGGCCAGTTCGCCTCCGTCGACGAGGATCTGACGGGCGCGGAGAACCTGACGATGTTCGGGCAACTGCTCGACCTTCCCAAGTCTGCCGCGAAGGTCCGGGCTCGCGAACTGCTCGACGAATTCCAGCTCACTGAAGCCGGCGACAACCGGGTCCGCACATATTCGGGCGGCATGCGCCGCCGGCTGGACCTGGCCGCCAGCCTGATCGGCCGGCCCGACGTGGTGTTTCTCGACGAGCCGACCACTGGCCTAGACCCCGGCAAGCGTGAAGAGCTCTGGCAGATGATCCGGTCCATCGCCCGTAGTGGTGGAACCGTACTGCTGACCACCCAGTACATGGAGGAGGCCGATGCCCTCGCCGACCAGATCACTGTCATCAACCACGGCACGGTGATCGCCCGCGGGACACCACCCGAGCTCAAACGCATCGTCGGCGGGCAAATCGTCGTCGTCCGGCCAAAGGACACCGCCCGGATCAGCGAGGCCGCATCCATCGTCCAGGCTGTCCTTGGCTACGAGCCCGACGCCGCAAGCACCGAGGTACTGACCGCGCCGGTGGATGGGGACGCCGACTTCGCCCGCATTGTCGCTCGGTTGGCGAGTGCGGGGATCGAGGTGGTGGAACTATCTCTCCGGCTGCCCAGCTTGGACGAGGTGTTCTACACGCTCACCGGCCGGCAAACGGACAACGACGAAAACCAAGGAGCCGCAGCATGACCGACATGGCCGTCATGAGCCAGACGACGTCCGCGAGCTCCCAGCCGCGCCGCTGGGGTGTATTCCGGCACAGCCTGGTACTGGCGAGACGCAACCTGATCAAGACTCGGCGAAACCCCGGCCTCGTCGGGGATGCGCTCATGCTTCCGATCATCTTCCTGCTGTTATTCGTCTACCTGTTCGGTGGAGCGGTCGCCGGGTCGACCACCGAATATCTGCAATACCTCTTCCCTGGCATTCTGGTCATGAGCACGCTCATTGCCGGCTTGCTGTCCACCGGGCTCAACATCAACATCGACATCAAGAAGGGCGTGTTCGATCGGTTCCGCAGCATGCCGATCGACCGTTCGGCTCCGCTCATCGGCTCGGTACTCGGTGACACCGTGCGCTACGTCGTCGCCGTGGTGACCGTCTTCGCGGTCGGTTACGCGATGGGGTTTCGCGTGCAGACCGACTTCCCCTCCGTGCTGGCCGCATCCGCACTTAGCGTCACCCTGGGTTTCTGCCTGGGCTGGCTCACCGTTCTGATCGGCGTGACGGTCAACGAAGAGAACGTCGTATCGACCGTGGGCTTCCTTGGCATCTTCCCGTTGGCTTTCGGCACAGACATGGTGGCGCCGAAGGAAACCCTGCCCGGCTGGCTACAGGCATGGGTAGAGGTCAACCCGGTGACCCATGCCGTCGACGCCACCCGCGGGTTGCTGCTGGGCGGCCCCGTCGCGGAGTCGGTGATCGTGACGTTGCTCTGGTCGGCCGGATTCCTTCTCGTCTTCGGAACGCTCGCGTTACGTGCCTACCGCCACCGTGCCTGACGGCGCCGGCTCTCGCGACTTGCGCGAGCACTCGACGGGCGCGAGCTCTCTCGACGATCGGCGTGTTCACGAGCACCACGACCCGCCCGCGGTGATCTTCCAGATCGGCACGCGATGGGCGGCCGGCAGTTCTGGGCGAGATTCAGTCCGCCAGTTCCACGGCCGTCAGCACCACGATCGCCGCCGTCCATGACAGCGGTGCCACCGCTGCAGGGCTACCATCCCCCAGCACCTTCTCCGGCAGTGCGCCTCTGACGGTCCGGTGCTCATCGAGCCACATCAGTGTCTCGCGGGCGATGGCATCCTCACCCATCGCCGCCGCTGTGAGGGCATACATCGCCGTGTGCGGGGTCCAGCTCACTCCGTCGTCGCGCCAGCCCGCGCCCGGAGCCAAACCTCCGGCACGCCGCCGCATCTCGTCAGGGACATGCGCCCACGCATCGCGCACATCCGGATGGACCGACTCCGCCACCGGCGGCACCAAGTAGAACAGCGCCGCGTCCCGATCGGAACCGTCGGCATACCGGGCATAGCCGCCGGGGCCGAACTCGCGGTGCACCGCCGCACGCAGCCGTCCGGCGCCGTGGGCAGCGCGGTCGGCCGCCGCGGCGTCGTCGATCCAGCCGTAGATCTTCGCGGCCGACTCCAGCCCGGCCAGCAACGGCCCGACGGTTCCCAGGGTCACCTCGTCCTCGCTGAGCTCCCAGAAGTCCGGCGACGGCGGCGGCAGCGCCTGCTCGTTGTCAATCATCCGGAGGATGGCCCGCGTAGACCGGTCGACGAGCATACGCACGGTGTCGATGAACTGCGGCCGTTCAGCTGCCGGCATGTTCTCTGCCGTCTGCGCCACCGCCCACAGGGCCCATCCGGTGCCGTCGAGCTGAATACCGCGATCGTCCGGTGGTTCGCCCGAACCATCCGGCACGTATCGCGCCTCGAACAGGCCGTCGTCGCCCTGGACATCCTGAAGGAAATGAACGATCCGCGCCGCGTCGTCGTCGTGATCGACACTCGCGAGCGCGGCCGCGATGAACGCGGCGTCTCGCGGCCAGACGTAGCGCCAGCGCGACGACCATCCGGCCAGCGCCGCGCCGTTATCGAGCGTGAGCGTGTGCAGATCGAGAAGCGCCGTCTCGATCATGTCGGAGTATCCCGAACCGATGTCTGGCACGGTGGCCCCGTCCAGCCAGCTGAGCTGCTCTTCCGCCAGTTCGTCCGCCGAATCGGCGTCGCTGAGTACCCGGGTGCCCGGGACGAATTCGGCAGATGCGCCCTCGCGCACCATCAGTCGCTCGTCAGCCGAGGTGATCGCCACAGCTTCGGTGTAGAGGCCCGTCTCGGCTTCGCCGGACCGAAAGGACGCCATGACGACTGCCACGATCGCTATGCACCCCAACACCGCCAGGGGATACGAGCGTCTCGAGCGCATGATCCGACGAACTGTATGCTGCTCGGATCCGAACCTCAATGCGCTCTCACCAATCCACGCAGCCAGGAACGAACCGCTGCATCGGGGCCACGGGCAACGGACGCGCCACGCCGCGCGCCCTTATGGACAAACAGTATCTCCCGTTACTTTTGTCGGCATGTCACCAGCCGGTACAGCGATGAGTTCCGGCGCCGTACGTGGTCTGAACATCGAAGCACCACGCCCATTTCCGGTGAAGGGACGAACATGGCCAAGGTTCTGTACTCGGCAACGATGTCGCTCGACGGCTTCATCGCCGGCCCCGGTGGGGACATGTCCTGGCTCGCCGAGCATTTGGAGCCCAATCCCGACATAGATGGGCTCGTCGCAGACATCGGCTCCCTGCTCGTCGGCAACCGCACCTTCGGCGGCGACGATCCGAACCGGGGGACGGACAAGGAAGGCGCCTTCGGCGGCGAATGGTCGGGACCAGCGTTCGTCCTCACACATCACCCTCCGGATACGCCCGTACCGGGGTTCACCTTCGTCAGCGACCTCCACAGCGGGCTGGCAGCCGCCAAGGACGCCGCCGGTGAGAAGTACGTCAACGTCCTGGGCGCCAATGTTGCCCGGCAGTGTCTCGAGGCAGGTGAACTCGACGAAATCCTCGTCATCATCGCTCCAGTTCTACTCGGTGACGGTGTGCGACTGTTCGAACACCCCGGCGGAACCAACGTCAAACTCGAGCGCGTCAGCGCAAGCCATGCGTCGCACGTCACCAACCTCTGGCTTCGTCCCGCACGATGAGCTCACGCCGTTCAGCTCGTTCGGATCCAAGCGCCGCGTGCGTCGATGATCCTCGGCCACGCCCAACAGCGTCGGGAGGAACTCCGCCCGGCCGGCCGCGGAAGACATTTGACGGCGAATGCTCGTTTGTAGTTCCCAGCATCCGTACGGTTCGTTACCTGGCGATCTAGGCGAGCCGTGCGGTCGCGTCTCCTCCTGCTGGCCGCTGCCGTCATAGCTTCCGGACATGGAACGGCTGGCATCTCAGCACGCCTCCTACACCACGTGCCGCACCGCCGGGCCCCACCTACCGCGCCGCCAGCCCACTGCCGTGCACGCCGCGCCCACCTACCGCGCCGCCAGCCCACATGCCGTGCACGATCAGTCCACCTTCCATGCACGCTGAAACCACGTCGATCCAGCACGAAAAGCGCTTTCCTACGTGAACTCACCGCGCACGGCACGTCGCCCGGGGACTTTGTCAGCTGCACTCACTCACAAGACATCCCCACGGACGGTCCTCCGCAGCCTTGACAGCGATCCCGCGCCCCACCATAATCAACCTATAAGTTAATCAACTTTATGGTTGATTATGCAGGGCTGAGCCCACGTTCGCTGCAACCACCAGCGACAAGACGGGCAAGAATTCCGGCGCTGTGCGGGCTTCCCCAAAGACACCCGCTCCAACAGCTCGCGAAGGCCATCGCCGGAGATTCCGAGCCGGCGACGATTCCGACTACAGAACCAAATGGAGGCAACAAATGAGCAAGGTGATCGTAGACATCAGCATGTCCCTCGACGGATACATGAGCGCTTCCCAGGTGAGCCCTGACGAGCCCATGGGCGAGGATGGTCAGCGACTACACGCGTGGGCCTTCAACGGCAACGACGAGCGCAACTTCGAGGCACTCGCCAACGCGGTCGGCGGAGTCGGGGCGATCATCACCGGACGCCGCACTTACGAACTCTCCGTGCCGTGGTGGGGACTGGACGGGCCCTCCGGGTCGAGGCGGACTCCAGTGTTCGTACTCACTCGCAGTGTGCCCCAGAACGTTCCGGACGGAGGCGTCTACACCTTCGTAAACACTGGCATTGACCAAGCCTTGACAGAAGCTCGGACCGCCGCGGACACCGCTGACGTGTGCGTCATGGGCGGAGCCGATGTCATTCAACAGTTCATCCGGGCCGGTCTCGTCGACGAGCTGTCGATCCATATGGCGCCAGTGCTGCTGGGCGGCGGTATCCGGCTCTTCGAGAACCACGTCGCCAACCATGTCGGGTTGGAAAGCATCAGCACGATCACCACGGCCGAAGCCACCCACCTGCGGTTCCGAGTACTCAACACACAGGCCTGACAGGCATCACCCCGCTGACGATCGCCGACTCGACACGTACGGCCGCCTGGAGCCGCCCCCTGCACGGCGACGGGCTGCCTTCCCATGGCTCCCTCACCACGGCTCCGACGACGACTGGCCCACCGAACCATGGAGCCGGCCGAGCATCTCCTCTCCGCCGACGATCCTGTGGTGACCTCGTCGTTCGTCGATCCTGTCCATGGCTTCGTCGTCCGTGGAGCGGCTGCTCTGTCTGCGCACCTCTATACGTCTGGTGTTGCGCCTTGCACGTCGAAGGAGCACCGACCATGCACGCTGAGTCCACGTCCCTTGCACGCTGAACCCACCTTCCGTGCACGCTGAAACCACCTTCCGTGCACGCTGAAACCACGTCGATCGAGCACGAAAAGCGCTTTCCCACGTGGACTCACCGTGCAAGGCTCTCCGCCCACGATCATGGTCACCTCGCCTCAGGACCCAGGGCAGCCCTCACGGCGATCAGACACAGGTATCGACTGTCCTCACGCCGGTCTCGCAGCTCCGCTCACGCTTGGCCCCCACACCTCGAAATCCCCGCGTGCGCGGGGAGCATCCCTTCTCGGTGGTGATGTCGAGCGTGGCGCCGGGATCATCCCCGCGTGCGCGGGGAGCATCACAACCCGTACCCGAACCCCGGTCGCAATTCGGGATCATCCCCGCGTGCGCGGGGAGCATGAGGGATCGACCCAGCCAGATCGGCGGGCGACAGGATCACCCCCGCGTGCGCGGGGAGCATGCTATCATCCGCAGCTCCCAGAAGTCGCGTGAGGGATCACCCCCGCGTGCGCGGGGAGCACTCCGATACCGACAGCCTCCACCCCAAAAGCTGCGGATCACCCCCGCGTGCGCGGGGAGCATTGCTGGTACTCGTAATCGGGGTCCACGTCGAACGGATCACCCCGCGTGCGCGGGGAGCATCCCATTGCTCGCCGGATCTCGGCGATCGTCGGAGGATCACCCCCGCGTGCGCGGGGAGCATTCCCATCTCACACGTCTACCCCGAAAGGGGCGCGGATCACCCCCGCGTGCGCGGGGAGCATGGGTTGCGTTGCAGGATGCGCGCCAGATCCTGGGGATCACCCCCGCGTGCGCGGGGAGCATAGAAGGCTGTGAAAATGATTCTTTGATAAGGACGGATCACCCCCGCGTGCGCGGGGAGCATGTAATCCACTCAACAAGTCGATGATTTGAGCAAGGATCACCCCCGCGTGCGCGGGGAGCATTGAATGTGGTACGCATGGTGAATTCCCCTCTGGGGATCACCCCCGCGTGCGCGGGGAGCATGAAGTCCTTCTTTTTCACTGAGCAAGAATACAGGGATCACCCCCGCGTGCGCGGGGAGCATACTATTTGTCGTCTGCGTTTGTGTCGAGGTCTGGGATCACCCCCGCGTGCGCGGGGAGCATTGGATATCGCCGGGGTGGTCTAGGGCGCGTTCGGGATCACCCCCGCGTGCGCGGGGAGCATTCGGAGCACCAGCGGACCCTACCCCGGTTGTCTCATGGTCGATGGATCACCCCCGCGTGCGCGGGGAGCATTACGGGGCCTGGCGGGGGAACCAGGCTCACGTCGGATCACCCCCGCGTGCGCGGGGAGCATGTTCATCGTGAACCAGCGCTCCCGGCCCCTGCTGGATCACCCCCGCGTGCGCGGGGAGCATGGGTCAGTGTCAGTCTTGTTAAGAATGTAGAGGGGATCACCCCCGCGTGCGCGGGGAGCATCCGTGACGGGTCGGATTCCGCATCCCGTAACGGGGATCACCCCCGCGTGCGCGGGGAGCATGGAAAACCCCGTACCTGAAAATCCATCGCAAGAGGATCACCCCCGCGTGCGCGGGGAGCATTCTTCCATCGCCTCAGCGATCCAAGCTACCAACGGATCACCCCCGCGTGCGCGGGGAGCATACTTCTTGACCAGCAACGATTCAGCGGAGAATACCGAATTTGAGTCACTTGCGTCGAGGGTCGTCGGACCATCGGTGAAACGCACAAAGACACACATCGCCCCGTTCCCAGCTAGAGGATTGCAGATCAACGACTACGAACGCCTGAGAGCCGCGCAGGCAACCTTCTGGGCAGGCCATCCCACATGATCGAATACAGACGGCCCCCTCGCCCGACGTTTTCAAGCGTCTCTCAGCTGTCCGAACCCGAGTGTTCGAGCATGGGCAAGGGTTCACCGGTTTCGAGCAGGGTCTTCATGCTTGCCAGGAGTTCCGGCCACCCCTTGCTGACGGCTTCGAGCATTGCACTGCCGGGTTCGAATTCATCGTGGGTCACGGTCAGCTTCACCGCCCGCACGCCTGCTCCCTGGGGCTCGATGTCGAATGTCACCTTTGAGCGCTTCTCCTTGAGCCGCTCCGCGAGCTCCTCATCACTCCAGCCAAAGAGTTCGGCGTGCTCGGGCTGGTAGGTGTGCCAGCTATAGGAGAGACGGCGGTACGGGTCAGATTCCAACACCACTTGGCCGAGGTCTTTGAATTCCTCACCGGGAGCGTTCTGCCACTTCACCGGTGATCCAACCGTCCAATCGGATTCCAGCGCTACACCGCCCCAGTAGCGACGCGTGAAGGCTGGGTCGGTCAGCGCTTGCCACAGCCGTTCGGGGGTGGTGTTGATGTAGGTCGTGTAAACAAACACGGTGTCGCTCATTGACTGCTCCTCCAATGCTCTCTGCAGGTCGGCCAGCGCGTGGGCGTGCTGGCGGTGGTATCGGCTGATCCAGCGGTCGGCGACGGCGTTGATCGGCGCCACGTTGAGGAAGTGCAGCTTCTCTCGGCCATTCCACGTAGTAGTGACGAGCTCAGCTGCCTCAAGCACCGCCAGGTGCTTACTGACGGACTGCCGAGCCATGTCCAACCCCGCACACAGCTCACGCAGGCTCTGACCGTTTCGAGCATTCAAGCTATCCAGCAGCCGCCTGCGGTTGGCGTCAGCTAGCGCCTTGAACACGTCGTCCATGTCGGCTCACCTCGAATACGCAGCCAGTCAGCTGCATATAATTATGCAGCCAAACGGCTGCATGTCAAAGCCAGCCATACCGAGCACGTTGAGCGTGGAACAAAATCAGCCTTTCCGGCCCTTACGGCGGACGGGCCACGTTCGATACCCGCCTACCGAAATGTCCCGGAACATGAATGACGGAGTGGACGCCACGAATCCGGGAATGACAGGGAACGCAGCCACCACCCTCAATGACCATGGGACAGATCGGCGAATCGGCCGCGCTTGCCCTGCTTCTCGTCCAGCATCGAACTCGTCATCGGGCCGCCGCCAGATACCTCCGATCCCGCGTAAGGACCAGAACCTTCCTGCTCAGCAACCTTCTGGCGCAGATATTCGATCTCCTTGCGCCGGGCTTGGGCGCGCCTGACGCCAACCAGCGCCACCGCCACGCCCGCCAGCATGATCAATCCTGTGACGACACCGGCGACGAACACTGCCCAGACCGTGGTGTCCACCTCGGTACCGAACGCCTCGACCGTGACCGCGTCGCCACCTTCAATCACCACCACGACGATGACCGCGAGCGCGAGTACGAGGAGGAGCACCGACAGAGCAATCATGATCCAACCTCTCTCCACTGTTCCCACATGTCACGAGACGTTCGGGAGAACATACCCCTACGTCATGCCTACCGCACATTCGCGTCGCCTACCATCCTTTCCGAGATCGTCACGGAGCAAACCCCCGGCTGACCAGTCGAGCCGCCAGATCGGCGAGCCTTCCCTGAGCGCGGCACACGACGCGCAGCGACGCTGCGTCATAACACATAGACGATCTTTAGACCATCGGCCAAACGAATGATTGACGCTCTCGTGAGCGTTCTTAGCATGCGATTTATATAGGAAAGTTTCTTATAAATGGGAGGTGGACCGTGACTCAACGCCGAAGACTCACTCGACTCCTCGTCGCGTGCGCCGCGCTCGTGCTACCGGCAGCGTTTCTTCCCGCAGCACACAGCTCGGCGAGCGACGATCTGACCGCTACGTTCACCAAGAACTCGGACTGGGGTACCGGCTTTGGCGCCGAGTACACGATCACCAACGACGGCGACGAAGCCGTCTCCGGGTGGACGCTCGAATTCGATCTCGCCTCGACCCAGTCGATCACGAGCGTGTGGAACGGCGTGCACCAATCGGACGGTGATCACCAGGTCATCACCAACGCGAGCTGGAACGGCGACATCGCACCCGGAGCATCCGTCACCGTCGGATTCAACGGCACCTACTCCGGCACGTGGACCGACCCCACCGGATGCACGATCAACGGCGCGCCCTGTGACGGCAACGGAGGCGGAGAGCCACCAGAGCCTCCCGCCACACCCGGCAACGTCGAGGTCACCGGCGTCACCGCCACGTCCGTCTCGCTCACCTGGGATGCATCCGACGATGCGGACAACTACCTCGTCTACGTCGACGGAGACCTCCAGTCGTCGCCGACATCGCCGCAGGCAACCGTTGGCGGGCTGACACCGGAGACGTCCTACGAGTTCACCGTCGCGGCCGAGAACGCCGCTGGAGTCTCCGATCAGAGCGCCCCTGTCACGGCCGAGACGCTGCCGCCAGGCACTGGTCCGGGAGATGAGCGGCTCGTCGGGTACTTCACCCAGTGGGGCATCTACGGCCGCGACTTCCTGGTCCGTGATCTGCACACCAGCGGTGCGGCAGAAGAACTGACCCACATCAATTACGCGTTCGGCAACGTCTCCGAGAACTCCGAGTGCTTCATCGTCAACCAGGAAGGCGTCGGTGACGCGTGGGCCGACTACCAGCGCGGCTTCAACGCGAACGAGAGTGTCGACGGCGAGGCCGACCAGTGGGATCAGGAGCTGAAGGGCAACTTCAACCAGCTCAAGAAGCTCAAGGAGATGTATCCGGATCTCAAGGTGTACATTTCCCTCGGTGGATGGACATGGTCGACGTACTTCTCCGATGCGGCACTTCCGGAGAACCGGGAGGACTTCGTAGAGTCCTGCATCGACCTCTACCTTCGTGGCAACCTTCCGGTTCAGGGCGGCGATCCCGCCGGTGGCGAGGGTTCGGCTTTCGGTGTCTTCGACGGCATCGACCTCGACTGGGAGTGGCCGGCCTCCGAGGGCCAGGAGGGCAACATCGTCCGGCCGGAGGACCGCGAGAACTTCACCGCGTTGGTCGAAGAGTTCCGCACGCAGCTCGACGACCTCGAAGCCGAGACCGGACGGACATACGACCTGACGGCCTTCCTGCCCGCCGACCCGCGAAAGATCGACGCCGGGTATGAGGTCAACGAGATCTTCGACCACCTCGACTTCGCAACGGTGCAGGGATACGACTTCCACGGTGCGTGGGAGTCGACCACCAACCATCACGCGAACCTCTATGACACGCCGGGCGATCCCTCGCCGGTGCAGTTCAGCGTTGACACGGCGATTCAGGAATACCTCTCCGGCGGGGCGGCAGCAGACGAACTCGTCATCGGCATTCCGTACTACGGCCGTGGCTGGACTGGAGTGTCAGACGGCGGCAACGACGGCCTGTTCCAGGAATCCTCCGGCCCAGCGCCCGGTACCTGGGAAGAGGGCATCGAGGATTACAAGGTCCTGACCGAAAGATCGGGCGAACGGTTCCGCGACGAGTCCACGGGCGCCCTGTGGCTCTACGACGGGACCGAATGGTGGTCCTATGACGATCCCACCCAGCTCACCCAGAAGACCGGATACATCCAGGACAACGGCCTCGGTGGCGCGATGGTGTGGTCGCTCGACGGCGACGACGCGGACGCCACGCTGACCAAGACACTGGGCGCCGGCCTCGCCAACTGATCAGAACGCAGCACACCGTCGGGGCGTCGCCGCTATCCATGTCACACGGGTAGCGGCGACGCCCCCCGGTTGCCGCGAGCGGGCTGCACTAGGAACTAGGCAGGAACTAGATAGGAACTAGGCATGGCCGTCGTCAGCCGTGTCAGGTTCGTCTTCGTCGCGCCGTTGCACCCGGCGCAGGAAAGTCGCCGCAAGCACGGCAAGACCGGCACAGATGACGGCACTCAATCCGGCAGCAACGCCGAATCCCCTGGCGAACGCGTCGTGCGCGGCGCCCAGCAGCTGTTCTCCGACGCCATCGGAGACCTGTGCAGCGGCGTCCACGGCACCCGCCAATGTGTCGTTCGCGGATCCAGCCAGATCGTCGGGAATCTCGGCAGGCACGGAACCCGCCATCTCACGGCTGTAGACGCCGGCAGCGAGGGTGCCCATGACGGCGATCCCGAGAGCCACCCCCAGCTCGCCGCTGGTCTCCGAAACCGCGGCAGCCGATCCGGAACGCTCCGGCGGGGCGGCACCAACGACGAGGTCGGTACCGAGCACGATGATCGGCGCGATTCCGAGCTGCGCGACGACAAGTCCCACCACGAGGATCGCCAAACCGGACGACACGTCCACGCGGGACATCAGGACGAATCCTGCCGCCGCCACCCCCGCACCGATACCGACGATGTACCCCGGGGACATCCACCGCGTGAGCCTCGGCGTAACCATCGAGCCCGCGGTCACCGCCAAAGCACCGGGCACGGTCCACAAACCGGCCGCAAGCGGCGAGAGTCCGGATACCATCTGCAGGTATTGGGGATACAGGTACTCCATGCCGTTGATCGCGACCATGCCGAACAGCAAGAGCGCAAGCGCCGCGCTGAAGGCACGTGACCGGAACAACTGCACGTCCACCAGCGGGAAGGTCAACGTTCGCTGCCGCCACACGAACAGCGCACCGGCCACGAGGCCAGCGCAGATCATCAGCAGAACATCTGCCGTCCATCCTTGCCCGGGTATTTCCTTGAAGCCGTAGACGATCGGCATGATCGTCGCCATCGAGAGCAGAACGCTGAACAGGTCCAGCCGCGCCGGACCGGGATTGCGGTGCTCGGGCAGCGATCTCGGCGCTGTCACCACCACGATCGCCATAACGGCGGCACCGGGGAGGAAGACCGCGCCCCACCAGAACGTGCTCAACAGCGCGCCGCCGGCCAGCGGGCCGATGGAAACGCCGACGGACATGGTCGTGACCCACAGGCCGATGGCCCGGGCGCGGCGGCGCGCATCAGGGAAGATGACGGTTATCAGGGCAAGTGTGGACGGCATCAGGGTCGCGCCGGCGAGACCGAGCAGGGCGCGGGCCACGATGAGCATTTCCGCCGTCGTGGAGTAAGCCGCCACGAGCGAGGCAACGGCGAAGGCGGCCGCCCCGATCACGAGAAACCGTCGACGGCCGAGCCGATCGCCGAGGGTTCCCATCGTGACGAGGAAGCCGGCGATCAGGAATCCGTACACGTCGGTGATCCAGAGGAGCTGGGTGGCGCCGGGTTGAAGGTCGGCGCTCATGTGCGGCACGGCCAGGAACAGCACGCTGATGTCCATGGTCACGACGAGTGTTGGCAGGAGCAGCACGGGCAAGCTGAACCAGGTGCGCCACGTCGTCGATGTTGAGAGTCCTTCGGAAGGCATGCGGAAACGGTAGACTCTCACATCAATGTCAGAGTCAACCTCAATCTGGAGCGCGCATGCGAATCGGCGAGCTCTCCCGGCGCACCGGCGTCAGCGAGCGGCTACTGCGGTATTACGAGGAGCAGGGCCTGCTGCACCCCTATCGGCGCCCGTCTGGCTACCGCGAGTACGACGAAAGCGACATCGCGACGGTGAGCCGTATCCGCACCCTCCTAGCTGCCGGCCTCACCACCGCCATCATCGCCGAGGTACTTCCTTGCCTGGGTGAAGACGAGAAGCATCTCGCACCGATCTGTTCCGAGACGGCAGAGCACCTGCACCGCCACCGGACGCAGATCGACGAGTGCATCGCCGAGCTCCAGACCGCGCGCCGCATGCTGGATGCGATCATCACCGGCGCTGCACGAGAGCACGCGCCCACAACCGCCGACACCACGCCCTGATCACCATCGGCCACGACGGCTCACCGAGTGGCGACGGCGCCAGCCCTGCGGCACCTTCCCGGCCGCTGGCCTAGTCTTTTCTGCCGGTCAGGGCCAGCCCGACTCCGAGCCCGACCATCGTGAGCCCGGCCGCGCCGCCCACCAGCTCCAGGCGCCGCGCCGAACGCGCGAACCAGGCGCGAACCGCGCCGGCTGTCACGCCCCAGACGGAATCGCAGGCCAGCGCGATCAATGTGAAGATCGCCCCGAACGTCAGCATCTGCAAGGCGGGGCTGCCTGCTTGCGGCTCGACGAACTGGGGCAAGACGGCAGCGAAGAAGACGGCCGACTTGGGGTTGGTCACGCTGACGACGAAGCCCTCCCACCACGTCCGCCGGTCGCTGACCACGCTGGTGTCTGCGTTGAACGCCGAATGCAGCGCGTGCCGCTGCCGGAAGGCCCGAACTCCCAGGTACACGAGGTATGCCGCCCCAGCCATCTTGACGATGGTGAAGGCCAGCGCGGACGTTCGCACGATCGCGCCGATGCCGACGGCTACGGCGACGGCCAGCGCGAAACTCCCCACCGCTCCTCCGACGACAGTGAGCAGTGCGGCCCGCCGGCCATACGCCAGTGCCCGGCTGACGACGAAGAGCACCGTGGGGCCAGGAATGGCGATCAGGACGACGGCGGCCGTCGCGAAGGTGAGCAGCGAGCTGGTGCCGGGCATTCCCTCATGTTAGACGACCCGCCGGAGCCCGGCACCCGGATTATCCGCGCGCCACTGGTCACCCATGCACAGCTGGTCATCCACGCGCAGCCGGCCAGGGCCGCAGCTCCGGCAGATCCACCGGCTGCCCGTCGCGCGCGGCCTTCGGCATCTGTCGCGGCTGCCGGCCCGCCAGCCACAACGCCACGTCTCGAATCGGGCCCCGTACCACGAGCCAGCCCGTCTCGTCATCGGCGACGCTCGCGGGCGGGAACCGCCACGGCGCGGAATCGTCCGGGCGCAGCTCGACGTATCCGCCAGCGGGCAGGCGAGGCGTCAGGAAGTCGAACAGGTGCCGGCAGAAGTCCTCGCTCCAGCTCTCGACATCGACTCCGAGGTCGACGTCGAGCAGGTGGATACGGATCTCGCGCCACCACATCAGGGCGACGTCGGTGACCGTGCCCTCGCGGAACGTCACCGGTTGTTCCCACATCGGTGAACCGCTTTCCGGCCAGGCGGCGGCCAGGCGTTCGAGCATGCGCACGACGCGCTGCTGGTGATCCGCCAAACCCAGGGCGGAGTCGGCTTCGATGGCGGAGTCTCGCGCCGCGCGGCCCCCATCGTAGAACTCGACGAGTTCACCACGGGCCGCGTACTCGACCTGCCGGGCAGCGGCGTCACCGACATTCGTCAGGTGCGCCAGCACGTGCGCTCTGCTCCAGGCAGGCAGGGCGGACGGTTCGCGCAGCTGCGTCTCGCTCATGGTGCCGACGACGTCACCCAGGGTCGATCCTGCTGCACGGCAATCGTCGATGATTTTGTCAAGTCCAGGTCTCATGGCCACAGCCTCACCTTCTGCCAACCCTCGCCGTCCCGGTCATAACGCAACCGAACGTGTGCGCGGTCGTGTGACGCCTGCCAGAACTCCACGGCGGACGCTCGTATCCGGTAAAGGGTCCACGACGACTCGACGTGCCCCGGCTCCTCCTCGATTCGTTCCCGCGCCGCAGCCAGCGCCTCGGTGACGTCGCCGGGATTAGCCAGCCGCTCGCTCTGCCCACCGACCAGCGCCGCGGCACGAGAGCCCGCCGAACGGGCCAGAAAGTCACGGGCGCTGGCATCCGCATCCATCGCGGACGCCACACCCTCGACACGCACCTGCCGGCCTCGCTGCGCCCAGAACACGGACAGCGCCACACGTGGATTCGCCGCGATGTGACGCCCTTTCGGGCTGTCCGCCCGGCTGGCGACATACCAACCGGACTCGTCGTATTCCTTCAGGATGAGCACGCGCGCCGACGGCTGACCACCTGGGTCGACGGTGCAGAGGGTTACCGCATGGGGCGCAGGAACCCCCGCCGCGACGGCGTCGTCCAACCAGGCGCGAAACAGCAACGCCGGTTCCTCAGGCGTCTCCTCCGGATCGAAGGCGGGGAGAACGTCCGGGAACACGGGCAGCGCGCGCAGTTCAGAGGGTTGCACGGAACCGCACTATACCGGCCGGCTCGGCCCGCAAAGGCGCCAGCACGGGGGCGTACGGGCCTGGCCCGACGAGAACGTACCCACCCGTAGGTGAACATTCCAGAATCATTCGGACGGAGCTCAGCACTTTCGCCATGACGAGGAGTATGACATCCTCCACATACTGTGCACGACTCGACGTCAGGAGCGTGATGACCGTGGCTTCTACGCGGATACGCAGGCTCGCCGCCACCGTCACCGTCACGAGCCTCACCGGCCTGATGCTGTCCGTCCAACCTGCCACTGCCGAAGCCCCGGCGCCAATCCCGGATAACCCGGCAGACAAGGACGCCGCCGGCCCCATGATCATGGACGATGAGGCCACCGCCGACGAGTTGAAACGCGCGAACGCCTGGGTTCCGCAGAGCCAGCAGCTCCAGTTTGGCGCAGAGCCGTTGAGCTACGTTGAGGACGCGGCGGCCCGGGCCGCGAGCGAGGCCAGCTGCAGCGTCAGCGACAACGCCGCCACGGCACTGGTGATCGCCATGACGTGGCCGGAGGTCGCACCGAGCGGTGAGCCGCCGTCACCGATGACGCTGTCTCGCTACGACACCCAATCCAGCCTGGGGGATCCCCAGAACCGGGCATCCGGCCTCTGGTTCCATCCAGGCATAGGCATGTGGCAGCTCGATTCAGCCGGGCTCGGAACGAACGTCACAGCAGGCGAAGCGATCGACTCCAAGCTCGCAGCGGAACGGATGGCACCGTTCATCGTCGGCAAGTACTGCGATCGCATCAACTCCGGCGCCAGCGCCGCCGCCGCGCGCTCGCACGCCTGGACCGACTGGGTCGCCTGCAACGACGGAGCATGCGAGGACACGTACCAGCGCGCCCTCTCCGGCGTCACACCGGTGGAAGGTGTCGGCCGGTACGGCGGGGCGGATATGCGTCGATGCTGGTATCAGGGTGCCGCGCACGATTGCGTATTCGTCGACCCGGCGAACGCGCGAGGCGCGGATTGGTGGGCTTCCCCCAGCGGCGGCCGCTCGCCACTCGCCGCCCCCTTCTACGTCATCCGCCTCGACACGTCGCCGACGACGGAGCTGCGCTACTGGCTGTCCGGAGATTCCGGCGCGAACACCGACGTCGAGGCCAGAAGGCCCTTCGGATCGAACGCCCGAGGGGGATTGACCTGGTCGAACGGGCCTGGGCTGTGCGACATGACAGAGCAGCGCGGCGACTGCTGACAAAAAGGACGTGTATATCGTTCCCCCTCGGAGTATCGTATACATCATGTGATCGTTCCTGAGCGCTGCAGCGTCTCGTCGACGCCGAGCGCCTTCACAGCCGCCCCGTCCATCGAGCATCGGCCCTGCAGCCGCGCTCATGGCACGCGCCACGATGTGGCCCGGCTGCCCGTGCTCACAAGCATCTCAGGAGGTCATCATGACAGTCCCGTCGGACCGTTCACTCCCGCCACACGATCCAGCGCCGCTCAATCGCGCTGCCCGGCGCGCGGAGAAGAAGGGAAAGCGCACGTCCGCGCAACGGGCCGTCATGCCCAAGAAGGATCAGACGAAGCGGAGTCAGGTTCTCGCCCAGCGCCGGGACCAGGGCCGGCGCGGCAACAAGTAGGACTCGCCGGGCGACGTGCCGGCCGGGGTTCGTTCAGCACCCTCTGACGTACCGACCCCGGCCGGCGACGGCTCACCGCTCGGGCCTATCCCGGATCGGACGTATCGAACCCGTAGGCGAGGACCGGAGGAACGTGACCCGCGCGCACGTGCTCCAGCACGAGCAGCTCGTGTGGAACGACGGGGTGCGGCAACGCATCAAGGGCAAACCACTGCAGGTCAGCTGCCTTATCCGGTTCGACGAGGTAGGGCTCACCGCGCCATCGCCGGCATTCGAAGAAGAAGTCGACACGTTGATCGATCGGTGCGCCACCGGTACGCGTCCGGTGCATCACGCACAACGACGTGAGCTCGTGCACCTCGACAGTGACACCAACCTCTTCGGCCACTTCCCGGCACGCCGCATCGAAGACCGACTCGCCATCCTCGACGTGCCCGGCGGCAGCGACAGCCCAGTAGCCGTCCATGAATCCCGTGTCCTTACGCAGCTGCAACAACACCCGCCCTGCGCCGTCGTCGCGACGCATCACGACATACGCGGCGGGGACCAGGCGAAACCGATCAACCACGCTGCCGACCCTACTGCCAGATGCCGGCGAACCCGCCACGTGCGCACCGTGCGCGTCGCTCTCCTCCCCAGGAGGCACGGCGTGTCGGCGATTCGTCCGTACGCAGGAGACCAGCAACCATACCGCGAGCCCAGGGAACGGTGACTCCGTGCGGGTACCCTCGACCTGCAATCTTCAGGGCCATCACGACGAGAGGAGCCACAGTGGTCGACAGCTCGCCCGACCACAGCAGCCGGGTCACCGAGCGTTCGGCAGCCGCACTCGCATTGCTCTTCGGCGGCTTTCCCATCGCCGGAGCCCTGATCGGCTGGCTGCTGACGCCGCTGGCCTCCTGGCTGGTCACCCTGCCGTGGGCGCCGTTGCAGGGTCCGGCGGAGCTGCTCGAGTCCCTGCCACAACCGCAGGTCACCATCGGCGCGATCGTCGTCGGGATCATCGCCGGTGCCGTCCTCGGCGCGGTGGGGCTCCACGAGGCACTCACCATCGACATCTCCTCCGGGAGGGTAGTGCTCACCCGCGGCGGCGACGTGCAACGAATCGACGGCAGCCACGTGGCCGTCGCCTTCCTGACCGGAAAGCACCTCGTCCTGCTGGACAGCGCGACCCGCGAACTCGCCCGCGCGAAAACCGACCTCAAAGCCGGCGACCTGGAGCCTGCGTTCCGGGCGCACGGCTACTCGTGGGCGGCCGACGATCCGCATCGCGACGACTACGAGCGCTGGGTCGAAGACCTTCCCGACCTTCCCATCGGCGCCGATGCCCTGTTCAAGGCGCGACAGCGCGCTCTCGATTCGGGCGACGGCGACGACGCCGAGGAGCTGCGGGCCGAACTGGCCAAGCTGGGCATCGTGGTACGGGACGTGAACAAGCGCCAGTACTGGCGCCTGGTCCGGGACACGTCCGGCTGACCTTCTCCCAGCGTCCCTTTCACCAGCGCCGACGGCACCTGTCCTGGTAATGTCGCATACCGTGGGTGTACGCCTCGAACGAACCGACCTTCCGGGCATCGGCGTCCGCCACGAGCTCGTCACCTCCTCGGGAGAGCGCGTGGGGATCGTCGCGCACCACGACGGCCGCCGCGACGTCGTGGTGTTCGACAAGGAAGACCCGGATGCGTGTCTGTACTCCATCCAGCTGGCCGACGACGAGGCCGCCGCGCTGGCGGACATCCTCGGCACGTCGATCATGCTGAGCCAGCTCTCCGAGGTCGGCAGCCACGCCCACGGGCTACTCACCGAGCAGCTCACCATTCCCGCCGACTCTCCGTATGTCGACCGCCCGCTTGGCGAGACCCGAGCCCGGGTGCGCACCGGCGCCTCGGTGGTCGCGATCCTCCGGGATCAGGACGTGATCACCTCTCCGGGGATCGACGTGACACTGCGCCAGTCGGATATCATCGTCGCCGTCGGCACGCGGCACAATCTTGATCAGCTCGCCAGCCTCTTCGCAGGGACGTCGGAGTAACGCGAACGTTCCGTGGACGACGGCACGCTGCTCCTGATCCAGGTCGGTGGCCTGCTCTTCGGCATGAGCGTGCTCGCCCGCCTGGCGAGCCGGATCGGCCTCTCACCGATTCCCCTCTACCTGCTCGCCGGGCTCGCGTTCGGTCACGGCGGGCTCGTTCCGCTCTCCGCGAGCGAGGGCGTATTCGAAGTGGGCGCGGAGGTCGGCGTAATCCTCCTGCTGGTGATGCTCGGGCTGGAGTATTCCGCTCCCGAGCTCATCCGCAGCATTCGCACGTCGGCGCGCGCTGGTGTCCTCGACGCGCTGCTCAACGCGCTGCCGGGTGCCGCCTTCGCACTCCTGCTCGGCTGGGGTCCGGCAGCGGCCGTCGCACTGGCCGGGGTGACCTGGGTGTCCTCCTCCGGTGTCATCGCCAAACTACTTCGCGATCTTCGCAGGCTGGGGAACCGGGAGACACCGGTGATCATCTCGATTCTCGTCATCGAGGATCTGGCGATGGCGTTCTACCTGCCCGTGCTCTCCGCGCTGGTGATCGGCGCGGGTCTCCTGCACGGTGCCACCACGCTCGCGGTGGCCGTGACCGCCGTGTTGATCATCCTCTACCTCGCGCTGCGCCGTGGAGAGCTCATCTCACGCCTGCTCACCACCAAGGATGCGGAGGCGCTCCTGCTCGGCGTGCTCGGGCTGACCATGCTCGTCGCTGGCATGGCCGAGCAGGTCAACGTCTCCGCCGCCGTGGGCGCCTTCCTGGTCGGCATCGCCATCTCCGGGCGGATCGCGCACCAGGCCACCGAGCTGCTCACCCCGTTGCGTGACGTCTTCGCGGCGGTGTTCTTCATCTTCTTCGGCCTGGTCACCGACCCGCGCGAGATCGTGCCCGTATTGCTTCCCGCGCTGGCACTCGTCGCCGTCACGGCGGTGACCAAGGTGGTGACCGGCTACATCGCCGCGGCACGAGCCGGTATCGGCGTACCGGGGCGCTGGCGAGCCGGGTTCGGTCTGGTTCCGCGCGGGGAATTCTCCATCGTCGTCGCGAGCCTTGCCGTCGGTGCGGGCGTGGAACCCCGTCTCGCCCCGCTCGCGACTGCCTACGTCCTGATGACCGTGGTTCTCGGGCCGCTGCTGGCCAGGCTCACCGAGACGCGCCGGTTCAAGTCGGCCGTGGCCCGCCCGCCCACGAGATGACCGGCACGTGGGAGCCGGGCGGCACACTGGACGCATGGCTGTCAGCGGTGGATCGGTACTCAAGGGCATCGTGGTCGCCGCCGGGATCGTCGTGATCCTGCTCGGCGTGCTCTGGCTCGGCCAGCGCCGGCTGATCTATCTGCCGGACACCTCGTCCGTCCCGCCTGCCGCCGACGCCGTATCGGGCGCGCGAGACGTCACGCTGACCACCGAGGACGGCCTGGAGCTCGGTGCCTGGTACGTACCCGCCCGCAGCCAGGACGAGGACACCGACACGCGTGGCACCGTTACCGTCCTGGTCGCCAACGGAAACGGCGGAAACCGGCAGAGCCGTGCGAGTCTCGCCGAGGCGCTCGCCGACGCGGGTCTCGCGACGCTACTCTTCGACTACCGGGGCTACGGCGGCAACCCGGGAAACCCCACCGAGGACGGCCTCGCGCTCGATGTCCGGGCCGCCTACCGGTACCTCGTCGAGGAACTCGGCGTCGCGCCCGAAAACCTGCTCTATTTCGGCGAGAGTCTCGGCGCCGGCGTGGTGAGCGAGCTGGCAACCGAGCATCCTCCGGCCGGGCTCTTCCTGCGCTCGCCCTTTCCCGACCTCGCCACGGTCGCGCAGCGGCACTACCCGTTCGTTCCGGCCCGGTGGATGCTTCGCGATCGTTACCCCGTCACGGAGCGCCTGACAACGGTCGACGTTCCCACAACGGTGTTCTACGGCACATCGGATTCGATCATCGCGCCCGAGAGCAGCATCGAGGTCGCGATGGCCGCTGCCGGGCCGGTGGAGGAGGTCGCCCTGCAGGATGCAGAGCACAACGACCCGGCCATGTTCCACGGCCGCGAGCTGGTCGATGCCGTGCTCGATCTCGCCGAGCGGGCCGTTCCCCGCCGGTGACCGGTGTGCCCCGTCCGTTCCGGTGACCGGTTAGGATCGCACCAAACATCGGATGATTCTGGGGAGCAGGCTATGAACACCATGACGGGCATGGCGGCGATCGTGACGGGTGGGGCGTCGGGTATCGGGCTGGCCACGGCGCGGCGGCTGGCCACCGCGGGCGCTGGCGTCGCCGTCCTCGATGTGGATCCGGACGGCGTCACCGCACCGCTGCACGGCATCAAGTGCGACGTGGCCAACCGGGAATCTGTGCAGGTCGCCGTGGCTACAGCGGCCGAGACGCTGGGCGGCATCGACATCGTCGTCAACAACGCCGGCATCGGCGCGGCCGGCAGCGTCGAGGACAACGACGACGCGGAATGGGCGCGCGTGCTCGACATCAACGTCACCGGCATGGCCCGCGTCAGCGCCGCCGCGCTGACGCACCTGCGCCGCTCCACACACCCGACCATCGTCAACGTCTGTTCCATCGCGGCCACCGCCGGGCTGCCCCAGCGCGCGCTGTACTCGGCGTCCAAGGGGGCGGTGCTGGCGCTGACCCGCGCGATGGCCGCCGACCACGTCGATGATGGGATCCGGGTGAACTGTGTCACGCCGGGAACGGTCGACACCCCGTGGGTGGGAAGGCTGCTCGACCGGGCCGACGACCCGGCCGCCGAGCGCGCCGCCCTGCAAGCGCGCCAGCCGATGGGCCGGCTGGTCAGCGCCGACGAAGTCGCCGAGGCCATCGCCTACCTCGCCAGCCCGGCCGCCGGATCGACCACCGGCACCACCCTGCCCGTCGACGGCGGCATGCACGGCCTGCGGGTACGGCGCTAGGTCACGGGGTGCGCCAGAGCAGGAGCAAGGCACGATCGTCCTCCTCCGACGACGCCACCGAGTCGATCAGCTTGGGCGCGCCGTCCCGGAACCCCTTCGTCACCAGTCGCTCGGCCTCACCCTGCAACTTGTCGATACCGTCAGCAAGATCGCGGCGGGGCGCCTCGACCAGGCCGTCGGTGTAGAGCATGAGCGCGTCTCCCGGCCGCAGCCGGCCCGTCGCCGGCTCGTAGACGTCCTTCTCGAAGACACCGAGCAACCCGCCGCTTGCTTGCAGGCTCGTCCACCTTCCGGATCCGGACTGGTAGTGAATAGCCGGCGGGTGGCCGGCCGAGCGCACCTCGAAGGTGCCGACGCTGAGGTCGACCACGGCGTGTACTGCCGTCGCGAATCCCTCCTGCCAGCTTTGCCGCAGCAAGTACGCGTTGGCCGCCGGCAAGAATTCCGCCGGCGGAAGCGAACCGAGAAGGCCACCGAAGGCACCCGACAGCAGCAATGCTCGGGTTCCGGCGCTGTGACCCTTGCCGGAGACGTCGACGAGGGCGACCTCAAGCATGAGGCCGCCGGCGGAACGGGCTGCCACGAGGAAATCGCCGGAGAACTGGGAGGCTCCCGCCGAGCGGTGCACCATCTCGACCTCCCACCCCGCGGGCAGCGGCGGCAGGGACCCGTGGGCGGTGAGCCGGTCACGCAGATCGACCAGCATGGACTCTCCCGTCGTGCCGGTGACTCCCAGGCGCGCTCGCGAACGTGCCAGTCCCAGCGACACCGCCGCGGTGACCAGGACGACGGCCGCCGTGGCCAGGTATGCCGCATCGAATCCACCCAGTGCTCCCGCCACGGCCAGAAATCCGATGGTCAGCCCCACGATCCAGCGCAGCCAGGAGAAAGCGAGAACGATGCCGCCGAGCAAGACCGGGAGCACGAGAAGGCTCACCGGGACGACCTCGCGCCCGGCCAGCGTGGCCGCGCCCAGCACTACGGTGAGCCCGAGCAGAACCACGAAACGGGCATGGCGATGTGCCCGCACGCGCTTCACGGTACGGGTCACCCACGTCACGGCAACGCCGAGCGAATTCGCCTGGCGGACACGCGCGGAGTCCACACTCGTGACACTAACCGCACACCGCCGGATCCATCAGCGACTTCGGGACATCAGAAGGTCAGCCCTGGCAACGCGGGCACCAGAACACGTTGCGGCCGGCTGCTTCACGCCTGCGAACGTCGGTCCCGCAGGCGTGGCACGGCTGGCCGCGCCGCCGGTAGACGTACACCTCGCCTCCGTGATCATCGACACGGGGCGGGCGCCCCATCGCGTCGGGCTCGTGCTCCGCCCGGACAGTATCGATGCGCCCGGTCTCGACGCCGGCCTTCATCAGAACCGTCAGATCGGCCCAGATGTCCTGGAGCACGTCCGGGTGGATCTCGCATCCCGGCCTGGCCGGGTCGATCCCCGCCCGGAACAGCACCTCCGCCCGGTAGACGTTGCCCACACCGGCGATCACGCTCTGATCCATCAGCAGCACTCCGATCGGTGATCTGCTGCGGTGAATGCGTGCCAGCGCCGCGGTGGGGTCGTCCCCGCGCACCGGATCGGCGCCCAGCCGGTCGTGCACGGCCGCTTTCTCCGCCTCGTCGAGTACGCGGCACGACGTCGGCCCGCGCAGGTCGGCATGGGCCGTGGGTGTCTGCAACCGCATCCGGACCGCTCCCACCGGCGGGCCCGCTGCGTGTGCATGGATGGCGAGCTTGCCATACAGGCCGAGGTGGACATGTACCCAGCGGCGGTGGCAGGACTCCGGGGGCGATCCCCGCACGAACTCCAGGAACAGGTGCTTGCCGTGCGCCTGCGCCGACGCCATCTGTGACCCGTCCACCAGGGCAGCTCCCTCGGCGAAGCGTCCCTGCGGGCTGGTAACCGAGACCGTCGTCCCGCCGAAGCACTCCTGCAGCTCACCGGCGAGCCGGTGGATCGTGTGACCCTCGGGCACGTACCGTCCTCTATATGAACAACCGTGAAGGGCGCGAAGACCCCCGGCTGGACCAGGTGGACCGCCGCTCCCAGGTCACCGTATCCCGGGCCATGCGCGCACGGGACGTCTCCCGGCCCAGTGCCGAACAGATCGACGAAGCGCTCGCCAAGCTGGACACGCTCGGGGTGCAGCGGTTCAAGCCGACGGAGACGTCTGGAACGACGGAGCGCTCGCAGAAGCCGAAGGCAGCGGAGGAAGCTCCCCCGACTCCTCGTAACGAGTGAGCATGCCGATCCGGCCGGTGTGGCGCTCTTCACCGGAGTACGGCGTGTTCAAGAACGCCTCGATGAACGCGGTGACGTCCTCGATGGCGTGCATGCGGGCGCCGACGGCCACGACCGTGGCGTCGTTATGCTCGCGCGCCAGCCGGGCCGTCTCGTCGGACCACGCCAGCGCCGCGCGCACGCCGCGCACCTTGTTCGCCGCGATCAGCTCGCCGTTGCCCGAACCCCCCAGGACCACGCCACGGCTGTCCGGATCCGCCGCGACGGCCTCGGCGGCACGCAGGCAGAAGACCGGATAGTCGTCCTCGGCGTCATAGACGAAGGCACCGTGATCGACCACCTCGTGCCCGGCCTGCCGCAGCGCCTCCACCACCTGGTTCTTCGTATCGAACGCCGCGTGATCGGCTCCCACGTGCACTCGCATGGCGCTCAGCCTACGGGGTCAAAGATCGGCTCGCGGGTACGGGTCCGCTTCAACTCGAAGAATCCGTCATACGACGCCAGCGCCTGGACGCCATCCCAGATCCGGCCGGCCTGTTCACCCTTCGGCGCCGGGGAGAGCACCGGGCCGAAGAACGCGTAGCCGGCGACGGCGATCACCGGGGTGCCGACATCCATGCCCACCTGGTCCATGCCGGCATGGTGACTGGCCTTGACCGCGTCGTCGTACTCGTCGCTGCTCGCGTAGTCGGCCAGCGACTGCGGCAGCCCGACCTCGCGCAGCGAGTCCGCGATGACACCGGGAATGTCGTCCTTCTGCCCGCGCACGTGGATGCGCGTGCCCATGGCGTCGTACAGGGGCTTGACGTACTTCTCGCCGTGAAGCTCCCGCGCCGCCGCGACCACCCGGACCGGCCCCCAGCTCTCGGCGAGCAGCGCCGCGTACTCGGCGGATACGTCGCGCTCGGAGTTGAGGTAAGCCAGGGACATGACGTGCCAGCTGATGGTGATTGGCCGGACCTTTTCCACCTCGAGCAGCCACCGGGACGTCAACCACGCCCAGGGACACCTCGGATCGAACCAGAAATCGACCGCCTGCCGGGCCGAATCGGTCTGTGCCTCGATGTTCTCGGTCGCCGTCACTGAGCTCACCTCATCTTCATCGTTGCGACGCTGTCATCAAGACCAACTCCGGCGAAAGGCAATCGATTCCTGTCTCGTCATCTGTCAGGATCACATGCATGCCTGGTACCAATCTCACCCGAGACGAGGCGCGCACGCGCGCGGAACAGATCACGACATCGTCGATGGAGTACACCGTCGAGCTGGACCTCACCGGCGACGACGCGACGTTCCGATCGACGACCACGCTTCGCTTCCAGGCGGAGAAGGGCTCGCGAACCTGGCTGGATCTCATCGCGCCTGCCGTGCGCGAGGTGAGTCACAACGGTACCGACCTGGATCCGGCCGAGGTGTTCGGCGAATCCCGGATCCAGCTGCCGCCGCTGGCCACGACCAACGAGGTCCGGGTGGTCGCCGACGCGGCCTACATGCGGACCGGTGAGGGCTTGCACCGTTTCGTCGACCCCGTGGACGGCGAGACGTACCTGTACTCGCAATTCGAGGTCGCCGACGCGCGCCGCGTCTTCGCGTGCTTCGATCAACCGGATCTCAAGGGTACGTTCACATTCGTCATCGACGCGCCCGCGCACTGGATCGTCGTCGCCAACTCGCCGGCCAGCATCTCCGACGTGCGCGAGGGCGTGCGGCGCTGGAGCTTCGAGACCACCCCGGCGCTCTCCCCCTATGTCACCGCGGTCGTCGCCGGCCCCTACCACGAGGAACGTGACGAGTACGCGAGGCACGACGCCACCGTGCCGTTGCGGCTGTTCTGCCGGAGGTCGCTCGCCGAGCACCTCGACGCCGGCGAGCTGTTCGACCTCACCAAGCGGGGCTTCGCCTTCTACGAGGACGTGTTCGGCCTGCCGTACCCGTTCGCCAAGTACGACCAGCTGTTCGTCCCCGAATTCAACGCCGGAGCCATGGAGAACGCCGGTGCGGTCACCTACCGGGACGATTACGTCTTCCGCAGCCGCGTCACCGACGCCTCCTACGAGCGACGCGCCGAGATCCTGCTGCACGAGATGGCGCACATGTGGTTCGGCGATCTGGTCACCATGCGATGGTGGGACGATCTCTGGCTCAACGAGTCCTTCGCCACCTGGGCCAGCGCGCTCGCACAGAGCGAGGCAACCCGCTGGGACGAAGCGTGGACGACGTTCGCGGTGACCGAGAAACTGTGGGCACTGCGCCAGGACCAGTTGCCGTCGACCCACCCCATCGCCGCGGACATCCGTGATCTCGAAGACGTCGAAGTCAATTTCGACGGGATCACCTACGCCAAGGGCGCCAGCGTGCTGAAACAACTCGTCGCCTGGGTGGGACGAGAAGCGTTCCTCGACGGCGTGCACTCGTACTTCACCTACCATGCCTGGGCGAACACCACGCTCGCCGACCTGTTCTCGCACCTGGAGGAGACCAGCGGCCGCGACCTCGCCACCTGGGAACGGCAGTGGCTGCAGACGGCCGGGGTGAACACGCTGCGGCCGATCACCGAGGTCGGCGCCGACGGCACCTACATGTCCGTCGTCATCGAGCAGTCCGCGGCCCCCGAGCATCCCACCGTGCGCTCGCACCGCGCGGCCATCGGGCTCTACGACCTCGACGACGGCCAGCTCACCCGGCGCCGGCGGGTCGAGCTGGATGTCACGGGCGCGCGAACGGAGGTGGCCGACCTCGTTGGCGAACGCCAGCCCGACTTGCTGCTCGTCAACGACGACGACCTCACGTTCGCCAAGATCCGGCTCGATGACCGTTCTCGCCGTACCGTGCTGACGTCGATCTCCACGCTGCCGTCGCTTCCCCGGGCGCTGTGCTGGACCGCCGCCACCGACATGCTGCGCGACGCCGAACTGCCGACGCGGGAATTCGTCGAGCTCGTCCTGGGCGGAATCGAGCGGGAAACGTCGATTTCCGTCGTCCAGCACGTGCTGCACACCGCACGGATGGCCATCCACCTGTATGCCGACCCGAGCGAGCCGCTGCGGCTTGCCGCACGCTGGGCCACCGGCCTGCGGGAACTGGCGGGCGCCGCCGAACCCGGCAGCGATGCCCAGCTCGCGTTTACCCGCGCCTGGGTCTCCTCGGCTGGCAGCGAGCAGCACGTCGCCGAGATCCGTGCACTGCTCGATGGCTCCGACGTCCTTCCCGGCCTGATCGTCGACACCGATCTGCGCTGGCATCTCCTGCAGCGCCTCGCCGTGCTCGGCGCAGCCGACGACAAGGAGATCGATAGCGAGCTGGCGCGGGACAACACCTCCACCGGGGAACGACACGCGGCGTACGCCCGCGCGGCACAGCCGACGGAGGAGGCCAAGGCCGACGCGTGGCGGAAAGCGGTGGAATCCGACGAGCTGCCCAACGCGTTGCTCACCGCCACCATCCAGGGCTTCGCCCAGCCGGAGCAGCGCGCCCTGCTCCGGCCGTATGTCAGCCAGTACCTCGAGGCGGTGCCCCGGGTATGGGCCGAGCGCACCATCGACACGGCGCAGAAGATCGTCCAAGGGCTCTTCCCCCGAGTCCTCGCCGACGCCGAAACCGCGTCGGCCGTCCGGGAGTGGCTGGAAGGGGCCGACATCCCCGACGCTGCGCGTCGGCTGGTGGCCGAAGGGCTCGCCGATCTTGATCGGGCGCTGCAAGCGCAGGCATGCGATCGCTCCGCGTCTCACAGCTGATCATCGGCAGTTTTCGACCCCTGGGGTCGAAAACTGCCGATGATCAGCTGTGAGAATGCGAATGCGGGGTGCGGCTCACTCGACCGTGACGGCGATCCGGTGCCAGCCCGTCGCCCCGTCCGGTGCGGGCGGCGCCTCGTCGCCGGTCTGGGTCTCACCATCGGCGGTGACGGCACGGACTTCCAGCTCGTGCTCGCCCGCGGTGGCGTCCCACTCGTAGACCCACTGCCGCCACGTGTCGTCGTTGGGCACGCCGCCGAGCCGGGCCGGTATCCACGGCCCGGCATCCACCCGCACCTCGACGGCTTCGATCCCACGCTGCTGCGCCCACGCACTCCCGGCCACGGCAACCTTTCCCGCACCGACACGCGCGCCATCCTCGGGCACGTCGATCCGCGACGACACCTTGATCGGACCGCGTTCGGCCCAGCCCCGGGTGGTCCAGTACGCGTCGAACTGGTCGAACCGGCTCACCTCCAGATCCACCACCCATTTCGTGGCGCTGACGTACCCGTACAGGCCGGGCACCACCATGCGCACCGGGAATCCATGTTCGACCGGTAGCGGCTCCCCGTTCATGCCCACCGCGAACAACGAGCCGCGCTCGTCGGTCAGGGCCTCCAACGGCGTGCCGCACGTCCAGCCGTCGTGCGAGGTGGACAGCACGGCGTCCGCGTCCGGCAGGGGCCGCGCCCGGTCCAGCACATCTGCGATCGGCACGCCGGTCCACAGCGCGTTACCCACCAGGCCACCGCCGATCTCGTTGGAGACGCAGGTCAGAGTGGTCCAGCGATCGACCAGTCCCATGCCGACCAGATCGTCGTAGCCGAGCTCCAGTTCCTGCTCCACCATCCCGTGGATGCGCAGCCGCCATTCCTCGGGACGGATGGACGGCGCGCTGAAGGCGGTGTCGATCCGGTAGAAATCCTCGTTGGGTGTGCGCCACGGTTCCGACCCGGAAATACCCAGCTCCGCGTCCGGTGGAGGGTCCGCAGCGGGCAGGTCGACGTCCACCCCCAGGTCGTCGCGGGCGGATTCCACGCCGATCCGGTCCGCACTCATCCAGCGGCCCGCACCAGCGGCGAGTGCCGCCAGGGCAGCCGTCGCGCTGGCACCGGTCACGAATGCCCGTCTGGAGGGAGCGCGCACCTGCTGGCGAAACGCGCCCGCGTCACCGGGTCCGGAGTTCCCGGAGCGGCCGGTGCCGGAACTGTCCGGGCCCGACACACTGGTGTCCGGGCCCGGCGCACCACCCGGCGCCGCCCGCTCCACGAGCCCTGCCAGCCAGGCCAGCGCGGGCAGGGCAACGACTCCGGCTGCGAGACTGGGCGCCAGGTCCAGGCTCGACGTCTCCCGGCGCGACCAGACGACCAGCAGCGCGACCACGACGAGCACGGCCGCGACGCCCAGAGCGGCACGCCGGTGGTGCCGAGCGAGCACGCCGATACCCGCCCCGGCCAGCGCCAGGACAACGGCGACGCCGATACCCAGGGCCAGCTTGTCGGCGGTCCCGAACCACGTGATCGCCAGGTCGGCCAGCCAGGCGGGCACCACGTCGATGAACCACTCGGCCGCCGCAACCACGGGTGATCCTGCCGGCCGGTCCAGCACGCCGGCGACCAGTTCCGCGGTGCCCAGGCCCAGACCGAGAGCCAGCACTCCCGCCAGGGCGGGTCGCCAATTGGTGGATATCCGGGACGAGATGGTCATGCTTCAAGGATGCGCCGAACACCATGCCGAGAACAGGCAGCGGCGGCAGACGTCAGCAAATGTTCAGGATCGCCCGCTCGCCGCCGCTGATCATCGACGATATGCGTGGCCACAGCCGACGAAACCCTTCATGATCATGGCAGGGGTGAGTGGGGGCGAGGTTGGCGGCGTGGTGTTCGACACGTTCGGCCTCCACGAGCCACGAACAGCACGTACCCTCATTGAGCGATGGAAGACACGAACGACGCACCGATCGGGGTCTTCGACAGCGGCGTCGGTGGTCTCACGGTGGCGCGTGCCGTCCTCGACCAGCTCCCGCACGAGCCGATCCGCTACATCGGCGACACCGCACGCGGTCCCTACGGCCCCCGGCCCATCGCCGAGGTCCGGGCATACGCACTGGACATCATGGACTGGCTCGTCTCGGACGGCGTCAAGGTCCTGGTGATCGCCTGCAACTCCGCCAGCAGCGCGGTCCTCCGCGATGCGCGCGAGCGCTACGACGTGCCGGTCGTCGAGGTCATCCAGCCTGCGGTGCGCCGTGCGGTCGCGACGACACGGAACGGGCACGTGGGCGTCATCGGAACATCGGCAACAGTGCTGTCCCAGGCCTACGAGGACTCCTTCGCAGCAGCGCCACACCTGCGGGTGAGCTCGCAAGCCTGCCCGCGCTTCGTCGACTTCGTCGAGCGCGGCATCACGCACGGGGCCGACCTCGAGCAGTGCGCGCGGGAGTACCTCGAACCGTTGCTCGCTCGCGGCGTGGACACGCTCATCCTCGGTTGCACGCACTATCCGATGCTCGCCGGTGTCATCTCTTACGTGATGGGTGACGCCGTGACGCTGGTCAACAGCGCGGAAGAAACCGCACGGGATGTCTACCGCGTGCTGGCCGCACACGGTCTCGCCCGCGCCGATACGATGCCGCCACGGCACCAGTTTCGTGCCACGGGAAATGCCGCGCAGTTCATCGAACTGGGACGACGCTTCCTCGGCCCGGAGATCCGCGGCGTGGAGGAAACCGGAGAGATACCCCGCGTCGGCCCGGAGGTGGTCACGGGATGAGACTCACCGTCCTCGGATGCTCGGGGTCGATGCCGGGTCCGACGTCGCCCGCATCGTCGTACCTCGTCGAAGCCGGAACAACCCGCGTCGTGCTCGATCTCGGCAGCGGATCGATGATCAAGCTGCAAGACAAGATCGGCTTCGAGGCGCTCGACACGCTCGACGCGGTGCTGATCAGCCACCTGCACCCCGACCACTACATCGATCTGTGCGCGTATTACGTGGCGCTGCGCTACGGGATGGGCCGCGATTACCGCCGGGTACCCGTGTGGGGGCCCGATGGCACCGCCGAACGGCTCGCCCGGGCGTACGGCGAGCGACCCGAGCCGGATCCGGTGATGTCCGCGGAGTTCGAGTTCCACACGTTGCCCGGCCCTCCCACACCCCGTTTCACCGTCGGGGACATCTCCGTCGAGGTCACTCACGTGGTCCATCCGATCACCGCGTATGCATTCCGGCTCGAACACGACGGCCGCTCGATCGTGTACTCCGGAGACACCGGCCCGTGTGCGGCACTCGTCGAGCTCGCCCGCGGCGCGGATCTGATGCTGTGCGAGGCCGCATTCCAAGATCACCCCAATCCCCCGCCGAACCTGCACCTCACCGGGGAAGAGGCCGGCGAGCACGGCGCCCGCGCCGGCGTGGCGCGCATGGTCATTACCCACGTCCCACCATGGGGTGACCCCGAACGGGCCGTCGCCGGCGCACGCGCCACGTTCGACGGCCCGGTCGTGGCCGCTAGCGTGGGCGCCACCTGGGATATCTAGATCGGAAACGACGAAAGGGACCCGAACCGTGACCGACGCGCACGAGCCCGCAGTACAGCCATTGCAGCACCTGCCCGAAGACTGGGAACGCGGGTTGGCCCTGGTGCCTCATCCAGATGACATCGAGTACGGCGCCGCAGCGGCCGTGGCCCGCTGGACCGGACAAGGCAAGACGATCTCCTACGCCCTGGTGAGCAGCGGCGAAGCGGGAATAGACAGCATGCCTCCGGAAATGGCCGGCCCGCTACGCGAAGACGAGCAGCGCGAGTCGGCCCGGATCGTCGGCGTCGAGCACGTGGAATTTCTGGGCTACCCGGACGGGATGATCGAGTACGGGCTCCCGTTGCGCCGGGACCTGTCCCGGGTCATCCGCCGGCACCGGCCGGAGATCGTCATCACCGGCAACTTCCGCGAGACGTACGGCGGCGTGTTTCTCAACCAGGCCGACCACATCGCCGTCGGCCGGGCGGTGCTCGACGCGATACGAGACGCCGGAAACCGGTGGGTGTTTCGGGAGTTGCTCGACGAGGGCCTCGAGCCGTGGAACGGTGTCCGGGCCCTCTGGGCGGCGGCATCGCCGGAGGCCGGACACGCTGCCGACATCACGGAGACGTTCGACACCGGTGTCGAGTCGTTGCGCGCGCACCGTGCCTACCTCGCCGGGCTCGGCGAGGACGCACCCGATCCCGGTGAGTTCCTCGAAAGTGCTGCGCGCGCCACCGGGCAGGGTCTGGGCTGCTCACTGGCCACGTCCTTCGAGGTTTTCACGTTCTAGCACCGGGCGAGCCCGTGAAGGCTCGCGTGACGGGCCGGATAGTCTCGATGTCATGACTCGAATCGATGGCCGCAGCGCCGATGAGCTCCGCCCGGTAAAATTTGCCCGCGGCTGGCTCGAGCACGCCGAGGGATCGGTGTTGGTCGAGTCCGGCCGGACCCGCGTCCTGTGCGCGGTCTCGGTCATCGAAGGTGTGCCCCGGTGGCGCAAGGGATCCGGTCTGGGCTGGGTCACCGCCGAGTACGCGATGCTTCCACGCTCCACCAACACCCGCTCCGACCGGGAGTCCGTAAAGGGCCGGCTCGGCGGTCGCACCCACGAGATCTCCCGGCTGATCGGCCGGTCGCTGCGCGGAATCATCGACATGTCCGTTCTCGGGGAGAACACGCTTACCGTTGACTGCGACGTCCTGCAGGCCGACGGCGGCACCCGTACGGCAGCCATCACCGGCGCCTATGTGGCCCTGCACGACGCCGTCACCTGGCTGGGGACGCGGGGCCTGGCCAGCTCGGAGTCCGTCCTGTCCGACTCGGTGGCCGCCGTCTCGGTCGGCGTCGTCGACGGCGAGCCGATGCTCGACCTGAAGTACGAGGAAGACGTCACCGCCGAGACGGACATGAACGTGGTGATGACGGGAGGAGGATCGTTCATCGAGGTGCAGGGAACGGCCGAGGGAGCCCCATTCAGCCGCAGCGAGCTCGACGAGCTCCTGCTGTATGCCGAGACGGGGTGCGCCCGGCTCACCGAGCTGCAACGTGAGGCACTGGCTTCGTGACATCCGCATACCGAATCGTGCTGGCGACCCACAACCAGCACAAGGTGCCCGAGATCCGGCGCATCCTGTCCGAAGCGGGAGCCGCCGTCGAACTCGTCAGCCTGGCCGAGTTTCCCGACGTCGACGACGTGGTGGAGACCGGCCTGACGTTCACCGAGAACGCCCTGCTCAAGGCGCGTGCCGTGGCAGCGGCGACCGGCCTGCCGGCGCTCGCCGACGACTCCGGGATCAGCGTGGCGGCGCTCAACGGCATGCCCGGCGTCTTTTCGGGCCGATGGTGCGGGCGCCATGGCGACGACGGCGCGAATCTCCAGCTGCTCCTCGACCAGATACGCGACGTCCCGGATGCACATCGCCAGGCGGCGTTCGTCTGTGTGGCCGCGCTCGTCACTCCGGACGGGACCGAGATCGTCGAAGAGGGACGGGTGCCGGGCACGCTCACCCGCGAACGCCGTGGGGACGGCGGGTTCGGCTACGACCCGATCTTCGTTCCGGACGGCGACACCCGTACCACCGCCGAGATGAGCGCGGCGGAGAAGGACGCCATCAGCCACCGGGGTCGCGCGTTCCGGGCGATCGCCCGCGAGATTCCGCCACCGTCGCGTGATGAGGCGTTTGCGTGATCAGGCCCAGAGCTGGCCTTCGAGCTTCTCCTCGGCCTCGTCGAGCGTTCCCTCGTACGCACCCGTCGACAGGTACTTCCACCCGGCGTCGGCCACGATGAACGCGATGTCGGCGCGCTCGCCCGCGGCCACCACCTTGCGCGCGACACCCAACGCCGCATGCAGGACCGCACCGGTGGAGATCCCGGCGAAGATTCCTTCGGCGTCGAGCAATTCACGGGTACGCTTCACCGCATCGCGCGGCCCGACGGAGAACCGGGCGGTGAGCACCGACTCGTCGTAGAGCTCGGGAATGAAGCCCTCGTCGATGTTCCGTAGCCCGTACACCAGCTCGCCGTAGCGCGGCTCGGCCGCCACCACCTGCACGCCCGGAACCTTCGCCCGCAAGTACCGGCCCACGCCCATCAGCGTGCCCGTGGTACCCAGGCCGCCGACGAAATGGGTGATCTCCGGAAGGTCGTCGAGCAGCTCCGGGCCAGTGGTGTCGTAGTGCGCGGCCGCGTTGGCCGGATTGCCGTACTGGTAGAGCATGACCCAGTCCGGGTGCTCGCTGGCCATCTGCTTGGCAACCCGCACCGCTTCGTTCGAACCGCCCTCGGCCGGCGAGGCCACGATCTGCGCGCCCCACATCCGCAGCAGCTGCCGCCGCTCCTCCGAGGTGTTCTCGGGCATGACGCACACAAGCTGATAGCCCTTCAGCCGTGCCGCCATAGCCAGGGAGATCCCCGTGTTGCCGGAAGTGGGCTCGAGGATCGTGCAACCGGGAGTCAATTCGCCAGCGGCCTCGGCCGCCTCGATCATCCGCAGCGCGGGCCGATCCTTTACCGAACCGGTCGGGTTGCGATCTTCGAGCTTCGCCCACAACCGCACATCCGGGGACGGCGCGAGCTTCGGCAGCCCGACCAGCGGAGTCCGGCCGAGCGAGTCGAGCAGCGAATCGTATCGCATCAGCGTCGCGAGAGCCGGGTCTCAGCTACCGCCTGCCACGGCGGGCAGCACGGTCACCGCATCGCCATCGCTCAGCGGTGTCTTCAACCCGTCGAGAAAACGGACGTCCTCGTCGTTGAGATAGACGTTGACGAAACGGCGCAGCTCGCCGTTCTCGACGAGGCGGTCGCGCAACCCGGAATGGCGCGACTCCAGGTCGTCGATCAGTGCGGACAACGTATCGCCGCTGCCCTCGACGGTCTTCGCGCCGCCGGTGTGTTGACGCAGGATCGTGGGAATACGGACCTCGACGGCCATCGATCTTGCTCCCAGTGGTCTCGGTTGACTCTCACGTCATCGGCTATACAAGGCAACAGGCGCGACCCGCCCATCATTCCCTACCGGCGAGCGTCGCGTCGACGGGGGCGATGTGCAAGGCCACGTTCCCGTATTCACAGGTGTACCCACGAGGCACGACCTCTCGCCGTCAATCGACGATCTTCACATCCTCCTCGGTAACCTCACCATCAACGATGCGAAAGGACCGCAGCTCGACGTCGTTCTCGTCGCGCGTGGACACCAGCACGTAGTGCGCGTTCGGCTCGGACGCATACGAAATGTCCGTGCGCGAGGGATACGCTTCGGTGGCGGTGTGCGAGTGATAGATCACCACGGGTTCCTCGTCGCGATCATCCATCTCCCGGTACAGGCGCAACAGGTCCATGGAGTCGAACTCGTAGAACGTGGGCGAGCGCGCGGCGTTGAGCATCGGGATGAACCGCTCGGGCCGGTCGGAACCCTCGGGCCCGGCGACGACGCCGCAGGCCTCGTCGGGATGGTCGCGACGGGCATGGGCGATGATCGCATCGACGATGTCACGGCGGATGGTCAGCACACCTGCCAGCATACGAACTCGGGTTCGCGGCTGCGCTCCCCGGTCACCGTCCGCCGGCATCCGTCGGACCGGTGCCGAACCGTTCGAGCTTGTCCGGGTTGGAGACGAGGAACACCGCGCTGATCACGTCTCCAGAGACGGCGAAGGTCAGCACGTGAAATCGGCCGGGACCGCGAACGACCAGCCCCGGCGAGCCGTTGATTTCCCTCGCTTCGAGGTCGACGTCGCGGTCCGGACCGTAGATACCTGCGAAGAATCGTGCCACCTTCTCCACGCCGATCACGGCGTTGCGCGCCGCACTGGCCTTGCCACCGCCGTCGGACCAGGCCACCACGCCGTCGTGCAATACCTTGCGCAGCCCGGCGAGATCGCCCCTGCGAGCCGCCTGCACGAAGTGCTCGAGCAGCTGCGAATGATCCTGCCGGCTCGGAGCGAACCTGCGCCGATCATCAGCGAGCCGGTCCCGTGCCCGATGGAACAGCTGGCGGCAATGTGCCGCATCCCGTTCGACGATCTCGGCTATGTCCGCATAGGGCACCTCGAAGGCGGCACGCAGGACGAAGACGGCCCGTTCCACCGGGTCGAGCCGTTCCATGAGATACAGCGTGGCGGTTGCGGCCGAGTCGCGCCGTTCCGCCGTCTCCGCCGGGTCGGGCGCCAGCGTTTCCGTGGTCACCGGCTCGGGCAACCAGGGGCCTACGTACGACTCGTGCCGGCCCCGCGCCCGCAATCGGTCAAGCGCCAGCCGCGTGACGATCCGGGTGAGGTAGCGGCGCGGTTCGCGCACCTCGGCCGTCGCGACGTCGCGCCAGCGCAGGTACGCATCCTGGAGGACGTCGTCGGCATCGGTGGCGGAACCGAGCAGCCGGTAGGCCACGCCGAACAGCATCGGCCGGTGCCGCTGCAGCTCGTCGGCTGGCTCATCCCGGGTTCCAGGCGCTGTTCCGGGCACTGCTCGGTTCCCCTCCCGATGGCGATCCGGCACTGAACGTCTGTCGTGTTACTCCGGAAGGGCCTTTCTCGTCGGTATCGCGATGCGATTCCACAGGTTGATGGTGCCAATGGCGATGACAAGGGCAGCCAACTGCTGCTCCGACCAGACGGCGGCCGCGCGATCCCACACGTCGTCCGGTACGCCATCGTTGCCCAGCCGGGTAATCGCGTCGGTCAACGCCAGCGCCGCACGCTCCTCCTCGGAGAAGAACGGAGCCTCTTGCCAGGCCGCGACGGCGAACAGCCGGCGGCTGTCCTCTCCCGCTTTCAACGCGTCCTGGCTGTGCATGTCGACACAGAAGGAGCATTCGTTGATCATCGACGCCCGCAACTTCACCAGTTCCAGCAACTGGTGATCGACGTTGGCTTGCACGTACTGCTCCACGGCGTACACGGCGCGATACCCGTCGGGCGCGGCCGTCGCCATGTCGATGCGCTGTGTCATCGGGGTGCCTTTCGGTTCGGGCTACTGATGGACTACCCGTACGACCACGTGAGCGTGCGCCAGCGTGACAACCGTCAAGGTGATCTATCTCATAGCCTGCCGCTCGTGGCGCCCCGTGCGCCCGGATCACGCATGTCTCATCCCCCGGGCCCCGTCCCGGTGACGAGCCGCGCGAAGCGCTCCGCGCTGACGTTGCCACCCGACACGATCACGCCAACGCGCGCATCACGCGCACCGATCAGACCGTTCAACAAGGCAGCCACGCCGACAGCACCGCTCGGCTCCACCACGAGCTTCGTCCGCTCGAACAGCCACCGCATCGCCTCGACGATCTGCTCGTCGCCGACCAGCAGGATCTCGTCGACGAGCTGCCGCATGATCTCGAACGGCAACGCGCCCGGCCGATCCACAGCCAGGCCGTCGGCCACCGTACGCGGCACCTCACCGGACACCCGGACACCAGATTCCAGCGACCGCTTGGTGTCGTCGCCCGTTTCCGGCTCGATACCGACGAGGCGAACTCCCGGCAGGCGCTGGCGCACCGCCAGCGCCGATCCGGCCAGCAAGCCACCACCACTCACCGGAACGAGCAGGACGTCGAGCTCGCCGACCTCGTCGACAAGCTCCCGCGCGGCAGTACCCTGCCCGGCAATGATGTGCGGATGATCGAACGGTGGCAGCACGGTCGCTCCCGATTGGCGGGCGAGCTCATCGGCCAGCGCGGCGCGATCGTCCTCGTAGCGGTCGAAGCGCACGATCCTCGCGCCATAGCCCTCGACGGCTGCCGCCTTGCTGGCCGGAGCATCGAGTGGCATCAAGATCGTTTCCTGGATGCCCAAAACCCGGGCGGCCAGCGCCACCGCCTGCGCATGGTTGCCCGACGAGTACGCCACCACGCCCCTGGCCCGCTGCTCTGGCGACAATCGCACCAGCGCGTTGAACGCGCCACGAGCCTTGAACGCGCCGGCACGCTGGAAGTTTTCACATTTGAGAAAGACCGAGTTGCCGCAGATCTCGTCCAAGGTGGATGCCGACATGACCGGCGTGCGATGCACGTACGGTTCGATGCGGCGGGCCGCCTCGTCGACATCTGCCCCGGTTACCGAACCGTGCCCGGCGAGGGCCTCGGATGCGGAAACGGCATCGCGATCGCCTGTATGGCTACCCGTCTGGCCGTCAAGGAATCCACTCACGGTCTCAACCTATCCGACCCGTGCGGCACACCCCGTTGACCCTGGGCGCCGAGCACGTCGGCACTGGCAGGCCCGCCTCACGTGGTCGAGAAAGCGAAGACGGTGGTCGAGCGGTATTCCTCGTCCGGCCGCAGGACCACCGACGGGAACTCCGGCCGGTTCGGCGCGTCGGGAAAGTGCTGCGTCTCCAGGGCCAGCCCGTCGCCCTGCCGATACGTCCGCCCGCTGGCACCGACGAGCGAGCCGTCCAGGAAGTTGCCCGAATACACCTGGATTCCTGGTTCGGTGGTGTGCACCGTGAGCACCCGCCCGCTGGTGGGCTCGCTCAACCTGGCCGCGAAGGCCAGCTCGTCGCCGGAACGGTTGAGCACGTGATTGTGGTCATATCCCTGGGCCAGGACCAGCTGTGGATACGGGTCCCGGATGCGGGCCCCGATGTCCACGGGTTCCCGGAAATCGAGCGGCGTTCCCTCCACGTGGGCGATCTCGCCCGTGGGTACCAGATTCTCGTCGATCGGAGTGTAGTGTTCCGCGTTGAGCTGGAGCTGGTGACCGAGGACACTGCCGCTGCCTTCACCGGCCAGGTTGAAGTAGGCATGGTTGGTGAGATTGACGACGGTGGGTGCGTCGGTGCTCGCACGGTACTCGATCCGGATCTCGTTGTCGCTCGTGAGCGTGTATCGCACCGTGGTCGTCAACGTGCCCGGATACCCCTCCTCCCCGTCCGGACTGGTATAGCGAAGTTCCAGAGCCACGGCGTCGCTCGCGTCGTCGTCGATCACGTCCGCGTCCCACACCTTCGTGTCGAACCCCGCGACACCACCGTGCAGGTGATTCGGCATGCGGTTGCGCGCCAGGTCGTAACGGGTGCCATCGAGTGTGAAACCACCACCGGACATCCGGTTGGCGCACCTGCCCACGAGCGCGCCGAAGAAGGGGTTGCGTTCGACGTAGTCCGTGAGATTGTCGAAGCCGAGCGTGACGTTGGCGAGCGTACCGGAGCGGTCGGGCACCTCGATCGATTGCAGGATACCGCCGTAGGTGAGGATCCGGACACTCATACCGCCGGCGTTCTTCAGCGTGTACACCGCCACTTCCGAACCGTCACGAGCGTTGCCGAACGAACTCTTCGTCACCGCTGGCGCGCTCTGCTCGCGCATCCATGCTCCTCTCACCGCGCGGGAAGACGCCTCACGTACGCCACAGCCATCACAGCACACTTGTATCCTTCGGCACTCAGTGCCGCCCGATACCCAGTCAGGCCCGGCTGATCGAGATCCGTTTGAGCCAGGTCAGCCACCAGCAGCGGGCTCCCAGTGATGCCTACTCGAGCCCCGCGGAGAGCGTACGCACGAGGGTCTCTTGCAGCCAGCCGAGCCAGTTGTAGACGTCGTGAATGTGCCGACGCGGGTCGTCCTCGGGCAGCCTCTCCCACTCGTCCTCGTCGTCCTGGCTCACGCCGAGGCGGGTGCCCAGGGCCAGACGCAAGTCGGTGAGTGTGCGCAGCCACGCCTCGGCCTGGTGCGCATCGAGCTCGATGCGGGTCTTGTTCCGCTGCCGGCGCTCTTCTGGCTCGATGCCCTCCGTCGTGGCCAGCGACGCGAGCACGGTGGCGGCATTGTCGGACTTCGCCTCCCGCAGCCCGCGTTCGGTGAAGCGGCGGAAGTCGGCAGCGCCCTCGTCATCCCCGTCATATCCGTCGGGAAACAGCCGCAGCAACACCGGATCGGTCGGTCGCTTCGGCTCATCTTCGGCCAGGCCGAGCGCGGCCGCCCAGTCCTCATCTTGCTTGTGCGTCTGATCACCCCGGACCAGCTCCAGTAGCTGGCCGACCAGCGAGCGCAAGAGCTCGATCTCCGCAGCATGAAAGGATGCGGTCACGCCACCTCCGCGCGCCCGCCGGAACGCTGTACTCAGCCTCGGTCCCCCGCCTTCTGCAGCGTGGCCCACAACCCGTAGGAGTGCATGGCCTCGACGTCTCGCTCCATCTCCTCCCGGGAGCCCTCCGACACGACGGCCTTGCCTTTCTCGTGTACGTCGAGCATGAGCCGCTCCGCCTTGCGTTTCGGATAGGCGAAGTAGGTCTGGAAGACGTAGGTTACGTACGACATCAAATTGACCGGGTCGTTCCACACGACCGTCACCCACGGCGTGTCCGGCGTCGGGGCCTCCTCGACCTCCGGACGCTCCATCTCAACGGGCGCAGTCATCACAATCTCCTATAGTCTCACTCTTGCGCCGCTGCGGCCACCGGTCACCATCCAGTATGACGGGCGAGATGGTCGTCACCCACCGTTTGACTGACTACCCTGACATTGTGCCGGCTACGACAGCTCTGTATACCGACCAGTACGAGCTGACCATGCTGCAGGCCGCTTTGGCCCGCGGCACGGCGCAGCGTCGCGCCGTCTTCGAGGTGTTCGCCCGACGATTACCCCACGGGCGCAGGTACGGCGTCGTCGGCGGCACGGGCCGGCTGCTGGAAGCGATCGAGCGCTTCCAGTTCGACGACGACACGCTCACCCACCTGGAACGGACTGGCGTCGTCGACGAACCCACGCTGAACTGGCTCTCCACCTACCGTTTCGCCGGTGACATCTGGGGCTATGGCGAGGGTGAGCCCTACTTTCCGCACTCACCACTGCTGATCGTGGAGTCGAGTTTCGCCGAAGCCGTGATCCTGGAAACGCTCACACTCTCCATCATGAACTTCGACTCCGCCGTGACCTCCGCAGCCTCCCGCATGACCACGGCAGCGCAGCACCGGCCCTGCATCGAGATGGGCTCGCGGCGCACGCACGAGGGGGCCGCGGTCGCCGCCGCGCGCGCCGCGTACATCGCGGGGTTCGGCTCCACGAGCAACCTTCAAGCCGGGCACGAGTATGGCATCCCCACACGCGGAACCAGCGCCCACGCGTTCACTCTGTTGCACGATTCGGAACGCGAGGCCTTCACCGCGCAGGTGGAATCGCTGGGCACGGGCACCACCCTGCTCGTCGACACCTACGACGTCACCGAGGCCGTGGCACTCGGTATCGACATCGCGGGCACCGGACTCGGGGCGGTACGCCTCGACTCTGGCGACCTGCTCGCCCAAGCTCACGAGGTTCGCGCCCAACTCGATGAGCTCGGAGCCACGGAAACCAAGATCGTTGTCACGAGCGATCTCGATGAACACGCTATTGCCGCACTCGCCGCAGCACCGGTGGACGGCTACGGCGTCGGCACGTCACTCGTCACCGGTTCCGGCGCGCCCACGGCCGGCCTCGTCTACAAACTGGTGGCGCGGGAGAACGACGACGGGCAGATGGTCGCGGTCGAGAAGAAGAGCAAGGACAAACCGGGTATCGGGGGCCGCAAGTACGCGGTGCGCCGGCGCAACCGGCGGGGAATCGCCGACGCGGAGATCATCGGCGTCGACGGACCACCCCGGTCAGGTAACGACGACCGTGCCCTGCTCACCCCCCTGGTTCGCGACGGCGAAGTGGTCGGGCACGAACCGCTCGACGCCGCCCGGGAACGCCACCGGCAGGGCCGGGCCGAGCTTCCCCGCACTGCGCTGCAGATGTCTCGCGGCGAACCGGCCATTCCTACTCGCTACGAAGAACCCGTGGAGCCCGCATGACACGCGCACTGGTCGTCGTCGACGTGCAGAACGACTTCTGTGAAGGCGGCGCTCTCGGCGTCGGTGGCGGCGCCGAGACCGCCTACGCCATCTCGAAAGTGCTCAAGCAATGGCGCGACGCGGAACCGTACAACCGCGTCTACGACTACGTCGTTGCCACCCGGGACCATCACATCGATCCTGGTGATCACTTCTCGGCCACGCCGGACTACGTGACGAGCTGGCCACCACACTGCCGCGCCAATACCGACGGAGCGGCGTTCCATCCCAACCTGGATCCGCAACCCTTCGATGCGATCTTCAACAAGGGTGAGTACTCCAGTGGTTACTCCGGCTTCGACGGCCGGTGCCAGGACGGCAGCGGGCTGCGTGACTGGTTGCGCCAACGGCATGTGTCCAGCATCGACATTGTGGGCATCGCCACCGACCATTGCGTGCGCGCCACGGCGCTCGACGCGATTCGCGAAGGGTTCGACACGCAGGTCCTGCTGGACCTCACCGCCGGTGTCCTCGCGCACACCACCGACCGGGCACTCGACGAGATGCGCAACGCCGGGGTCACGCTCCGTGGCCGCCCTGTCGTTCGCCCGGCTGCCTAGGATCTAGCCGAACATCCACTCCAGAACCCGCGCGACACCGTCGTCGTCGTTGGCATCACACCGGTGCGTGGCCACGTCCGCAACGAGCGGGTGGGCGTTGGCCATCGCATACGACGTACCCGCCCATTCCAGCATCTCCAGGTCGTTCGGCATGTCACCGAAGGCGACCACCTCGTCCGCTCCGATACCGCGCTCGGCGCAGAATGCCGCCAGCGTGGACGCCTTGGACACGCCCCGGGCGCTGATCTCCAGCAGCGCCTGACCATCGGAGTACGTCACGGTGGCCTGATCGCCGATCACCTGAGTACCGCGGCGCACGAACTCGTCCGGCTCGAACTCTTCGTGCCGGGCCAGGAGCTTGGCCACCGGTTCAGCGAACAGTACATCGAGATCCGCTTCGAGCGAGCCTTCGGGCTGAGCCCATCGATGTTTGAACGCCGGCTCCCTGCCGTAAATCAGGCCACGTTCCATCGCGAACGCCACACCGGGCACGGCGGAACGCAACGTGAGCGCGACGTCCATCGCGGTATCCCCGGGCATGCCGCGTTCCTCGACGATCTTCCGCGCGAACACGTCGTAAACCAGCGCACCGTTGGCGCCGATGGCCAGCCCGTGCGAGCCGACCGCCTCGGCCAGGATGTCGAGGTTGCGTGGAGGTCGCCCGGAGACGAACAGCACTATCGCACCGGCATCCTCTGCCAGCCGCAACGCCTCGTACGCGCGAGGAGCAATCGACGCATCGCTGCGCAAGAGGGTTCCGTCGAGATCCGTGGCGACAACCCGGGGACGTTGCTGAGGTGGCTGCACACTCCAAGTGTGCCAGTGGACTAAGTTTCATTCCTACTCAGGCAGCGTCAGGCCAGACTGGAAACCGAAGACGACCAGCTGGGCACGGTCTCGCGCGTGCAGTTTCACCATTGCTCGACTGACGTGTGTGCGCACCGTGGCCGGGCTGACCACCAGCTCGGCAGCGATCTCGTCGTTCGACCTGCCAGTGGCCACCCAGGCCACGATCTCGCGCTCGCGGTCGGTGAGCTGGTGCAGCTCCGGATGAGGGTTGCCACGGGCCTGGCTACCACTACTGAACCGCTCGATCACCCGCCGAGTCACCGATGGCGAGAGCAACGACGCGCCGTCGGCGATGACGCGCACGGCGTGCAGCAGCTCGTCCGGACCCGCGTCCTTCAGGACGAACCCGCTAGCACCGCCACGTAACGACTCGAAGACATATTCGTCGAGTTCGAACGTCGTCAACATCACCACGCGAACATCATCCAGCGCCGGATCGGACGTGATCTCGCGCAACGCTTCCAGACCGTCGAGCTCGGGCATGCGAATGTCCATGAGCACGACGTCAGGCACCACGCGGCGCACCATATCCACGCCCGCTCGCCCGTCAGCGGCCTCACCAACGAGCTCGGCATCGCTTTCGGCATCCAGCAGCGTCCGTATCCCCATGCGGACCAGGGCTTGATCATCCACGACCACGACACGGATCATGGGCTCGATCCTGTCACGGACGGCGAGCTCACGTCGTCGACAGGCGCCTCACGTCCCGAGCCGACGATGGGAAACCGTGCCGACACGGCGAAGCCGCCCTCCTTTCGTCGCCCGGCCCGCAGCTCCCCTCCCAGCGCCTCGACACGCGCCCGCATGCCGGGAATGCCAGCACCGTGGTGTTCGACCTGGCGTTCTCCTCCGTCGTCGATCCGGTGCTCGGCCTGCGGAGGGCGCTGCGCGCGACCGTCGTTCGCCGTATCGTCCGCGTCGCTCGCGGCCCGTCGCGCCCCTCCGTCATCGATGATCTCGATAACGACGTCGGCTCCGGCCCGAGCGACCCGGACCCATGCGGACGTCGCGTTCGCGTGCCGGAGGACGTTGGTCAACGCCTCTTGCAAGATGCGATACACGGCGACGTCGGCTTCCGGCGGCAGGCTGCTCACACGCAGGTCGGCAACGACATCGACACCTCCGGCCCGGACCCGCTCCAGCAGCACGTCGACATCGGCGAGCCCCACACCAGGACGCCGGGGAGCGTTCGTTCCTTCGGGCGCACGCAGGATGTCGAGCTCGGAGCGCAGCCCGTCGAGCGATTCCCGGCTCGTGGAGCGGATGGCCTCCAACGCCTCCCGCGCCTTGTCCGGGTTGCTTTCCAGGACGTGCAGCGCCACCCCTGCCTGCATGGCAATCACGGCGAGCCCGTGACCGACGGAATCGTGCAGCTCCTGCGCCATGCGCAGCCGTTCCTCGGAGACCGCACGGCGTGCCTCCGCACCACGGACGTTCGCCTGCGACTCGCGGCGAATCCGGATAGCCGCGCCAATCGCCGTCGGCACGGCCACCGCAGCAAGCGAGATACCGAACCAGCCGAGAAGGTTGAACGCGTGGCCGTCGGCCAGGTCGGTCCCGAAATGGAAACCACCGGCGGCGAAAACCGCCAGACCCAACCCACCATTCGACAGCAGTGCCCTGCGCAACGGCCACGCCTCGGCCACGCCGAAAGCCGCGACCGGCACGGCGAACAGCATCGGCCCGTACGCGTGCCCGGTGAGGAGGTAGGTGATGACCGCCGCGCCACAGCAGACCAGGGTCACACCGGGCCACCTGCGCTGCACGAGGACGGACAGCCCGGCGAACACGACCAGCGAGTAGGTGAACGCATCCGGTTCCCGGCTCCAGTCGAGCTGGTTCGCGGTGGCCGGTGCGGTGCCGAACATCCCGGGAACGAGCACCAGCAGTGCGGGCCAGACGTGCCGCCACAGGCGCGCGACATCGGGCATGCTCACCCGGCCACCTCCCAGCTCGCCGCCCGGAAATCGCTCCAGGGCTTCCCCCTCGTCATGGTTCGAGCCTAAGCACCAGCGACGACGCGCGGCATCCGTTCGGCAGCGTAGGTCCACCGGCGTGCCATACGCACATCCACGTACACCAGGAACCGTTCTCGGCCCGATGTGTGCGCAGGCAGACAGCGGAAAGGATGCCGGCATGGACGAAACCATCGTGGTCACCGACCACTTGACCAAGAAGTATGGGACACACGTCGCCGTCGACGGTGTCAGCCTCACCGTCCGCCGGGGCGAAGTCTATGGCTTCCTCGGACCGAACGGCGCCGGCAAGACGACCACGCTGCGCATGCTCCTCGGCCTGATCCGGCCGACCAGCGGCAGCGCCGCCGTTCTCGGGCACGCACCCGGCAGACCGGGAGCGACCGCCCGCACGGGAGCGCTCATCGAAGGTCCGGGGTTCTATCCCTACCTGTCCGGGCGGGACAACCTGCGGGTCATGGCCCGCTACAACGGCGCCACCGAGGAGGCTGTCGATGCGGCGCTGGAACGCGTCGATCTCAAAACTCGCGGCAACGACCCGTTTCGCTCGTACTCGCAGGGCATGAAACAGCGCCTCGGGGTGGGAGCGGCGTTGCTCGGGGATCCCGAGCTGCTGGTACTCGACGAGCCGACCAACGGGCTGGACCCCGCGGGGGTGGTGGAGATGCGGCGGCTGATCCTCGACCTGTCCGCACGGGGGCAGACCGTCCTGCTGTCGAGCCACCTGCTCAGCGAGGTCCAGGCGATCTGCGACCGGGTGGGAGTGATCTCGGACGGCAGCCTGATCACGGAGAGCACGGTCGCCGAGATCCGTGGCACGAGCTCGCTGTTCGTGCGCGCCGAGCCCGTCGACGTCGCGCTCGCCGTCGCGATGCGCGTCGCCGGCGATGACGCCGCCCAGCTCATCGACGGCGGCGGTCTGCGCCTCGACGTCGACGCCACCGCCGCTCCCGACATCGTGCGCGCGCTCGTCGAGGCCGACGCCGACGTCCACGAGATCCGCACCCTGGAACGCTCCCTCGAAGACGTGTTCTTCGAGATCACCACGACCAAGGAGTTGTGAACCGTGACCTCTACACTCGCCGTTCAGCACAGGCCCGGAACGTCATTCGTGGCCAGCACCCGAGCCGAACTGCTGCGGCTGCGCAAGTGGCCCGCCCTGTGGGTGTTGATCGCCGTCTGGCTGCTCCTCACCCTGCTCTTCGGGTATGTCTTCGACTACATCGGCTACCGGACGGGCGGCAGCTCGACGATCAACGAGGGCGTGCCTCCCGAACTCCTGCTCGCCGATCTGCTGCCCGCCGCCATCCCCGAGACCGCGCTGTCGGGCCTTCCCATGTTCGGCGGAGCGATCATGATGATCCTCGGCGCTCTCACGGCCGGTAGCGGGTACAGCTGGGGAACCTGGAAGACGGTTTTCACCCAGGGACCGTCCCGGGCTTCCGCGTTCGGCGGCGCGCTCACCGCGGTCGCCATCGCCGTCGTGGGCATCATGGTGGTCACGATGCTGCTCGAGTTCGCAGCGGCGACGACGATCACCGTGCTGGAATCCGAACCGCTGATATGGCCGTCCGCACTCGATGTCGTCCGGACGTTCGGCGGCGGGCTACTGATCAGTGGCATGTGGGCAGCCGCCGGGATCTTCGTGGGCACCCTGACACGTAGTCCCGCCCTTGCCGTCGGACTCGGCCTGGTATGGGCACTCGCGGTGGAGAACTTGCTGCGTGGGGTGGCCAACGTGCTGCAACAGCTGGAGGTCGTCACCGACGTGCTTCCGGGCACCGCCGCAGGCTCCCTCGCGGGTGCCATGGGTGCGTCAGCGATGGGCGACGGTGACGGGACTCCCGGCGTGCTGACCATCCTCGACGGTGGGCCTGCTGCCGCATTGCTCGGCATCTATCTCGTGGTCTTCGCCGCCCTCGCAACCTGGGTCGCCGTCCGCCGCGATGTGACATGAGAACTGCGGCGCCGCATACCGCCACTCTTGGCTCATCGCGCTCACCTGCCAAGAAAAGATGAGGTCTAGACCTTTACAAACAGGAAATTTTGCGGCAGCCTCGCCGATACCCATCGACGAAGGGATGTCCGCATGGCACACGCACACTCCTTCTCCCGCCACTACGTCATCGCCGTCGCGATCGCGGTCACCGCCCTGGTCACCGCGCTCGTCACGGTCCCCGCAGGGAAGGCACACGCGCAGCCGGATCCGTCGAACTTCCGCCTGGAACGCGCCGACACCGATCCGGACCTGCTCGACGGACTACGAGACGAGCTGGGCACCGTATCCGTCTCCCAGGTCCTCGACTCCGCCAACCGCACGGCGCGGGCGTGCTATCCCCAGGTCCGGCACCGCACCGCGTCGTTCTGCTGGAACTCCGGAGACAGCTCGGTCGACTACTGGATGCCACAAGGCATCACGACCACCGGGGACGCCACCGCCTCAGGTGAGTGGGAAGGCCGGGAAGCCTTGCTCAGCTCCTGGTACGACAAGGAGAGCGGCCGGGACATGGGTGTGCGGATATCGTTCGTCGACATGTCCGACCGGTCCACTCCCGACTACCGGCACGTCTTGCTGGTCGAGCCCGAGTGGCAGAACGGCGAGCCGTCGTTCCGACGGGTGAACGCGCACGCGGGCGGCATCTCCTGGTATGGCGACCAGCTCTACGTGAACAACACGTTCAACGGGCTGCGCGTGTTCAACATGACCGACCTGATGCGGGTATCCACCGGTGACGGTTCGGCGATCGGCCGCCAGCCTGACGGCAGCTATCACGCCCACAACTACCTGTACGTACTCCCCCAGGAGGCCCACTACGTGCCCAGCACGACGGGCGGCGCGGACCGGTTCCGGTACTCGCAGACGTCACTCGACCGCACGACCAGCCCGCACAGCCTCGTCACCAGCGAGTACGGCTACCCCGGCACCGACACCCGCATAGTCCGATTCAACCTGAACGAGGACACGCACCACATCGCCGAGGACTCCGACGGCTACGCCCGCGGCGACTGGGCCTACGAGGTGGGCATCCGCAGCATGCAAGGCGCCGTATCGGTCAACGGCAAGTTCCACATCCACCGCAGCAACGGCAGCTCGACCCGTGGCGATGTCTTCACCTGGCGGCCCGGCAATTGGGCCACCGAATACACCGGAGCGGTTCCGATCGGACCGGAAGACGTGACGTACTGGTCACACCACGGCGAGATCTGGTCACAGACCGAGTACCCAGACAAGCGCTACGTCTACGCTTCCCGAGAATCCTCCTGGTAGACGCGCGTTCCCGGCCATCGGCGTCCGGACCCGCCTTCGCACAACCGGCGTATCGGGCGACACCACGGGGCGACCCTCGTGCCGCCCGATACGCCGTGAACAGCCTATTCGCGCGGTGAGATCTCGAGTTCGACGTCGACGGTCAGCTCCTGCTCCTGCTCCGTTCCACCTTGTTCCACGTTCATCCGCATCCGCGTCGTGGCCTCGCTGGTGCCCGACACGGCAATGGGCAGGCTCAGGCTGCCACCGTTGCGACCCGTACCGTGTCCCTCACCCTCGATGATCTCGACCGAGGCAGATCCTTCCTGGACGGTGGCCGGGACGATCTGCTGGTCGATGCCGACCTCAAGTTCGTAGTCGTCACCATCGAACTCGGCCAGCCGGTACGTGGTGAAGTTGCACGTGGTGACCCCATCGATCTCCACCGAGCTCGCCGCTTCCCACGCGGCGCCGACGCCGACCGGCTCGGCCGGCAGCGGGATAGTCAACTGGGCCAGCTGCTGTTCGAGCTGATCGACCATCTCGGACATGGCCGGGTCCAGGTCTCCCTCATCGATTCCACCGTCGACGAACGCGCCGCTGCGCGTGGTCGTGACCGAACCGGAGACACCGACCAGCGAATCGAGTACACGTTGCACCGCCGGATCGCCGCCCGGGGTTTCCCCATAGTCATAGACGAATGACATCGCGATCTCGTCGTCACCGACCTCGTCAACGGTCAGCTCCATTCCCAGCAGCATCGGTGGAACCGGGCTGGCCGGAACCCGATCGCCGTCCACCTCGGCCGAGATCTCCGTTGTCGTCCGCATGTCGAGTGTGGCGGTGTCTCCAGCTGTTGGCGAGTGCTCCATGATCTCGTGTGGCTCGGCGCCGGGTTCGGTGACCGTCACTTCTGGAGGGCCAGCACAGTCGTCGGCGCTGACCGCAGGATCGTCATCACAGGCAGCCAGCACGAGCACCAGAACCGCGGACGAGAAATACCCCGTGATGTCACGCACGTGTCCTCTTCCTGATTGATTTCGAGTCGATTTGGGCAAGATCGACCCTAGCCGATCTTTCTCCCAGAGCAGCAGGACACAGAGCAACGGCCTCCGTAGCATTCGCATAACAGCGTCTGGCATAGTTAGCCGCGGTCGTAGACCGTCCGGCGACATATTGTGCGGTCCGCGACCGCTTTCTTAGTTTCATCAACATTGCAACATTGGGAGTTCATGCACATGAGCCGCACGAAGAAGATCACTGTCCTGCTGGGTTCCACGGCACTGGCACTGTCGCTCACGGCCTGTGGCGGCGGCGACGAGTACTGCGACCTGATCGAAGAGTACGAGGCAAACGCCAGCTCCATGGAGGACATGGCCGATCAGGATGCTGCCGTCGACATGGCCGAAGAGACCCGTGCCATCGCTGATGCCGCGCCCGATGACATCGCCGAGGACTGGAACACGGTTGCTGATGCGATGGACAAACTGGCGAACTTCGATCCGGAAGACGCCGACATGGAAGACCCGGATTCGATGGGTCCATTGGAGAACCTCGATGAGCTCGAGCAAGCCGGTACGAACGTCGAGGAGCATGTCCAAGACAACTGTGATGTATCGCTCAACTAGTCATCTAGCACGCCGTCGACGAGTTTCGACGACGATGCCACTGCCCTGAGTTTGCCCGGCAGCGAGACTCCGAGCCCCGGCACATCGACGACCACCAGTACGGGTGGGACGGTCCGCGTGCCGGGGCTTCGTCGTCTGGGGACCACCGCACCGCATTTGCGCCCCTGAAGTGCGAAAATGCGAGTTATCCACAAATTGAGAAGTGCCCGTCGACGAGCCATCCACCCGCCCGTAGGCTTGCGGCCATGAAGCCGCGAACGGAGATGGAGCGGAAGGTCCGCCAACTCGATCACGATGTCCACGAGATCTACGAGATGCTCGGCACGATCACAAGCACGCAGCAACAACATTCAGCTCAACTCGAGACGTTAAGCACCAATGTCGAAGGTCTCGGTGAGCGTCTCAATGGGGTTGATCAACGGCTCGACGGAATCGACCAGCGCCTCGACAGCGTCGACCAGCGCCTCGACGGCGTCGACCAACGCCTCGACGGCGTCGACCAACGCCTCGACGGCGTCGACCAACGCTTCGACGGCGTCGACCAACGCTTCGACGGCGTCGACCAACGCCTAGACGGCATGAACGCGAAGCTCGGCGAGGTCCTGGACTTGTTGCGCCCCGCTTCAGATCCTGACGCCAGCTGACGAGCGAGCCCGTAACGCGGCACGCATCGTGATCTGGGTCAGTCGTGCCGCGCGAACTCGTGGTGGACGTGACCCCGCGGCTCGACTTGGAACGTGCTGTGTTCGATGTCGAAATGGCCGGCGAGACATTCGTGCAGGCCGTCGAGGATCGACTCGTTCCCGCACTCGGCCAGCCTGACCTCGTCGACCACGATGTGAGCCGACAGCACCGGAACGCCGCTGGTGATCGTCCACGCATGCAGATCGTGCACTTCGACGACGCCGGGAAGTTCGACCATGTGCTGGCGCACTTCCTCCAGATCGACGCCCTTCGGTGTTGCCTCCAAGAGCACGTTCAGAACGTCACGGAGCAGCATCCAGGCCCGAGGCAAGATCATCACACCGATCGCGATCGATGCGATTGCATCCGCCCGGACGAACCCGGTCGCCAGGATCACCAGCGCCGCCACCACAACGGCAAGCGAGCCGAGCATGTCGCCCAGCACTTCGAGATAGGCGCCACGCACGTTCAGGCTCTCCTTCTGCCCGCGACGCAGGACGGCCAGCGACACCGCATTGCCTGTCAATCCGACAACGGCCGTGCCGAGCATCAGCCCGCCGTGGATCTCGCCGGGTTCGAACAGGCGCTGAAATCCACCGATCACGACGAGCACAGCAACGATGCCCACCACTAGGGCATTCGTCATCGCCCCGAGGATCTCCACCCGTTGCAGCCCGAAAGTTCGCTTGGTGTTGGCTGGCCGGGCTGCAATGAAGGTGGCAAGCAATGCGACGGCGACACCCGTCGCGTCGGTGAGACTGTGTGCGGCATCGGCGAGGAGAGCCATGGAGCCGGAGAGCCACGCCCCGACTGCCTGCGCCAGCATGATGGACGCGATGATTCCCAGCACCAATGCCATGCGTTTGCGATAGGCATATGCTGCGGTGCCCGAGGCTGGAGCACCGTGCGTGTGCCCGTGGCCACCTCCCATCAGTGCGCCCTCACAGACGTCTCCTCGGCGCTTCGAGTTGGCTCGCAGCCACCGACAGGTCCCGCACGGTGATGCTCCGGGCACAGGGAGACCGGCGAACCGGTCGCTGCCAGCACCGTCTCCGCCGTCGCCAGCAACTCCCATAGCTCCGGTACAGCTACCGCGTAGTACGTCGACCGGCCATGTGGGTGAGCCTCGACGAGCCCAGCCGAACGCAGGCACGCCAGGTGCGCCGAAACTGTCGATTGCGCCAGGCCCAGTTCGTCGGTCAGGTCGACGACTCGCCGTTCACGGTCGGACAGGAGCTTGATGATCTCCAGGCGTGCCGAGTCGGACAAGCTGTGAAACAGCAACACCGCAGCATGATGCGCCGCACGGGGCCTCGCCTCGACCGGATCCACCATCGGCGGATCGCCCGTGACACTCTCCCCTGGCACGGCGTCCGCGAACAGCTTATTCATCGTCATGTGACGATGATAGCGCTTCATAACGATGAATTCACACCACACTCACGGCCCTGCCCGCCACTCAGTGAGCGCCGCTTCGCACCCGGCCACCCGCATCCCCTGGCCGAACCGGGGGTCTACAGGTTGCCGCGCCGCTCCTGCTCGCGTTCGATCGACTCGAAGAGCGCCTTGAAATTCCCCTTGCCGAACCCGAGTGACCCGTGCCGTTCGATCAGTTCGAAGAACATCGTCGGGCGATCACCGATCGGTTTGGTGAAGATCTGCAACAGGTAGCCGTCCTCGTCGCGATCCACCAGGATGCCGCGCTTCTTCAACTCCTCGATGGGAACGCGCACCTCACCGATCCGGGCCCGAAGCTCGGGATCGTCGTAATACGCATTCGGCGTCGCCAAGAAGTCCACGCCTTCGGCACGCATCGCGTCGACGGTGCGCAGGATGTCATTGGTCGCAAGCGCGATGTGCTGGCACCCGGGTGAACCGTAGTACTCGAGATACTCGTCGATCTGCGACCTCTTCCGGCCGAGCGCGGGCTCGTTGAGCGGGAACTTCACCCGGTGATTGCCATTGGACACCACCTTCGACATCAGCGCCGAGTACTCGGTGGAAATGTCATCGCCAACGAACTCGGCCATGTTCGCGAAGCCCATGACCTTGCGGTACCAGTCGACCCAGTAATCCATCTGCCCGAGTTCGACGTTGCCCACACAGTGATCGATCGCCTGGAACAACCGCTTGGGCGCGCCCTCGCGCTTGACGTACGTCGACGTCCGGGGAACGTAACCGGGAAGGTACGGGCCAGCATAGCAAGACCGATCCACCAGCGTATGCCGCGTGACGCCGTAGGTCGCGATGGCCGCCATGCGTACCGTGCCGTTCTCGTCGGACACGTCGTGCGGCTCTTCGAGAATCGTCGCACCCTGGTTGCGGGCATGTTCGATGCAGGCGTCGACGTCACGCACCTCCAGCGCGAGATCCACCACGCCGTCTCCGTGCTCCCGGTGATGATCCAGCAGCGGGCTGCTGGGCGAGACCCCGCCCTTGAGCACGAACCTGGCTGATCCACTGCGCAGGACGAAAGCCTTGTGGTCGCGGTTGCCGGTCTCCGGGCCGGAGTACGCCACCAACTCCATACCCATGGCCGACTGGTAGAAGTGTGCCGCCTGGGTAGCATTGCCGACGGCGAAGACCACCGCATCCATGGCCGTCACCGGGAACGGGTCGTTGCTCTCGTCGTACTCGACCAATCCGACGAGCTGTTTCATCTGTTCAAGATCGAGTTCAGCCGCACGTTCCTCCGGCGTCAATGCCCGGGGCGAATGATCAGTGGTCATCATGGGAGCCTCCAGCGTCGTCCGTCGGTCTGCGCACGATCAGTCCGTGCACGGCCTCATGGCCTGGACTGTGCCGTGGCGATGTGAGGTGCGCAAGTGTCCCGCAAACAGCTGAACATGATGCACATTCTGGGCACAATAGTCGGAGACGAACTAAGCAATATGTCTAGCCACGAAGAGGCCTCCATGATCGACCCGCTCGACGCCCGGATCATCGAACTGTTCACCCACGAGCCTCGGGTGGGTGTCCTCGAAGCTTCACGACGGCTCGGCGTGGCGCGTGCCACTGTGCAGTCCCGGCTGGACAAGCTCACGGCGTCCGGCGTCATCCGGTCGTTCGCCCCCACCATCGACCCGCACGCGCTCGGTTACCAGATCACCGCTTTCGCCTTCCTGGACATCCGGCAGGGAGCGCGCGAATCCGTTGCCACCCATCTCGACCGCATCCCAGAGGTGCTGGAGGTGCACACCATCACCGGCCAGGCGGATCTCGTTTGCCGAATCGTTGCTCGGGACAATGACGACCTGCAACGCGTCATCGACGATCTCGTGGGAGACGCCGACATCGTCCGAACGTCCACCGTCATCGCCCTGTCCACCGTCGTCGGGCCTCGCGTGTTGCCACTGATCCGTTCCAGCGGCCGATGACGACGCCCGCGGCGGCCGCTTCCCGAAGTACGGACCCTGGTTGTCACAACCGGGGTAGGTCGGTGTTGAATGTGTGAAGTGTCCAGACGAACTTCGGGCGGCACACTGGCCGCGTTCCTCATTCTGGCGGCGATCATCGGCTTTGCCGGCGGTGCCTACCTCGGCACGCAGTCGGGAGAAGGGGGCGCCAACGCCGCACCCGGCACGTCTGCCGAGACGGGCTCGCAGGACGGCACTGGCAACGATGGCAGCGACACCGGTGACGGCAACGACGACGGCACAGACGAGGACGTCGAGAACGAGGGCGCCGAGGACGGGGACGCCGAGAACGAAGACGAGGAACAAGACTCGGAGATCTCGCTGAACTTCGAGAAGACGTCGATCTCACCGGACGAGGAAGTCGCTTACGAAGGACGGATCGAGTCCGGAGAGGAAGGGGTCAGGCTGCAACTCCAGCGCAGCGTGGATGGCGGGGAATGGGAAGACTTTCCCGTAGACCCCCGCTCGACCGGCCCGGACGGAGGGTTCAGCGGCACCGCCCTGTCGAGCCGCGAGGGAGAGAACCGCTTCCGCATGGTCGGCGTCGACGACGAGTCCCTCGTCTCCGAGGTCGTGACCGTCACCATCGGCTGATCTCCGGTCCTCTCCGATCGCGCGCTGATGCCGGGTGGACACCTCGACATATCGCCGTGATCAGTCACGCGACCCGAGTGGAGCGCCGACGGCGACGTTGGGCGAGATGAAGGTCCACCCTTCCTCTTCCACCACGGGTGGCGTGTACCCATCGGCGACCAATATTGCGGCCGACGCCCGATACGTCTGGTACAGGGCGGGGCCGCCGCGCATACCGAGAGCCTCCACCCCTGTGCACCCCATGATCCAATCGCCCTCGACCACATCCACGATCAGGCAGACGTTTCTGTCCTCGGTGATGCCCGCCCAGAATCGGGCATCGTCGGACTCCCCGACGGCCCGCACGGTCTCGGCAACCAGATCATCATCGAACGCGGCGAACCTTTCACTGTCGCGGATCTCGTCCGGCAGCTCGTCACTCGGCTGCTGCGGCTCGTCGAAGACGCTCATGTACTCGCCCGGTTCCACATCGCCGCGATCGGCGACCGCAGTGTCCTCCGGAGCCGCACTGTCGTCCGGAGCCGTCGGCCACACCCACGATCCGGCACCGGCCACGATGGCGACCGCGACCAGAACGCCACCCAGCCACAGCCGCGTCCGCCGCCGGAGGCGGGCCTCGCCGCGGCGCACCACGTCGGCGACGTCGAGCGCTTCTGGAGGGGCTGTACGGTCATCTGCAGCTCGCAGCTTCTCGATCACGTCATTCATGATCATTCCACTCCTTCCGCATGCCGTCCGGATGCGGATTCGCCGGGTCCGGCGTCGTCGTTCGAGGTCAGTGTCTGCCGAAGGCGGGTGAGGGCATCGTGGGATTGGCGCTTTACCGTGCCAGGGGCGATGCGCAAGATCTGGGCAACCTCACCCACCGGGCGATCCTCCACGAAGCGCAGCACGACGATGGCCCGCTGCTTCGCGCTCAATCCGCGCAACGCCTGCGCCAGGTCGAGCCGGTCGGCAGCACCGGCAACGGCGTCAGCAGCGTCCGGGCGAGCGGCACGCTCCGGCACGGAGTCCCTGGTTCGTTCCCATCTCCGCCACGGCCGCCGGGTCTCGTCGATGGCCTGCCGCGCCACGACGGTTCGCGCGTAGGCACCCGGATCGTGCGCGTCGTGCACCCGGGGCCAGGCAACATACAACCGCTCCAGGGCGGCTTGCACCACGTCGTCGGCGCGCTGCCATTCCCCGCAGATGCCGTAGGCAAACCGGCGCAATCGGGTAAGTTCAGCCGCCACCAGCTCGGTGAACGACTCCTTCAGCTCCTCCCGCATGGACACCGCCCGTCAACGCACTCCTGCTCGCATTCGCTGCCTTCCACGATCTCGCCTCACCCCGTCGCACGGTCGGCGTCGCACTGTCACGAGGAGGACGTCTGACGGCCGCTCGTCGGTTGTGTCCGGAGCCGATCTTCTTCAGGGGCAAGGCGTAAGGTGTGCGGTACGTGCTGATGCCAGGCGACAGCAGCCGTTCCCCACACCCGTCGTCGAGACCTCGAGGTGGAGCGTCCATGAAGAAGCTGATCAACTCCCCGGACACGGTCATTACCGACGCCCTGCGCGGCATGTCCGCAGCGCATCCCGGCCTGACTGTCGATGTCGAGAACCGCGTCATCTCCCGTGCTCAACGCGCGAGCGACAAGGTCGGGCTGGTCTCCGGTGGAGGTTCGGGACACGAGCCGCTGCACGGCGGGTACGTCGGCCATGGCATGCTCGACGCCGCCGTGCCCGGCGAGATCTACACGTCGCCGGTACCCGACCAGATCATCGCCGCCACGAAGGCTGCGAACGCTGACCGAGGCGTGCTTCATATCGTGAAGAACTACACCGGAGATGTGCTCAACTTCCAGATGGCCGCGGAGCTCGCGGAGGACGAGGGCATCGACGTCGTGTCGGTGATCATGAACGACGACGTCGCCGTCGAGGATTCCACCCACACGGCGGGACGACGCGGCACGGGCGCGACGATCGTGGCCGAGAAGGTTGCCGGCGCTGCAGCGGAGGAGGGCGCAGACCTGGAAACGGTGGCTCGGATCGCCACCGAGGTGAACGAGCGCTCGCGCTCCTTCGGAATCGCACTGCACGCCGGCACCGTGCCCTCCGCTGGCAGGCCCGGATTCGAGCTCGCTGACGACGAGGTCGAGCTCGGGGTCGGCATTCACGGCGAGCCCGGACGGGAGCGCGGCACGTTCGGCCCTGCTCGCGACCTGGTGTCATATGCCCTGGACGCCATTCACGCCGATCTCTCGATCTCCGACGAGGTTCTCCTCATCCTGAACGGCCAGGGGGCCACGCCATTGATCGAACTCTACGGCGCGTTCGCCGAGGCCAGCGCATGGCTCGGCGGCCACGGCGCCGCCATGGTCCGCAGCCTGGTCGGCAACTACATCACCAGCCTCGATCAGGCCGGGTTCTCGATCACCGTCACATCGCTCACCGACGAGCTCAGACGGCTGTGGGATGCACCTGTCAGTACGCCGGCGCTGCGGTGGGGGGTCTGATCGTGAATCTGGACGCGACAACGGCGCGCGCGTGGATCGTCCGCGTTGCCGAGCTCATCCATGCCAACGAGCAACGCCTAACCGACCTGGACGCCACCATCGGCGACGGCGACCACGGCGCCAATATGCAGCGGGGTGTGGCCGCCGCGGTGGCGTCGCTGGAGGAGCAGGAGCCGGAGGACGCCGGCAAGGTCCTCAACTCGACCGGACGAGAGCTGATCAGCAAGACCGGCGGCGCGTCGGGGCCGCTCTACGGGACCGGCTTCCGGCGGGCCGGCAAGGAACTGGGCGATGAGGTCGACGTCCAGGCGGTCGCCCGCGCGCTCGAAGCCATGTTGCGAAGTATCGAGGAACTCGGGGGCGCCACCCAGGAAGAGAAGACGATCGTCGACGCCCTGGCTCCGGCAGTCGCGGCATTCCAGGAGACGTCCGGACAGGGCGGTGACCTCCACGCCGCCGCCTCGGCCGCGGCCGAGGCCGCCGAACGTGGAGCTGCGGCGACGATACCGTTACAAGCACGCAAGGGACGCGCCAGCTACCTCGGTGAACGCAGCATCGGCCACGAGGATCCCGGCGCCGCGTCCACCGCGCTCATCATCCGCGCACTCGCCGATGTGACGGCCCCATGAGCGTGGGAATCGTCCTGGTCTCGCACAGCCCCGCGCTCGCGTCGGCCACCGTCGAAATGGCTCGTACGCTCGCCGGACCCGGGGTGTCGATAGCACCGGCCGGTGGAACTGCGGACGGCGAGGTCGGCACGAGCATCGACGTGATCCGCAACGCCATCGCGGACGCGGACGCCGGCCGCGGCGTCGTGGTCCTCATGGACATGGGCAGCTCCGTCCTCACTGCCAAGACGCTGCTCGAGGACCTCGAGGACGGCGAGCCCCAGCTGCGCCTCGCCGACGCCCCCTTCGTGGAGGGCACGGTGGCAGCAGCTGTCCTGGCATCGACCGGTGCCGAGCTGGAATCGGTCGCCCGAAGTGCGGAAGAAGCGTGGAGCATGCGCAAGCTGTGAGGTGGCGAGCCCGTCCCTCGTTGGGCCGCCACCTCCGGGGGACGGTCAGTCGTCGTCACCTGGGCGCATCTTTTCCCACTTCTCCTTGCACGCGGGGCAGACCGGGTACTTCTCCGGATCCCTGCTGGGCACCCAGACCTTGCCACACAGCGCGATCACTGGCGTGCCGTTGATCATCGCCTCGGCCAGCTTGTCCTTGGGCACGTAGTGCGAGAACCGCTCACGATCACCATCTTCGGGACGCGTGTCGGTGCGCGGTTCCTCGATGGTTTCGGTTCCAGGGCTCATCTGCGTGTTCACCCTTCCCAGTCTACGCATCCTCCGATGCGGTCACGTGCGAAGCTGATTCGCCAGCGGACACTGGAACGGATCCCGGGCGGCGAGTCCCACCCGATTGAGATACGCCACGACGTTTCCGAATGCCTCGAACAGGCCCACCTCTGTGTATCGGATGCCATGCTCCGCGCAGTGCGCACGGACGATGTGGCGGACCCGGCGAAGATTGGGACGGGCCATGTTCGGGAAGAGGTGGTGCTCGATCTGACGGTTCAAGCCACCCATCGCGATATCCATGAACCAACCACCCCGGATGTTGCGGGACGTCAGCACCTGACGCTGCAGGAAATCGACCTTCTCGTCGTGCCCGACGATACGCATGCCGATGTGGTTAGTCGCGAACGAGGCACCCAGGCACAGGCCGAACAGCGCCATCTGGATGCCCAAAAAGGCGGCGGCCTTACCCGCAGGAAGGAAGATGAAGAGTACCGCCAGGTACCCGCCGAGCCGGAGGGTGATGAACGACGCCTCCCACCAGCGATGTGTCATGTTTTTGCGCTGGAACAACGTCTGGATACTGGCGACGTGCAGGGCCAATCCCTCGAGCAGGAGCAGGGGAAAGAAGTAGTACCCCTGCCGGCTCGTCAATTTGGACCCGAGGCTGCCCCTGCTCTGCGCCGCAGAGGGGGTGAAAGCGAATGCCCCCGGATTGATGTCCGGGTCGGCGCCCTCCTTGTTGGGATTGCCATGATGCCGGTTGTGCTTGGACATCCACCACCCATAGCTCAGACCGGTGAACAGGCCCGATATCACGCGTGAAGTCCATGCGTTCCACCGGTGGGACGCGAAGATCTGCCGGTGCGCGGCGTCGTGCCCGAGGAAGCCGAACTGGGCGAGAATCACTCCTAGGGCGGCAGCGAGCAGAAGCTGGAACCACGAGTTACCGAGGAATCCGAAACCCACCCAGATCGCAGCGAATCCGAGCACGGTCCCAATGATCATGGTCCAGTAGTACCCGTAACGTCGTTCGAGCAAGCCAAGAGATCGTACTCGTCGGGAGAGCTCGGCGTACGCGCTAACGTGGCGTTCCTGCCGGGTGCCCGCCGCCGAGCTGGCGCGTGTTTCGTGGGCTGGCTGAGATTCCACATACCCGTGCGAATCGGCATGCGAGGTGGTCATGTGAAGTTCACCTTTGATCGCTCGAAACAATCCTTCGAACGCTGAATGTCAAGAGACCTGCTTGCCAGGCGCAGGAAACTACGGCACTTGCGTCACGAGGGGATGTGCTGCATGTGGCCCTGTTTCTGCCACGTCCTCCGGATTGGCGCTGGCCCGTCTCGGTTGAATCGCCATCCAATCATGCGCCTCAACATTCAGAATATCCGAAAGGTCCGCCCCATCGCACAAACACGGGCCGGCTACCCGCACGCACGAGGTCCGCTTTGCCACATGACCAATGACGACCGGCACCCGGACTGTCGCGCCGACATGAGCGTACATACCATTTACTCATGACGCCGACGCCGGAGCCCTCCACCCCGACCACCGGCATCCTCGGCTCCACCTACCGAAAGCTGACGATGGGCATCGTTGCCACGGTCTCGTTCATTGCATTCGAGGCGATGGCGGTGGCCACGGCCATGCCCAAGGCCGTACCCGACCTCGACGGCATGGAGCTGTACGCCTTCGCGTTCTCCAGCTTCTTCACGACAAGCCTGCTCGCCCTCGTCGTCTCCGGCGAGATCTGCGACCGGCGCGGCCCCAAGCTGCCCATCCTCATCGGCGCCACGACATTCGCGGCCGGCCTCCTGCTCGCCGGTGGCGCGCGGGCCATGTGGCCGTTCCTCGCCGGCCGGGCCACCCAGGGTTTCGGAGCCGGCATGGTGATCGTCGCGCTCTACGTCACCGTCGGCCGTTCCTACGACGAGCACCGGCGACCCCGCGTGTTCGCCGCCATGTCCGCCGCATGGGTGCTGCCATCCATCGTCGGACCACTGGTCGCCGGATTGCTCGCCGACCACGCGTCGTGGCGATGGGTCTTTCTCGGGCTCGCCCCGTTCGTCCTGCTCCCGATCACCCTGATGCTTCCGTCGGTCCGCGCCATCGACGGGCCACCCGCGTCCGGACCCGTCATCAGGAAACGACGGGTGCCGCTCGCCTTTGCTGCCGCCCTGGCTATGGGCCTGCTGCAATATGCCGGAACCCGCGCGGACGTTCTCGCGCTGGTGTTGTGCGGCGTCGCCGCCGTCCTCTTGATACCCAGCGTTCCCAAGCTGCTGCCCATCGGCGCCCTCCGGCTGAGACGGGGGTTACCCACCGTCGTCGTCATGCGCGGGATTCTCGCCGGATCGTTCTTCGGTGCCGAAGCGTTCCTGCCCCTGATACTCGTCGCCGAGCGCGGCCTTTCCTCGACGCTTGCCGGCCTGTCGCTCACCGGAGGCGCGCTGGGCTGGGTCCTGGGAGCGTGGTACCAGGGCAGGTCCACGACGAGCGTGCCACGCCACCTCCTCGTCCGGGTCGGTTGCGGTATCGTCGCCACCGCGATCGCCTGCCTCGCCCTGATACTCATCCCGTTCGTGCCCGCAGCCACGGCGGCCGTCGTGTGGACTCTCGGCGCCGTGGGGATGGGCATGGCGATGGCCAGTGTCAGCGTCCTGCTGTTCCAGCTATCTCCACCGGAGGAGCACGGGACGAACTCGGCAGCCCTGCAGATGTGCGACAACCTCGGAACCATCACCTTCGTCGGCCTCGCCGGCGCCATCTTCGGCTCCGCGCACAGCGTCGAGCACACGGCCGCACCGCAGGCGACGACAGGGGCGTCGACGTGGACCTATCTGGTGATCCTCGGCATCATGGCCGCGCTGGCCGCATTCGGGTCCTGGGCTGCCGGGAGGGTCCGGCCGCAGGCGGCACACCACGACGGCCCGGCCACCACCGCCACATCGGCGGCTCCGCACGTCGGTTCTTGACCTGTCGGTGCCGGCGGCTAAGGTCGTTGACGCGCCCGGTTCGCTGGATCGCGGGACCTCGCCGATGACGCAGCGGGTCGGGCCTTGCTGTGTCCGGAGCCGACCGATATCGGGAGCCGTGTGAGTACCTCCGCCGCCGAACATCTGCCTCCGGCCTATCCCGCCCGCGCGCCGTGGGGTACGGCAGGACGCCTGCGCGCCTGGCAGCAGGCAGCACTCGACGACTATCTCTCCCGAGCACCCAAGGACTACCTGGCCGTCGCGACACCCGGGGCGGGGAAGACCACGTTCGCCTTGCGCGTCGCCGCCGAGCTGCTCGCGGCCCGGGTGGTTCACCAGCTCACCATCGTCACCCCGACCGAACACCTCAAGCGCCAGTGGGCCGACGCCGCCGACCGCGTGGGCATCACCGTCGACCCCGCGTTCTCCGGGAAGAAGGCGCGGACCAGCCGGGACTACACGGGGGTGGCCGTCACATACGCGGGTGTGGCGTCGCACCCGATGCTGCACCGCGCTCGCTGCGAGAACCGCCGCACGCTTGTGGTCCTCGACGAGGTACACCATGCTGGGGACTCGCTGTCCTGGGGCGACGCGGTACGAGAGGCCTTCGATCCCGCCACCCGGCGGCTGTCACTCACCGGGACACCGTTCCGCACCGACATCAATCCCATCCCGTTCGTCACCTACGTTCCCGACGACGACGGCCTGCAGCACAGCGCCGCAGATTACACGTACGGATATGCCGACGCGCTGCGCGACGGTGTGGTGCGGCCGGTGCTGTTCATGGCCTACTCCGGCGAGATGCGCTGGCGCACCCGGGCGGGCGACGAGGTCGCCGCCCAGCTCGGCGAGCCACTCACCAAAGACCAGACGGCACAGGCGTGGCGCACCGCCCTGGATCCCGAGGGTGATTGGATTCCCGCCGTGCTGCGCTCGGCGGACACTCGCCTGACTGAGGTACGCCGGCACGTGCCCGACGCCGGTGGGCTGGTGATCGCCACCGACCAGGAACACGCTCGCGCGTACGGGCGTCTGCTCGCCCGGATCAGCGGGGAGCGCCCCACCATCGTGCTGTCCGACGAGCCCCGGGCCTCGAAGAAGATCGCCGAGTTCGCGAAGAACCACGATCGTTGGATGGTGGCGGTGCGGATGGTGTCCGAAGGCGTGGACATTCCACGGCTCGCCGTCGGGGTGTACGCCACCGCCACCCAGACACCGCTCTTCTTCGCCCAGGCGGTCGGCCGGTTCGTGCGCGCGCGCAAGCGCGGGGAAACTGCCTCCATCTTCCTTCCCACGGTGCCGTCCCTCCTCTCCTTCGCCAACGAGATGGAGACCTCGCGAGAGCACGTGCTCGGCAAGACGACCTCACCCGACGACGATCCCGGCGCCGCGGAAGAGGAACTGATCGCTGCCGCGCAGCGGGAAGAGAGCGGCCCGGAGGAGGCCGCATCGTTCGAAGCGCTCGGCTCCGACGCGTCGTTCGACCGCGTGCTCTACGACGGCGGCGAGTTCGGCACGCAGGCCCAGGCCGGATCCGCCGAGGAGGCGGACTACCTCGGCATTCCCGGATTGCTGGAGCCCCACCAGGTGTCCGCGCTGCTGCGCCGCCGACAAGCCGAGCAGCAGGCCGAGCGCGCCCGGGACAAGGCATCCGGAACCGGCGATGCCGACCGCGGCGACCCCGCGGAGTCCACGCAAGGTGGCGGCCACGAGGAGACCAAACGCAGCGTCCCCGAACACGAGCGGATCGCGATGCTGCGCCGCGAGCTCAACGGGCTCGTCGGCGCGTGGCACCACCGGACCGGAAAGCCGCACGGCGTCATCCATACCGAGCTGCGCAAGACCTGCGGCGGGCCTCCGGCCGCGCAGGCCACGGCAGACGAGATCCAGGAACGAATCGACACCATCCGGGCCTGGGCCAGCACGCACCGCTGACGTGGGGCCACCCTCACTTCTTGGGCCTGCGGAACGTCCAGGATGGCGTCTCGGGCGCTGGACGTTCCGCGGGCCCAAGAAGTCGCGAGCTAGTTCAGGCTCGGGTCTTCGGGGAAGGTGGACACGAGAGCGAGATCGCCACCTTCACGATGCAGCACGGTGCGCCACAGCTCCGTCGCATCCGCCCGGAACGCGTCGCCCGGTTGCGCGTCCAGCACGTACCAGGAGCCCTCGTCGATCTCGCTCTCCAGCTGGTCCGGCGACCAACCGGCGTATCCCGAGAACACCCGCAGCCCGCTCACACCCTGCTCGACCACTTCCACCGGGGTGTCGAGATCGACGAGCCCGACCTGGGGCGTGATCCGGCGCACTCCCAAAGGCTCGGACTCGGCGTCGACGAAGACGAGGGCGAGCGCGCTTTCCGGACTGACCGGGCCACCGTCGAAGATGACGGCGGGATCCGAGGCGACGTGCGTCCATTCCGGAAGCATGCTGTCCACCGGCACGTCGGTGGGACGATTCACGACGACGCCGAGGGCGCCGTCGTCGTCATGAGAGAGCATGAGGATGACCGCTCTGTCGAACGCTGATTCGCGTAGCAGCGGAGTGGCCACTAGCAGGTGGCCGACCAGGGAAACCGGCATGGCGTCTGGGGATTCCTATACAGGGACAGCGGGGATCTCGCCCGTCTCATCCGCGACCTTGCGGATCGTCTCCACGCTCTCACGTACCGCCGTGGCGACGGTCTCGGCGATACCCGGGTGGAAGACGCTCGGGATGATATACGCCGGGTTGATCTCCTCGTCACCCACGGTGCCCGCCAGCGCCCTTGCTGCGGCGATGAGCATCTCCGGCGTGACGCTCCTGCTGTGCGCGTCGAGGAGCCCGCGGAAGACTCCCGGAAACGCCAGGACGTTGTTGATCTGGTTGGGGTAGTCGCTGCGCCCGGTCGCCACGACCGTGGCGTGCCGGGCGGCTTCCTGTGGCTGGATCTCGGGCTCGGGGTTCGCCAGCGCGAAGACGATAGCGTCGTCGGCCATGCTCTCGACATCGGCGGCCGTAAGAATGTTCGGCGCCGACACGCCGATGAACACGTCCGCACCGGCCACGGCGTCGCGCAACGTGCCCGTGACCCCGCGTGGGTTGCTGTGCTCCAGGTACCACGTGGGGATCTCCTCCAGTTCGGCACGCTCGGGATGGATCACGCCGTTGACGTCCGCGGCGACGAGATCCCGCACGCCAGCCGAGTACAACAACTGAGCGATGGCGTGTCCGGCTGCTCCGGCACCGGCCATGGCGATACGGATCGAACCGATGTCCTTACCGACCACCTTCAACGCGTTGATCAGCGACGCCAGCACGACGATGGCGGTGCCGTGCTGATCGTCGTGGAAGACGGGGATGTCCAGCACCGTACGCAGCCTCGCCTCGATCTCGAAGCAACGTGGCGCCGAGATATCTTCGAGGTTGATACCGGCGAACGTGGGAGCGAGACACCGCACGATCTCGACGATCGTGTCGGTATCTTGCGTTCCCAGGCAGATGGGGAAGGCGTCGATGTCCGCGAACCGCTTGAACAGGGCCGCCTTGCCCTCCATGACCGGCAACGCGGCCGTCGCACCGACATTGCCCAGACCGAGCACGGCCGAACCGTCGGTGACCACCGCGACCGCGTTTCGTTTGATGGTCAACCGGCGAGCATCTTCCGGGTTGGCCACGATCGCCTGCGAGACGCGCGCGACGCCGGGCGTGTAGATCAGCGAGAGATCGTCCCGGTTGCGGATCGGCACCTTCGATTTCACCTCGATCTTGCCGCCGAGGTGGACGAGGAACGTGCGGTCGCTCACCTTGCCGATGACGACTCCTGGCACCGACCGCAGCGCCGCAACAAGTTCGTCCGCGTGCACCGATGAAGTCGCCGCACACGTGACGTCGACCTGGATTCGATCATGCCCCGAGGCCGTCACGTCCAGTGCGGTCACCAGCCCGCTTGCTTCTTCCACGGCCGCCGTCAGGGAGCTGACCGCCGAACTGCCGGCTGGCACCTCGAGCCGGACCGTGATCGAGTACGACACGCTGGGAACAGTGGTCACGAACACGAACTCCTTCGTTGCCGGTGTTCTTCGGTCACCGGCACGACCGCCCAATTCCTCACCGTAGAGGATCGTCCCACGGAACTCTGTCTCGCGGCCATCGAGGGATAGATCCTGCCGCGACCGGCCGCGTCCTGCCGCATCCCATACACCTCACATCACCCTGCGGGCAGCGGCGAGCCCGTGCCGGATCCGCACACGCATTAGGGTGGCCTCGTGGCCGAGGAAAGCATCATTGTCGCCGGTGAAGTCGTCGTCGACCTGATCGCCGAACCGGGCGGTCGCTACCGGCCCGTTCCAGGCGGGTCACCGGCGAACGTCGCCGTGGGCCTCTCCCGGCTCGGCGCCCGCACGCAGCTGCTCGCCCGGCTGGGCTCGGGCGCGTTCCACCGGCTGGTCCACGAGCACCTACGAGGCAACGGGGTGCTGCTCGACTATGCGGTCGACGCCGACGAGCCACAGACACTGGCGGTCGTGTCGGTCGACGACGCCGGCCACGCCAGGTACGACTTCTACGCCGACGGCACCGCCGACTGGCAGTGGAGCCCGGACGAGCTTCCCGACCCGCTACCGGACGGAACGCTCGCACTGTGCACCGGATCGATCGCCGCCGCACGCCAACCCGGCTCACCCGCGCTGCTCCAGCTGCTTCGCCGCGAGCACGAACGGGCCCGGGCGAGCATCGTGCTCGACCCGAACATCCGGCCCCGCCTGCTCGACGAACCCCGGTCCACGAGAGCGTACTGGAACACGCTGATCGAGCTCGCCGACATCGTCAAGGTCAGTGACGAGGACCTCGCCTGGCTGGATCCCGGATTCGAGACCGAGGAAACCGTGCGGGACTGGGCCGACCGCGGCCCCGCACTGGTGGTCGCGACCCGCGGGGACGCCGGTGTCTTCGCCGTGACCAGCGAGGGCGTCGAGGTCTCGGTGCCCGCTCCGGCGGTGGAGGTGGTCGACACCGTCGGTGCGGGCGATGCGTTCACCTCCGGCCTTCTCGATGGGTTGCGGCTGGCGGATCTCCTGGGGGCTGCCGGACGCGGGGCGTTGACCAAGATCTCGGCGCACCAGCTCGAACACATCCTGGAACGCGCCATTGAGGTCGCGGCGCTCACCTGCACCAGACAAGGAGCGGACCCGCCAGCGGCATCGGAGCTCGAACGGACCGGGCCCGCATAACCGGATATCCGAGCGACGGCTCGGCTCGTCGGGCCGACGTGCCACTATTGGTGTCGTGTCCCGCATAGGTTCGTACTTTCCGCTCGTCGCGCGGCATCACGAGCTCACGCAGCTACGGGATGCGCTGGCGCGCGCCCAGTCGGGGCGGGCCACCAGTTTGCTCGTCTCCGGCGAGGCGGGAGTCGGCAAGAGCCGGTTACTCGCCGAGCTCGCCGATCATGCGCCCACGACGGGAGCGCACGTGCTCGTCGGGCGGTGTGTCGACATCAGCGAGGCCGGATTCCCCTACTTGCCGTTCACCGAGATCATCGAGCAGCTCCGTGCCATCGATCCGGGCGCGTTGCCGGCGCGGCCCGGCCTCGCGACGCTCGTCGGCTCGGCCAGCCCGGCTCCATCACGTGCCGCCACGGCTGCTGCGTCGGCGGCCGAGGACATCGGGCCCAATGCGGCGCACCAGTTCGATCAGCTCCAGCTCTTCGACGCGGTGCTCGGTGCGCTCACCGATCTGAGCGAGGACGCCTGTGTCGTCGTCCAGATCGAGGATCTGCACTGGAGCGATCCATCAACGCGTGACCTGCTCTCCTTCCTGCTCTCCCGGCTGGGCGGGCAGCGACTGCTCATCGTCGCCAGCTACCGCTCCGACGAGCTCCACCGCCGCCATCCGCTGCGTCCGATGCTCGCCGAGCTGGTCCGGCTGCCGGCCGTCGAGCGCCTCGACATCCAGCCATTTCGCCGGGAGGACACGGAACGTTTCATTCGCACGATCGCATCCGAGGACGTCGACGACGCCACCATCGCCGACATCGCACGCCGGTGTGAAGGCAACGCGTTCTTTGCCGAGGAGCTGGTGACGGCCAACTCGACGTCTCCTCAGGACGGCATTCCCACCGTGCTGGCCGAGGTGTTGCTCGCCAAGGTCGAGAAGCTGAGCACCACGGCTCAACGCGCCGTCCGGGCGCTCGCCGTCAGCGGGAACTGGCACGTGCGCCACACCACGCTGGAGGCGGTGATCGGTATCGATCCCGCGGAACTGGACGCCGCATTGCGCGAGGCGATGCAGCACAACATCATCGTCACCGACGTGAAGGATGCCTACACGTTCCGGCACGCGCTGCTGCGTGAGGCTATCTACGCCGATCTCCTTCCCGGAGAGCGGACCCGCCTGCACGCGGCCTACGCAGCCTCCGTCGCGGACAGCGGCGTCGCGGGCATGGCCGCGGCGCTCGCTTACCACAGCATGCGCGCCAACGACCTGCCCACCGCGCTGCACGCCTCGGTCCAGGCCGCGAAAGAGGCCAGGGCAAAGGGCGCGGCCGGCGCCGAGCTCCAGCACATCGAGCGCGCGCTCGAGCTGTGGCAGGCCGTCGATGACGCCGAGGCGAACGCCGGAAAGAGCGAATTGGCGTTGAACCGCCGGGCGGCCTACGCGGCGGGCTCGGCCGGGCTTCCCGACCGCGCCCTGGCATACATGCGCACGGCCATTCCACTGGCTGACGCCAACCACGATCCCGTTCTCGCTGCCGATACCCGCCGCCAGCTCACCCAGGCGCTGCTCGACAACAGTCACTGGACCGAAGCAGAACAGGTGATCAATGAGGCCTGGGAGCTCATCAAGGACTGCCCAACCAGCAAGGAGCGCGCCTGGGTGCTCTCCATCCGCACCCGGGTGACCGTCATCGATGAAGAGCGGCGCTCCATCGCCGAGGCCGCGGCCGCCGAGGCCCGCGCGTCCGGCACGGCAAGCGCCGAGGCAGACGCGCTCATCTCACTCGCCTTCGCCGACGACCGGGACGGTCGCACCGAGAGTGCAGCCCGCCTTCTGGAACGTGCTCGCCAGCTCGCGGTCGAAGCCGGCGCGCTCGACGTCGAGTTGCGCGCCTGGTTCAACCTCGTCTTCAGCCGTTTCGACCACGGCGAGCTGGACGCGGCGGCGCAGATCGCCGACGAGGGCGTCCAGCGCGCCGCCGAGCTCGGGCTGACCTGGAGCCTGTACGGGCGGCGGGTGCGCATGCTGCAGGCGCTGGCGCACTACGCCCGTGGTGATTGGGACGCTGCCGCCGAGGCGGCCGCCCCTCCCGGCGAAACGGTGTCCGATCTGGTCTCGGCAATGCTCACGGTCGCCGGCGCGATGGTCCACGTCGGGCGTGGCCAGTTCGACCAGGCCGAGCTCACGCTGGAACGCCTCCGGCCGGAGTGGTATCGCAACGAAGACGAGCAGATCGCCAACCTTGCTGCCGCGGCCAGTGCGGAGCTCGCGTGCTGGCAGGGCCGGCCGGACACCGCTGCCGAGCTCGTCGAGGAGGCGCTGCGGTCGCTGCCCGCGCTCTCCGGGGAGCAGTGGCCCCTGGGCGGAATCAGGCTTGCCGCGATCGGCCTGCAAGCGCTCGCCGATCGCGCCCATTCGACGGCGCCGCCCGACCCGTCGACGACCCGGGACGCCACGGACGCCGGCGACGCGCTGCTCCAGCATGCCGAACAGACCGCAGTCCACGGCGTTCCCCGAACGGCCGACCTCGGACCGGAGGGGCGCGCGTGGCTCATGCGGGCCCGGGCAGAGCACGGTCGACTGCATGGCACGCGGGATCCGGATTCGTGGCAGGCGGTGATAGACGCCTTCGGCTACGGTGACGTGTACCAGCAGGCCATCGCCCGCTGGCGGCTTGCCGAGACGCTGATCGCCGCCGGCCGCCGGGACGACGCCGCAATCCCCCTCGAAGCCGCAGCATCCGTGGCCGACCAGCTCGAGGCACGCCCGCTCGGCGACGCCGTGCGCGCCCTGGCCCACCGGGCGAGGATCACGCTTCCGGGCGCACCCGCAGCGTCGATGCAGATCCTCACGTCGCGCGAGGCATCGGTGTTGTCTCTGGTAGCACAGGGCATGACCAACCGTGCCGCTGGCCAGAAGTTGTTCATCAGCGAGAAGACCGTCAGCGTGCACTTGTCGCGGGTGATGTCCAAGCTGGGGGCGGCGAGCCGCACCGAGGCCGTGGCGCTCGCGTACCAACGTGGCCTGCTCGACGAATCCGTCACGCAGTAGCCGATCTCACGCTACGGTCCCCCTCCACCGGAGCCGCCTCAGCCACCGCCACCGTCGCCACCGCCGTCGCCGCCGCCCGGACCACCACTTCCTGAAACGCCACCGCCACCCAGCGCGTCACCGAAACCGCCGAAGCTGGCGAAGCTTCCATCTCCGCCATCTGAACTGAACGCACCACCGGGTCCACCGTCGCCGTTCGTGCCCGACAGGAGATCGCTCGACTGGCCGCAGGCGTCCGCGAAGTCGCACAGGCCGGCCCAGTGCGGCTCGACCTCGTGACCACTGGATGCCTTGCCAGACGACTTCGCATACACCCAGCCACGCAGGTTCGCCAGCCCCAGCAGCGCGACGACGAACGGCATGCTTGCCGCGCCCGGACGGCGGGAGCCTTCCAGCCGGGATCGCGCGGCATCCAGCAGCCGATCCCCGGCAGGCGTGCGCGGCCCGAGGTGCCGCCGGGTCACGAGATGGACGCCATATGTCGCCAACCATGCCCCGCAGAACGCCAGTCCTGCCGCGCCGACGGCGTCCGGCAGCTCCGGCGCCACCAGGTAGACCAGCGCGAACACCGTGCCAAGCAGTACCAGAGCGGCGACGCCGAAGAAGCGCAGCACCAGCACCAGTACCAGCGGGGTCGCAAGGAATAATGGCACGGTCAGGAGACGGGGAGCGCCCCCGCTCGCGGAGCTGGCAGCGAGAAACATCATGCTGAATAGGATTCCGGCCGCGAGCGGAAAAACCATGATCGACTGGATTCCGACGGCGAGCGAGTGCAGCCGCTCAATGCCACGTAGCCGCTCCGCCGGGAGCAGCAGGCCGGCCGAGCGCAGCCGGGACAACGCCGGTTGCGTCCACCGGCTCCGGCCCACAGCGGCCACCAGCACCGCCGGGTGGCAGGACGGGCGACGGGCGACGACATCCATCGCGGCCACATCCAGCTCGTGATCGAGTCCGGTGTCACCGCGCCCGTCGTCGTTTCCAACGGCCTCGACCCGGGCGAGTGGTTTGCGGATGCCGCGCCCAGCGCGTCGTACCCGGATGCGCCCGTCGCGATACAGGCGGGCCAGCACCACCTGACCCAGGCGCCGTTTCCCGCCAGCGAGGAGCGCCAGCTCGTGCTCGTCGAGATCGTCCACGGTCAGGGCCGACCCCTGGGCCGCCCGGGCACGCATCCGCCGCCCTCGCATGCCCGTCAGCACGTAGACGAGGCCGAGGAGCACGAACACTCCCCCGATGATCACCGGTACGAGCACGGTCACTGTCACGATCTCCCCACTCGTCACGCTCTGCGGCGCATCACACCCTAGATCCCTCTCCCGCTGATCATGAACACTAGGCGTCCTATGTGGACGCCTAGTGTTCATGATCAGCGGGAGAGGGCGTTACAGTGGGGGTATGCCGCAACAGCGCCTGTTTATCTGCCCCCGGTCGGCGATGTCCCGCCGCCCGGAGGGCGTGCGCGCTTGAGGCACCACCCTTCGCGGACCGCGAGCCGGCCGGGGGAGTAGCGATCGTCGCCCCGTATCCGGTTCATTATCGTCCGCGAAAGGTTTCTTTCCGTGTCTACGACTACTGCCATCCCCTCCGGCGCGCCCTCGCATCTTGACGTGCCAGCCCTGGTCAACGCGCTCTCCGTAACCGATCTGACCGATCCGGCGAGCGGCCCGCATGCGCTCCAACAGCTCGTCGACGCAGCCGTGTCCGCGCTGAGCGGCCTGTGGAACGTGGAGGTCAGGACACTACGTTCCGGGCCGATCGTGGCCGTCGAGGACAACTACGACCGCCTCGGGTACCCATCCGACACCATCGTGCGCGACACTCGATACACGCGATACGTCAGCAACACGACGATGCTGCGTAGCCACACGTCGGCCGGCATTCCACCAGCGCTTCGGCGGCTCGCGGCCGAACAACCGGCCAGCGACGTCCTGCTGGTGCTGCCCGGACTCTGCCATCGCCGGGACACGATCGACCGGCTCCACACCGGCACGCCGCACCAGCTCGACCTCTGGCTGCTGCGGCGCGGCGGACGTCGGCTCGATCACGACGATCTCCTCGAGATGATCGGGACGCTGATCGATGCGCTCCTCCCCGGTTCTCACTGGCGGTGGAGCCCCGCCTCACACCCCTACACCGTCGACGGCCGGGAAGTGGACGCCATCCGCGACGGTACCCCGGTCGAGATCGCCGAATGCGGCCTAGCGGCGCCCGACGTGCTCGCTGCGGCCGGCATGGATCCCTCGTCGTGGACCGGACTCGCCCTTGGCATAGGGCTGGATCGACTGTTGATGCTGCGCAAGGGCATCCCGGATATCCGGCTCCTGCGGTCGGACGATCCGCGAGTCGCCGGGCAGATGCTCGACCTCGCCCCGTACCAGCCGGTCTCCGACCTCCCTCCGGCACGGCGTGACATCTCCATCGCGGCACCCCCGGATATCGACGCCGAGATCCTGGGCGACCAGGTCCGGGAAGCGTTGGGCCCGGACGCGGAGCTGGTCGAGGAACTCGCGATCGTGTCGCACACTCCCTACGGCGAGTTGCCCGCGTCCGCACGTCAGCGGCTAGGTATCCGGCCGGGCCAGGTCAACCTCCTGGTTCGCCTCATTCTCCGCCCCGCCAGCCGGACGATGACCAGCGCCGAAGCCAACGAGCTACACGATCGCGTCCACGCTGCCGTGCATCACGGAGGGTAGGGGAACCATGGCGCGCAGGGTGTCGCGCGGAATCACCCGGCGTCGATCGAGATCTCGTCTCCGGGGCGGACACCCAGCAACGCCGCAGCATCGCCCTGGTTGACGGCCACGGCGACGTAATCGTGCGAGTCGACGTACACGAGCAGCCCACCAGGCTCGACGTCGGCGAAGACGCGTCCGACCCGGGCTCGCGTCTCCGGCCCGTCCCCGGCGCTGACCCGAACTCGCTCGCCGGGCCCGAAGCCGGCAGCGGCGAAATGACCCGAGCGGGCCGCCAGGGAGACGTTGCCGAAGTGGTCCACGACATGCGCCTCGGAGTGCAGGAAACCCGTTCCCGCCCGGACCTCGGGCTCGGGCAACCGCACCAGCGTGTCGACGTCCACGCGGGGTCCCAATTCGGACAGCGCAACCCCCCGCGCGATGTGCGCCGCCGCCGGGGCGAAGACGTCGCGGCCGTGAAACGTCGCGGCGTCTACCACCACACCGCTGGCCACCCCACCAGCACGATCACCCGCGAGGCGGTAGGCCGGCTCGGTCAGCTCCACCGCCCGCTCGACGCTGCCCTGCGCGACCGTCTCTGCCGCCCACGACAGCAGGCCGTTGTCCGGACCGACGAACGTGTAGCCGCCGGCCGAGATCGCGACACCACGCCGCGCGGAACCCACGCCCGGGTCGACGACGCCGACGACGACGCATGCCGGCAGGTACGGAACGGTCTGGGCCAGCACCACCGCCCCGTGCCGCACGTCCTGGGCCGGGACGTCGTGCGTCACGTCGATCACGCGCAGCCGCGGGGCGATCCGGGCCATCACACCGTGACAGGCGGCGACGAACCCGTCCCTGCGCCCGTAGTCGGTGAGAAAGGCAGCCCACATCTCCGTGTCACTCGTCATGCGTCGATCACCGTCACGTCGTTCCCGGGGCCATGGCCTCGATCATCGGCTCGGGCTCGCTCACCAGGATGTTCGTGACGAGATCGTCCATGGTCACCAGGCCGACGACGGTGCCGTTGTCCCGCACCAGGCCCAGCTGTGCGCGATCACGCCGCAAGGTCTCCGCGGCCGTCGCAAGGTCCACGTTCACGTTGATGGGCGGCACCGGACCGGCCGCCTGTCCCGCCGTCCAGCCCGGCTCGTGTCCGCGTCCGGCCAGGGCCTCGCGTGCGTGCACCGCGCCGATGATCTCACCGGAGTCGTCGTGGACGACGAGCCGCGGATGCCGGTTCTGGGCCGCGACGTCGAGGACGTCCTGCGGTCCCGCGTCGGCGCCGATACCGATGACGTACTCCAGGGGCACCATGACCTCGCCCAAGGTCGCGCCCGGTGCGCCCAGCGCGCGGGTCAGCAAACCGTGTTCATCCGCGCGGATCAGGCCGAGCTGCCGGGACTCCGACACGAGCTGGTGGATCTGCTCGCGGTTGCGCACCGTCACGATCTCGTCGCGCGGCTGGACGCGGACCATCCGGACGAGCGCGTTCGTGAGGGCGTTGAGCACCACCAACAACCACCGGAACACCCAGGTGAAAGCGCGGAACGGCGGTGCCAGCAGCATCGCGCTCCGCTCCGGGTGGGCAATGGCCCACGACTTGGGCGCCATCTCACCGACCACGACGTGCACGAATGTCACGACGGCCAGCGCAATCCCCAGGGCGACAACATCGGCGGCCACGTGTGGCAGCCCCAGCGCGGAGAGCGGCGGTTCCAGGAGATGATGAAGCGCTGGCTCGGACACCATACCCAGGCCGATCATCACCATCGTGATGCCCAGTTGCGCTCCGGCCAGCATCAGCGACAGCTCGCGGACACCATTCAGGGCGGCCTTCGCACCCCGCCGCCGCGCGGCCACGGCCTGTTCGAGCCGGTGCCGCGCAGCACCCACGAGGGCGAACTCGGAGGCGACGAAGAACCCGCTGGCGACGAACAGCAGCCCGGTCATCACCATCGCGATCTCGGCGCTCATTGCTGCACCTCCACCACCTGACGCAGGCGCACCCGATCCGGCACGCGGCGGGCGACGGAGAGCACCTCGATGTGGATCCGTTCACCATCTTCCTCGGGCCGGGCGGCCTGCACGGCCAGCGTGTCCCCCGGCTCGGCCAGGCGGCCCAGCTCGGCTGCAATCAATCCGGCCACGGTGTCGTAGTCGTCCGACTCCGGCAACTCCGCACCGGTATACGAGTTCACTTCGTCGATTCGCAGGCCGGCATCCACCTCCCACCAGCCGTCGACGAACACGGCACCGCGCTCCTCGCTGTCCGTCTCGTCTTCGATCTCGCCGACCAGTTCCTCGGCGACGTCTTCGAGCGTCAGGATGCCGGCCAGGCCGCCGTACTCGTCGAGCACGCAGGCGAACTCGTCGCCCCGTTCCTGCATCCGTTGCACCAGCGGGAGGAGAGTGAGGCTGTCCGGGACGAGCAGCGGCAGCCGCGCGATATCGCCCGCCGTCGAGCTGGCGATCAGCTGTTCGGGCAGCCGCATCAGCTCGCGCACACCGACGACACCGATGATGTCGTCGGTGGTCTCGCCGAGTACCGGATAGCTGCTGTGCCCGTACGTGCGGATCATGTCGATTACCGTCTCCGCCGGGAACGAGGCCTGGATACTGACGACCTCCGGGCGGGGCACCATCGCCTCGCCAGCAGTGTGCTCGGTGAAGCCGATCGCCCGGCCGAGAACATCGGACAGGGGCGGCGACAGGGATCCGTGTGCCTTGGCCTCGTCGATGATGTGCCCGAGCTCCTCCAGCGTGGCACCGTGCCGCAGCTCCTCGACGGGCTGGATCCCCACCCAGCGCAACAGGCGGTTGGACGAGCTGTCGAACAATCGCACCACCGGCCCGCTGATCGCCAGGTAGACGTGGGTGGATGCTGCGAGCGCCTTGGCCAGGGTCTCCGCCCTGGCGATGGCCAGATTCTTGGGGAACAGCTCACCCAGCACCATCTGGATCACCGTGGCCAGCACGAAGGCAACGGCGATGGCCGCTCCGGATACCGCCGCATCGGGTAGCTGCAACCATTCCAGAACCGGGCGAACCAGCCAGGAGAAGGCCGGCTCCGCGATGAACCCGACCAGCAGCGCCGTCACCGTGATGCCGACCTGGGCGGCCGACAGCATGAAGGAGAGGCGTTCCATGACCCGCACGGCCGATGCCGCGCGCTTGTCGCCCGCGGCGGCCTGCCTGGACAGCTCGATCCGATCGGCCGAGACGTACGCGAATTCCTGGCCGACGAAGTACGCGGTGCCCGACGTCAGGATGAAGACTGCGGCGATGCCCATCACCGCATCCATCGGCCACCTCGCCGGCTAACGAGCGTGCTCCACTGCTGCGAGGTTACGCAACCCCGAGATACTGCATATCTTCGACTTGAAGCGTCCGACACGGCGGACACAACTCCCTTCGATCGGATAGTAGTTCGGGTTTTACCCACAATTTGGTGGTGTCGAAACCAGCGTAGCGCCGTCAGGCGCCCGGCGTGGAAACATCAGCGTGCCATCCAGGCAGCGACACGGCGACGCAACACGGGAAGACTGATCGTGGCCGCACCGAGCACGGCATCGTGGAATCCCTTGATGTCGAACCGGGACCCCAGCGTCGCCTTCGCCCGGGCACGCTGCTCCAAGATCTCGCGCTGGCCGACCTTGTACGAGAGCGCCTGGCCCGGCATGCCGATGTACCGGTCGACTTCCACGGAGATGGTGTCCGTGTCCATCGGCGCGTTCTCGGCCATGAAGTCGATCGCCTGCTGCCGGGTCCATCCCCGGGCGTGCAGCCCGGTATCCACGACGAGCCGGCAAGCACGCCACGCGTCCGAGGCGAGCATGCCGAGCCGGTCGAGATCGTCCTCGTACAGGCCCATCTCCTCGGCGAGCCGCTCGCTGTACAGGCCCCACCCCTCGATGAAGGCGTTGTGCCCCAGGCTCAGCCGTCGGAAGCTGGGCAGATCGGTGCGTTCGGTGGAGATGGCCAGCTGCAGATGGTGGCCGGGAATCGCCTCGTGATAGGCGATGGACGCGGTCTGGAACCGCCCCCTTTCGGTCGGTTCGTGCAGGTTGACGTGGTACTCGCCGGGCCGGTTGCCGTCGGCCGACGGCGGTGTGTAGTAGGCCGGCGGGACGTCGGCGGCCAAGTAGTCCGGAACCGGCGTGAGCTCGCACGGCGCCTGCGGGCGGATCCCGAACCAGCTGTCCATGGCTGTCGTGGCCTTGTCCAGGCAGGTCTTGGCGTGTGCCAGGATCTCGTCGGACGATCCGTACCGCAGGCTCGTGTCCGTCAGCAGCCGGTCGAAGATCTCGCGGACGTTGGAGGTTCCGAACACCCGCTCACCGACCTCAGCGAACTCGGCCCGGATCGTCTTCGTGGCTTCCTCCAGCCCGATCTGGTGCAGATCGTCGGCTTCCAGAGCGAGGCCGGTGTGCTGCTGGATCAGCGTCTGGTAAAGCTCCTCACCGTCCGGGAGGTGAACCAGGCCGGGACGGTCGTCGGAGCGGGCGATCGGTTCCAGATCGTTCGCGAACACGTCGCGATACCGGGAAAAGGCCGGCCGCAGGATGTCTCGCACCGCATCCGTCATATCGGCCCGCCATTGCTCTTCACCATCCCAGTCCGACGGACCGTTCAGATTCACGAACGGATCGCTCTCCAGCGGGGATGCGAGATAGCTCTCGACCTGGCGACGCGAACGAGACACGTTGATCCGTGCCGGCGTCCGGCCTGCTGCCGCGCCGTCGCGGTACCGCTGTGCAGCCTGATCAAGCATGCGGGCGAGTTCGCCGATCCGCGACACCGCCATCCGGGCGTGCTCGGGTTCGGGTGCTTGCAACTGACCACCGAGCATCAGCAGCCCGGCATGTGCGCCCTGCATCTGATCAGATGCGATCTCGGTGAGCCGCATGTCGACACTTCGGATGGCATCGTCGAGCTCTCCGATCAGCAGATCACGGGTGATCTGGTCGGTCTCGCCGAGCTGCCCCTCCGGTACGGCTTGCACGCGGCCTCGCAGTTGCGACCAGAGACGGCGCTTCTCGTGCTCGTGCTCGGCCGAAAGGTCGTCGGCGCGGTCGTCGTAGTCGTGGTATCCGAGAAACGATGCGTAAATCGGGTGCGCATCGAGCGTCGCTTCCCAGTACTCGTGCGCGATCGCGCCGAGTTCGGCAGCGGCATCCGCGGAATTCTCAACAGTCATCTTCCTATCCTGCCTGTGCCCTGCCCGCACCGGTCGGCGGGTTCGATGAGAGAACCCTCATGGTCGTCATTTCCGGCGTTCTCCCGGCGTTCTTCCCGTCGCGCTCGTCGACTGACGCGTCGCCGGCAGCGTCGGCGTCGGCGTCGGCGTCGGCGTCGGCGTCGGCGTCGGGCTCGCACGTTGTCAGCATACGGCGTGGCGCTGCAACGCTCGTGAGATGCTCCGCCGCGATCCAGTCGCATATACTCAAGTTTGACTATTTTAATCAAGGTTGAATATTCTCAAAGCATGAACCAGCCTGCACCGGTAATCACCGCGCGACGCCTGGCGCGCACCTTCCAGACGCGCACCGGGCGTGTCGAGGCGGTGCGTGGCATCGACGTCGACGTCCAAACGGGCGAGATCATCGGCCTGTTGGGACCCAACGGCGCCGGGAAGACCACCACCGTACGAATGCTCACCACGCTTCTCGCCCCCACGGCCGGTGACGCCACCATCGCCGGCCACGACCTCCGGCACGACCCAAGAGGCGTCCGCTCCCGCATCGGCTACGTCGCACAGGGAGGCTCAACCTCCGACGAGTCACTCGTCCTGGAGGAGATCATTTTGCAAGCACGGCTGTTCGGCATCGGCAAGGCCCGGGCCAAGGCCAACGCCACCGCACTTCTCCCCTCTCTCGATCTCGACGGGCTGGAACACCGACCGTGCAGGCAGCTCTCCGGCGGCCAGCGCAGGCGCGTCGACATCGCCCTCGGGCTCGTCCATCAGCCACACATCATCTTCCTCGACGAGCCGACGTCGGGCCTCGATCCGCAGAGCCGTGCCAACCTGTGGGAACACATCCGGAAGCTGCGTACGGACGGCGTCACCGTCGTGCTGAGCACGCACTACCTCGACGAGGCCGACGCGCTCTGCGACCGCTTACTCGTCATGGATCACGGGACGATCGTCGCCGACGGAACTCCTGACGAGCTGAAACGTCGCATCTCCGGGGACATCGTCACCGTCGAGATCGACACGACGGCCATGGCCGGTTCGGGGGATACCGCGAGCTCCCGGTCGGATCGGGCCGCGTCGTCGCCGGAATCCGCACGGAGCACGCCCGGTACCGACGCCACAGTGCGAGCCGCCCGACAGGCTGTCGACGTGCGTTCGGTCCTCGTCGAACGCAACCGTGTGCATGTCACCGTCGAGCATGGCGACCAGGCCGTCGTCCCGATACTGCGAGCGCTGGACGGCGCCGGAATCGCTCCGAGCGCGCTTACCGTCAAGCGCCCGAGCCTCGACGACGTCTTTCTCTCCCTCACCGGCCGCAGCCTTCGCGACAGCGACGAGAACCGGGACCGGGGGCGCGCGGGCGGCATGACCTCGGAGCCCGAAACCGGCACGCCGGCCGTTTCACACCCGTGACGACGTTCCACCAGTGACGTCACATCAGCAACGACGACGCACGTCGGCCGCAGCATGACGCGGCGAGGTCACCGACGCGTGGCACGACAACGACGATATGGACTTCACCATGCACATGATTCACGAGACAAGATTGATCTTCTGGTCACACCTACGAGCGAACCTTCGCAATCCCGCCTGGGCTGTCATCATGCTCATGCAGCCGCTGCTCTACCTGGTGCTCTTCGGGCCACTGCTGGAAAATCTCGGGGGCGCCTACGCTGACGGATCGGATCCCTGGCTGGTCTTCACGCCCGGCATGGTCTTGATGATCGCACTGTTCGGGTCGGCATTCGCCGGATTCGGCCTCGTCGCCGAGCTGCGCTCGGGAGTCGTCGAACGGCAACGCGTCACACCCGCGAGCCGCAACGCTCTGCTTCTCGGGCGAGTGGCAAAGGACATGACGGTGCTGGTCGCCCAGGCCGTCGTGCTCATCGGAATTGCGATCGCCGCGTTTGGTGTGCGCCCGGACCCGCTCGGGATGGTGGCCACACTCGCCCTGGTGGCGCTCGTCGGCGTCGCGTTCGCGTCGGCGTCGTACGCACTGGCGCTGAAGACCCGATCCGAGGACGGCATGGCGTCCACACTCAACAGCCTGACCGTGCCACTCCTGCTGCTCTCCGGCATCTTGCTGCCGATGACGCTGGCCCCCGGGTGGCTCGAGGCGCTCTCCCGGATCAACCCGCTCTCCCACACCGTCGACGCCGTCCGGGCCATGTTCGCCAGCAGATTCGACACGGCCGAGGTGGTCACCGGCACCCTCGTCACACTCGCCTTCGCCGTCGTCCTCGGCTACGTCGGCACGCGCACCTTTCAGCGAGAGAACGCCTGAATGAAAACGGAACATCGCATGGCCACATCACCGCACAGAACTCACCTCGGGACAGTCCCGGCAGTCATGACGCCTCGTATCCTGAGTCACATGGCACGACGCTCGACCCGCCTTCTGGTACTGGGAGTGGTCCGGATACTTCAACCCGTGCACGGATACGACGTGCGGCGTGAGTTGCTCTCGTGGCGGGCCGAGGAGTGGGCCAACATCGCGCCAGGCTCAATCTACGGTGCACTGAAGACACTGGAGCGCGACGGCTGGATCGAGATCGTCGACACCGGATCACGAGGTGCGCGCCCGGCCCGGACCACCTATCAGCTGACCGCCGATGGCGAGAAGGAGTACCAGCAGTTGCTCCGCGACGTGCTGTGGGAGGCAAAGTCTCCGCCGCATCCACTCCTACCCGCGGTCAGCCAGCTGCCGTTCGTTCCGCGCGACGACGCGATGGCGGCACTACAGGCCCGTGCACACCATCTGGAGGGTGAGGTCACCTTACTGGAGCGGGACATCGCCCGGATCGAGTCCGGCAGTGACGATCCCGCCACCGACGTCCCACACCACATCGCCGAGATGCAACGGCTGAGCTTGCGGCTGGTCGAGGCCGAACTGAACTGGACCCGCGATCTTCTTGGACGGATCGAGAGCGGCGACGTCAACCTCTGGCCGTCACACCCACCACACGAATGATCATGTTTGGTACGTTTTCTCGGGCCGTAACACGTCTGCAGTCGTGTTACGGCCCGAGAAAACGTACCAAACATGATCATTCGGAAAATCTCACGCTTCGACGTCGGCGCCGGCGACCAGGGGTTCGAGCATCAGCTCCGGATGGCGGCGCTGCACCGACGCGAGCCGCCACCTGTCACTGAACAGCGCGAGCAGCGCGCCATCACCACGTTCCACCACCTCGACGTCGTGCTCGGCGTCGAGCGTGGCCCGATCATCGGCACGTGTCCGCCGGGCCAGCGAGTACGGCAACCGGTCGAGACGCACCGCAGAGCCGAACTCGTGCTCCAGGCGGTGCGCGGACACGTCGAACTGCAGCGGGCCCACAGCGGCGAGGATCGGAGCGGCATCACCACGCAGTTCCGAGCGCAGCACCTGCACCACACCTTCGTGTTCCAGCTGCTGGATACCGCGCCGGAACTGCTTGGATCTCCCGGTGTCGCGCGCCCGGCACACGGCGAAGTGCTCCGGCGCGAACGACGGCATCCCGGCAAACTCCACCGGTGCTTCCCGCGCGTGCAACGTGTCTCCGGGCCGCAGCGCGGATGCGTTGACCAGCCCGATAATGTCGCCGGGGTACGCGATCTCGACCGTGTCCCGGTCACGGCCGAAGAGGGCCTGCGCGTACTTCGTCGCGAACGGACGGCCCGTCGCCGCATGGGTCACGACGGCGCCGCGCTCGAACCGCCCCGAACAGACCCGCACGAACGCGACCCGGTCACGGTGCGCCTTGTCCATGCCGGCCTGCACCTTGAAGACCAGGCCGGAGAACGGTTCGTCGACGTCCCGGAGCTCGCCCGAGGCGTCGGGACGCGCGGACGGGGGCGGCGCCAGCTCGACCAGGGTCTGCAGCAGATGCCCGACACCGATGTTGTTCACCGCCGCGCCGAAGAGCAGCGGCGTCGTGCGCCCGGCACGGAACGATGCCTCGTCGACGTGGTCCAGCAGCTGCACCTCTTCCAGCGCCGTGTGCCATTCGCCGTCATACGTCTCGGCGGCTTCGTCCGGTGTCAGCCGGCGTTCGGCCGAGATACGTACCCCGCCGGGGGCCCGTTCGAACACGGCCATCTCGCCGCTGCGGCGGTCGAGCAAGCCACGGAAGTGCCCGGATTCACCGACCGGCCACGTCAGCGGCGTGGGCCGCAAGCCGATGCGTTCCTCGAGCTGGTCACAGATGGCCAGCGCGTCCAGCCCGGGCCGGTCCCACTTGTTCACGAACGTCAGGACCGGGATGCCACGATGCCGGCAGACGTCGAACAGTTTCAGCGTCTGCGGCTCGAGTCCCTTGGCGGCGTCCAGCAGCATCACGGCGCAGTCAACGGCCGCGAGCACCCGGTAGGTGTCCTCGGAGAAGTCGGCGTGCCCAGGCGTGTCGAGCAGGTTGATCACGTTGTCGCCATACTCGAACTGCAACGCCGCCGATGTGATGGAGATGCCGCGCGCCTGTTCCATCTCCATCCAGTCCGAGACGACGCCACGGCGACCGCCCTTGCCATGGACGGCGCCGGCATTGCCGATCACACGGGCGTGCAGGGCCAGGGCTTCGGTCAGTGTGGACTTGCCAGCGTCGGGGTGGCTGATGACGGCGAACGTGCGCCGCCTCGACGCCTCGGCTGCCACCGCGCTGGCTGCGACCGGCGCCGCGGTCACCGGGCCTGCCCTACCTTCTGGCGCCGCTGACGGGAGATCTCGCTGCGAAGGTCTGCCGCGAAGGCTTCGGCCGTCTCGAGTTGGGCACGCAACGCGGCGCACCGTTCCTCGGCGACGGCTCGGTGCGTGACCAGTCGCTCGATGAGCTCCTCCCGCCTGGCGGAGGGCTCGTCACCGATGGATTCGAGCTGGCTGAGCACGGATAGCAGCTCGCGCATCTCGTCCAGGGAAAACTCCAGCGTCTTCATCCGCTTGATGAGGTTCAAGCGCGCCACGTCGGATTCCGTGTAGAGCCGGAATCCACCCGGCGTGCGCGCGGAGGGCGGGACCAGGCCCACCTCTTCGTAATAGCGGATGGTGCGCAGGGACAGGCCCACCCGTTCGGCTACCTCGCCGATCTGCATGTGCTGCAACGACACAGCGCGACCTTTCCATGGCCAGATGACAATGCTTCGAGTCTACCCTGACGAGAGAATCGTCGGAGGCATCAAGTCCTTACCATGATTGCAAGCTGGACGTCCGTGCAACCCTTCCCTCACGTTAGGGTAGAGTTAAGCATCGTGACTGTGACACGAATCGAGATCGCCGACGCCGTCGAAGATGCCTTCGACGCACCACCTGCCAGCAAAGAGGACCTTCTCGCCTGGGCCACGGCCAATAGCGCCCGCGTCGAGGTTCTCGAAACGCTCGGCCGGCTTCCCGATACGAGCTTCCGTTCGCTGCGCGAGCTATGGGCTCACCTCTCGGGCGTGCCCGTCGGCGACTGACGACGCGGCGCGTGCGCCAGGTTCCCGGCGGTGTCCACGGGAACGGCCGTAAATCTCGAGGATCCCGCCGTATGCTGCGCTCATGACACCAGACGAGCGCACGCTGCACTACTACCGCGTCGTCTATTCGACCGGCTCGATCCGCTCCGCGGCCCGCCAGCTCGGGCTCGCGCCGTCGGCGGTAAGCCGCAAGATCGCCGAGTTCGAACGCCGTCTCGGGACACCGTTGCTCGAACGCAGTGCACGCGGTATCCGTGCCACCGAAGCCGGGCACGTCCTGGCTCGCTTCGCCAAGGAGCGCGTCCACCTCGAACAGTTGCTCCACGAACAGCTTGATCATCTGCGCGAACTGCGACGAGGCACGGTCCGGATTGCCAGCGGCGAGGGCTTTGTCGACGACCTCATGAACCACGCGCTGGCCAGCTTCCTCCGCCGCTACCCCGGGATCTCCGTCGATCTGGTGACCGGCGGCACCGACGAGATCATCGACCTGCTCATCGCCGACGACGTCGATATCGCGCTGGCCTTGCATGCCAAGCCCCACACCGACGTGACGACGGTCCGGCAGGCACCGCAGCCACTGCACGTCATCTGCCTACCCGGCCATTCCTTCGCCACCCGGAACCAGGTCGAACCGAGCGAGCTCGACGGCGTGCCCGTCACCGTCCTTCCCGGGCGGTTCGGCCTTCGCACACTCACGGATCAGCTCCAGCGCGCACACTCCATGACCTTCGACGTCCGGCTGGTCAGTAGCTCGATCCAGGCGATGGTGGATTTCGTCCTGGCCGATCTGGGCGTCACGCTGCTTCCCCGGGTCGCCGTGGGACAACACCTGCGCCACGGCCGGCTGTGCGCGGTCCCGCTGGCTACGCGCCAGCCCGACGCGGTGCGCGCGCAGCTCCTCGTGCGTTCCGGGCGCACGCTCTCGCATGCCGCGCAGAGACTCGTCGAGCATTGCGCTACGCACCTCGCGTCCCTGGACAGCGCCGGTGTTGCTGTTGCAGCAACACGGTCATCACCAGATTGATGTCTTGTGCAACGCCCGTGGCCTACGTAACGTCCCTGCGCAACAGCTATCGGCCCGTTCGAGCCAGGAGGTTCCATGCGTACGGTGATGGAGGCCGCCCGTTTGTGGCGGCTGCATCTGGCCGTCCTGGTGATCGCGATCGTGGCGCAGTTCATCGGCATCCAGGAGATCCCGATCGGGATCGGTGCGATCCTGTTGCTCCCGCTGCTCTACGCGTTCCTGTTCGGGGTGTTGCTCAACCCCAACGTCATCAGGCGCGCTTCCGCGATCATCCGGAACACCGAGGTCCAGGCCGCCTCCCCGTTGATCGTCGTCGCGATCATGCCGTTCATCGCGAAATTCGGCACCACCATCGGGCCATCGATCGAGGAGATCATCGAAGCCGGACCCGCTCTCCTCCTGCAGGAGCTCGGCAACCTCGGCACCGTCGCGCTGGCCTTTCCGATCGCCGTATGGCTGTTGCGAATGGGGCGCGAGGTGATCGGTGCGACCTTCTCCGTGGCCCGCGAGCCGAACATCGCTATCATCGCCGACCGGTACGGGTTGAAAAGCCCGGAAGGCGCCGGCGTCATGGGCGTCTACGTCGTCGGCACGCTATTCGGCACGCTCATCTTCGCCGTCATGGCATCGATTCTGGCCACCGTCGACATCCTCGACCCCGAGGCGCTCGCGATGGCCTGCGGCGTCGGTAGCGGTTCGATGATGGCGTCATGCACCGGCGCGCTCAGCGAGGCGCTTCCGGCGATGAGCGACACCATCGTCGCGATGTCCGGGGCGAGCAACCTTCTCACCTACGCCACCGGGATGTACCTGAGCCTCTTCGTTGCCCTTCCGCTCGTGGAGTGGCTGTACAGCAAGTCCACGGCCGGAAAGGCCGTGGCCACGCCCCAGAAGGAGGCATGATCATGAGCACCGAGAACGCCGCGGCCGGCACGGCCGGCTCTGCCCGGCTGCCGCGAGAAAAGATCGAACTGCTGCCTGCCCTGCGCGATCTCGCTCTGATCAGCGTGATCGGATGGTCGCTCCAGCTGATGGTCACCGACATGTCGCCCCTGGCCGCCCTGGCGGGCATGGCCGGCCTGTACGGCATCTGCGCGGGAGGACTGGTGCTCGCCCGGTTCGTCCCGTTCTACCTCCCCAGCGTGGCGTGGATCTCGCTGCTGGGTATCGCCGCCACGCTACCGATGGTGCCCTGGGACCAGGCCGTACTCCACCTGGTCGAGGAGATCGACTTCCTGGCGCTGAGCGTGCCGTGCCTGGCCTACGCGGGACTCGCCGTCAGCAGCCGGGAGATCGACGTCGTCAAGCGATCCGGCTGGAAACTTCTCGTGATCGCGATCTTCGTGCTGGCCGGGACGTACCTCGGCTCGGCAGTCATCGCCGACACCGTCCTGCGCATCACCGGCTGACCAACCGCAACGAGGAGAGTTGACACCATGCCAGCCACCGTCGCCGTACTCGGTCTCGGCACCATGGGCACGGGAATCGCCCACACGCTGGCCACCGCCGGATACGAGGTCATGGGCGTCGATCCGGCACCCGAAGCACGAGACAGGACCGGCGACGCCATCCCGGTGGTCGATCTCGACCACGCGGTCCGGCGCTGTGCCACGCTGATCCTCTCGCTTCCAGGATCTCCCCAGGTCGAAGACGTCCTGCTGGGTCCGGGCGGCTTGCTGGCCAGCGCCACCGAGCACCGCCTCGTCGTCGACACCTCCACGTGCGATCCCCTGTCGACGACGAAGGTCGCCGAATCGCTGACGTCCCGCGGACACAGCTACGTTGACGCACCGGTCAGTGGCGGAGCACAGGGCGCCGCGAACGGGACCCTCACCGCGTTCGTCGGCGGACACGACGACGCCGTGGCCGAAGCCGACGACGTCCTCGGCGTGATCGCCCGGCACGTCACCCGTGTCGGCGGCCCCGGGGCGGGTCATCTCGCGAAGCTGGTCAACAACATGCTGTGCGCGACCCACCTGCAGATCGCCGGTGAGGTCCTGCGCCTCGGCCAGGCCGCCGGCGTCGATGCCGGGCGACTCGTCGACGCCGTCAACACGGCATCCGGGCGCAGCGCCGTCACCGAGGTGAACCTGCCGCGCTGGGTGCTGTCACAGTCGTTCGATTCCGGCTTCACGCTCGGGCTGATGGCCCGCGATGTCGCGCTGACCGCGGACATCGCCCACGCCCTCGGGGTCGAGACTCCCCTCGCCGAGGACGTCGCCCGCGCGTGGCAGGAAACCCGAGATCGGCTCGGGGCAGCAGAAGACTTCAACCGGATGGCGCAACCATGACCCACGACGCGACCACACTCGTACGCCGCCTCTGGGACAGCTGGTTCGGCACGGACGCTCCCGTCGCGAGCTTTGTCGGTACCGGCCTGTACGCCGGTGGCGTCGCCGGGCGGGACAGCACGGTCGAGTTGGAAGATCCGGCGACCGGCCACCCCTTGCTGGCCTACACCGACGGGGGAGCGGCAGCGGCGCACGCCGCTGCCGCCGCGGCCGAGGAAGGTGCGGTGGCATGGCGACGACTCACCGCTTCGGAGCGTGCCCGCCTGCTGTGGGAGCTGGCGCGGCACATCCGCGCCCAGGCCGATCCGCTGGCCCGCCTCGAAGCCATCATCGGCGGAAAGCCACTGCGTGACGCTGCCGGAGAGGTGGCCAAGGTCGCCGAGATGTTCGAGTACTACGCCGGCTGGGCGGACAAACAGCACGGCGAGGTCATCCCGGTTCCGACCTCCCACCTCAACTACACGTTGCGCGAGCCCTACGGGGTCGTGGCCGCCATCACCCCGTGGAACGCCCCGATATTCACGGCCGGATGGCAGCTGGCACCGGCACTCGCCGCCGGGAACGCCATGGTGCTCAAGCCGTCCGAGCTGACACCGCTCACGTCCGTGGTCCTGGGCAAACTCGCCGTCGACGCGGGGCTCCCGCCGGGAACGATTTCCGTGCTCGCCGGCCTGGGACCCACAGCCGGGCAGGCCATGGTGGCCCACCCCGGCGTGGCGAAAGTGGTGTTCGTCGGTTCCCCGGAGACCGGACGGCACATCGCCGCCACGGCCGCACAGCGGCTCATCCCGTGCGTCCTGGAACTCGGCGGGAAGTCGGCCAACGTCGTGTTCGCCGACGCGGACATCCCCCGCGCCGTCGGAGGTGCCGCCGCCGGGATCTTCTCCGGCGCCGGGCAGAGCTGCGTGGCCGGATCCCGGCTACTGATCCAGCGTTCCGCCTACGACGAGGTCGTGAGCAAGCTGGCCGAGCTGGGCGACCACCTCGTCGTCGGGCCGCCGCTGGGTGAGGACACGCAGGTCGGCCCGCTGCAGAACCGCTCCCAGCTGGACCGCGTTCAGGAGATGCTGGGCGAGGCCGTCGCCGGGGGCGCGAACACGGTGACGCGGGCCGAGACCCCGTCGCGGGGCTTCTACGTGCCACCGACGGTACTGCGCGACGTCACGAACGACGATCGGATCGCGCGCGAAGAAGTCTTCGGTCCGGTCGTGGTCGCCATTCCCTTCGACGACGAGGACGAGGCCGTGACGCTAGCCAACGACTCCGAGTTCGGCCTGGCCGGCGCGGTCTGGACCGGCGACGTCGGCCGCGCGCACCGGGTGGCGAACCGGCTACGGGCCGGAACGGTATGGATCAACAGTTACAAGACGATCAGCGTGATGTCGCCGTTCGGTGGCTTCGGCAACAGCGGCTACGGCCGCTCCAGCGGCCGTGACGGGCTCTTCGAATACACCCAGCCCAAGTCGGTGTGGACGGAGACCGCAGCCGAACCCGCGTTTCCGTTCGGCTACGGAGGCTAGGGCAAGCCCAGGACGTCCCGGAAGAGGGCGTAGCCGACGAACGACACGACGTCGAGAACCGTATGCGCGACCACCAGAGGCATCACCCGGCCGGTGCGGTGGAACCACCATCCGAACACGACGCCCATGGCGACGTTGCCGAGTGCCATGCCGTACCCCTGGTAGAGGTGGTACGCGCCGCGTAACGCGGCGCTCGCCGCGATCGTCGCGGGCACCTGCCAACCGAGCTGGCGAAGTCGCGTCACCAGGTATCCGACGGCCACGACCTCTTCGAGCAACGCGTTCTGCAAGGCGGCCAGGATCAGCACCGGCACCGTCCACCAGTACTCCCCCAGGCCACTCGTGGCGATGGCGACGTTCATGTCGAGTGCCCGGCCGAGATAGTACAGCCCGAGTCCCGGCAGCCCGATCACCGCGGCCAGTGCCGCACCGGTCGCGAGGTCCCACGCCGGGCGGCTGAATTCCAGCCCGATGCGCCGCAGCGTGGACTTTCCCGGTGCCGACAGCAGGAACAGCGCGAGCGCCACGGGCACGAGCCCGAAGCCGATGCCGAGGATCTGATAGGTGAGATCCACGTACTCGTCCTCGCTGCGGGACACGTTCATCGTGGCCCGCTGCTCGGACAGCCGTTCCTCTGCGGCGAGCCGTTCGATCAGCCGGACCGCCGCGTACACCGCCGACTGCCCGAGAGACAGGCCCAGCACGATCCACACCTCGACGCCGAGGCGACGCCACGAATGCCCGTCGAGCGTGTCCACCTGGGAGCTCTGCGAAGCCACCCTTCGAGGGTATCCGTGCCTGCGCATCGCGCGATGCGCCTCGTCAGACGCTCGTTCTCACGCTGCTCACGAGTCGTCGTCACCACGCACGACGACGGATTGCGACTCCGCGACCGGTATGGCCGTCGACTCCCAATCCGTGGTGAACTCGTCCGGCAGCCCGGGCAGCTCTATCGACGACCCCTCGAACTCGAAGTGGATGTCATACACCAGACGTGCCCGGCCCTCGTAGGCAGGCTCACCATCCGCCGACTCCACCGAGCCGTTCGTCGACGCCCGCGAGTACACGTGCGCACACGCATCACTCTCTTCGACGGTCCACTCGCAGGTCATGACCCCGCTACCGTCACCGGGATCGACCTCGATGTGCCTGGGTGTGGCGATCGCGACCATGCCCGCTGCCGATGTGCCCTCGATGGGATCCGCACTCGGGCCGTCGACCCAGTACCAGGTGTCGACGTCGACGAGCGACCTGTCAATCGGGCTGAACTTCAAGGTGAACTCGGGGAACTCCAGGCGGCCGTAGGCCTGCCACGCTTCGTCCGGCAGCGAGGGTTCATCTGGCGTATGCCAGTCCCACCAGGAGTCGTGATACGACCCATCAGCGTTATAGCAGTACACGAAGACGTACACGGCATCCTCGGAGGGCCGTTCGTCCTCCGGCCACTCCTCTTCCGGCAGCGCCGACGGGATGTTCGCCCAGCATGCGAGCTCGCCCCGGCAGTGCGCGTTGGAACGTCCCTCGACGATGCTCAGGTCGCAGGTCGGATCGCCGCCGCCTCCGCCACCGTCACCGTCGCCACCATCTTCGCCGTCGTCGTCACCGTGACACACGTACTCGACATCATCACCGGTGTCGACCCAGCAGTCCGGATCGTTATAGTCCGCGTGCGCGACCTGGAAAAACCCGAAACCGACGAGCGCGGCCGCCGTCAACACGGTGGCCGCCGCGAGACGCGACGCCATCCATCCCCACGCGCACAGCCTCGTCACTCGCATGTGATCGTCGCCTCCGAAGAATCCAGCCGTCCGTTGATCAACCACCCGTCACCGTCGCGCTCGGCGGTGAAGACGTTGGGAGTGAGGCCGGTGGTTTCGATATCGACCGGTTCACCATCGGCGATCACCAGCCACTCGCTCTCGTCCCTGCACGCTTCGATTCGTGCCTCGTCGCCCTCGACGGTGACGGTGACGTTCTCGATGATGGGTTCACCCTCGCGATGCACGCCGAGTTCCTCCCACTCGCGCGCCCGGGCGAGCCGCTCCTCGATCACTTCATCCGTGGCGATGCCCTCGAACAGCTCGTAGTCGACCTCCGGGCCGTTCTCCGCGGCTACGACGGCGTCCCAGAAGTCGGCGAACAGCTCCTCCAACATCGCCTCGTCCTCGGCCGCGCCGGCCTCCTCGCCGTCGTCGGCCTGCTCAACCTCTTCCGTGGGGCTGGCGTCGTCGGTCGCGTCGAGCCCGGCCGGCTCGTCGCCGTCCGAGCTGCACCCGCTGAGGACGACGAGCGCACCGGCAACGGCGGCTATGACAGACGTGCGCGAACGCATCCGGCTCCTCGCATCGCAGGATCAGGCATGATCGGTGGTCGGTTCAACACCGCACGATATGGTACGCAATACCGCTGACACGCACACCACCGAGCGCACACCCGAGCGTGCCCACTCTCGAAGACTCCGAAACCACGCGGTGACGAGCTCCACACGAACCACGGCACAATGGTGGCGTGCGGCCGGCGAAGATCCTGGACGAGGCCATCACGAAGCAGGGGTCATGAACTTCGAGACGGACGACGTGGACCGCGCCGCCGGCGGGGTGGTCTGGCGACACGCCAGCAACAACGATGCCGGCGTGGAGATCATCGTCGTCCACCGGCCCAAGTACGACGACTGGTCCCTTCCCAAGGGCAAGCTCGATCCCGACGAGACGTGGGAGGCCGCCGCCGTACGTGAGGTGTGGGAAGAGACCGGGCTGTACGTCGACGTCGGACGCTTTCTCGGCCAGGTCGATTACGTGCCGCGCACCGCCGGCGCCCACGTCGGTGAGTCCACCCCGCGTCCGAAGGTCGTGCGTTACTGGGCGATGACGTTCGTCGGCGGGGAGTTCACGCCCAACTCCGAGGTCGACGAGGTGCGCTGGCTGCGTCCCGACGACGTCCTGGCCCTGCTCACACATGCCCTCGACCGGGACGTCGTCCAGCGCTTCCTCGACTCGCGTGCGTGATGAGGAAGCACTGGACGGCGTAGATCCGGCTTGATGGGATGCCCGGTTTCCGGGGACGCGTCAGGCACCCGCCCGTGCCCGGCGCAGGCCGGCCAGCTGCGCCACCGCGAAGCCGGCCACCACGGCTGCCTGCAGCACGATCCAGACCACGCCGATGGTGCTCGGATCGAACCAGCCCGTCGCGGCGACGACAAGGCTGGCCACGACCCAGATCGCGTTCAGCTCGACGACGGCGAGGACCGCCAGTGCCCGGAGCCGAGACCGGCCCGACATGACGGCCAGCCCAGCACCATAGAGGATCAAGAACGCCCCTACCGGAACGAGCAGCGTCGCCGGCAGGCCGAGAAGGCCACCCACCGCCGCGGCCAGCGCGACATAGATGAGCCCGTTCACGGCGGACACGGCGCCGTCGACGGCCAGTGCCCATCGCAGCAGTGGCGTCCGGTGAATCGGGACGGTGCGCCCCATCCCGAGGTTCGGCACTCGTGTGGTTTCGGTTGTCATGATCGATCAGCTCCTCGGGCATCGGTGACGAGAACTCGGAGTGAGAACTCGAATGCGAACGGGTCCACCGTCGCCCGGAAAGCGCTGCCACCGGCAGACATGGCACTGCCAACTACTGCCAATTTCGTGCCCGCAGGTCCATCGCCACCACCCGGACGGCCGCGTGCTGCCAGTTGTAGAGGGTCCGCTCGGGTACGTAGCGGCGAAACCAGTCGAACGCCGCTCGCGCGTTCGCGTCCAGGCCGCTGAGATCGGGCTGGCGGCGGTATGGCCGGATACCCACGATGTAGGGGTAGTAGAGAGCGTTGAAGTGGCGCCACTCGTCGCTCGTGCCGAACTCCTGGCCGCGCGGCTTCAGCCGCTCCACGCTCTCGTGCAGGATCGCCTTGAGCTCGACCGCCCGATCCAGGGAATGGTCGCCGTCCTCCCGTACGTCAAGGCGAGCGTCGACGGACGGGAGCATCACGAGCGGGTTGGAGACCAACTTGCCGAGATCGCCGTAGTGGCGCAGCGCCTCGCGCACGAGCCGGGCGAGGGCGTCGCCGTCGAGTTCGGCGAGCTGCTGGTGCTCGTCCCGCCGGGGAAGCGCATCCACCGCATCGCGCAGCTGCGAACGCTGTGTGCGCAGCCCGGCGCGGCGGCCGAACACCAGCCGGTCGAGCAACCCCTGGAGGGGGCTCGCCAGCGTCACGACGGCGATCGCCGTCCCGACCGTTCCGAACACCAGCATGCGCCCCGCGTCGTCCGGCTCGCTGCTCCACACGACCAGGCCGACCTGCACACCGAAGACGAGCGCGACGATGCCCGCGCTGAGCACCGAGCGTGCCAGTTCCAGACGGAGCACCTGGCCCACGTCCATCGCCGTCGACACGGCCACGACGGCTCCCAGCACCACCAGGTCCAGACCGATACCCGCGAGCACGAGGACGTCGGGCAGCAGATCGAACGGGATCACCAGAGCGGCGACGCCGAGCGCGAAGAGCAAGCTCGCGATCACGACGAGGCCGTCGCGCAACCGCACGCCACCGCGATCTCGCAGGAGCACGACGAGCGCGGCGAGCAGCGGCAGCACCACGGCCGCCGCCCCGGCGACCCGCCACCCGCTGCTGTCCAGCACCGACACCGTCACCAGCACGAGGATGCCGACGGGAACGATAGCCCAGCGCCACACCAGCTCGGCGGCATCACGGTGCCGGCTGCCGGGCCCGAGCAAGGCGACGAGCACGCCGGTCCAGATGAGCGCGGGCAGGCCAGCAAGGATCTCGTCCACGTGTTCCACCAGCGCACCGTCAAACGCCGCCAAGCCCAGAACGACGGCATAGACGAGCAGCCCCCATGCCGCACGCCACATGGCGGGCCGGCCCTCGGCGTTCGCCAGCAGATACAGCCCGAGCCACCACGCGACGGCGAACGTGACCAGCGTCAGGAGGAACACGATGAGGACGTTACGTCATCGCGACGCGTCAGTCGTCCATCCCACGGGCATGCAACGCTTCGCCGAGGGTGTCGGCATAACGCAGCACGCCGACGACGAGCGGCACCGCGAACGCCCGGATACTGCGTTCCTGCCCGCGGGCTCGCTGTGCGTCCCGCACCCGCTGAGCGATACCCGCGACAACAGGAACGCTGCGGATGGCCAGCGACATCACGAGCGACACCCGGGCCGGATCGACTCCGAACCGGCGCAACGGGGACAGGCCACGCTCGATCGCCGCCATCAGTTCAGAGGTACGGGTGGTCAACGTGACCAGGCCGGCCAGCGCCACGGCCAGCACGATCCGGCTGGTCAGCGACACCGCCGTCACCCAATCGGTGATCAGCAGCTGCACGACGAGGATGACCAGCACGAACCATCGCAACGGCCGGACCTGCGTCCATGCCTCGCCCGGACGTAACCGCCCGAACGCGTACAACACCACCACCGCGAGCACCGACGCGCCGACACCGGCCGGTGTCCGTACCGCCAGCAGGGCCGCGCACGCCACCGCGAGCAGGATCAGTTTCGCCCCCGCCGGAACGCGGTGCAGCGGCGACGGGCGTGCGATGTAAGCACCGATCAGCATGGTCAGCGCAACACCTCGAACAACGCGGCGACGCCCAAACCGCCACCAGCGGCCGCGGTCGCCAGCCCGAGCGTGCCCGCTGCGGCTCCACCCCGGACCAACCGGGTGAACAACCGGACGACGCTGACCGCACTCGTCGCGCCCCAGGCGTGCCCCAGGGCCAGCGCACCGCCATCGGGACAGACCCGTCCGGCGTCATCGGCCAGCGGATCCAGCCCGAGTGCATCCGTCACGGCCAGCACCTGGCCGGCGAACGCCTCGACGATCTCGATGGCCGCCACGTCGTCGATCTTCACGCCAGCGACATCACAGACCTGCTGCACCGCCGGCACCGGGCCCCATCCTGGCAGCCGCGGGTCACATCCGGTTACGGCGCTGGCCACGAGACGCAGGCCGGGCGCGCCGTCCCGCGCCGCTTCGGGCACCACTCCGACGACGGCGGCGCCATCACTGACGGGACAGGAGTTTCCCGCCGTCACCGTCCCGCCGGGCACGAACGCGGCGGGCATCCTGGCCAGCACCGATTCACGCAGCCGGCGCGGGTGCTCGTCGCAATTCAGCTGCCCCACCGCGACCAGCTCGGCGTCGAAGTACCCCGCCTCCCGCGCCACCAGCGCCTTCGCATGGCTGGCTGCCGCGTACGCGTCCTGGCGCTCCCGCGAGACGCCCGCGACCGACGCGAGGTGCTCGGCGGCCATACCCATGTCAGGATCACCGAACTCGGCCGGGGTGAACGGGGCCCGCTGGTAAGGCGTGGCAGGTACGCCCGGTGAGCTCCCGGGTTGGGCGCGTACCGGCGCAGTCGAGGCGCTCTCCGCCCCGCCAGCGAGCACCAGATCGGCATCCCCGCCGCGGATGCCCTGCGCGGCCTGCACGAACGCCGCCAGCCCGCTGGCGCACTGCCGGTCGATGGTGACACCGGGCACCGCGTCTCCGAGGCCCGCCTCCAGCGCACTGACGCGGGCGACGTTGCCGCCCGGACCCATGCAGTTTCCCAGTACGACGTCGCCGATATCCGCGCTGGCGCCGGCTCGGCGTACATCGGTGGCGACCGCGGCGAGGACGCGAGCACCCAGCTCGACGACAGTGAGATCGGCGAGCGCGCGACCGGCGGTGCCGATCGGGGTCCGCCGGGCAGCCACGACGACGGGGGTCCGCGCGGTGGTCCGTGCGAAGATCATCGGCCACTCACCACTGCCTACTCACCGCAGCGGCCGCACAGCACGATCACCGCTGGCCAGACCGGCACTGATGGCAGCGCGGGCGGGTTTGCCGGTGGACGTGCGTGGCATCCGGTCGACTTCGAACCAGCGCCGCGGCCGCTGCGCCCACGCGAGCCCCTCACGTGCGGCTTCCTCCAGGCGGGCACGGGGGATGCTCTCGCTGGCGGGCTCGATCACGGCAGTCACGACAGCACCGAGGGTGCCGTGCGGCATTCCGACCACGGCGACGTCGGAGATCCCGGGAACCGCGCGAAGGACGGTCTCGACGTCCTCGGGGATCACGGTGGCGCCTCCGGTCAGTACCGCACCGTCGCCACGCCCACGCAACCGCAGCTCCCCCACTCCGATATCCCGCTCCACGTCCCGATGATCATGAACACTAATCGACCTATGTAGTCGCTTAGTGTTCATGATCATCGGGGCTGGCGTTGGGGCGAGATCGGCGAGGTCGCCCACGGTGGCCCAGCCCGCGTCGTCGGTCCGGAACGGGCCCGATGCTCCGGCAAGGTAGCCCTCGGCAACCCACGGCGAACGCACCCACACCTCACCGAGCCCTGAATCCTGGTCAACAGGCCGTACGTCGATCTCCACACCGTGAAACGGACGCATCCCCGCACCATCGGGATCGACCGCGACGAACGACAGCTCCACCGCGCCGTAATAGGCGACAACGTCGACGCCTACCCGCGCCGCCCGCTCACGCAGGCCCTCCGGCGTGGCGGCGCCGCTCACCATCGCCATCCGCGGCCGGCGAGCCCGCCCGGCCGTCCCAGCCGGTGCAGCTTGCCCAGCCGTCGCAGCCCGCCCGGCCACGACACCCTCTCCACTCGCGGCATCGCTGTCCTGCTGTCCCCCGCCACTGGCCCGTTCGAGCTCTGTCACCATGACGTCGATCATGTGTGGAACGCCGTGCATGATATCCGCGTCCCACACGACATCTCGTGCCGTGCGTGCGGACCATGCTCCGGTGGCGATCACCCGCGCACCGGTGGCGAGGCCGTGCAGCGCCGCGAAACAGAACAACGACGACGCAAGCGGCCCGGGGACGAGCACCGAGTCCGTCTCATCCATACCGCTCAACGCTACGGCCGCCGGATACGACTCCGTCCACGACGCGCGCGTCCGCACGATTGCCCGGGGCCGGCCGGTGCTGCCCGAGCTGAAACCCGCCCACGCCAGATCATGAGGTGCGGCCGCACCCCACTCGTCGGCGCCGGATCGCCTCCACGAGGCTCGGGCTCCGCCACCCCCGGGCACGCCAGGCCGGGGCGCTCCGGGCGGCGGCCACGTGGAGAGGTGCAGTGCGGGGCGGATAACGTCGAGGATCTCCGCCTTGCGCGGCGTTTCCCACGCGGCGTCGCACACCAGGGGGATCACGCCGGCCAGGTCGCAGGCGAGTATGGCGGCCAGCGTGTCGGCTGGCTCGGCAAGGTCCACGGCGACGATCTGGTCACCGCGCACGTCACGCCCACGCACGGCGTCCTGTCCACGCAACGCGTCGTGCCGGCGCAGCGCCACCGCGCCGGCCTCGATGTCGTCTGCGAGCGCGGCATAGCTGAGCTGCCGCTCCGGCGAACGCACCGCGATCTCGTCGGGTTTCCCCAGCGCGTGCGCCATCACTTCCCTGGCTACTGGCACGACCGCAATCTACCGCTGGTTGGTGCGATCGTCGCCATGGGCGGCGTCATGCCCCAGCTCGTCTCGCCGGCGGCGTGCGCGCCGTACTGCCGGTGCAGCATCGGGATAACCACGCTGGACACCGACGACGACGGCAGCCGCGACGACCGACTTGAGAGCATCGCCGGGTACGAATGCCAGAGATAACGCCGCCGTCGTTCCCAACGGCACGCCGGTGATCAGTGCCTGCACGGGAACGCCGACCACGAGGATGAGCGTCGAACCGATCAGGCAGGCAGCCAGCACCCACGGCATGCGTGGCCGGTAACCGCCGCGCTCGACGAGCCACCCGACGGCGGCCGCGGCCAGCACCCACGCGAACAAGTAACCCACGGACGGGCCGGCGAAGACGCCGAGGCCACCACGACCGCCAGCAAGCAATGGAAGCCCGGCCGCAACGAGTGCAAGGAGCAGCATGATCGTAAGTGCACCTCGCCACGTGCCCAGAATCGCCCCCGCGAGAAGCACGCCGAGCGTCTGCAAGGTGATCGGAACGGCGTTGCCGAACAGCGCGAACGAACCGGGCAGCCCGAGCACGGCGAGCAGCGCCGCGAACGCCGCGATTCTGGCCAGGTCGGCGGCCGGTAACCGGCGCTTGGGCGGTCGCGGTGCGGACGGATCTGGTTCAGTCATCGGCGTCCTCCATGTCGATCGTGGGATACCGCCGCGGCACGCGAGGTGAGGAGCCCGGCGACATCGTCGTCGCCATCCGGAACTATCGGGGTCACCACCCGGACGGCTCCTCCAACCCTGGCCGACCAGGTGCTCGCGTGGCATCCGTGATACACACCAGACACTGACCAGGCTCTTGGAGACCCTCCACAAACATCCCGGCTGTCGGTCTCGAAGAGGAGAATGGCACGTATGTTCCCGACGATGCGGACGAGGCAGCCCCATGGCCACGCATGACAGCGACGACACTCAAGCCGTTCATGATGCAGACGTCGCGGTCACGTGCCTCGACACGCCGGTCGGCCAGTTGAGCATCGCGGTCACGGGCACGGGTGTCGCCAGCGTGAGCTGGGGTAGTCCGGATGCCCCCGGCGCGCATGACGAGCCAACCGTCGCCGCACACGACTCCGAGCTCGCCCACGTGATCACTCAGTTCACCGAGTACTTGCACGGCAGCAGGCGCCACTTCGACCTGGCGGTGGATTGGCGCTACACCTCCGGGATCCAGCACGCCGTCCTGACCACGCTTTACGAGACGGTGCCGTACGGCACGTCCGTCACATATGGCGAGCTCGCTGCCCGCAGCGGGCACGTCGTTCCCGCACGCGGTGTCGGTGCCGTCATGGGGTCCAACCCGCTTCCGATCCTCGTTCCCTGCCATCGCGTGGTGGCGCACGACGGTCTCGGAGGCTACAGCGGTGGCACGGGCCGCAATGGGCTGGAGATCAAGCGGTGGCTCCTCGCGCTCGAAGGTGTGCTGCCGCCCACGCTCGTCTGACCGTGGCAAAAGCCTTCTTCTTGGCTCTGCGGAACGTCCAGAGCTTTCGAATCCCTCCTGGACGTTCCACAGAACCAAGAAGTGGGCTTCGCCGGTCATGGCCTCTGCCGGGCGCAAGCACCGTCGGGCGTGGGCCCCGTGGGCGCATGCTCGGGCAACCGTGGGTTCCGACGACCGTAGGCGCCGTAGGGCGTGGGCTTTCATCGATCGTCGGCTTCGTGGGCGGTGGTCGTGTCGGCAGCTCCGACCAGCGATCGCCCCTGCCGCACTATGCACGCTGACTCCACGCTAGAAAGCGCTTTCCGCGCCCAGCCGACGTGGATCCAGCGTGCACGGAACGTGGAATCGCCGTGCACGGGCTGTGGAATCACCGTGCCGTGGCGGAAGCGGCCGCAGTACGGGCGGGCCAATCACCGAGGGGCCAGCTCGTTCGGCGAACGTGCACACAACCGAAACTAGCCGTTCATACCGGCACATCTTGACTGCCGTTGCACTGTCCGAAAGGCTGACAGCGACCGGGATATTTCGCCCGTATACCACCGATAGGGGGACAATGAACCGCTCTCGTGCAGGATTTCGCGGTGGATTGGTCGCCGCTGCCGCCGTCGCCGGGCTGCTTTCGACGTCCGTCATTCCGGCAAGCGCCGGAATGACCCCGCAGGCAGCCGGCTCACCATCGGCGCCCGCAGGAGCCCGATCGGACGCCGACATGACCAGCTCGCACGAGGACGTCGTGATCACGGCACTTCGTACCCGCGGGCCACAGGGAGCGTTCGACGAATACGTCGAGGTTCGCAACCTGGGTGCAGACCCGGTCGACATCTCCGGCTGGTCGCTGCAAGGTTGCGCCTCCAGCAGCGGCAACGCCAGCACCCGTGTCAACGTTCCCCAGGACACGGATCCGGTGGCTCCGGGCGGATACTTCCTGTTCGCCAACCACTCGCAAGACCAGTACAGCGCCGGAACGGAGCCCGATCTGACGTACGGGACCGGGTTCGCCGACAGCGGCGCCAGCGGCGCTCGCATCGTCGATGCCGGCGGCGAGATGGTCAGCGGCGTCGGCACCACCGACGCGGACTCGCAGTGCGCCGAAGGTGGTGGCTGGGCGAGCTCGTTCCCCACGTCCGTGCCATTCGATGTCGTCCGGGTGGGAGACCGCGCCGACGAGACCCAGGTGACCGGCGACAACGCGGACGACTTCGAGAACGTGGAGAACGCCCCGCGCAACTCCGGTTTCGACGGCGACGAGCCGCCGCCGTCCGACGTGTCCGTGCAGTGCGAGGCGCCGTTCACAATCACCGAGGGGTTCGCCGCCGAGGACGGCGAGTACGTGAACGGCAAGGCCGTCACGGCGACGGCTACCGGCGGCACCGGTGCACTCGATTTCGCGGTCACCGGCGTGAGCCCCGAACCGGAGTCCGGCGAGGTCTCCGTGGCGGGCGTCGACGGTAACGAGGCCGAGATCCGTTTCGGCGACGACGTTCCCGGCCTCGATCCCACCGACACCGACGGCGAGTACACCGTCACCATCGAGGTCACCGACGCTTCCGGGGACACGGCCACCTGCGACGTCGACGTCCGTGTCGTCCCCGTACTCGACATCGGCGAGCTGCGCGGCGCCGTCCCCGGAGACGCTAACGGCCGCGAATACGTCTCGCCGTACGCGCTGGGCAGCCCGGTGTTCCAGCCCGGCGATCCGATCGCCGTCCGGGGTGTGGTCACGCAGCGCACCATGGAGGAGAACGACGACGGCGACTACGACTTCCAAGGCTTCTTCATCCAGAGTCTGGACGCGGACCCGGCGGAGATCGACGGATTCGAGGCCGGCGATCCCGCCTTTTCCGACGGCGACGATCAGACATCGGACGGCCTGTGGGTGTCCACGAGCACGTTCCCCACCGTGCGCCCGGACTTCGCGTCCACCCCACCGATCGGCGAGCAGTACTACGCCGAACCCGGCGACATCGTCACGCTGCGCGGCCCGATCGTCGAGGACTTCCAGCAGACCGTGCTGCAGAGCCCGTTCGTCGTCGACGTCGCCACGCCGGAGGAGTCGGGCGCCGATCTCGATTCCCACATCGAGGTCACCGAGGCCGATCCGCCCGACGACGTCCAGGAGGCGTCGGTGTACTGGGAGCGGCTGGCCGGGATGCAGGTCGAGGTCCCGGAGGACAGCCTGGCGGTCAGCGGCAACGACTCCTTCGCCCCGTCCACCAGCGAGTTCTGGGCGATCCGGGGCGATCATCCGGTCGCGCAGCGCGACGACCCGGCACATCGCCGCGTATTCCGTGACTACCACCCGCTCGCGCACAACGGCCCGTTCGACCTGGAGGAAGGACCGGGAGATCAGCACGCGTACCGCATGGTCCTCGGCTCGTTCGGCATCAAGGCCGCGCAGGACGACGCCACGGCCACGATCACCCCGGCGCGCAGCGGGGACACGTTCGCCGAGGCCACACAGGGTGGGCTGTACTTCAGCTTCGACAAGTACCAGATCATGGTCGATGCGCAGCCGGAGCTGGAGCGCGGTCCCGACCCGTCGGCTTCCAGTCTCGACGTCGTCGACGGGTTCGAGCCCGCCAACGAGTACTCGGTGATGGTGTACAACGTCGAGAACCTCTACGACTACCGGTCGGACCCATTCAGTGGCTGTGACCTCGATCCGGACATCGTTCCGGACGGGCAGCAGCCGACGAGCACCTGCGAGGCGGACGAGCCCGGCGGGTCGACCGTCTCGCCGCCGTTCACCTACGCGCCTCGCGATCAGGAGTCGTACGACGCGCAGCGCACCGCGATCGCCGAGCAGATCCTGCTCGCACTCGACGCGCCGGACATCATCACCATCCAGGAGGCGGAGAAGCAGGACGTCTGCGTCCCCGTGTACGACGAGGACACGCCGGCCGAGTCCTTCCTGGATTGCGACCTGTCCGCACCGGAGGACGGCGAGACGATGGAGAGCACCGACCGCGGCTCCGGCGCACCCGACACCGTGGAAGAGCTCGCGCTCGAGATCTTCCGGCAATCCGAGGGCGACATCCGCTACGAGGCATCCGGCGACGCGGTCAATGGCCGTGACGTGCGCGGGATCACCCAGGGTTTCCTCCACCGCACCGATCGCGTCGAGCTCGCCTCGGTTGATGACGTGCTCGACGATCCGGTGCTGGGCGACGGCGACGCCGTGGACCTTCCCTACCCCGGGGACGACGAGCGTACCGACGTCGCGCCGTGGGTGAAGGAGCCGGCCAACCCGAAGGCGGTCAACGCCGTTCTGGCCGACGACGCCGAGCTGGAGGACGGCGGCCGGTTCCCGCAGTCCGGATACGCGTTCACCCGGCCCGTCCAGGTCGCCAAGTTCCGGATCTACCCGGACGGCGTCGGCACCGGCGAGTACGTCGAGCGCTACGTCACCTCGAACCACATGTCGTCCGGGCCGGACAGGCGGGTGGAGCAGCGCACCGAACAAGCCCGGCTCAACGCCGCCGTCGGCGAGGCGATACGCGACGCCGGCGGGCAGGTCCTGGTCACGGGTGATTTCAACGTCTTCCCGAGACCCGACGACCCGTTCCCGGCCTTCCAGACCGATCCGGAGCGGGAACCGACCGACCAGCTCTCCGCGATGTACGAGCGCGGGTTCACCAACCTGCACGACGTCATCATCGACGAGGCACCGGAGAACACGTACAGCTTCATCTTCCAGGGGGTCTCGCAGATCCTCGACCACATCTTCGTCGACGACACGACGCTCGACGAGCTGGTCATCGCCCGCTTCATTCACATCAACGCCGATTACCCGGCCGAGACACCCGACTTCGAAGCGGGGCGGGGCGCGTCCGATCACGATCCCCTGTACGCGCGCTTCGGCTTCGAGGCCGTGGGCGAGCCCGAATGCACGGAAACGGTGAGCGGCAGGCACGCCGGCCCGCTCCACGCATCCGAGGGCGTCACCTGCCTCGAAGGAGCAACGGTGTTCGGGCCGGTCAACATCGAGCCGGGCGCGTCGTTCGTCGCACACGACTCCCGGATCACCGGCTCGGTCGACGCCAGCGACGCCGACGACATCCTCTTCTGCGACACCCGCGTGATCGGGCCGACGAAGCTCGCCGGCAGCTCCGCCGTGACGCTGGGTGACCCGGAGCGGGATTGCGGGAGCAACGCGCTGATCGGACCGGTGTCCCTCACCGGCACGACAGGACCGAGCGTGCTCGCCGGGAACCGCATCATCGGGGGACTCACCTGCGAGGACAACGACCCGGCGCCGGTCAACCGCGACGTGGCGAATGACGTTCTCGGCCCGGCACGGGGCCAGTGCAGCGATCTCTAGCGGAGGCGCGATCCCCACTTCTTGGGTTTACGGAACGTCCAGAGCCTGTAAGAGCCTCCTGGACGTTCCATAGACCCAAGAAGTGAGCGCTAATCACTCGAGGGCGCGCTAATCGGCTACCCGCGCCCGCTCGACATCGCCGAGGTCGCGCAGCAGGTCGGCCCGAGTGGCGTGGTAAAGGTGGTAGCGCTCCAGCACATCGGCGAGGTTGTCGAGTTCGGACATGGCGGTCTCCGCGTCAACGGTGTAGCGGAGCGCGATCGCGCGGTGCAGGCGGGTGACCGGCGACGGCGCGAGGTGCAGCAGCATGTCATACAGCAGCACGATCTGGGGCCAGTCGGTGTCCTCCCAGCAATCCGCTTCCGCGTGGCACGCCACGATGGCGGCCTGCAGCTGGTACGGCCCTGGTTGATGCTTCCGGGCTGTCCGCGTCAGCAGCCGCGTCGCGTCGTCGATCATCTCCCGGTCCCAGAGAGATCGATCCTGATCCTGGAGCAGCACCAGCTCACCGCCGGCGTCGAACCGGGCCGTCGCCCGGGCACGGTGCAAGCGGATCAGGGCGAGCAAGCCGGTAGGCTCCGGCTCGGAGGGCACCAGCCGGTGCAGCAGCACGGCCAGCCATTCCGCGTCGTCGGCCAGGTCACGGGACTGAGCCTGCTCGGCCGTCGCCAGGTACCCCTCGTTGAACAGCAGATAGATGACGGCGAGAACCTCGGTTAGGCGGGCCGCCAGCTCGTCGTCGGCGGGTACCCGGTACGGGATGCCCGCGTCACTGATCTTGCGTTTGGCCCGCGTGATTCGGCGGGCGACGGTGGTGTCCGGCACCAGGAAGGCACGGGCGATCTGTGCCGTCGTCAGCCCGCACACCACGCGCAGCGTGAGCGCGATCTGGGATGCGCGCGGCAACGCGGGATGGCAACACGTGAAGATCAGCCGCAGCCGTTCGTCGGGCATGCGCTCGGCCGGCAGGGCAGCTGCGCCAGCTTCGCACGGTAGTTGCTCTCGCGGCGCGGCATGTCCAGGCCACGGCGGCGGGCGACCGTGAATAGCCACGCGTCCGGCCGCTCCGGCACGCCGTCAACTGGCCAGCGTTCCAGCGCGGCCAGCACGGCGTCTTGGACCAGGTCCTCCGCCGTGGCAAAGTCGCCGATGAGATGGACCAGGGACGCGGCCAACCGGCCCGCGTGCTCGCGCACCACGCGGGCCAGCTCGGCGTGCGACGTTTCGGCCACGATCTCACGACGCCAGTGGCCGGATCTCGACGACGGGGCATCCCGGCCAGGACGTGGCCATCCGGAGTGCCTCATCTAGATCGGCGACCTCGACGTAACCGCTGACGATCTCCTTGCCTTCCACGAACGGGCCGTCGGTGACGACCGGCTCGGCACCCTCCAGGCGCACAGTCGTCGCGGTGTGCCCGGGTTGCTGCTTGCTTCCTGCCTGGATCGTGTCGACGTGGTCGGCAAACCACCGGTCGACACCGTTGCCGTCCGGTTCTGCGACCGTCGCGTATCGCATGCCCCAGAACGCGTCCCAGGGCTCTTGCGGGCCTCGGTAGCCCGCGCTACTCCTTTCTCGTGAACGATCCGCTGGGATATTGGCGTTCGAGCTGGTCACCGCGCTTTAGCAACCTGCCCTTACCAATAAGACGATCGGCGAACCCGCGAATAGGACACGCTCGCGGAAACGAGTACTGACGTATGGCATCCGTGACGTATACCATAGCGAACATTTAGGTTAGGCATGCCATACTAAGGTTCGGCTAAGTCGTGCGCCGGGTATGGCCACGTCGACGTCCGCTCCGAAGCCGCCAACAATGGAGGGATCGCTGTGTCCGCTGCCTGGGCACGTTCTGCCGCTACATTGATCCTGCTGGCCCTGTTCGGGCTCGCGGGATGCTCATCCGATGATCAGGACGATCACACCGGCTCCACGGCAGCCGGGGAGCCGGAATCCGCATACCCGGTCTCCATCGAGTCCGCACTCGGCACTGCCGACATCGAGACCGAGCCGGAGCGAATCGTCACGATCGGCCGCGGCACCGCCGACATCGTCGTGGCGCTCGGCCATACGCCCGTCGGCATCGAGGAAGACACGTGGTCAGGGGACGAGCAGGGCTACAACCCGTGGTTCCGGGAGGCTATTGACGCCGCCGGAGGCGAACTTCCCGCCACGTTCACCGCGCAGCCCGAGATCGACATGGACGCGATCGTCGAACTCGATCCCGACGTGATCCTCGCCCCGCAGTCCGGCATCACGCAGGACGACTTCGACCTTCTCAACGATCTCGCTCCGACCGTCGCCTATCCAGAGGAAGCGTGGGGCACTCCCTGGGACACCACGATCGAGCTGGTCGGTGAGGCATTGGGCCAGAGCGACGAGGCCGCCGCCCTGATCGACGAGATCGACGCACAGTTCGCCGAGGTCGCGGCCGAGCATCCCGAGTTCGACGGCGTGACATTCGCCTACATCTACGCCAGCGAACCCGGTGCGCTGGGTGTGATGCAGCCGTACGAGCCGCGTGCCACGTTCGTGAGCAAGCTGGGGCTCACTCCCGCGCCGTTCATCGAGGACCTGCCGATCTCGGAAGGAACCGCATCGTCGGAAATCGGCCTGGAGAACGCGGACATGCTCGACGACACCGACGTCGTCATCAACTGGTTCAGCGACGCCGAACAGCAGGCCGAGATCGAAGCGCAGCCGCTTTACGCCCAGATACCGGCCGTCGAGCGGGGCTCGTATGTCGTGAACTACGACCGCCCATTCGTCACCGCGACCAGCCTCCTCACGCCCCTCACGGTGCCCTGGGTGATCGACGACTACGCGGACCAGCTCGCCGAGGCCGTCGCACAACTGTGATCGATGCGGAGTCGACCCGATGATCTCGACCAACGATGTTCGAGGCGAAACCACGACGAAGGGACCCGGTGTGTGCAGCACCATCGACCATCATCCGACGCCACGCCACCGCGCCCGGCGATATGCAGGCGCACTCCTCGTCGCCGTGGCCGGGCTCATCTCCAGTGCATGCGCCGCCAACGACAGCGACGTTGCCAGCAGCGAATCAGCCGGTGACCCGGCCGAACCAGCCGGCTCTTCCGACGGATCCGCCGCAGCCGACGCGTTTCCGGTGACCATCGAATCAGCCCTCGGAACGGCGGTCATCGAGAGCGAGCCCGAACGCGTGGTCACCATCGGCTGGGGCGCCGACGACATCGCCGTCGCCCTCGACGTCGTGCCGGTGGGAATCGAAGAGGCCACATTCGCCGGGGACGACGACGGCTATCGGCCGTGGCTTCGGGAGGCGGTCGAAGCGTCCGGAGCCGACCTGCCGACCACCTTCAGCGCGCAACCAGAACTCGACATCGACGCGGTGGTCGCCCTCGAACCCGACCTGATCCTTGCCCCGCAATCCGGCATCACCCAGGACGACTACGACGTCCTCAGCGATCTCGCACCCACCGTCGCCTACCCGGAACGTGCCTGGGCCACGCCATGGGACACCCAGATCGAGCTGGTCGGCAAGGCTCTCGGCAAGAGCGACGCGGCCGACGCGCTGATTGACCAGGTGACCAGCCGGATCGCCGACACGGCCGCCGAACACCCGGAATTTGAAGGCGTCACGTTCGCCTACATCTACGCCGTCGAGCGGGGATCGCTGCACGTCTACCAGCGGCAAGATCCCCGCGTCGAGTTCGTCGCGCGGCTCGGATTGGAAGAAGATCCCGAGCTCTCGTCACTCGAACTGAGCGAGGGACAGTTCACGACGGATCTGGGCCTCGAACGTGCGGACATGCTCGACGACGTCGATGTGGTGATCACCTGGTTCAACGACGAGGAGAACCAGGCCGAGATCGAAGCGCAGCCGCTGTATGCACAGATTCCTGCAGTGCAGCGCGGATCGTATGTGGTGAACCACGATCACGCGCTCATCATGGCGGCGACGCTGATGACGCCCCTGAGCGTCCCGTGGGCCGTCGACGAGTACGCCGAGGACATCAGCGACGCGATCCAGCACCTGGAGTGATCCAGAAACGGCCATCCCAGAATCGAGCATCCGGAACCCGACCATCACTCACGATCACATGACCACGACCGAGACCCGGCCAGCCCCGGCGCCCGCCTCCGGCAGGAACGGGCGCGGACCGGTCACGCCCGTGCGCGCGGGCCGACGACGGCTCCCGGGGCTTGCCCTCGGTCTCGCCGCTGCCGTCGCGCTGTTCGCAGTAATGATCATGGTGAGTCTCGCGATCGGCACCAAGGAGCTGTCTATCACGGAGGTCTGGACGGGCGTCGTCCAGCCCGACGACAGCTACGCCAGCGTGGTGGTGGAGACCCGGATTCCGCGGACCGTTCTCGGAGTCGTGGCCGGTGCCAGCCTTGCGGTCGCCGGCGTTCTGATCCAGGGCATCACCCGCAATCCCCTGGGTGATCCGGGTCTGCTCGGCGTCAACGCGGGAGCGTCCGCCGCGATCGTGACCGGCATGGCGTTCTTCGGGCTCGGCGCGGCGCCCGTGTGGGTGGCGATTCCCGGTGCGTTCGCCGCGGTAGCTGTCGTCTACGTCGTGGGCTCCGGGCGTGGCGGGGCGTCGCCCTTGCGGCTGGTACTGGCCGGAGCCGTGGTCAACGCCGTGCTGGTCGCCTACATCGAAGCCGTTGCGCTGACCAACCCGAGCACGTTCGACACCTACCGGTTCTGGGTGATCGGTTCGCTCTCGGGACGGGGATTCGACGTCATCGCCGCCGTCCTTCCAGTGGCCGTAGCCGGTTTGCTTCTCACCGTCATCCTGCTGCCCGGGCTGAACGCGCTGGCACTCGGCGACGAGACCGCGCACGCGCTCGGTGCACCCACCACGGTGATCCGGATCGGGGGCGCTGCCGGTGCGACGATGCTCAGTGCCGCGGCCACGGCGGCATGTGGCCCCATCGCGTTCGTCGGTCTCGCCGTGCCCCACATCGTGCGCCCGTTCGTCGGCACCGATCACCGCTGGCTGGTTCCGTACTGTGCCGCGCTCGGACCGGTACTGCTCCTCGGCGCGGACGTCATCGGCCGGGTCGTCGCGCGTCCCGGCGAGCTCATGGTCGGCGTCGTCATCGCATTCATCGGAGCGCCCATGCTCATGCTGACCGTGCGCCGGCTCAAGGGAAGCGCATGACGGCAGAGATTCGCACACCGCTCTCCGGTCCCGGCATCCAGCTGCCCGTGCGGCGCCGCAGCGTCGCCGTCGCCGGCGGGCTGGCCGTCGCGGTCCTCGTCACCGCGGCCCTCACCCTGGCGCTCGGCGAGCTCGGCGTAGCGCCCGACCGGCTGGCGGCCGCTGTCAGCGGGCAGCTCGGGCCGCAAGAAGAGTTCGTCCTGAGCCGGCTGCGCGGGCCACGGCTCGCCGTCACCCTCACGGCGGGTGCCGGGTTCGGCATCTCCGGTGCACTGTTCCAGACTGTCACCCGGAATCCGCTGGGCAGTCCCGACGTCATCGGCCTGGCTGCCGGTGCCAGTGCGGGTGCGGCCGCTTTCGGCCTGATGTGGACCGGGATCCTGCCGTTGCCGGCCGGCGCGCTCGTCGGTGCGGTCGTGGCCATGGCGCTCGTCTACGTGGGTACCGGCCAGGGGTTCTCGTCGCCCGGCCGGATGATCATCGTCGGTATCGGGGTCAACGCGATGTCGCTGGCCTTCGTTCAGTGGATCATCACCAGCACGCAGCGCGAACAGGCCACGGTGATCGCCGCCTACCTCAACGGCAGCACGGCATCGCGTTCCTGGGACGACGCGCTGCTGATGACCGTCGCACTGCTCGTGCTGCTGCCGCTGGCCCTGGCGTTCACCCGGCGCTTGCAGCTCATCGAGATGGGCGACGAGCTCGCCGACGCGCTCGGTGCCCGCGCTCACCAGACCCGCGTCTGGTCGGTAATCATCGCGATCTGCGCCGCGACAGCTGCCGTCACCGTCGTCGGGCCGGTCGCCTTCGTCGCCCTGACCGCCCCGCAGATCGGGCGCAGGCTCACCCGCGCCAGCGGGCCAAACATCGTCGTCGCCGCGATGACAGGTGCCCTGGTCCTCTCGTTCGCGGACATGCTCGTCCAGCATGCACCGCTCGGCTCGCAGCTGCCCGTCGGCATCGTCACGGCGGCCGTCGGCGGCGTATATCTCGGCTACCTGCTCATGAGGGAATGGAAGAAGGTGTCCGCATGACGCCGATGCTCGGCGCGCGCAACGTCACGCTGGCCTACGACGCGCAGCCGGTCGTAGCAGAGCTGAACTTCGACGTCCCAGAGGCGCAGTTCACCGTCATCGTCGGGCCGAACGCGTGCGGCAAATCCACCCTGCTCAAGGCACTCGCGCGGACGCTTCGGCCAGTATCCGGCGAGGTGCTTCTGGACGGGCGCCCGATCAGCTCGTATCGCAGCAAGGCGGTGGCCCGGCGGGTGGCCATGTTGCCCCAGAGCCCGATCGCGCCAGAAGCGATCAGCGTACGTGACCTCGTCGGACGGGGCCGCTATCCGCATCAGAGCCTGCTACGCCAATGGACGGACGCGGACGCCGAAGCAGTGCGCGACGCGCTCCATCTCACCGGCATCTCCGACCTCGCCGGACGGCAACTCACCGAACTTTCCGGAGGGCAGCGCCAGCGTGCGTGGCTCGCGATGGTTCTCGCCCAGCAGACGGAACTGCTGCTGCTCGACGAGCCGACGACATTTCTCGACATCGCCCACCAGTACGAGGTCCTGGATCTGTGCGAGAAACTGCATGCGGCCGGGCGAAGCGTCGTCGCCGTGCTTCACGATCTCAACCAGGCCGTCCGCTACGCCACACACCTCGTGTGCATGAAGGACGGGCAGATCCTCGCTCAGGGACCGCCCGACGAGATCATGACCAGCGATGTGGTCCGCGCTACCTTCGGAATCGACTGCCGGATCATCACCGATCCGGAGAGCGACGCTCCCCTCGTCGTCCGCAAACGCACCCCGCTCCCATGATCATGAACACTTGCACCCCCTGTGACGGGGTAAATCGCACATGATCATGGGAAGGGGTCAGGCGCGATTCGGTTCGTAGTGCAACGCAGCAATGCCGCAGTCAAACGATTGCGCGGCCACGAGCCGGAGCCGGTGGTAGGCGCCGGCGTCGGGAAACACGGGCATTCCGGAGCCGATCGCCGCCGGGTTGACGAACAGGTGGAGTTCGTCGAGCAGATCCTTGGCGATCAGCTCCGATACCAGCGTCCCGCCCCCGTAAGCAATCAGATCTCCGCCCGGCCGGGCCTTGAGCCGCTTGACGATATCGGTGAGATCGCCGCCGGCGACGGAAGCGTTCTCCCAGGGGGATTCGGTAAGCGTGTTGGAGATCACTACCTTGGGGGTGTTATTCATCCAGTCGATGGTTTCCTGGGGTTCGCCGTCGTCCGGCGTCCGATCCGCCCAGACCGGAATGAATCCCTCGGCGAGCTTGCGGCCCAACACGATGCAGTCCACCGATTCGCAGAGCGCATCGATATAGGCGTCGAGGTCGCCGGTCCACGGGAAGGTCATCCAGTCCATCTCTCCATTCGGTCCGGCCATGTAGCCGTCGACGGTCGTCTGGACCTGAAGCTTGAACGTGCGCATGGGTATTTCCTCTCATGCTGTGGTCGGCGTGGCCGGGCCGACGACGATGTAGCCGGTGGTTCGGCTCGTGGTCAATCCAGCGCGAAGGGTCCTGTGATGATATCGCCTGCCGGCTCGCAGGTGCCGATCACTACCGCTGACCCCGAGCTACAGCTCGTCGAACGGTGCGGCGTACGCGAACTGACCACGCATCGTCGGCTCGTAAGCGGTGAGGGTGCGCACCTGGAAGTGAGATCCCCATTGCGGGTCCGGCGGCGCAATGCCGTACTCCGCGCTCGGACGGAAACCGAAACGGGGGTAATAGGCGGTATGGCCGAGCAGCGCCACGAGCGGCTCGGCCAAGGCATCGGCCGCGCCCAGCACGGTATGCATCAGAGCGCTGCCGACCCCAGCCCGCTGCCGTTCACTCAGTACGCCCATCGGCCCCAATGCCAGCACCGGAACCGCGTCCACGTGCGCCCTGCTGCACACGACGTGCCCGATCACGGCCGCTCCCTCGACGGCGACGAGAGAAAGCTCCGGCAGCCACGCATCATCGGCACGCAGTGCATCCACCAGGCCCGCCTCGGCTGGCACGGCTCCCGAGGCAGCAAAAGCGGACGCGTGCGCGTCGCGGATCGTTTCGATGTCGGCTGGCGTTTCCCGTCGAATCAGCACACACTCACGGTGTCCGGCCACCGGACCATCCGCAAACGATTTTCGAGTGCATCGAACCGTCCAGTGCTCGCCAGGGAAGCAGCGATTGGGCTCGGCGAAAATCCACCGCGCGGCTGCCCGCAGCCTGTCCGCTCCGCTCTCCGCGCTTGCCAGAGCGCCACTCAGGCCGACGCGAGCCTGCTCCAACGAACGGTGCAGCACCGCGACGACCAGCTCCTCCTTGCCCGCCGGGAAGTGGTAGTTACAGCGATGGTTTGGTGACTCCTACCTCGCGGGCCACCTCCTGCAGCGAAACCGCGCGGTACCCCCGGCGTAGCAGGTGCGCCTCGGCGACGGCCATCGCCCGCTCACGAGTCGGTGCGCTGCCACCTTCACCTTGCTCTCGCTGCCGCACGGTTGGGAGCTTACCTACCGGAAGGTAGGTGCCCTAACGAGGGGTCGCTCCGAGGGCATCGAACCGGTCAGGTAACACGTAACCACCGCACACGAGAATGCGTTGCGCAGGATGGGCGAGTAGGTAATTTCCTACCCTTGACGAGTAGGAAGTTACCTACATAATATCATCAGCATGGCTATCACACAGATTCGAACCCTGACCGTCCCTGTCTCCGACCAAGACCAGGCTAAGGACTTCTACGTCGAGACGCTCGGCTTCGACCTCGTCGCGGACAACACGATGGAGCCCATGCGCTGGCTCGAGGTAGCCCCCAAGGGCGCCACTACCAGCGTCGTCCTCGGATTACATCCCGACATGACCCCGGGCAGCCAGCGGGGCGTACTGCTGGTGACGAGCGACATCGACACGGACTGCAAGCGGCTGCGCCAGGCCGGAGTGGAGCTCGACGGGCCCGTCGAGCAGCCGTGGGGGCGCCAGGCGACGTTCTCCGACCCGGACGGCAACGCGTTTGTACTATCTGCCATATGAGCACCCTGACCGACGACGTTTTCGCCGCCCTGGCCAGCCCGGTGCGGCGAGAATTGCTGCGCCTGCTGCTCGACGGCCCACGAACCGTGAACGACCTTGCTTCGCACTTCGACATGCGCCGACCCAGTGTCTCCGAGCACCTCAAGGTGTTGCGCGATGCTGAGCTGGTCAGCGAGCACAGGGTCGGCCGTGAGCGCCGCTACCAACTCGAGGCACGGCCTCTGGTTGACCTGCAGGACTGGCTGCACCCGTACGAGCGGTTCTGGCGCGAGCGTGTCAAAGCCCTGCGTGACGTCCTGGAGGACATGTGACCGACGACCCCCGAACGATCCGCGTCGACGAGTTCCTCTCCCACCCGCCGGCCAAGGTGTGGCAGGCGCTGACCGACTCGGAGCTGATGGCGCGCTGGCTGATGCCCAACGACTTCAAGCTGGAGATTGGGCACAGGTTCACGTTCCACACCCGCCCGATTCCCGCGGTCGGCTTCGGCGGTGTCGGCCACTCCGAGGTGCTCGACTTCGTGCCGGAGAAGATGCTCCAGATCGCCTGGCGAACCGCACCCGACGACGCCAGCTCCCTCGATTCCGTCGTGACCTTCGTCCTTGAACCCGAGGGAACCGGCACGCGCCTGTTCGTCGTCCACGACGGGTTCGACCCCGACGACCCGTACCAGGCGCTCTCGCGCCGCATCATGAGCGGGCGCACCAAAGGCGGATGGAAGGGCGTCGGACAACGGATCTCGACGGTCATCGACGAGTCGCTCACGTGACGCGCCACATCGAGGCTCGCGGCCTCACCGCACACGCCGAGAACGTGACCCCTCGACGGCCTCGAGGACGGCTGTGGCGGCGAACAATGTGGGCGTGAAGTAGGCGTTCAACAACGAAGCGGCTGGCCAGATTCGCTCTGGCCAGCCGCTTCATCAACTGTGGAGGTGCCGGGAATCGAACCCGGGTCCTTCGACGCTTCCCCAGGGCTTCTCCGGGCGCAGCCTGCTATGTCTCTACTCGGCTCCGGTGATCACGCAGGCAAGTCACCGTGACGAGCCCAGCCGTGTCAATGTCCCGACCGGCCCCACGGCAGTGCCGATCGGTGAGCCTCCTCGATGATGCCGAGCACCGGGCCGGAAGCTTACCCGGGTCGACAGACTTCTAGCTCCCCGCCTCAGGCGGCGAGGGCGAAGTCAGTGCGCGTTTCGTTGGCACTTATTAACGTTGCCGCGAGCGTTAACGAGATGACGCGACATCCTCGGCCCGCTTCCCCTGGGTCATCGTGCGAAGTCGAAACCGTTCACCCCCTGTTGAGTTATCAATCCCGGAAGCGGCTCCACGCCGTCTCCGGGCATCCTCAGGTTACCTGATTCAACACGGTGGCCGCGACTCTAATTCCTGCCCAGGGCTCGTCGTGGAGAAATCATGGCCAGTCGATTCGCAACCGCGACGCACGGGGACGAGACATATCGATATCGATCGAGGCTTCGGATGTGCCAGAGACCCTTCCCTTGATGCTACTCACGAGTAACAATGGGTCGTAGGTCACCACGACGAGGAGGCGGATCATGACGACCCAGGACGCCACGCACGTCGGCGAGCGTGAAGCACGCGAGGTGGCCGAAGCCGCCCGGGAGACCGAATGGCGCCAGCCCTCGTTCGCGAAGGAGCTGTATCTCGGCCGCTTCCGTCTCGACCTGATCCACCCACACCCCACACTCGACGCCGAAGCCTCGGAGCAGACCGACGAATTCCTCGAGCGGCTGCGCGCCGTGTGCACCACCGAGCTGGACGGCACCGTCATCGAGCGGGAGTCCTACATCCCCGACGAGTACATTAAGGCACTCGCGCGCGTCGGCGCCTTCGGTATGAAGATCCCGGAGGAGTACGGCGGCCTGGGCCTGAAGCAGGTTGCCTACAACCGGGCGCTGGCGATGGTAAGCAGCGTCAACCCGTCCTTGGGAGCGCTGCTCTCCGCTCATCAGTCGATCGGCGTCCCCGAGCCGGTCCGCCTGTTCGGCACGGAGGAGCAGAAACACGCCTACCTCGCACGCTGCGCACGAGGTGCCATCAGTGCGTTCCTGCTGACCGAACCCGACGTCGGCTCGGACCCGGCCCGCCTGCGGGCAACCGCCACACCCGTGGACGGCGGAGCGGCGTATGAACTCGACGGCGTGAAGTTGTGGACTACCAACGGCGTCGTCGCCGAGCTCCTCGTCGTCATGGCCAGGGTTCCCGAACACGATGGCGGGCGAGGTGGCGTGACCGCGTTCGTCGTCGAAGCCGATTCGCCAGGCATCGTCGTCGAGAACCGCAACGCGTTCATGGGCCTGCGCGGCATCGAGAACGGCGTGACCCGCTTCGATCGCGTCCGGGTTCCCGCCGAGAACCGGCTCGGCCGCGAGGGCGACGGTCTGAAGATCGCGTTGACCACGCTCAACACCGGCAGGCTGGCAATCCCGGCAACCTGCGCGGCCGCCACCAAGTGGTGCTTGAAGATCGCTCGCGAGTGGTCGGGCGAGCGGGTCCAGTGGGGCAAGCCGATCGGCCGGCACGCAGCCATCGCCCACAAGATCTCCTCCATCGCGGCGACCGCGTTTGCCCAGGAGTCCGTCCTCGAACTCTCCTCCCATCTCGCCGATCAGGGACGGCACGACATCCGTATCGAAGCTGCCCTGGCAAAGCTGTGGTGCAGCGAGACCGCCTGGCAGGTGGCCGACGACCTCGTCCAGATCCGTGGCGGCCGCGGCTACGAGACCGCCGATTCGCTCCAGGCCCGCGGTGAACGCGCGGTTCCCGCTGAGCAGATCCTGCGCGACTTGCGCATCAACCGCATCTTCGAAGGCTCGACGGAGATCATGCACCTGCTGATCGCCCGCGAGGCCGTCGATGCCCACTTGCAAGCGGCCGGAGACATCATCGACCCCGATGTCGATCTCACCGATAAGGCAAGGGCGGCAGCACGAGCTACCGGGCTCTATGCCAAGTGGCTCCCCCAGCTAGTCACCGGCGCCGGCAACCAACCGAACGCGTACCGAGAGTTCGGAAGCCTGGCACCACACCTGCGGTACGTCGAGCGGGCATCGCGACGGCTCGCGCGCCAGACCTTCTACGGCATGGCTCGCTGGCAAGGCAAGCTGGAGAAGAAGCAGGGGTTCCTCGCACGCGTCGTCGACATCGGCGCGGAGCTCTTCGCCATCGCCGCGACGTGCGTGCGGGCTCACATGTTGCATTCGACCGGCAGCGCCGACGAAGCCTCGAATGCCCACGAACTCGCCGACATGTTCGCGCGTCAGGCTCGACTACGTACCGAGCGGCTGTTCGACGCGCTCTGGAACAACACCGACAAGCAGGACGAAGCCACCGCCCGGGCTGTCCTCGACGGACGATACACGTGGTTCGAGGCAGATCTGCTCGACATCAGCGAGGGAACCGGGCCGTGGATCACCGAACCGGCCCCCACACCCAAGGAGAACGTCGCCCGGCGGATGCTTCCTTCGACACGGGAATAGACACGCCACGGGCAGCTCCCGAACACGACGTTCAGGGTGAGGGGCGACGCAGCCGCCTCACCCTGGACCACTGCCGCCTCCCCTGGCGGCGGTCATAACCGCCGCCAGCGCCATGACCGCATTTACCCCTTGCGGGCCCGCGCCATTGCTCGCTCGGCTTCGCGCTTCGCCTCCCGCTCGACGATCGCACGGCGCTTGTCATGCTGCTTCTTCCCGCGAGCGAGCGCGATCTCCACCTTGGCGTTGCCATCCTTGAAATACAGCGACAACGGCACCAGAGTGACGCCTCGCTCCCTGGTCTTGCCGATCAGCCGCTTGATCTCGTCGCGATGCAACAGGAGCTTGCGGGAACGACGGGGCGAGTGATTGGTCCAGGTTCCGTGGTTGTACTCCGGAATGTGGACGTTGCGCAGCCACACCTCGCCGTCGCTCACCTCGGCATAACCATCGCCAAGGTTTGCCTTGCCGGCACGAAGCGATTTCACCTCCGTGCCGGTCAGAACAAGCCCAGCCTCATACCTGGCATCGATGTGATAGTCGTGCCGCGCTTTGCGGTTCTGGGCAACCAGTGTGCTCCCGCGTTCCCGTGCCATGATGTCAGGATCTCATTACCGAGCGCCCCATGACGAATGGAATTTTCGCTGGCGAGACATTCACAGGTAGCTCATCGGATTCTGCAGCTCTCCATTGACGTAGAGCATGAAGTGCAGGTGACACGCCGTCGACATGCCCGTGGTGCCGGAATAGCCGACCACCTGGCCCTGCGACACGTGAACGCCCGGACTCACCGCAAAACGCGACAGATGGCTGTACGTGGTGACCTTGCCTCCGTGGTCGACGGCGATCTGGTTTCCGTAAGCACCGCGATGGTAAGCCCATTCGACCCGTCCGTCCGCCGCGGCACGGATCGGCGTCCCGCAACGTGCCCGGAAGTCGGTACCGTCGTGCAACTTCCGCACACCCGTCACGGGATGCGTGCGCATACCAAACGGGGACGTGATGTACGGGTTGGAGACGGGATAGGTCAAACCTGACGATCGTTGGCCGTCATTGCCACCGCCACCATTGTCACCATCGCCGCCACCGCCGTCGCCGCCGGAACCGCCGTCGTCACTGGAGTCGTCCTGCTCGCGCTCACGCTCGCGTTCCCGCTCCCTCTCCCGCTCGCGTTCGCGTTCGGCATGCTCGCGTTCGAGGCGGTCGATGTCATTTTGGATGTCGTCGCGCTCGGATTCGAGCTCGGCGTACTGGCGGGCATTCTCTTCCTTGGCTTCCTCCGCGGCGGCCTTCGCGTCTTCCCTGGCATCGATCAGCGACTCGACCTCTGCCTTGGCTTCGGCCGCGGCGTTCGCGGCCTCTTCCGCATCGGCCTTGGCCTCACGTGCGCGCGCCTCGGCGCGCTCGGTCTCCTCCAGACGCTCAGCCGCCCGCTCACGCAGGACCTCGGCCTCGCTCTGCAACTCTTCGAGGGTGACGCGCTCGTTCGCCAGGTCAGCCCGGTCGTCACGCAGGTCATCCAAGATCACGGTTTCGGCATTGACCACGGACCGGGCCGACTCGACGTTGGTGACCAGCTCGTGCAGATCCTCGGCACGCAGCGCGGCCGAGAGCGTGGTCAGCTCACCACCCGTTCCCCGCTGATAGGCCTGCGTGGCCACGCGGCTGATCGAGGCACGTTTACCGTCGATACGCTCGTTAACGTCGTCGATACGGGCTAGCTGATCTTCGACCGCTTGCTCAGCCTCTCGAAGCTCCTCGGCCGCTTGCTCGTCGGCTGCACGCGCAGCCGCAACGTCCTCTTCCGCTTTCGCGAGCCGATCGTCGGCATCAGCGAGCCGTGCTTCGGCGCTCTGCAGCTCTTCCTCAGCAGCCGGGAGCTTGCTGACCGCATTCTCATAGGCTTCGGTCGCCTCGTTCAGCCGTTCAGTGGAATGCGCAAGGTCTTCCTCCAGCTCAGCGAGGTCTTCCTCGGTCTCTTCGAGCCGCTCTTCGTTGTCCTCGATCCGATCCTGGAGATCGTCAGCCCACGCAGACTGTGTCAGCGTTGCGGCCAAACCAAGCGACAGCAACGCGACGATACCCCTGTGGTACCAAGAGGCCCCGTTAGTCACACCATTCACACCTGACTCCTCCGTACCAGACGTAAATGACCGTAACATCATTCACATCCGGACGGAAGAGCAACGAGGCATTTGCCCGTGACGCCGCCTCCCACTAAGAGATGATACGGGCGATATATTCGATCTTCGCCGCGCACTGCGGCCAACTCAGACACGCAAGTACCGTCGCAACGTAATGAACGAGGCCAGTGCCGAGATCAACACTCCGGTCAGCAGCAACCATGGCACCATCATCCACACGTCACCACGATCGACCCAGGCCGTAAAGGTGAAGTTCGGCGCGAGCAGCTGGTTCACGGCGACCTCTTGAAGTGCGAAGACCGCGACACAACCGAAGACCGAACCGATGAGACCGGCAATGGCGGCCTCCAAAATGAACGGCAATTGGATATAGAAATTCGAGGCGCCGACCAGGCGCATGATTCCCGTCTCCCGCCTGCGGCTGTAGGCCGCCAGACGGATCGTATTGGCGATCAACAAAGTGGCAGCCACCACTTGAATGGCTGCAATGGCGATCGCGCCGACCTGGAACCAATCGAGAAGCCGGAACAGCGGTCCCAGAACCTCCCGTTGATCGTGAACATTCTGCACCCCCGGCAGGCCGCTCACAGCCGACACCACGCCGTCGTACTCGTCCGGGTCGACCAGTGCGACGCGGAACGACTCTTGAAGCTGATCCGGCGTGATGACGTCGGCCACGGGATCGTCGAGCGGCTCGGTAAACCGCTCGTACGCCTCGTCCTGCGACTCGTGGAAGACGTCGGCCACCTCGGGATGATCTTCGAGTGTATTCCGGATCTCCTCCCGCTCCGACTCCGACACCGCTCCCGAGCAGTTTCCCCCGATGTCGTAGTCGTTGCACATGAAGACCGAGATCTCGACCTTGTCATACCAGTAGCCCTTGGTCGCGTCGGACTGTGCCTGGATCAGCAAACCGGTGCCGAGCAATGCGATGGAGATCGAAACAGTGATCACCACGGCGACGGTCATCGTCAGGTTCCGGCGCAGGCCGGTGGCGATCTCGGAGAAGACGTACTGGAAGCGCATGACTCTCTTCCGAACAGGTCAGGGGATCAACGGAGCTGGACGGGAACGCGAGAGGGCAGCGCTATCGGGTGTAGCCATAGACCCCTCGCGACTGGTCACGAACAAGGCGACCGCTCTCGAGCTGGATCACCCGCTTGCGCATCTGATCGACGATCGATTGATCGTGCGTCGCCATCACGACGGTGGTACCGGTGCGGTTGATCCGGTCGAGCAGCTTCATGATGCCAACGCTCGTCGCCGGATCGAGGTTTCCGGTCGGCTCGTCCGCCAGCATGATCAGCGGCCGATTCACGAAGGCACGCGCCACGCCGACCCGCTGCTGTTCACCTCCGGACAGCTGATCCGGCATCCGATCATGCTTGCCGTCGAGTCCGACGAGTTCGAGCACCGCCGGTACGTCCCGGTTGATCTGGCGGCGTGGCTTGCCGATGACCTGCAACGCGAACGCGACGTTCTCGAAGACCGTCTTATTGGGCAGCAAGCGGAAGTCCTGGAAGACCGTTCCGACACGGCGCCGCAGGTGCGGAACCTTCCAGTTCGACAGCCGGTGCAGATCCTTTCCTGCCACTCGAATCCGGCCGGACGTGGGCTTTTCCTCCTTGAGCACCAAGCGCAGGAACGTTGACTTACCCGAGCCCGACGGCCCGACGAGGAACACGAACTCCCCGCGCTCGACTTCCATGCTCAGGTTTTCAAGAGCTGGCCCCGACTGCGTGGGGTAAACCTTGGTCACGTTGTCGAATCGGATCACGATGCCTCGCCGACGATCGATGGAAGTTTCTCGTGCCTCGCGGACCAGCCGACCACGAAGCGCCGCACCGAGTGTACGTCTTCATCCTAAAAACGGCAGCGTTGTGGTCCGCGACACGATAGGAACGATGATCACATTCAGGAAGTGCCCGCACCGCGACGCGCTTCATCGACGTCCACCGTGCCGGCCGTCTCCAACATGCGGGCACCGAGACGCCCGCACGCCGCGGGATGGCCAGCACATGGAGACCGCGTCGGTTTCGGCCAGACACGAAGATGCCGGGTGCCTTCTCATTCGGAAGGCACCCGGCATCACGTGGCGCTCGATCATTTCTCGTGCTAGTTCAAACCAGCCTGTTGTTCCGACCGGGACCGACCACGATCAGGCGGTGGTCTGGAACATCCTCCGGCCCAGCATCAGCAGACCGGCACCAAAGGCGAGCAGCGCAGTACCGCCGACCATCCAGAGCATGGTTGCCGAACCGGTGTCGGGCAGCTCCTCATCGTCCTCGTCGTCTGCCTCGTCATCCGGCTCGTCGGTCGCATCGTCCGTGGGCTCGTCAGTGGGCTCCTCGGTCGGCTCCGGCGTGTCCGTCGGTTCCGGAGTCTCCGTGGGCTCCGGCGATTCGGGCGTGTCCGTGGGCTCCGGTGTCTCAGTCGGTTCCGGAGTCTCGGTCGGCTCGGGTGTTTCCGTCGGCGTCTCGGTGGGTTCCGGCGTGTCCGTTGGCTCGGGAGTCTCGGTCGGCTCGGGCGTGTCTGTCGGTTCCGGAGTCTCGGACGGCTCGGGCTTCTCACCGCAGACGAACCAGTGACTGATGTCGGGAATCTTTCCGCCGTCATTGTCGGGAGCACGCATGTCGTCAACCGGTTCGCCGTAATAGACGCGGGAGTTGGGTCCACCCTTGACGACGGTTCCGGTGATGTTCAGGTCATCGCTGAGCACCTCGATGTTGAGGTACTTGCCGTCCTCGGAGATTTCCCCGCGGAGGTCGTCGTTCTCGGCACCGTCCCCGTTCTCCTCCTCGACACCGAGCAGGATTTCACCGCCTAGCCCAGCGTCGGGACAATCGGTCACGTTGCGGTCGAAGTCCTCGTACCCCTCGTCCGTGTCCTCGGCGTTGGCGGTGATCAAGCCGCCGGCGACGAGCATGCTTCCCGCGAGCAGGCTGGTCAGCCCGGCAGAAACAGCGATACGTCCGTGACGGCGCAATGGGCGCACAGATATAGACATGCGAAAAACCCCGGCCTCTCATGTACTGCAGAATTCAACAGGCCCCCCGAAGGCCTGGGTCGCACGACTGTGACGACCAGGCGGAATATTACCCAAGTTCGCAGCGACACGCCAGTCCTGAATCGTCGTGATTTCAGCGATACGCCCGAAAGCTACTGGCACTGGAAAGCAAATCACCTTACCGGCCAGCAAGCACGACTCAGCACATCGCGCACATCGCGCCCTACCGAATCGGAGACTTCTTGAGTCTGCGGAACGTCCAGATGCCGTATAAGCATCCTGGGCGTTCCGCAGACCCAAGAAGAGAAGTACCGGTATGTGTTGCCGATTCTCAGGACGTCGACGAGCTCTCTTGCTGCTGCCGACGCCAGCGGATCCCTTCTTCGATGAGGCGGTCGATCTCGCCATCGAACACGGCCTGCGGATTCCCGATCTCCACACCCGTACGCAGGTCCTTGACCATCTGGTACGGGTGCAGCACGTACGATCGCATCTGGTCTCCCCAGGACGCCTTGACGTCGCCAGCCAGCTCCCGCTTCTTCGCTTCCTCTTCCTGGCGCTGGATCAGCAAGAGCCGGGATTGCAGCACCCGCATGGCAGCCGCACGGTTCTGGATCTGCGACTTCTCGTTCTGCATCGATACCACGATCCCGGTAGGAAGGTGCGTGATGCGCACCGCCGAGTCCGTCGTGTTGACGCTCTGGCCGCCCGGACCGGACGAGCGGAACACGTCCACACGGATGTCGTTCTCCGGGACCTCGATGTGATCGGTGTGTTCGATCAGCGGCACGACCTCGACCGCGGCGAATGACGTCTGTCGCCGGCCCTGGTTGTCGAACGGCGAGATACGTACGAGCCGATGCGTGCCGGCCTCGATGGAGAGCTTGCCGAATGCGAACGGGGCCTTCACTTCGAACGTTGCGGATTTCAGGCCCGCTTCCTCGGCATAGGACGTATCCAGCACCTCGGTCCGGTAACCGTGCCGCTCGGCCCACCGCAAGTACATGCGCAGCAACATGTCGGCGAAGTCCGCCGCATCGACGCCTCCGGCTCCCGACCGGATGGTGACGACGGCTTCCCGCTCGTCGTACTCCCCGGACAACAGCGTCCTGATCTCGAGATCGGCGATGCTCTCTTTGAGCGCGTCGAGCTCCCGGGACACTTCGGCCACGGCATCCGAGTCGCCTTCGTCGCGCCCCAGTTCGAGCATGACCGGTAGATCGTCGACGCGCTGACGCAGCTCCGCGACCTTGCGAAGCTCCACTTGCGCGTAGGACAGGCGGCTGGTCACCTGCTGCGCGCGCTCGACGTCGTCCCACAGGTCCGGTGCGGACGCTTGATCTTCGAGCTCGGCGATCTGCTCGCGCAGCTTGTCCGGCTCGATCACCTTCTCGATACCCGACAGGGTCTCGGAAAGCTCGGCGATCTCCGCGTCGATGTCTCGTTCAGCCACGTTACCCAAGCGTACGTGGTCCCCCGGCGCTCCTGCCCAACCCGGCCTCGGACCGGTGGCGAGCCAGACCCGGCAGGGCAGTCGCGCAATCCGGCGAAACCCGGCCTGTGGATAACTCGTTCCGGCCTTGATCCGTGGCGGTTTTCCGGGCATCATCAAGCTCTCACCAACCGCGACTCGAGTGAGAACCAATAGTCATGAGTGTTGTCGATATCATCGAATCCGACGTCCGCGACGTCGTGCGCAAGGAAGGCATCGATCCCGTCGTACGGCGCGACATCGTGCAGAAGTACGTCGACGACGCGGTAGCTGCCTATACCGAACGCAGCCTCTCCCGTCCGCTACCGCCCCTCGAGGACCCCGAGGCCGTCACGCGCACGGTCGTCGACGCCATCGCCGGTTACGGCCCTCTCCAGCGTTACTTCGACGATCCCGAGATCGAAGAAATCTGGATCAACGAACCTGGAAAGGTGTTCGTCGCCCGCCAGGGCCGTAGCGAGCTGACCACCACCATCCTCACCGAGGGCGAGGTCCAGAACCTCGTGGAACGGATGCTCAAGAGCTCCGGCCGGCGGCTCGACACGTCAAGCCCTTTCGTCGACGCCATGCTTCCCGATGGAAGCCGGCTGCACGTGGCGATTCCGGACATCACGCGACGGCATTGGGCGGTCAATATCCGCAAGCACCTCATGCAGGCCGCCCGTCTGGATGACCTGGTGGCGCTCGGAACGCTCTCCGATCATGCGGCTCGCTTCCTCCAGGCTTGCGTCGCCGCCGGACTCAACCTGCTGGTGTCCGGGGGTGTCAAGGCCGGCAAGACGACCCTGCTGAACTGCCTCGTCGCCGCCGTTCCTCCGCGGGAACGAATCGTCAGTTGCGAGGAAGTGTTCGAGATCCAGCCACGCGTACCGGACATCGTGCACATGCAGACTCGGCAAGCCAGCCTGGAAGGAACCGGCGAGATCACGCTCCGCCGCCTGATCAAGGAAGCGTTGCGCAAGCGGCCCGATCGCCTCATCGTCGGCGAAGTCCGGCAGGAGGAGTGCTTCGACCTCCTCATAGCGCTCAGCTCGGGCAACCCGGGCATGTGCACGCTACACGCCAACGACGCCCGCAGCGCCGTGCAAAAGCTGTGCAACCTCTCCCTGCTGGCCCAAGAAAACCTGAACAGCCGGGCTATCACCGAGACCGTCGCCAGCAGCGTGGACATCGTCGTGCAAGTCAATTGCGAGCATGACGGACAGCGTCGCGTGCGCGAGATCGTGGCCGTGCCGGGCCGGATCGAAGGCGAGATCATCGAACTCGAACAGATCTTCCGCCGCCGTTCTGGCATGCTGACGCGGGCCGATGGATTCCCTCCCCATGTGGAGCGTTTCGAGGCCGCCGGAATCGACCTGCGCGACGTCCTCGGCAGCCATCCGGGTACCCGCTGATGGGGGCGCTACTCGGTCTCACCTTCGGTACCGGAATTCTCCTGATCTGGCGGTCTTTCCACGCCCCGGCCGAACGCTACGCACCTTCGTGGCGCCGCCTGGAGCTTCACCGCCGGCTCGAAGAACTCATCGCGCAGGCAGGACTGGAGGCCGTGACACCACGGCAACTGATCCTCTCGAGCGCCGGCCTGGGTGCGATCATCGGCATGGTCTTCCTGGCCGTCTCGCGTACCTGGCCAATCGCACTCGCCTTCACGCTGTTCGGCGCGTACGCGCCAATGGCGCTGGTTCGCATGCGCGCCCGCGCGCGGCAACGCGAGCTACGTGATCTGTGGCCCGACGCCGTGGACAATCTCGCCTCCGCGATACGGGCCGGGCTCGCGCTGCCAGAAGCGCTCACCCAGCTAGGAAGCCGCGGCCCGGAACCGCTGCGCCGTCCGTTCGAGCGCTTCGGTGAGGACTACCGAGCAACTGGACGGTTCGGCCACAGCCTCGACATGCTCAAGCGTCGGCTGGCAGACCCGACCGGAGATCGAGTCGTCGAGTCCCTGCGAATCGCCCGCGACGTCGGCGGCTCCGACCTCGGCAGGCTGCTGCGCACGCTCTCGTCCTTCTTGCGGGAAGACGCACGCACCCGCTCCGAGCTGGAGACACGTCAGTCCTGGGTGGTCAACGCTGCCCGGCTCGCCGTCGCAGCTCCCTGGATCCTCCTCGCATTGCTGTCGCTGCGGTCAGCATCGGTACAGGCGTTCAACGCACCCTCCGGCTGGCTCGTACTCGCCGGCGGCGCGGGCCTTTGCCTGGTGGCGTACCGGCTCATGATGCACATCGGGCGGCTTCCGCAAGAAGAGCGAGTACTGCGATGAGTGCGGTCACGACCGGGGCCTTGATCGGCGCCGGCGTGGGCACAGGAATGCTCCTGATCTGGTCACGCCTGCCGTTCCGGAATCGGCCGAGCCTGCACGAGCGGCTGGCGCCGTATGTCGGTGACCGCGCCGACGAGCACGTCGAGCGCGCGTTGGCCGAACCGGTCTTCACGCCGTTTCCCACATTGGAACGGATCGTGCGGCCGTACGTGGTGCGCGCTGCCTCGTGGCTGGAACGGCTCCTCGGCGGTGGTGCATCGGTCCGGCGACGGCTCGAACAGGCCGGCCGGGAACAGACCCTGCACGAGTTCCGCATCCAGCAACTGCTATGGGCAGCCACGACAGCTGCGGGCGGTATCGCTGTCAGCCTGCTCTTGCTCGCCAGCGGCTACACCGGGTCACCGATCCTGCTCCTCGCCTTCAGCCTCGCAGCTGCCATCGCAGGGGTGATCGCCTATGATCACCGGCTGTCGGCGGCCGTACGCGAGCGCGAACGGCGCATCATGGCGGAGTTTCCCACCGTCGCCGACCTTCTCGCACTCTCCGTCGCGGCAGGAGACGGCCCCGTGAAGGCGTTGGAAAGGGTGGTCTGGGCCAGCCGGGGTGAGCTCGCCGGCGAGCTTCGCCGGGCGCTCTCGGATGCCCGCGCAGGTAGCGGACTAGTCGAGGCGCTCGACCGGATCGCCCAGCGCACCAACCTGACCTCACTCGCCCGGTTCGTCGACGGCATTGCCGTGGCCGTCGAACGGGGAACGCCTCTCGCCGATGTTCTCCGTGCTCAAGCATCCGACGTGCGTGAACAGCGCAAACGCACTCTGATGGCGATCGGCGGGCGCAAGGAAATATCGATGATGATTCCCATCGTCTTCATCGTCATGCCAGTCACCATCCTGTTCGCCCTCTATCCGGGTGTGGTGCAGATCAGCACCGTCGTGCCCTGAAATCAGTTATCGAGAAGGAGAGATCCATCATGTCGCGACCGTCTCGCCCTCACTACCAGCCAGCTCGGCTCACGCCGTCCCGGCGGCAGGATCGAGCCGAGGGACCGGGCCGCATCCGGCGCAGCCCGCGCTGGCGCGAGGAACGAGGAGACGTTCCTGGCTGGGTCCTCGTCACCCTGATGACAGCCGGGCTCATTGCGATCTTGCTACCGCTGGCCGAGCAGCATCTGCGTGAGATCTTCGTGGCCGCCCTGGACCTGGTCCGGCCGTGATCCGCCGCTCCATGGCGGCCGTTCGAACCACAGGCCGGCATGGCAACGAAAGCGGGCGATCCGGGGCAACAAGACCGACGAGCGACGGCGCCCTCCGGCACGATCGGGGCGCGGCGGTCGTCGAGTTCACGCTCGTTTCCGCGTTGCTGACCATGCTCTTTCTCGGCATTCTCCAATTGGGCTTTGCCATCCACGTTCGCAACACGGTCGTGGCCAGCGCCGCCGAGGGAGCTCGCTACGCCGCCAACGCCAACCGGAGCCTGGCAGACGGGCAAGCCCGCACCCAGATGCTTCTCGCAGAGTCGCTGTCTTCGCAACTGAGCACGGACGTCGGCGCGCGCATCGTCGACGTCGGTGGCGCAGCAACGGTCGAGGTCACCGTCACGACCACGCTTCCACTCGTCGGCATGCTCGGCATCGAACAGGGGATGACGGTCACCGGTCATGCGATGGCGGAGCCAGCGCCATGACCCCGGCACGGCACCGGCGCGAGCACGGCAACGCCATCGTCGAGTTTCACCTTCTCGGCCTCCTGCTGCTCGTGCCGATCGTCTACATCATGCTGGCCACCCTCGACGTGCAGCGCTCGTCATTCGGCGTCACCCAAGGGGTGCGCGAAGCCGGGCGGATGTTCGTGTCCACCGGGGACGAGGCAGCGGCCCGGCACGCAGCTACAGTCGCGTTACGCGACCACGGCCTGGACATCAACGAAGTGACACTGAGCTTCTCCTGCTCGTCCACACCGTGCCATCAACCAGGCAGCGAAATCAGAGTCACGATGAACGCCGAGGTCGCGCTGCCGTTCGTGCCGGACGTCCTCGCAGGCTCGGTGAACGCACACGTCCCAGTCGAAGCAAGCCATGTCGCCGTGGTCGACCGCTACCGGGAACTGCCATGAGCCCTGACGACCGGCCACCTCAGCGAACTGCCGTGGCGGGACAGGAGTCGGGTCAGATCACTCTCATGATCCTCGGCTTCGTCGTCGTTCTCGCGCTCACCGTCGCGGTGGTTGCCAACGCCTCACACCTGTTCCTACAGCGGCGATCCCTGACCTCCTGGGCCGACGGCGCGGTGACGGCGGCTGCGCAGAGCGCGGCGCACGAATCCCTGTACGGGGGCACCACCGGATCGATGCTCCCCCTCTCCGAGGCGGCAGCTCGCCGAGCGGTCGCGAACTACATCGAGATCAACGACGTGGGCGATCGGTTCGACGATTTCGCCGTCGTCCACGTGGGCGTCGACCCCCCGGGCCACCGGGTCACCGTCGAGCTCACCGCCTCGGCGTCGCTGATAGGACCCGATGAGATCATCGGTGGCAGGGCCGCAGTCTCGGTTACTGCCCGGGCGAGTGCTCGCGTACCGTTCGAGTGACGCGAGCTAGACGAAGAGATCGTCGACCGAATCGGCGACCAGCGCACGGTCCAGCCACAACTCCAGGGTCGCCTGATCGGTACAGGACATCACCCGCTGCCGCTCATGCTCCGACACATCTACACCCCGCCGCTCGAGCACGCGCAACACGGCCCGCGCCTCACCTTCCGCACGGCCTGCGGCACGGCCCTCCTCGCGGCCTTCCTCGCGGCCTTGGGAGCGCAACTGCGACTGATAGGGGTAGGTCATGGTCGTCATCAACATCCTCCACATGTCGAATGCGGCCGCTCCCGCCAATCCTATCTCGGTGAATTCGGCCAGGTAGGCGGCTGACTGGGGATCGATAGTGTTCAGCGCCTCAGCTAGCGCCTCGAGGATCCTTCCTGCTTGCGCCGCCCCCTTGTGGGCCAGCGCCGAGAACACCGCGAGGACGACGTCGTCCGCAGCTTCATCCACCTCGAGAATGACCGGCACATTGTCCGGCCCCAAGACCAGGGGATAAGCAACAAGCGACGGCCGAGCGGTCAGGCCGATCGGGATTGGCTCGCGCGCCCAGGCAGCAGTTACCGCCCTGGAGCACACGACGAGAAGCGTTACCGGCGCCCTGTACTTGTCGTGCAGAAACGCGATGTAGTACGGCCACGAGCGACGCTTGTCATCGTCGCCCGTGCTTTGCGACTCGATGATCAAGAGGTGTTCGCCACCATCCGCCTCGACGAGAAGGATCGTATCCGCACGACGCTCCATCGGCTCCATCTCCGTGAGATCGCTATTGATCACCGAGATGGCTCGCGGTTCCGGAAACTCGATATCAAGCAACTTCTGGAACGCTCTCAGGAACAACATGGAGTCATCCTGAAAGATCCTGTGCAGGCCCTCATGAGGGAACTTCACCATACTGCCTCCATATGCATGCGATGAGGTATTGAGGAAAAGCATATGGAGGCATACCGACAAGGTCGGCCGCATACGTCCGCACACGGACGCTATCCACCGTGAGCTTGGCTTCGCTGTCCGGCACGAACGCAACCTCGGCGTGGCAGACCAGCACGAAGCAGTCGAGTTGCGCACTCAAGGAATCCTCCCGAGTCAATGATCTGAAGCGCGCTGATATCTGCGAGCTGCCCTGTGACATACGTCATGACTCGAACGCCCCGCGTCGGGACGCGTCACGCCGCGTGGCGTCACGTTTTCCCGTAGTCACACCGGTAGAACGGTGCCCATGAACCAGACCGCGGTGGACACGCACGAGAACTGGCTCGACCCCGACGACCTCGCCGCTGCCCGACGATGGGTACCGATCCTGTACGTCAACGCCGTTCCCATCCACGTCGACGGCGCTGGCGTGGCCACCTCGGTCGGCTTGCTCTTGCGGTCGACACCCGACGGCGAAATCCACCGCGAACTGGTGGGCGGGCGGGTCCTGCACCACGAGCGGATCCGCGACGCCCTGCTCCGTCACATCGAGAAGGATCTTGGCGCACTCGCACTGCCACAGATTCCGGCGTCGCCGCTACCGTTCACCGTTGCCGAGTTCTTCCCGACGCCGGGTATCACGCCGTATCACGACCCTCGCCAGCATGCCGTCGCGCTTGCGTTCATCGTTCCCGTCACCGGTGATTGCGCTCCGCGGCAGGACGCACTGGACATCATCTGGCTTGCACCCTCCGACGCCGCAGCCGACACGGTCCAGAAGGAGATGCTAGGCGGCCACGGCATCTTACTCCGGCAAGCCCTGGCACACCTGGGCTTTCCGCCCGCCTCTCCGGAGTGACGCCGTCCTTCGTGATCGAGTGCGAGAAGACACCCTTATCGTCTCCCTTTCTCGCACTCGATCAACGAAGCATCAGCCGGCGACGAGCGGGAGCTGCAAACGCTCTGCTGTTCGAGCCGCACGCCGTCGTTCCTCGCTGACCTCGCCGTAGGTGGTGCTCCGCTGCCGAGCGTGCCGGCCCAGTGGCTCCACGATCTCCTCGAGCTGGCTGATCGTCTTCCGGGATCCGTGCTCGCTTCCCGCCATACGCGAGATGGTCTCCTCCATCAGGGTGCCACCGAGATCGTTCACGCCGCCCTGCAGCACCTGCCGACAGCCCTCGATGCCGAGCTTCACCCACGAACACTGGATGTTGTCGATCCGTCCGTGCAGCAGCAGGCGCGCCATGGCGTGCACTGCCCGGTTCTCCTGCACGGTCGGCCCCGGCCGGGCGACTCCGGCGAGGTAGATGGGCGAATTGTGGTGGACGAACGGCAATGCCACGAACTCCGTGAACCCACCCGTCTCGTCCTGCAGCCGCGCGAGCAGCCGCAAGTGCGCGACCCAATGGTGTGGTGCGTCGACGTGCCCGTACATCATGGTCGAGCTACTGCGCAGGCCCAGCTCGTGCGCGGTGGTGATCACCTCGATCCACGACGACGCCGGCAGCTTGCCCTTGGTGAGCACCCAGCGCACGTCGTCATCAAGGATCTCGGCGGCGGTGCCGGGAACGCTGTCCAAGCCGGCCTCGCGGGCACGGATCAGCCATTCCCGGATCGACAGGTTCGTCCGCGCCGCGCCGTTCACCACCTCCATCGGCGAGAACGCATGTACGTGCATCTCCGGCACGTCGCGTTTGACCGCCGAGGCGACGTCGAAGTACGCGGTGCCGGGAAGGTCCGGGTGGATGCCGCCCTGCATGCACACCTCGGTCGCGCCGAGTTCCCAGGCCTGCACCGCCCGGGATCCCACTTCGTCCATGGACAAGGTGTAGGCGTCGGCATCGGTACGGCGCTGGGCGAACGCACAGAACCGGCAACCGGTGTAGCAGACGTTCGTGAAGTTAATGTTGCGGTTGACCACGTAGGTCACATCGTCGCCGACGGTGTCGCGGCGCACGTCGTCGGCCAGCGAGCACAGCGCATCCAGCTCGGCACCGTCCGCCGACATCAGTGCCAACGCCTCGGCATCGCTGAGACCAGCGGGATCGTCGGCGGCGCGACGCAGCGCCGCCAGCACGTCGGCGTCCAGCCGCTGCGGGGCCGACGACGACGCGGCACGCGCACGCACCTCGTCCCAGTCGCCGTAGACGCTGTCGAAGTCCGAGCGCCGTTCGGAGCGGCGACCCTCGGTGTCGATTGCCGTCTCCAGATCGGTACGACCCGACGACGTCCATTCCTCGTCCGGCTCCTGCCATGCCAACCCGGCTGGCACACGGCCCTCGACGGCGAGCCCGGTCTCCGGTTCGGCCAATGCGGAGACGTGCGGCCGCACCCGTGGATCCAGCCATGGTTCCCCGGCCGAGAGGTACTCGGGATAGATCGTGAGCCGTTCCCGAAGCTCGAATCCTGCGTCCGCGCTACGCTCGGCGAGCTCATCGATCTGTGGCCACGGCCGCTCCGGGTTCACGTGATCTGGCGTCAGCGGCGACACCCCGCCCCAGTCGTCTATGCCCGCTCGAAGCATCAGGGCGTACTCCTCGCCGACGAGGTTCGGCGGCGCCTGGATGCGCACCCGGGAACCGAGCACGAGCCGCGCGAGCGCGATGGTCGCTGCCAGCTCCTGCATATCGGGCTCGCCCGCACCACGCATTGCCGTATCCGGCTTGGCCCGGAAGTTCTGGATGATGACCTCCTGGATTCCGCCGTACGCTCGAGCGATACGGCGCAGCTCGAACACGGACTCGACCCGCTCGGCATACGTCTCGCCGATACCGATGAGGAGGCCCGTGGTGAACGGAACCGATGAGCGCCCGGCGTCCTCCAGCACACGAAGACGCACGTCCGGATCCTTGTCCGGTGAGCCATAGTGCACGCCGCCTGGTTCGGCGAACAGCCGCCGCGCCGTGGTCTCAAGCATCATCCCCATCGACGGCGCCACCGGCTTCAACCGCTGGAAGTCCTGCCAGCTCAACACCCCCGGATTGAGGTGCGGCAGCAAACCCGTTTCTTCGAGTACGCGGATGGCCATGGCCCGGACGTAGGCCAGCGTGTCGTCGTAACCGTGCGCCTCGAGCCAATCCCGCGCGGCCGACCAGCGATCTTCCGGGCGATCTCCGAGCGTGAAGAGCGCCTCCTTGCAGCCCAGCGCTGCCCCCTCGCGAGCGATGGCGAGCACGTCGTCCGGCGAGAGGAACGGAGACTCGACCCGGCCCGGCACGGTGACGAACGTGCAGTAGTGGCATCTGTCCCGGCACAGCCGGGTCAGCGGGATGAACACCTTGCGCGAGTAGGTCACGACGCCAGGCCGGCCAACACGGTGCAGTCCGGCGTCGCGAACCCGCGACGCGGCTGCGCACAGCACCTGAAGATCGTCGTCACGGGCGTGCAGCAGCACGCCCGCCTCAGTCTGGTCCAGCGTCGCGCCGTCGGAGGCCCGGCGCAGTGCTCGCCGCAGCGTGGCCGTGGTCGGCGTGCGAGTCTCCTCATCTCCCATGCACGGCACTCTATCCGTCTGGACCGACAGGCTGTGGCGTCGGTCACGAAGGGGAAGGTGACATCAGTTCGGCGCGGCAGCGGTTGGCCGAACCCTGCTCGACCAGGCGCCGTTCTCTACCCGGCTCAGGCTGGTGACGAGCGCAGCAACGAGCGCACCACTCGGACACCAACGGAGAGCCGTGCCAGGTCGAACGCGTCACCTTCGACCACCTCACCGATGGTTCTGCGGGTGCGGCTGACCATCACCTCGTCGTCTCCGGCCCAGCTTTGCACCCGTCGCTCTGGCTCGTCGTTCTCATCCGTGTGCTGCAACACCTGGGCTGTCAGCGCCGCGTGCACCGCGTGCAGGTCGTCACGCAGCGCCGCCCGCGCCATGGTCTGCCAGCGATCGTTGCGGGGCAGGGCGATGATGCGTTCCAGGAGCCGGCCGAGACCGAGATGATCACCCAGGATGAAGTGTGTACGCGCGACCTCGACCAGATCCGTGCCGGTCGTCAGCGAGTTCTCCACCATGCCCAGTCCCGAGTACGCGGGCGGCAGCACGGCAACCCGCACCGCCAGGTCCTGCGGCACGCCAGCCTTGATCAGTTCATCACGTCGCTGCGAGTACAGGTCGAGCTCGCGCCCGGCCAGGACATCCGGGAGGATGTCGAGCAGCCGGGCGATGGGCGCCTCGAAGAAGCTGATCTGCCACGCGATGTCGATCGGTGGACGGCGGTTCGTCACGAGCCAGCGGGTCACCCGTTCGGTGATGGTCCGGCCGGCCAGCCGCATACGCGTCTGCACCTCGGCCGGAACCAGATTGTCCAACTCGGCGACTGCCGCATACAGCTCGGGCATCTTGAAGACCACGCTCGCGACGGTGTGTGCGCGGGCCAGGTCTTCCATCGAGCCGCCGGTCTCCATACCCAGCCGGAAGGCGAACGTTGTGCCTGCTTGATCGACCAGCTCGTTGACCAGTGTGGTCGTGATGATCTCCCGCCGTAGTGGATGAACATCAATGCGGTCGGGATATCGCTCGCGGATCGGGCTGGGGAAATAGGCGTGCAGCACCGATGAGAGATAGGGATCATCGGGCAGCGATGTCGGTACCAGCTCGTCGTACATCACGTTCTTCGTGTACGCGAGCAGCACGGCGAGCTCGGGGGCAGTCAGGCCCCGGCCGGCGTTCATGCGCTCGTGCATCTGCCGATCCGTCGGCAGGGCCTCGATGGTTCGATCGAGCAGCCCCTCGTGCTCCAGCTTGTTGATGTAGGCCCGGTGCACGTGCGCCAGGTTGGAGGCTTGGTGCTCGCTGTTGGCCAGAGCGACGTTCTGCCGGTAGTTGGTGGCCAGAACCAGCTCGGACACTTCGTCGGTCATCTCGGCCAGCAGCGCGTTCCGCTGCTTCTCGGTCATGTCTCCGGACCGGACGACACTGTCGAGCAGGATCTTGATGTTCACTTCGTGGTCGGAGACGTCGACGCCGCCGGAGTTGTCGATCCAGTCGGTGTTGACCGCGTGCTCACGCCCCGCGTCGTCCGTGGCCCGCACGGCGTACTCGATACGGGCGCGCTGCGTGAGGCCGAGGTTGCCACCTTCGACGACGCTCCGGCAGCGCAGATCGGTGGCGTCGACCCGCACAGCGTCGTTGGCCTTGTCACCCACCTGCGCGTGTGTCTCGGTGCTGGCCTTGACATAGGTGCCGATGCCGCCGTTCCACAGCAGATCGACAGGCGCGCACAGGATGGCCCGGACGAGCTCGGCGGGCGTCATAGACGTCACCGACGCGTCGACACCGAGCCGTTCGGCCACCTGTGGTGTCACCGGGACACTCTTCGACGACCGGGAGAAGATCCCGCCACCTTCGCTGATCAGCTCGTCCGTGTAGTCCTCCCACGTCGACCGTTTCTGCTCGAACAGCCGTCGGCGTTCAGCGTACGACGTCGCCGGGTCGGGGTCAGGATCGAGGAAGATGTGCCGATGGTCGAAGGCCGCCACGAGCCTGATGTGCTCGGACAACAGCATGCCGTTGCCGAAGACGTCGCCGGACATGTCACCGATACCGACGACGGTGAAATCCTCGCTCTGGCTGTCGCGGCCCATCTCCCGGAAATGCCGCTTGACCGACTCCCACGCTCCCCGGGCCGTGATCCCCATCGCCTTGTGGTCGTAACCGGCGGATCCACCCGAGGCGAAGGCGTCGCCGAGCCAGAACCCGTACTCCTTCGAGACGTCGTTGGCGATGTCGGAGAACGCAGCCGTCCCCTTGTCCGCCGCCACGACCAGGTAGGGATCGTCGCCGTCGTGACGCACCACCCGCTCCGGCGGCAGCACCGTGCCATCGTCCGCGCGGTTGTCGGTGATGTCCAGCATCCCGCGGATGAACGTCTTGTAGCACTCCACGCCTTCGGCCAGCCAGGCATCACGGTCGATGGATGGATCCGGTAGGCGCTTGCCGACGAAACCTCCCTTGGCACCCACCGGAACGATCACGGAGTTCTTCACCGCCTGCGCTTTAACGAGGCCGAGGATCTCGGTGCGGAAGTCCTCCCGACGATCCGACCAGCGCAGGCCTCCCCGGGCGACCGCGCCGTAGCGCAGATGCACCCCTTCGAGCCGCGGCGAGTACACCCAGATCTCGTGGCGAGGGCGTGGCTCTGGAAGGTCGGGGATGGACCGGGGATCGAGCTTGAAGCTGATGGCCGCGTCGTCACCGCCGTCTGCGGCTGGGATTGAACGGAAAAAGCTCGTGCGCAACGTTGCCTGGATGAGACCAAGGAACGAGCGCAGGATGCGATCCTGGTCGAGGCTGGCCACGTGGTCCAGTGCCGTTTCGATGCGCTGGGTGAGCTGGTCCATCGCCTGGGCACGTTCTTCGTCATCGTGCCGGTCTGGCTCGAAACGGACTTTGAACAGCTCGACGAGCTGGCGCGCGATGTCCACGTGCGCGGTCAGGCACTCTTCGAGATAGTTCTGGCTGAACGTGGATCCGGCTTGCCGCAGGTACTTCGCGTAGGCACGCAGTATCGACGCCTCGCGCCACGACAGGCCGGCCTTCGGCACCAGCGCATTGAAGCCGTCGCTCTCCGCGTCACCGCGCCACACGGCGACAAAGGCTTCCTGGAACAGCTCCTTGAGCCCACCGTCACCTGCGTGCACGCCGTCGAACCGGAGTCCGAAGTCGTAAATGTGGGCAGCCGTCTGCGCCTCATGCCGGTGTATTTCATACGGGCGCTCGTCGACCACCTCCACTCCCATCCGGGACAGCACCGGAAGCACCTGGGTGAGCGAAATCGAACTCCCCGTCCGGTAGATCTTGAGCCGCCGGTCGGTGGCCGGCGCACCCACCGGCTGGTAGAGGTTCAGCGCGAGCCCGTTGACGTCGGGGAGCTCTTCTAGCCGACGGACGTCGGCCGCTGCCGTGCGGGCTGGGAAATCTTCCTTGTAGCCCTCCGGGAATCCATCCTTGTAGCGGCGCAGCAGGCGGGCAGCGCTTTCCTCGCCGATTTGTTCGGCCAGCGCGTCGGAGAAGTCGTCCGTCCACGCTCGCGTGGCAGCTGCCAGCTGCCGCTCCAGCTCCTCCGCGTCGATATCGGGCAACGGCTGCTCGGGCGACTTGCGCACCACGAAATGCAGCCTCGCCAGCACGGACTCTCCCACCCGTGCGGTGAAATCGATCGATCCGCCGCCGGTCGCGTCCAGGAGCAGGCGCTGGATTCTCTCGCGCACGTCAGTGTTGTAACGATCACGCGGCAGGTAGACCAGAAACGACAGGTAACGACCGTAGTCGTCCCTCCGGACGAACATCCGCAGCTGGCGCCGCTCCTGGAGGTTCACGACCGCCAATGCGATGGGGAAGAGCTCCTCGGCGGAGGTCTGGAACAGCTCGTCGCGGGGGTAGGTCTCCAGAACCTGGATCAGATCCTTGCCCGAATGACTCGTCGGCGCGAATCCGCTGCGCCGGATCACCTCCTGCACGCGCCGTCGAAGGACCGGTATGCGCAGCACGCTTTCGATGTAGGCCGCCGACGTGAACAAGCCGAGAAAGCGGCGCTCACCAGTGACGTTGCCCTCGTCGTCGAAGACCTTCACACCGATGTAGTCGAGGTACGCCGAACGATGCACCGTCGCCTTCGAGTTGGCCTTGGTGAGAACCAGGAGCTCTCTCTCCCGGGCCTTCGCCCGCACCTCCGGCGGCAGCTTGGCGAACGAGCCCGACAACTCTTGATCCGCGCGGAGTATGCCGAGGCCCGTCCCCGTCACGGGACGGAGGACGTCGTCACCCGGGGAGCCGGAGTCGTCGAGCACGTACTCGCGATAGCCGAGGAAGGTGAAGTGATCGTCCGCGAGCCAGCGCAACAACTGCCGGGCTTCCTCGACGTCTTCGGCATCGATCGGCAGGCGCTCGGCATCCAGCGAATCGGCGATCTCTTCACACCGCTGCCGCATCCGCTGCCAGTCCTCCACCGCATCGCGGACATCGCGCAGCGCCGCGAGAAGCAGTTGCTCGATCTGGTGCTGTTCCTCCGGATCGTCGTGCCGGTCGATCTCGACGTGCATCCACGACTCGACGATGGCGTCGGGGGTCTCCGCCACCCTGGGGTCGTTCTCGTCGTAGTCGCACACCTCCAGCAACGTGCCCGCGACATCGCGGCGCACGACGATCTGGGGATGCATCACCACGTGGATGATGTTGTCGTTGTGATTCAGCGCCATCGTCACCGAGTCGACGAGAAAGGGCATGTCGTCGGTGACGATCTCCACTACGGTACGGCCACACGACCAGCCGTGCTCGTCGACGGTCGGCGTGAAGACGTTGACCACCGCCACACCCTGGGGGCGGTACTCGGCGGTGCGCCAGTGCGACGCTGCCGCTCCGTAGACGTCCACGGGGTTGCGGTCCACGAGGTCTTCCGGGGCGACGTGGCGATAGTAGCGGCGAAGGAGGGCCGCCCGCGCCTGGTGGTCGTCGCCGGCTCTGGCGGCTGCACCGCCGGAATCCTCCCTTCCCCGGCTAGCAGCTCCCCGTTCGGCCACGGCAGCGGCCTTGTTGATCAGGTCGGACTTGGCTTCCTCCAACCGGTTGCGCATGCTCCATCCACTCCCCGCGGGTGCACCGCACACCTCGTTGTGTACGGTCATTTCCCACACTAGTGCGCCAACGAGGCTCCTGCAGGGCGATCATCCGGCAGGAGCGTGGGCGGCGCCACGTTGGTGAGACCAGAGGCGGCATACGTCAAGATGGGGAGTCATGGACCTGCACAGCGAGCTTCGCTTCGAAGCCGACCCGTACGCCGTTTTCAGCATGTTGACCGACGAGGAATACATCGCCAAGAAGACGGCCGCCGCCAAGGCGCTGCGCCACGACGTGACGGTGACGCATGATTTCGACGACGCCGGCCAGCCCACCGGACAGGTCACGATCAAGCTGGTCCGGGTGATGCCTCCCGACGTGCCGAACTTCGCCCGACGCTTCGTCGGCGAGACGATCGACGTCAAGCAGACTGACACGTGGCGACCGGCCGCACCCGACGGCTCCCGGGACGGAGAGATCCATCTCGAAATGATCGGCATGCCCGTCACCTGTCACGGCCGGATGAGCCTGCGGGCCGCCGGTCCCAGCACGGTGCTCACCATCCGCGCGACGATCGAGGCGTCCGTTCCGCTGTTCGGGAACAAGATCGAAGAAGCTGTGCACCAGGGTCTGACCGAGGCAGCCCGAATCGAGGAGCAAGTCGGACGCGACTGGCTGGCCGGACCGCGCTGACAGCCCGGAACGGACCCAGTATCACCTGACGAGTATGAGCTAGCGGCCGGGCATGCTCAGCGCCCGGGCATCCCACCGTCCACGGCACGCAGCGGCACGCTCCGCTCCGGCGCGCCGTTGCGCCGCCCGGCCTGACGTGGAGCAGAAGGCGTCTCGCCCGAGTGGGCGGCATGCGCCGAATGAGCCGAGTGCGTCGCATGAGTTGACGACGAAGACGAGGTGTCACCGTTCTCGCGCTCGACGAGCGCCTGCGCGATGTCGGCCGGACCGGTGACCATCATCGCCAGCGCCCGGCCGAGATCGTCCCGGTCGACTGGCTCGTCGGCGGTGCGCCGGAGACGGTCGGAGAGATCGACGACCTTGTCCGCCGAGCCGAGTGCGTTGCGTGCGGCCGTCAGATGCCCCCGCTGCAGCGGACGGCCGGCGATCAGTTGAGCAAGGGCATCGGCGGTATCGCCCCAGTCCGATGCCGAGACCTGCTCCCCGACCAACCCGGCCACGCCGCCGATGACGCGGTCGGCTGCGGCCACCAGTTTTTCTGCGGTCTCGCTGTCGCTGTCGAGCGCGGCGAGCCGCAGAGCGACCGCGGTGACCAGTGCGCTATCGGCCGGACTGCGCCGGGGCTGGGAAAGGAGCCGCACGGCCCGCGCGACATACGGCCGGGTTGGCAACCGATCATCCATCACTGTGACACCTCGTGTTCATCGATCGAGTCATGGGCATCTCAACCCATGTGGGCGTATTCATGCCTTCGTGGTGGGACGAACGTCTCCTTGATAGCACGTGTGCTGGTCCATCGCAGGAGATTCTGCACGGAACCAGCTTTATCATTCGTTCCGCTGGCCCGGGCTCCTCCAAATGGCTGTTGTCCGACGATCGATCCGGTGGGCTTGTCGTTGACATAGAAATTGCCGGCAGCGAACCGTAGCGCATCCGTTGCCTCCGCGATCGCCGATCGATCTTGCGCGACGATGGATCCGGTCAACGCGTATGGTGCAACACTCTCCATCTGTGCCAACACCCGGTGGTAGTCGGAGTCATCGTACACATAGACCCCGAGAATCGGACCGAAGTACTCGGTGGTGAAGATCTCATTCTCCGGATCTGAGCTCTCCAGCACGGTGGGGCGGACGAACCAGCCTTCCGAATCATCCAGCTGGCCACCGGCAACCACCTGGACCGACGGGTCCGAATGTGCCCGGTCGAGAGCCGCGGTGTGCTTGGCGAAGGCGCGATCGTCGATCACGGCGCCAAGGAAGTTCGACAGGTCGGTGACCGACCCCATCGGCAGCGATTCGGTGAGCGAGAGGAAGTCGTCGCGCATCCGGTCCCACACGCTACGCGGAACGTAGGCCCGCGACGCGGCGGAGCATTTCTGCCCTTGATATTCGTAGGCGCCCCGGATCAGTGCCGTGCGCAACACGTCCTCGTCCGCGCTCGGGTGCGCCACGACGAAGTCCTTGCCGCCAGTCTCCCCGACGATCCGCGGATAGTTACGGTAACTGGCGATGTTCTCGCCAACCGAGCGCCACAGCGTCTGGAACGTCCGCGTGGACCCGGTGAAATGAATCCCGGCAAGATCGGGATCGGCCAGCGCCACCTCGGAGACGGCCTGCCCGTCGCCGGTCAGCATGTTGATCACGCCGGGTGGCAGGCCTGCCGCCTCGAGCACCTGCATGGTGATCTCCGCCGCCAGCTGCTGGCTCGGACTCGGTTTCCAGATCACCGTGTTGCCCATCAGCGCGGGTGCCGTTGGAAGGTTGCCCGCGATAGCGGTGAAATTGAACGGCGTGATGGCGTAGACGAATCCTTCGAGTGGGCGGTGATCGACCCGGTTCCAGACACCGCGGCTGTGCGCGACGGGCTGTTCTTCGAGGATCTGCCGGCCGAATGCGACGTTGAAGCGCCAGAAGTCGACCAGCTCACAGACGGCATCGATCTCGGATTGGATGATCGTCTTCGACTGGCCGAGCATGGTCGCGGCATTGAGCTGCTGGCGGAACGGACCCGAGGCGAGGTCGGCCGCCTTGAGGAACACCGCGGCGCGGTCATCGTAAGACAACGCTCGCCAGGCCGGCGCGGCCTCCTTCGCCGCGGTGATCGCCGCGCGAGCGTCATCGGCGGTAGCGTTTCCCATCGTGCCCAGGACGCTGTGGCGCGCATGCGGTTGCACGACCTGCATCTCTTCGCCACCACCGAGCTTGCGATCTCCACCGATGGCGCACGGAAGATCGTGACGCACCGCCGAGAGCTCAGCCAATGCACTCTGCAGCGTCTCACGTTCCGGAGAACCCGACGCGTACGACAAGACGGGCTCGTTGACGGCCGGAGGTACGTTCGTCACGGCGTCGAAACCACTGCTGGGTACGGACTTCGCAGGCATGGTTCAAGCTCCGTTCATCGCATCGGCAACGCCTCTCATGTCAAGTATCCACCCCATCGTGGACTGCGCGAACCCCCGTGCCCGACCTTTCCAGGCGTGGTTTCGCTTGCACTGACCAGCACACACGCGCACCGATCGACGCATAATTGCACTCGCCCTGTTCAGCGCACTGCTTCAGGCCGCGTCCCGTCGCGCGCCCAGTGCCTCCGCCGAGGTCTGTAACGACGTCTCCAGCACCCGCCGCCTTCGGATGGTGTCCATCATGTTCCCTCCCATCGCCACGAGATCGGCAGGACCCGGCGCGAGCACGGTGACTCGCGCGCCATCCGCGTGCAGCTTGCCCACTTCGTGCATGCACCTGCGGGTCACCCGCTTGCGCCACGTCCGCTCGAGGCGGGGCAGCACCGCACGGGGGCGGTCGCTCTCGAACGACACGGCCGGAGCGACAACGAACACCTCGTCGAGTCCCAGACCTGCGAGCAGATCTACGGACGTCGCCGAACACGCGCCCCCGTCGACGTAGCGACGTCCACCGATCGGCACCGGAGCGAACCATCCCGGTACGGCACACGAGGCCATGACGGCAGTCGGCAGGTCGGTTTCCGGCGCATCCGCACGCCCGAAAGCGACCCGGCGGCCCGATTCGTAATCCATGGCCACGACCCACACGTTCGGATGGGCCGGCCACTGCCGGCTCGGGTACACCGTGTCGATCAATTCGCTCACGCTGCGCAACGTGCCGCGCCCTTGTGGCAGTAACGCCGAGAACACTGCCGTCGGCGGCATCTTGCGCAGCCGCGTCACGTTACGTGCCACCATGCGCGGCGAGCCCATACCCAGTCGTGGCATCGGTGGGCGAGCCCCTCCGGTCGCGGAATCGTAGTCCCACTGGTATCTGGACAGTGGCCCGTCGACCTCGTTGCCACGTTGATGCTCGCGAAGATCATGGACGCTCACTCCGGCACCGAGCAGCGCTGCCGTCACCGCTCCGGCCGACGTTCCGACGACGTGATCGACATCTCGCAGGTCCGTTCCGGTGCTCTCCTCGATGGCCGTCAACGCCCCCACGGTCCACGCTGCACCGAGCGGCCCACCCCCGCCGAGCACCAGACCTCGGCGAGGCGGGTTACTGTGCCTGCGCGCATCCGTCATGTAGCTATTGTGCGGCAGAAACGCTGTAGATGCCCGGGACAGGCGGCACCGGGCGGACCGTGCCCTTCACCGACGTAAGCGGAACAGGCCACGTCTGGGCGCCAGGGCTTCGAACCCAAGCAGCGTTCGGCTCAGTGCTTGTATGCTCTGCCGGGCTCCGGACGCGGGAGCAGCTTCGGCCAGGCTCAATCCTCCCGCGAGCGCCGCGTCCAACGCGTCGGGATCGTCGGGCACGTACACGGGATTGCGGATCCCGGCATAGCGCTGCAAGGCGTCGCCGATCTGGCTCGTGGGATCCGGGCCGGCAACGGAACCCCGCACCCGATTGACGACGACGGTGAGGACGGCTTCCGGGACGGCTTCGCCGAGGTCCGACAGTCCCCTGACCAACCGGGCAAGGCCGACCGGATCGCCGGCACCGACCACCACGACGACGTCGGCGGCCTGCAACGTGGCCAGTGTCGCGCCGTTACGCTGCGGCGCGGCGGTGTCGAAACGCAGCGCCTCGTCCTCTTCCACGCAGAACCCGCAATCCACCACGGTGGTCGCCGCGACCGAGCGCATCTCGTCGTAGACCGTCTCGAGCGCCGCGGGTCGCAGTTCCGGCCACCGGACGGCGCGCGGGATTCCGGTCAAGACATGCAGTGCAGGCGCGACCCAGCGGGCATGGCGGGCAAGCGAGATCGCGTCGAGTGCGCCATCGTTGGCCAGCCGCGCCGCGCCGGCAAGGCCCGGAGCCTCGTCGAGCAGGCCCAGCACTTGCGCGATCGACGCGCCATAGGTGTCCGCGTCGGCGAGCATCGTCGGCAGGCCCAACAGTGCCGATTCCATCGCGATATTGACCGCCAGCGTCGTGCGTCCCGGCGAACCGCATGGCCCCCACACGGCGATCAGGCGGCCACGCTGCCCGCTGCTCTCCACGAAGGCGAGGGCGTCCGCGTCTGCTTCAGCCTCCCGCGCCACACCATCGGGGCGCACAGTGGCATCGGTGTCCGTCCCCTTCGCCCTCCCGTCACCCTGCTGCGGCGACGTCGTCGCGCCGGCCTCCGCGACCGCCTGCAGGATGGTCTCGGCCAGCTCCTTCGGCCCGATGTCGACGGGCACGACATGCCGCACGCCAAGACGGGACAATCGCGCGTCGACGCCGGTATCGCCGGGCGGGCGCACCCCGATCACGCCTACCCGGGATCGGCGAAGGCTGCTCACCGTCTCGCGGTCGAGGTGGCGCATGTCTTCACCCAAGAGGACCGCCTGCCCGATGCCGGCACCGACGGTCGCCAGCAACTCGGCGACGTCGACGCAGCGGCGTACCACGGCGATCCGGCCTGGAGCGATCTCCAGGGTCTTCACCAGCTGCGCGTCCCACCCGGCGGCACTCACCGCGGTCAGTACCTGAACGTCGTGTGTGCGGCCACCCGCTGCGAATCCAGACATGGCCCCTCCTCACGGAAGCTGCGACAACGAAACGTTGCCGCTCCGGCTCGCCGCGACGAGCCGGCTCACCAGCTCGTCGAGCTCGTCGCCATCCGATGCGCGAACAGCCACATCGACGGTGGCGTGCTGACTACCCATACCCAGCCCCGCCCCCGTGTCGGCTTCGACAACCGTCACCGCCGAGACGAGCTTCTCGGCCGTTTCATCCTCGACCGAGATCGCCCACACGTCGACAGAGTCACCCGCGGTGAGGCCCGCCGGTACCTGCCCTCCGGGAACGGCCAAGGTGAGATAGCGCAGCGCCTCTGGCGTCGATTCCATCTCGTCGACGGGCATCACGGCTGATCGCGACAGCAGCTCACCCGCTTCGAGATCGTGCACCGTCACGTACCCGTCGCCGAGCTCGCCCGTGTAGTAACGGTCGATCCCGGCATCGAACGCGACGTCGACAGCCTGCACCAGATCCGGCGTCAACGGCTCGCCCGGCCCGAGATCACGTGCTGCTGCCAGCACGGGCACGGTGTCGTTCGCGGCGGCGACCACGCGCACACCGGCGACCACAGACACCAGGACGAGGAGCGCACCGATGATCAGTTGGGGATGGCGCCACCGGACCCGGCGCGCCCGCACACCTCGCGGCGATTCGGGCTCGCCCGATACTTCCGGGCCGGTGCCCGGCAGGGAACTCAACAGCATCCGCAAAGAATAGCTAATGCTCGCGAACATAGGAAGCCAGGGACAGCACCGCGGAAATACCGGCGAATCACGGACAATCGCTGCAAGCGGGCGAATATAGGTCGGACTGCACGGAGCGGCGACGGGACGTCAGCGCCGAAGCATCATGCCGACCGCGGCGAACGGCACGACCACGGATGGCGCACTCGGCCTCCCGCCCTCGCCGCGAACACGCGGCGTAAGATCGAATGCGTCCGCTCCCACTCGATCGACCGTGCCCTCCAGTCTCGACCCGTCGGCCACGCTGACGATGGTGTGCGAACGATCCGAGCAGATCACAGTGAGAGCGTGCCGGAAGGTCAGCATCGCCACCATCGACCCCTCCGACCGAGGTGCCGCCGCACCTTCTCGAAGACCGCCGATGACCAGTACCGATGCCGTCGGCACGAGTATCTCGGCACCGCCCTGCTCGGCCAGCAAGAACCAGTCCGGACCGATCTCACGCAGCACGCCCCGGACCCGTTCCGGACCGAGCACGTGCACGTCGATCGCTTGACCGTCGACCACGCGCAAGCGGTCCTCCAGGCGGATGTTCTTGCGTTCGGCCCGAGTGCGCACCGCGATCTCGTCCTCCAGCTCCAGACGGGTAGCGGCATCCAGTTGGGCCACGGCATCGGCGAACAGGCGCTCCCAGCGCATCGCTCGAACCTACCTCACCCGTGACTCGCCGTGAGGGCATTTCCCGAACGTTCCGCACCGGGCACATTGCCGGCCGCGACACCCGACACCGTCCGGCAGTGTGTCGCGGCCTTGGCAGTCATCTCGCACTTGACAGATGTAATTGCCAGGTATACACATACAAACAGAAGTAAACGAATGGTAATGACATCTTCGAGTGGTACCTATGAACCTCCAGCACGTATCTCACATGCCGTGCCCACCGGCACGTCGCGCCACCACACGGACCGCCTCTGCGGTGCCGCGATCAGCGGCCGTACTGGCCAGCGCGGGCTCGGCCTTCGGGCTGCTCTCATGGCTCGCCGGACGATCCCTCGCGGCCACGCACTCTGGCTCGGCCACCTTCGACGAGCTCGTCGGCACGGCTGCAGCACTCGGAGCGTGGGCACTGAGCGGCTGGGTCACCGTCTGCGTGACAATGGCGGTGCTCGCCGCGGTCCCGGGCTGGCTGGGACACGTCGCGGCACGCGCGCAACGATCGATCACACCCGCGGCCACGCGGCGCCTGCTGCACGCCTCGCTCGGACTCGCCACCGTCGCAGCATCCGGTGCCATCAGCACCGCCCACGCGACACCGGTACTCGTAGCCGCACCGCCGGCCATGACGGCCTGCACGGGCGGCTCCTCGCCACCATCACCGTTGCCGGACGTCGGACGCCCAGCCGTTTCCCCGCCACCTGCGGCCGAGCAGGACCGGCCGGACAAGCCCCGCGATACGCCAGAACCCGTCCCGGTCAGGCCCGGCGACACGCTCTGGGACATCGTCGACGAACACATCGGCCCCGAGGCGACCCCCTCGGATGTCGCCCGCGAGTGGCCCCGCTGGCACGCCGCCAACCGAGCCGTCATCGGCGCCGATCCGGACCTGATCCACCCCGGTCAGCGGCTCGTGCCGCCCGGACATATCTGACAAGGAGCCAACTCACCATGTCGGGACCTTCCACAGCCACCACGCGCTGGCGACGCACGTGTGCCCCGGTCACGGAACCGCCATATGACGACGAGTCCGGGTACCCACCACCTTCGCCGGACGAACTGCGAGCCCGGCGCCAGTCATCTGACATCACTATCCAGCACGAGCTCGCCTTGTCCATCACCACCTCCGGTGGCATACCGTCGATACCCCGGCCCGGAGGACGTCCCGGGCAGGACAACCGCCTCGCCGACGACGACGTCGCCCCCGGGCTACCCGAGCCGCGGCGCTGGTGCGCCATGATCGCGCAAGCGGTCGTAGAGACCCTGTATGGTCAACGCCCCGTTCAGCAACTCGCACGATGGACGACCGCCGACGTCTATGGCGACCTCGTACAGCGCGCGGTCAGGCGGCGGACCGTCGGACCGGGCGCGGCGCCCACGGTACGCACCGTCCGGCTCTGCATGGTCCGTGCCGACGTCGTCGAAGCCAGCGCTGTCATCCAGACCGGAACCCGGGCTCGTGCCCTGGCCGTTCGGCTGGAATCCCGCGATACCGACCACTGGTTGTGCGCGGCAGCCGAACTGGTGTGACACACCGACACACCAGTTCGGCTGCCACGCATCATCCGGACCCGTCAGTGTGGCTGCGACCACACCCGGGTGAACGCCTCGGCATAACCGAACTGCCCTTCGACCGTCGGGTGGAAGGAATCCCGCACGAACGTACCGACCACACTCCAACGCAGCTCAGCTTCGCGATCTTCTTCCAGATCGGCCGACAGCTCCGCCTCCAGCGCAGCTGCTTCGTCGGCCGATGCCGGCCAGCTCAGCTTCAAACCATGGAGCCAGTCGCCCGGCTCGTTAGCACATGCCTCGTGGCCGTCGAACGTCTCCTCGAGCTGCGAGCCGGCCGATTGGACGCCGGCCGCCGTCGCCGCCTCCTCAATCGCCTCGTTCAGCGCACCGCCGAGACGCCTGATCATTTGGCGTTCTTCGGTGCTCAGCAGCGGAGTCAGCGCGCGGCAACGGCTGCGGACATCGGGATCGGGCACCAGCAGCGGATAGCCACCCACGATGAGGGTGTCGGCCGGCGCCGCATCCTGCACGTCCAGATACAGCTGCCTCAAGGGCTCGACCAGGGCATCGATGCGATCCGCGAGGACGTCCTCACGGCTGGCGCATCCCACCAGCGGAACGAAACAGCGCGCCAATTCACCGGCGAACCCGATGTCGTTTCCGCCAACGGTCAACGTGATCAGCCGCTCGCCCGGACCATCGCCGCCTTCGAGATCGTCGAGCTGATCGTAGACATCAGAAATCGTGGCGCCAGAGCACGCCAGCAGCTGCCGGTCCGATGGCGCGATCTCGTCGGAGAAGATGAGCATTCCCCACGCCTGGGGCGTGCGGTCGCAGTCGTCGTCGTACTCGCCCACACCGAGCCCGGACGAGTACGAGTCTCCCAACGACACGACTCCCGCCGGTGGGTTTCTCCGGATACGCACCCGTGGCGGGTCGATCTCACCCCGAGACGATGGTGCGAGGGTCGCCGCCTCGGTTGCGGCCGACTCGCCGGAGGACACCTCACCGGGCCGCACCGCGGTGACGGGTTCCGAGGCGACCGGACCCGCCACCGTGATCAGCAGCGCCAGCGCCCCGAGCATGGACGCCAGCGTTCTCACCTGCGTCCGGCGGTTATGCCGTCGACTACCCGATCGGCCTGGCCGAAACGCGGACCCATACCGAGTGATACCCATGACGCCGCCCTCCGATGATCAAATCGGCATGACGGCACCATAACGAATATGTCTGACAGACGGAATACAGCGGAGCAAATTCCGGGTCAACGGGCCATTCACGACATGGCTGCTCGCTGCTTCGGGTCACCGTGGCAACGCTTGAACTTCTTCCCCGATCCACACGGGCACAAGGAGTTGCGGGCGACCCCCTCGAACCGGCTCTCATCATCGTCGTCACCGTTGGACGCGGCGTGGGCGCCGCGCGCTCCCCCGGGTCCAGAAGCGACGACGTTGCGCTGTACACCGCCCTCGCCGTCGACCGTCGGCGCGGTGTATTGCAACTGCGCCGGACGGCGCGCCGGAGTGAGCCCTTCGGCCTCGACCACCGGAGCGGAACGCTCTCCCGCCTCGGCAGCCTCCGCATCCTCGGATTCGGGCTTTCGCACCTGGACTTCCAGGTTGAACAACAAGCCCACGGATTCTTCCTTGATCCCGTCCATCATGGTGGTGAACAGGTCGAAACCCTCACGCTGGTACTCGACCAACGGTTGCTTCTGTGCGAACGCACGCAGGCCGATGCCCTCACGCAGATAATCCATCTCGTAGAGGTGCTCGCGCCACTTGCGGTCGATCACCGTCAGCAGGACCCGACGTTCAAGTTCGCGCATCACCTCGGAACCCAGCTCCGCCTCGCGTGCCGCGTAGGCGGCGCGTGCGTCCTCGACGAGCTCCTTGGTCAGCGTGCTCGCCGACAGCCGCTCCCGTCCACCGGCATCCGCGATGACCTTCTCGGCGTCGAGCGAGACCGGGTACAGCGTCTTCAGCGCTCGCCACAGTTCATCGAGATCCCAGGTCTCCGGGAAGCCGTCGTTCGTCGCACCGCGAACGTAAGCTGTCACGACGTCGTCGAGCATCGCCGTCACCTGTTCGTGCAGGTCCTCACCTTCCAGAACGCGCCGGCGTTCTTCGTAGATGACCTGGCGCTGGCGGTTGAGGACGTCGTCGTACTTGAGCACGTCCTTGCGTGCCTCGAAGCTCTGCGCCTCGCGCTGTGCCTGCGCATTCTTGACCGCACCGCTCACTCGCTTGTGTTCGATGGGGACGTCTTCCGGCTGGTTGAGCGTGCGCATGATCGTCTCGACCCAGTCGGCCTTGAAGAGCCGCATGAGATCGTCCTGCAACGACAGGTAGAAGCGCGATTCACCAGGATCTCCCTGGCGGCCAGAACGGCCACGCAGCTGATTGTCGATCCGGCGGGATTCGTGGCGTTCCGTACCCAGGACATAGAGACCACCGACCTGGCGGACCTCGTCACGCTCGGCCGCCACCTGCGCCTCGTACTTCTCGAGCACGGCTTCCTCGGCGGCCGCGTACTCCTCTGGATTCTCCACCGGATCCAGGCCGCGTTGCTTGAGCTCGGCAGCGGCCATGAATTCGTGGTTCCCGCCGAGCATGATGTCCGTGCCGCGACCGGCCATGTTCGTCGCCACCGTGACGGCTCCCCGGCGCCCGGCCTGCGCGATGATCGCGGCCTCACGATCATGGTTTTTCGCGTTGAGCACCTCGTGCGGCACGCCATGCTTGCGCAGCAACTGCGACAGCCGCTCGGACTTCTCCACGCTGGTGGTTCCGACCAGGATCGGCTGGCCCCGTCGGTGCCGTTCCACGATGTCCTCGACCACCGCATTGAACTTCGCGTCCTCGGTGCGGTAGATGAGATCGTCGGAGTCGATACGGATCATGGGGCGATTGGTCGGAATGGGGACGACACCGAGGTTGTAGATCTTGTCGAACTCGCTCGCCTCGGTCATCGCCGTACCGGTCATGCCCGCGAGTTTGTCGTAGAGGCGGAAGAAGTTCTGCAGGGTGATCGACGCCAGGGTCTGGTTCTCCTGCTTGATCTCCACCCCTTCCTTGGCCTCGATGGCTTGGTGCATGCCCTCGTTGTAGCGACGGCCGCCCAGGACCCGGCCCGTGTGCTCGTCGACGATCATGACGCTGCCATCGACGACCACGTACTCCTTGTCCCGCCGGTACAGCTCCTTGGCCTTCAAGGAGTTGTTGAGGAACTGGATGAGCGGGGTGTTGGCGCTCTCGTAGAGGTTGTCGATGCCCAACCAGTCCTCGACCCGTTCGATACCAGGCTCAAGAACACCGACGGTGCGTTTCTTCTCGTCGACCTCGTAGTCGGTGTCCCGGGTCAGCCGCTCGGCGATCTTCGTGAACTCCCGGTACCACTTGGTGGGCTGATCAGCCGGACCCGAAATGATCAACGGCGTGCGGGCCTCGTCGATGAGGATCGAGTCCACCTCATCCACGATGGCGAAGAAATGGTCACGCTGGACCATGTCCTCCATCCGCTGCGCCATGTTGTCCCGCAGGTAGTCGAAGCCGAACTCGTTGTTGGTGCCATAGGTGATGTCGGCGGCGTACTGCTTGCGCCGTTCCGCCGAGGAGAGCCCGTTGACGATCACGCCGACCTCAAGCCCGAGGAACCGGTAGATGCGGCCCATCCACTCGGCATCGCGCCTGGCCAGGTAATCATTGACCGTCACGATGTGCACGCCCTTGCCGGCCAGCGCGTTGAGATATGCCGGCAGGGTGGCGACCAGCGTCTTTCCCTCGCCGGTTTTCATCTCGGCGATGTTGCCGAGGTGCATCGCCGCGCCGCCCATGATCTGAACGTCGAAGTGTCGCTGGCCGAGGGCTCGCTTGGCCGTCTCCCGGACGGTGGCGAAGGCTTCGGGGAGGAGATCGTCAAGTGTCTCCCCCTCCTCGTATCGCTTGCGGAACTCGTCTGTCATCTCCCGCAGCTCGTCGTCGGAGAGATCGACGAAGTCCTCCTCGATGCTGTTGACCTGTTTGACGATCGTGTCCAGACGCTTGAGGATCTTTCCTTCCCCAGCGCGGAGGATCTTGTCGAGCAGAACGGGCACGCGGGTCATCTCCTAGACGGACGGGTATGCGGTTCAGGGCGGGAACACGTCCCCATGGCATCTCAGACAATGGTACGTGGCAACCCATCGGACAGTTAATAATGCGACCGTGCCCGCGCGAGCACCAGCAAGCTCACCGGCATCACCGAGAGCACCGAAAATCCATTGCCTGCCATGCGATACGTTTGCAGGATACCCGCAATGGAACCGTTCGATCTCACCAGCGAGCGCGTCCGCCTCTCCGCGCCGTCCGAGAGCGATATCGATCAGCTGGCCACGCTCTGCCAGGATCCGGAGATCACCCGGTGGACGACCGTGCCGTCGCCCTATACGCGCCAGCACGCCGAGGACTTCGTCCGTCAGCAGCGAGACGGATGGGCCTCCGGGCGGAGTCTCACGTGGGCGATCCGCGATCCTGCCGATGCGCGCGTCATCGGCATGATCGGTGTCGGTCTCACCGGCGACGGCCTGGGCGACATCGGCTTCTGGCTCGCGCCGGACGCGCGCGGCCGGGGACTCTGCTCCCACGCGGTGCGCCTGGTCGCCGATCGGGTGTTCAGCGATGCGGCGCTCGGGGTCACTCACCTGACGTGGTGGGCATACGTCGGGAATTGGGCATCACGAAGAGTTGCCTGGTCAACGGGTTTCCGGCACGAAGGGTACGTGCGCGGCGGCGCCGCCCAGCGCGGCGCGCGGCGCGACGCCTGGGTCGCCACATTGTGTGCCGGAGACCCCATGGTTCCCGCCTCGCGGTGGCTGGACGTTCCCGTACTCCGCGGTTCACGAGTCGTCTTGCGTCCGTACGAGGAGACCGACGCCGATGCGCTGGCCGAGGCGTGCCGCGATCCCGAAACGCTACGGTGGCTCAACAGCCTTCCCCGGCCGTACACCCGCGACGACGCGGTCCAATTCATCCACAGGGCAGCCGAGGAGGCCGCATCCGGTCACGCTGTCACCTGGGCCGCGGCCTCTCCGGACGACGGGCGTGCGATCGGATCGTTCTCCATACGCCTACCCCAGCCGCGGCGAGATCAAGGGGAACTCGGCTACCTCGTCCATCCTGCGGCCCGAGGCAGCGGCGTTGCCTCGGAAGCGGCACGGCTGATGGTCCGGCACGCGTTCATCTCCGCCGACGACGGAGGGCTCGGCTTGCGCCGGCTGGTCATCGAGCACGCCGAGGGCAACGAAGGCTCGCGCAAGGTCATCGAGCGGATCGGTTTCCGGCACTGCGGAACCGAGCGTGCCACCTTCGAGCTATCCGACGGTACGTTCGCCGCCCAATACCGCTACGACCTCCTTCCCGAGGAGTTCGCATGATTCGCCGGTGACCACGGCCGTCGAGCCCGTAACCAGGCATGCCCAGCGACCCACGCCGTCAGGTTCCGGCGCGGATCGCCGCCTGCAGCGCCGGGGCGAGGTCGCCCCGACTGCTCACCTCGACACCGGCCAGCCCGAGCCACGTGGCCATGGACGCGAGCTCTGTGGCAAGCTCATCCGGCGTCTCCACCGGGGCATCGGCTTCTGCCCAGGCAGCTTGAACGCGCAGTATGCCGGCCTGCCGATCTGCCTTGAGATCGACCCGCGCGACGAGGCGGTCTCCCAGCAAGAACGGCAAGACGTAATAGCCGTACACCCGTTTCGCCTTGGGCACGTAGATCTCTATCCGGTAGTGAAAGTCGAACAATGCCTGCGCACGCGAGCGCTCCCACACCACCGAATCGAACGGGCTGAGCAATGCCCTGGCCTGGACCCGGCGTGGCACCCGGGCATCGCTGTACAGGTACGCCCGACGGTTCCAGCCCTCGACCTCGACCGGCAGCAGCTCCCCTTCTTCGACGAGCTCGTTCACGGCGTTGCGGCTGTGCTGCGCGGGCAGCCGGAAGTAATCCCGCAGGCACTGCTCCGTACCGATACCGTGAGATCGGGCCGCCACACGAATCAGCTCACGATAGGCCTCGGCAGGCGACGGGGTGGGAGTGGCGAGCACCTCGGGTGGGAGGACCCGTTCAGGCAGATCGTAGAGCCGGGCGAACGAGGCATTACGCCCCGCCGCCGTCACCTCACCGGCCCAGAACAAGAACTCCAGAGCGGACTTCACATCCGACCAGTTCCAGCCCCAGTTGTCCTTGCGCCGCGGAGCGTCCTCCTCGATCTCGCTAGCCGTCACCGGCCCGAGGCGCTTGACCTCGTCACGAACCCACGACACCAGTTCTGGCTGCCGATGCGCCACGCGGCGCATCCCTCCCCACGCCGACTCGCCCGCTCCCGCCATCCGCCAGCGCAGGTACGGATGCAGGTGGACCGGCACCAGCGATGCCTCGTGCGCCCAGTACTCGAACAACAACCGCGGCGCTCGTGCGGCCGCACGATCGAGCATGTCCCGCGGATACGGACCTAACCGGCTGAAGATCGGCAGGTACTGCGACCGCGAGAGCACGTTCACCGAATCGATCTGGACGACCGCAACCCGCTCGAACACGCGCCGCAGCGTCCGGCGATCCGGCCGGACAGGGCGTGGATCGGCGAACCCCTGCGCGGCGAGCGCGATCCGGCGTGCCATGCTGCGAGAGAGCGTGCTTGGTCGAGCCATGCGCGAGACGCTAGCAGTCCCGACCGACAACTCCAGCGCTTCACAGCGCCCATGATCTCCGCAGGATACGCCAGGTACGACGCAGACGAGTCGTTCTTCTAGACGTCCAGGCGGATCACGCCGTAGTCATAACCGTGCCGACGGTAGACGACACTGGGCATTTTCGTCGTGGCATCGACGAAGAGATAGAAATCGTGACCGACGAGCTCCATCTCGTACAGGGCCTGGTCCCGCGTCATCGGATTCGCCTTGTGAGTCTTCTCACGCACGACCATCGGCCCGTTACGTTCGACGTAGACATCGGCGTCGTCGTCGGCGTCCACCGCCGAGCTCGGCGAAGCATCCGACTCCGGCCACGCGTCCTGGCCGAACTGCTCGGTCTGCGTGGACGCCTGCTGCTCTGGTACGGCTGTGACCTGGTCAGGTGATGCACCGTCGGCCGAATCCGTCGGCCCCGGCACGAGAGTTGCCCCGGCGTCGATCAGATGGCCGTCCATCGGTGCCGTGGCTGCGGCGACCGAGAGGGGCGTGCGGGTTCCGCGATGAACTCGGCGGCGATCAGCGGCCTTGCGCATCCGGGCCGTCAACTTCTCCAGGGCCATGTCAAATGCCGCGTACTTCTCCGTCGCGGCCGCCTCGGCCCGGATGACCGGACCCTTCGAATGAGCCGTGATCTCGATACGATCGCTGTGGTCAGCCTGCCGGGGATTGCGCTCCTTGGAGAGTTCGACCTCCACCCGAATGAGCTTTTGGTCGTATTTCAGTAACTTGGAGACCTTCTGGGACACGTGCTCACGGAAGCGCTCTGGCACCTCGATGCGACGGCCCTTGACGACGATATCCACTCGGAACCTCCCCATGCGGGTAGACAGTCGAGGGAACACCCGCGAGCCGGGCCAGCGACCCGGACGCCCCGATCAATGCGGGTACGAACAGCGGGTGCCATGTACAAACGTTAGCCTTTCGTTGCCTGGAATACACGCCAAATTCGAAAGTTCGTCATGCTGCTACCGCAATGACGGATGCGCTACAGGCTGGTGCTCCATGCGCACACATCACCCGGGCGCATTCCCGTAGCGTGGCCCCGGTCGTGACGACGTCGTCGACGAGCACGATGCATCGCCCGAGCAGCAGCCGGTGCGCCGAGCGTCGCATGGTCATAGAACCGTGGACATTGTGCTCTCGCGCCACGCGTCCCAGGCCCGCCTGATCGGCCACTCGGGAAACGTGGCGCAGCGCGGGTATCACCGCGGCGTCGACGCCTGCCCGTCGCAAGATCGACGCCGCGCGCCGGGCAACGCGCAACACCGGATCATGGCCGCGTGCGCGCACGGTACGGCGACGGGACGGAACCGGCACCAAGACCACCTCGTGTCCGGCCGGGCCGGGAGCACCGCCGGGACGATGGCCGGGACCGTGATCGCAGCCATGGGCTTCCAGCGATGCGGTGATCGCGACACTCAGCGCCTCACCGAGCGGCCGGCTCAATGCGAGCCGGCCGCGTTCCTTGTGCTCGATAATCACCGAGCCCGCCACCCCCGAATAGGCGGCCGCCGCAGTGACCGGCACGTCGCCGTCGCCCGCCAGCTCACGCAGCGTCGCGGGCCCGATCAGCTCGTCCCGGCAATCGGCGCAGATCGTGACACCCTCCGATCCGCATCCCGCACACTCGGTGCCGAACAGCAGGTCACTGCCAGCAGCCGCGAGCGCCACCAGCCGATCACGCATACCCATCCACCCACCATTCCCGGATGTTCCCGGATCACGGATACGTCGGTGACCAGCCATCGGCGACATTGATCCAGCGCGTCCTGCTCTCGTGCTCGTAGAGTGCGCCGTCCTCGGTGCTCACCATGTGTGGCTGGTCGGGTCCCGTCGCCAGGGAGACAGCTCCCGGAACGGCGCCGCGCTCTGCCTGCACCGCGCCGAAGATGTCCAGGATGAGCACCTCCGGCAGTTCTCCCTCGTCGTTCTGTGCCAGCACGGCGATCTCACCCGCACCGGACCAACCCACATCCAGGGCCTGGTAAGCCGGGCCGACGGGTCGAAGGCGTTCGACCGACACGAAGTTCGGTTCGGCACCATCGCGAACGACCAGAGCCACGTAGGCACGGCCATCGGCCACCAGCACCATCCGGCTACCCTCGGGTGATATCGCAAAGCGCGAGATGTCGAGCTCTTGGAGCTCGGGAGCTTGCACCTGTACCGGGGCACCCTCTCGGTCCACGGCAACCAGCTCGCCACGCCCTTCGGAACGGTCCACGGCCCAGATCAGGTTCTGCCGATCCCACACCGGCGAGGCGAGCTCCACGCCCTCGAGGACCGTGTCTCGCACGTCGCCCTCACCGAGTTCCGCGATCTGCAGCTGGGTGCGTCCGGCGGCAACGGCTGCGGCATGGCTACCGCTCGCGTCCACTGCCACCTCGTTGACATCGGTGGCACCGCCGAGCGGGCCCGGTACCGGGTCCGCCGAACCATCGTCGTGCATGACCACCATCCCCGAGTCGCGCATCGCATACAGCGAGCCCGCCGCCGGTATGCGCTCGGAGTCGTAACGCTCGTAATCGTCCGCTCCCACAGGCGGAGCGCCCTGTCCGAGCAGGGAGATGCCGTCCGAATACATCGCCACCCGGCCCACCTCGGGCATTCCACCGAGCGTGCAACCCAGTTGTGCAGCCATCAGCTCTCGCTCCTCTGGCTGGGTTTCCTGGGCCTCTTCGGACAGCTCGACCGTGGCGGTTCTGTTCTCGACCGGAACGCTGGACACGCTCAACGTGGTCGATTCGGGAAAAGCGGTGCTCACCGCCGGCCCCACCCACTCGGACGGTCCGTCGAGCAACATCTGCGCCAGGAGCGTGGCGGGCTGGCCATTCTTCGGAACGTAGACCGGATCGGGCACGAACAACTCGAACGCGGGGTCGAAGAAACACAGGTCGTGCGCTTCGAACTCACGGGCGAAATTCTCCTCCGAGATGATCGTGCCATCCGGCGGCTCGGCAATCCGCCACTCGCCCTCCACGCGTTCCATCGACAGCTCGAACGTACGGGTGGTGTCGGCGTCCGTGGTCACGTACGAGCCGTCGGGCATGACGGTTCCCGCGACGGTCACGCTGAGCTGGACTCGATCGTCGTCGACCAGCTCGATGCTCGGGCGAGTGCCCTGGTGCACAATGATCTGCGCCGTCGGCTCCCAGGTAGACGCCGCCTCCGGCGTGAGGAACATCTTCGCCGTCTCGTATCCCGGATGGTAGGCACTCATGGCGTCGACGAAACCGTCGACGATACCGGTGACGTCTTCTCCCTCTTGAGGTGCTGCCGCACCGAACGCGACGTAGGGAGGCTGGTTTTGGGCCCGAACCGGATCGCCCGAGACGACCGGGCCGGACGTGGGGATCTGCGTGCATCCGGCGCTCAGCAGGCCGATCGCCAGGAGCAGCGCCGCTCCACTCTTGCTACCCACGTGTCACCTCCGCCGACCTGTCGGTTCCAGATCCGCCGTCCTGGGGATCATCCCCCGCGGCCTCGTCGGCCGGCTCCTCCCCTGTTGACTCCTGGGATGCCTCACCCGAGACGGTGCTCGCATCAGTGCTCGCGTCACCACGCGAGGAAACGTCGGGGTCGGTGCCCGGGGCACCTTCCGGTGCATTCTCGGTGTTCGCCGCCGTGTCTCCCGCCGATTCACCGTCCGCGGAAGACACCGGCGTGGTCTCCCCTGCTTCTCCCGCGACGACATCGGGCTCGTCCTGCGCTGGCGATTCCGCTGGTGGAAGCTGAGGGAGCTGGCGATACGGGGCACCCACATTCGCAGCCTCGAGCGCGCGCCCCCGGGCATCCTCGGGCACGAGCGCCAACGGCGCCGACGTGATGTCTGCACCCGCCCTGCGCGGAAGGGTGAGCCGGAACTGAGAGCCCTCTCCGGGCTCCCCCCAAGCCTGCAACCACCCGCCGTGGAGACGCGCATCCTCGAGGGCGATCGCCAAGCCGAGACCGGTACCACCGGTTGTTCGCGCACGCGCGCGGTCGGCACGCCAGAAACGGTGGAACACCAGCGACGATTCTCCGGGCTTGAGGCCGACTCCATAGTCGCGGATCGCCACGGACACCGCGTCGTCGTCGGCGGCCATGCGCACGACGACATCGCGGCCCTCGCCGTGTTCGATTCCGTTGGCCACCAGATTGCGTACGATCCGCTCAATCCTGCGCGCATCGATCTCCACGACGCACGGATACGTGGGGACGTCGACGATGATCTGGCTGCCCTTGCGCTCCGCCAACGGCTGGGCACCGTCGACCACCGAGTGCACGAGGTCACGCATATCGTGCCGTCCGGCATTGAGAATGGCAGCGCCGGCGTCGAACCTGCTGATCTCAAGCAGATCATTGAGCAGCGCTTCGAACCGGTCCAGCTGTGCCTGCAACAGTTCGGCCGAGCGGCGCACCACGGGGTCGTATTCGTCCTTCGACTCGTACAACACGTCCGCGGCCATGCGCACCGTCGTCAACGGGGTACGTAGCTCGTGCGAGACGTCCGAGACGAATCGCTGCTGCACGCGGGAGAGCTCTTCTAGTTGACCGATCTGATGCTGGAGGCTGGCCGCCATCTGGTTGAAGCTCGTCGCCAGCAGCGCGAGATCGTCGCTACCGCGAACGGCCATCCGTTCGGACAACTTGCCCGCCGAGAACCGTTCGGCGATTCGGGCCGCCATCCGGACCGGGGTGACGACTTGCCGTGTGACGAGCCACGCCAGCGCGCCGAGCAGGAGCACCAGGAGCAGCCCGGCCGTGATCAACGCGGTGCGTACCAGGCCGATCGTCTCTTGCTCTTCGGTGAGCGGAAACAGGTAGTACATCTCGTACTGGGCGCCAGACGGATCGGTGACCTGCCCGCCTACCGCCAAGACGGGCAGCGAACCGTCCTGGTTGTCGAGCGAACCGTTCTCGCCCGGGATCGCCGTGTACGTGTGAAAGACGCGTGCCTCGCCGGTCACGTGCTCCCGCAGTTCCTGCGGGATGATCTCGGGAACCCATTCGAGCTCGATCGCCTCGGACGCGAACGTCACCGGGTTCTCACCCGGCCCGAGGAGAACGATCTCGTACAACGCGTCCGTGCCGTTCCCGCTGCCTCGGCCCGCCGAGTCTTCCGCGATCTGGCGGAGCATCGGCACCCACGAACCGGTGCCGTCATCCGTCGCATGATCGAGCAGTTCCTGCGCGGAGTCGATTCCGGCCGACGCTTCGGCCACCGCCGAGTCTGCCTGGGCACGCAGGAGCCCGTCGGTGATCTGGCGCATCAGAGTGGCACCGAGCAGGATGGCTACGACCAGCGAAAGCGCGAGCGTCGCCGAGATGACCCGGAGCTGGATGGAACGCTGCCAGACCCGCCGCACCGCGTGCCATGGACGCATGAGCGCCGCGGCCATCTAATTAACCTGTCCCCGCCTTGTAGCCGACGCCACGGACGGTGACGACGATCTCCGGCCGTTCCGGATCCTCTTCGATCTTCGACCGGAGCCGTTGTACGTGAACATTCACCAATCGGGTGTCGGTCGCGTGGCGGTACCCCCAGACCTTCTCCAGCAACTCTTCCCGGGTGAACACCTGCCATGGCCGGCGGGCCAGGCACGCCAAGAGGTCGAACTCCAAGGGAGTCAGCGAGATCAGCTCACCGTCGCGCTTGACCGAATGCCCCGCCACGTCGATGGTGATGTCACCGACCTGCAGGGTTTCGGGTTTCGGGTCGTCGGTGCGGCGCAATCTCGCGCGCACGCGCGCCACCAACTCCTTGGGCTTGAACGGCTTGACGACGTAATCGTCCGCGCCGGATTCGAGACCGACGACGACGTCGACAGTGTCGCTCTTCGCGGTGAGCATCACGATCGGCACACCCGACTCCGAGCGGATCTCCTTGCACAGATCGATACCGTCACGCCCCGGAAGCATGACATCAAGCAGCACGAGGTCAGGTTTGAATTCCCAAAAAGTGGGCATCACCTCGTCACCGTTGGTCACGACGGCGTGCTCATATCCCTCCCCGCGCAGCACGATTCCCAGCATTTCCGCCAACGCGGTGTCGTCATCGACGATGAGCACACGTCCCTTCATAGTCCATATGGTGACACTCCTGACGCCCAACTGCGAATACTTGGTCACCGAAGTGCCATGATGGCCAATGCCACGTGGGGTGATCCAGGTGTCCGGCGAAGACGCGCCGGTGAAGAAGGAGAGGAACGATGTCGGGAAACGACCGTCCGTCCGGGTGGGGCGAGCCGGAAGGCGGGCACGGGTGGCAGCGACCGGACAGCCCGACCTCTCCGGATGATTCTGCCTCCGCGGGTGGCCATCATGGATCCGGACGTGCTGGTGAACCTCCCGGCGGCAGGCAGGGCGGCAGCGGGCCAAGCGCCTCCGGTCAGCCAGCCGGTTGGACCTCCGGCTCGGGCTGGTCGTGGCGTCCGCCAGACGCCAAGCCAGGCGTGATCCCATTACGGCCGCTGGGTGTTGGCGAGATCCTGGACGGCGCCGTCACCACCATCCGGCGCAACCCACGAGTGATGCTGGGGTTGTCCGCTGCCGTGGCGATCATCAGTCAGTTGGTGGCCATACCGTTCGTGTGGATGCTCGTGGACGAGGCCGCCACCCTCGAGGAGCTCGAGCAGCAACGCGCCGTAACCGAGGAGGAGCTCCTCAACTTCTTCGGCACCGCCATCGGCGGGTTAGCCATCGTCATGCTGGTGACGTGGATCGCGACGGTCTTTCTCACCGGCATGCTCACCGTGGTCGTCGGGCGGGCCGTGCTGGGGGAGAATCTCTCGCTCGCCGATACGTGGGGCCACACCAAACCCCGGCTGTTGCGCCTGTTCGGGTTGACGATCCTGTACACGCTGATCTGGAGCGGGCCCGGGCTGGTCGTCATCCTCGCCGCCGTCGCCATGGTCGCAACTGATGCGCCTGCCGCAGCCGTGGGTATGCTCGCCCTCGGGCTCATCGCCGCCGTGTTGATCGGTATCTGGCTGCTCGTGCTGTTCGCGCTCGCCACACCTGCGCTCATGCTGGAAACGACGTCCCGCGCCGACGGCGATCCGGTTCCCATCGGCATCATCGCTGCCCTGCGCCGCTCGAGCCGGCTGGTCATGAGGTCGTGGTGGCGAGTGTTCGGCATTCTCCTCCTCGTGATGATCATCGTGTTCATCGTCTCTCAGGTGGTCTCCATCCCGTTCAGCCTGCCGGCAACGTTGGGCGATGGCGACATGTTCACGATGGCCGGGATGTCGTTCGGTGCACTCGTCGTGAACACGCTGGGATCCATCGTGAGTGCCACGATCACCGCGCCGTTCAGTGCGGGCGCCACCGCACTGCTCTACGTCGACCAGCGCATCCGCCGCGAGGCACTGGACATCGAGCTCGCCCGGGCGGCCGACGTCGAACTGCCACACCGCTCCGACGACGGGCAGCACGGCAACACGCTCGGCCCGCGATGATCGAACTCACGATGATCGAATTCGCCGGGCCCGTCGTCGACATCGACCGTGAGGAAGCCCGGGAACTTGCCCGGCAGGAACTGTCGCAGCCGGAGTACGAACGTGACCTCTCCTGGCCCGCCCGCGTGTTGGAGTGGCTGTTCGAGCACTTCGGGCGGCTGATCGACGGTGCGTCCGCGACGATTCCCGGTGGACTCGGTGCCCTGTTACTCGTCGCCGTTCTCCTCGGCGTCGCCATCGTGGCCATCCTCCGCACGGGGCCGCTGACCCGCCGGCGGGGTACCCGTGACCATCCCGTTTTCGGCGAGCGCCGCCGTAGTGCGCACGAGTATCGCGCCGCTGCCGCGGCAGCAGCACAGGATGGCGACTGGACCACGGCCGTCATCGAGCAGTTCCGCGCCGTCGTCACGGACATGGAGGAGCGTGGGCTGATCGAGACCCGGGCGGGAAGGACGGCCGACGAGGTGGCAGGTGACGCCAGCGCGAAGCTACCCGGGTACGAGGACGACCTGACCAGCGCGGCGCGGCTGTTCGATCGGATACTCTATGGAAACCAGCCGGCGACGAGCGAGGACCACGCACGCATGCGCGAGCTCGACACTGCGGTCCAGCACGCCCGGCCGGTGGCGAGCGGCGGTGACCGTCCAGCCCTGGCGGTGCCCCGATGACGGCCGGCGACGTCAGTACGGTCCGTACACCCACAGCTCGCCAACACTGGCGACGCTGGCGCTTTCCGTTTCTCGTGACGGCCGCTCTCGTGATCTTCGCCGTCGTCATCACCCTTCTGCAGGATCAGACGAGCCGCGGATACCTCGATCCGGAGGGAGTGAACGTCAGCGGCGCGCGCGCTCTGGCCCGGCTGCTCGAGGACCAGGGGCTCACGATCACCCCCGTCCGCACCACTGCGGATGCCGTGAGCGCTACCAGCAGTGACGAAACGATCGTGATCACCGAGCCGGACATGCTGCTGCCCGAGCAGATCGACGACGTCCTCGGCACCGGCGCGGACATCGTCCTGGTCACGGCGAGCAACGTGGAGGATTTCGGGCCAGACCTCGAACACGCCGGTTCGAGTCCCGAACAGGTCCTCGCCCCCCGCTGCGAGCTTCCCGCCGCGCGCAGCGCCGGTGACGCGCTCACCGGCGGCGAGACCTACCACGGTCCCGACGACGCCACGGCCTGCTACCCCACCGATGACGGCGCCTCGCTGCTCGTCGGCAGCAGCCACACCGGGTCCCGGCTGGTCGCACTCGGCAGCAGTGCTCCCCTGACCAATCGATATCTCGACGAGAACGGCAACGCCGCGCTGGCACTCAACCTGCTCGGCCAAACCGGGGAGCTGACCTGGTACCGCCCTACACCTGAAGGTGCGCCGGACGAGGCACGGGATCTCGCCGATCTGATGCCCGGCTGGGTCGTTCCCGCCGCCTGGCAGCTGGCCATCGCCGTTGGCGTCGCGGCCTGGTGGCGGGCGCGGCGATTGGGCCGGGTCGTGACCGAGCCGCTTCCGGTCGTGGTGCGTGCGGCGGAAACCACCGAAGGCCGGGCCCGCCTGTACGCCCGCGGGGGTTCGCGCGGGCACGCGGCCTCGATTCTTCGCAACGCCACGGCGCGTCGCCTGCGGTCCAGGCTGTCTGTCCCGCTCACCGCGCCCGCCGAAGCCCTGATCGAAGCGGTGAGCGCGCGCACGGAGCGCGAACCCGAGACCGTCACCACCCTGCTCGCCGGTCCCGAACCCACCGACGACGCGGGCCTGGTCCGCCTGGCGAACGCACTGGACGAACTCGAACAGGAGGTCATTACATCGTGACAGAAAAGGCCGAGCAGGCCCGTTCCGCACTCAGCGCGCTCCGGGAGGAGGTCGCCAAGGCTGTCGTCGGCCAGGACCCGGTCGTCAGCGGCATGGTCATCGCTTTGCTGTGCCGCGGGCACGTCCTGCTCGAAGGTGTCCCCGGTGTTGCGAAGACCCTGCTCATCCGGGCCTTCGGGGCCGGGCTCGAGGTCGATTCCAAGCGCGTGCAGTTCACACCGGACCTGATGCCGGGCGACGTCACCGGTTCCCTCGTGTACGACGCACGCACGGCCGAATTCTCGTTCTCACCCGGGCCGGTGTTCACCAACCTGCTGCTGGCCGACGAGATCAACCGGACCCCACCGAAGACGCAATCGGCCCTGCTCGAGGCGATGCAAGAACGTCAGGTCTCGGTGGAGGGCAAACCGCGCCCACTTCCCGAGCCGTTCGTCGTCGCCGCGACCCAGAATCCGGTCGAGTACGAGGGCACCTATCCGCTACCGGAAGCACAACTGGACCGCTTCCTGCTCAAGCTCACCGTCACCGTGCCGGAACGAGATGACGAGATCACCATCCTGCAGCGCCATGCGGACGGTTTCGACCCGGGCGACCTGGCGGCTGCGGGCGTCGAACAGGTGGCGAGTCCTGCCGATCTCACGGCCGGGCGGGCCGCCATCCAATCCGTGCGCATCTCACCGGAGGTCATCGGCTACATCGTCGATGTCTGCCAGGCCACTCGCTCCTCGCCGTCCGTGCAGCTCGGCGTCTCGCCGCGGGGCGCCACTGCGCTCTTGACCACGGCGCGGGCCTGGGCGTGGCTGTCCGGCCGCGAGTTCGTGACGCCCGACGACGTCAAGGCGCTTGCCGGACCGACACTCCGGCATCGGATGGCGCTGCGTCCCGAGGCGGAGATGGAAGGCGTGGCGACCGATTCCGTACTCGAGTCGATCCTCGCGACCGTGCCGGTGCCGCGCTGATGGTCCTGTCCGGACGGCTAGCCCTCGTCGCCGTGCTCGCCGCCGTCGCCGTCGCGACGGTAGCGCCGTCGGCTATCGGCGTGCTGCTCGCGACCTGGCTCATCTTGGTTTTGGGCCTGATCGACACGGCTCTGGCCGGGGCGGTGCGGCAACTCTCGTTCGACCGGTCCGGCGACACCACGGTTCGCCTTGGCGAAACGGCGACGGTCACGTTGACCATGCACAACCACGGCCGGCGCCGGGTGCGAGGATTGCTCCGGGACGCGTGGCCTCCGTCCGCGGGGGTAGCTACCGACCGGTTCCGCGTGGACGCCCCGGCGGGCGGATGGCACGCATTCGATGTCCGTCTGCACCCCACCCGTCGCGGCGATCGAACCGCCGACCGCGTCACCGTCCGCAGCATGGGCCCGCTCGGCCTGGCCGGGCGGCAAGCCTCCCATGCCGCGGCATGGACGGTGCGAGTGTTGCCGCCATTTCACGCACGCCGGCACCTGCCCGCCAGGCTGGCGCGGCTGCGCGAACTGGACGGGCGTTCGGCCGTGCTCACCCGGGGCGCCGGCACCGAATTCGACTCGCTGCGGGAGTACGTCGTGGGGGACGACACCCGATCCATCGACTGGCGCGCCACGGCACGGCGCGGCGACGTCGTGGTCCGGACCTGGCGCCCGGAACGCGACCGGCACGTCCTCGTCGTCCTCGACACCGGCCGCACGTCCGCCGCGCGCGTGGGCGACGCGCCCCGGCTCGACGCCGCGATGGACGCCGCCCTGCTACTGGGCACCGTGGCCGCACGGGCCGGCGACCGCGTCGAGTTGCTCGCCTACGACCGCCGCGTCCGCGCGGCAGTCGAGCGTCCTGCAGCCACCGAGATCCTGCCTCGCATGGTCAACGCCCTGGCCACCGTGGAGCCCGAACTGCTCGAAACCGACCATCGCGGGCTTGCCGCCGAGATACGAGCGCGGGCCGGGCGGCACGCGCTCGTGGTACTGATCACCGGCATCGACTCGGGCACCGTGGAGCAAGGGCTGCTTCCCCTGGTGAATGGGCTGACGCAACGGCACACCGTTCTCGTCGCATCGGTTGCCGATCCACGCTTGGCGGAGATGGCGGCCGCTCGGGAGAATGCGTCGGCGGTCTACCGGGCCGCCGCCGCGGAGCACGACCGGCAGGGCCGCGACCAGGTGGCCGATCTCCTCCGGCAGCGAGGCGCGCACGTGGTCGATGCCGCACCGGGTGAGCTACCACCCGCGCTCGCCGATGCCTACCTGGACCTCAAGGCCGCCGGCCAGCTCTGATCCCCCGGCACATACGAGAAACCGTGATCATGAACACTAGCCGGCAATATATGGCCGGCTAGTGTTCATGATCATCGGGGAGGGGGAGGTGGGAGGGTTATTGCGTGACGAGTGTCAGGTTCCACGCGTTCAGCATCGGGTTGACCGGCTGGAAGTAGGTCTGCGGCCGACCACCGGAACCGCAGAAGCCAGAGCCGCCAGACGTGACGCCCTGGGCGTTGATCCCCGCCGCGATGAACGACCCACCGGAGTCACCCGGCCGGGCGCAGGCACTCGTCCGGGTCAGCCCGCGCACCGGGCCCTGCGAGTAGTTCACGGTCTGGTTGTAGGCCTCGATCTGCCCGCACCGGTAGCCGCTGGTCCGCCCGGACCGGCAGGTCGTCGCGCCGATCGGCGCCACGTCCGAACCGTTCACCTGCGCGTAAGTGCCGTTCCAGCGGGACACCTGGGAGGTCACGCTCCAGTTCTGATTGACCGAGACGTACGCGCCGTCCGAGCCCGGGAAGACCGACCGCTCGAAGACACCTTGCGAGGCACCGTTGTAACCCGTGGTCGGCGTGCCCACGTTTCCACAGTGCCCGGCGGTCACGAACCCGCGCGGTTGCACCGCGAAGCCGACCGAACACCCGGAGCCGGGAACGTCGTAGGCCGTCCCGCCAACCACGTCGTAGAACGGCTCGGGAACCGTCTCCGTGGTCTCGACCTCGACCAGATCCGCGTCCACGCCGGTTTCCGCAAGCCACTCTGTCGCGGCGTCGTGGGCTCCCTCGGCCGCCTCCACGACGACGGTGTTCGCGGGGACGTCCACATACCAGCTGTACACTTCGGACGCGTCGGGGGCTTCCGCGTCGTCGAGAGTGGACACGACGTCGGAGAGCTCGTCCGTGCTGTGCTCGACCAGCCGCGGCGTCGCCCCGGCCCGGCGGACGTCGGCGGCTGCACGCCGGTCGGAGACCGCCACCACCAGCTCGCCGTCATCGATCCATGCTCCGACCTCGGACTCGTCCAGGGTTTTCTCCAGCCGTTCCTGGGTGTGCATCGCCTGGAGGTCGCTGGCGAACACCTCGATGGCTTCTTGCCTGCTCAGGTCGAGATCACGCTCGGCCGCGGCGAGCATCTCCGGTGTGGCCAGTTCAGCGACATCCACGTCGTCGCTGGCGGTCGCGCTCGATGTCGTGGTGAGCGCGATGACGACACTCGCGGACAGGGTCGCCGCCGCGAGCTTGTGCACTCGTCGATCCATGGGATCTCCTTACGGGACGTGACGAAGGAGGAAGAACCTCCTGGGGGTATCCCGCAACGTACGAGAAGCCCGGACATTCGGGTACATATCAGTCGGGTCATATCGCCGTCGTATGGCCACCGATGCCAACGCAACCGGGGCCGAGTTGTCATCCTTTGACCGCTCCAGCTACCAGTCCCGTGGTCAGCCTCTTGTGCACGAAGAGGAAGAAGACCACCACGGGCAGCGTGAACAGCAGTGACCCGGCCATGATCGCTCCATGGTCGACGCGCTCCTGCTCGACGAAGAAGGCGAGCCCGACCGGCAGCGTGCGCAGGGACTCGTTGCGCACGAAGGTCAAGGCAAACAGGAACTCGTTCCACGCGGCGATCCACGCGAAGATCGACACCGCAGCGATTCCCGGTCCAGCGAGCGGCAGGACCACCCGGCGCATCGCACCGAACCGGGTGCACCCGTCGATCAACGCGGCTTCCTCCATCTCGTTCGGAACGGAGAGGAAGAAGCCGCGAAGAATCCAGATCATCAGCGGCGTAATGAACGCCAAATACGCGACAATCAAACCCCAGAGGCTGCCCGTCAATCCGAAGTTGCGCATCACGATAAAGAGCGGGATGAGCAGCACGACGACCGGGAACAGCTGGGTGGCCAGCACGATCAGTGCCAGATACTTCCGCAACGGGATCCGGAACCGGGCCAGCGCGTACCCGGCCAGCGTGGCGACCACCAGCCCGATGGCGGTCGTACCGAGAGTGACGATCAGCGAGTTACGCAGATACCTGCCGAAACCCCGGTCGATCACCTGGGGGAACCGATCCCACACCAGCTCTGATGGCCACCAGACCGGGTCGGGTGTGATGATCTCTTCCTGGGGTTTGATCGCGGTGATGGCCATCCAGTACAGCGGAAAGATCGCGAACAGCCCGACCGCGATGGCCGCGACGTAGATCATGATTCGCGAGGCCAGTTTCCGGCGGCGGACCTGGCCGGCCGTCTTGTAGTGAGGACCGGATCCGGACGCCGTGGCCGGCGTGAGCGAGCTCGTCATGAGATCTGCTCCTCCTCGCGGATCAACTTGATGTAGACGATCGTGATGGCGATCAATATGAAGAACAGGACCATGGCGAGCGCCGCACCCATGCCCCATTCGCTCTGGGTGATGCCCTCGACGTACGTGCTGACCGACAGCACCTCCGTACGCCGCGCCGGGCCTCCCCCGGTGAGCACCCAGACCTGGTCGAACATCTTGAAATCCCAGATCGTCGAGATCACGACGAGCACGAGCAGCAACGGTTTGAGCATCGGCAAGGTGATCATACGCAGCCGCTGCCACGCGTTCGTGCCATCCAGCTTGGAGGCTTCGATGACGTCGGCAGGGATCGTCTGAAGGCCTGCGAGCAGGGCGATCGTCACGAACGGGAACGACTGCCAGATGACCACGATTCCGACGACCGCGAACGCCGTGTAGAACTCCGTGAACCAGGAGAAGTCTTCGAACTGCGCGAACCCGAGCGATGTGAACACCCAGTTGATGACGCCGTATTGCCCATCGAACAGCCACTGCCACACGAACGACGCCGCGATGTGCGGGATCGCCCATGGAAGCAAGACGAGCACGCCCAACAGGGTGCGGCCCCGGAACGGCTGGTTGAGCAGCAGCGCTACGGCAATTCCGAGGACCATGGTTCCGACGACGCAGACCAGCCCGAACACGACGGTCGTGATCGCCGAACGACGCAGGATGGGGTCGGAGAAGATCTCGGCATAGTTGGCGAGACCAACGAAGTCCATGTCGCCCTCGGTGAGGGCGCGGATACCCGACGCGTCGGTGAACGACAGCCACGCGGTCCGAAAGACCGGGAATCCCACCAGCCCGACAATGAACAGGAGGGCCGGAGCGATCAGCAGGAGTGGGAAGATCCTGTCGTCGAAGATCCTCCGCCAGGAACGCCCCGGACGTGGCGGTGACGGCGCAGGCTCCCCGGGGCCCGGGCCGGAGACGACGGCTGGCCCGCCTCCCCGGCCCGGTATCCGAGACTGGTTCAACTCGTACCGTCCTCGGCGCGGCTGCGGATCTCTTCGTCGAGGTTGGCTGCGGCCTCTTCGACCGTGAAGTTGCCGGCCATGAGCTCCTGCAAGGTGTCCTTCACTGCGGTGGCGCCTTCCATGGCCCCCCACCATCCGGCCACCGGGTAGGCACGAGCGTGCTCGATGAACTGTTCGGCAGCAACCGGGGAGAGCCAGTCGTCCTCGTCGACCGTCGCCTCGGCCTCGTCAACGGTGCCGGGGAAGAATCCGGTCGTTTCGGCGAAATCCGTGGCCTGTTCGGGCGCAACCACGAACTCCGCGAACGCCGCCGCCAGTTCTTTCTGCTCCGACTCCTCGAACACGACGAGATGGCTGCCACCCGCGAGCGTGTCGCGGCTACCGCCCGGCCCCTCCGGGAGGAGCACCGCACCGATGTTGCCCTCCAGGTCCGGATTGTCTTCCACCAGGCCCGTGACCTGCCACGGCAACGCGACAACCATGGCCGACTCTTCGTTCGCGAACTCCTCGGCGAGACTCAACGACGTGAAATCGTCGGTCTCCGCATCGGCCGGGCTCCATCCCTTCTCCCACAGGGTCTGGAAGTACTCCAACGCCTGGTGACCGGCATCTGTGTCGAATCCCGGAACCCAACTGTCACCCTCCTCGGTAGCGATCTCGCCACCGGCCTGCCAGATCAACGGCAGGAAGTAGTGCTGGTTGTTGGCAGCGACCTGGAACGGCGAGATGTCGAACTCGGCGGCGATCTTCTCTCCGACTTCGAGCATGTCGTCCCAGGTCTGTGGGGGTTCCAGGCCTGCTTCTTCGAAAATGTCGGTGCGATAGAGCAGGATCCGGGAGCCGCCGTACCACGGATAGCCGTAGGCAGCCCCGTCGAAGATCGCAGACTCTTCCAGAACCGGCACGTAGTCGGTGCCGCTAAGATCCGCCTCGGCCAGCACGCCTTCCTCGGCGAACTCGGGTGTCCAGGTGTTGCCGGACTCGGCGAGGTCAGGTACTTCTCCGGCAACGATCGCATTGGTGTAGTGATCCTTGCCAGCGCTCCAGGGGACGTACTCGATGTTCACGGTGACGTCCTCGTGCTCGGCTTCGAAGGCGTCGGCCATCGAACCGACGCTGGTACCGACGGGGTCGTCCCCACCCCCCATGATCCAGACGGTGAGCTCGCCAGAGTACCCCTCTTCCGGATCCGGAGCCGCTGCCCCGTCTCCGTCGTCGTCACCGCCGCACGCCGCCAGCACGAGCGCCAGGGCCGTGGCAACGGTGCCCCCGTTCAGGACTCTCTTGGTGCCAGATCTCATGTCCTTACCCCTTCTATCGAGGCGGTGTCCGTCCGCTCGCGCACCACGACCGTCGCTCGCGTTCAGCTCGGTGACGGGGCATGTCGCCCGGCGTCTGGGGCACTTGTGGCGGTACACGTGCCATGTCGTACGAGGTTGTCGATCAGCAGACCGGTGGCCCGGCGCCGCAATAGGAAACAAGGTTAACGAATGGTAGTCCCATTGGTCTAGACAGTGATCTAAACGAGACTGTCCGGTGTCCGGACTGTTGACCTGGCGCTAGGCAGCGGCCGGCAGCGTGCTGCCGCGCAGCGATTCCTCCAGGTCACCCACCTCGCCGGCCGCAACGGCGCGGCGGCCGAACACCCACACGTACGTCAGGAAGGCCACCTCGGCCAGCACGCCCACACCGACACGGCCCCAGGTGGGAAGGGGAGATGGTGTCACGAATCCTTCGATGATTCCGGAAATCAGCAGCACGCCCGCGAGCCCGACGGCCATTCCGACAGCCGCCCGCCCGGCCTGGGCCAGTGCTTCCGCACGAGTCGACGAACCCGGATCGATCACGGTCCATCCCAGCCGCAGGCCAGCACCGGCCGCCACCAGTACGACGGTGAGCTCCAGCAGGCCATGCGGCGTGATGAGGCCGAAGAAGACATCGAGCCGACCGGCCGAAGCCATCAGGCCAGCGGCCACCGCGATGTTCATGACGTTGACACCCAAGATGTAGATCACCGGGATGCCCAGAAAGATTCCAAGTGCGAGACACGCCGCCGCGACCCATGCATTGTTGATCCACACCTGGGTCGCGAACGAACCCGCGGGATGGGCGGAGTAGTAGTCCTCGAATTCGTGCTCGACGAGTTGGCGGATCTCTTCCGGCGCACCGATGGTGGCCTGTACGGCCGGGGTCGCTTCCACCCACCACGCCACCGCCACAGCAGCGATGACGAACGCCGCGGCGACACCCAGCCACCAGTACCTGTTGCGATAGACGGTGGCCGGGAATCCTACGGTGAGAAACCAGAGGACGTCGTTCCACCCCGGATCGCGGGTCCCCGACACCACGGACCGGGCACGGGCCACGAGACTCGACAACTTGCCGACCAGCACGGGATCGGGCGCCGACGAACGTACGATCGCCAGGTGAGTGGACACCTCCCGATACAGCTTCACCAGCTCGTCTGCCTCGGGACCGGAAAGCTTGCCCCGGCGCCGGACCAGCGAGTTCAGCCGGTTCCACTCCTCCTGATGGGCCGCGATGAACGCATCGACGTCCACAAGACTCCCTTCCGAGCGCCCCTCCCGGCTTCCGGCACCCGATCGACATGCTGATCGGGACGTGCTGATCGGGTGGTCGCCGTACGGCGACCACGGTCATGACGCTATCAAGCGTTTCTCCTGCTGCCACCGTCGCTGGCGGCAGCATGCACTGCCGGCCCCTCATACTCTGGCGACGAGCACGCCTTGACTCTGCGCGGTATTCGGGAAATGCGCGATGCCCGGCACCGCCCGCATCGGGGAGACTGGTCGGTATGAGCGATGTGATCACCGGGGAAGCCGTCCCGCTTGAACTGCGCGTGGCCAAACTCCCGTCTCGAGCTCTGGCGATCATCATCGATGCCGCGGTCTACGCCGCCATCGGCCTCGCATTGTTCATCCTGGTCGGTACGGTCATCCCGGCCGTCGATACCGCGCTGGCCACCGCCCTCGGTCTGGCCGCCGTCATCACGATGCTCGTCGCCGTGCCCACGGCGGTGGAAACGCTGACGCGGGGCCGTTCGGTCGGCAAGCTCGCCCTGGGACTTCGGGTCGTACGCGACGACGGCGGAGCGATCCGCGCGCGGCACGCGCTCGTACGCGCGCTCGCCGGCGTGTTCGCGGACTTCGTGGTCACCCTCGGCGTGGGGGCGGTCTTCTGCTCCATGCTCAACGAACGCGGCAAGCGCATCGGTGACGTTCTTGCAGGAACGCTCGTGCTACGCGAACGCGTTCCCGCCTCGTCGGGGCTCCCTCCGATGCCGCCGCAGCTCGCTAGCTGGGCCTCCGGTCTCGAACTCTCGCAACTACCCGACGATCTCGCACTCTCCGCGCGCAGCTTCGTGAGCCGCCTGCCGCAGCTCTCCCCCCAGGTACGCGACGATCTCGGAGCTCGGCTCGCCGATCAGGTCGCCACGGTGGTCAGCCCACCCCCGCCGGCGGACGTACCGGCATGGGCCTACCTCGTGGCCGTGCTCAACGAACGCGCCCGGCGCGACGCGGCTCGGCTCTCGCAGCAAGCGGGCACCCCCGGCCGGTACGAGTCCGGCACGACCGAAGAGTCCAGCCGGAAGCTTCCGCCCGATCCACCGCAACAGCAGCGCGAACCGGATCACACGCCCGAACCCGACCAGCAGCAGGAACCCGGGAAGGCTCCGGATTCCCCACCGGCTCCTCGGGGCGGCGGATTCGTTCCGCCCTCGTGATTCATACAGCCGACGACGACGCGAACCCGCACGTGTGGAAATGCCATCGATGTCGGAGCACGGACCCGCGTTCAGCACAGACGCGGGCACGTGGTGATCACATGTTGGGAGTGACGGAGAAGGCCGTTCCCGTTCCGGATACCGACATCAGCCACTCCCCGGCCGGGACGAAGGCAGCCTGCCCCCGCCGCAATTCGAGCATCGGGCCCGTCGTGTCCTCCGATCGGCCGTCCCGTGCGGCGCCGGCGGGTCCTGTCCGCAGGGATGCGAACCCGTCGGTGACGAGGACGATCCGTGGTCCGGCGCCGCTGGGGTGGATCTCGCCGGCGTCCATGTCGAGCCGGCACAGCCGGAACTCGTCCAGAGCGTCCTGGTGGTAGACATGCTCGCCGGGTCCGGCTTGGCGAATCGGCGGAATCAGCATTGTGTCGTCCTGGGTGGGCGAGTGACCGGAGGCTTCGTAGCGCAGGATGCGGTCAACCTCCAGGGTGTCGACGTGCTTGGACGTCAGCCCCGCTCGCAGGGTGTTGTCCGAGCTGGCCTGGATCTCCACGGCAGTGCCGCCGAGGTATGCGTGCGGCACGCCCGCACCGACGAAGGCGGCCTCGCCCGGGCCCAGGCTTATGCGCCGCAACATCAGCGCCAGCAGCAGGCCGCGATCACCCGGGTACGTCTCGGCCAGCCCGGCCACGACGTCGAGGGCCTCGTGTTCCCGGCGCACCGCTTCGGTGGCCGCGGCATCTGTCACGGCCTCCACGAAGGGGGCAATCTGCGGCTCCGGCAGGGCCAGCCACATCCGCACCAGCTCGCGCAGGCCGTTGTCCGCGACGACGAGCTCGGCCGCCCGTCGGAGTTCGTCCTTTCCCGTGGCGCGCAACGCTCGCGCCGTGTCCTCCGGGTCCCGGAATCCCACCAGCGCGTCGAAGTCGGTGAGCGCCACGACCATCTCTGGCTTGTGGTTGCGATCCCGGTACGAGCGCTCCGGCGAATCCAGCGGAATACCCGACACCTCTTCGGCGGCGTATCCCTGTTTCGCCTGCTCGATCGTGGGGTGCGCCTGGATGGACAGCGGCTGCTCGACCGCCAGGACCTTCAGCAGATACGGCAGGACCAGCCCGAATCGCTTCACCGTGTGCGATCCGAGCGTGTATCCCGGATCGTCGGCGATGTATCGGTCCAGTGTCCGGCCGTCACCCGCGACCGTCGACGGCGACCCGGGATGCGCACCGATCCACAGCTCGGCCTGGGGTTCGCCAGTCGGTTCGACCCCCAACAGCTCGGGGATGACGGTCGGCGAGCCCCACGGATACGAACGCACGGGGTTGTCGAGAATCACAGCCACGGATGGCCACTCTAGCCACCACGCGACGGGGGTGACTCCCCACTCCCCGATTCCGCCGTCGTGGCGGTGCCGGCCGGATTCGGCTGCGCCTGGACGAACACGGAGGACAGGCGCGGCCAGTCCACGGCACGGCAGAGCGCGGGTGGCTGATCGATGGGGGCAGGCAGCGTGATCTCCGCCGGCCCCGTGTAGTTCGTCCCTCGCCACACGTCGACCCACTGCCCCTCCGGCAGGTAGGCCGCCACCTCGTCGATGCCCGGCTCGATCACCGGCACCACCAGCAAGGCGTCACCGAGCTGGTACTGCAGCGGATACCGCCAGATCATCGGATCATCGGGGTGGTCGAAGAACAACCCACGCATGAGGGGCCGGCCATCGCGAATCGCCACGGCGGCCTGCTCCGCGAGGTAGCCGACCAGCCGCTCCCGCAGGTGTGCCAGCTGCCGGAACACGGGCACGACGCGTTCGTCCCCACGCTGCTCGGCGACGTTCCAGGGCGTGCGGTCGCGCAGCGGCCGGCGGTGATGGTTGAACTCGGAGTGGTACTGCATGATCGGCATGAAGCAGGCCGCTCCGGCCGCCCTCAGGTACAGCTCCGCATCGGGAACCTCGCCCGAGAAGCCGGCCAGATCCCAGCCCCAGTAGACGATGCCGCAGGCCGACGCCGTGATCCCGGCGATCACCGACGAGCGGAACGCCTCCCACGTGGAGTCCTCGTCGCCGGCCCAGAACAGCCCGTGCGCCTGCGAGCCGGTGAATCCGGCCCGGGAGAACGTCACTGGCGCCTTCCCCTCGGAGCGCAGCAGGTCGCCGAAGGTGCGTGCGTAGTGCACCGGATAGAGATTGTTTCCCTCGTTACCACGGCGGCCGTCAGCGTAGCGCAGATCGTGGCCCCAGGCATGCTCGCCGCCATCGGTTTTGAACCCGTCGACGTCGAGGCCGCTGACGAGGTAGCGCCGTTTCTCCGCCCACCACTGGCGGGTGCGTTCGACGGACAGGTCGGGCATCAGCGCCTGCGGGAACCACCAGCCCCGGTTGTGGTAGGGCGTACCGTCGGCTTCCAGTACGGCATGGCCGTCCCGGACCATCGCCTCGCCGTCGCGGATCACCTGGGCGTCGTCGCCGACATCGTCGCCCAGCTCGTATCGGGTCTTCACCAGCGGGATCTGCCAGAGCAGGACCCTGATGCCACGAGCATGCAGCTCGTCGATCATTCCCTTCGGGTCCGGCCAGGCACCGTCCGGCGGATAGGTGAAGTCCGACGCGTCGTGTGGTGAGCCGTCCCGGTGCGGCTCGTACATGGCATCGCGAAAGATGGTGAACGTCTGCTCGTCGCTCCACGCCTCGACGACGACCGCGCCCACCGGGATGTCCAGCTCGCGGTGGCGATCCATCCGTTCCATGACGGCGTGCTGGGTGTTCCACTCGTTGCCGGACGCCCAGAGCCGGAACACCCAGTCCGGCAGTTCCTCCGCGCGGCCGACCTCCGCGGTGAACGCGGCCAGCACCTCGTGCGGGGCACCCCGGTAGACAGCGACATCGACCGACGGGGTAGCCGGCGCGGGCGCCGGGGGGCCGTCCGCCGGTTCGTCGAGAGCGACCTCGACGACGAGCCGGTCCGGTGTGGAAGCGCCGACATCGAACCAGGTCCGCCGGGACGTGCGCACGTGAAAGCCCCAAGCGTCCCCGGTCTCGGAGATGACGTGTGCAAACGGCATCGGCAGGTAGGTCCGGCCGTGCCTGCCCTGCGCCTTGTACTGCTCGAACACGACGGCATCCAGCTCCCGGCCGCGCTGATCCACGGCGTCGAAACGTTCCCCGAACCCGACGACGTGCTCGTCCGGCTCCAGCCGCATCGCAAACCGGGCGCGGTGCACCCACCCGTCCGCGACGAGCCACTCGACACTGCCGTCCACCAGCCGGTGGAACGCGTCGTCGACGGTCAACGTGCCGGCGCCGCTCACCCACTCCGCGGGCACCAGTTCATGCCAGTCGCTGCTGGCCTGGCGTCCGTCCCCGGTCCGGGCGTGGAACCGGTAGCGGTACCGGGTGCCCGCTTCCAGCTCCGGCGTCGTGACCTCCCAGCCACCGTCGCCACCGGCCGCGCGTGCCTGCGCGGCGGCGAGGTGCCCGTCACCACCGGCGAGGGCGGCCGCATCGGCCGCCGAGACGGCGACCCGTTCCAGGGCAAGGCTTCTGGTCTCCGATACCGCCGGATCATCCATCGGTTGAGCCACCCACTCGCAGCTCACGGCGACGACATCGGATTCGGCCTCGACACCGAGACGGACCCGTTCACCGACCTCGGGCAGCACTGGGACCCGCTGGTCCGGCGACGTGGCGTACGGGTGCTCCACCCCGTGCGGGCGGTGCCGGAGCAGCGCGCCCTGGTCGAGGTGCGTGCTCATCGCGTCACCTCCGGCAGCAGGCCGAGCTCGTCGGCCAGGATCAGGTACATCCCATGCGACCAGAGCAGCGGTGTGGCCACCGGTCCCCAGCGGTCCAGCCATTCCTGGCGGTGTTCCGGCGCCAGGAGGTGGTCCGGCACCTGCTCGGGCAGCTCGCCGTCGTCGGTTGCCTGGGCGGCGATCCAGCGCAGGTGCTGCCACGCGGCCCCGGTCTCTCCCGCCGCGGCCCGGTTCCATCCCAGAAGCGCCGCGAGCAGCAGCCACTGCCCGCCGCCGTAGAACACGTCGGCGCGGAAGCGGTGTACCCCGCCGTCGACGTCGAGGTCGCGAGCGACGGCCGCACGCGTAGCGACCGCGATCGGGTCGTCGACGTCGAGCAGGCCGAACGGGACGATGCACGCCGGCAGCGACCCGTCCACGGCGTCGGTGCCGAGCCACTTGGTCAGATGGCCGCCGGACACACCCTCGTCGAGGACCAGTTTGCGGATCTCACCCGCGGTCTGGGCGGCGCGGGACGTGCGCTCGTCGTCGAGGACACCCGCAGCGGCGATGGCGGTCAATCCCCCGTACAGGGCACCCAGCGTGGAGACGTGCCGCTGCTCGACGTTCTCTTCCCACCAGTCGTAGCAGGGACGATGCCAGGCGGAGACGACGTAGTCGTGACACAGCTCGATTCCTGCCCGCCACCTCGACAGATCCACGCCATGCCGCTTGGCGTGGGTGGCGACCGCCCACAACCACATCCCGTAACCGTCGGTCTGGAAGTCCCACCACGGCACCGAACCGTCGTCGCCGTCGAGTGTGAATCGCGTCGGCAGCATCCGCTCCATCGGCGTCTCCTCGCCGGCAGCGGTGGCCTGCACCACCTCCCGGATCTGTTCACCGCGCGCGGACAGCACGCCGCAGATCCAGTCGTGGAACCGGTTGGCGGATTCGGCGTCCCCGTAGCGGGAGATGCCCTCGGCAGTGAACGATCCGTCCCGGAACCAGGCAAATCCCCGGTACGCCGAGAACGTCGGCGACGCCGGGTACGCACCCGAGGGGTGCTGGTGCTCGGTGATCACCTGGTGGCTGCGGCGCGCGAGTTCGACCAGGTCAGCGGAGGTATCGCCGGCGGGCGCCGATGCGGGCACGCCGGAGTCCTCACCGGCCGGTGATGTGGGTGGCATGGCGGTCATATACGGGGAATCCCTCACGGTCGGCGGGCCAGATTTTCACACACCTCCCCTGATCATGAAGACTTGTCGACCACATAGGCCGATAAGTCTTCATGATCAGCGGAAAGTGGGGGTCAGAGGAGGGCGTTGACGCGTTCCTCCGCGTCGTCGAGCGCGTCCTCGACGCTCTTCCGCCCGGCTGCGGCGCTTTCCAGCTCCTCGGTGACGATGTCCTGCATCTCCTGCTGGCGCTCGATCACCGGGGGCAGGACCACATTATCCAGGGAGTCGAGCACGGCCTGCCGGTTATCCGGCGGCGTGACATCGAGATAGTCGCTCAGCTTCGACTCGTCCGCCACCGGAGGCAGCTCCCACGATGCGTCAAGGCGGACCTGCGTAGTGACGTCGGAGGCAGCCAGGAAGTCAATCCATGCCTGCGCGGCCTCGGGATGCTCGGTGCTCTCGGACACGACGGCGCCGTTGGCGAACATCGCCGACGCCTTCTCCGCGTCACCCGGTTCGACGACGACATCCCACTCGAAGTCGACGTCGGCCATCGCACCGAACATCCAGATGCCGGTGTGCCACATGGCCAGCTTCCCGTCGGCGAACAGATCCGAGTCGAAATCCGGCGTGCCCGCGCCGTCCGCCTCGGTCGGCATGCTGGTCCCCGACTTCTCCACCAGCCAGGTCGCGGCCCGCACGCCCTCCGGCGAGTTGAAGCGCGCCTCGGACGCGTCGTCGTCGAGGAATTCGCCGCCGGCCTGCGCCAGCGTCTTGTAGAACTCGTGGAAGCTCACCGGCTGGTAGTCACCCCAGATACCCGCGTCGGCGTCGGTCAGCTGCTCGGCCGCCTCCCGCTCGTCCTCCCAGGTCCACTCGTCCGTCGGCGGGTCGACACCCGCCTCCTCGAACAGCGTCTCGTTGTAGAACAGCACGACGTTGGAGAACGATGTCGGGACGCCATACTGCGCGCCGTCCCGGTTGAACGCCTCCAGCAGCGAGTCCTGGTAGGCGCTGCCGTCGATGTCGTCAAGCGGCGCGAGCGAGCCGTTCTCCGCATAGGTCACGAAGTTCTCGTAATTCAGCTCGAACGTGTCGGCGACGGTACCGCCCGCGACCGCTGTCTGCAGGACCGTGAAGTACTCATCGAACGGGTACGTCTCGACCTCGACCTCGATGCCGTCGTGGGCCTCCTCGAATGCCGCCACGATCTCGTCGAGGTTCTCCTCGTTCCCGTCGTTGGCGGAGAAGTTCATGTACCGGATCGTGGCGCTCTCTCCTGCCGCATCGCTCGTGTCCTCGGAGCGGGTGGCCGAGCCTTGCGAGCACGCGGCGAGCACGAGGGCGAGGCCGCCGACGGCGGCGCCCGCCGTGGTGAAGCGAGTGGGACGTTGTCGCACCATGACGAGTCCTTTCAGTGAATCGGGACGGCGCAGGTTCCGGTCATTTCAGGCCGGTATGCGCCATACCGGCAATGACGTGGCGCTGTGCGAAGAGGTAGACGATCGCGATCGGCAGGATCGACACCACCGAGCCGGCCATCACGACGTTCCAATCCGTCGTGAACTGGCCCTGCAGGGTGGACAGACCCAATGGCAGCGTCATCAGCTCGGGCGAGCGGATGACCACCAGGGGCCATATGAAGCTGTTCCAACTGGCCATGAAGGCGAACACGGTCAGGGTCGCGAGCGCGGGCCGGACCAGTGGCAGGATGATCGTCGCGTAGATCCGCAGGTGGCTGGCGCCGTCGATGGTCGCCGCCTCGTCCAGCTCTCGCGGCACGCTCTCCATCGCCTGTTTGAGCAGGAAGATTCCGAACGCCGACGCGATCGACGGCGCCAGCAGCGCGAAGTACGTGTCGTTCAGATTGAACCGGGTCATCTGGATGAACAGCGGGACCACCAGGACCTGGAGCGGGACCATCAGCGTGGCCAGGTACAGGCCGAAGATGACGTTCTTGCCCCGGAACCGCAGCCGGGCGAAACCGTAGGCGGCCATCGAGCCGGTCAGGAGCTGGAAGAACGTCGACGCGATGGCGATGCCGAACGAGTTCGCGACGATGCGCCACATGGGCAGCGCGTCGAACAGCGTCCGGTAGGCATCGAGGGTGGGCTCCTCGGGCACCAGCGTGGGCCCGCCGGAGAGGTTGCCCCGCGTGGTGATGGACGTGACCACCGTCCACAGGAACGGGAACAGCATCATGAACGCGCCGGCGACGACTCCCGCATACAGCAGTACCCGGCCCAGGCGGGGCCGATGCCGCGACGCCTCCACGGCGTCCCCGGTCCGGGCGACGCCCGGACCCGCCGGCGGTGTGGTCACGGTCGTGTCAGGCATAGTGCACCCACCGTCGCTGTCCGCGGATCTGGATCACGGTCACGGCGAGGATCACGAGGAAGAGCAGCCAGGACAGCGCCGACGCCTCGCCGGCCCGCCCGTAGCGGAACGTCAGCTCGTAGATCTCCCCGACCACTACCTGGCTGGCACCGGCAGGCCCGCCCCCGGTCATGACGTAGACCTGATCGAACACCTGAAAACCGTTGATCAGCGAGATGACGACGACGAAGAACGTCGCCGGCGAGAGCAGCGGCAGGGTGACGTGCCGGAATACCTTCCAGCCCGACGCGCCGTCGATACGCGCCGCCTCGTAGAGCTCGTGCGGGATGGTCTGCAACCCGGCGAGGAGGATCACCATGACGAAGCCGAGATCCTTCCATGCCGACGCGAGAATCACCGACGGCATGGCCCACGCCGGATCGGTCCACCACCCCGGCTCGTAGAGGTTGAAGAACCCCAGAATCTGGTTGATCAGGCCATTCGACGGGTTGAGCAACCACTGCCAGACGAGCGCGACGACGACCCAGCTCGTGACGACCGGCAAGAAGTATGCGGCGCGGAAGAACGACCGCCCCGCCAGCTTGCGGTTGAGCACGATGGCCAATCCCAGCCCGCCGATGTAGACCAGCGGGAAGTACCCGACGATGTAGAAGATGGTGTTGGCGAACACTCGCCGGGTGCCCGGGTCGGTGAGCAAGTGGGCATAGTTGTCCAGCCCGACCCATTTCATCGGCGAGATGAGGTTCCACTCGTGCAGGCTCACCCACGCCGACGAAACCATCGGGAGGAACGTGAACAGCAGCAGCGGAATGCCGCTGGGCAGCAGGAAGAACAGGATCCATCCGACGTGACGCGACCTCGACGAGGCCCGGCGATGCCACCCGGGCCGCCCCTTCCCCTCCGGCCGAATCGTGCCGGACGGTGCCAGTTGCGGCTCGCCAGCGCGCGGCGTCATGGCTGGGTCCCAGCGCGATCGGCAGGGTTCGCGTGCAGCCGCTCGCGTACCAGCCGGCCCTGGTCGCCACTGGTTCCCAGCACGTCGAAAGGCGAGGCCAAGACGAGTGCGGCAGCACCGAGCGCCCACTTGTCCTCGGCCCACGGCTCGACCACATAGGTCAGCCCGCGCCGTGCCGGGATGAGATGCCGGCGAAACGCCGCCTCGAATCCAGGTTCCCAGTACTGCCAGGCCTCGATTCCCTCACCCAGGATGATGATCATCTCGGGGTCGACGGTGTGCACGATGCCGGCCAGCGCGCGGCCGAGGAGCTCTCCGGCCTCGGCATAGATCTGCCGCGCCGCCTCGGTCCCATCCTCGGCTGCCTGGAGCAGGCCACGCGATGTGCCCCGGGGGCCGACGATGCCGGATTCGAGCGCCCGGCGCACAAGCGCGGCATCCCCGATGTGCGCTTCGAGGCAGCCATACGATCCGCAGCCGCACAACGGCCCGTCGACGGTGATGGGGATGTGGCCGATCTCGCCTGCCCCACCGCCGGCGCCTCGATAGACCGCTCCGTCGACCACGAGGCCGCAGCCGATGCCACGTCCGATCGTCACGACGAGGTATGACGAGTGAGACCGGCCGACCCCGTAGAGCCGCTCGGCCACGGCGAGCGTGTTGACGTCGTTCTCGACCAGCACCGGCACGCCCAGCGTCGAGCGCAGGATCGGCCCGACGTGCGCGTCAGTCCAGCCCAGCGTGGGCGCCGAGACGATGCCGACGGCCTGCTCGTCGACCGAGCCGGGGATGCCGACGCCAATTCCGAGCAGGTTGCGCTCGCCGTGATCGTCGACGGCGGCGCCCAGGATGTCGGCCAGCTGATCCAGCGCCGTCGGCGAGTCAGGATCGAACGGGTATGACACGGAGCTACGCACGCTGCCGTCGAGTTCGACGTCGACAACGGCGACGTGATCGGCAGTGACCTTGGCGCCGAGCGCGCCACCGGCCGAGCGCACGAGCCCGAGCAGCCGGGCCGGGCGGCCTCCCTGGGAGCGCACCTGGTCGAGCTCGGTCACCAGGCCGCGCGCGATCAGGCCTTTCGTCACCTGCGTGACCGTGGCCGGGTTGATGTCGAGGCTCCGCGCGATCTCCGCCCGCGACGTCGGGCCACGCGTGCCCAGCAGGCCGAGGATGGCCGACGGCACGAGGTCACCGCGCGCTGCGGGGCCGCTAGATCCGGACATTGACCACTCCGTTTGGAAGTAAATTTAGAGAAAAATTAACAGCAAAATAATCCCCCGTCAACGAGTCGAACTAGACACGCTTCGCCACCTGCCCCGGCCATCGCCGATTTCGCCACCTACTCCGGCCATCGCCGGTGCTGCCCGCGCGAGATCAGCCATGCCGTGCACGGCGAATCCACGTAAGAAAGCGCTTTCCGCTGCCAATCCACGTGGCGTCAGCGTGCACGGCATGCAGCGTCACCGTGCACGGGCACGGGCACGGGCACGGGCACGGGCACGGGCACGGAAATCAGCGTGCACGGGTACGACCCCTCAGCGTGCACGGCACGGGGGGCCTCCTACAGCCGGCGGATCACGCGGGGCGGCCGAGCCCCAGGGCGAGGTAGGCGGCAGCGTAGCGCCCGATCGCGAGCAAACTGGCGAACCGGACGATCTCGGCCCCCTTTACCGCGTTCACGGTATGGGTGCGCACCGAGGCCGTCTCCGCCACCTCGCGCAACCGCTGGCGCGCCGCATCGATCACCGGTGATTCGGTGCCGTCCTCCAGCATGACCAAGGCTGGCCGGTTTGGCTCCGGGCCATCCTCGAACGGATCGGCGAAGACGTCGACCTCGGGTGCACTCGACAGCAGCGGCACGAGCTGATCGTCGTCACCGGCCACGGCCGGGCGCCCGCTGGCCACCCGGAAGCCTTCGGCGATCCGGCGGGCGGCGCGCGCGGCCAGCACCGATCCTCCCCAGACCAGCGGGGTGGCATCGGCAAGGACGAGGGCGAGTTCCTTCGCGGGGTTCTGGTCGACGCTCACGGCAGGAGCGCACCGTTCCGCGACGTCGTCCAGGGCCAGGGCGACCTGCTCGGCGTCCACGTCGGGCCCGAGCCCGAGCTGGTGCAAGGCTCGCAGGATGGGCACCGCCAGTGCCGTCGGGTCGCTGCTGCCCGCCGGAAGGAAGATGGTGTCGCGACCCGCGGTCGCCGCATGCATCGGCGAGTCTTCCGGCGCCGTCACAAGCATCGAACAGCCACGCCTGCGTGCCTCGGCGACAGCAGACAGCTCTTCGTCTCCCACACCACCGGGCGAGACCACGACGACCCGATCCAGCGGCCCTGCCCAGCCCGGAAGACCGGGATGTGGCCAGGCCACGAACGGTACCGGGCAGACAGGCTCCAAGACCGCCCGGAACAGCCGGCCCTCGGTACCACCGGCGACGACGGCCCGCGGGCGGTCATCGACCTCGATCGTTTCCAGCACCTCGGCGGCGGCCATGTGGGCGTGGCGAATGTGCGCTCCCCATGTCGCGACACCACGCAACGTGTCGTCGATACGGGCAAGCTCTTGCGGGTCTTCGAGCGATGCGTCGAAGAACATGATCAGACCTGCCGGGATTCGTTGACGAGAAGTACAGGAATGCCATCGCGGACCGGATATGCGTGCCCGCACGACCCGCACGTGAGGGCCGCGTCAGCGTGCCCGGCGAACCGCTGCGCCGTGATGCCGCCATCATCCCGATCGCCGGCGGCCTCTGGCAGCCCACCTGGATCCAGGGGCCGCAGGCTCGCCCGACACACGGGGCAGGCCAGGACGTCCAACAAAACCGGATCGAGCGTCATACCTCACCTCCCCTGGCTGGCATGGGCATCCTCCGATTCTCCGGGCACTCGTGGCCCTGGAAGTCCTTCCCCGGATTCGCCGTTCACCACGGCCAGCACCTCGTCGCGGATGCGCTCCATGGTGGACCGGTCCGTTCCTTCCACGTTGAGCCGCAACAGCGGTTCGGTGTTGGACGGGCGGAGGTTGAACCACCACATGGGAGATCCGGTGTGGTGGACCGTCAGACCGTCCAGGTGATCCACCTCGACGGCTCCCCGGCCCGATGCTCCGAATGCCGTTTCGACGGCTCGCAGCGTGCCCGGCACGTCGTCCACCCGGCTGTTGATCTCACCCGAGGCGGCATACCGCTGATACGGCGCCAGCAACGACGACAGATCGTCGTCTCCGGATCCCAGGGCGGCCAACGTGTGCAACGCGGCCAGCATACCCGAGTCGGCGCGCCAGAAATGCCGAAAGTAGAAGTGCGCGGAATGCTCACCACCGAAGATCGCGTCGGTCTCGGCCATCCGCTGCTTGATGAGCGAATGTCCCACTGCCGTGCGTACCGGTACACCCCCGTGCTCGGCGATGATCTCGGGCACGGCGCGCGAGGTGATGAGATTGTGCACCACGGCGGAACCGGGCTCGCGGCGCAGCTCGCGGACGGCGATCAGTGCAGTGAGCGCCGACGGTGACACCACCTCGCCATGCTCATCGACGACGAAACACCGGTCAGCGTCACCGTCGAAGGCCAGGCCGATGTCTGCGCCGTGTTCGAGGACCGCGCGCTGCAGGTCGACCATGTTCGCGGCCTCGATCGGGTTGGCTTCATGGTTCGGGAACGTGCCGTCGAGCTGGAAGTACAGCGGGACCACAGTGAGCCCGGGCACGTCCAGGACCGCCGGCACGGTATGCCCGGCCATGCCGTTACCGGCGTCGACCACGACGGTCAGCGGCCGGATGTCGGAGAGATCGACCAGCTGGTGGAGGTACTCCGAGTACTCTCCGAGCATGTCCCGGCGGTGGACACGACCGGGCGCGACGGCCTGGCTGTACAGGCTTCGCTCGGCCTGGGTCTGCACGCTGTGCACCCACCCCACCCGCTGGGGCCCGCCGTCACCGGGGAGCATCTCGCCCGCGAGTTCCCGGATCTTCGCCAGACCCGTGTCGCGGCCCACCGGCGCGGCCCCGGCCCGGCAGAACTTGATGCCGTTGTACTCGGCCGGGTTGTGGCTGGCGGTGAACATCGCGCCGGGCAGGTCCAGCATGCCACTGACGAAGTACAGCTGGTCGGTAGAGGCCAGGCCGATCAGCACGACGTCGACACCTCGCGACGTCACGCCATCGCAGAACGCTGCCACCAGGCTGGGCGACGTCGGACGCATGTCGTGGCCCACCACCATCGCCGAGGCCTCTCCGGCGAGCACGCCCGCGGCGGCCGCGCCGAACGCCCGCGCCACGTCCACGTCCCAGTCGTCGGGAACCTTGCCGCGGACGTCGTATGCCTTGACTATCGCACCCAGATCACGCACGCCGAGACTCTATCGCGGGAACGGGACAGCACACCTGATCAATCATGAAGACGTTCGAGAAAAGCTGTGAACTGGGCGAGTTCCTCGTCGTTGAACCTGCTGATCATGTAGTCCAAGACACCCCGGTGGTGCGTCCCGGTCGCCTCCTCCAATCGTTTGCGCCCCGGCTCGGCGAGGATCGCATAGAATCCGCGCGCGTCCTTCTCGACCGGGATGCGCCGGATGAGCCCTTCCTTGATCATCCGGTCGACGAGGCGACTCAGCCCGCTGGGAGACAGCATCACCATGTCCGCGAGTTGGGACATGCGCAGCTTGTGCCCTTCCGCCTCCGAGAGCCGGGCCAGGACTTCATACCAGGCCAATGGCAGGCGGTGCAGCTCGACGAGATCAGCTTCCAGTTGTTCGCTGACCCGACCGTAAGCGCGCTCGAACGCTCTCCAGACCCGCAACTGCTCAGGACTGATGCGTTCGTCGAAACCGAACATGATGCCCATCGCTCACATGATCATAAGGCCGACTATTTCAAGATCAAGAAGGCGCGCCCGATGCCCCAACAGTAGGCGTCCCGAGCACGTGGATCTAGTCCTGACACCGTCCCTTACCCATGATCATCGAGGACTCTACTGACCATGACACTCACCACCCACGACGATCATGGTCGGCACGTCAGCCGACGTCGAGCGCGAGCAGATCGTCCTCGGTCTCCCGCCGGATGATCACCCGGGCGGTGCCGTCGCGAACCGCGAGCACGGGTGGGCGCGGCACGTGGTTGTACGTGTTGGCCAGGCTGCGGCAGTAGGCGCCGGTACCCGGAACGGCGACCAGGTCACCGGGCTCGACGTCGGCCGGCAGGAACTCGTCTTTGACCACGATGTCCCCGCTCTCACAATGCTTGCCGACCACGCGCGCCAGCACCGGTTCGGCATCCGAGCGGCGCGATGCGAGCGTGCACGAGTAATCCGCGTCGTACAGCGCGGCACGGACGTTGTCGCTCATGCCACCGTCCACGGACACATACCTGCGTACCGCTCCGCCGTCGAGCTCGACAGCCTTCACGGTGCCCACCTCGTAGAGGGTGAACGTACTCGGCCCCGCGATGGCACGTCCCGGTTCGACACTCACGCGCGGCATCGCGAGCCCGTGCGCGGCGCACTCGTGCCGGATAATGGCCGCCATGCCCGCCGCCAGCTCTTCTGGTGGTTGGGGGTCGTCCTGGCTGGTGTAGGCGATCCCGTATCCACCACCGAGATCCAGCTCGGCCAGTTCGACGCCGTGCTCATCGCGGATGTCCTTGTGCAAGTCGAGCAGCCGGCGGGCGGCGACCTCGAACGCCGAGGTGTCGTAGATCTGCGACCCGATGTGCGAGTGCAGCCCCGCGAGCTCCAGCGACGGCTCGGCGAGGATACGCCGCACGGCCTGGGCCGCTGTCCCGCCCGCGAGCGAGAACCCGAACTTCTGGTCCTCGTGGGCGGTGGCGATGTACTCGTGGGTATGCGCCTCCACGCCGACCGTGACCCGGATCATGACCGTCGCCCGGACTCCGCGCGCAGCCGCCAGCTGCGACACCCGGGCAATCTCGTCGAACGAATCAACGACGATCCGGCCCACGCCCGCGTCCAGAGCTCGCGACAACTCGGCGATCGACTTGTTGTTGCCGTGCAGGGCGATGCGTTCTGGTGGAAAACCCGCCCGCAATGCCACGGCCAGTTCGCCACCCGAACACACGTCGAGGCTCAAACCTTCCTCCGCAACCCAGCGGGCAACCTCGGTGCAGAGGAACGCCTTGCCCGCGTAATACACCTCTGCACCGTCGAACGCCGTGGCGAACGCGTCCGCAAACGCGCGGGCGCGCGAGCGGAAGTCGACCTCGTCGACGACGTAGGCCGGCGTGCCGAACTCCTCGGCCAGCTTGCGTACGTCGATCCCGGCGACGCCAAGCACGCCGTCCTCACCTCGCTGGACGGTGGCCGGCCACAGCCCGGGGAAGAGCGCGTTGACGTCGTCGGGCACCTGCAACCACGCCGGACGGCGACGCTGGCCAGCCTCCGCGTGCAGGGCGCCTGCCTCGTGTGTATGCATCACATTCGCTCCGGAGCCGACACACCCAACATTTCCAAGCCATTGGCCAGCACCACCCGGGTCGCGTCGATCAGCCAGAGCCGGGCCCGGTGCGTGGCCGTCGCGTCCTCGTCACCCCTCGGCAGCACGCGGCACTCGTCGTAGAACTTGTGGAACGTCGACGCCGTGTCTTCCAAGTACCGGGCGATCCTGTGCGGCTCGCGATGCTCGGCCGCCGTCGCGACAACGCGGGGAAATTCCGCCAGGGCGGCCAGCAGCACCGATTCCCGCTCGTGATCGAGCAGCTCGGCCTGCAATTCTCCCCGTTCGACGCCCAATTCGGCCGCGTTACGCAGGATCGACGACAGCCGCGCGTGCGCGTACTGCACGTAGAACACCGGGTTGTCCGACGTCTGCTTGGTGATCTGCTCGACATCGAGCGTGAGCGAGGAATCCACCGGGTACCGGCACAACGAGTACCGCAGCGCGTCGACTCCGGCAGCGTCGACCACCTCGCCCAGAGTGATCATGGTGCCGGCCCGCTTGGAGAGCTTCATCTCCTGGCCGGCATGCATGATCTTGACCAGTTGCCCGATGAGGACCTCGACGTTGTACTCCGGGTCGTCGCCGACGCAGGCAGCCATCGCCTTGAGCCGCCCCACGTACCCGTGGTGATCCGCACCCAGCAGATACAGGCACACGTCGAAGCCGCGTTCCCGCTTGTCGACGTAATATGCGGTGTCCGAGGCGAAATACGTGTACTCGCCGTCCCGCTTGACCAGGACCCGGTCCTTGTCATCACCGAAATCCGTCGTGCGCATCCACAGCGCGCCCTCCGCCTCGGTGAGATGGCCCTGCTGCCGCAGGACATCCAGGCCATGATCGACCTTGCCGGACTCGTGCAGGGTGCGCTCGGAAAACCAGACGTCGAAATGGGTGCGGAACCCGTCGAGCTGCCGACGCTGCTCGTCGAGCTGGAGCCGGTAACCCCGCTCGCGGAACTCGGCCAGCTGTTCGGCCTCGGGCCACGTGATGATCTCCGGCCGGGCGGCGAGGATGGCCTGTGCCAGATCGGTTATGTACTCGCCGTGATAGCCATCCTCCGGGGCCTCCCGACCGTGCGCCCGGGCCATGATGGACGCACCGAAGCGGTCCATCTGTGTCCCCCGGTCGTTGACGTAGAACTCGCGAGTGACCTCCGCGCCAGCGGCCTCGAGGACGCGCGCGATGGCGTCGCCGACCGCCGCCCAGCGCACGTGTCCGAGATGCAAGGGACCCGTGGGGTTGGCCGAGATGAACTCGACGTTCATCCGCGTGCCGCGCAGCGTCTCGGTATGCCCGTACGCCTGTCCCGCCTCGACGATGGTGTGCGCGAGCTCGCCTTGGGCCGAGGCCGCCACGGTCAGATTCAGAAAGCCGGGACCGGCGACGTCGGCCGACTCCACACCGGCGACGTCGCGGAGCCGGCGCGCGAGCACCTCAGCAAGCTCGCGGGGCGGCATGCCCGCTTGTTTGGCCAGCTGCATGGCCACGTTCGTGGCATAGTCGCCGTGTTCGCGGCTCCGAGGGCGTTCGACGGTCACGTCGTCCGGCACGCCGCCCGGCAGGGTCACCTCACCGGCGTCGCATGCCGCGGCCAGTACGTCGCGTACCGACTGCGAAATCTGCTCAGGGGTCACCGGGCCAGCGTAGCTAGTCGACACGCGTGGTTGTCGCGCGCGTTCGTTGCCCCGTCCAACACGTGAGATGCCGGATCGACGATCTCCAGGCCGCCATCCGTTTACTGGGCACCCGTCTGGATATATAAACGATCTAGGGATACACATGAATCGTCGCCGGTAGGCGTCATCATCGGCGGTGTTTACCGCAGACCTGAGGAGGCGTGCTATGGACGTGGTCGTCCTCATCGGGCGAATTCTCTTCGTGCTCCTGTTCCTCGGCTCGGGAGTCAACCACCTGACGCAGAGCCAGGCGATGGCGGGCTACGCGAGTCATCGAGGTGTTCCCGCTGCCAGGGCGGCGGTCGTGGTCTCCGGAATCGTCATGCTCGTCGGCGCGCTGATGGTCCTGCTCGGCATATGGGCAGATCTGGGTGCGCTGCTTCTACTGATCTTCCTGGTGCCTACGGCCGTTCTCATGCATGCCTTTTGGAGGGAGAGCGACGCCCAGGCCCGGCAGAGCGAGCAGATCCAGTTCATGAAAGACGTGGCCCTGGCAGGTGCCGCGCTCGCGCTGTTCGCCTTCTTCGCCCACGTCGACGGTCTCGGATTGACCATCACCGACCCCCTGTTCTCCCTCGGTTGATACTGCACTGCAGTGTTTCGGCCCGACGTGCCTGCCGGCGGCCATTGCGCGGCCGGCAGGCATGTGCGGGCGCCAGCACGGCCTGCAGGCACGTGCTGGCGTCGGCAACGGCGGCGGCCACCGGCGGTATAGTTGGCGCTCCCGAACCAACCCCGATCGTCACGCGGCGAGCCAGGGCCCAGACCGGCATCAGGAATCCACATGGTCGAACTCAAGACACCTGCCGAGATCGATGCTATGGCGGAAGCGGGGAAGATCGTTGCCGCCGTGCATGCCGAGGTCCGCGCGCACGCGACGATCGGCGTGTCACTACTGGAACTCGACGAGGTCGCGCGTCAGATGATCGACGCCGCGGGCGCGACGTCGTCGTTCCTCGGCTATCAGCCCACGTTCGCCGCCTCGCCATATCCTGCCGTGCTCAACACCTCAGTCAACGACGTCATGCTGCACGGCATCCCGACGGACTACCGGCTCCGCGACGGTGACGTACTCAGCGTCGACTTCGGCGCCCACATCGACGGCTGGCATGCCGACGCGGCCGTCACCTACATCGTGGGAACGCCCGATCCGGAAGACGAGAAGCTGATCGAGATGACCGAACGGATGCTGCGGGCAGGCATCAACGCGGCACAGCCCGGCGGACGAATGGGAGACATCAGCCACGCGATGTCCGTGATCGGCCGGGCCGCCGGCTATGGAATCCAGACCGACTTCGGCGGGCACGGAATCGGGCGCGCCATGCACGAGGAGCCGTTCGTCCCCAACGAAGGTGCACCAGGCCGGGGATGGCCGTTGCGTCCTGGCCTGGTCATCGCCATCGAGCCCAGCCTCATGGCCGGTGGAGACGACACCTACCTCGTCGCCCCCGACGGCTGGTCGCTGTGCACTGGCGACGGCAGCCGCGGCGCGCACGCCGAGCACACCGTCGCGATCACCGAGGACGGTCCGCGCATCCTCACCGCACCCGAGCCAGGAATCCCCGGTACTACCGATTGGGGATCTGGGCCCTGATCCTGATACCCTTTTGACGTCCCGGCCCTCGTAGCTCAGGGGATAGAGCGTCTGCCTCCGGAGCAGAAAGTCGCAGGTTCGAATCCTGCCGAGGGCGCCCCAGTTCAGCGCATATGTCGATCTTCTTTTCAAGATCGTACGACCACTTTACGGCCATGATTCACTTCGTCGTGCCGAAGACGGCGGCGTGAGTAGATGTGAGGCAACCAAATTCATCGCCGCGCAGGACGCTGCGCCGCATCAGCGAGAGCAACCGGGCCGACGCAGGCTTCTGCCGCACGGCGCCGACATCGACACCCACACGTGCGAGAACGGCCCCACATCGGCGAATAAATGCACGTTTCAGCATCAAAGTCATGCCACCCTCACTGCCACCAACGAACTCGGGTCCCTTCCTGGCGTGTTCAGGTGAAGATCAAAGAGACCGTCGTGGAGTTGCCGCTCTCGGGTGCTTCCGTCGTCATGGTCGACCGGTGTGAGACGAAACGTCCGGCAGCAGAGTGAGTGATGTGACGTGGTTCGGACGCACGACGCGGAAATGGCGGTGGTCGATGGTTGCAACCTCGGTGATCTTCATCCGTTCCGATATCGCGATCACGCAGGCGTCGGCGCCGCCAAGCGGAAGGTCCGTGTACGTGTCGACCAGTTGAGCCATTCGCCGAAGATCCTCGGGCTCGACATCGACAATCTGCCCGTACAAACCGTCACCGAGATCATCGAGGAAAGCAGACTCGACACGTGTGCCATAGCGTTTCCAGATTACGTAGCAAGCTTCTGAGATCAGCGGAGCTGGGATACCCAGATCCTGTTCGTCCACGCTGAGAAACCATGCTTGACACGCCTCATGGCGCTCGTCCGAAGCGTTCACCAGGGCGACGAGCACCCCCGTATCGACCAGGATCACTCGCCGAAACCCTCGGCCAGGGTCTCGTCAACCCGGGAGGAGTCATCACGGCCGCCTCGCGCCATGCCCAGCGACCTCGGAAGACGCCGCTGCCGTTTCGGCTCGGTCATGGTGGACAGCGCTTCGGCCGCCCGATCGAGTTCTTCCGGGCGGATGCGTTCGACCATGTTGTGCAGGTCCTCACGCGTCACCGTCATGACTCCCAGGATACTTGACATCCGAGCACTGCTCGGCTTGTGATTTTCATTGGTGTGTTCGTACGCCGTCACAGTTTCCGATGGTGCGGTGCTCTGGTGGTTCCGCACGGCGACGACATCGACACCCACACGTGCAAGAACAGCCCCACATCGGCGAATAAATGCACGTTTCAGCATCAAAGTCACGCCACCCTCGCTGCCACCAACGAACGTCATTAACCGGAGTCGTCTAGGGTAAGCCGGGGTAAGCCAGTACGGGTTACGTGACGTTACAGGTCCGGATTCTGCGAAGGGCATCACATGGCTGTTGATCTCGGCACGTTCGGCATCTGGCAACCGGCCAGCCTGCTCGACGTGCACCGTGCGGCGGAAGCAGAACGTCTTGGCTACGGAACGGTCTGGATCGGGGGTTCGCCACCGGCCGATCTCGGTCTCGCGGAGGAACTACTCGACGCGACCAGCACCATCACGGTGGCAACCGGGATCGTGAACATCTGGCAGGCTGACCCGCACACGGTCGCGTCGTCGTACCACCGCATCGCGGAGAAGCATGCTGGCCGCTTCCTGCTAGGTGTGGGAATCGGCCATCCCGAGGCCACCAGGCAGTACCAGAAGCCGTACGACACCGTCGTCAACTACCTCGACCGCCTGGACGACGAAGGTGTGCCCGTCGAGGATCGTGCGCTCGCCGCGCTAGGTCCGCGGATGCTCCGGCTCGCCGCCGAACGCACCGCCGGCGCCCATCCTTACCTGACGACACCCGCGCACACCCGCCGGGCACGAGAGATCATGGGCCCGCGAGCGCTCGTGGCACCCGAACACAAGGTCGTGCTGGACACTGACGTCGAGCGGGCACGAACGGTCGGCAGGCAGGCGATCGGCGACTCGTATCTGCAGCTGACAAACTACGCCACCAACGTGCGCCGGCTCGGCTACTCCGACGCGGATCTCGCTGCCGGGGGCAGCGATCAACTGATCGACGCTCTCGTGCTTCACGGTGACACTGCCACCGTCGCTCGAAAGCTCGGGGAGCACGTGACGGCCGGAGCCGACCATGTTTGTGTCCAGGTACTCGGCGACGACCGTTGGGACGGATACCGCTCGCTGGCCACCGCCCTCACCAGTGACTGAACGTTCCTGCGCATCGCCGCCGTGGCCCGTCCGGTGCCGAGGCTCGCCACGGCGACAAACGGGACATGACGGAATTCGGAACCGTCCTCATGACTAGCGGTCATCAGCAATACACCGTAGATTTCCATCATGGAGATCGAACTGCGGCATTTGCGAATTGTGTGCACGATCGCGGAGACGGGAAGTCTGACCAAGGCCGCGGCGGCGCTCGGCCTTGCGCAACCCGCGGTCACTTCCCAGCTCAAGCGGATCGAGAGGCTCTTGGGTGGCCCGATCTTCATCCGCGACCGGCATGGGGCCCGCCCGACCGAGCTCGGGGAGATGGTTCTCGCCCGGGCGCGGATGTTGCTACCCGCCGCGCAAGAGCTCCAGAACGACGTGACCAGGCTGGCCAACAGTCCTGACGAGGATCGTCACTGGCGTATCGGTGCCACGGCAGGCCCGGTGTTCGGCCCTCTCGTCCATCGCCTCGCCACCGAAGACCCGACCGCGTCCGTCACCACCCATGCCACCTGGTCGTCCGGCGAGCTCGCCACGATGCTCAGCGAGGGACGGCTCGACTACGCCCTCACCGGCGTGTGCGGTGACGCCGAGCCGCCCGGTGACGACGTCGTGTGGACGACCATCGCCACCGACGCGGTGTTTGTCATGCTCGACGATCGCCACCCGCTGGCCGGCGCTCCATCCGTCGAGCTCGCCGAACTCTCGGAAGCGTTGTGGCTGGCGATGCCCGGCGACGGCTGCTTTGCCGACTGTTTCGCGGCCTCCTGCGCTCGCGCAGGTTTCGCCCCCAAGGCCCTGCACGAGATGGATCCGCCGTCGTGCGTCTACCTGGTCCGGACCGGCCGCGCGATCGCGCTCTGCCAACCTGCATTTCGGCCTCCCGCAGGAGTCGTCACTGTTCCGATTTCCGAGGCACCCCTACGGTGGCGTCAGCTCATTGGCTACCGCCCCTCGTCCGCGGCAAATTCCAGCTCGGCCGCGGTGATGGAGCATGCCCGAAAGGCATACCAGGACGCGGTCGACGACAACGTCCGCTACCACGAATGGCTGCGGTGGCACCGCCAGTTCGGACTGGCCGCCTAGACGGTTGATTCTGTGACAACAGTCAATCCGGGTGACGCTGCGCTGGATCGACGAGGGCATAACACGGCGCTAGGGGGATCTTGGTAGCTCCGTCGCCGGGACCTGCCGGGCTACGGTTTTGCGCAACCGTACCCGCCGAGGCACGGGCCTCGGCTCACCGTCCCATCGGAGGAGACCTTCATGAGCTCCAGACCGAAACAAGCGATCGCGGCGTTCGCGAGCGCCGCGATCGCCTTCGTCCCCCTCTCCACCGCCGATGCGAGCGACTCCGCCTCCACCGGGGTTGCTCCGGAAACGTCCGACACGTCGGTCGACTCGCAACACGAGGCCAGCCTCACGGCCGAAGCGCTCGAGGCCGCCATGGGCGAAAGCTATGCCGGCGCCTGGATCGACGACGCCGGTGACCTCAACGTCGCGACCACCGACCCCGCCGACTCCAGCGTCTCCATCCTCACCGCTGACGCCGAGGTCGACGTCGTACCCGTCGAGCGCAGCCTGTCGCACCTCGGCGACATCACGGCTGAGCTCGCCGACACCGACGCCCCCGAGTCGGTCGCGTCGTGGGGACCGGATGCGCCCACCAACCAGGTCGTGGTCTTCACATCCGACACGGATGCGGCCTCCGAATGGGTCGCAGCCACCGACGTCGATCCCCAGGCGGTGCGATACGAGGTGTCGCACGAGGACCCGGAACTGTTCCAGTCGGATATTCGCGGTGGTGACGCGTACTACTTCGGGCAAGGCCGATGCTCCATCGGCTTCGCCGTCACCGGTGCCGTCGACGGTTACGTCTCCGCAGGTCACTGTGGCTCGCCCGGGCAGAGCGTGCAGGGCCACAATCAACAGTCGCAAGGGACCATCGTCGAGAACAACTTCCCCGGTGACGACTACAACCTGGTGCAGATAAACCAGAACTGGCATGTCACCCCCCTGGTGAACACCTATTCCGGCACGATGGAGGTCGAAGGCAGCACCGCCGCGCCCGTCGGGGCGGATCTGTGCCGGTCCGGCTCCACCAGCGGCTTCACCTGCCAGGGCGAGATCCTGCAGCACGATACCTGCGTCACCTACCAGGAAGGCACCGTGTGCGGGCTGACCCGCACCACCGTCCCGGCCTCGCCCGGTGACTCGGGCGGCTCCATCATCACACCTGATGGCCAGGCACAGGGCATGACATCAGGAGGCGGCGGTGGAGTGATGTACTACCAGCCCGTCAACGAGGCGTTGCAGGCGTTGGGTGTCTCGCTTGTCACGGAGGACAACGGCGGAGACCCGCCGCCCGATCCCGAGCCCGACGGCTGCGAGGACTACGACGAGACCTACAGCGGCTCGCTCTCCCAGGGCAGCGCCTACCACCCGGAAGGCGGCTACACCGCAGGAGCTGGCACGCACGAGGTCTGCCTGTCGGCGCCCCAAGGGTTCATCGTGTTCCTGGAACGGCAGTTCGGCAACCAGTGGTTCTACGTGAACTACGTCACGGGAGCTGGTGATACGGACACGTCCTTCCAGTACAACGGGGCCTCCGGCACGTACCGGCTGCACGTGCAGACCTGGGGTGAAGGCAACTACACGGTCGGTCTCAACCGGCCATAGACGCTCGGGTCCCGATACCCGAGACACCGTCCGGCGGGCGCGGAATACCGCGGCCGCCGGACGGTCATTCGTTCGGGCAGGGGCACCCGCGCGACGAGCGCGATCAAGCTAGGCTGGTGTCCCACATGGACAGAGAAATCGCGAGCCGGCGCCGACGGACCACGCCGTGGTCACGGTCGATGCTGACCCTCGGCGTGGCGACGATGGCCGTCGCCATTTCGGCCACGTTTGTCACCGCCGTCTCCGGCCACAATCCGCTCCACTACCTTGCGGGGTCGGATTCGACCGGCACGGGGCTCGCGTCGCCTGTCCGGCCCCCGTCGGCGTCGCTCGGTCCGGATCGTGCAGACCGGCGCGGGCAGTCCCGCGGGATGGGGGCGGAACTGCCCATCACCGCCTCGGTGTCCGGACCGGAGGTGAACGGCCGCACCCAACCGGCACCGGTGGAGCCACCCGACGCCGGCACGGGCGAGTACGAGATCGTACCCGGCGACGACGCGCCGCCCGAGGACGGCTCGGGGGAGACGATACGATATATCGTCGAGGTCGAAGGTGACCTGCCGTTCGACGCCGACGAGTTCGGCTCCGACGTTCACACCATCCTGAACGATGAGCGCGGATGGGGACACGAAGACAACATGCGCTTCGCCCGCGTCGACAGCGAACCCGTTGCGTTCCGCGTCTCGCTTTCCAGCCCGGATCTCACGGATGATCAATGTTATCCGCTACTCACCCGGGGCAAGGTCTCGTGCTGGAACGGAACCCGCGCCGTGATCAATGCGCTGCGCTGGGGAGCCGGAGCCGACACGTACGACGGCGACATCCTCAGCTATCGCGAGTACTTGATCAACCATGAAGTCGGGCACGCCCTCGGTCACGGTCACGCGAACTGCCCCGAGGACGGCGCGCTCGCGCCCGTCATGGTCCAGCAGTCGAAGTCGCTGGAAGGATGCGAGCCCAACCCGTGGCCATCGCGCTGACGGTCCGGATGTCACAACGCGAGTGCCCGACGGCTCTCAGGCCACGTTGCGCGCGTGGTGCACGCCGATGCCCTCTCCTTCGACGAGCCCCCACGTGATGATTCTGCGGGGATGAAGCCTGATCCGAGCCTGATCGCCAGTCACCGCCTCGGCATCTCCGCGAATCTCCACACCACGGGGCTGCCATGGCGGCAGCACGTCATCGACTACCAATGCGGCCTTGCCGGTACGTGTCACGTCACGAAACTTCTTCGTCCTGGCAAAGTCCATCCCGCCGATCTCGATGATCGACGCATCGTCGCTCAGCGACCATCCCACCGGCGCCACGTGGGGCATCCCGTCCGCACCCACGGTTGCCAGGCGAGCCAGGCGACGCTCTCCTCGCAGGTAGTCCAACTCGAGCTCCGTGAACACACCCATCCGTCTCTCCCGGCGTTGTCCGGCACAAAATTGCTGGTCAGATACAAAAACAAGTGGTCCGCCCCGGATGTTCCGGGGCGGACCACTCGGATTCTTCAGTAGCGACCTAGGCAGCTACCTCAGGCGTTCGTCGCCTGACGACGCGCCCGCAGCGCAACCGCGGCACCACCGGCGGCCAGCAGGCCAGCACCAAGGACGATCAGCATGATGTTGCCAGCACCCGTGTCGGGCAGGTCATCTTCATCGCCGTCGTCGTCGCCGCCGCCAGCAACGACCGTGAACGTGACCGCGTCCTCGGAGTCGGTCAGCTCGGGGTCGCCTTCGGCCGTGGCCTGAGCGGTCACCGTGTACTCGCCTTCGGTCAGCTCCTCGTCGGGGACGAACGTCCAGTTGCCGTCCTCGTCGATGTCGAACTCGCCTTCCCAGACGCCCATGTCCTCGTCCTCGACGGTCGAGCCCTCGGACAGCATCTGCGCGGAGGTGTTGTCGCCCTCTTCCCCGGCCTCGGCGGGCTTCAGGATCAGGCTCAGCTCCGCACCGGCGAAGGCGGTGCCCTCGAAGGTCACGTCACCGGCCACCTCGGCGCCGTCCTCGGGTGCGGTGATGCTCACCTCCGGAAGGCTGATGCCCAGGTCGGTGATGGTCACCTCCTGGACGTCCTCGCCGGCGGTCTGCGTCACGGTGGCGTCGAAACGCTCACCACGCGGCAGGTCGCTGTCCGGCTCGATCTCCCAGTCGCCCTCGTCGCTGACGGTGGCGCCACCGAACTCGTCATCGCCGACGCTCAACGCGACCTCGGCGCCGGGCTCACCGGTGCCCTCGAACGGCGGGCGGGTGTTGCTGGTGGTCTGCCCATCGCTCGGGGAATCCACGACGAGCTCCTCGGCCTCGGGCTCCTCCGGGGCTTCCTCGACGGTGAAGGAGTCCTCGACAACCTCCGAGAACGAGTGTTCCGCGTTCCGGCCGTAGAAGGCCTGGGCGGTGAACTGGTACTCGGTACCGACCTCGAGTGCCTCGTCGATCTCGATGACGAACTCGCCGTCGCCGTCGAGCTCGATGTCCTCGTAGGCGTTCACGCCGTCGACGTGCACGTCCACGTGGTGGTTCGGGCCGGCGTTCTCGACCGAACCCGAGATGGTGGCGCCCTCTTCGTCGGCGGTCACCTGATCGATCACCGGCTCGTTGACCTCAACGTTCAGCTCCCACTCGGCGCCGAACAGGTCGAAGGCGTTGTACTCGCCGCTGGAGACCGCGTAGGCCAGCGCGGAGTGCGCCTCAGGATCCCAGTCCCCGCAATCCGACTCTGGAGGCAGGGTGGAACCACCGGAGTTGACACCCAGCGCGTAGTTGCCGACGACGACCGAGCCGCCGCTGTCACCTCCGAGCACGCAGGCATCGAACGTCGGGCCCGTGGTGGTGGACACCACGTTGCCTTGCCTGTCCTGCAGTTCCCAGGTTTCTTCCTCGGACTCGATCTCACCGCACGTCCAGCCGGTGGTGGCACCCGAGGAGCAGACATCGGCTCCGACAACGGGGTCGATGGAGTCGTAGATGGTGATGGCGCCGTCGGCGGGATTGCCTTGGCCACCGCCCCACTCGGAGACCTGGGGCACGCCAGTCCAGGCATCCGAGGTCACGTCCACGAGACCACCATCGTGATGCACGTCGACGCCGAAGTGATTCGACCCTGCAACGATCGGGCCGATCTTCTCACCGGCAGCGTCGTCTGGCACCTCGCCGTTTCCGCCGATGGGCTCGTCGAGGTCGAGGTGGTAGGCGTCCTCGTACTCCTCGCCGGTGCTGAAGTCGGCGAGGCCGCAGTGCCCGGCACTGAGGAAGCGATCGTTGCCGCCCCCGTCGTAACCCGAGAAGCCGAGCGAGCAACGCGAGTAGATCTGATTGCCGATGGCCATGCCGTAGCCATAGCCACCCTTGAGGTCTTCGAGGACCTGGTAGTCGCCGTCGTACTCGGGCGTCTCCGGCTCGCCGACCTCGACCGTCGCGCCAGCCACCTCGAGATCGACCTCGGCACCCACGTAGTAGGTGACATCTTGGCCGTCGATCTCGACGCCCTTGATGTCGACACCGCTGGCCTCGAGACGCTGCGCAGCGTCCGAGGCGACCTTGGTGGCCTCGGCGTTGGCCAGGTACTCGGCAGGCGAGATGTTCAGATCCCGCTCGATGGCCGTCTGCAGCCCCTCTGGGAGCTCAGCAGCCTGGGAGGCGAACTCGCTTGCGTCGAAGGGTTCCAGTGTTACTTCAGGTAGGGGTTCTTCTTCTGCTTGCGCGACGCCTGTCGCGGCGACGGCGCCCGTGCCGACGACAGCGGTGGCTGCGATCACGCTCGACAGCCGCCTGGCACCGCGCCGGAAGCGGAGCTTGGAGTTACTCACGCACATCTCCAGTTCTGTGTCATGAACTTCACGTTCCGAATACCTTCACCGCTCGTGAGCGGCGATCCGCCAACACTTGCCGACGGACCGGAACCGGGGTCACGCTACCGGACCGAGCCTGTGGATAGCACCTGCCCCCACGCCCTTTTCTTGATAAACATTTGGTAACGAATCTTGGACCTGCGGATCCTTCTCCAGGGTGTGGCCAGAGAAAATTAGAGATAATCCTGTGACTTGAGTGGCGTAATATACCGGATGTCACGGTATTTCCTTTTTGACCCATCAACTAACCCATCCCAACCGGCGCCGCACGGACGCCCACATGCCCACGGCAATCCCCGCACACGCCAGGCCGACGCCGACGAGTGCCACCGCGTGCCAGTCGACGCCGGTGTCAGGGAGCTCCTCCCCATCACCGCCGGACCCGTCGTCGCCAGGCGCGTCATCGCCACGGTCCTCCGCCTCGTCCGAGCCGTTGGAGCCGTCGGAGCCGCTACCGGACTCGCCCGGATCACCGTCGCGCCCGTTCTCGGCAGGCTCGTCGTCGCCGTCTTCGCCCTCGTCGTCGGCGCGCTCGTCCTCGTCGCGCTGATCGTCGACGTCCTCGCCGGGATCGGCCGCAGAACCGTCGCCTTCGGCCGCACCCTCGGCGTCCGGTGGAGCGCTGGCCTGGAGAGTGCCCTCGACGATGTCGGATCGCGAGTGCACGCCGTAGCGTGCCTGGGCCGCGAATCGATGGACGCCCTCCGCCGGCCGCGGGTCGTCGATCCTGATGGAGAACGTGCCGTCAGCGGAGATGGCCTCGGAGTACACCTGCTCATCCACACGTACGCCGATGACGTGGTGGGGCCCCGCATGTTCGACCTCGCCCTCGATCACTGGCGCTCCGGAATCGTCCTGCCTGACCGTGATGTCTGGGGTACTGACGGCGACAGCCAGCTCCCATTCGCCATCGGTGTAGAACTCGTCCGCGCTGAACCGGCTCCCGGAAAGCGCATAGCCGAAGCTGACGTGCTTTTCCGGGTCCCAGTCCGCACATTGGCCGGACTCGGGGCCGCCGGCGCCGCTCAACATGCCCACCGCGTGCGTTCCGGAGACGAACGGGCCGCCGCTGTCGCCGGGAGCGCTGCAGGCGGACGTCAGGAAGCCGGTGACCGACGCGGAACCGTACTCCACCCCGTAGTCCACCTCGTGATCGACCGCGAGGACCTCGCCGCACTGGTAGCCGCTGGTGATGCCCGAGCGGCACACGGGCTGTCCGACGATCGGTGCTGCCTGGTCCGTGATCTCGATCTCGCCAGCGCGGGGATCGCCGTCCCCGCCGTCCCACGTCGTGATGGCGGGTACCGGCGTCCAGTCCGGCTCGGTCACCCGGAACAGGCCGACGTCGTGACCGTCCGCGAACTGCCAGGCTCCACCGGAACCGATGCCGAGATCGGCTCCGGGTTCGGGCCATCCAGGCGTGTCGGGCGTCCACGGCTCTTCGGTCTCGATGTGCACCCAGCGGGTGTCATCTCCAGCATCCGGAAAGCAGTGCCCCGCGGTGATCACGACGGGTTCCCCGTCGGTGCTATACCCGTTGAACCCGGCCGAACAGTAACTCGAAAGAGTGCCATCCTCCTGCGGCTCGCCGTATCCGTAGCCGCCCTTGAACTCGTCATGCGGCACGATCGGCGCGTTCACATCCGGACTCTCGGGTGGCTCGTCGAGCACGACGGCGCCGGTAGCTTCGATCGCCTCCACGCTCTCGCCGTCGGCGTCGGCCGGCAAGATCCCGAGGGATCCTTCGTCCCTGTCGAAGACGGCGGCCGCGACGCCAACACCCTCCGCGCGCAACGATTCGACCACGTGCGACGCTGAGCGGGCCGTGGCGGCATCCGCCAGGAACTCCTCGACCGTGCCCCCGAGATCACGCTCAACGGCCTCGTGCAGCCCAGATGGAAGCTCCAGGGCCTGGTTCACGAAGTCCAGCGGCTCGAACGTCTGCCACGTCACCGGGAGGTGGATCGCGTGGTCTTCGCTGTCGACATCCGAGGGGATCTCGTCGGAGGCTGTCGGTTCTCCGTCAGCCGGCACTGCCATCGCCGATCCGGCCAGCGCCGGCATCGCGGTCCCAGCCATCACGGCGACCACCAGGCGGCAGGCAGCATCTCGGACCATCCGGCGGCGGGGCAAGGTCACACTCACACGTATCTCCAGCTCGAACACGAGGAACGCTGACGCGCCGATGTGGCGCGACTCGATAGCTCAGGTCGGATCTACGCTACGCGCAACAAGGCCCGTACGCAGCAAAGTTGTACGAAGCGAGCGAAGCTTTCCAGAGGCTATTTACGGCATTTCCCGCCAAATACGGGCACCCTCGATCGCAAAAATGCGCGATCGGGCCGGAGACGCATGGGCCGTTCGACCTATTCGACGTCCTCGCGAAGGCCGGCGGTGGATCTGGCGTCCCGCCACAGAACGACGGCCGCGATCAGGCGCCGCGGACCGCTCGCCGCCGCCACCAGAGGCCCACGGAGCCCAGACCGAAGAGGAGGAGACCACCCAGGATCGGCAGCAAGAGCGACGTCCCCGTCTCGGCGAGATCGTCCTCATCCGCGTCGACGCCACGCCGTTCACCCGTAGGAGGCCCGACGATCTCGAACGTGACCGACGCCGAACGCTCGGACTTGAGGTCGTCCACCGCCTGGATCGCACTCACCGTGTACCGGCCAGGAGGCAACCCTTCGAGCTCGACCTCCCAGTTTCCTTCCTCATCCGTGGTGGCGATGCGTTCACGTTCCGACTCCGCGTCGGTCGCGGGCTCCGGCGAGCCTTCCCGCTCCTCCGATGACGGCTGGATACGCGCCGCGACCGTACTTCCGGGTATGCCCGTTCCCGAGATGACATCGCGGGCGGTGACCTCTCCTCCGGGGCCGACAACCACAGGCGCACCGGGCACGATGCCGACACCTTCGATCGACGTGTTAGCAGTGCCGCCCCCGGTTTCCTGCGTGATCATCGCGTCGAAGCGGCCCGCGCGGGGCCCCTCCGGAGGGGCGATCGACCACGTACCGTCCGCATCGACCACCGTGGAGGTCATCTCGTCGTCGAATTCCAGGGTGATCCGCGCGCCGGGGTCGCCGGTGCCGGTGAAGCTCGGCCGTACGTTGCTCGTCGTCTCGCCGTCCGCAGGGCTCTGCACGACCAGGGATGCGACCTCGGCTACCTCGAATGTCTCGGTGACCGCCTCCGAGGTGGTCGCGTCGCCGGCCAACGAGGGCGCATGTGATGCGGCGACGGTGTAGGTGTGCCGGCCGGGTGAGAGCGATTCCTCGATCGGCGCCCGCCACGTACCGTCCGCTTGCACCTCCGCTTCGACCGGCTCGGCCCCGTCCACGTCGACGACGACGGTAGCGCCCGCGGCAGCGTCGACCCGACCCCGGACGGTCGGTTCCTTACCGGTGACATCCCCTTCGACCGGAGCGGTCACATCAGGTGTACCCACGTGGACCGCGAGGTTCCACTCGTCGCCGTAACGTTCGCGTACCGTGTCGGGACCACCGGCCAGGGCGTAGGCGAGCGTGACGGGTTGGCCGGTGGCATCACGGTCGTCCGCCTCGTCACATTCGCTCCCGGCCTGTGTCGACCCCGAGGTGATACCGATGGCGTAGTTGCCCGACACGACGGGTCCACCCATGTCGCCCGGCAGCGAGCACGCATCGAGCATGAAGCCCGACACCTCCTCGTCGCCGACGGGTACGCTCATCTCGGTCCCGAGAACCGAGCCACACGTCCAGTCAGACACCGCACCGGACGAGCACACGGGCGCTCCCGAGATCGGCAGGGTGGAATCGTAGATGGGCACCTGTGGCCCTTGTTCGCCTTCGCCCACCTCGGTGGCCACGCTCGGGGTGGGCGTCCAGGCGGTGGTGCTGACAGCCAGCTGGGCAACGTCATGGCCATCGCCGATTCCGATGCTGTCCTCGACGAACCGGGCAAAGGGCCCGGTTTCCCCATCTCCGTGATCGTCGGGATCATGGCGGTGAACGTCGTCGCGCTGCTCGTCCAAGTTCGGGGGGTCAGCGGTGTCTTCGTGCCCGTCGCCGCCGTCTTCGTGCCCGTCGCCGTCCTTGTCGGAGTCCTGCTCGGAGGCTCCGGACGACAGCAGGCCGTCGAGCAGTCCGACAACTCCGTCCAGCAGCCCGGACTCACCCTGGCTGCACTGTCCGGAGGTCAGCGTGCGTGGGTTGCCGTCCGGGCCCGTCCCGTTGAATGCCGCCGTACACCGAAAGACGGAATCCCCTTCGACGATTCCGTATCCGAACCCTCCGTGCACATCTCCCTCGGGCTGGGCTCCGTTCTGGTCCGGATCGTGCTCCTCCTCGTACGGGCCCCCCGTGAACTCGGCTTCCAGTGGACGCACACTGTCCGTCTCGCGATCGGCGATGGCCAGGCGGCCCTGCTGGCGAGCGGCGTCGACCGCGTCGGTGAGGGAATCTCCGACGTGAACCTCGGCACCAGTAGCAGCGGCGGCCGGCTCGTCAGCACGGTCCTCGACGACGACATGGAGCGTCGATCCGTCGAGCCAGGCCGCGGTAACGATGTCGCCCAACTCGTTCACGACGTCAGCGGCGTTCTTCGCGGCCGCCGCCTGGGCGAGATAACGTTCGGGCGAGACGTCCAGATCGCGTTCGATGGCTTCGACCAGGCCGGGAGGAAGGTCGTCAGCTTGTTCTTCGAAATCAGCAGTGTCGTACTCGTGCATCCGCACGTCCGCGACGGGCGAGTCTGCTGAGCTGGCATCATCACTGGCCGTGGCGCTGCCCAACGTAGTTGCAAAGATCAGTGATGACGCCACACTCGTGAGCGCGAACCGCCTACCGACCGCTGCAACGCTCATCAACGTCTCCCATGTCCCCGTTCAACTGGCCATTCCTACGAAACCGCGACACTAGCGGACATACCGGGACTCGCTACACGGTGGGCCAGGTCCCAAACCCGCCTCACATTACCCGGCCGGATCCGAGGACGCATCAAGAACGGAACCGGGCGACATGTTTTCCCTGTTCACTCAGCATACGCCTGCCGAGTACACAACGGTTCGAATTCAGACATGACCGTCGAAAGTGGGGCATCTCACGGAACCATATCGACCAGACGGTCGGCCCAGACATCGAGAAGTTCACGGTCGTGACTCACAGCGAGCACACCCATGCCGCGCTCGGCGACTTCGTCGTTCACGACTCGTACCAGAGCCGCCGCCGTGGACGCGTCGAGCATGGACGTCATCTCGTCACATACCAGATATCTCGGCTGCCAGGCCAGCGCCCGGGCAAGACATGCACGCTGCAACTGCCCGTCACTAATCTCATGCGCGCGCCGGCTCAGCAGGTCCCGGGCGAGGTCGACCCGGGTGATGAGCTCCACGACGCGTGCCTCCACGTCCCGCTCGGGAGCACCACCGGAGCGCAGCGGCTCGGCGACCGTATCGGCCACGGTGAACCGGGGATCGACGGACCGCCTGGGGGACTGAAACGTCACACCGACGGCCGTGCGGAGCCGCCTGGGTGCCCGGTGCCGAACCCGCGTGGCGCACTCACCGTCCAGCTCCACGCGGCCCGACCACGGGGCCAGCAAGAGCGCCAGCACGCGTGCAAGCGTCGACTTGCCACACCCGCTCGGGCCAACCAGCCCGACGACCTCGCCTGGCGCTACCGTCACACGCGCCCCGTCGAGTACCGGCTTCTCACGCCGATAACCCACCGTCACATCCACAGCTGTCAACGACATGCCACCGCTCGCCCTCCGTGCCAGGTCAGAGTCGGATCACCCGAGCACTCGCCGGGCACCCGCCGGTGAAACGCACATCCGGACGCGAGCTCCGTCAGGGAGGGCGGGTGCCCGGGTAGCGGTTGCAGGCCACCGGAGGGCAGGGCCGCCAGCAATCCCCGCGTGTAGTCGTGCCAGGGATCGGCGAGCACCTCCCGGGCCGGGCCAAGCTCGAGCAGCCGCCCCGCGTACATGACGGCCAGATGATCGGCGACGCGCCCGGCCGCGGCCAGGTCGTGGGTGATGAAGAGCACCGCCCGTCCGGTGCCGGCCACGAAACGGAAGAGATCGACCGTGTGGTCCACGAGCGCCCGGTCGAGCCCGGCCGTGGGCTCGTCGGCCACGAGAACGAGCGGATTGCCTGCCAGCGCCAGCGCCGTGACCACGCGCTGTGTCATCCCGCCAGAAAGCTCGTGCGGATAGCCGTACAGATCGTCCGGGTCCAGGCCCACCTGCTGGGCCAGCTCGTCGACCCGGCTGGCGATCTCGGCACCGCCGCCCTCGCTGCCGTGGTGGGCGAGCGCCTCGGCGAGCTGCGAACGAGCCGTGCGTACCGGGGTGAGATGTGTGCCAGCAGACTGTGGAATCAGCCCGATCCGTCGCCCACGAACCCGGGTGGCCAGTTCGTGCTCCGGCGCGCGAAGCAGTTCGGTCCGGGCAGCCGCGTCGTCCAGCCAGACCTGTCCACGCACCTGGGCGTTACCCGGAAGCAGCCCGAGAATCGTCGAAGCGAGAACGGACTTGCCACACCCGCTTTCACCGACCAGCGCCAGCACCTCCCCTGCTCGCACCGTGCAGGACAGGCCGGTGACAGCGGACACGAACCGGCCGCCGGGAAGGCGCAGCCGCACCGACAGGTTGTCGAGCTGCAGCACACCGGCCGTCACGGCAGCTCCTCGGAACGGCGCCTCGGCAGCACGTGATCCCGCCAGGCAGCTCCACACGCTGCTATCGCGAGCGTCGCCGCCACGAGCATCAACGACGGAAACACCAGCGTCCACCAGGATCCGAGCAGCAAGGACTCGCGCGCCTCGTCCAGGAGAGTTCCCAAGCTCGCCCGATGCGGCGGCAGGCCGAGGCCGAGGAAGCTCAACGCCGATTCGTGCCATACGGCATGCGGTAACAGCAACGCGGCGGCGACGACGGCTTGCGGCACGATGGCTGGCACGAAATGCCGGCGAATCACCCAGATGCGCCCGGCGCCACCCGAGATCGCCGCGTCCACGAACTCCCGCTGGCGCAGTGACAGCACCTCGGAACGGATCAACCGCGCCACCGGCGCCCAGTGGGTCAACGTGATAGACGCCACGATGGCGATCACGTTGCCCCGGTAGAGCGCGACAATCACGATGCCGAGCAGTAGGTGCGGGATCGCGTTCACGGTGTCCACCAGCCGCATCACGATCCGGTCCACCCACCGCCCGAGCCCGCCAGCCAGGACGCCGACGAGCACGCCCAGCACGGTGGACAGGATCGCACACGTGCCGGCGATGAGCAGCGAGATACGCAGCCCGGCCGCCGCACGCACGAAGAGGTCGCGCCCGGCCATGTCCGTGCCGAACGGCTGCGCCCACGACGGCGGCATGCCGGAGGCGGACAGGTCCACGGCGCGCTCGTCGAAGCCAGCCACGATCGGAACCGCGACCGCGTACGCCACGAGCGCGATCACGACGCCGATCCCGACGGCCAGCCGCTGACGTGCCGACAACCGCAGCCGCGACCGCCGCGCGCGCGTCCACGGGCGGCCCGCGTCGATCCATCCGTGCTCGTCAGCCGCCGTTTCCCCGGTTCGCTGCGCGGCGTCGGCGGGCGCGCTCGTCTCGTGTGGCCCGCCAGCCCTGCCGGGCGACGTTCGCTTCGTCCGAGCCGCGGCGTCACCCATCGGTTGCCACCCGAGGATCCAGGACGGCGTAGAGAACATCGGCAAGCAGGGAGCCGAGCAGGACGGCCACCGCGGCGAGGAGCGTCAGCGCCGCGAGGAGGGCGAAATCGACCTCGACGGCCGCCCGCACGACGGCGTCGGCCACGCCTGGCCAGGAGAACACCGATTCCACCAGGATCGCTCCCGTCACGAGCTCTGGCAGCCGCACACCAACCAGGGTGACGAAAGGCAACAGGGCCGTCGGCAGCGCATGGCGCAAGACGATCACCGGAAGGGGCAGGCCCCGTGCCCGGGCGCCGGTGACATAGTCCTCCCCCAGTGCCGCGATCATCGACTGCCGCACGTGCAACAGCAACCAGGGAACCTGAGAACAGGCCAGCACGCTGGCCGGCAACGCCATGTGCGTGACGACCTGGCCGAACGTCACATCCGCGCCGGGCTCCGTGAGCCCGGCGACGGGAAACCAGGACAACCCCAGGGCGAAGATCCCGATCGCCGCCAGAGCCACCACGAACGGAGGGATGCCCTCGACGGCATGGGCCAGGCCGGCCACCAGGCGGTCCAGCATTCCGCCGTGCCGCCACGCCGACCACACTCCGAGGCACAACGCGACGACGATCGCGAGCGCCAGAGCAGTCCCGGCCAGCAGCACTGTCCACGGCAGCCGCTCGGCCAGCACGTCGACCACGGGCTGCCCGTACACGCGCGACGTACCCAGATCGCCGGACAGCAGCGTCGTCACCCACTGGCCGTACTGGGCATACCACGGGTCATCCAGGCCCAACGTTCCACGAAGCCGCTCCTGTTCGTCCGCGCCAGCAGTCAGGTAACGATCACCGAGATAACCAGCAAGCGGATCGAACGGCGACGCCGCCGCCAGGACGAAGACGATCACCGATGTCAGCGCCACGACCGGCACCATCATCACCAGACGGCGCAGCACCATCCAGCCGATCGCGCGACGCCGGTCGGCTCGCGTCACCGACCGCATCAGGAAGCGATCGGCCTGCGCACACACTCCGTCATCACCAGTTCCCCGTCGTCGCGGCGCGCGTCACCGCCGGCAGCTCACTCGTCATCGGCATGCCAATCGGCGACGTTCCACCACGGCCCCCACGACACCCCGTGCGCATGGGGCTCGACGATCGGCCGCATACCGGCCCAGCCACGGTCCCGCATGACATAAGTGTGGTCGAGGAACGCGAGCATCACATACGCCGGATCATCGACATATTCCTGCTGCACCTCCCGATACGACTCGACCCGGCGCTCATCGTCCACGCTGTTCCGGCCTCGATCCAGCGCATCGTCGACCGCATCGTTGCGGTAGGCACTCGGATTCAGGAACGGGTTGGTCTCGTCGTAGTCGGCGTATTGCGAGTGCAGTGCCGTGTACACCTGGGGATCGGGGTCGAACGGGAACTCGCCCCCGCCGAGCATGCCGGCGTCGTCGGGAATCCTGGGGCGAAACTCCGTGCGGTCGACGGCCTCGAGTGACACCTCGATCCCGATGCCGCGAGCATCGGAAACGAAGGCCTGCCCCAGGTCGCGACGTATGGTCTCGTCGGGGAAGTACATCAGGGTGAACTCGGCGCGCACACCGTCCTTCTCCCGGACGCCGTCGTCCCCCTCGGTCCAGCCGGCCTCGTCGAGAAGCCGCCGTGCGGCCTCGGGGTCGTGCTCGAACACCGCTCCGGGGTCGTGATACTCACCGAACACTTCCGGTATCGGTGTGTACGCCGGAACGCCGTATCCGGCGAGCACCGCATCGATCATCGATTCACGATCGACGGCGAGGTTCAGCGCCTCGCGGATGTCGCGGTCGCCGGTGACGGGATGCCCGGACGGCATGGTGACACCTCGCCAGTCGGCACTCGGGTACGTCACCACATCGACGCCGTCCACCTCGTCGAACGTCTCGGCGAGCTTCGGGGGCAACCACGCGCCGTCGAAATCTCCGGCCTGCATTCGTTGGGCACGCGTGTTGTCGTCCGGCGCGATCGCGACGGTCAGCCGCCGCACCTCTGGTGCACCACCCCAGTAGTCGTCGTTCGCTTCCAGGACCACCTGCTCGCCACGTCGCCACTCCGCCAGCTCGTAGGGACCGGTCCCGATCGGCTCGGTGTTGAGCGCGGACTCTTCGACCGGCACGGGATCGTCCAGCGCCTCTTCGGGGGCGATACCCAGCAGCATTCGCGTGTCGAACGCAGCATAAGGGGATGCCAGGTGAAACCGGACGGTATGCTCGTCGACCTTCTCCACCTCGTCGAGCATCGCGTACGCCGTCGCGAGCGGCGAGGCGTATTCGGGGTCCAGGACCGCCTCGAACGTGGCCACAACGTCGTCGGCGTCGAACCGCGAGTCGTCGTGAAACCGCACGTCGTCACGCAGACGCACGGTCCACTCGGTGGCGTCATCGTTGACCTCCGGCATGTCCGCGGCAAGTGCCGGCTCCAGCGCCGGCGTCCCGTCCGCGTCAGCGGTCAGGCGGAGCAGGCCATCATAGATTTTCGAGGATCCATCCTCGCCGTGCCCGCCGATGGGGTTGAATCCCTCGGGCTCGAAAGAGTCGGCGAGAACCAGCTCGTCGTCAGGTGCGTTGGCGTCGTCGCCGGATGGATCGCCACACGATGTCACGAACAGTGCAGTCACGAACAGTGCACCAATGACCAAAACGGAATGAGCCAGGCGTCTCACAGCCCTCGACCATAGCTGAACAATTGTTCAGTCGTGAAGGTCTCTACCCATGATCATGAACACAAGCGCTCTCTATAGGTCTATATGTGTTCATGATCATGAGGTAGTGGGGCAGGATGACGGATGTGCCTGACGTTCCGGCAATCGATCCAGCAAAGCGGGCCGAAGCCGCAGCCGCGCTCCAGGAGGATCACACGATCGACGAATGGGCGCGACGGTTCGCCCTGCTGTCCGACCCCAATCGGTTGCGGCTCCTGTTCTGCCTTCACCGCGCGCCCGGCATCGCCGTCTCCGACCTCGCCGCTGCCGTGGGCATGAGCGACACATCCGTCTCGCACGCCCTGCGCCTGCTGCGTAGTAGCGGCTGGGTCAGCTCACAGCGTTCCGGACGAGCGATCCTCTACTCCCTGGCCGACGACACCATCCACGACATCCTGCACCGTCTCGGCGCCACTCATTCTGACGAGAGCGGTTGACGAGCTCCGGGTCATCCGCGTTCAGCCGTACTACGTTTTCTCGGGCCGCACTACGTCTACAGACGTGTTACGGCCCGAGGAAACGTACCAACCCTCGGTCACGCTCGCCGCCTCCGTCGTCCCTCCTCCAGCGGCTCGCCGTTCCAACCCCTCGGTCACGCTCGCCGCCTCCGTCGTCCCTCCTCCAGCGGCTCGCCGTTCCAACCCCTCGGTCACGCTCGCCGCCTCCGTCGTCCCTCCTCCAGCGGCTCGCCGTTCCAACCCCTCGGTCACGCTCGCCGCCTCCGTCGTCCCTCCTCCAGCGGCTCGCCGTTCCAACCCCTCGGTCACGCTCGCCGCCTCCGTCGTCCCTCCTCCAGCGGCTCGCCGTTCCAACCCCTCGGTCACGCTCGCCGCCTCCGTCGTCCCTCCTCCAGCGGCTCGCCGTTCCAACCCCTCGGTCACGCTCGCCGCCTCCGTCGTCCCTCCTCCAGCGGCTCGCCGTTCCAACCCCTCGGTCACGCTCGCCGCCTCCGTCGTCCCTCCTCCAGCGGCTCGCCGTTCCGGCACATGATCATTCGGAAGTGGCGGTGTCCAGGAGTTCGAGTACGTGGTGGTACTCCTCGCCAGTGGCCCGCGCCATGCCCATCTCGCAGGTCCGGTTGGACGACACGTATCCGGTGACGTCCACGCCGGCCAGCTCGGCGGCTTCCGCCTCCGTCGCCCCCTCGGTGAGCTCGGGGTAGAACAGCCCGCGGTCCCCGGCGAACCCGCAACACCCCCACGACGTGGGCACCACGACGTCGTCCGCGACCACGCCGGCCACGGCACGCACGTCGTCGACCGTGCCCATGTGCACCGACGAGCACGTCGGGTGGACCGCCAGCGATGGCAGCCGGCGGCGCACGCGAAGCCTCGGCAGGAGGGACTCGCGCGCGAACGTGACGGCATCGACGATCGTCAGCCGTGCGAAGCGCTCCCCCTCCTCGCCGCTCAGGGCATCGCCAATGCCCTCGAGGCCGTGCGCGCACGACGACGCGTCGCACGCCACCGGCAGTTCACCGAACCGCGACGCCTCCCAGAGCCCGGCGAACACCTGCCGTGCCATCTCCGCGTATCCCCGGGTGAAACCCTTCGAGGCCCACGGCGTGCCACAGCACATATTGGCGATGCCCTCGGGGATCGCGACCTCGAGGCCGGCACGCTCGCACAGCTTCAGGAACGCCGACGACGACCCGGCGCCGGCCAGCTCACCGCCGGCCGGCCCGAAGATCGCACCGATGCAGGCCGGGAAGAACACCACCGACGCACCCGCAGGGCGCCGCGGTGCCGGGCGTCGCCGCCCAGCCTTTGGCAGCCCACCGCCGGCATCCGGGACCATCCCGGGCCCGAACGCCCGGCGTCCGGCCGAGCTCGCCCGCGCGAGCAGCGGGTCCGGTATCGCTTCGGACACCTTCAGCCCGGCCCGAACGCCGTCCACGGCGCGTCCCCAGTGCCGCGCCGCCGTGACACCCGCCCGTTGCGCAGCGCTGCCGTGCTGCTGCGCGCGCATGCCCTTCATTACCGTGCCGGTGTCGATGTTCACCGGGCAGGCGGAGACGCACAGCGAATCCGCCGCGCAGGTGTCGACGGCGGCATACTCGTATTCCTCCTCCAGCTGGCGGCGCCGCTCGCCCGATGCCGCGGCGATCTCGCGCATCAGCACGATCCGCTGCCGCGGCGTGGTGGTCGTGTTGCGCGAGGGGCAGACCGGCTCGCAGTATCCGCATTCCACGCAGCTGTCCACCGCCGGGTCCACCACGGGGAGGGTCTTGAGGTTCTTCAGATGCGCGTCGGGATCGTCGTTCAGGAGGACGCCGGGGTTGAGCACCTCGTCCGGGTCAAAGAGCCGTTTGATCTCCCGCATGATCTCGTAGAGATCGTCACCGAACTGCCGGCGCACGAACGGAGCCATGATCCGGCCGGTGCCGTGCTCGGCCTTGAGCGACCCGTCCCGGCCGAGGACGAGGTCGACGAGGTCGTCGGTGAACGCCCGATACCGGGCGAGCTCGCGCGCGTCGCCCAGCATCGGATTGATCATGAAGTGCAGGTTGCCGTCCTTGGCGTGACCGAAGATGACGGCATCGGTGTACCCGTGCCGGTCGAAGAGACCGATCAGCTCGTTCACCGTCTCGGTTAGCACGGGCACCGGCACCACAACGTCTTCGAGCAGCGCTGTGGAGCCGACGGGCCGGGCGCCTGCCACCGCCGTGTACAGGCCCTTGCGCACTCGCCAGAGCTGCGCGCGGGCCGCAGCATCGCGAGGCAACGCCGCCGGCGCATCCAGCCGCAAGCCATCCAGCGCCCGGCGAGCGGACCCGGTGATCTCGTCCAGTTCCCCTATCGATCCGGCCTGGTATTCGACGAGCAGTGCGGTGTGTTCGGCGACGTCGATTCCCGTGATCGCGTCCGGCGCGCCCGGGTCGTTCTGGGCAACGCGCAGCGACGACGCGTCGAGCAGTTCGATAGCCCGGGCGCCGGAGGCGACGAGCGATTCCAGGGCGTCGGTGGCGCGCGGCAGCGAATCGAACACCAGCAACGTGGTGGCCGCGTGTGGCAACACGGGCACGGTGCGCATCGTCACCTCGGCAACGAACCCCAGGGTGCCCTCACTGCCGACGACGAGACGCGTGAGAATGTCGACCGGATCCGTCACGTCGAGGAAGGCGTTGAGCCCGTAACCCATCGTGTTCTTCATGGAGAACTGGTGCTCGATGGTCTGGCGCAGTGCCGAACTGGAGCGGATCCGGTCTCGCAACCGGATCAGTCCCGCGTGCAGCTCGGGTTCGTAAGCGCGCAACTGGGCCTCGGCGTCCGCGTCTCCGGTGTCGAGGACGGTGCCGCTGGGCAAGACCAGCACCATCGACTCGATGGTGCGATAGGCGGTGTCCCGGGTTCCGCAGGACATCCCGCTGGAATTGTTCGCCACGACGCCGCCGATCGTGCAGGCCGTCTCGCTCGCGGGATCGGGGCCGAGCCTGCGCCCGTAGGCGGCCAGCCGGGCGTTGACCTGGCGCAGCGTCAGCCCGGGTTGCAGCCGCACCCTGCCCCCGTCGTCGAGCACCTCCATCGCCGAGAAGTGCCGCCTCGTGTCGACCAGCAGGCCAGCCGTCGACGCCTGGCCGGATAGGCTCGTTCCGGCGGAGCGGAAGGTCACCGGCAGCCGGTGCCTCCGGGCGATCCGCAACGCGTCCGCCACTTCTGCGGCGTCCCGGGCGGTGTATACGGCTTGCGGGTGCAGCAGGTAGTGCGATGCGTCGTGTGCCATGGCCGCGGTGTCCGTGGCTGACGTGCGCACTGCGTCGCCACCCGCGAGCGTGCGCAAATCCGAAACGGCAGCGTCATTCTCGATAAAGGCCCCGGTCATAGATCAACCGTACCGGCACATCCGCCGCGCGTCCGAGATGGCCGGGAGCGTGAACCGGTGCCCTCCTCGACACGGCCCCATCCCCCGACACGGCCCATCCTCGATACTGGGCGGATGTCCACCTTCCAGAATTCACGGAATCCGGATGCGCACTCGCCTGGTACTCGCTGTGGCGGGCTGAGCCCGCAGAGCCGGCTCGTCGCCGGAGGGCGGCCGGAACCGGTTGCCGACGCTCCGCTCAACGAGCCGGTCACGCTCGCCTCCACCTACCACGCGGGCGGCGAGCGCGGTTACGGCCGTTACGGGAACCCGACGTGGGAGGCATTCGAGGACGTTCTCGGCGACCTCGAAGGCGGCAGCGCGCTAGCCTTCGCGTCCGGCATGGCGGCGTCGACCGCCGTACTGGAGCTGCTGCCCGCGGGAGCCGTCGTCGTCGCGCCGGATTGCGCCTATCTCGGTGTCCTCGAGCAGATGCGGGAGCGCCACGAGGCCAGGCGCATCGAGTTGCGCCAGGTCGACGTGAGCGACACCCCAGCCGTGCGGGCCGCGCTCGCGGGCGCGTCCATGGTCTGGCTGGAGTCGCCGACCAACCCCAAGCTCGACATCGCCGACGTGGCCGCCATCGGCGCCGCCGCCCACGAGGCCGGTGCACTGACCGTCGTCGACAACACGTTCGCCACGCCGCTGCTCCAGCAGCCCCTCCAGCTCGGTGCCGACGTCGTCGTCCACAGCGTGACCAAGCTCCTGAGCGGGCACTCGGACGTCGTCGCCGGTGCCACTGTGACCAGCGACGACGGCGTGTCCGCCCGCCTCGATCGGCACCGGCGGCTGCACGGTGCGACACCCAGCCCGATGGACACCTATCTCGCCCTCCGGGGGATGCGCACCCTGGGCGTGCGTCTCGACCGCGCCCAGGCGAACGCGGCCGAGCTCACCCGGCGGCTTTCCGAACATCCGGCCGTGACCAGGGTGCGCTATCCGGGGTGGGGCAGCATCTGCTCCATCGAGGTCGTCGGTGGCGCCCCGGGAGCGGACGCGGTGGTTGACGCGGTGCAGCTCTGGGTCAACACGACGAGTCTCGGCGGCGTCGAGTCCACCCTGGAACGTCGCCGGCGGTGGCCAGCGGAGAGCCACACGGTCGACGAGTCACTGATCAGGCTCTCCGTCGGCATCGAAGATCCGGACGACCTCTGGCAGGATCTCAGCCGGGCACTCGACGCTGCCCGGCGCCACTGACGGATCGTCGCCGCGCACCCTGTACGGCCAGCGCTAGCGCCGCGATGAGCGCGCAAAGCACCGCCATGCCCAGGGCGGCACGCATCCCGGAGAGCCCGTAACCACCCAGCGACCACACCACGATGGCCGCCGCCGAACCCAGGGCGAAACCGAGCTGACGCACCGTGCTCATCGACGCCGACACCGTGCCGAGCAGCTCCCGTGGTGCCGCACCGATGGCCAGCGTCATGAGTGGCCCGGTGATCAAGCCGGAACCGATCCCGATGATCGCCAGCCGCCACGCGACCTCCGGCGTCGACCACCCGGCATCCAGCGGCGCCAGGAGGAGCAGCCCGGTTCCCATCCCGATCGAGCCCACGAACGACGTACGGCGCGCGCCGTAGCGATCGGCCAGCCAGCCGCCGACCAATCCCAGCGCAGCCGTGCCGAGCGGCATCGCCAGCATCGTCGTGCCCGTCTGGCTCGGCGGCACGCCGAGTTCGCGCTGCAGGTAGAACGGGATGAGGAACAGCACGGCCATGCTCGCTACCGCGAACGTGAGCAGCGCCACGTGCGCGGCGGAGACTCCGCGAGTACGGAGCAGCCGGACCACGGCGTCGCTGTTCGGGGTCCGCAACCATGCCATGACGAGCGGGACGGCCACGAGCGCCAGCGCCAGCCAGCCGAATCCCGTCTCGGCGCCCAGCGAGAAGGCCAGCAGCAGGACGATGCTGGCCCCGCCGAGCAAGGCGATCTCGCCCGCCCAGGTCCGATCCGGCCACCGTAGGTGGCCGCCATGGTTCATCATCACCATCGCGACAGCCACGACCGCGACCACAATGGGGACGTTGACGTAGAAGATCCACCGCCAGCTCAGGTGTTCAACGAGCAGCCCTCCGAGCGCCGGTCCCGCCACCGCACCGAGCGGACCGACGGTGGAGACCAGCCCCATGGCCCGGCCCCGCGCCGTGTCGCTCACCGCCATCGTGGCGACGACCGGACCGATCGCGAACAGGACGGCACCGAAACCGCCTTGGAGCACCCGGGCGACCACGAGCCAGGCGAACGACGGCGCGACCGCCACCAGCACGCTGGACACCCCGAAACCGACCAGGGCGAGGATGAATGCCGGCCGCCGGCCGACCGTGTCCAGCCATCGGCCGCTCGGGATGGTCAAGGCGATGAGCGGGACCATGTAGCCGAGGACGACCCAACCGGTACTTCCGGTTGGGGTGTCGAACGAATCCTCGATGCTCGGCAGCGCGACGGTCACGATCGTCGAGTCCAATGTGGCCATGAAGACGACCAGGCCGGCGGCGATCACCAGCCACCACCGGTTCACACCGGCGGCCGCACCACCCGAAGTGTTCACTCCAGTCGAGTGAGCGTCCGTCTGGGGCACGGAACTTCCCTTCCCTCAGAAATAATGAGCCGGCTATCATTAGCCGAGAAATGATTTCTTCGATACGTTAGCTGGCTAACGTTTTCGGGTCAACCTGGTCCCCGGGTAACGTCCTCTCTGACAGGACTCGCAGGGACGACGGAGGCGGCGCGGACATGGATGGCCAGGCGACGGGATCCGAGGGGCACCCCCTTCACCCTCCTGCGACCGGCCCGTTCGCCGATCTCGAGCCGGATCACCACGAAACCCCGTCGGTGACGGAGCGATTTCAGCAGGTCTTCTGGGCTGCGAAGAAGGCCATGACCGACGCCGCGGAGACCGCGTACCGCCGGCACGGCGTGCGGTCGGGACAGCAGTTCATCTTGATGGCGCTCTGGGAGGAGGACGGGCTCAGCCCCGGCGAGCTCGCCCGCCGCCTCCAGCTCGCCACGCCCACCGTGACCAAGGCCACCGCTCGCATGGAGCTCGCCGGCCTGGTGGAACGCCGCCCGCACCCGAGCGATCGCAGGCTCGTCCGGATCCACCTCACCGACGCCGGCTTGCAGCTGCGACGCGTGATGGCAGACGAGATGCGCGCGCTCTCCGAACGTGCCCTCACCTCCCTGGACGAATCCGAACGGGAGGACTTCGTCCGCTTCCTCGCTCAGCTACGCACCAACGTCACCCCGCCATGACGCCAGAAGACACGAACGACCCGCCGCGTACCGGCCACGACGGGACGACGGGCGCGGGATCGATGCGGCCACGCCCACTGGCATCGGTCGACGACGTCGCATCGGCGACGGCAGGCGATGCCCTCGCGTGCTGGGCAGCACAGCGTCTCGACCGGACGGGATCGGCGTTCGCGGCCGGCGACGCGGTCGCGGTGGCCGCACCCGATCTCGCACGACGTGACCGGCTCGTCGTCCGCGGATCGGTGGCAGACACCACCGAGCTGGTTCGATCCCTCCTCGGTACGCTGCCGTCCAGCTACCGCGTCATGGGCTCCGCGCAACTCGTTCGGGCCATGGCCGATGCCATCTCGGACCTCGACGTCAGGGGCACGTTCGGGTGGATGGAAACGCGCACCCCCGCACCGGTACCGGACAACCCCGCCACGTGGCTCGACGGTGCCGAGCTCGGTGAAGCCGCCGAGCTGGTCCGGCGGGTCTATCCGGACTCATATGCCGTTCCCGGCGCCGATCCGGAACACCGCTGGGCCGGGGTCCGCGACGCCGCCGGCCGGCTCGTCGCCGTGGCCTGCGACGCCTGGACCGGCGGTGGCGTCGGCTTCGTATCCGGCGTCGTCACCGACCCCCGTGCGCGCAGAAGCGGCCTCGGCCGGGCGGTCACCGCGTTCGTCGCCCGGGAACTGTGGGCGAAATACGAGCGCGTGGCACTGATGGTCGACTCCAGTAACCACGCGGCGATCCGCCTGTATGAAGGGCTCGGCTTCACCGGCGAGAACGTGGCCGTGGCGACCTCTGCCGCGGCCGCTGCTGAGACCACGCGCCGTGCATGCTGAGACCACGTGCCGTGCATGCTGAGACCACGTGCCGTGCACGCTGAGACCACGCGAATTGGGCGTGGAAAGCGCTCTCTCGCGTGCATTCACCGTGCAAGGCCCCATCCCGTACACTGCGACGCGCCCAGCGCGGTTTCCACGGTCGCGCCCAGCCCGGCTAGGAAGGGGCTCGCTGCTCCTGCAAGCGGGCGAGCCGGTGCACGTGCTCTCGCGTCGCCGGATACAGCTCCCGGTACGTCGCGTACAAGTCGTCGTAGACCTCGCGCACCGACTCGTCCGGCGTGACGGTCCGATCGATCGTCGACCAGTCGGTTCCCGGTTCGAGGAGGCCGGCACCGATCCCCGCCAACAGCGCATCACCGTAGCTGGCACCGATGGTTTCTCGCGGCAGGACCTGGGTTCGGCCGCAGACGTCGCTGACGATCTGCGTCCACAGCCGGCTCTGCGTACCGCCACCAACGGCGATCAGCTGTGCTGGTCGCTCGGAGGCATCGTCGAGCAGCTCCAGGATCTCGCGGGTACCGAAGGCGATCCCTTCATAAGCCGCACGGAACAGGTGGCCCCGCGTGTGCCGCAGGCTGAGCCCGGCGACGACACCGCGCGCCCGCGCGTCGAAGTGCGGCGTGCGCTCGCCGGCGAAGTACGGCAACATAACGAGGCCCTCCGAACCGGCCGGAATCTGTTGCGCCTCGCCGACCAGCTGTTCGAAGGGAACGCCACCGACGATGTCCTGCAACCAGCCGGTCAGGCTGCCCGACGTGGCCATACCCGCCGCCAACGTGTACGTGTCCGGCTCGACACCGGACGTGGTCCACAGGGTCGAATCGACACGGGGCTCGCTCAGCTGGCCCACGAAGAACACGGTCGACCCATACATGATCATCAAGTCGCCGGGACGGCGCACACCCGCACTGAACGCTTCCGCCCACGCGTCGACGGTGCCCGCCGACACCGGCGTCCCCTCGGCCAGCCCGGTTTCCGCGGCGGCCCGGCGGGTGACCTTCCCGACGATTTCACCCGACCACGCCAGCTCCGGCAGCGGCAGCTCGCCCACGATTTCCGCGGCCCACTCCCGGTTCCAGTCCCGGGCCCGGATGTCGTAGAGCGGATCGCACTGGCTCGCCGTCAGATGATCCAGGACGTACTCGCCGGTCAGCCGGGCCGTGATGAACGAACTCGAGCCGTACCACCGAGACGCGCGTTCCCACACCTCCGGCTCGTGTCGACGCGCCCACAACAATTTCGGTCCCACTGCCTGAGAGGAGAGTGCCTTCCCGCACCGGCGTACCACCTCGTCCGCGCCAAACCGGTGGGTGAGCTCCTCGATCTCGGCGGTGGCCCGGCTGTCGATGCCGTAAAGAATGGCCGGGCGGACCGGGCGCGCATCGCCAGTACACAGGACGAGACACGGACCGACACCGCTGACGCAGACACCGGCGATCCGGCTGCCGCCGCGGCCGACGAGCTCGCGGGCGACGTCAACAACGTCGCCCCACCAGACCTGTTCGGCATCGACCTCTGCCCACCCCGGACGCGGCAGTGACATCGCGTGCGAGCGGGTGGTACTGGCAACGATCTCGCCGTCCGGCGTGGTGAGCGCCCCTTTGCTGCTGCTGGTGCCCATGTCGATGCCGAGAAGGAGCTCGTCCATGTCCATCACCACGATCGTCAGGCTGGCTGCACCACATCCTAGACAGCGGTGGCGGACGGGCGGGAGGTCAGGAGCACATGTTGGCTGCGTCACCGCCGGTTTCGAACTCGGAGATGATCGCCACCTTGCGGGCCGACGCCGAGCCCGCATCGAACTCCAGACCCAGCCATTCCGACACGAGGAGCCGGGCCAGTTCCGGTCCGACGACCCGGGCGCCGAGCGTCAGCACCTGGCAATCGTTCGACAGCACCGAACGCTGCACCGAGTAGCTGTCGTGGGCCACGGTCGCGCGCACACCCGTGACCTTGTTCGCCGCGATCGCCATGCCGATGCCGGTTCCGCACACCAGAACGGCGCGGTCGGCGTCGCCACGGGCGACAGCCTCGGCCGCGGCCAGCCCGACGTCGGGATACACGCGATCGTCGGCGGTGTCGTGCACCCCGACGTTCGTGACGACCTCGACCCGGCCATCTGCCCGGAGCGTGTCGGCAAGTAGATCCTTGAGCTGCAAGCCGGCGTCATCCGCGCCGACCACGATCCGCCATGTCCGACTCATGCTTTCGCTCCCGTCGTGTCGTGCTTGCTTCCGGAGTCCGTCTCGCCCAGGACGCCCACCCCGGTGAGCGCCGCGCTGGCCGCGCGTGCGGCGGCTGCCAGGGACACGGCGCCCGGATCGGGGGTGCCGTCGCTGCGATCACCCAGCCGCGCCGCCCGGCCACGCAGTGCCGTCATATCCGCGGTGGCCTCGGCCGCGAGCTCGGCGGCGGAGGCTGCTCGTTCCCACGCCCGGGCGATGCCGGCACCGTCGGCGACGGCCGACCGGAACGTCTCCACCAGCGGATGCAAGGCGTCGACCAGCGTCTTGTCCCCTGGCTGGCTCTGCCCGAGGCGGATCACCGCCTGTTCGGCCGCTTCCAACGCGGCCGCGAGCGATGCCGGCTCCGGGCCGTCCCCGGGCGCATCCCGGATCGCGTTGCCGACCGTCGTCAGGCCGGCTCCCCATAGCGCACCCGATGCCCCGCCGGCGGCATCGGCGAACGCCATTCCCGCCGCCGCGAGCACGTCCGAGGCGTCCGGACCGGCACGGTCCGCCGCGTCCACCGCGGCGTCGATGCCGCGCGTCATCGTGGTGCCGTGATCACCGTCAGCTGCCACCGCATCGAGCGCGCCCAGATGCTCTTCCAGCTCGCGCATGCGGCGAGCTACCGCGGCCAGGCCGGTACGGGCCGCACGCCCGGAAGCCGTCAACGACGACTCCGGCCAACGCTCCACCCGATGCTCCTCGACACCGGTCGAACCGAGCTGGGCGAGGGGCGCCACATCGAGTGGCAGTTGACGCGGTCTCTGGTAGCCCGGTGCATTTGCCGGTGTGGACAGCAGTTCCTCGAGTTCGTCATCGGTCCACACCAGCGTGATCGAGCATCCGGCCATGTCCATCGAGGTCACGAACTCACCGACATCGGGCTCGGTGAGGGTGATGCCAGCACGATCGGCGAGCCGGGCCAGCGCGCGGTAAAGCACGAACAGTTCCTCGTATTTGACCCGGCCCAGGCCGTTCACCAGGATTCGCGCCCGGTCCGCTCCCGCGGGACGCTCGGCCATCAGCCGGTCGAGCAGCAGCTCGGCCAGCTCGTCTGCGCTCGATCGCGGAAGCTCCAGGATGCCCGGCTCGCCGTGAATGCCCAGGCCGAGCACCATCGATCCGGGCTCGACGGTGAACAATGGCTCGGATCGGCCCGGCAGCGTGCACCCGTCGAAGCCGACGCCGAGGCTGCGGCAGCGGTCGTTGCAGTGCCGTGCGATCCGTTCCACCTCGTCCAGCCCGTCACCCCGGTGTGCCGCCGCCGCTGCGGCACGGAACACGAAGAAGTCCCCTGCGATGCCACGGCGCTCGTGGAGGCGTTCGGGCGGGGCGGAGGCGATGTCATCGGTGACGAGCGTGATGCGCGCGTCGATCCCGTCCCGGGCCGCCGCCTGGTCCGCAGCGAGCCCGAAATGCATCACGTCACCGGCGTAATTGCCGAACAGCATGAGCACGCCCGCCCCACCGTCGACGGCGCGGATCGTGCGGTAGACCTGCTCGGCCGACGGGCTGGTGAAGATGTCCCCGCACACGGCGGCGTCGGCCAGCCCAGGACCGACGAGCCCGGCAAATGTCGGATAGTGGCCGGAGCCGCCGCCGACGATCGTCGCTACCCGGCCCCGCGTGGGCGCGGTCACCGAGGCGATCGCCGAGGTCCGCGGAATGCGCCGGATGAAACGGTGGTAGGCGGTGACGAGGCCGTCGAGCGCCTCGTCCTTGAATGCGCGTCCGGTGTTGTACACGTATGTCACGTCCGGCCTCCCTGGAGCCTTGTGGTCTCGGTCGTCATGCGATCTCGGCGCTTGGCCCGGACCATCCATGTCGCGTGCGGCAGCGATCCTTCCCCTGCTCGACAGCCCGGTTCGGCAGCGTCATCGCAGCCGCTCGCCGGTCTCGGTGTCGAAGAGATAGACACGTTCCGGTGCGGCCGTGAAGCGAATGGGATCGGCCCGTGTCCACCGGTGGCCCGCGGGTGTCTGCACCACCATGGCGTCGTCGACGCCGGGGACGTTCACCGTCGCCTGGCCGAATTCGAGCAGGTTCTCGTAGACCTTGATCTCGCCTTCGAGACACGGCGCAGCGGGCGACACGTCGGTCCGGCAGTCCTGTGGGCGCAGCCCGACGGTGACCTGCTGATCGTGCTGCACGATTCGCGACGCCGTCACGAGCTCCCCGGCCCGGCCGATGTGCACCATGGTCCGATCACCGTCGATTCGCACGGTGCCACCCACAAGATTGATCTTCGGCTCCCCGACGAAGTCGGCAACGAACTGGTTGTCCGGATCGTCGAAGATCTCGTCAGGTGAGCCGAACTGCCGGATGACCCCGGCGTCCATGACCGCCATGCGATCCGCCAGGCTCAGCGCTTCGAGCTGATCGTGCGTGACGACGATCGTCGTGTATCCGAACTCGCGCTGCAGGACCTTGAGCTCGCGCCGCACGTGCTGGCGCTGCGAGGCGTCGAGGTGCGAGAGCGGCTCGTCCAGCAGCAGCACCGGTGGATTGCGGATCAAGGCCCGGGCCAGCGCGATTCGCTGTTTCTGCCCGCTCGACAGGGCGGCCGGGCGAAGGTCGAGCAGGTCGGTCATGCCGAGACGCTGGGCCATGCTATCGACACGCTGATCGACGTTCTTGGCCCGGCGGGCCTTCAACCCGTACGCCAGATTCTCGCGCACGGACAGCGGCGGGTAGAGCGCGTAACTCTCGAACCCGACGCCGACGTTACGGCGCTTCGCCGGCAGCGACGCCACCGACGTCTCGCCGATGCGGATGTCGCCGGATGTGACCGCTTCCAGCCCGGCGATCATGCGCAGCGTGGTCGTCTTGCCACAGCCCGACGGCCCGAGCAGCGCCACCATCTCGCCGGGCTCGATATCCAGGTCGATTCCCCGCACCGCCGCGAACGACTCGCGGTTGCGGCTCTCGAAGGTTTTGTACAGGCGGTCCAGCACCAGGCGCTGCGCAGTGCTGACGGCGGTGTCGGTCGTGGTCGTCATGCTTGCTTCCCCAGTTCGATTCCGGCAGCTCCCAGCCGGGGCGTGTCCACGTCGGGCTCCCCGCCGGCGAAGACGTGCACGTGTTCCAGCGCGATGTCCAGATCCACCTCGTCACCCTCTGGACGCGCGTTGTCACTGGATACGACGACGATCACGGGTGTTCCCGCGACGTCGACGCTCATCTCGACCGACCGGCCCAGCCGTTCGGCCAGCCGCACCGTCCCGCGCATTCGCAGCCGTCCCGGGGGCTCCGCCCCCGGATCCGCTCCGGTGGAGATGTCGCGCGGGCGCAGGCCCACCCGGACCGCCTGTCTCTGTTGGACTCCCAGCGCGGGCGGCACGGGGATGCTCACCGTCCCGCCGGCCACCCGGATCCGCCCGCCGTCGACCCGGCCGTCCAGAAGGTTCATCTCGGGCTGGCCCAACGCGCGGGCCACGAACGTGTCGACCGGCTGATGCCAGACCTGCTCCGGCGTGTCGACCTGGACGATCCGGCCGTCACGGAGCACGGCCACGCGATCTCCCAGCGCGAGCGCCTCCTGGTAGTCGTGCGTCACGTACAGCGTCGTGATATCAGCGAGCTCGCCGAGCTGCTTCAGCTCCGCTCGCATCGCCGCACGCAACTTCGCGTCGAGATGCGAGAGCGGCTCGTCCAGCAAGTAGACGTCGGCCGGGCGGACCAGGACCCGGCCGAGCGCGACGCGCTGGCGCTGGCCGTTCGACAGCTCACGCGGAAACCTCTCCCAGAGGTGCGAGATGCCGAGCGTGTCCGTGACGGTCTGGATGCGCCGGCGCCGTTCCTCCGCGCCATACCGGCCGGTCCGGCCCGATCGCAACGGCGAGGCCAGGTTCTCGAACACGGTCTTCTGCGGATACAAGGCGTAGCTTTCGAACGCCATCGCCACGTTGCGGTGGTAGGGCTCGACGCCACTCATGTTCCGCCCGGCGATCTCGATCCAGCCGTCGTCGAACTCGAGGAGCCCGGCGATGCATTTCAACGTCGTGGTCTTGCCGGCACCCGAGGGACCGAGAACGACGAAGAACTCGCCGTTCTCGACCGCCAGGTCCACACCGTCGACGGCCGTGGTTTTCCCGTACTTCTTGCGCAATCCCTGCACTTTCAACGTGCCCATCAGGCCTTCACCGCCCCGAACGACAGACCGCGCACCAGATACCGCTGGATGGTGAGTGCGAGGATCAACGGAGGCAGCGCCGCGATCACCGCGGCCGCCGCCGTGAGGTTGTAATACGCCTGGCCCCCGCCCCCGAGGAACTTCGTGATCGCCACCGTGACCGTGTTGGCCTCGTTACCGGTGAGGATCAGCGCGAAGACGTAGTTGTTCCACGCGAAGATGAACGCCAGGAGCGCGGCGGCCGCGATCCCCGGGCGCACCAGGGGTAGCGCCACGGTGAGGAACGTCCGGCGCCGGGTGTAGCCGTCCAGGAGGGCCGCCTGCTCCAGATCTTCGGGGAGATCCTGGAAGTACGAGCGCAGGATCCACACCACGAGCGGCATCGTGACGAGCTGCAACACCCAGATCAGCCCGACCCTGGTGTCGAACAGTCCGATCTGGTGATAGATCACGAACAGCGGCACGACCACCATCAGCTCCGGCGCGAACCGGAACGACAGGATGGTGAACATGACGTCGTTCGAGCCCCGGTACTTCCAGCGTCCTGCGGCATAGGCCGCGGGCACGCCGATGATCAGCGAGACCAGCACCGCCCCAACACAACTGACGACGCTAGTGATCAGCGTGCTGGTGAAATCTACGCTGGTCAGCTCCGTTCCGCGCGCGCTGAGGACGGTTCCGAAATTCTCCAGCGTCGGGGAGAAGGCGAAGTAGGTCGACGTCTGCTCTGCCGACGTCTTCAGGGCGAGCAGGACCATCCACAGGATCGGGAACAGGGCGAAGGTGAACCAGGCCAGGAGGGCGAGGTCGGCGAGCACGGACGTCAGCGTGAACCTGCGCCGGCCCGGAAGCAGTTCCGTCGACATGCCTCAGCCCTCCGCTCCTGCTGCCCGGCGCTGCGCCTTGCCCAGCACGCTCACGAGGTAGCGCGCCGTGATGAAGACGAGGATCCACAGGAGAAACATGTAGGTGCTCCCCAGCGAGTAGTTCAGGTTGATAATCGAGTCCTCGTAGGCGCCGATCTGCAGCGTCCGCGTCGCGGCGCCCGGACCGCCAGCTGTCAGGACATAGATGTGGTCGAAGATCTTCAAGCAGTCCATGAACCGGAAGATCACCGCAACCAGGATGTAGGGCCAGATCATCGGCAGCGTCAGCCGCCGGAACGTGTAGAACCAGCTGGCGCCGTCCACCTCGGACGCCTCGAACGGATCGCGCGGCAGGGACCGGATACCGGCCAGCACGAGGATGGCGACGAACGGCGTGAAGATCCAGATGTCGACGAGAATGACCGACCACAGCGCCAGGTCGGTACTCAACCAGTTGAAGGTCGAGCCGAGACCGAAGACGTAGTTGAGCACGCCGAACTGGGGGTTATACATCAGACCCCAGATGACGCCGGCAATCACCGGAGCGACCATCAGGGGAAGGATGAGCACCCGCTCGAAGATCCGCCCCACCCTGCTGGCCCGGTTGAGCAACAAGGCGACCCCGACCCCCAGGACCATCTCCGCGCCGGTGGCGACGACGGCGAAGACCAGCGTCACCCGCACGCTGCCCCAGAACTGGCTGTCGGTGAGGACCCGCGCGAAGTTCTCGAGGCCGACGAAGATCGGCTCGGGGTTGATCGCCGAATAGTTCAGCACGCCGTAGTAGGCGCCGAGGAAGAACGGGTAGAGGATTCCCGCGATGATGAGAACCGCGGGGATCGACAGCACGTAGGGCCGGGCCTTGCGGCGCCACGCCGGCACCGATGGCGGCCGCTCCGGTTCCTCCTGGACCGGCGCCGGCTCGTGGGTCCGTCCAGTGACCGTGGTGGACACCGGCGACCTCCTTTCGTGTCGGATCGAGCCGCAGGCCCTCAGGCGTTGACCTCGTCCGTGTTGGACTCCGCCAGCGCGTCGAGCCGGCTCCGGGCGTCCTCTCCGGAGTAGATGTCCTGGAGCGCGACCGCCCAGTTCTCGGTGGTCTCGAAGAACTTCGTTTGCGGCGTGAACTGGATTTCCGTGCTGTCGATGACTTTCTCGAAGGTTTCGAGATAGCCCGGGAAATCGCCGAGTGTCTCCTTGAACGCTCCATCGAAGACGGATGCGCGGGTGGGATCCGCGAAGGCCGACTCGCGCACGGCGTCCGACATCGCTTCCTTGCCCGTCGCCCACTGGATGAACAGCCACGCGGCGAGCTTCTTCTGCGACGCAGAGTTCATCGCCAGCGACCACGTCCACAGATTCGTCGCGTAGCTGCCGTCGGGACCGGCCGGACCGGGATGCCAGGCGAGGTTCCCGGCTTCCTGGCTTTCACCCGGCCGGTTCTGCGGATACGTCGCGGAATCGGCGTCGAACACCATCATCGCCGTGCCGTTGCCGAGATCACGAGTGGCGTCCGGGTACTCGTACGTGGTCCACGACGTCGGCCCGGCCTCCCGGGCGAGCTCCACCCACTTGCGGGTGAAGTCCACCGCCTTCTCCGAGTTCATCGCCGCGACGAGCTCGTCGCCGTCGACCTCGTAGTCGACCGCGCCCTCTCGGCTGTACTGGGTCATGAACCCGGGATGGATCGTCGCCCATGACCGCGATCCGCGGAACGCCACACCGTAGCGGCTCTCCGACCGGTCGGTGAGATCGATGGCCAGCTGGATGAAATCGTCGAACGTCTCCGCTGGCTTGATGCCCCGCCGATCGAACTCCGCCTTGTTGTACGCGACGACGTTGGTCTCGAAGCCCCAGGGGATCGCCCACTGACCTCCGGTGCCCAGCGGGCTTCCTTGCTGGAAGTCCCACCGCGTGGCCATGCGCAAGCCCTCGTAGATGTCCTCGAAGTCGTACTCGTCGCTGGTGGCCGAGGAATTCTCCAGCCACGGATCGAGATCTTCCAGCCACCCTGGAGGGCCGTATGTCCAGATGAAGTAGGCACCGATCATAAAGACGTCGTGCTCGCCACTGCCGCCAGCGAGTTCGGTGTTCAGCTTGGTGAAGTAATCCGCCTCGGGCACGAGCTCGGTCTCGACCTCGATCCCGGTCAGCTCGGTGAAGTCCTTCAGCAAGGGCTGGAAGCTCTGCTGGTAGGGATGCGGTGTCTGGAGGATCTTGATGCTCTCCCCCTCCGCCTTCTTCCAGTCAAAGCCGCCGCTCACCTCGTCGGCGGCGCTGCCTTCGTCGCTCGTCGTGCCGCCGCCGACACCGCACGCGGGCAGCAGGGAAGCCAGTGCCGCACCTCCACCGGCGACGCCCAGGTACTTGAGAAGATCACGACGGCCTAGGCGGCGGCCGCCGTTCTGCGGTTGGAACGAAGAGCTGCGTACGGTCATGTCACTGCTCCAGTCAGGTCAGATGGTCTCGGGGATGTCGGCTGGTGTGCTCGAACGTCGAACCTTCGCGCTCCGCCACGGGGACGTCATGTGCGAAGAGCACGTCACTCGGGAATGAGGGAAACCTTGATGGACTGCGTGCCGTCGGCCACGAGCTCCAGTCCGTCCTGGAAATCCGCGAGCGGAAGCTGGTGGGTGCAGATCTCGTTCATGGGCAATCGCCCGGACTCGACCATGCGGATCGCTGCTGGCCAGCACTCGGGGCCGAGATGAGCGCCCAGGACGTCGAGCTCCTTGTCGTCGCTGATGATGCTCCAATCGACCGTTACGTCATCCTTGAACACGCTGTACTCGACGAAGGTGCCGAGCTTGCGCAACAGGTTGAGCCCTTGCGGCACGGCTGATGGATGTCCCGTGCCTTCGAGGTAGACGTCGGCGCCATATCCCCCGGTCAAATCGCGCACGATGGGTTCGGGGTCAGTGTTCGAGACGTTGACGGTGAGATCGGCGCCACACTTCTCGGCCAGGGCGAGCTTCGCGTCGGATACGTCGAGGGCGACCACGCGAGCCGGGAACTTCGCGACCGCACCCGCGATCATGCCGAGCCCGATCGGGCCGCAGCCCGCGACCACCACCACATCGTCGAACCGGATGCCTGCGCGCTCCACGGCGTGCAGCGCGCAGGAGAGCGGCTCGACGAAGGCGGCATGGGCGGGCGAGAGTTCGCCACTCACGCGATAGACGCGTGCTTCCGGCGGGAAGGTCATGTACGACGCCATCGCGCCCGGGGTGCGGCGCTTGAACCCGTAGAGGTCGTGTGGTGCGCACATCCAGTACTGACCGCGCGTGCAATACCGGCACTGCCAGCACGGCACGATCTGTTCCGAGACGACACGATCTCCGGGCTCGACACCCCACTTCTCGCGCGCCGCGTCGTCGAGAGCGACGACCCGTCCGGTGAACTCGTGGCCCGGGATGACCCGGGTCTCGGCCCAGGCGGGCCGGATGGCATCCCCCCAGAACTTGGCCGCGCCGTGATAGCACTTCAGGTCGCTCGCACAGATACCGACGGCTTCGACTCGCACCAACGCACCCCCCTGTGGTGGCGAGGGGACCGGCACCTCTTCGAGCCGGTAATCGCGCGGCCCGTGGCATACGACCGCCTGCATCGTCTCCGGCACATCGGACGCTCGTGGGGTCGACGCGGGCGCTGTGGCCTCGGCTGGTGTGCGGGTGTGGGACTGCATGAGGAACCTCCAGCACCTCGTCGCGACGGCGGTCAACGCTGACTCGCGGATGTAATGCGCGACACACTAGACTGAATATGAAAAATTGTCCAGAACACATGTGCAGATGTACGTCATCGCAGAGATGATGTTCTGTCTCATGCCGGAAGGGCGCGAGAACGTGCAGACTGAGGGCATGCAACGTCCCGATCCAGATCGCCAGGCAGAGGCACATGCCGTGGCAGAGACGCGATTTCCTCCGGACCTGATGTACGCCGCGGCCCGCCTGTACTACCTCGAAGACGCCAACCAGGCGGAAGTGGCACGCAGGCTGAGCACCAGCCGCGCCACCGTGAGCCGGCTGCTGTCCGAGGCACGCCGCCAGGGCATCGTCCGGATCGACGTCGTCTTCCCCGAGGTCGTGGATTCCGCCGACCTCGCCGCGCGCGTAGCTTCGGCACTCGATCTGGAACGCGTCTACCTGTCCCAGACATCGGCATCGGCACACCCGGGTCGCGCCCTGGCACCCGCACTCTCCGAGGCGCTGGAATCAGTCGGATTGGCCTCCGGCGACGTCCTCCTGGTCTCCAGCGGGCGCACCGTCTACGAGGCTGCGCAGTTCGAGCTGCCCCGGTTGCCAGGCGTGATGGTTGCCCCCACCGTCGGCGGTCAGGACGAACCCGAAGCGTGGTATCAGACGAACGAGATCACTCGTGAGGTCGCATACAAGATCGGTGGGCGCCCGACGTTCTTGTACGCACCCGCGCTCCCGGGCGCCGATCTGTACGCCAGCCTCCTGGACGACCCCTCGATCCGCAGAGTGCTCGAGCTGTGGAAATCCGCCACATGCGTCGTCACCGGGGTCGGTGCCCCTCCACTGACCAGGAACTCCATACCGGCGTTCATCCCCACGGACGCCGCCAGCCTGCGCACCGCCGTCGCCGACGTCTGCTGCCGCTTCTACGATCGGGAGGGAAAGCCGGTTGAATTCCCCGGCAGCGATCGGCTCATGGCGACCGGGCTGGATGTCTTGCAGGACATTCCCTACGGAATCGGCGTCGCCGTCGGCGCTGACAAGGTCGGCGGCATCATCGCCGGCGCCCACGCCGGATACTTCAATCACCTGGTCACCGACCCGGAGACGGCCGCCATGCTGCTCTCGGCCGCCGAGAAACAACAACATCCCTCCTCCCCCTCCCGCTGATCATGAACACTAAACGGCCTATGTAGTCGCTTAGTGTTCATGATCAGCGGGAAGGGAAGCGGGAAGGGAGGAGGGATGTGGGGGGGCGAGGTCGGGCCGGGTCAGGCGCGCGTGAGCGTCACCCGTAACCGCCACGCGGCGAGGCCGAGAAACACGACGGCGAACGCCAGGAGCACACCCAGCTGGGGCAGGATGTCCACGATCGTCCCGCCCCTCCGGCCGACCTCGGTGAACGCTTCGAGCGCCCAACTGTGCGGCGTCGCGTGCGCGACGGCACGCATCGTCGAGCTGAACAGCTCCAGCGGAAGCATGGTGCCGCCGAGCGCACCGAGGCCGAGCCCGATCATCACGGTCACCCCGGCCGCCTGCTCGTCATTGTGCATCAGAGCGCCGACGAGCATGGCAGCACCGGCTGCCACCAGCGCGAACACCGTGATCAGTACGATCACGGACACGAGGTCGCCCCACTCGACTCCGAAGAGCACGGCCGACACGACGATGATGTACACCGCTTGAAACAGGCCCACGAACCATCGACCGGCTCCCTCACCGAGCACGATGGTCCACACGCTCGTGGGTGACGCGAGCATGCGCCGGCTCACACCGTACGTGCGGCTCTGTATCAGGGCCGCAGCACCGGTCAACGTGTTGAGGAACGTCATGAGGAGCAGCATCCCGGCAGCGATCTGCTCGAACCCGAACGACTGTTCCGCATCCTCACCGCCCGGCAGTACACGCTCGATCTCGATGTCGGGCAGCGCCTCCGCCGTACGGCCGACGACCTCAGCCACCTCCCCAGATTCCGCGCCGGACGCCGCGCGCAGCTGACCGATCACGCTGGGAACGACAGCCGCGGACTCGAACGCGCGGGTGACCACACCCTCGATCTGAGCGGCCTCGTCGGTCGAGCTCAGCAACATCCGAAGCTGCACTCCACCGTCGTCGCGCAGCATCTGCGAGGCGTCGTCGGGCGCGACGACACCGACCGTCACCGTGTCCTCGGCGACGAGATCCTCCAGCTCGCTCACACCGGTGCGGCGCACCTCCACCGATCCCGTCTCCTCAAGCCGCTCGGCGGCGTCGTCGACGAACTCGCCCGTTCCGGCGACACCGACCTCGGGGGCGTTGTCCTCACCGAACTGCACCCCCAGCACGGCGATGATCAGGACCGGGAAGATGAACACGAAGAAGAGGTTGATCCGTTCGCGGAACATGCGCACGAGGTTGTACCGGGCCATGGTCCACACCTTCGGCGCCACATGCGCCCGCCCATTCCTGGTCATGGCGTCAACCTCCGGCGCAGGAGAACGGTAGCAGGCACACCGACGACGACCGCGATAGCGACGAGCGCGGCCACGTGCGGGAGCACGACGCTCCCCGAGTCCGCGCCGGCCAGCGAGTCCAAGCCTTCGAGAAACCAGTAATGCGGGGTGAGCTGGGACAACACACCGAGAATGCCCTCACTAGCTACCGGAAACCACGAGCCGCCCAACATGGCGAGACCGACAGCGACGATGGCCTGTACGCCACTCGCGCCTTCTGCCGTCTTCGCGATTCCGGCAACCACGGCCATGAGCGCCACCGCCGTGAGGACGGCCGCGAGTACCAGCGCCGACACCCCGAGCCATGGCCCCCAATCGGCATCCATCAACACCGCTCCGGCCACCATGAGAATCACGGTTGCCAGCGCGCCCAGGACGTAGCTCACGATGCCCTTGGCGGCCAGGATGGCGTCCCGGCGGATCGGTGCTGCCAGCAACCGTCGCATCGTGCCCGTCTCCTTCTCGGACAGGAGAGTGGTGACACCGAACGAGACGGTGAAGAAGACGAACATCACCACCATGCCGGCCAGCATCCGAGAACCCGTGTCCAGCCCTTCTCCACCGGGCCATTCCCGGTGCAGATCCAGATCGGCCTCCTGCAATGCCGGTTCCGTGGATGTTCCGAGTTGCTGGCCGGCACCAGCGGCCAGGCGGCTTCGTTCGATGTCGGTGACGAGGCCGTCGGCGATGGACTCGACGATGCCGACCTGGATGGGCCGATCCGGATCGGCCACGACACGCAGGCGCGGTGCCTGCCCGCCGCCGGAGGTGACGTCGGCACCGAAACCCTCGGGGATGACGATGACGGCGTCGAGCCCCTGCTCGTCGATCGCGGACCGCACGTCCAGCTCGCCGTCCGACGTGCCGTCCGGGCCGGTGCCGGAATCGCCGTCGAACGTGACGATCGTCACACCGCCCTCGCCGTCGATCGCGGAGACGCCCTCGTACAGCCGGCCCGAGATCTCGGACTGGTCGGCGTCGACCACGCCCGCGCGCACCTCCAGCTCGTCACCCCCGAGGCCGCCGAACACGAGATCGAAAATGATCGCCAGGACGAACGGCGTCACGATGCCGACGAGAAAGAAGGACTTGTCCCGCAGCCGTTGGCGCATGTCCTTGACCGTGATGGTGCGCACAGCAGCGATCATTCGCGCAGCGCCTTCCCCGTCAGATGCAAGAACACGGCTTCCAGGTCTGGACGCGTCACCTCGATCGATCCGACCTGGGCACCACCGTCGACGAGATGATTGATCACGGCAGGGAGATGCCGGGAACCGTCGTCGGCCATGACGACGATCGCATGATCTTCGGTGCTCGCCTCCACGACCCCGGAGATGTCGCGGATGTGTCCGATCGCGGCATCGACGCTTCCCGTCACCTCGATGCGCACCCGATCGTTCTCCCCAACCCGCGAGATCAGCTGCTCGGTCGTGCCTTCGGCGACCACCCGGCCGGAGTCGATGATGCCGATGCGATCGCACAGCCTCTCGGCTTCTTCCATGTAGTGCGTCGTGTAGAGCACGGCCATGCCGCCGCCGGACAGTGCCTCCACCGATTCGAGGATGGCGTTTCGAGACTGCGGATCGACCCCGACGGTCGGCTCGTCGAGAATCAGCAGGCGCGGCGAATGCAGCAGGCCGATCCCGATGTTCAGCCTGCGTTTCATGCCGCCGGAGTACTTGCTCGTGCGTTCCTTGCGCCGGTCGGCGAGTCCGATCACCTCGAGCACCTCGTCTGCCCGCGCTCGCGCGTCGCGCTTCGACATGCCATAGAGCGAGGCGAAGAACATCAGGTTCTCTTCGGCGCTCAAGTCCGGGTAGATGGCCAGATCCTGCGGAACCAGGCCGATGGCCTCGCGACCTTGTGTCGAGCGTGGTTTGATCTGTGTACCCGCGACCGTCACCGTGCCGCTGTCGGGTTCGAGCAGCCCAGCGATCATCGAAATCGCCGTGGTCTTGCCGGCGCCGTTCGGCCCCAGCAGCCCGTACGTCTCACCCGGATCGATGGACAATGACACGTCGTCGACTGCCTGTAGCTTGTCGAACCGCTTGTACAGGTGGGCGGCCTCGACGAGGGGATCATTCACAGCCGACACGATAATGGTTCCGGGAAACCGTTCCGCCATCCGGCCGTCAGACCCGGACGTTCTCCCCCTCGACGGCACGGAACACGGCATCGAGGTTCTCGTCACCGCGCATCGTCTCGATCTCCTGCGGCGTGCCTTCGGCGACCGCATGCCCCGCATCGAGAACGGAGATCCGATCACAAAGCCGGGTGACCTGACGCGGATCGTGCGACGTGTACAGCACGGCCATGTCCATGCCACGCAGCGAATCCACGGCGCGCAACACCGCCTCCTGCTCGTCGCGGTCCACCCCGAACGTCGGCTCGTCCAGGATCAGCAGGCGCGGCCGGTGCAGCAGGCCGATACCGATGTTCAACTGGTGCTTGATGGCGTCCGAGCACTTGCTCATCCGCACCGGCGCCTGCCGGTCCAGGTCGGAGAGCCCGAGCTGCTCCAGCACCTCGGCCGCACGTTCCCGGGCAGCACGCTTGGACATACCGTTCAGGCAACCGAAGAACGTCAAGTTCTGTTCAGCGGTCAGGTCGGGGTATATGGCAAGGTCGGGCGGGACATAGCCGATGCACTCCCGGGCCCGGCCGGCTTGCGGCGTGACCTCCATACCGGCCACCGTCACCGTGCCTTCGTCCGGCTCCACCAATCCCGCGACGACCGACAGGGCCGTCGTCTTGCCGGAGCCATGCGGGCCGAGCAGGCCGTAGATCTCCCCAGCGTCGATATGGAAGGAAAGACCGTCGACCGCCCGGATGCCCGGAAAGTGCTTACATAGTCCCGATACTTCGACCAGACGTGTGTCTATCATCACACTCACGAATCTTCACAATAGCGCGCTCTCGCATCAGTGCAATGCGACGTGCGAAATCGATCCCCAACCATCCCGCTGATCATGAACAGTAAGCGACTACATAGAGCGACTAGTGTTCATGATCAGCGGGATGGTCGGGGGATCGGGCCCACCAGAGGTCGCGATACGGCCCCGGCACGCGAACCAGGGAATCGTGCCGGCCGCGCTGCGCGATCCTGCCGGCATCCAGCACGATCACCTCGTCGAACTCCGCCAACCCGGCCAGGCGGTGCGTGATGAGCAAGACCGATCGCCCCCGCGTCTGGGTAAGGACGTCGGCGAGGACGTCATCCGCCGTGGTCTCGTCGAGCCCTTCGGTCGGTTCGTCGAGCACGAGCACCGCGGGGTCGGCCAGCAGGGCACGGGCCAGCACCAAGCGTTGCCGCTGACCACCGGAAAGCTGCGCTCCAGACTCTCCGACCACCGTATCCAGGCCGCGGGGCAAGCCATCGACCCATTCGAGCAACCGAACCGACGCGAGCGTATCCCGGAGCCGCTCGTCGGTGGCCCCCGGATCGGCCAGCCACAGGTTCTCCCGGATGCTCGTGTGGAACAGGTGCGCATCCTGCGTCACGCCGGTCACCAGTGCCCGCACGTCGTCGCTGGAATACTCACCGGCCGGATGGCCGTCCACCAGGATCGACCCGGCGTCCGGCTCGACGAAACGCATCAGCGCGGCCAGCAATGTGCTCTTGCCGGATCCGCTGACCCCAACGACGGCGATGCGGTTCCCCGGCGTCAGCCGCACGTCAACCCCGTCGAGCGCGGGGGCGCGGCCGGCGGTGTATCGCACCGACAGCCCCCGCACGTCGATCGTCGCGTCCCGTGCCGGCGCCGGCAGCGGCGCACGCGGCTCGGCTACCGGAGGGGGCGCGTCCAGCACCGAGAGCACCCGCGCGGCGGCGGCCCGGGATTCCTCGAAGTGCCGGACGGCCGGGACGAGAGACACGATCGGTTCGAAAGAGACGAGGGTCACCAGGGCGAGCACCGGGACCATCACCGGCGCGAGCTGGCCCGACGCGGCCGCGCCCAGCGCCACGGCGGTGACGCCGACGGCCGTGCCGCCCTGGACCAGCATCGCCAACGCACCCGCTCCGGCCGTCGCGGCCGTCGCCCGCCGCTCGATCCGCGCGAGCTCGCGCCCCGCGTCGTCAGCGGCGGCCAGTGCCTCCGCCGACGCGCCGAAGACGGCCAGATCGGCACTGCCGTGCAGGACGTCGACGTTCCGCGCGGCCAGCTCCGCGCGGGCCGGTGCCAGTTGCCTTGCTGCCCTGCGATTGGCCGCAGCCGCGAGTGCCGGTACGACGATTCCCGCCACCAGCATGCCCAGCGCCAGCACCGCACCTGCACCGGGGAGCACCACCACGCCGAAGACGACCGCCACCGTCCCCACGACGGCTGCCGTCAACGCGGGGATCAGTACGCGGACGACAAAGTCCTGAACCGCCTCGACATCCGCGACCATTCGGCTGAGCAGGTCCGAACTGCGATATGCCGAAACACCTGACGGGGCCAGGGGCACGAGTGCCTCATAGACCCGCGCCCGCATCGTCGCAAGCGCCCGCAAGGCGGCGTCATGGCTGGCCAGGCGCTCGCCATAGCGGAACAGGCCGCGTGCCAACGCGAAACCGCGGACGGCAACGATGGCCAGCGACAACGCTGCCAACGGTGGCTGTTCCGAAGCCCGGGCGATCAGCCACGCTGCCGTACCCATGAGCCCGATGGCCGCGAGCTCGGCGATGACACTCGCGCTCGCCGCGAGCATCAACCTCCCGACGTGTGCGCGCACCATGCCGAGCAGGCGTCGCACCGGATTGCGACCGGCATCGGTGCGTCCCGCCATCGCTGCTGTCGCGGGCGCGGCCGCCGCGGATCTGGTCGGGGCCGACATCAGTGCATCACCGCAGGCTGCGCGGAGCCCGGCCCCGGGCCGTCGATCATGTACCCGTGTTCGAGACGCAGCACGCGGTCGGCACCGGTGACCATGGCCGGCCGGTGCGCGACGACCAGGACGGTGCGCCCGGCCATCAGCCGTTCCGCTGCGGCAACAACCACCGATTCGCTCCCGGCGTCGAGCCCGGCGGTGGGCTCGTCGAGCACGAGCAGCGGGGCGTCCCGCACGAATGCCCGGGCCAGCGCGATCCGCTGGCGCTGCCCGGCTGACAGCCCGACACCACGCTCTCCGAGCTGCGTCTCGTAGCGTCGTGGCAGCTCGTCGATGAAGCCATCGGCGTGGGCCAGCGCGGCGGCCCGCTCGACGTCGGCGTCGCTGGCCGACGGGCAGCCGAGCCGGATGTTGTCCGCGACAGTGCGCGCGAACAGGTGCGGACGCTGCGGTACCCACGCGAGCTGTTCGCGCCATTGCTCGGGATCGACGGTCGGCAGTTCAGCCGGGCCGTACAGCTCGGCCGGGCCGTCCGGCGTGGATACGAGCACCCGGCCCGAGTCCGGCCGCACCAAACCGAGGACAACTCCGAGCAGGGTGCTCTTGCCCGCACCGCTGGGCCCGACGAGCGCCACCCGCTCACCCGGCGCGAGCGTCAACGAGGCCCGGTCGAGAGCCGGTGTCTCCCGGCCCGGGTAGTGCACCGACACCTCGTCGAGCTCGATGACCCACCCCGCCCCGCTCCGCTGATCATGAACACCTATCGACCTATCTGGTCCATTAGTGTTCATGATCAGCGGAGCGGGGCGGGCGGCAAGGGGTGTCGGGGCCTGATCGAGAACGCCGAAGACACGCTGGGCCACTTCGAGCCCTTCCGTGCTCGCGTGAAACTGCGCCCCGAGCGATCGCAACGGGAAATACGCCTCGGGAGCCAGGAGCAGCACGACCAGCGCTGTGCGCAGGTCGAGTTCGCCACCCAGCAACCGCAATCCAACGGGTACGGCGACGAGCGCCACGGACAGCGTGGCGACGAGCTCCAGCACGAGCGCCGACAGGAACGCCACGCGCAAGGTACGCATCGTCGCCCGGCGATGCTCGTCTGCCGCGTCGCGTACCGCCCGCGCCTGCGCTCTCGCCCGGCCGAAGGCGCGCAACGTCGGCAGCCCCGCGACGAGATCGAGGAACCGTCCGCCCAGCCGTTCGAGCGCCTGCCACTGCCGCGACGTCGCACGCCTGGTTTGCAGGCCGACGAGCACGCCGAAGACGGGGATCAAGGGCAATGTCAGGCAGATGATCAACGCGGAGGCGAGATCGGTGGTGAGCAGATAGGTCACCACCGCCAGCGGCACCACGGCCGCGTTGAAGAGCTGGGGGACGTAGCCGGTGAAGTACGGATCCAGCGCATCCAGGCCGCGGCCGAGCGTCGTGGTGATCCCCCCGCTGTGCTGCCCGGACAGCCACCCCGGTCCGAGCTGCTGGGCGTGTGCGAGGGCCTCTCGCCGCAGTCTGGACTTCACTGCTGCCGCGGCGCGCTGCGCCACGATCTGCCCGGCCCAGGACAACGCCGCTCGTGCCGCCAGGATCCCACCCAACATCACCAACGGACCGCTGAGCGCGCCGACTGCGGGTTGGTCACGTACCCCTGTCGCCAGGATCTCGGCCAGCACCTCGGCCTGGCTGATGATGAGGACGGCACTGGTCGCCGCCAGCGCCGCGAGCGCGGCGCAGACGATGGGAGCGGACGGGAGGCTGGCGAGCAGCCGGCGAGCGAGAGCGTTCAGTAGAACACCGCCGATCTCGTGCCGATCCGATGCCGGAACGTCCACCACATCCACGCTTGCGCAGCGAGCAGGACGGGAACGACCGGCAGCACGACGACGGCCAGGAGTTCAAGCGTGCGCGCGTCGGCGATGCCGTCAAGCAACCGCGGCGCCGTCGCGATACCTACGGCCACGACGAGTCCCGCCGCGACCACGGCGCTGCACGCGTAGGTGACGGCGTACCGTTCCGCACGCAGCCACCGTCCGGCCGCGAGCGTTCCGCCCACCATCAGACTCCACACCACGGCGGCTGCACCCCACCGATCCACGGGGACGCCAGCCAGCGGCGTCGCGAGCGCGACACCGAGTAGCGACACCAGGACCGGCACGGTGCCACGGCGGGCTGTCCGGGCGGCGCGTGCCTGCCGGTCGCGAGGCATCCGCAGGGCGGTGAAGACGGCACCGTGCCAGGTGAACGCTGCCACCACAGTGACTCCCCACAGCAACGAATACGGCGATACCAGTGTCCCAAGCCCTGGCCGCGTTCCGTACGGCACCCCCTGGACGACGTTGCCGAGGAGCAGGCCCCAGGCGAACGCGAGGGCCACGCTGGCCAGGACGATCACCGTGTCCCACCGCGCGCGCCACCCGGATGCCCGGCGACGGCTACGCAACCAGACACCCGCATCGCGCGACATCCACGCGGCGATCACCACGATGACGATCGGGTAGTAGGCATTGAACAGGTCCTTCTCCAGTGCCGGAAACACCCCGATCAGGAGGCCGATACCGGCTACCAGCCACACTTCGCTGCCGAGCAGGAAGGGACCGAGCGCGGTCAGGGCGAGCCGCCGATCGTCCGGAGTTCTCCAGGTCCATCGCAGGGCGGCACCCAGGCCGAGGTTGGCCCCGTCCAGAACGAACCAGCCACCGATCATCAGGCCCAGCAGGCCGAGCCACACGACATCCAACGTCATCCGTCACGTCCTTTCGATGTTCGACAGTGGCTGGGCCGTCCGGGCCTCGTTGCTGCCTGGAACGTGTTGGCTGGCCGCGCTGTCGCTTCGCCTCTCCCCGGCGAATGCCACGCCCGGCACATCCAGGTCGTGCCCGCCCAGGTCGGAGCCGAGAACCACGTGCCGCGGCCCGCGCCGCGCAAGCCGGGCGATCACCCACCAGTCAATCGCGGCCAACGCCGCGACGGCGCCGCCGAACAACACCAGGCTGATCGTCATTCGTGTCACGCCATGAGGCGCGACCGCGTCGTCCACGCGCAGCTCCCCGTAGACCATCCACGGTTGGCGGCCGACCTCGCGGAGCAACCATCCGCAGATCACGGCGATCACCGGAAGCGGGATCGTCCAGACGTAGAAGCGGTGCCAGGCCCGCCGGAACCAGGCTGGACGCGCCCGATCGAAGGCGTTCTTGATCAACAACACCAGCAGGCCGATGAACAGGAACGAGTAGAGGTGCCCGATCCACTCCATGACCGGCCACACGAACGACACCCACTCCGGTGGCGTCCAGTTTCCAGGGCCGTGTACTGCTTCCATCTCGGCCTGGACGTCCGCTCGCTCGGCAGCACTCGCTCCAAATGCCAGGAGCTTGCCCTCGGTCATGTAGGCGAACTGCGCGAAACCCATGATCACGGTGGACCAGACGGCGACGACGCCGGCCACGACGGCAAGGCGCACGGAGCGGCGGAAAAAGTCCACATCCGGCGTGCCACGGAGGAAGTGCCAAGCGCTGACACCGAGGATCAACACGCAACCGGTCAGGATGGACGCCGGCGCGATATGCAGGAGCGCACCGATTGCCTGCTCGTTGCTGAGCAGCGCTCCGATGTCGTCGATCCGCGCGACGCCGTCCTCGACGACATGACCGGCCGGTTCTTGCAGGAAGCCGTTGGCCACCATGACCCAGTACGCCGACAGGTAGGCCGTGAGCGTCACCAACCAGAAGAGCACGGTGTGCACCCACCGATTGAGGCGATGCCACCCGAAGATCCACATACCGAGGAACGTGGACTCCAGAAAGAACGCGACCAGGGTCTCTATGGCGAGTGGAGCACCGAAGACGTCACCGGCGAATTCCATGAGCCCGGTCCAGTGCAGGCCGAACTGGAACTCCATGACGAGTCCGGACACGATCCCGATCGCGTAGTTGATCACGTAGAGCTGGCCCCAGAACCTGGTCATCTGCTCGTGCACGGCCTTGCCCGTGATCGCCCAGCGAGTCTGCATGATGGCGATCAACGGGGTCAGGCCGAGCGTGATCACCACGAACAGGAAATGAAGGGTGGCCGTGAGCGCGAACTGGAGGCGCGCCACGTCAACTGCAGCCATATCGACCTCGACGAGATAGTCCAATCCATCTATGAGATGACAGGCTACATATAGACAGCCTATGTATTCAAGATAGACTTCCCCGTATGAAAGCCGATACGGTCCGTGGTCACCTCGACGGCATGATCCTCGCGGTCGTTCAGGACGAGCCGCTCCACGGCTATGGCATCGCCGAAGCCCTGCGGGCGCAGAGCGACGGCGCACTCGACCTGCCGACCGGAACGCTCTACCCGGCGCTGCGCAGGCTCGAGCGACTGGGATACCTGCGAAGTTCGTGGAGCACCGTGGATGGGCGAAAGCGACGCACCTACGAACTCACCCGGTCCGGCCAGGCAGAGCTATCCGCGCGGCAAGAGGACTGGCAGGAGGTCAGCCGCGTCATCGGCACGATCCTCCGGACGCGAACCGCTACGTGACGTCAAACGCAAGCACTGCAACGCCAGCCACGCGCCTCCCACCGTGGCGGACAGCCACAGCACGCCGATGGCGACCTGCGCTAGTTCGAGCCGGTGAAGTCCGTCCACGGGCGTGAAGACGGTCAACATGACGCTGGCGACGTTCCAGATGCCAAGGAACACCAACACTCCGGCAGCCAGCACCCGGACCACACGACGCGTCGAAAGGATTCGACCACCTCGTCCGAGAAGGTACGCCGACGTGACGAGCATGATGGTGGCCAACACGCTGAACACATCGACGAGATGCGCCCCGACGTCGTAGGCGGCAGTCGGCTCCGGCGACCCTTGCCGAGCGGCCGCGGCCTGCCAGGTCTGCTGTGTCAAGATCCAGGTGACGACACCGAAGACGACGAGAAGGAGGGCCATTTGACGCGCCACGGCTGCGGCCAGTTCAGTGCGCAGCCCCGCGGCGACGAGTTCCGGCGGGCCGAACTCCCGTACCGCCTGCTCCTCGGCGTCCCGCAATGAGCTCCCACGTTCGCGATGAGCACGGACCGCGTCATCCAGGCCGTCCCGGACCTCTCGCAGCATGCCGGCCCGGCCGGGGACGCGCGGCAACGCCCTGCGTACCATTCCGATGTACGGCTCGATCACCGCTGCCTACACCTCTTCGACCGCTCGTACCGACTCAGCCGAGTCTAAGTCACAGTGAACACCACCTGTGCACTTTGGTCACGGCTCACGCGGGCGTCTGGGGGCGGAATCAGGGATGTCCCCTACGGAGCCGGTGCCGGGATGCTGACCTCCCGGTCTCGTGGTAGAACAGTGACCTAGACCACAACGGCCGCCATGCAAGCACGTCATACGCCCTACTAATCTGTATGGGAGCAGCGGCGGACTCTGTAGCGAAAGAAGGCGATCGCGACCGTGGCCCCAACCGGCCCGCAAGCGGGTTTCGGACCGAACGAGTGGCTCGTCGAGGAGATGTACGCGAGCTGGCTCGAGGATCCTTCCAGTGTCGATCCGCAATGGGCTGAGTACTTCAGGACTCACGCCGAGCAGTCCGACGCCCGCACCAGGACAACCACCGATACCGCTAGCCAGTCCCCCGCGAGGACTACCGTGACATCTCAGACGTCCACATCTCAGGCACAGTCCCAGTCGGCGTCCCGATCGGCGTCCGAGTCCGGCTCTCGGCCGGCGTCCGGATCGACGGCCCAGTCGAGCACATCCACGTCAGCGCAGCCCTCCGGCCAGACCGCTTCGCGGGCGGCGTCGAAGACCTCATCGCCGTCTCCCGCTGAGTCGCGGCAGGCGCCGACCGCGTCCGGCGCACATCCCGACGGCGCCCCCGAGACGTCAGAACCCACCGAGGAGCGAGTTCCGCTTCGTGGCGCGCCCGCACGCACGGCGACGAACATGGAGGCCAGCCTCGACGTCCCGACGGCGACGAGCGTGCGTGCCGTGCCCGCCAAGCTGCTGGTGGACAACCGCATCGTGATCAACAATCACCTCGCGCGGTCTCGTGGCGGGAAGGTCTCGTTCACCCACGTCATCGGTTTCGCCCTGGTGAAGGCGCTGAAGCAGCTGCCGGAGATGAACTACTCCTACGGCGAGACCGACGACGGCAAGCCTGCACTGGTCAAGCCGGCTCACGTGAATCTCGGCCTGGCCATAGACATGCAGAAGTCCGACGGCACCAGGCAACTGCTGGTGCCCAGCATCAAGAAGGCCGAGACACTCAACTTCGCCGAGTTCTGGGCGGCCTACGAGGATCTGATCCGTCGCGCCCGGGACGGCAAGCTCGGCATCGACGACTTCACCGGCACCACGATCAGCCTCACCAATCCCGGAACCATCGGGACGGTGCATTCCGTGCCACGGCTGATGAAGGGGCAAGGCACCATCATCGGCGTGGGCGCCATGGAATATCCCGCGGAGTATCAAGGTGCCGCACCGGAAACGCTGGCCCGGATTGGCGTTTCCAAGATCATGACACTCACCAGCACCTACGACCACCGCGTCATTCAAGGCGCGCAGAGCGGCGAGTTCCTGCGCCTCGTGCACCAGCTGCTCCTGGGAGAGCACGAGTTCTATGACGAGATCTTCCGGGCGCTGCAAATCCCGTACGAGCCGATCCGGTGGGCGACCGACGTCACCACCGACCACGCCGACGAGGTCAGCAAGCAGGCCCGGGTGCTCGAGCTGATCCACGCCTACCGGGTGCGTGGCCATCTCATGGCCGCCACCGATCCGCTGGAGTACAAGCAGCGGACCCATCCGGACCTCGACATCACCACTCACGGGCTCACCCTGTGGGACCTCGACCGCGAGTTCGCCACCGGCTCGTTCGGCGGCAACAAGCGGTTCATGCTGTTGCGCGACATCCTGGGTGTCCTGCGCAATGCCTACTGCCGCACCGTGGGCATCGAGTACATGCACATCCAGGAACCCGAGCAACGCCGGTGGATCCAGGAACGGGTAGAGAAGCCCCTGGACCTCACCCCGCGCGAGGACCAGCTACGCATCCTGCTCAAGCTCAACCAGGCCGAGGCGTTCGAGTCGTTCCTGCAGACCAAGTACGTCGGCCAGAAGCGGTTCTCGCTGGAAGGGGGCGAGTCGCTGATACCGATCCTGGACGAGGTCGTGGGCGCCGCCGCCGAGGCCGGACTCGACGAGGCGACCATCGGCATGGCCCACCGCGGGCGGTTGAACGTGCTGGCCAACATCGTCGGCAAAAGCTACTCGCAGATCTTCGGCGAGTTCCAGGGGAATATCAACCCGCGCAGCGTGCAGGGCTCCGGCGACGTCAAGTACCACCTCGGTGCCGACGGCGAGTACACGGCACTGGACGGATCGAAGATCAAGGTCTCGCTCAGCGCGAACCCCAGTCACCTCGAGGCCGTCAACCCGGTTCTCGAAGGCATCGCGCGGGCCAAGCAGGACATCCTCGACCAAGGGGAAGTCTTTCCCGTGCTGCCAATCCTCGTTCACGGCGACGCCGCCTTCGCCGGGCAGGGAGTCGTGGCCGAGACGCTCAACCTCTCCCAGCTACGTGGATACCGCACCGGCGGGACGGTGCACGTGGTCGTCAACAACCAGGTCGGGTACACCACGTCGCCGGAGCAGGGGCGTTCGTCGATGTACTCCACCGATGTCGCCCGCATGGTCCAAGCGCCGATCTTCCACGTCAACGGCGACGACCCCGAGGCGTGCGCGCGCGTGGCGCGGCTGGCGTTCGAATTCCGGCAGGCCTTCAAGAAGGACGTCGTCATCGACATGGTCTGCTACCGGCTCCGCGGGCACAACGAGGGCGACGACCCCAGCTACACCCAGCCGTTGATGTACGACCTCATCAAGAACAAGCGGCCGGTGCGCAAGCTCTACACCGAAGCGCTGGTGGGTCGCGGAGACATCACCGTCGAAGAGGCCGAACAGGCACTGGCGGACTACCAGCAGCAGCTGGAACGGGTCTTCGCCGAAACCCGCAAGGCCGAGATAGCCGCGGCTGCGAGGGTGCCGAGTTACCCGGACAAGCCCGAGCCGGAAGGCGAGATCACCACGGCGGTCAGCTCGGAGGTCCTCAAGCAGATCGCCGATGCTCACGTCAACGTGCCCGACTCCTTCACGGTGCACCCCAAGGTACTGCCCCAGTTGCAGCGGCGTGCCAGCGTGTTGACCGAAGGAGGGGTCGACTGGGCGACGGCCGAGATCGCCGCATTCGGTTCGCTCCTGCTCGACGGCCGCCCGGTCCGCCTGGCCGGGCAGGACAGCCGGCGCGGAACGTTCGTCCAGCGCTTCGCCGCCGTCGTCGATCGCCACGCCGGCGGATCCTGGGTCCCACTGCAACATCTGGACGAGAACCAGGCGAAGTTCTATGCCTATGACTCCTTGCTCTCGGAATTCGCGGCCATAGGCTTCGAATACGGCTACTCCGTCGCCCGGCCGGAAGCACTCGTGCTCTGGGAAGCGCAGTTCGGCGACTTCGTCAACGGCGGACAGGTCATCATCGACGAGTTCCTCACGTCCGGTGAGGCCAAGTGGGGCCAGCGTTCCGGGCTCGTGCTGCTGCTTCCGCACGGATACGAGGGCCAGGGCCCGGACCACTCGTCGGCGCGCATGGAGCGGTTCCTGCTCCTCGCGGCCGAGGACGCCTTCCGCGTGGCGCAACCCTCGACACCGGCGTCGTACTTCCACTTGCTGCGGCTGCACACGCTGGGTGCGCACCACCGCCCCCTGGTCGTGTTCACTCCCAAGTCGATGCTGCGCAGCAAGCGTGCCGTCTCCGAGCCGGACGATTTCACCGGTTCGTCGTCGTTCCGCCCAGTGCTCGGCGACCCGGGCCACATCGAGCCGGCGAAGGTGGAGCGGGTCCTGCTGTGTAGTGGCAAGATCGCCTGGGAGTTGCTGGGCTCCAGGGAGAAGCGCGAGGACGAACGCACCGCCATCGTGCGTGTCGAACAGCTCTACCCCCTGCCCGCCGAGCAGATCGCCGCGGAACTGTCGGCTTTCCCGTCGCTGAGGGAAGTTCGCTGGGTGCAAGACGAGCCCGAGAACATGGGCCCGTGGCCGTTCCTGGCGTTAAACCTCCCCGGAAGGCTTCCGGCCGGGCTGACATTGACGCACGTCACCCGGCCAGCGAGCACGTCGCCGGCGGTCGGCTCGCCCACGCGGCACAACGAAGAGCAGGACGAGCTGCACGACGCGGCGTTCAGCTGAGCATCAACCATCAGGCTGAACCTCGACGACGTTCGGATGCCCCGGAATGCTCGACGTGGCTGCTGCCCCGTACAGTCACCGCGCGGGGGAACCTCGTACCATGCGTGCATGCGGCTGTGCAGATGCACGGCCGCGGTTCATGTGGTGGTACCAGGGTGACCATTGATCGGCTCAGATCTTCCGTCAGGAGCTGGACGTGTACTTCACCGACCGAGGAATCGAAGAACTGGAGCACCGCCGAGGTGACGATCAAGTCAGCCTCGGCTGGATCGCCGAGCAGTTTCGTGACTTCGTCGACGAGAACCCAGAGCACGAGACCGCGGTCGAACGCCTAGCTACGTGGCTGGCTCGCCTTGACGACGAGGAGTGATCGAACATCGTGCGGGTTCCGGCCCGGCCATCCCGCAGGGTGAACGGCGCAGTGGCGTGATCCGTGTCAGGATGGCGTCGTGCGAGATGTGAGGGTGTGCGCGTTCGGTGACTCCTTCGTCGCCGGTATCGGTGATCCCAAGGCGCTGGGGTGGGTCGGCCGGGTCGCCGCCCGGACTCCCCCTTCCACCGGTGTCGACCTCACGATGTATCCGCTCGGTGTCCGGCGCCAGACCACCGAGGAAGTCGTGTTGCGAATACCGATGGAGTGCGCCCCGCGCTTCACCCACGGCGACGAGCACCGCATCGTCGTCGCCACGGGAGTCAGCGACGCCCGTATGGAGATCGAACCTGAACGTTCCGCGGCAGCACTCGATTTCGGACTCGCCGCCACCGACGCCCAGGCCCTCGTGGTGGGGCCACCTCCGGTCGGTGACGAGCCGCTGCAGCAGCGTATCCAGGTACTGGATGATGCGTTCGCCACCCTCTGCCAGGAGCGACAGGTCTCCTACATCTCCACGTATCGGGCACTCGCTCGTCGCAAGACGTGGCACGAAGCCCGGGCCGACGACGGCATTCACCCGAACCAGTCCGGCTACGGCATCCTTGCCTACGTCCTGCTGAACGAGGGCTGGTACGAATGGCTGGGCGTCGAACCGCCGAAGACGCCGGTCAAGCGGCGCCATACCACGAGTTCGACACCGCAGCAGTGAAAACTCCTCGGGGCCATCCCGTGCGCCACGGTGAGTGCTGCCTCAGACGGTGAAGACGACCTTTCCGAAGACATCCCCGCTGGCCATTGCCGCGACCCCCTCGCTGGCCTGCGCGAGCGGCACCGTGCGGTCCACCACGGGGCGCACGCCGGCTCGGTCGCAGAAGGCCAGCAGGCGAGCGAGCTCGTCTCGCGTGCCCATGGTCGATCCGAGGATGCGAAGCTGGAGGAAGAACACGCGGTTGAGCTCCGTCTCACCCGTCCAGCCCGATGTCGCACCCGCGATCACGACGGTTCCCCCGGGCCGCACCGCACGCAGCGAATGCTTCCAGGTCGCGGCGCCGACCGTCTCGATGACGGCGTCCACGCGCTCCGGCAGCCGCTGACCGCTCTCGAAGACCTGCGCCGCCCCGAGGTCCAGCGTCTGCTCGGCGCGGGCGGGATCGCGGGAGGTGACCCAGACTCGCGCTCCGGCTGCCGAGGCCAACCGGATGGCCGCCGTGGCCACGCCACCACCGGCTCCCTGCACCAGAACCGTCTGTCCTGGCGTCACCTGTGCCTGGGTGAACAGCATCCGGTACGCGGTCAGCCACGCCGTCGGCAGGCAGGCCGCCTCGACGAACGAGAGGCCGCTCGGTTTCGGCACGAGGTTGTGCTTCGGCACCGCGACCCTCTCCGCGAACGTACCGGGATAGCGCTCGGACAGCAGCGAGCGGCCGGGATCGAGCGTCTCGTCGCCGCGCCAGCCCGGATCGGACATCACCGCATGAATGACGACCTCGTTACCCTCCTGGTCCACCCCGGAGGCGTCGGTACCGAGGATCATGGGTAACTGTTCCGAGCGCAGGCCCACACCACGCAACGACCACACGTCATGATGGTTCAGCGAGGTCGCCCGCACATCGACGACGGCCCAGCCGTCCGGCACATCCGGTTCTGGTCGCTGACCCGAGCCGAGCCCGGCCACGGGATTGTCGGCGTCGAACCTCTCGGCGTAGATGGCGAACATGTCCCGCACCCTACCCGTCGTTCAGTACGACGCGGGATCCGCCAAGAAGGCTTCGCGCAACTGTGCCAGCGACTTCGACAGCAGGCGGGACACGTGCATCTGTGAGATTCCCACCTCATTGGCGATCTGTGACTGCGTCATGCCCCGGAAGAAGCGGAGCACGACGATCTGGCGCTCGCGGTCGGGAAGCATGGCCAGGACACGCGTGATCGCCTCGCGGTTCTCGACGCCCTCCAACGCCTCGTCCTCGTGGCCGATGGCCTCCAGCGGGGAGACGGCGAACTCGGCATACGGATCGGGCGTGTCCAACGAGACCGCGCTGTATGCGGTGGCGGATTCCAGCGCCTCGACTACCGAGTCTTCGCTGACATGCAGCGCCTCGGCGAGCTCGGCCACCGTCGGGGAGCGGCCGAGCTCGTGTGTCAGATCGGTCGTGGCACTGCTCACCGACAGCCGGAGTTCCTGCAGCCGGCGCGGAACGCGGACGGCCCACCCCTTGTCCCGGAACCATCGTTTGATCTCGCCGACGATGGTCGGTGTGGCGTAGGTGGAGAATTCCACACCTCGCTCGGGATCGTATCGGTCGATCGATTTGATGAGACCGATGGTCGCCACCTGCACGAGGTCTTCGAACGGTTCACCACGTCCCGCGAAGCGGCGAGCCATGTGCTCGGCGAGCGGAAGATGCAGTGTCGCGAGCCGGTTGCGGGTCTCGACCCGCCGGGGATCGCCCGGTTCCAGAGTCGCCAGCTGATTCAGCAGCTCGCGGCTTTCGTCCTTGTCGACAGCGATCTGCTCCACCGAGAGATTCACTCCCGCTTCTTGCGCAGTGTGATCGCTACCCGGCCGTCACCGGCCGACGATGAGACCTCGCCAGCCAGTGCGGACAGCACCGTCCACGAAAAGCTCTCTTCCGCCGGCAACTCGGCACGAGCGGCCTCAACGCCGACGTTCACCTCAAGCGCGTCCGGGTGCAGCGCGAATCGGCAATGGAGGTTGGCGCCGGGCACCGCGATTGGCAGCAATATGGCACACGCTTCGTCGACCGCGATGCGAAGATCCTCGATGTCGTCGAGGGTGAGCCCGAGCCGGGCGCCCAGCCCGGCAGACGTCGTACGCAAAACGGCAAGATAGGCGCTCGACGCGGGTACACTCAGCTCGACGAGATCGCCGTTCGCGGCATACGAATCGCTCACCTGGCCTCCTGACGAGAGATCACTCGCCGCTAGCCTGTCATATTCACGTTATGCCACAACTGACCGGTGCCGTACTCACAACACCTCGGCCAGGTAATTCTGCAACCGCTCGGTGCGTGGATGATCGAACATCTCGCTTGGTGAGCCCGCCTCGACGATCGCACCAGCATCCATGAATATCACGCGGTCTGCCACCTCCCGGGCGAAACCCATCTCGTGCGTCACGACCATCATCGTCATGCCGGCTTCGGCCAGATCGGTCATCACTCTCAGCACGCCCTTGATCAATTCTGGATCGAGCGCCGACGTGACCTCGTCGAACAGCATCACCTCCGGGTCCATCGCCAGCGCTCGCGCAATGGCGACCCGTTGCTGCTGGCCACCGGAGAGCTGCGCGGGACGGCTGCCGGCCTTGTCGGCGAGCCCGACCTGCGCCAGGCTCTTGCGGGCAACCTCCCCGGCGTCCTCCTTGGACATCCCCCGCACCCGGCGCAACGCCAGGGTCACGTTGCGTAGTGCCGTCATGTGGGGAAAGAGGTTGAACTGCTGGAACACCATACCGACCCGGCTACGCACCGTGTTGATATCAACCTTGCGGCCGGTAATGTCGATGCCGTCGATCTCCACGGAGCCCGAGGTGGGCACCTCCAGCAGGTTGACGCAGCGCAGCATCGTCGACTTGCCCGACCCCGACGGGCCGATCACGCAGACCACCTCGCCGGCCCGGATCTCCAGGTCGATACCGGTGAGTACATCGAAATGCCCGAAGGTCTTGGACAGCCCCTTCAGCGCCACCCTGGGCACGGCGTCAGCAGTATCCGTCGCGTTCATCACGAGACCTCCGCCGTCGTCGGCAGCTCTTTCGCTGCCACTGGCCGCCCTTCCCGCATCCGGGTGTCCATGTAGTTCACGATGCGGGTGAGCGGGATAGTAATCGCGAGATAGAAGAGCCCCGCGGCGATGAGACCGGACATGTTCCCCGTCTGGGTCGCCGTCTGCTGTCCGATCCGGAACAGATCCCGCTCGCCCAGCGTCAGCCCCAGGATGAACACGAGGCTGGAATCCTTGGTCAGTGCGATGAACTCGTTGGTCAGCGGCGGCAGCACCCGCCGGAACCCCTGCGGCACGACGACCAGCCAGAGCGCTTCCAGCCGGCTCATCCCGAGACTTCGTGCCGCCTCCATCTGTCCCTTGTCGACGCTCTGGATCCCGGCCCGCAAGATCTCGGTCACGTACGCCGTCGCGATGATCCCCAAGGCGAGCGTGGCGTAAGCGATCACCTCGCGCCCGAACGGCCGGAACCCGGCCGCCGGTAAGCCGAACCCGACGAGGAAGATCACGAGAATGGCGGGCAGGCCCCGGAACAGATCGACGAAGATTCGCGACGGGAGCCGCACCCACCACCGCTGGGAGACTCCGATCATCGCCAGGACCGTGCCAGCCACCAACCCGATGAGCATCCCCCCGACGGAGATGATCAAGGTGATCAGCAGCCCCTCGGTGAACAGGACAGGCAGCGTGTCAACGATGATCTCTACGTTGAACAGGAGATCGCCGAGGCGCTCTAATCGATCCACGAGTCACTCCAGACGCCGACGTTTCGATCACTCTCACGCACTGTCGCCGGAACCACTACGAACGGAAGGATTCCGGCGGCTGCTGCCCGTCGAACCACTCGGCATAGATCTCCTCGTAGGTGCCATCGGCGATGATGGCCTCCAGCTGCTCGTTGATAGCGGAGCGCATCGCCTCGTCGTCCGGCTGGACGGCGATACCGTACCTCTCTCCGGTGTCCACCTCTTCGGCGATCTCCAGGACGTCACTGCCTTCGACCTGGCTCTCGGCCGCAGGCAGGTCGGCGAACACCGCATCGACGCCTTCGGTCTCCAGAGCAGTGAATGCCGCCGGATAGGTCGGGAAGTCCCGCACCGTCGAATCCGTGAAGTTCTCCTGCGCGTACGCCTCGCCTGTAGTGCCGGCTTGCACGCCGACGTCGGCGTCTGCCAGGTCAGCCACGCCGCTGATGTCCGAGTCGGTCCGGACGACCACGGACTGGATCGATTCGAAGTACGGGTCGCTGAAGTCGACCGTCTGCTGCCGGTCCTCGGTGATGGTGATACCCGAGATGATCGCGTCGAAGTCGCCCGCCGCCAGCTGGGTGAAGATGGTATCGAATGGGGTGTCCACCCATTCGACCTCCACGCCGAGCCGGTCGGCGATCTCCTCCATGAGGTCGACGTCGAATCCGACGATCTCGTCGTCCTCGACCATCTCGAACGGCGGGAAGTCGATGTCGGAGCCGACCCGCAGTGTGCCCTCCTCCATCAGCTCGAGCTCGGCACTCGAACCGTCGTCCGATGTGCCGTCGTCCGATGTGCCGTCGTCGGATGTGGCGGTGTCGTCGCCGGTGTCGTCAGCGTCATCGCCACATGCCGTCATCGCGAGTGCGAGCGCCGCACATGCGGCGAAAACCCGATAGTTTCGAATTCTCATGTCATTCTCCTTCGTCGTCCGGTCGGGACGGGTCCTTCGGAGCAGTTGAACGTCGGTCGACCCGACAATACTCGTTGGTAGTGGGGAGAAATCCTGCCACCGTCGTGGCGCACGCGGGTCATCGTCCGGCCACGATCGCGTAAAGAAGTACGACGTGCCATCACCAGCATGTCCGTGCCGCCGGATCCCGCGGCGACAGATACTGGTGGATCTTCCCAAACCCGTGTCGCCGGCCACGCGGCACGTGGCACAATGCCCGTTTGCGGGTGATCCCCGTCGGCCGCTTCCCGGCGACGCTTCCGATCGCCGCCGCGTCATCACGCAGTGCGGTGTTCACGTCATGTCCGGTTGTGCTACGCACTCTTGCCATCTATCCCACCACGTCCCTTTGGGGTCACCATCATGGTTGCCGAGATCGTTCCACAACGCCGCAGCGCCGAATCGCCTGCCGAGCCGTCGGCAGAGTCGCCGGCTCGATCGCTGGCTCGCCGTGCGATCGACGCGCATGACGGCGGGAAACTCGAAGTCCGATCCACCGTCCCGGTACGCGACGCCGCCGACCTCGCCCTCGCCTACACTCCCGGCGTCGCTCACGTGTGCTCGACGATCGCCGACGCGCCCGAACGCGCACGCGAGCTGACGTGGAAGGGAAACACCGTCGCCGTCGTCACTGACGGCTCTGCGGTCCTGGGCCTCGGCGACATCGGCCCACAAGCCGCCCTACCCGTGATGGAAGGCAAGGCCCTGCTCTTCAAGGAGTTCGCCGGGGTAGACGCCGTTCCCATCTGCCTCGACTGCCGGGATGTCGACGAGCTCGTCGACACCATTGCCCGGCTCGCTCCCGGCTTCGGCGGCATCAACCTGGAAGACATCTCGGCGCCACGCTGTTTCGAGGTCGAACGCCGGTTGAAGGAGCGGCTCGACATCCCGGTGTTCCACGACGACCAGCACGGTACCGCCATCGTCGTCGCCGCAGCCCTGATCAACGCCGCGGTGCTGACCGATCGCAAGCTGGCCGACACGCGCGTCGTCATCTCCGGCGCCGGTGCTGCGGGCGTGGCGGTCACGAAGATCCTGCAGACGATGGGGGTCACCGACATCGTCGTCCTCGACCGGCACGGGGCCGTGCACCCGGACCGCGGCGACCTTTCCACCGCGAAGCGCGAGCTGGCCACTGCGAGCAACCCGGCCGGACGGCGCGGCACCGTCGATGATGTCCTGCCAGGCAGCGACGTGTTCATCGGCGTATCCGGCGGGACGATTCCCGAGAGCGCGGTGGCCAGCATGGCACCGGATCCGATCGTCTTTGCCCTCGCCAATCCGGATCCGGAAATTCCGCCCGCGGTGGCCCGCCGGCATGCGGCGGTCGTGGCGACCGGTCGCAGCGATCACGCCAATCAGATCAACAACGTCCTCGCGTTTCCCGGCATCTTCCGGGGAGCCCTGGACGTGCGGGCGACGCACATCTCCGAAGGAATGAAGCGCGCATCGGCGGAGGCCCTCGCCGGCATCGTTGGGTCCGATCTCGCACCGGAGTACATCATCCCCGACCCGTTCGACCAGCGTGTGGCGCCGTCGGTCGCGGCAGCGGTAGCCGAGACTGCCCAGGCGGAGGGCATGGTAGCCGCGCGCACGCCCTGAGGTCCCACCCACCGCGCGCTCCGCTGGACGGCACCCTGCCTTAAGCTGGCCGGCATGCGCGCTCTCGCCGTGGTCAATCCCAACGCGACCACTACGTCCGGGCGCACACGAGACGTCCTGTTCACGGCGCTGCGCCACGATCTCGCCCTCGAGGTCGCCGAGACCACCCATCGTGGCCATGCCACCGAGCTCGGCCGGAAGGCGCGAGACAACGAGGTCAATCTCGTCATCGCGGTCGGAGGCGACGGGACGGTCAACGAGTTAATCAACGGCGTGCTGCACGACGGGCCCGGCCCCGGCGTTCCGCACCTCGGCATCGTGCCGGGTGGCAGCGCCAACGTGCTCGCCCGCAACCTCGGCATTCCGGGCGATCCCGTCGAGGCGACCGGCTTGCTCCTCAACGCCGTCCGGGAGCACCGGCGACATCCGTTCAACCTCGGGCGGCTCGATGATCGGTACTTCGCCTTCGCCGCCGGCATGGGTCTCGACGCCGATGTCGTCCGGACCGTGGAACACGCCCGGGAGAACGGGCGGCGGGCCACCCCCACCCTGTACGCCCGTACAGCCGTCGCCCGCTACCTTCGCCAGCTGCGCCACACCCGCCCGGACATCACGGTAGTGCCTGGCAGCGGCACGCCCGTGACGGGCCTCGCCGTCGCCATCATCACCAACTGCTCGCCGTGGACGTACCTCGCTGACCTCCCCCTGCGGCCCACCCCGCACGCGGAGTTCAGCCATGGTCTCGACCTTTTCGGTCTCACCCGGCTGGCTCCCGCGTCGGCATTGTGGGCCGTAGCTCAGATGACGACCCGGCACGGGCCACGCGGGCGCCAAGTCGTATCGCTGCACGATCAATCGGATCTCGTGCTGCGCACGCAAACGCCACTGCCCGTTCAGGTGGACGGCGACTACCTCGGCGAGCGGGAACAGGTGACCGTCACCTCATTCCGGGAGGCCCTACACCTCGTTTATTGACGGCTCGTTTATTGAGGGCTCGCATGGTGGCGGCCTACATACTCACGGCCCTGCTCCACGAGGAGCTCTCGGTGACATCTCGTCACACACAGTCCGAAATGCCTGGTGTAGACCACTTCATGTGCTTATTGTGACGGACACTACATGAAACTCGATGAGACGGAATGCACAAAGCCCTTGTACACGGATCACGAACTTGCCACCCTTGTTACTGCCGCGTGGTTAGCAGGATGCCCTGCCGGGCCCTCGATGGCCACGAAGGCAGGACTGGCGGCCTTCCCTCGACATGCCTCGCGAGTCGCGGGTCGCCGACAGTTCGTGAACGAATTCACGTAAGCAGACCGCACCGCCAGAAATCCTGGGCGGTGCCATAATAACGAGGAGCTGTGAGACACATGGACTGGCGCCACCGTGCCGCCTGTCGCGACGAGGACCCCGAGCTGTTCTTCCCCATCGGAAATACCGGGCCCGCGTTGCTCCAGATCGAAGAAGCAAAGGCTGTCTGCCGCCGGTGCGAGGTTCGCGAAGAGTGCCTGCGCTGGGCTCTGGAGAGTGGACAGGACGCCGGCGTATGGGGCGGGCTCTCGGAGGATGAACGCCGCGCCCTGAAGCGACGCAACGCGCGTGCTCGGGCTCGGGCTTACTGATCCGATCTCTGCCATCGACCGGCCACCGGAACCTATGTTCCGGCCAATGGCAGGTCCAGCGATACGCGCGTACCACCCCCGGGGCGTTCACTCGTCGTGATCGCTCCCCCGAGTTCACCGATCACCAACGTCCGCACGATTTGCAAGCCAAGATGGCTCGAATCCTCAGGGTCGAAATCCGGCGGAAGGCCAGCCCCGTCATCCTCGATGACGACAGACAGCTCGCCTTCCCGCCGGGTCGCCCCGAGTTCGACCACACCACGCCGCTCGCCCAGCCCGTGCTCCACCGCGTTCTGCAGGAGTTCGGTGAGCGCCATCGCCAACGGAGTCGCGATACTCGCGGGCAGCACTCCGAAGTGTCCGGTGCGCTTGCTGCGCACGGAAGGCTCGGCGGCCGCCACTTCTCCCACCATGGCCAGCAGGCGATCGGCGACATCGTCGAACTCCACGGTGTCGTCGACGGTTTGCGACAGTGTCTCGTGCACGACCGCGATCGTTCCCACGCGGCGCACGGCCTCGTTCAGCGCCGCCCGTCCTTCTGACAGGCCGATCCGGCGGGACTGAAGCCGCAACAGCGCCGCGACCGTCTGGAGATTGTTCTTCACCCGGTGGTGAATCTCGCGAATGGTCGCATCCTTCGTGAGCAGTTCACGTTCTCGCCGGCGTACTTCCGTCACATCGCGGCACAGGACCAGCGCGCCCAGATGGCGACCGTTCGGGTCGAGCGGAATCGTGCGCACGGTCATGACCGTGCCGTTACCTTCGACCTCCGTCCGGACGTGACGCCGTCCGGAGAGGACCACGTCGAGCGACTCGTCGCGCGCCTCCTCGCGACGCGCCAGTGCCGCGGTGGCCCTGCCCAGATGCTGTCCCACGAGGTCAGCTGACAGACCCAGCCGGCGATAAGCGGATGTCGCGTTGGGGCTCGCATACCGGATGATGCCCTCGGCGTCTAGACGCATCATCCCGTCGCCCACGCGCGGGGCACCCCTGCGCCCCATGTCCGTAGCGCGCGCCCTGGGAAACCGGCCGTCTACCACCAGACGTGCCAGCTCGCCCGCGCATTCGAGATACGCCAGCTCGAGCCGGCTCGGCGTTCGCACGGAGACGAGGTTCGTGTGCCGGCCGATCACCGCGATAAGCCGGCTGCGGTGCCGAACCGGAATCGCCTCTACCCGCACCGGAACGTCGTCCCACCATTCCGGATCTCCCTCGCGCTTGATCACACCCTCGGCATAGGCGGCGTCGACCAGAGGACGGCGCCCCTTGGCGAGGAACGTGCCCACCAGGTCCTCGACATAGGCCGTAGGTCCCGTGGTGGGGCGCATCTGGGCAGCTGCCCAGTACCCGGTTCCCGCCTGATCCGGCACCCAGAGCACGAGGTCGGCAAACGACAGGTCCGCGATCAACTGCCAGTCGGCCACCAGCGAGTGCAGCCAGTTCAGGTCCGCATCGGTCAGATCGGTGTAACGGTGGACGACATCGTTCAACGACGGCACGCCTCGACACTACCCCGAGAAAAGCGTCGGGACCGTGTCGCGTCGTCGCGCGTCACATCCCTACCACGGAGCGAGAGCGGGAAAGCCTCACCCGGAATTCCCGTTATCGATCTGAAGCCTTCCTCCTCTCGTCACAGAGCGGGTCGATCTGCCAGGATTGCGTCTGTGCGGAGGTCGTCGTACTGGGAACGCGTTGTCGCCGATGGCTACCGCGTACCCCAGGGCGAGGCACTCGACGAGCTCACCACTGAGCTCGTCTCCATGCTCGGTGAGCGCGATCCTCACGTACGTGACGGGATCGCATATTCGGTGTTGCAGACGTGGATCTCCGAAGGCGTCTATGACCATCTACTCGCCGGGCTCGGAGAGGGTCTCGCCTACGGGCTACGCGACAGCGTCGGCGAGCAAGACGACAGTTCGGTGCTGCGCCGCTCGTATTCGGCGATCACGCTGGCAGCCGTCGTCGCCAGGGACAACCTCATCCACACTGTCTCGCCTACCGTCGTCCTGACATGGGCGGATTACGCGGTGGCGTGGTTCCTCGCGGAGAAAGATCTGCGCGGCTGGGTACCCGAACTCGGCTGGGTACATGCCATCACTCACGGCGCCGACCTCCTGGCCACGTTGACCGCCTCCCGCCATCTGGGCACCGACGAGCTCACCGTCTTGCTGGACGTGATCGCGGAACGGCTGCTCAGCCCGACGGAGCAGCGGTTCGGCGGATATGAGGACGAGCGCCTCGCGTTCGCCACGATGTCGCTGCTGCATCGCGATCTCGTACCCACCGAGACGCTCGAGTCGTGGCTGGAGCGGCTGACCCCGGAAGCCGATACCTCGGAGGCGCCGAGCGCTCCCGAGCCGGCCAACCGGGTCAACATCATGAACTACCTGAAGGCGCTTCACCTGCAGCTGCTACTCGGTGTACACGGAACACCCACGCAAGACATCTCTGGCTCGGTACAGACCGCTCCGTCCGTGCGTACGGATCTATTGATCGCCCTGCAGAACACGTTGCGTTCCAGCTCCCCGTGGCTGTACCGGCAGACGGCCCCAACGCCGCCGCCACCGCCACCACCATCGAACTGAACGCACCCGCGTGCGGTTCGGCGCGGCGCGGATTCCAGCCGCTAGCTGCGGTACTCGCAGAAGGTGGCTCGATAAGCCTGCGGTGTCGTCCCCAGGCGACGGGTGAAGTGATGCCGTAGCGCTGCGGCGGTACCGAAGCCGGTGGCGGCCGCGACCGCGTCGATCGTGTCCTGCCCGTGCTCGAGCATGCGCTGCGCCGCGGCCACCCGCCGGGTGACCAGCCAGTCATACGGTGTCGTGCCGGTCTCGGCCCGGAACCTCCGGGCGAACGTGCGCGGCGACATGGACGCCAGGGCGGCGAGCCCGTCGATGGTCATCTCCTGGTGCAGGTGGCTTTCCATGTAGTCCAGCACGCCCGCGAGCGTGTGCGCCTGCGTCGGCCGCAGCGGCGCCTCGACGAACTGGGCCTGCCCACCGTCGCGATGTGGCGGCACCACCATCCTCCGGGCCACGGTGGCCGCCGCCTGTGCACCGAACTCCTTGCGCCACAGGTGCAAGCACGCATCGATTCCCGCGGCGGTTCCGGCACTGGTGATAATCGGATCTTCGTCGACGTACAGCACGTCGGGATCTACTTTGGCCTGCGGATAGCGGTTGGCCAGGGTTTCCGCGTGTTTCCAGTGGGTCGTGCACCGTTTACCGTCCAGCAGACCCGCCTTGGCCAGGACGAACGCACCGGTGCACACGGAGAGGACGCGCGCACCGCGCTCCACGGCCGCTCGGAGCGCGACCATCAACTCCTCCGCGTCCGCTCCCCCGCTCGACATCTCCCCGTCAGCGTGAACGCCAGCGTGCACCTGGGTAAGCCGCCGCGGCACCGCCGGAATACCAATAAGATCCGCGTCTTCGAGTGCTTCCAGTCCATGTTCGACGACGAGGTCGAAGCCCATCGTCGTCGTCACCTTGCCCGGGCGCAGGGCGCATACGCGGAAGTCGAGAACCGGCAGGCCATCCTCGGAACGGTCGATGCCGAATGCCTCACACAACACACCCAGCTCGAACGGAGCGACATCGTCGAATGCGAGAGCGACCACTTTGCGGAGCATGCGGACATCATGGCACGAATATGGCAGGATGTCGATGATACATGGCCTGACTGCCACTTGTGGCAGAAATACAACGATAGAAGAATTTCTGCCATGTTCTTCTATATCGTCTCAGTCGTGATCCTCGGGCTCGCCACGGCAGCGATCACCGGCCTCCTTCTAGCGATCAGGCACGTCCGCAACGACGGCGGGCCCACTCCCACGCCACCGCGGCGGTACGAGGACGAGTGGTCGACAGACCTTCCCTCGCACCCCCACCACGACGTCCGCCGCTGAGAAGATCGATTTGGTGAGGTCGATTCCGTGGTCAACGACCACTCCCGGGCGTGGCGTCCACACAGACACCGCTCATGCAGGTCACTATGAATATCGTGGTACTCGTCGTGCTCGCCTTGGCAGCCGGCCTTGTGGTCGGCTATGCCAAGCGCGGCCGGCTACACCAGCTCGCCGATCCGTTGCCGGCACGCAATCGCTTGCTGTTCACCGCGCTCGGCGTCTACGTACTGGCCGTTTTCGCGGGCCTGGCCTGGGATTCCGCGCTGCCGACACTCTCGGCCCTGAGCTGGTTCATCGTCGCGTACTACGCCTGGGTGAACCGCTGGATGCCGGGAGCCCGGCTGGTTGCCTTCGGCATCGCCACGAACGCACTGGTTCTTCTCCTGAACGGCGCCGTTCCCGTTTCGACCGACGCGGCCGCCCGGGCTGGCGTCGACACCACCGGGATCACCACCGATCAGAATGTCGAACCAGCCAACGATTCCACGCGATTGTCGTGGCTCTCCAAGAACATACCCGTCGCGCTGCCGATGCGCCCGGAAGTCGTCAGCCCGGGCGACATCACCATCGCCGCGGGCCTCGCCACCATCCTCGCCACCGGGATGACGGGCAGAAGGCCCACCACGAACGTCCTCCCGGTGCAGCGGAGGTATCGCACGTACGCGGCCCACGACGACGCGAGCACATCCGAGGACGCCGAGACCATGGACCTCGCCAACGACACCCCGCCCGCGCACGACGAACAGACCGCGCACGATGCCACCGACACGGCCGGGACCGGAGACCGGGAGCGCTCCGCCGAATCCGCGAGCCCGCCCGCCACCGGCACGGGCCAGGATGGCGGCGACGACACTGATGCGACAATGGAACGTGCGCCGGGTTCGGACACCAAGTCCGTCCGGCGATCGGCAAGCGCATGAGCGACCGATTGGAGTTCGTATGGCCAAGCGTGCGCGCAAACGCCGCGCCCGGAAGAAGCGCGGACCCAACCACGGTAAGCGGCCCAACGCCACCTGACGGCACGACGCGCCGCTCACCGACACGATCTCGACAAAGATCATGAACCGCGCCGGTGAGGATCCACGATGACGTGGCAGCTGTTCGGCGAAGCGTTCGTCACGTTGTTCGTCATCATGGATCCGCCCGGCACGGTTCCGCTGTTCCTCGCCCTCACCGGCGCTCAGATGACGGCCGGACGACGGCGAGCCGCGTGGGTTGCCGTGGCCGTATCCCTGGGCGTGATCGTCGCGTTCGCCCTCTTCGGCCAGGCCATCCTCGACTACCTCGGTATCAGCCTGCCCGCCTTGCAGACCGCCGGTGGACTCCTGCTCCTTCTCGTGGCCTTGCAACTTCTCACCGGTGGCCTCGATGATCCGGAGGCGCCGGCCAGCGGCAACGTGGCCATGGTGCCGCTCGGCACGCCGTTGCTCGCCGGACCCGGCGCCATCGTCGCCACCATGGTCTTCGTCCAGCGCTCGGACGAGACGGCCGACTATCTGGCCGTCGCCGCCGCCATCGTGGCCGTTCACCTGCTGCTCTGGCTCTTCATGCGCTACTGCACGATCGTGCTGCGCGTGCTGAGGGAATCCGGGATCCTGCTGCTGAGTAGGATTGCTGGCCTCCTGCTGGCGGCCATCGCCGTGCAGCTCGTGGCCGACGCCGTGCGAGCGTTCATCGCCGGAGCTGGATGACGCTCCGCGCGCGACGACGGCGTCGTCGAGTCGACAAGTACCCCCGAAGGCGCCAGCCGGTCGAGGCCCTACGCGGTCCCGGACAGCTGCGCCATCAGATGCTCGGCTTCGGAGATCACCCAATATTCGACGAACCTGTCGCCCGCCACCCGAAGGAGATCGTGCCCCCGGAATTCGATCGGCGTTCCGGGCTCCGCCGTGGCCCCGGGGAGCGCATGCTCACCTCCGGCATAGGCGCCCCGGGCTACCCACCGTGCGGCGACCGTATCGCCATCCACGAGCGGCCCGACTTCGACGTCGAACGTCAACGGGTCAAAGGGCAGCCGTCCTGCTCGCACGACCTGTGCCAAACTATCCGGACCCTGAACGAGCGCCGGACGTCCCGGCCAGTGTCCCACGAACGCTGGCGACACCAACCCGGTGGCGATGTCTTCCAGCCGATCCAGATCGCCATTCCACAAGTCCGCCAGCCATCGGTGATACAGATCGCGCACCGTTTCCGTGTCCGTCATGGCAGCCACGCTATACACGCGACGTGCCCGGCGATTGGAAAAACTTCAACCCACCCGTATCGGCAGAACCTGCTTACCCGGACCCCGAACGCTGGCAACCAGCATGCGCGACGGCGGGAGCCAGATGTCAGGGTGCTCGGTGCCCGGCGAGCCACTGCCGAAACGTCCGGCGGCGATAGCGGGCCCGGAAGGATCCCGAGTGCACGTGGCCGACGACGCGCAGCACACGTGCGCCTGGTTCGGGCCGTTCGGTCACCTTGTTCCCCACGCTTCCGCTTCCGGTCGAGACATCGTCCATGTCGACCACCCAGCCACGAGGAACGATCAGTGTTACCGAACCGGACATGACCTCGACGCTGACCTCCACCTCCTGGTGGTGACATTCGGCTTCGGTGAAGTCAATCTTGATCGCGCCGGACTCGCATTTCACCGTGATCTGCGACGGAACCGTCCAGTATCCGTTCTTCTGCAGCGAACCGCTCGCCGTGTGCAACGTCAATGGCCGGCCTTCCGAGCGGTACACCCCGGGAAGATCGGCCATGATGGAATCCAGTTCGGTGCGCGTCCGGGCCGTATACGTGGCCGCGAGCCGTTCGTCCAGTTCGGCGAGTTCGAGCTGACCTTCGGCCACGGCCGTGCGCAATCGTTCGGCCGCCGCTTCTCGATCAGCATCACCGACCCGGATGGCTGGCTCGGGTACGGGTGGCTCGTGTCCGTCCGCCATGGTCCGCTCCATCGTCGATCAGATCCTGGCACCGAGCATATCTCCGCACGGTTACCGCTCGGGCGTGTCGGGGAGTCGCGCGGCGTCGATGACGCCCTGTATCGCCTGTCCAATCCGCTCAGCGGCCGCCTCATCGCCGGGTTGGCCGGCGTCGAGCCAAGCGATCACTGCCTCGATCGCGACGGTGGGGACCAGGTGGCTCGCCCAAGCCGCCCATCGAGCGTCGGGGATGCTTTCCGCGAGATGCCGGTGGGCGATTTCGGTAGCTGCACCACCCAGCCTGCTGGTGAATTCCCGGAACTCGGGCTCGCCGGCAGCGTAGCGAAACAGCAGCCGGAACCCGTCTGGGTCCGCACGTGCCGCACGCAGCAAGTCGGGAATCGTTCCCTCGTCGTAGTCACCGCTGCCAACGGCTTCCTCGAGGCGGCCGCACACCCGTTCGAGGACCGCTCGATACATGTCGGCCTTGGATTCGAAATGGCGATAGAGGATCACTCGGCTGACACCGGCCTCGGCGACGACGTCATCGAGGCTCGTCGCGGCGAATCCGGTGCGGGCAAATGCCCGCGTCGCGGCCGCGAGTAGCTGCTCGCGCCGGTCTGCTCGGCGCATACGCCGAGCTGGAGCAGACACTTCCCCCGCTCCCCGCTCGTCGACCTGCCTGCCGTCCGCCATGCGCACCACCTGTTCGAGATCTGTCAACTATAATGTTGACATCCCAAGATGTTTACACTCTAATGTACATGAATTAGTTAACATAAACGGATGGAGCAGGCATGCGTCGTGAACATCAGTGCCACCGAAGGGTCGGGTAATGACCACACATCCAGGCAGGATTGCCGTATCCGGGCTGACGAAGGCATTCGGCACGCTACGCGCCGTGGACGGCTTGGACTTCGTCGTCGAACCCGGGTCGGTCACCGGCTTCCTGGGGCCCAATGGCGCGGGCAAGACCACCGCGTTACGCATGGTGCTCGGTCTCGTGACCCCTGATGCCGGGAGCGTCACCATTGGCGGTCATCCGTACATCGATCTGCCCGCGCCCAGCGATACCGTCGGCGCCGCTCTCGACACGACGGGCTTCCACCCGAACCGAAGCGGTCGTAACCACCTGCGCGTCTACTGCGCCGTCAACGGGTATCCCGACCAGCGTGCCGACGAGTTGCTCGATCTAGTCGATCTCACGCACGCCGGCCGCAGGCCGGTCAAGGGGTACTCGCTCGGTATGCGCCAACGCCTGGCCCTCGCCACGGCGTTACTTGGTGACCCGGATGCGCTCGTGCTCGACGAGCCGGCCAACGGCCTCGATCCGTCCGGAATCGCATGGCTGCGCACGCTCTTGCGGAGCATGGCAGACGCCGGCAAGGCCATCCTGATCTCCAGCCACGTGCTGTGGGAAGCCCAGCAATTGGTGGATGACGTCGTCATCCTTCAGGACGGCCGGCTGCTGCTGCACGGCTCGCTCGACGAGCTGACCCGAGGTTACGACAGTCTCGAGCGTGCCTTCTTCGCGTTGACATCGGGAGGGTTGTGACATGGGGCGCCTTCTGCGAGGAGAGCTTCGCAAGCTCGTCACAACCCGGCTATGGTTGTGGCTGCTTCTCGGCGCTGTGACGCTGACCGCGTTGTACGCGAGCCTCAATATCGCCTTCACCGACGACCCGGAGAACTTCGCCCCGCATCTGTCCACTCCGGAAGGGCAGCGGCTACACGTCGCGACGGCCGCCCAGCCCGCGACCACGTTCGCGGCCGTCCTGGCCGCTATCGGAATCACCGGCGAGTTCCGGCATCGGACGGCAACCACGACATTCCTTGCCACACCACGCCGCGTCAAGGTCGTCGTCGCCAAGCTCATCCTGTATGCGGCGGTAGGCGCCGCATATGCCGCAGCTTGCCTGGGCACGACGGTAGCGCTCGGAATCCCGCTGCTGGCCAGCATGGATATCGACTTCGACATCCTCGGGCCCGGGATGCCAGCCACCTTCGCCGGGATTGTGGCCGCAGGGCTCGCATTCGGCGTGCTCGGCGTGGCGCTCGGCGCACTACTGCGCGAGCAGGTGGCCACGGTTGTGGGGCTCCTGATCTACCGGTTCATCGCCGAACCCATCGTGACCGAGGTTCCTGCCCTGCACGATTGGACGCTCTACCTCCCCGGTCCAGCCACCAGTGCTCTCGTGGGTTCGGTTCTCGAGAACCGCGAGTTTCTCGACGCGTGGCAGGGCGGGGCAATGCTTGCCGGCTACGCGTGCGTGCTCGCGCTGGCTGGCACGTTGCTCACCACCCGCCGCGACGTGATCTGACACGCCAGGGAGGGCGTTGCATGGGCCACACCCGGGGTGCCAGCTAGTCCACGAGCAACGAGGCGGCAACGATAGCCCCCGCGAGCACTGCACCGACCGTCACCCCGTACGCGAAGGGATAGCGTTCGGAGATCGGCACCGCCCGGGGGAACCTCCGGCCGAGCTTGCGGGCCGTCACAGCGTGTTCGAGTTCATGTGGCTGCACTCCGAGCCACCCGAGCAGTTGCCGCATGTCCTCCGGTGTCCACCGGGGACCCTTCAGCCGGGCAATCAGCCGATCCCGGCCGTCGAGCAGGAAGAGGTTGCGGTGCGCCCGCCGACCCGAAGCCGGTGCCACGCGCACGCTGACCGCGATCGCGATGTCATCCCGTGCCCGTTTGCGGGGCCAGCCGATGGGACGCACGCTCCGGATGTGTGTGGGGGTGACAACGATGCGCTCCCTGCGGAGGAACTGCGCGACGCCGGCCAGCGTGAGCGCGACGATGCTGGCCGCCATGAGACCGACCAGGCCGCTGCGCGCGACGAGCAGGGCCGCCAGTGCGCCCAGCAGGACGGGAGTACTGCCCACCAGGCGGCGATACATCGGGCCGGACGGCACGAGCACCCGCTCGGACGGGGCGATCGCGCGGGCAGCCATGCCCCGATGCTATCCCCCGCCTCGTGATCATCAAGGAGGGTCGATACCAGGACCGGCCGGATCCTTGATGACCAGCGGAATCGTTACCAGTCGCTCGCCTGCACCCGGGCTTCGCGGATCCGGGTCAATACCTTCATCCGCAGCTCGTCAGGTGCATGGTCACAACCACAGGACCGGGCCACCAGCGCCCGGATGGCACGTTCGAGATCGTACTTCGACAGGCAGCCACCGCAATCGTGCAGATGCGCCTCGATCTCTTCGTATGTCAGCGTGCCGTCGCTGTCCATCTCCCGGTCAAGAAACGCATAGACGCGATCCAAGACCTCGGCACAGTCGACGTCATCATCGTCGCAACTCATGACACTCGTGCACCCCCTGGTCCGCTGTCGCCCGCCGGGATCACGCCACGTTCACGGGCGTAGTCTTCCAAGAGCTCACGGAGCTGGCGCCGCCCACGGTGCAGCCGGGACATGACCGTACCGATGGGCGTCCCCATGATCTCGGCGATCTCCTTGTACGGAAAGCCCTCGACATCGGCAAGATACACCGCGATGCGGAAATCTTCGGGTATCTCCTGTAGAGCTTCCTTGACATCGGAATCCGGTAGATGGGCAAGAGCCTCGGCTTCGGCAGAAAGCAACCCCTTCGAGGAATGCGCCTCAGCGCGCGCCATCTGCCAATCTTCGATCTCTTCGGCGTTGCTCTGCTGCGGCTCTCGCTGCTTCTTTCGATACGAGTTGATGAACGTGTTCGTCAGGATCCGGTACAGCCACGCCTTGAGGTTCGTTCCTTCCTTGAACTGGTGAAACGATGCGTACGCCTTGGTAAACGTCTCCTGCACCAGGTCTTCGGCGTCGCTCGCATTACGCGTCATCCGCAACGCGGCCGAATACAACTGGTCGAGGAAGGGCAACGCATCGCGTTCGAAACGCTGCGCACGCTCATCGGCAGTTTCTGTCCCGGGCATCGCGACCGATGCTACCTTCGAGCCACCCGACGTCGCCGTCCAGTCCCAACCGGCGGTCGACACCGGCGGCATCGACGACACGGCTGACGACGTCGCCGACGCCGAAGACACGGACGACGACAGCGACGCCGACACCGGCGATACAGTCGATGTCGAGCCGGGCGCTTCAAGGCATGCCGTACCACTCACAGGGCTGACCCTCCGGCTTTCGTTGGCAACTGTGCGGCCATACCCGTGCATGGCCATCTGACAGGTCAACCAGCGAACGGTTCCACGAATTCCCGAACCGTCCCGGCAACCATCGCCAACGCCTTGTCCTGGTCGTATGCCTTGCTCACGGCCATGCCGTGATCGGCTCCGGGAACCTCGACCACCGACGGCACGCTCGCCTCGCTCGTCGCGCTCCCGTCATCGGCCGGGCCATGTCCACCCGGGGCGTCGGCGGGAAACTCGTCCGGACGCCCGAACGTGTCTCGTGCGCCCTGAACCACGAGCGTGGGTACGCCAGCTCCAAGCAGCTCTGCGGCACGGGAGCGTTCGGGCTTGCCCGGCGGGTGCAACGGAAAGGCCAGCGCTACGACGGCAACTGCTCCCACCGATCGCGCGGTCCGGCAGGCGACACGGGCGCCCGCACTACGGCCTCCCGCGATGATCGGCACATCCCCCGGAACGGCCTCGAGCGCGGCCAGCCATGCCCGATCGAGCGTGTCGGGGCGGGGAGCAAGACGCTTGCCGGCGACATGCCAGGGCTGCTCGACTCGCACCACGCTGATGCCCACCGCTGGCAGCGCCGCTGCCAGCGCTGTCAGATCGCGTGCATCGACTCCACCGCCCGCTCCGTGACCGAGGACCAGCCGCAGCCGCGGATCGTCGGCGTCATCGATCCACAGGCGTCCCGGCCCGTCAGGTGTCGATACCGTTCTCGAAGCCGTGCTCGCCATCACAGCGTCACCGGCTCGACGAGCTGCGGACCGTTGTTGGTGACCTTGTTGACCTCCTTGGACACGGGGTATGCATCGAGCACGCCAGGAACGGCGGGGGTCAGCATCGTCTGCAGGTCAGAGGCGTTCTGGTTCGCCGGGTCGAGCCACGCGGACCAGCTGTCCCGCCCCACGAGCATGGGCATCCGGTCGTGGATCTCACCCAGCTCGTCGACCGCCTGCGTCGTGAGTACGACGGTGGACCACACGAATGCCTCCGGGTCATCGTCGGGGCGAGTGGGATCGCGCCAGATCTCGTAGAGACCGGCCATCGCGAGCGATCCGGCACGCGGCCGGATGTAGAAAGGCTGCCGGGCACCCTTCTTCTCGCCACGCCACTCGTAGAACCCGTCCGCTGGCAAGAGGCAACGTCTCGACGCGAACGCACGGCGGAAGGCCGGCTTCTCGGCAACGCTCTCAGCGCGGGCATTGATCAGCTTGTTGCCGATCGACAGGTCCTTGGACCACGACGGGATGAGCCCCCAGCGGACCGTGACCAGGCGCCGCTCGCCCGCATCGCCCGGCGCGTCCCGGGGAGGGCGTGTGAGCACCGCATAGACCTGTTTGCTGGGTGCGACATTCCAGTCCGGTTCGAGCCGTTCGCGCACCGCGATACGGTCCACGCCGAACTCGTCAGCAAGATCATCAGCACTCTGGCTCACGACGTAGCGCCCGCACATGCGTCTTTTCTATCGTGCAACCCCGACGACGGCCCCATCTGGCCCGGATTCGTGGTAAGGAGGAGGTATGAGCCTCGTCCGTCTGATCGCACGTCCGATGCTGGCGTCCATCTTCGTCGTCCAGGGCGTGAAGAATTTCCGCGACCCCGATCCGCTGGTCCCCGGTGCGAAGTCGGTCGTCGAACGCTTCGGCCCCATGGTGGAACGCCATGCGCCCGACGTCCCGACCGAGCCCCGGCAGCTCGTGCGGGCCAACGCCGTGACCCAGTTCGGCGCCGGTCTCGCGCTGGCTACCGGCAAGTGCCCGCGGCTCGCCGCTCTCGTGCTCGCCGGCACGCTGGTTCCTTCGACGCTGGCCAACCACGCCTTCTGGGAGACCGAGGATCCCGAGCAGCGCAACGAGCAGCGGGTTCACGCTCTCAAGAACGCCGGCCTCGCCGGCGGGCTGCTCCTGGCGAGCGTCGACACCGAGGGCAAGCCCGGAATCAGCTGGCGCGCCCGGCAAGCCGCGGGCAAGGCGCGCAAGGTCACGAAGTCCGGCACGCGCAAGGCGAGGAAAGCCGCCAAGGACGCCCGGCCGTCCTGACTCTCCCTCCCCCTCCCCATGATCATGAAGACTTGCCGGCCATATGGAAGGCATAGGTGTTCATGATCATGGGGAGGGTGGCTGCGGCGATCAGCTGCCGGGCAGCAACGCGGGCATGCTCGAAGACATCAGGCTGGTCACCAGCAGTCATCACCACTACCGTTCCCTCGTGCAGAAGGCTCAGCTGCACGCCGATGGCCTGCGCCGTCGTGTCGTCGAGACCTGCTTCCCGGAGAAGGCGGGCGTACAGCGCGCGAGTCCATTCCTTCTCGTCCCGGATGATTGCCAATCCCGGGTGGCCGGTTCCGCCTATCTCCGCGTAGGCATTGACGAAAGCGCATCCGCGGCTATGGTGCGCGCTCCACACCTCGAGGGCTTCGAGGACCTTTAGCACCCGCTCCACCGCCCCGTCCGGGGGATCTTCACCTGCGACGCGCCTCGCATCGCCCGCTGCCTCCCCCTCGCCAGTTTCGGTCCCCTGACCGTTCAGGTGGTCCTCGACGAAACGTTTCCATCGCTCGGCTCGACGCTGGAGATACATGGCGACGAGCGAGTCCTTCGAACCGAAGCGATCGTAAAGAGTCTTCTTCGTGGTTCCCGCCGACTCCGCGATGGTGTCGACCCCCACGGCGTGGATCCCTTGCTGATAGAAGAGTTCGCTGGCGGCATTCAGCAAGCGCTCTCCCGCCGGCGTCAGGCGAGCCCAGTCGGGCACGGCCCCATCACCCGACGCCTTTCCAGTTGCCGTCGATCGATTCCACGTGTCCGGCATCACAGCCTCCTCGGCGCATACGTACACTGACAGTATACAGACCGGTATGGTTATATCGCTCTATGACCACACACCCATTTCCGTCCCGGTCCGCGCCCGTCGATGCCGCCGCAGCTACCGCTTTCGTGATCTTCTGGAGTTCGGGCTTCGTCGGAGCTCGCCTCGGCGCCGACCACTCGGGACCGGACACCCTGCTCGCATGGCGGCTGGGACTCGCCGCCATCATCCTGCTGGCCTGGTTCGCCTTCCGCGCCCACCGTGCCGGCCAGCGACAGCCCAGCAAAGCTGGCGAGACCGGCGGCACGGCGCATCACGTCCTGCGCCCCCGGGTTCTGGCGCAGCACGCCACCGTGGGCATCCTGGCGCATGCGCTGTTCCTCGGCGGCGTCTTCGCCGGTGCCTCCGCCGGCGTCCCAACGGGGACGGCAGCGTTGATCGCCGCATTGCAGCCCCTCGTCGTGGCCAACGTTGCCAGCGTGCTGCTCGGGCAGCGCATCTCAACCATGCAGCGCCTGGCGCTCTGGCTCGGTGTCGCCGGCGTCGGTCTCGTCGTCGCCGACGACCTCCACGTAGCATCCGCCTCCTGGTGGGCCTACCTCCTGCCCCTGGGCTCGATGCTCGCGCTGTCTGCCGGAACCGTCCTGGACCGCCGGTGGCGTCCGGCTGGGTCGACGGTCGAGGCCCTGACGATTCACATCAGCGCCGCGGCTCTCCTGGTAGTCGGCGGCACTGCCGTGTTCGGCGAGCTCGCCCCACCGGCCACACCTGGCTTCTGGTGGGCGGTCGCCTGGGTCACGGTGCTGTCCGGATTCGGCGGCTACGGGGCGTACTTCACGGTCGCACGTCGCCGCGGGGCCACCCACGTCAGCATCCTGCTCTATCTCACCCCGCCCACGACGCTCGTCTGGGCATGGATCATGTTCGGAGAAGGGCTTGCGTTACGGGGAGCACTCGGATTCGCGATCTGCGCGGCAGCGGTGTACATGTTCACGACCGGCGCCAGCCGGTCATCTCCCGCGCTGGCGCGCCGCACACCAGATGCCCGCGCACGAGGCGGCCGTGCACGACGAGGTGGCCGTGCACGAGGCGGCCGCACCGCGACGCTCACATGATCATCGACGATGATGCACGCATCCATATCGGCGATCGTTGACGATCACCGACGACGGCCTGGTGTACTAGCTGACCGGCTCGGCAACCAGGGGCCGGGGTTCGGATGCGGCCGAGCGCACCTCGTCGGCGGCCTGGTCGTCCTCCTTGGTCTGCGAGTTTCGTTCGGCAGTCACGCGCTCGGAATAGACGTCGATCTCCTGGGCGACTCGCTTCTCGTCCCAGCCCAGGGTCTCCGCCATCAGCCGCGCGACCGGCTCGGCGCAGTCCAGGCCACGGTGCGGATATTCGATCGAGATGCGCGTGCGCCGGGTCAACATGTCATCCAGGTGCAGTGCGCCCTCGTCCGAGACGCCATAGGCGATTTCCACCTTGAGGTAGTCCGGGGCGCCCGGCACCGGTTCCAGCAGCTCCGGGCGTTCCACCGCCAAGCCCAGGACCTCGTGCACCATCGAGCCGTAGCGATCCAGCAGGTGGCGCACCCGATGCGGGTGCAGGCCATATTGCGCCCCGAGCCGGTCCACCTGGTTCACGAGGGCGTAGTACCCATCAGCACCGAGCAGCGGAACCCGATCCGTGATCGATGGCGCTGTTCGACTGCGAAGATCCTCGGCAGCCGCGTCGATGGCGTCGGCTGCCATCACCCGATAGGTGGTGTATTTGCCACCGGCGATGGCCACCATTCCGGGAGCGGGCCGCGCTACCGCGTGCTCGCGCGACAACTTGGACGATTCGTCGCTCTCTCCCGCCAGCAGGGGGCGTAGACCGGCGTAGACGCCCTCGATGTCGTCATGCGTCAGCGGCGTCGCCAGAACCGCATTGATGTGGTCGAGGATGTAGTCGATGTCGGCGCGAGTGGCCGCGGGGTGAGCGAGATCGTACGTCCAGTCGGTGTCCGTGGTACCGATGATCCAGTGGCTGCGCCACGGGATGACGAACAGCACGGACTTCTCGGTGCGCAGGATCAGCCCGGATTCGGCCGCGATCCGATCGCGCGGGACCACGATGTGCACGCCCTTGCTGGCCCGGACCCGGAACCGTCCCCGGGTACCCGCCAGCCGCTGCATCTCGTCCGTCCACACACCCGTGCAATTGATCACGACATCGCAGGTGACGTCCTGCTCAGCAGCACTTTCCACATCCCGCACGCGGACTCCGCTGATCCGGTCCGCCTCCCGGAGAAAGCCGACCACCTGTGTGGAAGCCTGCACCACCGCACCGTAGTGGGCCGCCGTGCGCGCCACGGTGAGCGTGTGGCGCGCGTCGTCGGCCAGGGCGTCATAGTAGCGGACCCCGCCCACCAGGGCGTCGTGACGCAATCCCGGCACGAGCCGAAGCGCACCGGACTTCGTCAGATGTCTCTGGCCGGGCACCGACCGCGCGCCGCCCATGGTGTCGTAGAGCAGCAAGCCGCTCGCCGTATACGGCCGCTCCCAGATCCGGTGAGTCAACGGGTAGAGAAAGCTCACCGGCTTCACCAGGTGCGGCGCCAGCCGGGTCAGCATCAGCTCGCGTTCCCGCAACGCCTCCCGGACCAGGCCGAACTCGAACTGCTCCAGGTAACGCAGGCCACCGTGGAAGAGTTTGCTGGAGCGGCTGGACGTGCCGGCGGCGAAATCACGCGCTTCGACCAGAGCGACCTTCAGCCCGCGAGTGGCTGCGTCGAGCGCGGCTCCGGTTCCGACGACACCACCACCGATGACGACGACGTCAAAGTGCTCCGATCCGAGCCGTTCCCAGCTTCGCTCTCGCCCCTCGGGGCTGAGCCGGCCAGCATGCCCGCTCAGCGAATCGTGTGCCCTCTCACCGACCACGCCGCACTCGCCTCCTCGCGAGGTCAAACCTTTCTTTCCGGGCCAACGCTACCCGGCTACGTCGTCGAACACGTAGACAGGCAACGATTCGGGCGGTAGTTTTCCACCATTAGTTGATCACGGGCATACCAGACCCGCGATCTTCGCGGACATCCGCGGCGATGGCGCCCGGGACGGTGCGACGACGTCATGGCCGCCCCGTAGAGGGGACGCGCCATGGATCTCACGTTCGGCCAGATCGTTCTCTCCGAGTTCCTCGGCACCGGAATGCTCGTGCTCCTCGGCTGCGGAGTCGTCGCGAACGTCGTTCTTCCGAAGAACAAGGGGTTCGGTGGTGGCTGGCTGCTGATCTCGGTCGGCTGGGGCCTTGCCGTGTTCTCCGGCGTGTACGTCGCCGCCGAATCCGGAGCTCACATCAATCCGGCGGTCACGTTCGGGCTCGCCGCCGAAGGCACCACGGCGTGGGCAGACGTTCCGGCGTACCTCACGGGCGAGTTCGCGGGTGCGATCGCCGGTGCAGCCGTGGTCTTCCTCGCGTACAAGAAGCAGTTCGACGCCGGAGAGGAACCGGATACCAAGCTCGCCGTCTTCTCCACCGGTCCCGAAGTACGAAGCTACGGGTGGAACGTCGTTACCGAGGTGGTCGGCACGTTCGTCCTGGTGTTCGTGGTGCTGTCGTTCGGCCCGCACCCGATCGATCTCGGCCCGCTGGCTGTCGGCCTGCTGGTGCTCGTTATCGGCACCTCGCTCGGAGGCCCGACGGGGTACGCGATCAATCCGGCGCGTGACCTGGGGCCGCGCATCGCCCATGCCCTGTTGCCGATTCCGGGCAAGGGTCCCAATGACTGGGCGTACGCATGGGTACCCGTCGTCGGCCCGATTATCGGCGGTATCCTCGCTGGACTCGCTGGTGGCGCCGTCTACGGGTGACGAAAGGCCCGGGACACGCCAGCCAGACTCTTGCCGCCGACCTTCGAAAAGGAGCATCGATGGCCCGCTACATCGCAGCAATCGACCAAGGCACCACGTCCACCCGATGCATGATCTTCGATCACGGCGGCAACGTGATCTCGGTGGACCAGCGTGAACACGAGCAGATCTTTCCTCGCGCCGGCTGGGTCGAGCACGATCCCGAGGAGATCTGGCGCAACACCCGCGAGGTCTGCGCCGGCGCCCTGGCCAAGGCGGACCTGGTCACCGACGACGTCGTCGCGGTGGGTATCACCAACCAGCGTGAGACCACCGTCGTGTGGGACCGCACCACGGGCAAGCCGGTCTACAACGCGATCGTGTGGCAGGACACCCGCACCGATGCCATCACCGAGGAGCTGGCCGGGCTCGGTGGCGGGCAGATGCGCTACCACGCCGCGACGGGCCTCCCGCTGGCCACGTACTTCTCCGGGCCGAAAGCGAAGTGGATCCTCGACAACGTCGAGGGAGCGCGTGCCAAGGCAGACGCCGGCGAGCTGGCGTTCGGCACCATCGACACCTGGCTGCTGTGGAACGCCACCGGCGGCCCCGACGGCGGCGTGCACGTCACCGATCCCACCAACGCGTCGCGCACCCTGCTGATGGATCTCGACACGCTGGAGTGGAACGAACAGAACGCGACCGACATGGGAATTCCCATGTCGATGTTGCCCGAGATCCGGTCGTCGTCGGAGGTCTACGCGCACATCGGCGCCCGCGGGGCGCTGGCGGGGCTGCCGCTCGCCGGCATCTTGGGTGACCAGCAAGCCGCGACGTTCGGCCAGGCCTGCCTGTCCGTCGGTGAGGCGAAGAACACGTACGGAACCGGAAACTTCGTGCTGCTCAACACCGGAACCGAGAAGGTCATGAGCGAGAACGGCCTCCTCACCACCGTGTGCTACAAGATCGGCGAGCAGGATGCCGTGTACGCGCTCGAAGGGTCCATCGCCGTGACCGGCTCTCTGGTGCAGTGGCTGCGCGACAATCTCGGCCTGATCGACAGCGCCCCCGAGGTGGAACAGCTGGCGCACAGCGTCGACGACAACGGCGGCGTTTACTTCGTCCCCGCGTTCTCCGGCCTGTTCGCGCCGTACTGGCGCTCGGATGCCCGGGGCGCGATCGTCGGGTTGACCCGTTACGTCACCAGGGGCCACCTGGCCCACGCGGTCCTGCAAGCCACGGCGTTCCAGTCTCGTGAGGTCATCGACGCGATGGACGCCGACTCGGGCGTGCCGCTCAAGTCGTTGAAGGTGGACGGCGGCATGGTCGGCAACGAACTGCTCATGCAGTTCCAGGCCGACATCCTCGGCGTGCCGGTGATCCGGCCCGTGGTCGCGGAGACGACGGCGCTGGGCGCCGCCTACGCCGCCGGCTTGGCCGTGGGTTTCTGGGAGAGCGAGGACGAGATCCGAAACAACTGGGCCCAGGACAAGCAATGGGACCCGGCCATGGACGAAGCCGAGCGCGAGCGGCAATACCGGCTGTGGAAGAAGGCCGTCACCAAGACCTTCGACTGGGTCGACGCCGACACGTTCTGAGCGGCGGACACGGCCGCCGGCATGCGGATCTCGGGGCGTGGGCGGCGACAGCGGTAAGCTGGGGAAGCGATGACAGAATCGCATGCGCAGCTCTGGCCCGCGCCCACTGCCTCCCGTCCGGTCGACGCGGCCATCACGCTGCCCGGCTCCAAGTCCGCCACGAATCGTGCGCTGATTCTCGCCGCGCTGGCCACCGAGCCATCCACGGTGCGTGGCCCGCTCGTCGCGCGCGACACGCACCTCATGGCCGGCGCGCTGCGGACGCTCGGAGCCGGGATCGACGAGAGCACCGATGGGTGGCGCGTCACACCCGCCACCCTGGACGCCGGTGGCTACATCGACTGCGGGCTCGCGGGTACCGTCATGCGCTTCGTGCCTCCCGTGGCCGCCCTCGCCCGGGGGGACGTCCTGTTCGACGGTGATCCGCATGCCCGCAAGCGGCCGATGGACGCCGTGCTTCACGCGTTGCGCGCGCTGGGCGTCGCCATCGACGACACCGCGGACCGCGGCCGGCTGCCGTTCACCATCCGCGGCACCGGCACGGTAGCCGGTGGCGGTGTGCGCATCGATGCCTCGGCGTCGTCGCAGTTCGTCAGCGGCCTTCTCCTGGCCGCAGCGCGATACGAACAGGGCATCACCGTCGAGCACACCGGCGCGCCGATTCCATCGATCCCGCACATCAGGATGACCGTGGCGATGCTGCGCGAGCGGGGCGTCGTGGTCGACGACACGCGGGCCGACACCTGGCGGGTACGGCCGGGGCCAATCGCCGGGATCGACACGGACGTCGAGCCAGACCTGTCCAACGCGGCACCGTTCCTCGGGGCGGCCATGATCACCGGCGGCGAGATACGCGTACCCGGCTGGCCCACGTCCACCACTCAACCCGGGGATCAGCTGCGCGACCTCCTCACCCGGATGGGTGCCACCTGCGTCCTTGACGACGGGCTCACCGTGTCCGGCACGGGCACGATCCACGGGATCGACGCCGACCTGCACGACGTCGGCGAGCTCACACCGGTGCTTGCCGTGCTGGCGGCGTTCGCCGACACCGACTCGCACCTTCGCGGTATCGCGCACCTGCGCGGCCACGAGACTGACCGCCTGGCCGCGCTCGCCCGCGAGATCGTCAGCTTGGGAGGCGATGTCACCGAAACCAGCGACGGGCTGATGATCCGGCCCCGGCCACTGCACGGCGGTGTCTTCCACACCTATGACGATCACCGAATGGCGCAAGCTGGTGCGTTGCTGGGCCTGACCGTTCCTGGGATACAGGTGGAGAACATCGCAACGACGGCGAAAACCCTCCCGGAGTTTCCGGACATGTGGGTTTCGATGACGGGTATGGAGCGCGCGGCGTGACGAAGCGGCGGTCTCCGGCGTCCTACGACGAAAGCGACGTCCGGGTCCGCCCTGGTCGTGGCTCTCGTCCACGTAGCAAGATGCGGCCCGCACACCGCAACGCGACGCCCGGCATGGTGACCGCTGTCGACCGTGGTCGCTACACCTGCGTCGTGGGTGACGACGAACGCATCGTCGTTGCCATCACCGCGCGAGAACTCGGGCGCAAGGCCGTCGTCGTCGGAGACCGGGTCGATCTCGTCGGTGACGTCTCCGGTCAGGAGGGCAGCCTGGCGCGGATCGTGCGAGTGCACCCGCGTACGTCGGTGTTGCGCCGGACGGCCGACGACGACGATCCGGTCGAGCGGGTCATCGTGGCCAACGCGAGCCACCTCATGATCGTGACGTCCATCGCCGACCCGGAGCCCCGGCCACGGTTGATCGATCGTTGCCTGGTTGCCGCGTACGACGCCGGCATGACGCCGCTGCTGTGCCTGACCAAATCCGATCTCGGCGATCCGGCCGAGCTGCGCCGCAGGTACGCGCCACTCGATGTGCCGACGGTCGCGACCAGTCTCGACGACGATGCCCGCGCCGAGCTGCAGGGGACGTTGCGCGATCGGACGACAGTGCTGGTCGGGCACTCCGGCGTCGGCAAGTCCACGCTGGTGAATTCCCTCGTACCGGGATCGGATCGGGCCATCGGCGAGGTCAACGTGGTCACCGGCCGGGGTCGGCATACGTCGAGCAGCGCGGTCGCCCTGCAGCTGCCCCAGGGCGGCTGGGTTATTGACACGCCCGGAATCCGATCGTTCGGGTTGGCACACGTCGATCCCGGGGCATTCATCGAGGCCTTTCCCGATCTGGCCGCCGAGACGGAACGGTGTCCCCGCGGCTGCACACACTCCTCCGCCGAATCCGAGTGCGCTCTGGACGACGCTGTGGCCGAACGCCGGCTTGACGGAGAACGGGTGGAATCCTACCGGCGCCTCCTGGCCAGCCGGGAACGCCAGTCAGGCGACTGAGCTCCCTACGCGGAATGATCATGTTTGGTACGTTTCCTCGAGCCGTGACACGGCTGCAGACGTGTTGAGGCTCGAGAAGACATGTTACGGGTCACGGTTGCCCAATGCATGTCAGGGCTCACGAATCGCGCGTCGAGAAAAAGACGGCACCAAAGGCCCCGATGAGTACGGTCACACCGGTAGATTCTGTCCGGTGAGCCATGATGACGATCTCCGATTCGCACACGTCCTCGCCGACGACGCGGACGCCCAGACGCTGTCTCGTTTCCGGGCCGATCAGCTCGTCGTCGACACGAAGGCGGACAGCACACCCGTCACCGAGGCGGATCGCGCCGCCGAGGAGGCGATTCGCCGGACTCTCGGCCGCGCCCGCCCCCGCGATGGCGTTCTCGGTGAGGAATTCGGCACGGACGGCTACCACCACCGGCGGTGGGTCATCGACCCGATCGACGGGACGAAGAACTTCGTGCGCGGCGTTCCCGTGTGGGCCACGCTAATCGCTCTCATGGTCGACGACGACGTGCTCGCCGGCGTGGTGTCGGCTCCCGCACTGAACCGGCGCTGGTGGGCGGCACGCGGCGCCGGCGCGTGGACGGGGCGCTCGCTGTCTTCGGCAACACGCTGCCAGGTGTCCGATGCCGCCACGCTCGACACGGCCTCGCTCTCGTACTCCGATCTCGCCGAGTGGGAGAGACACGGCCTCCTGCCGACATTCCTGGATCTGACCCGGGCCTGCTGGCGCACCCGGGCATACGGCGATTTCTGGTCCTACATGCTCGTGGCCGAGGGGGCCGTCGACGTCGCCGTCGAACCGGAGCTCGAGCTGTACGATCTCGCCGCGTTGGTTCCCATCGTCGAGGAAGCCGGAGGGCGGTTCACCGACCTCACGGGAGGACCGGCACCGCAGGGCAGCAACGCCCTGGCCACCAACGGGCGGCTACACGACGAGGTACTCGCGCGGCTGAGCTCGAAACCCCTCACCGGCCTGCCCTAACCGGGCGGCTGCGACTCGTTGCCGGCAATCGGACGGAAAAACTCGGCACAGCCGCGTCATAACGGGCACATCGCCCCGTCGTGGTGGGTGAACGGGGAATGCGATGCTGCGCACGATGCGAGGGGTGATGGGGTGCGCCACAACTCTGGGTGCCGCCACGTTGGTGGGCCTGCCACGACGCTCACGGCGTCGTGGCAGGCCCTCCACGGCGCGCAGGCCGACGAAGGCGACGTTCTCCCACCGCCCGGTGTCGACGCCGTACTCCAGGCGTTGTGGGAGACATCCGGGCAAACGTCGCACGATGCCGGGCCGGAAAAGATCGCCCACGCACTCACCATCTACGCGTGGGAATGCGTCGAGCACGAGTCCGATCTGACATGCGCGCTGGCCGATATCGACGCGCTGTGGGACATTCTCGAATCGAACGGGGACGTCATCGCCTCTCGCTCGGATGCGCATCATTGGGTCACCGACGCCTGGGTGGATGCGATGGCTGCTCAGCGAAGCACGCCCGGAATCGAACCGCTTTCGGGCCTGCACACCGTCGGCTACCTGCTCGGCCGGGTTCACGAGCTCGACCGGATTTCCGCGACCGAGCCCGCACCACTCGTGGCGCTCCTGGTCACGTGGTCGGAGTCGGAGAATCCCTGGAGCCGTCTGGCTCATATCTTCGAGGTCGCCTCCGCGCTGCGCGATAATGTGCGCAGAGAAGCCACTCTGTGCCAATTCGGGACACACAGTGCACTTGCCCTAGTTCCGGATGATAAACTCGCTCGGGTTGAACGTAGCGCATTACTCAAAGCACTTAACAATGAAGAAGTAGGAAGTAAAGATCTCGATGTCGGCCTCACTCCACTACCAGAAGATCGCTCTCGTGTAACTGAACTAATCGGACGAGTTCAGGCCGGATCAATGGTGGGTGATAAATCTGGGCCGATCGGCTGGTCCCAACACACGAAGAACTATTTAGACTAACGGCAGACCTTACCGAGTAAAGGACTGCACCGTTGACGACTCCAGCCGAAGCACCTAGCGACGCCGAGCTCATCGAGCGCACTCGCGAAGGCGACATGGCCGCCTATGACGAGCTGTATCGTCGCCACTACGACGACGCCTCGCGGGTAGCGCGGATCGTGACCGACAACAGCGACGAAGCGCAAGATGTCGTCGCCGAGGCCTTTACACGCGTCTTGACACGACTGCGTGAAGGTGGAGGCCCGGAGACCGACCTCACTCCATATTTGCGCACCGTCGTCCGCCGGCTCGCCATCGATCGGCATCGCTCGACGCAGCGGGACGGCAAGCCGTCGGATCCGTCCGTGCTGGAGATCCTGCCACGGACCGACGACCCCATGGCGCGCGCCACGGATCGTCAACTGGTCCGCAGCGCGTTCGAGACGCTCCCGGATCGGTGGCAGCAAGTCCTCTGGCACACCGAGATCGAAGGGCGCTCGCCGGGTTCCATCGCCGCCACCCTGGGCAGCACGCCGAATGCCGTCGCGGCCCTCGCCTACCGGGCACGCGAAGGGCTGCGCCAGGCGTATCTGGCGGTCAATCTCTCCTCCGAAGTCCGGGCCGAGTGCCGCCCGTATGCGCCGAAAGTCGCGGCCTACGTTCGTGGCACGCTGTCCGCACAGCACACCCGGGCGGTCACGGCGCACCTGGGCGAATGCGAGCACTGCCGCGAACGCCGTGACGAACTCCTCTTGCTGGTCTCCGACCTGCGCGGCACCTTGTGGCCGGCTCTCTTGCTCCCCGCCACCGCCGGTGCCGCGGCGGCCGGTGCGGCCGCAACCGCTGGCGGCACTGCTGCCGCCAGCGGCGCCGCTGGTGCCGGAGCGGCAGGAGGCGTTGCCGGCGGTGCTGCCGGCGGCTCGGGCGAGACGGCGGTCCTCGCGGGTGCGGGAGCCGCAGCCGGCGGTGGCACGGCCGGTGCTGGCGCGGGAACCGGCACGGCCGGAGGCACTGCCGCAGCCGGGGGTGCAGCAGCCGCGGGAAGTGGAACGGCGGCCGCGAGCACGTCCGCTGCCGCCGGCTCGGGTTCTGGCTCTGGCCTCGGAGCGCTCCTCTCGCCGGGCCGGTTCGCGCGGATGGGAAGCAAGACCCTCGCTGGCGCCGCCGGTGTCGCAGCTGCTGGCATCATCGTTGCCGGCGCCTACATGATGATGACCGGCTCCCCCGACGACACCGACGACGCCGCCTCGCCACCAGAAACGAGCGAGACGATCGAGAACGGCGGATCCCAGCCGGACCAGACCTCCGGCACCTCTGACGACCCGACAGATGATCCGGACGAAACAGAGGAGGATCCCGAGACAGAAGACCCGGACGATCCCGACGATCCTCCGGCTGAGGAGGGAGTGCCGGTCAATCGCCAGAACCCGGACGATCCCGACGACACCCCGGATTCTCGGGACACTCCGGACACGACGCCCAGCGATCCGGACGATCCCACCCAAGATCCGGACGACGAGACACCGTCGCCTCCGAGCATTGACTCGGGTCCATCGGACACGACCGCGACCGCCGGCGAGCCGGTGACCCTTTCCGTCGATGTCTCCGGTAACCCGTCTCCGTCGTTGCAGTGGCAATACCGGAACCCATCGACCGCCAGCGGTGGTGCACCGATGATGGGCAGCGCCATGTCGCCAGGCAGTGGAGGGTGGCAAGACGTCGATGGCGCCACCTCCTCCAGCCTCACGATCAGCAACCCGGAGCCGCGGCACGACGGCCGCCAGTATCGGGTCGTTGCCAGCAACGAACACGGTGACGCCACGACACCCCCGGCCCGGCTGACCGTGCACTACGCACCGGACATCACATCGCACCCATCGGGCTCGCAGACCGCCGAGGGCGGGAACGTGACTTTCCAGGCGTCCGCCTCGGGAAACCCCGAGCCCGCCAACGTCACCTGGCAGAGCCGCACATCTGGCGGTTCCTGGGAAGACGTGGGCTCGTCGAACGTGAACCTGCAGGGGTCGCGGTCCACGCTGGAACTCACCGACGTCCGCAGATCACAGAATGGCCGCCAGTACCGCGCCGTCTTCTCCAACACGGTCGGATCGGCCACCTCGAACGCGGCCGAGCTGTCCGTGCGCTGGGCGCCGTCGGTGCGCCAGGACCCTTCGGACGCTCAGGCCGCTACCGGCGAGCAGGCGACGTTCCGGGCCGAGGCGGAAGACGGAAACCCTGGCCCGACGAAGGCGCGCTGGCAGGAGCGCAAGAACGGCGAATGGCGAGACATCGGAGTCACGTCCACCGGCCGCAAGGCGGAACTGAGCGTGAAGGTCAACAGTCTCGATCAGAACAACACCAAGTACCGCGTCATTTTCGAGAATGACATCGGCCACGACTCGAGTTCCGCGGCCACGTTGCGCGTCCATTCCACAGGGTCGATGAGCATCGCCACCCCGGGTGGTGGTCACACGTGGTGTGCACAACCCAAGGGGGACGGCAAGGACGAGAAGATCGTGCTCGACAGATGCGACAGTTCACCACCGCCGACATGGACGGTCACTCCCGACGACACCGATCGTCGGCCCGGCGCCTTTACCGTGCGCTGGTCCGACGGTCGGTGTCTTGGTGTATCACCGAGCCCACGCGACGGCGTCTTTCCCGTCGAACTGAGAAACTGCGACTCCTCGAAAGATCAGCTCTCGGAGGATCAGCTCTGGGAGTTCGACCCGGAAGACGCCACGCCCCAGCCGATCACGACCTCCTTCGCGCCTATAGGTGTGGAGGTCTGTCTCGACGTCAAAGGCAACAACATATCGCGCTTCGAAGAACTGATCATCTTCGGTTGCCACGGAGGGCATAACCAGCAGTTCACGTTCGACTAGTTCCAACCGAATAGACACGAACTCTCTGCCGCTCGACCGGACTGGTCGCGCGGCTTCGTCGCGTCCAGAGCCGGGCCACTCACTGTGACGTCTGGCGACAATCGCATTGTTAGCTAGCTCACACATGACGCTGACCGTGCGTTGTTCGCATCCAGTCTTAGCAGGTCATCGGGACAGTCAGAGAAAGTCAGAAAAAATCGGCCAAACCGCGTCATGACGCCGTTCCAGAGACGTCAAGTGGGGCAAGAGGGTCTGATCGTCTCGCCAAGGGGGCTACGCCCACATGACCGCAATGATCGACATTACTGAGCTGCACGCTCAGGACTGGTACGGGCAGCGAGAGAGCTGGCGTGCCTTCGCCGCCTGCCGCGGGATGGACACCGATCTCTTCTTCCCGGAAGGACGAGGGAGCACGCTGCGCCGACGAGAGGCAGTTGCGAAGAGGATCTGCGAATCCTGTCCGGTTGCCACGCAGTGTCGCCAGGCAGCCGCCGAACAGCCCGAACGATTCGGCATCTGGGGCGGCTTGACCGAGGGCGAACGCGGCTGGACCCGCCGCTAGGCGACGTCCTGGCCGGTTGCACCTACGCCGCCCACGCGTGCCCGCCGTGGGTGCAACCGGCCAGGCGCTGACGGAACCATCTCGCCGCGCGCGCCGTCCATCTGGTGGGTCCGCTGTACGGGGGACAGCGGACCCACCAGATGCCTCGGAATCGCCTCAGATCATCCTTGCCGCGCTGCCTCGGATTATTGGGACGGAGTGAGGACCGCGGTCCGATGCAGAGAAGCGGTGTGTTACGCATGCGGCCGTGGTCCGGCTGTCCGGGACGGGCACGGCCCGCCTAGGTTTCCAAGCATGGAAGACCCGGAATTCGACCTCGGCGAGACCGAGGAACCGGCGTACCTGTTCATGAGAGTTGCCGACCACGTGACCATGCGCATCACGACACACGATCTCCGGCCCGGCTCACGCCTACCCGGCGAGCGAGATCTGGCGAGTCAGTACGGCGTCTCGATCGGCACGGTACGGCGCGCGACTCAAGTGCTCCGCGAACGGGGTCTGGTCCGAACGCTTCCCGCCAAGGGTTCGTTCATCGCGCCCATCAGCCGGCTCCGCCGCCGGCCCGTACCCGGCGCCCGGCCCGACCCCACCTCCATCGCCGACGACGCGCGTACCGGCGGCGAGACCGAACGACCGGAAGGAGCGGCCGAACCGTTCGACGAGCCTTGATCGGCGCCGTGGGACGTGGCCACGAGGACACCCGGGGAACCGGGTGCCCGATCACCGGCCAGCTACGCCTGTACCCGCAGCCTGGGGGCCGCGGCGAGCAGCGCCTTGGTGTAGTCGTGGTGTGGATCTCGATAGATCTGCTCGGTGGCACCTCGCTCGACGACGTCGCCGTCGCACATGACGAGGACGTGGTCGGCGAGAAAGCGCACCACCCGGACATCGTGGGACACGAGCAGGAGCGCAAGATGGCGCCGGGCACGGATCTGCTGGAACAGGTTAAGGACCTGGGCCTGGACGGAGACGTCGAGAGCGGAGGTTGGCTCGTCGGCGACGATGATGCTCGGCTCCACGGCCAGCGCGCGCGCCAGCGCGAGCCGCTGCAACTGCCCACCGGAGAGCGCACGTACCGGACGAGTCGCCAGCTCCGCCGCGAGGCCCACGCTCTCGAGGAGCTCGCCCACCTTGGCCTTGCGCTGCTGACGAGTGCCGATGCCGAGCACGGTCAGCGGGTCGCGAACCACCGCTCCGGCAGACAACCGCGGGTTCAGCGAGCTCCTGGGATCCTGGAAGACCATGGCCGCCTCCCGGCTGAGCACGCGAAATCGGGAGATGGACCCCATGGCATAGACGTCCCGGCCACGGTAGAGGACGTGGCCGCGCGTGGGCTCGATCAGTCCCAGCATGGACCGGGAGAGTGTCGTCTTGCCGGAGCCGGATTCGCCGATGACCCCAATCGCCTGACCCGGACGGATCTGCAACGACACGTCCCGCAACGCGCGGGTGTACCCGCCCCGCGAGGCGTAGTCGACGGTCACGTTCCGAACGTCGAAGAGCGCGGCAGCCGGATCGGTCCGGCTCGTATCGGGGGAAGCGTCGTGCATGCTCATGTCTCCGTACCGACAGGATGGAAGCAGGCCAGATACCGTTCGCCCGCGGTGCCGTCGACCTCGAGGACGGGCCTGTGGGCGCAACGTTCCGTGGCGTTGCCACACCGGTCGCGAAACCGGCAACCCGCGAGGAAGTCAGCCGGTTGACGGACGCTCCCCGGGATGGACGCCAGGGTCGGCCAGCACTCGTCGAGGCTGCGGCTGGATTCGAGCAATCCCGCGGTGTACGGGTGGCGTGGCCGGGCCAGAATGTCCCGCGTGGGCCCGGATTCCACCAGCTGACCGGCATACATGACGGCGGTTCGGGTAGCCAGCTCGGACACCAGGGCAAGATCGTGACTGATGAACATCAGCGCGAAGTTCCGGCTGCGTTGCAGACTGCGCAGGAGCTCGACCACGTGTTTCTGGATGGTCACGTCCAGCGCCGTGGTGGGCTCGTCGGCGATGACCAGTTGCGGGTCACGCGCGAGCGCTATCGCGATCAGCACGCGTTGCCGCTGCCCACCGGACAGCTGGTAGGGCCGGGCCCGCATGATGCGCTCGGTGTCTTCCAAACCGACCGACGCCAGGAGCTCTTCCGGCGACGACGAGGAGCCGAGCTTGCAAACCTGGCGCAACTGGGCACCGGCACTCATCCCAGGGTTGAGGCTGGTCAAAGCGTCCTGGTACACGACACCGATACCCGCACCACGCATCTGGCGCCGTTCCCGTCGAGACATCGCCCGTACGTCCTGGCCATCGAACGCGACCGTCCCGGTTACCGCCGCCGATCGCGGCAAAAGATCGGCCGCCGCCAGACCGAGCAGCGACTTGCCGCAGCCGGACTCGCCGACGACGGCAACCACCTCACCGGCATCGATCGTGAGATCGACCCGGTCCAGGACGGCGACATCGCCGTAGCGCCGCGGGAACCGTACACACAGCTCGCGAACCGCGAGCAGCGGAGCCGTCGCCGCGTCAGCTGGCACGCTCCAGGGTGTTCCCGAACCTGTGGTCACCGTCATCGCGACCTCAACCGTGCGCCGAGCGCTTCGGAGAACCTGTTCAGTGCCAGTACGGAGATGACGATGGCCAGGCCGGGAAAGAGCGAAACCCACCAGGCACCAGCGTCGATCACGGCCTGACCGTCGCTGATGATGTTGCCCCACGACGGCGCCGGCGGCCGGATACCGGCACCAAGGAACGAGAGCGCCGCCTCGGCCACGATCGCCTCCGCCATGATGATTGTCGTATACACCATCACGGGCAACGCCGCATTCAGACCGATGTGATATCCGACCAGCCGGATCTTGCGGGTACCGAACAGTGTCGCCGCGGTGACGTAATCCTCGCCGTATTCGGCGAACACGGCCGCGCGTACGACGCGTGCCATCGGTGGCGTGTAGATGATCCCGAGCACGATGACAGTGGTCCACAGACTCGGACCGATCGCCGCGGCGAGGACGATGGCGAGCAGGATGCCGGGAAATGCCAGCCCCACGTCCACAATCCGCATGATGAGCTCGTTGAGCCAGCCCTTCGAACTGGCCGCGACCGCGCCGAGCACCCCGCCTCCCAGCAGCCCCAACCCGGCAGAACAGACGGCGACGAGGAAGCTCAGCCGGGCTCCGTGGACGACCCGGGCCGCGACATCACGGCCGAGCTGGTCGGAGCCGAACAGATACTCGTCACCCGGTCGCTGCAACGCCCGCGATGCATCGATCACCGTCGGCGACGCATCCACGGCCAGCGGCAGTATGACGAGCACGGTGGCGAGCACGAGCGCCAGGCCACTGAGCCAGCGCACCATCGGCTCGGCACGCAAGGCCCGGGCGTATTTCGTCATCGGCCGGCCACCTCCGCGCTGCGCGGGTTGAGGAGCAGGTATAGCAGATCGACGACGAGATTGATCAGCACGAACGCCGCTGCGCCGACGATCGCCACGCCACGAACCACACCGAGATCCCCCTGCTGCACTCCAGTGACCAGCAATGTTCCCATTCCCGGCAGGTTGAACACGGTCTCCACGAGGATCGCGCCGGACATCAGCAGACCGACGTACACCCCGAGCACCGTGATCGGAGTGACGAGCGCATTGCGTAGCACGTTGCGAATCAAGACGACGTGGCCGGGGACACCCGCGCCGAGCGCCGTTCGCACGTAGTCCTTGGCGAGTTCATCCGCTACCGACGCACGGATCACCCGCGTCATGGCTGCCGCGAACGGCAACGCGAGCACGACCGCGGGGCCGATCATCGAGGAGAACCAGTACGTGAACCCCGATTCCGGCGGCGCGTAGCCTCCCGACGGCAACCACCCCCAGGTCACCGCGAAGAGCTGGATGAACATCAACCCGACCCAGAACTGTGGTGCGGCTTGAAAGATCGCAGCTGCTGTGCCGATCACGCGATCCGGCCACCGCCCCTCCATCTGAGCTGCTGTAATGCCGAGAATCAGCGCCGACGTCACGGCAATCAAGGTGGCGAGCAGCATCAGCTGGACGGTGATCGGGAAGGCCAAGCCGATCAGCTCATTCACCGACTCCGGGCGTACCACCGACTCGCCAAGCCGGAACTGCGCCACGTCGCCCACGAACCGTGCGAAACGAACCGGCAGCGGGTCGTTCAGGCCGTGTTCTGCGGCAAAGCGAGCACGTTGCTCGGCGTCGGCGAAGAGTCCCAGAACGGCGCGTGCCGGATCGTTGGGGGAAAGGTCGACCACCACGAACACGGTGAACGACACTCCCAGCAAGATCAGTGGAGCCAGGACGAGCCGGCGCACGACGAACCGCACGTAGCCCGTACGGGCGCTGGTACGAACGTGCATCATCCAGTGACGCCGTCGAGCACGAAGCCCGCCGTGGGCACCGGACGGAATCCGTCGAGCGATGCCGACCACCCGGTCAAGTAATCGACACGATGCAGCCGGCCGATTGGCACTTCCGTCTGGACGATGTTCTGCACCTCGGCCAGCGCGCTGGAGCGGGCGTCGTCGTCAGGCGCCGTCAACGCCTCGTCGAGCAGCTCTTCGACCCGTTCCAGTGGCTCGCCCTCCCAGTACATGAACTGCCTCGGCAAGTTCCCGTAGTAGGTCCAGCGCAGCAGGAACTCGACGTCGGTCGCCCCGAGCGCGCTGGTGTCACCTTTCATCAGGAAGAGGTTGTAACTGCCCTCCGTGACGCGCGAATACAGGGACTCCAGCTCTCCAGGGATGACATTGGGCACGAAGCCTAGCTCCCGGAGATTCTCCTCGATCAACGGCGTCTGCGCGGCGAGGTAGTCCAGATCTCCGGCAAGGAAGTCGACGTCGATCCCGCCATCGCCGAATCCCGCCTCGTCGAGCAGTTGCCTGGCGTAGTCGGGATCGTAGCGATAGGTGAGGTCGGGTTCGGCATAGTCCGGGTCGTCGGGTGAGATCTCTCCCGACCAGACCGGCTCCGCGTGCCCGAAGAAGGCCGTTTCTGCGATGCCGTCCCGGTCGATCCCGTACATCACGGCCTGCCGGACCCGCACGTCGTCGAAGGGCGGCTTGCCGCAATGGAACATGAGGCCGGTCAAATGGTCACCACGAGCGCTGTCGACCTCGACGTCGTCCTCGCTCTCCAGCTCGTCGAACGAGCTCGCAGGGACGTCTTCGATGACCTGAGCTCGGCCCGTACGCAACGCCGATACGCGTGCGCTGCCATCCGCCGTGACCGCGATGTGCAGCTCGTCATAGTTCAATTCGCGCGGGCCGGTGTACTCGTCGAAGCGTTCGAGCGTGATCTCCTGCCCGGATACGGCCGACAGCACCCGATACGGCCCGGTACCGACGGGTTCGAGTTCCAGCGCGTCCGGCGAATCCTCGATCGCCGCCTGCGACATTCCCTTCACCAAGACCAGGCGCTGGGCCAGAAGCGTCGTGGGTGCTGTCAGGTTGAGTTCGATCTCATGCTCATCGACGACGTCGACGGCATCGACAATCTCGAAGAAGCGAGCGAACAGCGACTCGACGTCCGGGTCTTTAATGCGTTCGATTGTGAACGCGACGTCCTCCGCAGTCAGCGGCGAGCCGTCATGGAACACCGCGTCGTCGCGCAGCTTGATCCGATGCGTCAGCGGGTCGATCTCCCGGGGCATCTCCGTGGCCAGTTCCGGCGTCAGCTCCGTGCGTGGTGGAAAGGGATCCAGCCGGTATAGCGATTCATAGATGTAGTTGTTCACCGCCACCGTGCCGACGGCCGATGCGGTGGTGGGATCGAGGTCCCGGAAGATGTTCGCGAGGCTAGCCGACAGGCTGCCATCTCGCCCGGTGTCGTTCCCGTTCGCGGTCTCATCCGGGGAGTCGGACGGGGCGTCTGACGTACATCCGGCGCCAGCGCCGCCACCGAGCACGAGGGCGCCCGCCCCGGTCGCCTGCAGGAGCTTGCGCCTGCTGATCGGATTCGACCACAAAGCCGCGAAGCCATCGTCTCGCCGAGCACCTACCACTGGAACCCCCTACCCTTGATTGCCGCAGAGATCCACCCACTCCGGCGCCACCTCGCCACCCGGATGGCCCACGACGTTGTCGACATCGTTCTCGTGCAGGTCTTTCCCGACCGTCGGGACGGAATTCCATTCACCAGAACATATAGTTCAACTGACGCTATGTCTGTCGATGACCTGTGTCAACGGGACCTCCTACGTCGTGACCCATGCAGGTCCCATACCGTTTCGCTCGTCGGGACACCGCATCCAGGCAGTCTCCCTGACCACCGCCTCGTGCGGAAGGGGCCAATCTCAACAGGGAGGTGATCATCAACGATCGTGCACACGATGATGTTCGCCATCGTCAACGATCACCTGCTGGTCACTTCCGTGACGTGTCGAATGACGTCGTTCATAGCCTGAACGCTCAACGGAGGAGCCACGGACGAGATGCGGCTGCGGCAGCCATGTGTCCTGTGCCGATCCGCAACCACACACGACCGGCCCAGTTACCTACGGCAGAACGGATCAGAGGCGCAAAGGCGAAGGCCCGGACCACTTCTGGTCCGGGCCTCACGTGGTAGCGGGGGCGGGATTCGAACCCGCGACCTCTGGGTTATGAGCCCAGCGAGCTACCGAGCTGCTCCACCCCGCGTCGCCACAGACCATGTTACGTCACGACGGGGATCACACCAAATCAGCGTCCTCGCCGCTGACGTGACGTCAACCACACCGCCGACGCCGTCCACCAGACCCCCACCACAGAAAGGTCCGTGCAGGTCATGACCTGCACGGACCCTCTCTCGACCATCCTCCGGCGTCTGCCCTGGAAGCTACTCCTCGGGAACGTTCTCCAGCCGGTCCAGGGCGTCCTCCAGACGCTGCAGCGCATCCTCGAGACGGCTCAGCGTGTCTTCCAGCTGCTCGGAATCGGGCGCATCGCCCTCGGGCGGACCCTCGTCCTCCGGAGGCTGTTGCTCCTCATCTTCCGGAGGCTGTTGTTCCTCATCTTCCGGAGGCTGTTGTTCCTCGTCCTCCGGTGGGCCCTCGTCCTCCAGCTGGCCATCCTCGTCAACGTCCGGAAGGGCCTCGTCTTCGATCTCCTCGCCCTCTTCCGTCTCGATTCCAGCCTCGCCCTCGAAGATCTGGTCCACCGCGTTCTGCAAGCTGGGAGCGAAGCCGATCTCGTCGCCGAAGCGAACCATTACGCGGCGCAACAGCGGATACGCGCCACCACCGGTCTGCCGGACGACATACACGGGCTGCACATACAACAGACCGCCACCAACGGGCAGTGTCAGGAGGTTCCCCAGCTCGGTCGTCGCTCCCTCACCCGCACTGAGCAGGGTTAGCTGACTCGCGACTTCCTCGTTGCTCTCGAACGCGTTCGCGACCTGCTCTGGTCCGTCGATCTGGGTTCGGCCTGGCAACCGAAGCGCCTCGAGCTGGCCATAGTCCGGATGTCGCGCATCGGCGTTGACCGCCATGAACGCCACCAGGTTCTGCCGGCCACGAGGTGTGTACGTGGTGGTCAGCGAGAACACGCCCTCGTCGTCATCGGGCATTTGGATGCTCTGGTAGTACGGCGGGATGTCGACCTCGCCATCCGCCGTCGGGTCGTTCGGCACGATCCAGCGATCCTGACCACCGTAGAAGGTGATCGGATCCTCCACGTGGTACGCCTCGAGCATCCGCCGCTGCAGCTTGAACAGATCTTCCGGATACCGCAAATGGTCCAGCAAGTCGTCGCTGATCTCCGACTTGGGCGTCACCGAGTCCGGGAAGACATCCTTCCACGCCTGCAGTACGGGGTCTTCCTCGTCCCACTCGTAGAGGGTCACGGTGCCGTCGTAGGCATCAACCGTCGCCTTAACGGAGTTGCGCGCGTAGTTCAGATAATCGTCCGGCTGCGCGGCCAGCGCCGGGCGAGCGGTACGCGAGTCGCTCGTCGCCTCCTCCAGCGAGACACGCTGCGAGTACGGGTACGAGTTCAGCGTCGTGTAGGCATCCACGACCCAGACCAGGCGACCGTCGGCCACGGTCGGGTACGCGTTCGAGTCAGCCGTCAGCCACGGAGCGACCTTCTCGACGCGTTGCCTCGGGTCGCGGTCATACATGATCACCGATTCTTCGTTGACCCGCTCCGAGAGGACGATATTCGCTTCCTGGAACTTCGTGGCGTAGAGGAGGCGGTTGAAGTACCCACCGAGATCCACGCCACCCGCGCCGTCATAGGTGTTCAGGCGCTCCTCACCAGTTTCCGGATCCTCCGGGATGTCGTACTCCACCGGTTCGGAGCCTTCCGGGGCACCGACGATCGAGTACTCCGGCGAACTCTCGCCGTAGTACACCCGCGGTTCGTACTCGCCCAGTTCACCCTTTGGCGGAATGTCCTCTTCAGCCCACACCGGTGAGCCGTCGCTCTGGCGCGTGTTACCGAACGCTGCCACCAAGCCGAAGCCATGGGTATAAACCGTGCGCTCGTTGACCCAGTTGCGCTGCCCCTCGGGAATACCGGTGACGTCGATCTCGCGAGCAGCGACGACGACGTCCCGCTCCTCTCCGTCGATCTCGTACCGATCGACGTTCGCCGGATCGGCAAACGTGTAGAAGCCACGGACTTGCTGCAGCTGCTGATACGCGCGCGGAATGAGCGTCGGATCCATCAACCGGACACCGGGCACCGTCCCAGCGTCGTCTGCGAGCTGCCCGGCCTCCACCGTCGTCGTCGCGTCGTATGACTCGATCTCCACGTCGTCGACGTCGTAAGCCTCGCGCGTGGCGTCGATGTTCCGCTCGATGTACGGGGCCTCGCGGTCTGCCTCCGTCGGGTTGACCTGGAACTGCTGGACGATGAACGGCCACAGGCCACCGAGCAGGACGGCGGACAGCACGAGCAGTCCGGCTCCGATGCCCGGCAGCGTCCAGTTGCGCTGCCAGACGTTGACGAAAAAGAGCGCGGCGCAAATGATCGACACGAAGATGAGGATCATCTTCGCCGGGAGGAGCGCGTTGATACCCGCGTAATTGCCACCCGTAAAGAGCGGATTGTCGTCAATCAGCAGCTCGTAGCGATCCAGCCAGTAAGCCACTGCTTTGAGCAGGATGAACAGGCCGATCAACACCGACAAGTGCGCCTGAGCAGCCCGGCTGACCTTCTCACCGGCGGTCTGTAGCCTGATACCGCCGAAAAGGTAGTGCGTCAGCGCGGCCACGATCAGTGACAGCGCGACCAGGCCGAAGCCGAAGCTCAGCAGGAATCGCCACCACGGGAACGAGAAGGCGAAGAAACTGACGTCCAGATCGAATTGGGGATCGGTTTGCCCGAAGGCATCGCCGTTCATCCAGAGCTGGAACGTTTCCCACTGCCCGCTGGCGCTGGCACCGGCGATGATTCCTACAAGCAACGCCGCGCCCCCGAGCACCCATGCCCGCAGGGGTTCGAGTGCGTCACGATATCGGTCGAGACTCTGTTGCTCGGCGCTCATCGGCCGATAGCTCGGCCGCAGGCGATATGCGATGACGCCGTTGATGACGATGACGGCAGCCATCACCAGGCCGAAAACGGCAAACAGACCAGCTCGGGTCATGAGCTGAGTCGTGAAGACATGCGTGAAGTCAACAGAGTCGAACCAGAGCCGCTCCGTCCAGAAGTTCACGATCAGCAGGTAACCCACGGCCAGCAAGGCCAGGACTATCAGGGTGGGCACCAGCGCGCGGGAACGTCGGTTCGATGAGGGCCCTCGATACGGACTCGCCGGGCGCGGGAAGTTCTGGCTCACGCCAAGCAAACTATCTTACGCCGGTAGCGGTTTTCGAACCGGTGTCCCGATCATGTATGTATGTCGTCTCGGATCCGCAACTTCAGCGTGATCCAGCCGATAGTGGCTGCAAATAACGAGTGCAGGCATGGGAGCATGCACATATGAGCAACGAGCAGAACGCGTCGGCCCGAACTGCGGCAGCGACTTCTCCGCTCGCCCGGGCTGTCACCGAGATCGAACAACACGTCACCGCCAATGGCTGGGATCAACAGCCACGGCTGTACGCGTTGGCCCCGACGGCCGATCTCGTGGAACGCGAGCCCGATCTCGCCGAACGTCTCGGCCTGACCCAAGCCACGGCAGCCGACGGCTCGTTGACCCCGATCGAACAAGATCTTCCCGACCAGCCGATCGAGGATCTTCTACCAACGATCACGTGGCCCGATTCCGTCGACGGCTGTGTGCTCGCCATCGAGCGCATCGTGCTTCCCCCCGGTGCCGAGGAGCATGTACCCGACGACGACACGGCGGCGATCGCCTGGGCACAGAATCACCCCAACCGCACGGATGTCCGGGTGGTGGTCGGCGTACTTCGCGACGGTAGCCGGACGTGCGTCGTGCGGGTTCGTGGCTACGAACAGGAAGACGAACTGATCCACGACGCCGAACTATCCGCCGAGATCGGAAACGCCCTGGCGGACACGTTCACGTAGCCGGTGGACACATTCACGTAGCCACTCGGCTGGCCCGGTGTCGTGAAGCTCGCCGTTCGGACGCTCACTGGCAGGCAGGCAGCTGTACGTTCGGATCATCCGTGAACGCGTCGACGGCCTCGATGGCATCTGTGAGGGTGTCGACGGGCACGATCCGCATATCGCCGCTGTTGGCTTCGGTGGCCTCGGCGCAGTTCCCCCGTGGCGCGAGGAACAGCTCGGCACCGGCATTGCTGGCTGCGGCGATCTTCTGCTGCAGGCCGCCGACCGAGCCGATCTCGCCATCACCCGAGATCTCCCCCGAACCCGCCACGTGGTTCCCGTCGATCAGTGGCTCCTCCGTGAGCCGATCATAAATGGCCAGGGCGAAGACCACACCGGCGCTGGGACCACCGATACGCTCGTCGATACCGATGCTGACCTCGAAGGGAAGTTCATAACCCCGGTCCGGGGCAAATCCGACAACCGGACGCCCGTCGTCTTCCGCCGGCACGGTCTCGGCCGTCACCGACCGCTCCTCACCATCGCGACGGATGGCGAGATCCACGGTGTCGCCTGGCTCGCGGTCCTCCACGATCTCGGCGACCTCCTCTGGCTCGTCCACTGTCATCCCATCGACCTCGACGATGACGTCGCCCGGCTCCAGTACGCCGTCTGCCGGCATTCCGTCGAATACGACGGCAACGACGAGTTCCTCGCTGACCTCGTAATCGAGATGCCGCAACGCCGCGACCTTGGCGGCTTCCTGAGAGCGAGCGAGCTGGCGCGCGCTCTGTTCACGTGATTCCTCGGCCGTCTCGTCTTCGCGGTAGACGACATTGCGCGGCACGACCGCACGCTCGTCGTCGAACCAGGCATGCAGGACGGTCAGCAAATCGAGCTCGGTATCGGCCGAGGTCACCGCTACCGTGGTCAAGTCCAGCTGCCCATCGGTGTCATAGGTGGGAACGTCCTCATCGGCGACCTGAACGACCGGGCTTCCATCCTTCTCGGCAAGCGTGTTCTCGAGCCAGCCGGGCGTGTAGACGACGTACGGCACGGGAAACAGCGACGCGATCGCCAGCAACGCCACGACGAGGGCGCCAGCGACAGACAGTGTGATGGAGCGGCGAGTCATCCGTCCCAGCTTACGGTGAGCCGACCCACTCCGTGCTGCCGTCGGCGAAGCTCTGATGCTTCCAGATCGGGACCTCCCGCTTGAGGTCGTCGATCAGCTTCCGGCACGCGGTGAACGCTTCCGCCCGGTGTTCTGCTGACGCTGCCGCAATGACCGCGATATCACCGATTCGCAGATGGCCCACACGGTGCACGGCCGCCAGCGCCCGCACCGGTATGGTCGCGGCAACCGTCTCCGCGACCCGGCGCAATTCCCTGTCGGCCATGGGATGCGCCTCATACTCGAGCGCCGTCACCGGCCGGTTCTCATCGAGTTCGCGAACCGTTCCCACGAACAGATCCGTTCCCCCGGCGCGGGAATCGGTCACGGCCGCCAGCACCTCGTCGACGGACAGCGCCTCCTCCCGTACACCCAGAAGCTTGATGACGTCCACGTGGTCTACCCTCGCTTCCTCTTGCGGGCCTTACGCACCACTACCGCCGTACCCAGTATGGCGACCGTAGCCCCTGCCGCACCGATGGTTGCCGCGGTTTCCCGCCTGCCAAACCTTCGCAACGTGGACGCGTTCCGGTGACCGAGTTCTTCCATCAACGCATGAAGTGCGAGCTCGTTGGTGCACTCCGGGCGCCAACCAGCCTCCGCGAGCCGCGTCGTCGCGACCATCCAGGGGTGGGCAACAAAGTGCAACTCGCTCACCGGTGTCGACGTCACGCCCAGCCGCTTCAACCGACCTGCCGTGCCGAAAGCGAGCGACGACGACAGCTCGACCCTGCCCTTGCCGGTAATGGCCTCCACGGCATCCTGATCGAGATGACCCGGGCTCCCGACCGTGACCGGACCGTCGAGCTCGCGGCCGGCGACGAGTTCCAGTGCCGACGCGAGATCGTCGACGTGGCAGAACTGCCAGGCCGGATTGCCTTCACGGACCACCAGTAGACGTGGCGCCTCGAAGTGCCTCGTCAGCACCGTGTCCACATCAGCTCCGACCAACGTCGCCGGGCGGACAACCGTCACCTTCATACCTGGGTGCGCGTGTCGGGCGCGTTCGCACAAAGACTCGACTTCCAAAAGATCTGACACCAGACCTCCGTCGGCAGGAGCCCGCAGAGGTGCATCGTCGTCGAGGGGAACCGGGTTGTCCGGCCTCGCCCCATACACCATCGCGCTCGTGACCACGACAACTCGCCGCACGCCCGCAGCGGCAGCCGCCGTCAGCACGGTTTGCGTGCTCCGGACATTGCGTAGCGAACGCCCGTCGACATCGTCGGTCACATTGAGATCGACCGCCGTGTGCACGACGACGTCCACGCCCGAGAACCGCGTCACGATAGCCGGATCGGTCAGGTCGATGACCCTCCAGGTGACGTGATCGACGTCGCCGCGTTCGCGATCGATGGCGACAACCTGGCCGATCTCGTCGTTGGCGGCAAGCCGCCGTGCCAGCTGACGTCCAGGGGTCGAGGCAGCCCCGACGACCGCGACGACCTGCGCGGAGCCTTCCCGGTTGCGCCGAGCGCGAACCGAACCCGGCTCTGTACCCACGTTTCCCCCTTCGGCGGTTACGGTGGAGCTTATGAGGCGTTGCCACCCGCTTCCCATCCTGCCCGAGGCGCAACTATGAGTGATGTCCCCTTCGGATTCCGCCCCGACGACGATGATGACGACCAACCAAAAAACGAATCTGGCAGCGGTTCTGGTCCGAACGATCCACTGAGCAGCCTGTTCGGCATGATGGGCGCAAGCGGTCAGCAAGGATCCCCCGACCTCGGCCAGATGCTCCAGCAGATCGGCAAACTGCTCTCCTGGTCGGGAGGCCCGGTCAACTGGGATCTCGCAAACTCTGCCGCACGCGACGTCGTGTCCTCCAGCGGTGATCGTTCGGTCAGCAGTTCCGAGCGACGCGACGTCGAAGACGCCTTCCGGCTGGCAGACACCTGGCTGGACGATGCGACCTCGTTCCCGTCCACCGGCGGTTCTCCACGTGCCTGGAGCCGGGCCGAATGGGTGGAAGGCACCCAGAACGCCTGGAAAGAGCTGATCGAACCGGTCGCCGCCCGGGTCTCGGACGCGATGAGCCAATCCTTGCCGCCCGAGATGTCACAGGCTGCGGGCCCGCTCGTCGGCATGCTCCAGCAGGTCGGCGTGTCCATGTGGGGAGCCCAGGTCGGGCAGAGCATCGGCACACTCGCCAGTGAGGTCTGCGGCGCGTCCGACATCGGTATCCCGCTCGCCGAGGGACACCCCGCGCTGCTCCCGGCGAACGTGCAGGCCTTCGGTGAGGGGCTCGGCATCGATGGTCGCGACGTCATGCTCTACCTGGCGCTGCGCGAGGCGGCGTACGTTCGCCTCTATGCTCACGCTCCGTGGCTGCGCTCACACATCATCTCCCTGGTCGAGGAATACGCGCGCCACGTCAATGTCGACACCGACTCGATCGAGTCCAAACTTCGTGACATCGATCCTTCGCGGCCCGAGGCACTGCAAGAAGCGCTGGAAGGTGGGCTCTTCGAGCTCCCGACGACCCCGCAACAGCAGGCCGCACTGGACCGCTTGGAGCTGGCGCTCGCACTGGTCGAGGGCTGGGTAGATGATGTTGTCACGCAGGCAACGAAAGACCGGCTCCCCTCGGCCGAGGCATTGCGAGAGACCATCCGCCGACGCAGGGCCACCGGCGGACCCGCCGAGCAGACCTTCGCCACACTCGTCGGTCTCCAACTACGCCCGCGGCGCTTGCGCGATGCCGTAGCGTTCTGGGCCGCTATACGTGAGGAGCGTGACGTCCAAGGACGCGATGCCGTATGGGCTCATCCCGATCTCATGCCATCGGCCGACGATCTCGCCGACCCGCAAGCCTTCCTCCACCGGGACGAGCTCGTCGACGTCTCCGACCTCGAGCGCGCGTTGGGCTCAAATGACGAGGCCGATGAAGCACGCAGCGACGGTCAGGATGGGCCAGACGATACCGACGAGGGCGAGGCAGGCGGCAATACGTCCTCCTAAGAATTCGCGTTCCTGGTGAAGTCCGGGCGATCGCCCCCGATCGCCGGCCGCCCCGGCGGGAGGGTCTAACGTCGAGGTCGTCTCGATCAGGCGAGCCCGGACGACGACGCGTTCGCGGCGTGGTCCAGGCCATCGAGGAACCCTCGGGCACGCTCAGCACGCGGATAACGCCGCACGAGATCCCAGAACTCCCGGCCGTGGTTACCGATGAGCAGATGCGCGAGCTCGTGAACGAGAACGTAGTCGACCACCCACGACGGCACCCCCTGAAGCCGCACAGAGAGCCGGATCGAACCATCACTCGGGGTACATGAACCCCACCTGGCACGCTGCGCCGAACTCCAGCGCACGCTTGTCGGCTTCGCACGATTATCGAGATAGCGGCGAGAAAGCTCCCGTGCCCGTCGGAGCAACTGCTCATCGCTCGGATGCCGCCGCCGCTCCTGCGCTTCGAGCCGTTCGAGCATCTCCGCCACCCACCGCTCTTCCTCCGTCGAGCTCATCTTCGCCGGAAGGCACACAACCACCCGGCCACTCTCCCGAAACGCCGTCACCGTCCGCCGACGACGGGCTGACCGGCGCACCTCCACCTCGGGCTCATCCCGCTCGTCGCCTCGCCGTTCCATACCCACGGTCACGCTCGGCTCCTCACCCACACCACCGCCGCCGCTCCTCCGTCGCGCCGCCACCTCCGCGCGCTCGTCGCCTCGCCGTTCCATACCCACGGTCACGCTCGGCTCCTCACCCACACCACCGCCGCCGCTCCTCCGTCGCGCCGCCACCTCCGCGCGCTCGTCGCCTCGCCGTTCCATACCAAGCACCGTAATGTCCCCACACCCCCATTTGGGTGGATTGCTGTGGATAACTTGGGGCTCGAAGGCTGAACAGCCCTGACGAGGACGCAGCGGACACATCATCAGGAAACATGCAGGATTTCTCTTATCCACAGCCCGTGGACAACATCATCGCTGCACACAGAGACTTTCCCAGATGCCGCACCGTAGTTGTCAACAAGCTTCCCCCGAAGCATCCCCAGCCTTCTCCGCACCCTGCACATGACATCCACAGAGTTATCCACAGGCCGTGGATGTCAATTTGCCATTCAGGTTGCAGACACCGTGCGTCCCTCGTAGGTTCGCAGCAGAACATACGGATTCGGCCGCACCGCGACGTGGTAGTTCATGTCCGACAGCCCCCAGACAACACGGCGCATCCACGCCGCACTTGGCGGTACGTATCCATGGTGGACTCGGCGGGGCCTCGGAAAACGACGGGAACGGCGCGTGCCAGCGGGGAAGGTACACGCCGGGACCGGCGGCACTGGGGCCCTGCCGCGCCACCTGAGCTGCAAGAGCCTGTGGACAACGAAGGGCGCCATCGCCTCCTCCCGGTGCAAGATTAGGTCGAAACCCGACCACGCGTATTCGCGAACGCCCGCTGCCATCCTGGAGGCCACCCGTGCGTCCACTCTTGCACCCCTCGTTGAGCCAGATCTGGCGTGACACGAGCACCATCCAGATCGGCGTGACGCCGGGCTGCGCCGTCGTCCTGACCGGACTCGGGAACGTCGAAAAGGCGTTGCTGCGCTCCATGGACGGTCGCAACGATCAAGCGACGCTACAACAGTTGGCGCTCGCGTGGGGTGCTGATTCCGCGAGCGCGGACAAGCTCATCGAGACACTCGCCGAAGCCGGCGCCGTGATCGACGGGGATCAGCTACCGGCGCATTCGAGTCGGCCAGCCGGCCGACTCGAACCGGACCGCGCGAGCCTCGGGCTCGTCGAGCACAGCGCCGACGCCGGGTACGCCGGGATGGAGCGGCGCGCGCAGCGCCGCGTCGAAGTGGTCGGCGCTGGGCGGGTCGGTGCCTCGGTTGCGCGGTTGCTCGCCGCGGGTGGCGTCGGCGCCATCGACATCGACGACGGTGACCTGGTTGCGCCCTCGGACGTCACGCCTCTGGGTCACGACCCGGGCGCCGTTGGGCTCGGCCGCGACCGATCACTGCGCCCTTCGCTCGACATCGCCACCGCCAACGCGGTACCGGGCGAGGAACCCGACTTCGTGCTGTTCACCGTGCCCCGCGCCTATGAACACGCCTCGGTCGTGGCATCGCTGATGCGCGCGGGGATCCCCCACCTTCAGGCGTCGGTGACCGAGCTCACGGGTGTCGTCGGGCCGCTGGTCGTTCCCGGATCGTCGGCCTGCCTGCGTTGCCTCGATCTGCATCGCACCGACCGGGACGCCGGGTGGCCCACCGTTCTCGACCAGGCGACCCGGCATCCGCCACCGTCACCTGCCTGCGACACCAGTCTCGTCGCCACGGTCGCCGGCCTCGCCTCTGCTCAGATTCTGGCTTTCCTCGACGGCTACCACGTAGCCAGCATCGGGGGCACTCTCGAATGCGAGCTGCCCTACGGGTTGCCACGCCGACGTACGTGGCGGACACATCCGGATTGCGGCTGCACGTGGGAACACGAGTGTGTTCCGGAAGACCCGGATTGCTGAAGACGAGTGCCCCTGGGCGCACAATGGTGTTGTGAGCGAATTGCCACGCAAGGCGATCTCCCGAGCCGCCCGGCTCGCGTCGCTACCACTGGGTGCCGCGAGCCGGGCAACGCTCGACTTCGGCAAGCGACTGGGGGGCCAGTCCTCGGAACTCGTTTCCGCCGAAGCACAGCGCCGGACCGCCGAGCAGGTCTTCAAGGTGCTCGGCGAACTCAAGGGCGGCGCGATGAAGTTCGGCCAGACACTCTCGGTTCTCGAATCGGCCCTGCCAGAAGAATTGATCGGCCCTTATCGGGATACCCTGACCAGGCTGCAAGAGGCCGCACCACCGATGCCTACCAGCACGGTGCACGAGGTTCTGGAAGAGAATCTCGGCCGGCACTGGCAGAAGCTGTTCGTCTCGTTCGACGACGATCCGGCGGCCGCGGCGTCCATCGGGCAGGTACACCGTGCGGTGTGGCATGACGGGCGCGACGTCGCCGTGAAGATCCAGTACCCGGGGGCCGACGACGCGTTGCGTTCGGACCTCAACCAGGTGTCACGGCTGGGCCGCACGATCGGCTCCATGTTCCCCGGCATCGATGCCAAGGCCCTCGTCGAAGAGCTGCACGACCGGATGCTCGAAGAGCTGGACTACCGGCTGGAAGCCGATGCGCAGGAAGGATTCGCACACGCCTACGACGGCGACGACGAGTTCGCCGTGCCCCGGCTCGTGCATGGCGCCCAGCACGTACTGGTCTCCGAATGGCTCGACGGCACACCGCTCTCGGAGATCATCAGTACTGGTACTCAGGAAGAGCGCGACCGAGTCGGGCTCCTCTACGTCCGGTTCCTCTTCTCGGGGCCGGAACGCGCGGGCCTCCTGCACGCCGATCCCCATCCTGGCAACTACCGGATCACTCCCGATGGGCGCCTCGGAGTGCTCGACTACGGGGCGGTCGCGCGCTTCCCCGAAGGGCTGCCGTCCTCGATCGGCAGGCTCATCCGCCGCGCGCTCGACGGGGAGACCGACGAGATGCTCGAAGGGTTACGGGAGGAAGGCTTCGTCCGGCCGCACATCGACGTCGACCCGCAAGGGCTTTACGAGTATCTCGCGCCCTTTCTCGAACCGGCCCGGCACGAGACGTTCCATTTCAACCGCGCCTGGATGCGCGAGCAGTTCAACCGGATCAACGATCCACGCCGGCCCGGCTACACCATCGGTTTGAAACTCAACGTCCCCCCGGCGTACTTGCTGGTCCATCGAGTGTGGCTCGGTGGAATCGGCGTTCTCTCGCAGCTCGACTGCGAGGGCCCGTTCCGAGCCGAGTTCGAGCGCTGGGTCCCCGGATTCCACTCCTGAATCGACACCCGGCGCCGCTGCCCGTCGAGAAGCCGGCGCGTCAGCCACGTTGCTGACTCGCCGAGCTCCCCACGGACATATTTGCACATTAGGGCGTGTCCGTCCGCGACCCGAGGGCGAGCATCGAGACCTCGCCAACGCACACGCACGCGATCCTGAACGGCACAGGCCTATCTAGACCCGGCTTGATGCTGCGACCGCCGCGGCCGCCAACTTGCGGGCACGCCGCGCCGCTCGCGCAGCCCGACGTTCCAGCTTCCGGGCGATCCGCAATCGCCGGGCGCGCTGGAACTCCTGCGCCTCTTCTCGGAACTCGTGAGACCTGGCCCAGACCCAGGTCTCATCTATCATGTTCATCTGTTCTCTCCGCGCTGCTCGATCCGTCATGTCTCGTGTCGTCGTTGCTGGAATCGTGTCGTTCAGGACCACGTCATTCACTCCTCACGTCGTAGCTCGGGTCACGGTCTATGCCGCGAGTTCGGACTTGCGCGGCCGGCCGCGCGGACGCTTGCGGGGCACGATCGCGCCGGACTCGAATAGCTCGCCGCCCCAGACACCCCAGGGCTCACGGCGATCGATCGCACCGGCCAGGCACTGCGCGCGTACCGGGCACTGCCAGCACAGCTCCTTGGCCAGCTCGACATCCGCCGGTTGCTCGGCGAACCAGAGTTCTGGATCGCTGCGGCACGGGATCACCTCGTCGGTGACGAGCGCGTTGTCGAGAACGCTCGTCAACGTCATGACGTCGGTCACCTCCCTTCTCGAAGATCGGTCGCGGAGAAACAAAAAGGCCGCGGTACCCGGGTGGGGTCCGCGGCCTTGGAGGCGCCGAAAAGATCGTTGTGTCAATCCGGCGGACCCAAGCTGCGGACGCGTGCGCCACCCTTGGTGCGATCGAGGACAAACGTCGGCGCATCGACGAAGTCGGCCTGCGGACGCACCAGTCCCTGGCACGGAGCGTGGACGAGCGAATCGAGACGGACCCCCATGAGCATGCGGGAGCCTTCGAGGGTGCCCATGTGCGGATAGCCTGCCCACGCGGCGCGCTTGCCACTTGCGAAGTTGATCGTCACCATCGAGCACCCTCCTTTCTACGTCTCTACGTGCCGGGACCTTTCGCCTTCCGCGCATGCGCATGCGTGCGCGGCAACGTGCTCTGTCACAGTAACGTGTGTTCGGGTAAGGGGCAACCTATTTTTTAGGTACTTTCTGACGAGCGCAATCTCGGCCAGCAATCGCGCAGCCCGCTCCCGTAATCCCCGTGAATGACGCCGTTGTCAGTTGTTCGACACCGCGTGCTCCCGGCACAACGCGAGGACCTCCGCGCCGTAACGATCCAACTTGGCGCGCCCCACCCCGGGAAGCTCGGCAAGGGCGCGCTCCTCCGTCGGCTTCGTCTCGGCGATCACCATCAAGGTGGCATCGGTGAACACGACGTAGGCAGGAACCTTCTGTTCCCGGGAACGCTCGAGGCGCCACTCCCGGAGCCGCTCGTAGAGCGCCTCGTCCAGAGTGGAGGGGCAATCGCCACACCGGCCGAGCTTGCGCGCAGCGGCGTCGACGAGCGGTGCGGCACAGCCGCGACACCGCGCAGGCGAGCGGGCCCGCTTGGCTGCCGGGCGGCTCACTCGCTCCCTGGAACTGGAACCCGTACGCGCTGCCGCGCCGGGCCGCACGCCGTCGAGAAAGCGGCTCGCCTGCCGGGTGCCCCGCCCACCGGGCTGGCGAGCCAGCGACCAGGAAATCGACAAGTGTTCCCGGGCCCGGGTGACGCCGACGTAGAGCAGGCGCCGCTCCTCCTCGATCTGCTCGGCCGTCTCCGCGTAGTTCAGCGGAAGCGTGCCCTCGTGCACCCCGACGACGAACACCGCATCCCACTCCAGACCCTTCGCGGCGTGCAGCGACGCCACGGTGACACCATCGGCCACCGGAGCGTGCTGGCTCGCCGCGCGGGCATCGAGCTCGGCGACGACGTCAGCCAAGCCCGCATCGGGCTGCGCCGCGACGACGTCCTCGGCCAGCGCGACCACGGCCGCCAGCGACTCCCACCTCTCGCGTGCCGCTCCGCCACTCGACGGTGGCCGTTCCGACCACCCCGCAGACGTGAGGATCGCTGCCGTCGCGGCTGCTGCGTCGGGCGCATCCCCGGGAGACTCGCCGGCACGCACGGCTCCCCGGAGCAGCATCGCGGCCTGGCGAACCTCGGCACGTTCGAAGAACCGTTCTGCGCCCCGCACGGCGTACGGTATGTCGGCATTGGCCAGCGCTTGCTCGTAGTTCTCCGACTGCGCGTTGACCCGGAACAAGATTGCGATCTCGCGTGCGGGCACGCCGGACGCACGCAGCCGGGCGATCTCGGCAGCCACCCATTCAGCTTCTGCTACCTCGTCGGCATGCTCGACGAAGACTGCCTCCGGGCCAGCTGGCCGCTGCGCTTGCAGCACCACGCCGGTCCGCTGCTCCGGGTTCTCTCGTTGTTCGCTCGCCGAGCGCAGCACCCCGTTCGCGACGCTCACCACCTGCGGCGTGGAGCGGTAGTCGCGGAACAGCCGGATGGTGGTGGCCGACGGGTACCGTTCGGTGAAACCCAGCAGGTAGTCCGGACGAGCTCCGGCGAACGAGTAGATGGTCTGGGCGGGATCGCCCACCACGCACACGTCGTCGCGTTCACCCAGCCACAATTCGAGCAGCCGTTGCTGCAACGGCGACACGTCCTGATACTCGTCGACCACGAAATGGTGGTATTGCGCGCGGACCGCCTCGGCCACGCCGGGATTCGCCTCCAGCAAGCCCACCGCGGCCAGCAGTATGTCCTCCATGTCCATCAGGCCGCGGTCGAACTTCAGATCTTCGTACGCCGCGTACACACGGGCGACCGTCGGGGCGTCCACACCCGCGACCTCCCGGTGTGACGTCTCCGCCACCGAGGAGTACTGCTCGGCCAGTACGTTGCTCACTTTCGCCCACTCGATCTCGGAAGCGAGATCGCGAAGTACTGCCCGGTCGGTACCGACGCGGCATCTACTCGCCGCCGTGCCCACGAGATTGAGCTTGCTCTCCATGATCTCCGGCAAGTCTCCCCCGGTGACCTGTGGCCAGAAATATCGCGCCTGGCGCAGGGCCGCCGAGTGGAACGTGCGGGCCTGGACGCCATCCACGCCGAGCGAGCGCAGCCGGCCACGCATCTCCCCCGCCGCGCGAGTGGTGAACGTCACAGCCAGAACCCGGCGAGGGTCGAACGCGCCGACGTGCACGCCGTAGGCGATGCGATGCGTGATGGCGCGTGTCTTTCCGGTTCCGGCACCGGCAATGACACACACGGGCCCGCTGACGGCGGCTGCTACCTCGCGCTGCTCCGGGTCGAGGTCGGAGAGGACATCGGGAACAGCCATGCGGCCCATCCTGACACCCGGGTCCGACGCCCCGCGCGGCGGCCGGGACGTCGGCCGGGACGAATTGTCGCCACGGGAGCGGCCGGGCATTGCCGAACATCGCGCTCCCGGCTGAACAGCACATCCCCGGCGCCCGGAACAGGCAGGAACCGTTCCGTGTTACGAAGGTAGAACCGAACGCCCGTCGATCTGGAGCACACCTGATGTCGTCCTCGTTCACGATGTACAGCACGCCGTGGTGCGGTTACTGCCGCCGGCTCAAGGGCACGCTCAACCGCGAGGGGATCACCTTCGATGAGATCGATATCGAGGCCGATCCCCAGGCGGCCGAGCTTGTCATGAAACTCAACGGCGGGAACGCCACGGTGCCGACGCTCGTGTTCTCCGACGGTGCGTCGATGACCAACCCGAGTCCCGACCAGGTCAAGACCAAGCTGGCCGAGCTCGCGGGTACCGCGTGAGGGACCGCACGGCCTAGCTGGTTCGGATGTCCCCGGAGCCAGGGCATCACGGCCCGTCCAGCGTGCCGCCATACCATCCCTCGATCAACTGCCGGGCGATCGACACGGCCGGCGGCAAGGCGATGCGGCCTTCACGGAGTGCGGATTCGAGCTCTGCTCGGGTGAACCAGCCGGCCTCCTCAATCTCCCACCCGTCGGGACGTGGCGGACGGGTGGATGCGCGCGCGTAGTAGGCCAGCATCAAGCTCGACGGGAACGGCCAGGGCTGCGCTCCGGCGTACCAGCATTCCTGGACCTCGATTCCAACCTCCTCGTACACCTCGCGGGCAACCGCACGCTCCGGAGTCTCCCCGGGTTCGACGAATCCTGCCAGGGTCGAGAACCGCCTGGGTGGCCAGCGTCGCTGCCTGCCGAGGAGACACCGATCCTCGTCGTCTGTCACCAGCATGATCACAGCCGGATCCACCCGCGGGTAGTGCTCCGAGCCGTCGGCGGCGCAGCGGCGGGCATGCCCAGCCTCGACGACCTCGGTCCGCTCACCACACCGGGGACAGTGCGTGTGGGCCGCATGCCAATTGGCGAGCGCCAACGCGTGCACCGCCAGCCCGGCGTCGCGGTCGTCGAGCATGGCGCCCACCTCTCGTAGCGTCAGCGCTCGGCGCCCGGTGTCCTGGGCTTCAGCATCCCCGTCGACGAGGCCGCGGGGCATCGTCGTCGCGTGCACGGCCGTATACGCGATATCGCCGTCAAGGCCGAGCAGGTATCGCTCACCCCCGGGAGCCTCGTCCGGTTCGACGAACAACAAGGACGCGCCGGCAACGACGACGCGGCCGTCGGCAACGACGAGCACGCGGGTACGCGGATCACTCCAGATCTCGGCGAGCTGCTCCGAATCGCTACGCAGATGGCTGGCTCGATCCACCGTCGCCCGAGACAGGGTCAACGGACCGGGCAAGGTGTAGGGCGTGTACACATCGTTGAGCCTACGGGTCCGAACTGCTGCACGTTAACCCGCAGGAATCCCACCTCCGCGCCCGGGCAGACCACACCCAGCCCGCCGCGTTCCCGCCGCGATGCACCGGTAGCCTCGTTGCCCGTGAGCAACCACATCGCCGCCGCACCAGACGACATCGCCGAAACCGTGCTCCTGCCCGGTGACCCGTTGCGCGCCAGGTGGATCGCCACGACGTACCTGGACGATGCCAGCTGTTACTCCTCGGTCCGGAACATGCTCGGCTACACCGGCACCTACCGGGGCCAGCGCATCTCCGTCCAGGGAACCGGGATGGGCCAGCCGTCGCTGTCCATCTACGCGCACGAGCTCCTGGCCGAATACGGGGCACGGACGCTGGTCCGTGTCGGCTCCTGCGGTGGCCTGCAGGAATCCGTCGCAATCCGGGACGTGATCGTGGCGATGAGCGCGAGCACCGACTCGTCGATCAACTTCCTGCGTTTCCACGGCTTGAACTTCGCACCCGCAGCCGACTTCACGCTCGTTCGTGCTTATGTCGAGCGTGCCGAGAACGCCGGGGTACCCCATCACATCGGCCAGATCTTCAGTACCGACTCCTTCTATCTCGACCGTCCCGAGCTCCATGACCGGCTCCGGGACTATGGCGTGCTCGCTGTCGAGATGGAAACGGCCGCTCTCTACACACTGGCCGCCAAGTTCGACGCCCGCGCCCTGTCGGTGAACACCGTGAGCGACAGTCTCGTGACCGGGGAAGCGCTCAGTTCCGACGACCGCGAGCGCAGCTTCGCCGAGATGGTCGAGCTCACGCTCGACACGGTCACTGCCTCGGGCTCGGCCGGCGGCGGGGAATCCCGCTCGTGAGATCAGCGGCGTCGAAGGCATCAGCCGTCACGGACGTGAGCTCCAGCCACGATGCCTCGTCGGGTGTGAACCATCGGACGGCTTGGGTGGATCCACCCGCCTCGACGACGGTCAACGGTCGCGGATCGTCGACCACCACGTCGTAGTAAGGGCGCACGCCGTGCCAGTCGATCGGGAAGCCTTCCGGCCCCACCTGCTCCGCCTCGTGATGGCTGGCCACGCCCAGGAGCTCGCGGACGCGGCCGAGCTGGGCGGTCTCCTCCTCGAGCTCGCGCAGCAGCGCCTGGGTCGGCTGCTCACCGAAGTCGGTGCCGCCGCCGGGCAGGTGCCATTTCCCGGCGCCGGGATATCCATCAGCGATCTGGGTCAGCAAGACCCGCCCCTCGAGATCACGGACCAGCCCGTAAGCGGCGAACCGCTGGACCGTCGGACGCCCGTCCGGCGCTTCGACGATGTGAAATCCGGGCAGTTCCGGCATCTCCTCCGGCGGCAGGTCGACCGCCGAGAGCGGCAGCTTCAACGCCTGCGCGGCGAACGGGCGCAGCTGGACCGTGGCGGCCTCGCGGCGCTCCATCCACGCGACCGCATCCACCATCGGCGACGACGAGTACAGGGCAGCTCTGCGCACGGCGTCGTCACCGCCGGGGCCACGCCCGCCCATGCTCATCATGCCGTCACCGGCAGAGGCGGGGCTCGAACTGAAGATGATCCGGTCCGTGTGCAGCGTTACACCGCGATGCCGCAGCTCGCGAGTATCTGCCATGACGTCAAATACCGTGTGTGCGTGCAGCGAGACCCCCGTCTCCGTCATCGCTTCCCGCGCTGCGGCGTCCTGCGGATCTTCGCCCTGCAACACGCTACCTCCCGGCAACGTCCACACGCCGGGCGTGCCAGACTCGGCGGACTCGCGGATCAGCAGGATCCGGCCGCTCTCGTCGGAGCAGATCGCGTACGCGGCGATGCGACGTACCGGGGTCAGCTCAACCGTCACGGAAGGTTAGTGTTCCGGTAAACGCCGCAAAGATCAATACGTGTCTCGGAGTCAGGACGGCTCCTCGGCCACCGGGACCTCCCTGACCAGCGTTTCCAGCGCCAATTCGTCCAGCAGATCGACGGGGCGCAAGGTCAGGTTCTCCCGGACATAGTGGAAGGCGGCACCGACTCGCTCGAGCGGAAGGCCCCGGAGCCGGGCGAACGCCAGCCGGTAGGCCGCCAGTTGCACGGCCTTCGCGGATTCATCGTCGGCATCACGTGGCGGGCTTCCCGTCTTCCAGTCCACGACCTCGATGCCACCGGCGCCGTCTCCGAAGACCGCGTCCACCCGGCCGCGCAGCAGCACGCCGGCCACGAACAGCTCGAACGGCGCCTCCACCTCGATCGGCGTCCGCTGGGCCCAATCCGAGGCGAGAAACGCTTCTTGCAGGGCGGAGATCTCCTGGTCGGGCGCGCTTCCCTCATCGAATGAGCCGGGCATTTCCTCGATGTCCAGGAGCCGTGGTGCGCCCCAGCGCGTCTCCAGCCAGGCGTGGAAGAGCGTGCCCCGGCGGGCCAGCGGGGCCGGTGCGCGGGGCACGGGACGGCGCAACGTCCGGGCCAGCTCCTCGGGGTCGTGTCGTAGCTGGACAAGCTGCGACACGGAGAGCTGCTGGGGAAGTTCGACCTGCACCGCGCCGGTACGGCGCTGCCGCTCCCGTTCGGCCAGCAACCGCTCGACGTCGTCGTCCCATTCGGCCATCGCCGCAGCCGTTTCCAGGTCCATCGCACCTTTTGCGGCCTCGCGCACCAGCTGCGCACCACTCTCCAGAGCCGGCCGGCGCACGCCCAGCGGATCGTAGGGCCACTGCCAGGTTTGCTCGTTCTCGGCGAGCGGATGGGTCGTTCCCGCGTCCTCGACCCAGGGCCCGATCTCGCCCGAACCCGTTCGGCAGGCATTCCAGATCTCCAGGAGGAACGGCGACGGCTCTCGCGGGCGGGTGGTGTCGTCCCAGCGGTATCCGCTGCACACCAGGAGTTCGCGGGCCCGCGTCACCGCCACGTAGGCGAGCCGGCGCTCTTCGAGCCGCGCCGCCTCACCGGCATCGTGGAAGAACCGTTCCAGCGCTTCTTTCACTTCTTTCTGGTTCGCAGCTCCCGCGACGTCGTACGAGGGCAGCGCACCGGCATCGCCGCGAAGGGGGTAGGGAAGCTCGCCCGGATCGCCGAGCCACGCCTTCGCCTTCTCGGTGCTGCTCGGAAAGACGCCCTCGACCAGGCCGGTGACGAACACCGCGTCCCATTCGAGGCCCTTCGCGCCATGGACCGTGAGCACCTGCACCCGGTCCCCGGACACCTCCACCTCGCCGGGTTCCAGGCCACGCTCGGCCGTCTCGGCCGCATCCAGATACGCCAGGAACGCCGACAGGCCCGTGGCCTGCCCGGTGCCTTCGAACTCCGCGGTGACGTCCAGGAAGCGATCGAGGTTGGCCCGCCCGATGGGCCCCTCGCGGGCCGCCACCTCGACGTCGAGCCCGAGGGTCCGCTCCACATCGTGGACCAGCTCGGTCAGGGACTGGCCAGCGCGCTGGCGCAACCCGCGCAGTTCGGCGGCCAGTGCCGACAACCGCTGATATCCGGCTTCGGAGAACCACTCCGGGCCGGGAAGGGCGTCCAGCGCGTCGACGATGCTCAGCTCGTCGATCTCGTCGCTGACGACCATCTCCGCATCGTTCTCGTTGCCCGGCTCCGATCCGTCCCCCGTTTCCAGCAGCGCTCCGGCTCCGTGCGCTGCCGCCAGGCCACGCTCGGACACCGGCGCACCCCGGCGGCGCGCCCACCGGGCCAGCGCGTCGAGGTCCCGGGCCCCGATTCGCCAGCGGGATCCGGTGAGCAGCCGCATCAGGGCGTCGCCCCGGCCCGGGTCGGCGATCACCCGGAGGGTGGCGACGATGTCGCTGACCTCCGGTGTGGTGAGCAACCCGCCGACACCCACGACCTCCACCGGAAGCTCCACGGCGCGCAGGGCGGCGTCCAGGCGGGGAATCTGACTACGAGTCCGAACCAGCACGGCCACGGTGCGGCCCGGCGACGACGCGTCCCAGAACGCGCGTGCCCGCCGTGCCACGTCCATGGCTTCGTCGTCCGCTGTCAGGTGCAAGCATGCGGTGACGTCGCGCCCCGGTGATCCACCGAACGCGCTCAGCTCCGGCACGTCCAGGCCCCGCGCTCGCAGTGGGGCGGCGAGCTGGTTGGCTACGGTCAGGATCCGTTGCCCGTTGCGGAAGCTGACCGTGAGGGAGTCGATGCGCGGCGGCGCACCGCTCTCGTCCCGGAAATGTTCCCGGAACGACGCGAGCGTCCCGGCGCTTGCCCCTCGCCATCCGTAGATCGACTGGCACGGGTCGCCCACGGCGGTGACCGGGTGGCCACCTCCGAACAGGGCGCGCAGCAGCACCAGCTGGGTGTGGCTCGTGTCCTGGTACTCGTCCAGCAAGACCACCCGGTAGGTACCACGCTCGGTGTCGGCCACCTCGGGAAACGTTCCCGCCAGGGTCGCCGCCAGTGCGGCCTGATCGGCGAAGTCGACTACCTCGGCCAACCGTTTACGCTCCCGGAACGCTTCAACGATCGGCAGCATCGCCGCCCGCGCATCCTGTACCGCCAGTGCCTTGGCGACGTCAGCGTAGATGTCGGCCCTGGTCCGCTGCCCCTCTGCACGCGGCCGCGCGGCCACCTGCTCTCGCAACTCGCGGGTAAAGCTGCGCACCTGCTCGGCGTCCACCAGGTGCCCCGAGAGTTCCGCGTGCAGCGCGAGCACCTTGCCGACCACGGTGGATGGCGCGTATTCGACGTCGTCCATGGGACCGTCGTACGTCGCCACCGCACGCTGCGCGAACTGCCAGGCCTCCGCCTCGGTGATCAGCCGGGCGCCCGGCTCGCGGCCCAGCCGGAGCGCGTGTTCGGAGACGATCCGACCCGCGTAGGCGTCGTACGTGGACACCGTGGGCTCTCCGTCAAGCAGGCCCGCGTCCGGGTCGATAACGCCCCTGGCCGCCAGCTGCGCCAGCCGCCTCCGGATCCGGGCCGCGAGCTCGCGTGCGGCCTTGCGAGTGAAGGTGAGCCCGAGCACCTGATCGGGGCGGACGAGATCGTTGGCTACCAGCCAGACGACCCGCGCGGCCATGGTTTCGGTCTTCCCCGAACCGGCACCCGCGATGATCATTCCCGGTCCGAACGGTGCGGAGATCGCCGCCGACTGCTCGGGAGTCGGCTCCGGCTGCTCCAGGCGTCGCGCCAGATCACCAGGGCTGAATCTCATGGTGTCACCTGGGCCCCTTCCGGAAAGACGGGGCACGACGGGCGAGCCGGGCAGAATCCGCACCACGCGCCACGCCGGGCATGAAACACCTGCTGGGCCATACCTTCAGCCGTTTCCTCCACCAGGCGCAGGCCCCACCGCGGGTCTTCGGAATCCGACAGCGGTGGCTGCCGCTGCTCCTTGGCCCGTCCCTTCGACGCCTTGCCGAGCTGTACGAGGCTGGCCCCACCGGACCGGCGTTCGCCACCGCTCGCGTCGTCGAACGCGCCACTCTCGACAGCCACCTGGTAGACCGCGAGCTGCGCGTGCTCGTCGACCTCGGTTGCCGTCGGTGCGTTCTTGCCGGTCTTGTAGTCGACGACGACCAGCCGGCCGTCGGCGTCGGCGTCCAGCCGGTCGACCCGGCCGACCAGACGGGCACGGCCAATGGTGGCGTCGAAGTCCAGCTCCACCCCGACCAATCTGCGCGGGTTCTCTTTGAGCCAGCGAGCCAGCAACCGCACCATCTCCTGCGCCCGGGCGTACTCGCGCTCGGCGGCCCAACCTTCCCCGACGTCGATCCGGGGCCACGCGCGGTCGAGTTCGTCGAGGAGCTCTTCCTCCGACCAGGAGTTCGTCACTGCCCCCTCGGCGAGATCGTGTACGAGGGAGCCCAGGCCCGCGCGCGTCATGTCCGAGTCGGTCGCCCCGCACGACTTGAGCAGCCAGCGCAGCTCGCAGCGATTGAATTCGTCGATCTTGGACGGGGACACCCGGATCTGCGCACCGTCGTCCACCAACGCGGCCTCGGTGGACAGCTCGCGCAGCCCATACCACTGGTGCGGGTCGGCCTGGCGGACACCTTCGGCGGAGAGGCGGGCCAGATGCGCCGCGGCCGCGTGCCGCCGCGGTGGCGCCTCGGTCTGGTCACAGGCCACCTGACGCAGCTCGGCGACCAGGGACGGCAGGTCGAGACCGCGCCGGGGACCCTCGACGGGGCGATCCGGCGGGGCGTCGGCAGGCAGCGGGTCGAGATCGTCGAGAAAGCGCGAGGGCTGCTCGTCCTCGTTCGAAACGGCCGTGACCACGAGCTCGCTGCGAGCCCGGGTGAGGGCGACATAGAACAATCGCCGCTCCTCCGCGAGCCGCGCGCTGGCCCGCGTCACCGGCGACGGATCCCGATCCGCCACGAGGTCGACGAGTTCCTCGGTGCCGAGCAGGCTCCCCCGGTCACGCAGGTCCGGCCAAGTTCCCTCCTGGACGCCAGCGACCGCCACGACGTCCCATTCCAGGCCCTTGGCCGCATGCGCCGTGACGATACTGACCGCATCCGTCGACGGCGCGTGCCTCGCGCTCGCCCCCAGCGAGTCCGACGGAATCTGCTGACCCCGGATGTGCTCGAGGAAGCCTTCGGGTCCCGCCCCGGGCATCCGGTCGACGTACCGGGCAGCAGCGTCGAAGAGGGCCAGCACGGCGTCGAGATCGCGATCGGCGCGCTGGCCGGATGGACCGTCGCCCAGCGCCTGACGCGCCCAGCGCTGGGACACACCCGACGCCGACCACACGGCCCACAACACGTCCTCGGCCGTCGCGCCCGGCTCGACGGCAGCGTTCCGGCCGGCCGAGATGAGATGCGCGATCCGCGCGGCAGGGGCCACCGCGTCGTCGTCGAGTGGCGCGAGCGTCACCGGCTGCTCGATCGCCTCGACGATCAGCTCGCTCGACGCGCGCCCGCCTCCGGACATCAGCTCGTGCCGGCGCAACTCCTGGCGCAACCGGCGCAGCGCCAGCGGGTCGGCGCCGCCGAAAACCCCGGTCACCAGATCGAAGGCACAATCCGCGTCGAGGGTGCGCTCGCCGGCCGCGAGCTCGACGATCGTCAGCAGCGCGCGGACGGCCGGCTGCTCGACGAGCGGGACCTCTTCGAGCTGGACCGACGTCGGGACTCCCGCACCGTGAAGCGCCCTGCGCAACACCGGGATCGTCGTCGCCGCGCGCACCAGAACCGCCATCGACGACCACGGCACGTCCCGCTTGAGATGCGCCTCACGCAGATGTGCCGCGATGAACGAGGCTTCCTGGTTCGCGCTGCCCAGCACGTGCACGGACGCCCGTCCGGCTTGCTCGGGGTCGGCGGCATGCAGGTGCCGGTGAGTATGCGGCCCGCCGAGCCGCATCGCCACCCGGCGGGTAGCGGAGAGCAGGTCGGGACCGCACCGCCGGGACGTGGTCAGGGCGTAGACGGCCGCCTCCGTGCCGTCGGCGTTGCGAAATCGCTCGGGAAATCGCCGGATGCCATCGACCTCCGCGCCGCGGAACCCGTAGATCGACTGGTCCGGATCGCCGACGACCAGCAGATCCCGGCCCCCTCCGGCGAGGAGACCGAGCAGTTCCTCCTGAGCTGGATCGGAATCCTGATACTCGTCGACGACGATGAACCCGCGCGTGTCGCGCTCGCCGGCCAGCAGTTCGGGATCGTCGCGAAGCAGCCCCGAGGCAGAGCGCACCAGCTCGGCCTGATCGTAGGACGGCGGTTTGCGTAGCGCGGTGACGCCCGAATACTGGTGAGCGAACCGGGCTGCGGCGATCCAATCGTCACGCCCGCGCTGGCGCCCGATGGCATCCAGATCGTCGGGGCTCAGTCCCCGCTCGACCGCCCGCATGAGCAGCTCCCGCAGTTCTCGGGCGAACCCGCGAGTCAAGAGGGCCTGCTGCAGCCGTCCGGGCCAGTACCCGGCTCCGAGCTCCTCGACATCGCCCCGGAGCATGTCCCTGATCAGCAGATCCTGTTCAGCACCCGAAATGAGCCGCGGCGTCGGCTCTCCCGACTGCACGGACTCCCGGCGTAATAGGCCGAACGCGTACGAGTGGAACGTCCGGGCCAGGGGTTCGCGGACGGTCCGGCCCAGCCGCCGCGCGATCCGATCTCGCAGGGCGACTGCCGCTCGGCGGCTGAACGTGAGCACGAGGATCTGCTCGGGGTCGAGCCCGCCGTGTTCGACCCGATGCACGACCGCTTCAACCAGCGTCGTCGTCTTGCCCGTGCCCGGGCCCGCCAGGGCGAGCAGGGGCCCACCTCGATGTTCGACGACCCGCCGCTGCGAGTCGTCGAGCACGGGGGCAGGCTCATCCGCACGTTCCCGGCGAACCAGCTGTACGGCCGGGCTGGAGGCCGCCGGCATGACTCACCTCCCGCCTGATGCCTCGGATGCCAACCTCCCCATTCTGCCCACCCCTCTCCGCTGATCATGAACACTAGCCGTCTTCATGGATCGGCTAGTGTTCGTGATCAGCGGAGGGGCGCCAGGAGGCATGACGCATGTCCACGCGGGTACCGTCGGTTACTAGTGGTGTTCCCTCAGCAACGAGCTCGCGCAGGGCCGCCACCTCACGTCCAGGTGGCAGGCGCCCCGAGGCGGTCACCACGCGCCACCATGGCACCGACGCTCCGAAAGCCGCCATGACCGCACCCACCTGCCGGGGTCCACCGCGCCCGAGACGTGCTCCCACAACTTCGGCGACCGCGCCGTAGGCCATCGCCCGTCCGGGCGGAATCCGCTCTACCAGGCTCAACACGGATTCAACGTATTCGTCGTCCACCTTTTCAACGACCTCCTCATCACAATCCGCGGGTCGCCAGCACCTTGTGAGCACTTGACATGCGACGATCAGACTGACATGGCGGACATCAACGCGGCGGCACGTGCACAGGGAGGCTCGAACATGGAGCAACCCGAGCGCAACGTCGCCACGCAAGGGGCCGAAGCGGGCAACTCGGCTACCGAGGTGGTGGTCGAGGAACCGCCCCTGCCCAGGCGGACCCGGCGGCCCCTCGACGGCCTGCGGCTGCTGTTCGTCGTGGTCTTCATGACAGCCCTCGTGGCACTGGCCGTCGTCGCCGAGACCACGCTGACTGCGCTCACGGCCGATCTCGCCGAACTGAACCAGCTCATCCCCAGCGGTCCGGTCAATCTCATCTCGTTCGCCGCCGGATTGGCGGCGCAGGCGCTGCCACCCATCATCGTGGTCATCCTGATGCTGCGGGGCCGGTTTCGCACCACCGTCGAGCTCCTCATCGCCGCCCTTCTGGCCGCCGTGACCGCCACCCTGATCTCCGATTGGATCCTGACCGCAGCGACGGACCGGCTATACGACTCGTTCGTCCCCGAAGTTCAGGGAACAGACGGCACACCCGTGCCGATGTTCCCGGCGGTCCTGGTGGCAGTCGTCACCGTCGTCGCCCGGCTGAACCTCAAACGGATCCGGCAGGTCGCGCTGTTCGCCATTGCCGCCAGCTTCGCCGTCGGGCTCCTCGAAGGCGAGGCGACGGTCGCCGGAATTCTCGCGTCACTCAGCATCGGGCGGGTTGTCGGTCTCCTGGTCAGGCTCGTGAGCGGACAGCCGTCCGTCGCCCCAGACGGCCAGAAGGTTGCCTCCGTTCTCAAATCCCATGGCTACAACATCGCCTCGCTTCGTGCGGACAGCGTAGACCAGTACCGCCGGTATATCGCCGAGAGCGAGCAGGGCCCACTCGGCGTGCTGGTCCTGGATCGCGATACCGAGGGGGCCGGAGCAATGGCCCGGGCGCTCGACCAGCTACAGACCCGGGAGGAGGTGCGGCCCCGGCAGGCGGTGACCATGCGCACTGCCGTCAACCAGATCACGCTGCAATCCCTGGCGGTGTCCCGCGCCGGTGTACGTACGCCGAAGCTCCGCAAAGTCCTCAAGATCAACAACGAGGCCACCGCCATCGTCTTCGACCACATACCGGGCCAACCCCTGTCGAAGCTCAACGCCGACGATGTGACCGACGCCATGCTCGTCGATCTCTGGCGTCAACTACGCCGGTTGCGCCGCAATCAAGTGGCCCACCGGCGGCTTTCCGGTCGCACCATCCTTGCCTCGGACACGGGCAAGATCTGGCTGCTCGACCCGTCAGGGGGCGAGGTCGCTGCTCCTGATCTCGCGGTTCGCGCCGACCTCGCACAGGCACTGGTCGCCACAACGCTCGTCGTCGGTGCCGAACGCACCATCGATACCGCCATGCAGGTACTCGGTCGTGGCGCGCTCGGCAGCGCCATTCCGCTTCTCCAGGTCGTCGCCCTGCCCCGTAGCGTCCGCCAGGAGCTCAGAGGCAGGCGCGAGCTGCTCAGCGAACTCCGCGACGGTCTCATCAGCCGCATCGGCGAGGGCACCGGCCCAGTAGAGCTACGCCGATTCAAGGCGCTGTCACTCCTCACCGGTGCCGGTGCCGTCGTCGCTGTGTATCTGGTCGGCACGCAACTCGTCGAGGTCTCCTTCAGCGAGCTGTGGGCCCAGACGGACTTGCGGTGGCTTCTCCCTGCCATCGCGGCCATGTCCTTGAACTTCATCGGCGCCGCTTTCGCGATCCTGGGGTTCGTGCCCGAGAAAGTGCCATTCTGGCGGACCGTCGGCGCCCAGGTGTGCCTGGGTTTCCTCCGACTGGTGGCACCATCGACGGTGAGCAACGTCGCACTCAACATCAGGCTGCTGACGAAAGCGGGAGTCGCCGGGCCGCTGGCGGCAGCGAGTGTCGCAGCCAACCAGGTCGGCAACGTCGTCATCACGATGCCAGCTATCGCCGTGCTCGGTGTGGTGTCCGGACGTTCGGCCGCTGCCGGGCTCGAGCCGTCGCAGTCGACCCTGCTGATCGTGGCCGGCGTCCTACTCGCGGCCGCCTTGCTCATTCTCATCCCGCCGATCCGCACCCGGCTGCGTTCGGCATGGGCCGACTTCGCCGAACGGGGCCTCGCCCGCCTTCTCGACGTGCTCGGCAACCCGCGCAAGCTGACCATGGCCATCGGCGGCATCCTTCTGCAGGCTGCCGCGCTGATCTTGTGCTTCTACGCCAGCTTGCGGGCCGTAGGAGGCACGGCCGACATCGCCGCCCTGGCGGTGGTTCAACTGGTCGGGAACACGTTGGGTATGGCTGTCCCGACGCCCGGTGGACTCGGTGCGGTGGAAGCAGCACTGACCGCAGGTGTCACCACCATTGGCGTCACCACCACAATTGCCGTGCCCGCCGTGCTGCTGTTCCGGATCGTGTCGTTCTGGCTACCGATCGTGCCGGGATGGATCCTGTGGACGCAGATGCAGCGCCGTGGATTGCTCTAGGAGCCGCACCCGAATGATCATGTTTGGTACGTTTCCTCGGGCCATACCACGTCTGTAGGCGTGTCATGGCCCGAGGAAACGTGTCAACCCTTGGCAGCCGCCGGTGCGGCGCGGCGGGTAATCAGCTCAAGGTGTTCAGCGGAGTGATCAGTAATCTGGCTGGGACGGGTCGATCTGGCTCACCCACGCCGCCACGCCACCACCGACGTGCACGGCATCGGACATGCCCGCACCCTTGGCAACCGCCAGCGCCTCGGCCGAACGGACACCGGACTTGCAGTGCAGCACCACCTGCTTGTCCTGCGGAAGCTTCTCGAGCGCCTCGCCGGTGAGGAATTCGCCCTTCGGGATGAGCACCGAGCCCGGAATCCGATTGATCTCGTACTCGTTGGGCTCACGAACGTCGACGAGCGTGAAGTCCCGCTCACCGCGCTCTCGCGCATCCAGCCAGTCCTGGAGCTGGGTCACCGAGATGGTGGCATCGGCCGCAGCTTCGGCGGCCTCGTCACTGACCGCACCGCAGAATGCCTCGTAATCGATGAGCTCGGTGATCGGCTCGGCGTTGGGATCCTTGCGGATCTTCAACGTGTTGTAGCTCATCTCCAGCGCGTCATACACCATCAGGCGTCCGAGTAGCGGCTCGCCGATACCCGTGATCAGCTTGATCGCCTCGTTCACCATGATCGAGCCGATCGACGCGCACAGGACGCCGAGCACGCCGCCCTCGGCGCACGAGGGCACCATGCCTGGTGGCGGCGGCTCCGGGTAGAGGTCACGGTACTGCGGCCCGTACTTCTCCCAGAAGACACTGACCTGCCCTTCGAACCGGAAGATCGAGCCCCAGACATACGGCTTACCCAGGATCACGGCCGCGTCATTGACCATGTACCGGGTAGCGAAGTTGTCCGTGCCGTCCACGATGAGGTCGTACCCGGAGAAGACGTCCAGGACGTTGTCGTTGTCCAGCCGGGTCTCGTGCAGGACGACGTTGACGTACGGGTTCACTTCCTTGATCGAATCCCGCGCCGACTGTGCCTTCGAGCGGCCGATGTCGGACTGCCCGTGAATGATCTGACGCTGCAGGTTGGACTCGTCAACGGCGTCGAACTCGACGACGCCCAACGTTCCGACACCGGCGGCCGCCAGGTACATGAGAGCAGGCGAACCGAGGCCACCAGCGCCGACGACAAGCACCTTGGCGTTCTTCAGCCGCTTCTGGCCGTCCATGCCGACGTCGGGGATGATCAGGTGGCGCGAATAGCGGCGCACCTCGTCGACGGTGAGTTCGGCAGCAGGTTCGACGAGAGGAGGCAAGGACACGATCCACTCCAACATCCAGCTGGGTGATCGGCGACGATCACCGGGAAATTCAGGTCTCTTTTCCTCTTGCAACGGTGGCATGCGCATCCGCATTCCCGTAGCTCTCGTCCACGTTATGGACGCGAGCGTCTTGATACATGGACGCGTCGCGCAGGAAAGACCGGATGTGCTCGGCCACGGCTACCGGGTACTCCATCATTGCCACGTGACCGGAACGTTCGAGCCGGATCACGCGTGCCCTGGGCAAGGTCCGCCGCCACCGGCGTTCCGACCGCGCACCGACCAAGACGTCCCGATCGCCGATGATGACCATCGTCGGGCACAGCACCTTGCGCACCAGCCACCAGACCGACCGTCGAGGCGGCCGCATGTAGTGAGTCACGAGGGAGCGCAACGACGCCAGCAAGACGGTATTGGCGTAGGGCTTCCCGATCCAGCGCATACGCTCCTGCACGGCGAACGAGAACTCTTCACGGTCGACGGAGCCGGGATCGCCGTACAGCATCGGCGCGATCCGCTCGACCTGCGCCTCGGTTGGCTCCCGGTTGGCCCGTTCGAGCATCCACTCGCCGAGCCTTGGCGTCGCCATCGCCGCCATCGCTTGCGCTCCCCACGGCAACAGGTATTGCGGCATCGCTGGCGACAACAGTGTCAGGCTGCGCACCAGGTCCGGACGCGTCGCAGCAACGTGCACACTGATCATCCCGCCCATCGAGTTACCGAGCAGGTGAACCGGGCCATCGAAACGTTCGAGAAAGCTCGTCACATCGGCCACATAATCCTCGACCGCGTGCTGCCCCGACGGCGGGGATTCCCCGAAACCGGGCAAGTCCGGCGCCCACTGTTCGAGATCATCACGGAGCTCGCGCATGAGTGCGGTCCAGTTCGTCGACGCTCCGCCCAGACCGTGTACCATCACCGACACTGGCACATCGCGTCTCGTGGGTGAGGCATGCCGGACGTTTAGCTGATGCCCGTTCGGCAAGGTCACCTCATAGCCCGGCCATCTCGAGATCGTTGCCACGGGGACGATGGTAATTCGTCCCCGCAGGCACCATCTCCCGTCATCGCAGCGGGCCGGCCGCGCGGACACGAAGAAGTGTGCTGCAACGCCCACATCGCGGGGGCGTGGAGTCAGAATGAGATGTAGCTTCGCATCGAGTAGGCAGCGAAGCAGACTCGGTCACCAATACGCGGGGAGGTAATCCCGAAATGGCAAAGAACGAGGTTCCCAAGGAACCTGTCGAGGCCCCTGAGGCCGACGTATACGAACAGCGCCGGCATGCTACCGACGACGGCACGGCGAGTGCCGGGACGAGCGCACCCGACCCGGAAGAACCTGGAGTACCCGACCTCCCCCCGTATCTGCCGAGTGACGCCGATCCGGCCGACGTCTTCGAACAGTCCCGAATCGTTGACTACGACGAGGACGACTACCGCTGAGCGTCGTCACCATGACCGAGGCGATCTCGCGTCCCACACGTCAGGCCACGGATCGGCAACAGGGGGCCACGTCGAGTATCATCGCCAGAATTGCGACGAATCTGGAGGTGCGAGTGTGAGCGCCGCTCCCGACGTACCTCCCCGCGGTGTCCGCATGCCCCGGGGCAAGCGACGTGCTCATCTCTTGCAGGCGGCGCGGGAGGTATTCGTCGCGCACGGCTATCACGCAGCTGCCATGGACGAGATCGCGGTCCGCGCCGGTGTGAGCAAGCCCGTGCTCTACCAGCATTTTCCCGGCAAGCTCGAGCTCTATCTCGCCCTCATCGACACGGCCACCGAGGAACTGCTCAACGGCATCCACCGCGCGCTGGCCTCAACACAGGACAACAAGCAGCGCGTGATCGCCACGGTGAACGCGTACTTCGAGTTCGTCGACGATCAATCGGGGTTCTACCGCTTGCTGTTCGAGTCCGATCTCGCCAACGACCCGGCCGTCCGGGAACGGCTCGACCGGCTGACCGACGTGTGCTCCGCCGAGATCAGTGCCATCATCGCCGAAGACACTGGCCTGTCACGCGAAGAGTCCACCCTGCTCGCCGTCGGGCTGGTTGGTATCGCCCAAGTCACCGCGCGCTATTGGCTGTCCACTCAAGGAACCATCCCACGGGCGAAGGCCGCCGAGCTGGTCGCCTCGCTCGGATGGCGGGGAATCCGCGGATTTCCCCGCACTCATGAACAGGGCAAGTGATGCCCCGCACGAAGCCCGGCGATCGCTGCCGGCGTACAGGCTCATCGAGTGGGAATCGGTTGAGTTAGCCTGACCGTTGTTATTGTCACCGCGACGGACGTGTCCGTCACCCAAATATGTGTGAGAGGTGCCCGTGGAGGTCAAGATCGGCGTGCACAACGCCCCCCGCGAGCTGGTGATCGAGAGCAACCAGTCGCCCGAGGACGTCGACACGGCGGTCCGAGCCGCCCTTGCCGACGGTGAGAACGGCGTCCTCAACCTCGTCGACGATCGTGGCCGGCGAGTGATCGTGCGCTCGATGTACCTCGCCTACGTGGAGATCGGCGAACCCGTCGAACGGCGCGTGGGTTTCGGCGCCCTCTAAGACTGCGCGAACGGGAGCCGAGGAGGTCGCGCTCCACTGGTAGCGCCACCTCCCTGGCCAATCCGCGGACCGCTGCTGCCGACAAAGGCACCGCTGCTACGCCGACAATCCGAGCGTCGACATCCGCCGGGCATGATTCTCCGTCAGGCGGGTGAACACCCTGCTCAGCTCCGCGAGGTCCATACCCGGCCCTCCGGCACCGCTCACTATGATCGTGGCAAGCGCGTCCCGGTCAGCAGCCACACGCTGCGCCTGCGACAGCGCCTCACCCACCAGGCGGCGCCCCCACAATGCGAGCCGCCCCGCCACACTCGGATCATCTGAGATCGCTCTGCGCACGTGCTCCACGATGAAGTCCGCCTGCCCGGAGTCCTCCAAGACGCTCGTCACGAGAAGGCGGGTGTCCTCATCCACGGCCACCGAAATCTCGCGGTAGAAATCCGTAGCAATCTGGTCGCCCACGTACGCCTTGACCAGGCCCTCGAGCCACGTCGACGGCGCGGTGTTGGCGTGGAAAGCGGCGTAGGCGTCGTGGAACGGCGCCATCGCGTCGTCGACCGAGACATCGAGCTCGGCGAGCCGATCTCGGATCCGCTCGAAATGGTGGAACTCGACCACCGCCATACCAGCAAGAGCCGCCTGATCGGCCAGGGTCGGGGCGAGCTCCGAGTCTGCCGACAATCGCTGAAAGGCCGCCAACTCGCCGAGTCCGAGGGCACCGAGCAACTCGATGATGCCGGCCCGGTATTCCGGATCGTCCATGTTCGGCTCCACCCGGTAACCTTAGAACATCGGCCGATGACACGCCGCACGCCTCCCGATTGGCGCCGCAGTGTGATGAGCATCTACCGTAGACTAGTCATGTGTAATATCGGCATCCGCAAAGCCGACAGGCACGGATGCCCCGAGGGTGGTTTCGAACGATCCGGCAAGGCTGCGGCGCGACGCCCCGGACGGGTGCAGGTGCGCGGCTCCGCACCGGCAGGGACACCGTACGACACCCCTCGGTAGGATCTTCCGAACGAGTGAGGCGAATACTCTGACAACCTTCAGAGAACTGGGAACGCTTCCCGCCGTGGCCGACGCTCTCGAGAGTGCCGGCATCACCGAAGCCTTCCCCATCCAAGAACTGGCACTCCCCCCGGGTCTCGCCGGCAGTGATCTCATCGGTCAAGCCCGCACCGGTACGGGAAAGACGCTCGCATTCGGCATACCGCTACTTCAGCGCATCGTCGCACCCGACGATCGCGATTACGCGGAAGCCACCGAGCCCGGCAAGCCACAGGCGCTCGTCGTCGCCCCGACCCGAGAGCTCGCCGTTCAAGTCACCGGAGATCTCGAGACGGCATCCAGCGGCCGGCGGATCCGGCTGCTGAGCGTCTACGGTGGCAAGGCGTACGAGCCACAGATCAACGCACTGAACTCGGGCGTCGACGTCGTCGTCGGCACACCCGGCCGGCTTCTGGACCTGGCACAGCAAGGTCAGCTCAGTCTCGCGCACGTCAAGGTCCTCGTGCTGGACGAAGCCGACCGGATGCTCGACCTCGGCTTTCTCCCCGACGTCGAGAAGATCATTACGCTCACCCCCGAACTGCGCCAGACGATGCTCTTCTCGGCGACCATGCCAGCCGAGATCGTCGGCCTGGCGCGCCGCTACCTGCGCCATCCGCTCAACATCCGGGCCGAGGCCGCCGAGGAGAACCAGACCGTACCCGCCACGGCCCAGTTCGTTTACCGAGCGCACGACCTCGACAAGGACGAAATGATCGCGCGTCTCCTGCAGGCGGAGGGACGCGGCTTGAGCATGATCTTCGCCCGTACAAAGCGAGCGACACAGCGGCTCGCCGACGAGCTCACCGGCCGCGGCTTCGCCGTGGCCGCCGTCCACGGCGACCTGGGCCAATCTGCACGGGAACGATCGCTGCGCGCGTTCCGTGACGGCAAGGTGGACGTGCTCGTCGCCACCGATGTCGCTGCCCGGGGAATCGACGTCGAAGCCGTCACGCACGTGGTAAACCTCAGTTGTCCCGAAGACGAGAACACCTACCTGCACCGGATTGGGCGAACCGGACGGGCGGGCGCTGCCGGCATCGCAGTCACCCTTGTCGACTGGGAAGACCTCGCCCGCTGGAAGGTCATCAACGACGCGCTCGGCCTGCCGTTCTCCGATCCGCCGGAGACGTACTCGAGCAGCGAACACTTCTTGCGCGATCTCGGGATCCCGTCCGGAACCAAGGGCAAACTTCCGAAGAGCCAACAGACCAGGGCCGGGTTGCAGGACGAGGCGGCCGACGAGAGCGGCGATTCCGGATCGGCGGGCGGGGCCAAACGGCAGCGTAGCCGGCGCCGCAGGTCGGGTTCGCGCAACGGCCAATCGACCGGGTCGGATCGCAACCGCTCGCCTCAATCCGGCAGCACCGAACGCTCCGGCTCCGAGCACGCGTCGGATGGCGCCACGAATTCCCGCCCACGCAAACGGGTACGTCGGCGTACCCGCGGCGGGGAGCCCATCGATCGCAATTCGTAGGCCCACCCCGTAGACGGTTAGGCCCGGCGCGTAAGCGGTTCCCGGGCCCGCGCCGGCCGGAGGAGCCGACCCGCACCAAGGTTGCCCTAGGTCCGCACCACGACCACCGGCGTGCCCACGGGAGCGAAATCCCAGAGCGCCTTCGCGTCATCGGGGTCCTGGCGAATACATCCGTCCGACAGGGGCGTCCCAAGCTCGGAGAGGGTCTGGACCTCCTCACCGCTGTCCCGGTACACGGGAATGTCGTGGAAGCCGATGTTGGAGTTCTCACCTCGGTGGAATCGCACCATGTACCGCATGGTCTCGCTGTACGTCCAGCTGATCGCCTCCTCCGACTTGGAGAAGACCTCGTACGTACCTTCGTCGAGCTGATCGTAGCGGCTGCCGGAGACGAGGTAGGTATGAACCACCTCGTTGCCCTCATCGACGAGCCACACTTGCTGTCCGGTGATGTCGTACACGACGCGCCGACCGTGTCCACTGTCTTCCGGTAACGGCGCGGTCGCCTGCGGCTTCGTGTCGAGATCGGAGTCTTCATCAGACTCGGAGGAGTCCTCGTCCTCCGAATCGTCGTGGATCTTGACCTCGATGAACGGCACGTCGGGTGCCGCCTCCGGCAAGGGACGTTCGTCGTCGTCGCCCTCACGGCTTCCGTCGTCGTCACGCTCACGGCTTCGATCCGCGGAGCGGGATGTGCCGTCGGTGTCCCGAACGTCTCTCCCGATACCATCCAGCGAATCGGTACCGCCGTCGGCCGACTCGCTGTCCGCGAGCACGTCACTCGCACCGTCAGTATCGCCATGATCGATATCGTCACCATCGATGACAGTGAAGGCACCCACCGCGATGAGGACGGCACCGGCTACGAAGCCGAGCAACCGGGTCGAGCGCGGCCCACGGCTCTGGGCGTGTCCCGCGCCTCGCGCCGGCCGAGATGGCCGTTCGTAGCGTCCAGGCATCCATTCTCCTCACCGTCACTCACGAGGTGACGAATCGGGCCAAGATCGACATTCACCATAGGACATCCCCATTCGCCCGCTGTCCTAAACGTACATTTGCGGATAATAGCTAGCCCTATGAGGTTTTCTCGGGCCGTACCACGACTGCAGGCGTGTTATGGCCCGAGAAAACGTTCCAACCCTCGGTCACGCTCGCCGCCTCCGTCGTCCCTCCTCCAGCGGCTCGCCGTTCCAACCCCTCGGTCACGCTCGCCGCCTCCGTCGTCCCTCCTCCAGCGGCTCGCCGTTCCAACCCCTCGGTCACGCTCGCCGCCTCCGTCGCCCCTCCTCCAGCGGCTCACCGTTCCGGCACATGATCATTCGGATGTGGGGGTGTGGTTGGTGGCGGGTGGGGTGAGGGCGGACCAGGGTGCGCGAGCCGGGCTGGCCGCCGCACCTTCCGGGCAGTGCTGGCGGTAGTCACACCACCCGCACAGCGGGGAAGGCCGGGGCGGAAACCATTCATCGCCGGTCGCGCCGGCACGGAACGCGTCGTCGGCTTCCTCGCATTCGGCAGCGATCTCGGCGGCACGGTCGAGATGCCGGGCGATCGTGTGATCGTCGTGTTCCCACGCCACCACCTCGCCCGAGGGCAGGTGGTGGAGCTCGACGCGGTGCGCGGGCCGGCGCAACGTCCGGGACACCGCCGCCGCGTAGACCGCCAGCGCGAGCGACGACCGGGCGTCGTCGATACCGAGCACGTGCCGGCCGGTCTTGTAATCGACGACCACGAGTTCCGCACCGCGCTCGTCGACCCTGTCGATGCGCCCGGACAGCGCCACCCCCTCATGGATCGTGCTGACCGTACGCTCCACACCGCGGGGTTCGTCGTCCGGATCGAGCCCGGACACGTAGCGCTCCACCATGTCCTGGGCATGCTCGTGCCACTGCGCGGCCTGATCGGCATCCCGGAATCCGTCCGCCGACCAGTACTCGGTGACAAGAGCGCGTGACCGGATGACGGTCCGGGCCTCGCGCGGCAGTCGCCACCACTGGGCCAGGGCATTGTGCACGGCCGCGCCCACGGTGTTGTGGGCCCATGGTGGCCCTTTCGGTGGTGGTGGCCGATCGAGATACGTGAACCGGTAGCGACGCGGACAGTCCAGCCACGCCAGCAGGCGGGTCGGTGTCGCCCGGTAGAGCCGCTTCGGCATGTCCCGCAACGTCGGCTGGTCATTCATTCGCTCGCGCCGCCTCTTCGCCTCACGTGCTCTCCGCGGAGCCCGGAGGTAACCAGGGCGGTGGCGTCCCGTAGGGCAGGAGCTCGACTTCCCGCCCGAGATCGCGAAGATCTTCGAAGACGAGCTCCTCGAGCATCAAGAGGCCGGCGCTCTCCGGATACAAGATCATCCACAGCCACATCCCGCCGGACTGCCCGGCATACACCGCCCGGTCGGGTCGGCCCGGCACGCACCACAACGGCGCCAGCCGTCCCTTGACCTCGACGTGCGCGTGCGGATCGGCCTTGACCGCATCACCAGGATCTGGCCCGTCGATGCCGGCGATGCCGGCTCCCAGTCCCACGCCCTGTTCCTCGGCGACCAGGACGAGATCGGCAGCACCCCCGAACGGGTTGGGCCCGCTGAGCGCCACCGCCGTCGCTTGCACCCCGGATGGATCGTCACCGGCCTCCAGTACCGCACCAATGACCCATCCACGCATCAACGGCCACGGCGCCCACAGCGGTACGGCCGAACGCTCGGCGAGCTGGCGGACCAGCCTCGCGTTCGGCTCTCGCACCGGCGACACCGGAAAGATCTCGCCGTGCCTGCTGCACGTCCACCGGTTCGACCACACTCCAGGAGCGGTGGGGTGGGCGCCACACCGCGGGCAGGTCGGTTCACCTCTCACCCCGACGACGCTCCTCATTCACCGTATGTTTCGTCAAGCAGTTCCACAGATCGCGCCATCAGCCGTTCTGCAACGACAGCCGCGCCAGGTGGTTTCGCGCGTCCTCGGCATGCTGGTGCTGGCAGTAGATCTCGTACTTGCCGGCGACGATCACGCTCTTGGAGGTGAAGTCCCGACGGCCGCCCGTGAAGGCGTATCCCACGGCACCGAAGATCATCATGAACACGGAGCCCCAGGCCATGCTCATCAGGATGATCGTTCCCCATCCTTCTTCGGTGAACAAGCTCAGCAACAACCCCACGAAGAGCCCGAGCCATGCACCCGTGGCGAGCCCACCAAGCAACGCCTTGGCCCACGTCATCCTTCCCGTGACCCGTTCCACCTGGCGGAGCTCGGTGCCGACGATGGCGAGGTGTTCCACTGGAAACTTGTGGTCCGCCAGGTAATCGACGGCGCGCTGCGCATCGGCGTATTCGTCATAGGTCCCGACGACCATGCCGGTCGGCAGACCGGGCACGGGACTCGCCATGGCGCACCTCCTTATCGACGTCACCGCCCATGATCCCACTATTGATCCCCGCACAGCACACCGATACCCCAAGAGGGCCGGATGAGCTCCGGATCGATGCGGCCGACAGTTCGGCGCGACGGTATCGCCGTCAGCTGGCCGCCAGCGCTGCACGGCGTGCCGACGTGTGTCCCGCGAGGGTGTCGCTCAGCCAGTCCGGAAGGCTCTCCGTCTGCCGGACGCCCAGTGCCAAGACGAGCGCGCGCTGCACCTTTGGTTCGAAGGGCTCGACCAGTAGCCGCATCGACGCCTCGGCCGGCGTGCGGTCCGCCTTCGCCTGGTTGCACGACAGGCATGCCGCGACGGTGTTGAACCAGCTGCGGGCCGCTCCTCCACGCGAAACGGGAAGCACGTGGTCGATGGACTCCGCACGACTACCGCAGTAGCCGCACCGCCGCCCGTCCCTGTCGAGCACGCCGTTACGAGACCACGGCAGCCTGCGCCGGTAAGGAACGCGCACAAACTTCAGCAGGCGTACCACGAGCGGGGCGGGAAACTCCTGGGTAGCCGAACGGATGACGCGGTCGGAGTCGGCGTGTTCGGTGACGGCCTTCTCTGTCAAGACGAGGACGATCGCGCGACGGACGGAGACGACCGCCAGTGGCTCGTATGAAGCGTTCAGCACTAGCGTCTGCACGTGCCCGTCTCCTTCCGTGACATCGCCGTCCCTCGTCTTCTTTCCGCTCGCGACTCCTCGTCGTTCCCGTCGTCTTTGTCCTTCGGCGTCACGTCGACGCCCTTCCACTCTGCCATCGCAGCGAGCTACGACGGCAGAACCTGCCCTTATGGGCGAATTCTAGTGAACGTCATCGTTGACGCTGTGACATAGCTTGCACCGGCACGCCGCCCATCACCAAATATTTTCCCATAGTGAAGCTGTACGCAGGGATAACGCAAAGAAAAATTAAAGGGCGGGGTTGGTGCGACGCGGCGGCCTGACGGCTCCGGGCCCATCAGGTCCCCCGGACGTCGTCGCCAGCGAACGCCATACCTCGGTCACCCGGTCCTGCACCATGTCGACGACCTCGCGGATGCTGCACCCGGCGAACTCCTCCGGCCGGATCGGCCGGCCAGCGCGAAGCCGCACGGTGGGGCGGCGCACCACCGCTGTCAGCGCGCCCCCGAGACTGCGCGCGGTAGACCCGGAACCGATGACTCGGGCATCGTGATGCGCCACCGGTATCACCGGCGCTCCGGAGTCCAGCGCCAACCGGCCCACGCCGAAACGGAAGCGGCGGGGCGAGCCGTCGTCCGTCGCCGACACGTCACCTTCCGGATAGATGCCGACGATCTCGCCTCGTGCCAGCGCTTCCCGCGCCGATCGCAGCGCCGCAGGGCCGGACCATCGCCAGCCGATCTCGATCATTCCCGCATGCCGCGCCAGCGGCCCGATCATCCGGCTCCGGAACACCAAGGACGACGCGAGAAATCGCACGTGGCCATGCTCCGACCCACAGCCCATACCCTCACATGGCACGCTCGGATGCAGCCCGGCCCGGTGAAAGGCTCCCAGGACCACCGGAACGTCCGCGATCGTCGTGTGATTGACCGCCACGATGGCCGGTCCTGACACGGGGAGATTCTCGAACCCATCCAGTTCGACGCGGCCGAACAGCCGCTTCAGCCCAACCGCGATACCGCCAACCAGCTCCACGACCCAATTATCGCGCGCCGCCGCCGGGCCGCTACCGGCGCGTCATGGATGAGAGGGCGTCGTCCTCCGCTAGCCGTCGCTCTCCTCGCCTTCGTTCTCTTCTTCCGCACTTGAGGGAAGCTCGGAGGGGTCGACCACATCGTCCTCATCCGGGACGCTGAGCTCGACTTCTTCGCCGAAGTCACTGAACGTCAAGACGCCGGAGCCGCCGGAAGCTCCGCGCTCTTCGAACCGTATCGGACGTGGCTCACCCTCGGCTGCAACCCACAGCGTTCCCCCGTTCTCGGCGAAGATCAGCCCCACCGCGGGAACGCCATCCACTTCCTGCACGGACGTCATCTCGTCCTCGACCTCGGAGCCCAGGACGGCATCGGCGAACTCGCTGCCCTCGACGAAGATCCGGAAGTTTGAACTCGACTCGGGCGAGAGGAGAAGCCACTTGTCGGCGATGGTCTCCTCGATGTCTTCGTCCACCACGTCGGCCAGCGTCGAGGGATCGCTCGTGATGTACACCACGTCGTCCGAGGCCACCAACTCGACCTCACTATCGGTCGTCACGGTGCCGACTGACCCCTCGCCTACCTTGAAGGAGATGTCGATCGTGCTCCCCGCCAACGTCGTACCTTGCACCCGATACGTCTCGGCTTCATCGAGGGACTGGATGACGAGGTCGAGCACCTCGTCGGCTGGCAGCTCGTCGATACCGTTCTCGGCCGGAGCGGTTTCCTCACCTGAGGAAATCTCGGCGAGCGGGGTGGCGGCAGACTCGTCGTCCGTGTCCCCACACGCCGTCACAGCGGCTGTCAATGTCGCTACCAGCAGCGGGCCGGCCAGACGGCAACATGCCAGCTGCATCGGTCGATGACCTCGCTCTTCTCGATACGGAATGTGCGTTACGGGTGATCGCGGGTCTTGACCACGATAACCGCCGACAGGGAGTGTACCTCGCACGGCCATGACATCCGACGGGCGAACAGACGACTCCCCTGCATTCGAGGATGGAGCGACAACCGGGCCGGGTGCCGCACTGCCCTCGTCCTGTTCGCGGGGCGCGCAACCCGGATAGTCGAGGCGCGGTCACAGAGCGTGACTAGGCACGCATCTCTGCCGGATCACATGTCGGGATTGCGCAGAATGCGCAGATGCCCGTGCCGCGTGGGCTCGCCTACCGGCTCCTGGTCGGGCTCCGGCGAGCGGGCCGCCTCCCGGACGGCGTCGGCGAGCGCGAGTAGGTCATCGCTACTCGGCTTCGACACCTCGGGATCGGGCTGCAACCGGATGACTTCCCACCCCCGAGGAGCAACGAGGCGTTCGGAATGTTCAGCGCAGAGATCGTATGTATGCGGCTCAGCGTAAGTGGCGAGCGGTCCGACGACAGCCGTGGAATCGGCATAGACGTACGTGAGCGTCGCCACGGCCGGCTGAGCGCAGGCCGATCGGGAACAGCGACGCATGGGGCTCACAGTTAGCCAGGTTAACGTCCCGACCGTGCCGGCGTCCGCGCGGCACGCCATGCTCCTCTCGACATACCGATCGTCACGTCGCGAAGCTTGCTAGTCTGCAAGCGTGAGGCAACGTCCCCACTTGGCAGCCGAAACCGTGGGTCACGCGCTCCCGCCTGCCCGTCGGGACCGCCACGGCCGAGGCCTGCGATCACCCCTCGTGCCGCGAGACTCGCCGATGCGCCGTTCCCGCGCTCAGCGCTTCGATGATCTCGTGATAGCCAGCATCGAGCGCCTCACCAGGGAATGGCGGGAACAGCTAGCCAAGATCGAGTTCGCAGTCGAGGACGTCCCGACGCTCGACGACTGGACCCACGACTGGGTGCCGCTGGCCCGGGCGTTCGCCAGCACCGGCCCGCTTCCCGCCCGGATCGTCATCTTCCGTCGCCCGATCGAGACTCGCGCTATTAGCGTGCAGGGGTTACGGGAACTCGTCAACGACGTGGTGGTCGAGCAGATCGCCGAGATGTTCGGCGTCGAGCCGGAAGACGTCGATCCCTCATACGGCAAGAATCACTGAATCCCAGCGGGTTCCGGGTCACTCCTCGGTGGGATCGAGCACGCCGGGCAGCTCACCGACGACGCGGGGCACATTCACGTCGATGACGGGCGGCCACGCTGGCATCAGATCCAGGTAAGCGCCGTCGTCACGACTCGCCGAGATCTCCCGGGCGACGACGACCGAGCCGGACTGTCCCGGATCCACCACGGCCGTGGCGAACGACGCGTCTCCCGGCGCTTCCAATTCGATCGTCTCCGTTGCCCCGCCCGAGATATCGAGAGTCTCTTCCTCAGCGACCTCACCCTCCTCGTCCAGGAAGGCGACGTCGACCCGGCTCGGACTCTCCCCGGTGGAACTGACATGCAACGACGTCGTATCCGATTCCGACGCCCCGCCCAGCAGGAGTGCCGCCGGCCCGTCCAGCGGCGGAGCCGCGGACGTGAACGCGATATCGGGAAGTCCGTCGTCGGCTTCTTCCACGACTCGCACCGAGGCCGTGATCGGCTGGTCGCTGTCCAGCTCGACGGCAACCGGTTCCTCGTTTCCTTCGAGCGGAACCTCGAAGACGCTTCCCGCTGGGACGGTCACGACATCGTGCTCGACGGGAGTGAACGGCCCGTTCGGTCCGAACATCCGCAACGACACGATCGCGTCGGTATCGCCCGGCGCGAGGATACGCAGGACCCGCTCCCCGTGATCGGGCACACCGGGAATCACCACCCGGTTGTCCGGTTCGACCGCAGGCGGAACGAAGCTCATGCCGAGCGGCGTGGTTTCATCGCTCTCCCGCATCTCCAGCGCCGCCGAGACACGGCCCTGGCTGGTGGAGACGTGTGCACCGACACGCTCGGCTTCCGGCGCCAGCGCTTCGAGCAGCAGGACCTGGTAGCTGCGCGGCGGAATTCCGATGTCTTCTGTCGCCGGAGCATCGATCGGACCTGCCTCGTCCCACAGCTCGATATCCACGACCGCCCCGACGGACGTCGGATTGGACAGCACCAGGCGCCCCCGCTCACCGACTTGCCCGGAACCGCCGACGAGCCAGTGCTCGCGCGATGCTCGGGTACACGAGCTGGTACTCAGACCACGCAGATCGACCTCACTCATCAGCAGCGACTGCTCGGCGCTCAGCCCCGGCGCGAGGGCGCCCTCGCCTTCGACAGCCACGGCCGCCGGCTCGTCCATGTCCACGTCGGTGACGCCGAGAGCGCCTCGCTCATCGACGGTCAGCATCGGCTCCGGGAGCGAGACGTCATCCCCGTCCCCCTCCGAATTCTCGTCGCCATCGCCCGAGTCGTCGCCGTCCCCCGAGTCGTCGTCCGCCTCGCCGGGCTCCGGCGCGGCATCGAGCGCTCGCGCCTCGATGGGGCCCTGATCGTCGTCGACCGCGTCCACTCCAGCCAGCGCGAGCACACCCACGTGTGCCGCCCCTTCTTCCTCACCGCCGATGAACGGGCAGACCAGCGACGTACGCACGACCGGCTCGCGGACCTCGGGATGTTCTTCGACAACCGACTCGGGAGCGCCCACCAAGCTTGCCGCGGCGATGACACCGGCGACACCCGCAGCCACGGACGCGGCGGTCAGGCCACTACGCATCACCGTTCACCGTCCCCACGACCGCGCGCCCGCCTGCCGGCGGCACGGCGGCCGGCCGCGCGGCGGCCTTGATAGTTGCGTTCCTCGGCCGTCTGTTCGTCCTCGCTCGCCTTTCGCGCGGCCCGGCGCCCCCGGTAATGGCCACCACCGGTGGTCGATTCCGGCGCCTCGTCTGCGGGAGGAGACGGCTCCGCGGCGGGCGGTCCCGCAAACTGCCCGGTTCCGCCCGGCCGGGCAACCGGGTTTGCCTGCGGCGGCGGTAGTGGCCAGTCCGAGCTTTCCCCGGCACCTGCCACGCCAGCGACCCCGGCTGGTTCGTCCCGATGCCCTGCTCCAGCATGTTCCGGTTGGGCCCACTCCGCACCGCCAGGGGCGCTCGGCTCGGTCGAGACCGCCGGAAGGTCGGGCGACGTGGGCTCTTCGGGATCGATCTCCGATGCGTCTTCGACAGCGCCCTTCTGCCGACGCATCCCCGGCAGCGCGAGAACGGCGACGAAGACCACGACGCCGAGCTGGATGAGCAGCACCCCGGCGCGGCGCGTCCCTTCGTGTGACAGCTCGAGTTCACCGCCCGCGGGGCCGAGAACGAAGCCCTGGGCCCAGCCGTCGTATTCCACCCGCTCCAGCGGGCGGCCATCCAGCGTCGCCGACCATCCCGCATGGGCGCGCTCGGCCAGGACGAGGGTCCTGCCTTCGGCCCCGTCCGGCACTATGGTGCTCGCATCGATGGCCTCGCTGTCCACGATGAAAGGCTCCGCGTCCGCTTCCTCCGCGTCCTCCTCGTCGGGCTCGGGCTCGGCGACCCAGAGCCGGCCCACAGGGTGATCGACACGCCACATGGCCGCGTCCTCCGGAGCGCTGGCCCGGACCAGTCCCGGAACGGTGTCCAGGGTGTCGGCAAGGTCCTGATCAGCCGGCGCAGGCAAGTAGACATACTTCGCGGCGAACTCGGCCAGCCGGGCACCGTCCGTTCCGCCACGTCCCGAAACGAGGTCGGCGACGACGTCGTCGAGCGCCTGATACTGCTCGGCGGGCGGACCCGACTCGGCGTCACCGAGCCGTGGCCCGGACGAACGTAGCAGTGCATACGTGACCTGCCCGTCCCTGCGGTTGAGCACCAGCGTGCGGATGCGTTCCGGCTGCTGGGCTTCGTCCGCGATGTACGCCGGCAGCACCTCCGAATCACGGCGTTCCAGGGGCTCGTCGGCACCTCGGGTCACCCACCAACCGGCACCGAGGACGGGTACGAGGACGGCGCCGGCGGTAGCCACGGCCACCAGCGGCTGGCGCCAGCCGAACGTGGTACCCGCCAGCCAGCCTCGCACACCGTCGCCCGCGACGGCCGCAGCAATGATCAACGCCCCGCTGACGACGATGGCCGGGTAACCCGGCCATCCGGACACCGGCGCCTGCAGCGTGGGTCCGGTCACCGGGAGCCTAGAAACGATCAAGCCGAGCACCAGGGCAACTCCGGCGACAGCCCATGCCGTCATCACCACCTGGCGCCGATCCGCACGGAACAATGCCGCCCAGCCCGCGAAGAGCAGTCCGGCACCGAGCCAGAACGGCGCACCCCCGGGCCCGCCCGGAGATTGCAGCAGGAGCGACCACGGCTCCAGCGCATCGGTGGATAGGCCGGGTCCGGGCATTCCCGCCTCGGTGAAGAGCAGGATCGGATCCCGCAGAACGGTGCCGCTCCACGGCACGAGCACCACCGGCGTGACGCCGAGTGTCACCAGCAAGCGCAGGGCCGTTGTCCGATCTCGGTAGACCGTCGCCAACCCGAGCGCGCTCAACGCGAGTACCAGCAACCACGCCAGCGGCACGAAGGCGGCCATGGCAGCGAGAATCAATCCGGCGCTCCATGCCGCGCGGAACGGCCCGGGCTCGCCCGGCTTTCCGAGCGTGCGGTAGAGCGCGAGCACCAGCAGCGGGGTGAGCACCGCGGCGACGATCGTTCCGAGCCGGCCGGCGGCGATCGCGCCGGTGAGGGCCGGCAGCAGCGCGTAGGTGACCGATCCCCACAACCGCAGCCAACGCCCGCTCACCAGCCTGCGCAGCAGGAGGTAGGCAGAGATTCCCGCCAGGGGAACGGAGGCCAGCACGAGGAGGTCCACCGCCAGCGTCGCGCTGCGCACCACCGTGGCGACGGTGGCAACGACGGCCAGATACGGCGGGGCGGGTGTCGGGCTGCCCAGCCCGACACCATGCCAGGACTCGGTGTACATCTGCCAGAGCGCCGCGGGGTCACCCACCACGGGCAACAGGGCGCCACCGATGAGACGACCCGCGCCGATCAGCTCCCGAACCGCGATGATGGTGATGAGCACCAACGCGACCGTGCTCAGGACCAGCGGGTGCAGCAGCAACCGGATCAAGAACGTGTCGTCGGTTCCCGGGATCTCGTCGTCATCATCGTCCACACCATCGACCGCACCCATCCGGCGATGCGCGCCGGACATGTCGGATCCCGCGCCAGATCCGGTCAGTACGCCGAGGATGCTCTCGCCAGCGTTTCGCAGCTGCTGGCCTCGGGGAGGAAACAGGGGACGCATCTGGACGTGTGATCGGCGCCGGTTACTGCGCCGTCGAGCTCGCCCGCGGATCATCCGGTCCGGCCGGAACAGCACGGCGAACACCGCCCCGAGCTCCTCCAGTGCGAGCGCGGGCTGCTTACCGAACAGGAAGCTCAGCGAACGCCCGACACCGCCGAACAACACTCGCAGGATCAGCAACGGCAGCCACCGCAGCGGCGAGTTCACGAGCAGGACGTAGAGCGCGTTTCGCCGATCGGCCAGATGTGCACGGTGGCGGGTGGCGCCGAGGCGCCGCCGGCCATGTGCCGCGGCCTCGGCGTGGTAGATCACGGCTTTCGGAGCGAGTATGACGGGGTAGTCTGCCTGGTTGACCCGCCAGCCAAAGTCGAGGTCGTCCCGGAAGACCGACAGGACGGAGTCGAATCCGCCCAGCTCGTCCCACACGTCCCGCCGTACGAGCATCCCGGCGCTGCCGACCGCCAGCACGTCCCTGATGTGGTCATGCTGGCCTTGGTCGTACTCGCGCCGGTCGAGTCCGGTATGCCGTCGCCCACCGCCGGTGATGGTCAGGCCGACCTCCAAGAGCTGGCGATCGCCCTTCCAACTGACCACCTTCGGGCCGATCACACCCGCATCTGGGCGACGTACGGCCGCCTCAAGTAGCTGGCGCAACGCGTCCGGGGCCGGTGCGCTGTCGTCGTGCAGCAGCCAGATCCATTCCGTGCGCTCGGCAGCAGGCCACGAGGTGAAGGTCGACGACGTGGTCGCCTCGTCGGACTCGTGCAAGCCCCGAGCCACCGCAGCGCCGAACCCCGTCGACCGCGGCGCGGATACCACAGCGGGCGCGCCGAGCACCGTCGTCAGCTGCTGAGACGTGTCGTCGCTGCTGCCCGTGTCCACGGCGATCATTCGGTCTGGCCGATACGTCAGTTCCGCGAGGCTTTCGAGGACGCGGGGAAGCCACCGGGAACCGTTGTGCGCCACGAGGATCGCGGTCACGTCATGTTCCTGTAGCTGCCGCGGCCCGACTGGCGCTTCGTCGGCCGGCACGGCCGCGAACGCGTCGAGGGCGGCGTCGGCCCCACCTGCAGTGGTGGCATAGATGTCGGCCGAGCCGTCAGCGACGTCGCCGTCGGCAGCGCCCACCGCTCGGGCGCCATGCCCGGCCGTACTGGCGGTTGAGATGAATCGGTCGGTTGCCATGCCTCGTCGGTTCCAGATGTCGTCAGTTCTCGGGGACCAGCTACTCGCGTACTGGTACGCCGATCGCCAACCTTACGCCGAAACGGGGACATGAGCCGCACCAGATGGTGGCGAGCTGAGACATGGAGCGGCAGCGGCACGTACCGGCGACGGCTCGCCAGGACGCGCTTACCCTAGGGGGGTATAGTGGACGCCGAGGGACCCGGCCTGACGTGGAGGAGCACGATGACCAGTTACGAGAAGGACAAGGACCGGCACCTGATGCGCCTTCGACGCATCGAAGGCCAGGTCAGGGGCTTGCAGCGAATGATCGAAGACGATCAGTATTGTATCGACATCCTGACTCAAGTCACGGCAGCCACTCGCGCGTTGCAGTCGTTCTCGCTCGAACTTCTCGACAATCACCTCGCCACGTGCGTCGTCGACGCCGCGCGCACGGGCGGGCCCGAAGCAGACGAGAAGGTCCGCGAAGCACAAGACGCGATCGCTCGCCTCGTTCGTTCGTGACACCCGGCCGTTCGACACGGGCGGCGGCGATAACGAACACGGAACGCGCACCGAACCCGACCACGCCGTGGGAGGACAGCACGATGACCACGTCGACCTACACCGTCACCGGCATGACCTGCGAACATTGCGTGTCGGCCGTGACCTCAGAAGTTTCCAAGATCAACGGAGTATCCGACGTTCGGATCGACCTGAACAGCGGGAACGTCACCGTCGTCAGCTCCGGCCCGCTCGATCCCGATGACATTCGCGCCGCGGTGGACGAGGCCGGCTATGAAGTGACAGATCCCGCATGACAGCTGAGCTGTCTCCTCGGGTCCAGCCCGGCTACCGCGTGCCGGATCCGAGGAGACAGGCCCTAGCCCGCTCGTTTCTTCAACTTACGCCGTTCGCGCTCGGACAGTCCGCCCCAGATACCGAAACGTTCGTCATTAGCCAAGGCATATTCGAGACACTCGGCTTTCACCTCACAAGAAAGGCAGACTCGTTTCGCTTCGCGAGTCGAGCCGCCCTTCTCCGGGAAGAACGCCTCCGGATCGGTCTGGGCGCACAGCGCCCGCTCCTGCCAGCTGGTTTCCTCCTCACCAACAACTTCGAGCAGGAGGTTGAGCTCTTCCCACTCAGTCACATGGCTCGCCTCCTTCGACCGCTCCCGGCTCCCTCGGGGAACCGGCCCCCGTGGCGTACCGCGGTGGTCGAAGCCACGGAACACCTTACGACACGTACGAAATTACATGGCTGGAATACGTGCGCGTCAAGCCGAATCGTGCTAAATATCTTCGGTTCATGTATGTGACCGATCCCCTCACCGTCGAGCGGCCCACCCGAACAGCACGTCGACGCCGCAGTACCCACTCCCTCCCATGATCATGAACACTAACTGGCCTCACTGGCCCCTTTATGTTCATGATCATGGGAGGGAGAGACAAGGGAGAGCCGGGGCGGCAGTGGAAGCGACCGGCAAGGTAGCTTCGGAGCATGCTGAGCATTACCGCCCTCGCCGGCGGCATCGGGGGAGCACGGTTTCTGCGCGGTCTCTTGCACGCCGTACCGGATGCGGATATCACCGTCATCGGCAACGTCGCCGACGACATCACCTTGCACGGCCTGCACGTGAGCCCTGATCTCGACACGGTCATGTACACGCTCGGTGGTGGCATCAACGAAGAGCAAGGCTGGGGCCGGGAGGACGAAACGTTCTCCGTAGCCGAGGAGCTCGCCGCCTACGGCGCCCACCCGCAATGGTTCACCCTGGGAGATCGCGACATCGCGACGCACATCGTGCGTACTCAGATGCTCTCGGCGGGATATCCGCTGTCCGCCGTGACCGAGGCACTCTGTGATCGCTGGCGGCCCGGGGTGCGCCTCCTGCCCGTGACCGACGAGCGAGTGGAAACCCACGTCGTCGTCGCTGACGACACCGGGATGCGTGCCATCCACTTCCAGGAATGGTGGGTACGATGGCACGCCCGGATCGCGGCCGCGCGCATCATGTTCGTCGGCATTGACTCTGCCACGCCGGCACCCGGCGTCATCGAGGCGATCACCAACGCCGACGTCGTCATACTGCCTCCGTCGAATCCCGTCGTCAGCATCGGACCGATCCTCTCCGTACCCGGCGTACGCGAGGCGGTGGCAAGCACGGACGCGCCCGTGGTCGGGCTCTCGCCCATCATCGGTGCCGCTCCGGTACGGGGCATGGCCGGTGCCACGCTCCGGTCGACCGGAGTGGAGGTCAGCGCCGCAGGAGTGGCCGGGATGTTCCGCGACATCCTCGACGGCTGGCTGGTCGACACCTCGGACGCCGATTCCGTCGCCGGCATCGAGGCGCTGCGCACGGAAGGACACCTGCGGTGCCGGGCGGTGCCCTTGCTCATGCACGACGTCGAGGCCGCCGCGGCCATGGCACGCGAGGCCCTCGATCTCGCCTGGAGCTCCCGGCGCCAGGACGCGTGATCGGCGTTTCGGGACGAATGGAGGCGCACGTGAACTCGATCCCCCGTTTCGACGTCTGGGGAGTTCCCGGCATACCCGAGGTTCGCCCGGGCGACGATCTCGTCGGCCTGCTCGCGAAGGCCCTGGAGGACCTGGAGCGCGCCCCCGGCGACCACACGTCCGGCGACCGCCCGGCACCGCCCCAGCTCTCCGATGGCGACGTCGTCGTCGTGACCAGCAAGATCGTCAGCAAGGCCGAAGGACGGATCACAGCGGGAACGGACCGCGAGGCAGCGATCGACGCCGAGGCCGTGCGCACGGTCTCGGAGTGGACGAGCCCGCGAGGGCGAACCCGGATTGTCGAGACCCGCCACGGCTTCGTCATGGCAGCGGCCGGCGTCGACGCCTCCAACGTCGAGGCCGGCACCGTCGCCCTCCTGCCCGTGGACCCCGACGCGTCGGCCCGCCGGATTCGCGACGGGCTACGTGCCCGGTTCGGGGTTCGCGTCGGCGTGATCCTCACGGATACCGCGGGACGGGCCTGGCGCGACGGCGTCGTCGACATGGCCGTCGGCGCTGCCGGCATTCGCGCACTGGACGACCTGCGCGGCCAGGTCGATCAGTATGGCAACGATCTCGGCATGACCGTGGTGGCCGTGGCCGACGAGCTCGCGTCCGCCTCCGAGCTGGTCCGCAGCAAGCTGGCGGGCGTTCCCGTCGCGGTGGTGCGCGGACTTGCCCACGTGGTCCTGCCCGACCACGTGGACGAGTCCGGTGAGCCCGACCGGGGCGCATCGGTGCTGGTCCGGCCGTCGTCGGAAGATCGCTTCCGCCTCGGCACGCCGGAAGCCATGCGCGAGGCCGTGGTCAGCCGGCGCACGGTACGCGAGTTCAGCTCGGCGCCCGTCGAGCCGGCCATCGTGCACCGCGCCGTCGCCGCCGCCCTCACCGCGCCGGTTCCCGCAACCGGTACCACGGACGCGCAGTCACCAAGCACGGAGCCGCCCCTCCGGGTCGTGTCGGTCGAAACCGGGGCGGCACGGCAGGCGCTGGTGCGCGCACTGCGCGAGCCGGGAACCGAGGAGCACGTTTCCGCCGATCTGGTGGCGTCCGCTCCCCTCGTCATGGTGCCCTGCCTGCTCGAGGGACCGGCCGGCGCGCAAGTACCGGATGCGGCGCGCATGCTCGGCGCGGGCGCCGCGGTCGAGAACCTGCTCATCACGCTCGCCGCCGACGGGATCGGTGCGACATGGCTCCTTCCCCCTGGCGCCGTGGAGTCCGCGGTCCCGACGGCGCTCGCGCTTCCCGGCGGCTGGCGGCCAGTCGGTGTCGTCGTCGCCGGATATCCGGCCGTCGCTCCCGCCGAGCACCCCGGCTACCCGGTCAATGACGTCGTCACCGTACGCTGACACTCGTATACGACGCACGCGCGACGGAGAATGGGACCAACCGGATACTTGCCCACGAGCAGCGCGTGTCGCACCGGACGCGTAACCTCGCACATATGGTCACGACTCCCTACGAGCTGCTGCGCCACGAGCTGCAACGCGACGGCTCGCGGCCGTTCGTCACGTACTATGACGACGCCACCGGAGAACGGGTCGAGCTCTCCGTCGCCACCTTCGACAACTGGGTCGCCAAGACCGCCGGGCTGCTGCGCGACGACCTGGCTGCCGACGCCGGCGCTCGCGTCGCGCTGCTCTTGCCGCCCCACTGGCAGGCACTCGTCTGGGCGGGCGCGTGCTGGGCGGTCGGAGCGTGCCTGACGGATTCCATCGACGATGCCGCCGCCGTCGTCACCGGTCCCGATTCGCTGGAGGACGCGGCTGCCTCGGACGTCGACGACGTGATCGCCCACTCGCTGCGCCCGATGGGCGCCCGGTTCGCCGACCCGCTGCCCATCGGCGTGCTCGACTACGCCGTCGAGGTTCCCGGCCATGCGGACGAGCTCGTCGCATACGTGCCGCCATCCGCGGACGAACCAGCACTCGAGGCGGGCGGCGCCGTGCACACGCTCGGCGGGCTGGTCGAGCACGCACGCGAGCGGGCCAAGCAGCTCGGGATAGGCCCGGAGGCACGGTTGCTCGTACCCGCCAGCGACGTTCGGGCAGCCGTCGTCGATGCCTTCCTGGTGCCGCTAGTCGTGAGCGGTTCGGCGGTGCTGGTCCAGAACGAGGAGACGGCGGGCCGCGACAACCGGACCGCCGCCGAGCGGGTCACCACGGTCGTTCCCACCCCCGCACCCACCGCCGATGATCATGAACACTAACTGACCTCAGAGAACGGCAAGTGTTCATGATCAGCAGGTGGAGGGTAGGTCGTGATGCCGGAGGTGTCATGGCATCATCGTCTCCCGTGTCTCGAACCGATACGACCGCCGTCGACGTGCTGTCGGTGTCCGACCTACGGTTTGCCGGGGGAACGTCGCACAGCATCGCGGAGGAGATCAAAGCCCAGCACACCGCCGGGTTCTCCACGGCCCTGCTCCACCTCGACGGTCCCCTGGTAGCCAAGGTCTCCCCGATCAACCCGCAGATCAGGCAGGACGTCGAGAGCGGACGCGCGCGCTTGCTCGTCCAGCCCTCCCGGGTCCGAGCCCGCGTCGTCGTGATCCGGCACCCGGCAGTCTTGCAGGACGCCGCCGGCCAGCTTCCACCTATCGAGGCCGAGCACGTCGTCATCGTGGCCAACGCCGCGCCACGCGACATCGACGGCCACGAGCATTACCAGCCGGAAGAGGTGCACCGCATCACCGAGCACCACTTCGGCCAGGAGCCGCTCTGGGCACCGATCGGACCCAGCGTGCGCTCCGCGATCTCCGGCCGTATCGACTCGGCATGCCTGCTCGACACCGACTGGGTGAACATCATCAACGTGGACGACTGGATCACCGAGCGGTCCGGGTGGTGCGCGGACCGGCCCGTGATCGGCCGCCACAGCCGCTCGTCACCCCAGAAGTGGCCACGTGACGCGGAGACGCTGCGAGCCGTCTACCCGGTAGACGGCTCCTGGATCGTGCGGGTCCTGGGTGGAGCGGAGCCGGCAGCGGATCTACTCGGTCAGCTACCCGCGTCGTGGGAGGTGCACGAGTTCGGCGCGATGTCGCCGAAGGAGTTCCTCGCCGGACTGGATTTCTTCGTCTACTATCACGACCCTCAGTGGGTGGAGGCGTTTGGCCGCACCATCATCGAGGCACTCGCCAGCGGCGTTCCCGCCATCCTGCCGCCGAGTTTCGAAGAACTGTTCGGCGATGCCGCGATCTACGCCGAACCGCACGAGGTGCACCGCGTCATCGATGAACTCTATGCAGCTCGCGACGCCTACGAGGCACAGGTCAGGCACGCGATCGATGCCGTACGCGCCCGGTTCGGCTACGAGGCTCATGCCGCCCGGCTGACCGAGCTGATCGGTGAGCCATCCGGTTCGGCCGGCACCAGGGAACACGACACCGACGCCCGCAGCGCCGGCGCCCCCGGCACCGGCACCACCGGCACAACAGCGACCACCGAGGCCACCGACGGCACCGACGGCACCGACGGCACCGACGGCACCGACGGCACCGGTCAGGATGCTCCGGCAGCGCCGGTCTCGCAACGATCCCGCGGGGGGCATGCCCGGGCAAGCGCCGACTCCACCCGCCCCCGGGTTCTTTTCATCTCGAGCAACGGCTCGGGCATGGGACACCTGACCCGGCTGCTCGCCTATGCCACCCGCGCCGAGCGGGAGATCGAGCCCCACTTCCTGTCGCTCTCGCAAGCCGTGCCCGTCGTCGCCACGTATGGCTATCCGTTCGAATACCTGCCGTCCATGGACGCTACGGGTCTGGCCCCACGGCGCTGGCACGCGTACTTTGCCGAGAGTGTCTCGCAGACCGTGGAACGCATCCAGCCCGGCGTCGTGGTATTCGACGGCACGTGGCCGTACGAGGGCATCCCGCTCGTGCGTGAAGCGTTCCCATACGTGCGCTGGGTCTGGTCCCGCCGTGGCATGTGGAAGCCCGGCATCGGGGACGACCGGCTCGGCAAGGCGGACTGGTTCGACCTCGTCGTGCAGCCCGGCGATCTCGCCGCCGAGCTGGACCGCGGAGCCACCGCCAAGGCGGCGGCACAGCGAATCGGGCCTGTGACCCTGCTCGATCGAGACGACCTCGACGGCCGCGACGCGGCACGCGCCGCTCTCGGCCTGGCCGGGGATGTGCCCATGGCCCTGGTGTCCCTCGGAGCCGGGAACATCAACGACACCAGCGGGGATGTCGGAGCATCCATCGCCGCGCTGCGTGCGCTCGGGGTCGAGGTGTGCGTGACCCGCGCCGAGATCGCCATGCAGGGTGGCGAGCATCCCGATGTCCACGTGGTGCGCACGTATCCGCTGTCTCGCTACTTCCGCGCGTTCGACGTGGCGATCAGCGCCGCCGGATACAACTCCTTTCACGAGCTGTTGCGTTTTGGCGTGCCGAGCCTGTTCGTGCCCAACCAGTCCACCGCGCTGGACGACCAAGCCAGCCGGACCAGGTTCGCTGCCGGGCACGGGTTCGCGCATCAGCTCGCATCGATCTCGGTCGACGGCGCCAAACCGCTGATCGCCGACCTCCTCGAACACGGCTCGCGGATGGTCGAACGGGTACGCGACATCGATCCCGGCAACGGCGCCGGAGAGGCGGCCGAGCACATCGCAGAACTTGCCGAGACGGCGGCACGGCAGTGAAGCATCCGAATCGGTCATCACGGGGGCCGGTGTGCACGTGCTCGGGCATCCGGCCGGCTCACGAGTCCAGCGGGCCGGACCGCCAGTAGGGTAGGGCCGTGGTCACGAACCCCAAGGTGCGCAAGGCGGGCCGCTACGTACGGCGCCTGCCCGGATACCGCTATGCCAGACGCGCGCTACTGCCCCGGATCAGGCAGAGCCCCAGCGTCCGTTCCCTGGTCAAGCGGGTCTTCGACGTCGACGCGTCCCAATCCGTCCCGCTCGACGTGGCCCCTGGCAACGTCCTGGGGGGTGTCGGCACCGAACGGCTTCCCGTCGTCGTGATCCTCATGCTCGGAATACCCGCCGAGCGAGCCGAACCCGTCGTCGACGAGATCGCGCAGCTACAACTCCTGACGGCCGGTTTCCGCCCCGTCATCGTCCTCGACACCCCGGCGTTCGCCGCCCCGCGCCGGTACGGTTACCCGGCTGAACTCCTCATCGCCAAGGACCACTGGGCCGACGCGAACCAGACGTGGGATGAATATGCCCGGTCGCGGATCGGGCGGATCATCGCGACGTATCGCTGCTCGGCCACCATCTCCGCCGGTCCGGACGGCCTCGACGACACCGATCGGCTGATCTTGACCAGCTGCGGACATAACGCCTGAAACTCACCGCGTCCACGTCCCGGCTGCTCTGCCCAGCTGCGGATCGGCAGCGTCATCGGACCTCAGCGGATACGCCGGGCGAAGGCAGGATCCGGGGCGTCCAGCACCTGCGGATGGAGAATCGCGGCGAGCGCCTCCACCCCGTCCACGACGCGCGGTCCCGGGCGCGCGAACGAGGCGTTGGCATCCACCGCCCACACCGGCGCGCCTTCCGGCAGCACCGCGCGCCGCACGATCTCCTCGGTGAGCCGCGCCGACGCGTCTAGCCCGAATCCGCACGGGGCGCAGACGATCACCTCGGCGCCGGCTGCGGCGACGTCCTCCCAGGTGGTCCGGAACGATCTCGCACCAGAGCGGCCCCGGACACACTCGCCTCCCGCGGCCGTGATCATGTCGGGAACCCAGTGCCCCGGCGCGAACGGCGGATCGGTCCACTCCAGGACGAGCGCCGGAACGCGCGGCCTGTCGCGCACCGTGCGGCCTACGGTGTCAAGCCGGGCGCGTAAGGCCGCCGCCAGCTCCTCGCCCCGCTCGCGGCGGCCGGTCGCGGTCCCGATGGTGACGATCGACTCCAGCACCTCCGGCAGCGTCTGCGGGTCGACGGTCAGCACCTCGGCGGAACAGCGCAGGTACTCGAGCGCGTCGTGCACGGTGGACACGTCGACCGCACACACCGCACAGAGATCCTGGGTGATCACCAGGTCGACGTCCAGGCCGGCCAGCGCGCCCTCGTCGAGGTGATACAGATCGTCACCAGCGGCCATCCGCTCGTCGACGACACGGTCGATCGCCGCCGCGTCGAGACCCTCGGGCAGCGCGCTTGTCGAGACGATCCGCCTGTCGCGGGCCTGCGGCGGGTGATCGCACTCGAACGTCACGCCGACGACGTCGTCACCCGCGCCGACGGCGAACAGGATCTCGGTAGCCGATGGCAGCAGCGACACGATCCGCACGGGTTCTACGGTAGTCGAGCGGCACGGTCAGCACCGCGTGGACCCGACACCTCCAGTGCGGATCAACGCTCGCCATCTGGCTGATCACTCAGCCTGGAACTCCCCGGCGTGCCGCTCGTCGACGACGTGCGTCTCGACCAGTTCCGGCTGGGCCTTGGCCGGCCCGAAGATCGCCTGAACGGCCAGCGCGGACACGAGTCCGCACGCTCCCGTGACGCCCGCCTCGACGACATCGGGATTCGCGGCGTTGCGTACCCACCCGCTCAGGCCCAGCTCCCGTGCGATCCCGCCGAACCACTGCCGGTAGCCGACGCCCTGCACCGTGCCCGTGATTCGCATCGCGACCGACACGGTGTCCGGCTGCCGACTCGTGATCAGGCCATACGACTCGGCGGTGTACTCCAGCAGCGCCCGTGACACGGCCCGGGGCGGGCCGATGGCCGGATAGTGGTGCGTGGTGATGGCCGGCAACGCGTTCAGCTCGCACACGCCGGCGTCCTGCTGATCCAACGGGAGCCGGTGGTCCTCGGCCAGGATGTCGACGCCCGCGTGGTGCAATCCCGGCACGGCGGCGACGGCTCGCACGGCCAGCTCCCGCAGCGAGGGGTGGGTGCCGTCCAGCACTTCGACGCTGTCCCCTCCACGGGCGATGTTTCCGGCCGTGCTCAGCATGACGCGCTCGCCGGTACCAGGTATCGAGTCGGGCGTCGTGTCCTGCCGGTCGAGGAGGTGCAGCTCCTCGTCCCCCAGTGACAGCAGGCGGCTGCGCAGATGAGGGTTCCGCAGCCGCGCGAGGTTCTTCGCGATCATGAGCTCGGCGACAGTGGAGCGCCCGTCGCCGACCACGCTGCTGGCGGTGCGCTGGACGACGGACACCACCTCGGTACCGACGACGAAGAAGCGGTAATCGGCGCCCCGAAGGTGTGTCTCGACGATAATCTGCTGCCGTCCCTGGGCAGCGAGTGCCGAGAACGCCCGGCGCAGCTCGCCGGGATCGTCGATACCCGTCGTGACTCCCGAGCCACCCTTGCCGTCGACCGGCTTCACGACGACGGGCCACCCGAGGGAACGCGCGAAATCCCGGGCGCCGGTCCAGTCGGCCGCCGCGAACGAGCGTCCCTGCGGGACGGTCACCCCGGCACGAGCGAGAAGCGAGCGAGTGATCTGTTTGTCATCGCACACCTTGGCGACGTACCTGCTGGTGGCCGGCCCCGTGGTGCAGTGAAAGCCGACGGCGTTGCCGCCGCGATCCTCGACGTGGAAGTCGACGCCGCGCGAGCGCACCGTGGCCAGTCCGAGCTGGCGGGCCGCGTTCTCCAGCAGGTAGCTGTCGAGCGAGTTCTTGCCCAGGGGTTCGAGCCCGGTGGCGTCGTACTCGTTGTGCCGGGTGTGCGCCGGCCACGGATCCGGTGCCGGACTGGTGCGTTCCCAGATGCCCCGGCCCATCCAGGTGACGAGCCGGTCCAGGCTCGGAGACGTTCTACTGCCGTCGCCGGCCAGGTGCACCGTCGTGCGGCCGGGAAGGTAGAAGTCCAGCTTGGGCAGTGCCCTGGCCATTGCCTCGATAACTGCCCGTTCCAGGTCGGTGGATTGCCGCGATCCGGACAGGACGATCGTGGCATCGGGGTTGTACTCGACGGCCCGCTCCACGATGCGCATGGCCGCGCTCACGCCCCGTCGCGTGTCGACCGAGACTCCGGTGACGATGCCGTTCGCGCCGAAGTAATCCAGTTCCTCCGGAGTGACGACGCTCTCGTCGAGGATGATCCGCAGGTCCGGGGTATCGTTTGCGTCGCTTCGACAGGTGAGGTCATATGCCCGGCGGGTCAACTCGGCCAGCTCGGACCTCCGTGACCGGGGGATGGGCTGCTCGATATAGACACGGGACGTCAGGCGGCCGCTGGCCAGCATCTGGCCAAGCTCGTCAACAAGCTGCTCCGCGTCGTGTGGCGCGTAGCGTCCCGAGCACTCCAACCAGACCGGAGTGCTGTGCCCCGCCTCGACGTTGGCCTGCTCGACGGCCGCGACCGTTTCGAGATCGTACTCGGGGTTACCCTGCCCGGTCAGGCGCGTCACGGGGTAGCGACCGTGTTGTGCGGTCACCTGCTGCCGGAGCTCCTCGACGTCACCGCGTGCCGTTAGCGTCCGGGCTGTTCGCTGCGGGATCTCCCGTCGCGCCCCGAGCAAACCTGCAAGATCTTCGCCGCGTGCCTGAGCGAGGAGGTTGAGCGTGCCGGCCTCCACGGCTCCCGCCACACCTGCCACGGCCGTTCGCTGCCATCTCGCGAACGCCGCGTCGCCCACACTGCCGGACACGCTCCGTTCGATGGAACCAGCAATCCCGTGGGCGACGGCGAGGGGATCCTCGGCAGCCGTGAGCGACGATCCAATCAGATCCCGGACCGCGCGGCTCATCTCGCGTTCGAGGTCTGGTGCGTTCCACGGCGAACGCGCGCCGGGTGGCAACGTGACCGCGCTACCACCGACGTATCGCTCGCCGCCGTGATCGGCACACAGCCGGGCGACGACACCCAGCCATATGGGCCGGTTCGACCGCGGCCCTGGATCACTGCGCTCGGCGATCTCGGTGAGCAATACGTCGCCGAGTTCCAACCTGCTCGTTTCCTTACTTGCTGACGGGTTGGAGCCACGATACCCCGGAGATCGTGCCGAGCACGTCAGTCTACGCGCCTACCACAATCGACATGCCGCTCCACACGGTAATGACGCGGCGCCAGGGCCACTTTCTCAGACGTCATGTAACCTCTGATGCATGAACCTGGATGGACAACCCGACGTCGACTCGGCATCGACGAGAGGGACAACGGGATCGCTGACCTCCGCCTCGACGGCGAGACATGATGCCGTTTCCGCCCGCAAGTGAGGTAGAGCTCGGCTACTACGAGCTGTCCACGCATCTGATTGCCCTTGAGGTCATGCATCGCGGTTACAAGCCGCGATGGCTCCGCCGCGCAGCATTCGTGGTTGACATCGACGGTCGCGTCCTCGGGTGGAACATGACCCGGTGCACCATCACCTCGACAATCGGCGCTGAACTCACGACGCGGAAGGACTACACCCGGAAACTGCTCAGCGAGGCCGGATTGACAGTAGCGTCGGGCGGATCCTTTCGTCCTGCGGAGTACGGCGAGGCCATCCGGAAAGCTCGTGAGATCGGCTGGCCCGTCATAGTGAAGCCGGCAAACGCCGGGAAGGGTCGCGGGGTCGGCGTCGTGGCCAGCGAGGAGGAACTCAACGCCGCGTGGCAGTCCGCCGCGAGTGGATTGCACGTGGTCATCGAGCGGCAGCAATCCGGGGACGAGGCGCGTTTCCTCGTGATCGATGGGGAGTGCATGGCAGTCGTGGGCCGGAGGCCCGCCCACGTCATTGGCGATGGTCACTCGACGGTCGCCGAGCTAGTTGCTGAGAAGAACCGAGCCAGAGCGATCAATCCGCATCTCGCGGGACACAGGGTCCCGTTGACTGGTGATCCTGATCATGTGCCGGCCCCGCGTGAGCGTGTCACCCTTGATCACCGCGGCGGATTCTCCACGGGAGCCGACAGCATCGATCTCACGGACGATGTACATCCCTCGTATGTGGATATCGCCTGCCGTGCCGAGCGCACGTTCCCCCAGCTAGGAATCGCAGGAGTGGACATTATCGCCGAGGACTTCACGCAGCCGGCCACACCGCACAACCACATCATCATCGAGGTCAACTCCCGCCCTGCTATTGGTGCGCATCATTTCCCGTGGGAGGGAGAGACGCGAGACGTCGCAGCGGCGATCGTAGACGCGTGTGTGACACGACGCGTCGGGTGATGCATGCTGGATGGCGCTTCGTGGTTCGCCCGGCGACCTGGTGCGCGCTGTCGACAGCAATGAGGCGAGAAGGCACTACCGTACGGTGAACGTGTCGAGCTCTTGGCGCTCGCGATGGCGCTCTTCCACGAGCATCGCACTGTGCCCGGCGAGCGTTCCGTCCACGAGCATCTCGGCGAGCCATGCGATGTGCTGTGCGGGTCCCTGCAACACGCCGTCGGCGATCCCTTCGACCCGGTCGGTGATCTCGATGTAACCGGACAGCTCCATGCTCCGGGCGATCTCGGCGATGACGGTGACCGCACCGTCGAGGTCGGGAACGGCGGCCGCATGGAATTCCACCGCGACGTCATCCTGCGGATCGGGAAGATCGATCGAACGTTCTCCGGCATGATGACGCAGGATGCTCGCCCCTCCGGCCTGGCTGAGCTCGCCGGACACGCTGGCCTGAGCGGACAGCCCGGGACGCTCACCAAGCTCCACCACCCAGGCATGCTGGTCGGCAACGGGATGCCGGTGGTCGGTGACCACGAGATCGACGAATCCCACGGTCAGCCCGGGTACGGCACGAATCGCGTCGGCAGCGAGCTGGCGCGCGGTGGCGTGCAGCTCGTCGAATACGTCCTGGCCCGCCTCGCTCGATTCCATACTGCTCGGAGGCACCGGCAGCAGCACCGCGGATCGCGCCTCGCCGCCGACGACCAGTATCCGAATGTACTCGCCCTTGACCTGTTCCTCGATCAGGAACCGGTACCCGGGCGGGACGACGACACGTCCTTCTTCCTCACCCGGTTCGCGCAGCTCGGTGAGCGCGTAGGCGGAGCGTACGAACGTGTCCCGTTCGGTTGGCGGGGTCCGCAGGTAATCGATCGCCCGGTCGAACTGATCTTCGTCGAGCACGTTGTGGAACGTCTCGATGGCGTTGTCACCCATGGCCGGTTTGACCACGATCGGGTAACCGATGCGTTCGGCGAAATTCTTCGCATCGTTCAGCCCCCGGCCCACGGAGAACGTGGCACCGCGGGGCACCGGCACGCCAGCGCGTTCGAGGTGCGCCCGACGCATCCGCTTGTCCTGCGCGTACGTCACCGCGGCGAGCGTCGACGACTGGGGTATCCCGTGGATGAACGACAGCTCGTGCTCACCGTCAGGCGTGGTGACCATGAGGACCTGGCGTGGATAGAGCACCACGTTCAGGCCGTGCCGCAAGGCCGCCTGGTGGATCTCGTGTCCATCCCGGATCGGTGCCGCCAGCTGCGACGACGCCGTCGGGTCGGGCATCTGGAGCGGTTCAACCGACATGGATCAGCTCCTGCGGCGCGTGCTCGACGATCTCGAAGCCGTCGAGGTCCGGCGGCTCGATGTGGGTGGTCGTGACAGAGGTGGGGAGGGCGTTCTTCGAGCCCAACACGGCTCCAGCGGCCAGCGCGCTCGCCGCGGCCGTGGGTCCGACGAGCACCACCTCGACCGTGCGCTCGTTGATGTTGCGGACCCATCCTGTGAGCCCGAACGTTTCGGCCCGCCGTTTCATCCAGGCGCGGTAGCCGACACCGGTGACCCGCCCCCGGACAGTGAGCTGCAGCGCGAGACGCTCGGCACGCTCCTCGCGGGTGACGAGATCGAAGTGCTCCACGCAGGCCTGCATCAACGTCCGCGCCACTTCCCTGGGCTGGCCATACAGCGGGTATTCGCAATTTCCGATAGCGGCATGCGCGTTGAGCTCGCAGATACCGGCCTGCTGGGTGTCCACCGGCTTGGTGTGATCTTCAAGGAGGAAGTCGACACCACAGAACGCCAGGCCCGGTACGGCCTTCACCGCGTCGACGCACGCTTCTTTGATCGACGGATGCAGCTCGTCGAGCACGTCGATGGAGTCCCCACCTTGCGACAGGCTGCACGAGCTCGACAGCAGCACCCGCTGGCCGACCGGCGGCACGGAGTCGAGCGTCATGCCGGCCCGCTCCAGCTGGTAGCGCGCCGCGTCGTCATACTTGATCGGACGCCCCCACAGGTGCGGGTTGAGGCGACGCACCAGGTTCTTGCGGACCATCAGCTCGGCCACGGAGTGCTGGCCGTTGCCGACAACGGAGGCCGGTTCCCGCAGAATCGCCGCGATCACCTCGTCACCGACGACGACGATCCGGTAGTCGCGGCCCGTCACGTGTTGCTCGACGATGAAGTCCTGGCTGCCAAGCTTGCTGTCCTCCAGATACTGGAAGGCCCGATCAAGCTCGTCCTCGGACTGGATGTTGGCGACCACACCGATACCGCGGACTCCCATGGCCGGCTTGACGACCACCGGATATCCGATGCGTTCGGCGAAGTTCCGGGCGGACGCGTAATCTCCATGCGCGAACGTGCGTCCCTTCGGCACGGGCACGCCCGCACGAGCCAGCCGCATCCGGGTGGCCTCTTTGTGGGTGCACAACGCCAGCGATACCGCACTGGACAGCGGCGAACGGCTCCACTTGAACGGCAGTGGGTCGTGCACGCCGTCCATGGCCACGAACGCGCCCTTGGAATACCGGGTCGTGGACAGGCCCAGCGCCAGAGCCTCACGTTCCAGCAAATGGCCCTTGGTCCCGTTCGGCCCGAGTGGCTGCAGGAACGGGACTTCGTCGTAGACGTTCGGGGTCATGCCCGGCTCGTCGACCGTGGGCTCCGGCGGGAACGACGTGATATCCGTGATCTGATCGACCATGGTCTCGTAGGGCATCCCGGCACCGAAACCCGGACCCTCCGGCTCCGTCACCTCGGTCGTGTCATCGTCGATCATGACACCATCGACGCGGGGCATCGCGACTGCCAGGTTGCGCAATGCGGCCGCAGAGACCTCGGTGCCACCCTCGAGCTGGCTCAGATAGATCCGTATGTCCGGATTCGCCGCCAGGGCGTCCTGAGCCAATTCGATGCTCGTGAGCAGCCCACCGACGACGGCCGGGCGGATGTCCAGTGCCCCACACCCACCCCGGGTGACGAGCCGCTCCAGTCCCTGGCGGCTCCACACGCTGGTGCCCGCCATGATGCGGATGTCGACGCCGGAACGGTTCGACCTGGTAGCCAACGTGTCCGCCTTGCGCTGCAACTGGGGCAGCTGGTGGCGGTGACGGGAGCGTACCGGTTGTTCCAGCACGATCTGGCGTGGAAGTTCCCGCGCACGCACGGCATCGGCCACCGCGTGAACGAACTGCATCGCTTCCGGTGGGGTCAGCGCCCCAGCGAGATCGATCCACAGGGGTTCGTCGTTCGACGCCGCCTCGGAGTTGCTTGCTTCCTTGATCAACATCATGTGCTCGGCAATGCCGCCATTCGTGCGCCACGGCGCCGCCACTGGCACCTTGGCCGCCTGGACACCGAGAAGTTCCGCCACGGACAGCTGCAAGCCGCGGGCGACGACGTCCAGAAGGGCAGCCTCGAGGCCGGCGAGCGTTCCGCGCAGCGGGCGGGGATCATCGATCCGGCCCGCGCGACGGGCGACCTGGCGCGCCCATCCCCGAACGGTCTTGCGTATCGATCTGGCGCGCCCGGGCTGCGGCGCGTAGGTCGACGCCACGCCCTCGAACTCGACCATCAGCTCACGCACCGCTGTCAGCGCAGACGACGGGTCGGCCAGCGGCAACGGCCGACCTTCGAGCATCTGTGCACATGCCAGCAGGAATTCCCAGGAGATCCTGCCACGATCACCGGTCTCGGCGCCCCGCGGCTGCGCTTCCCCGAGGCCCACGACCTGTTCCCCGTCCGGCCCGGTGCCTTCCAGCTTGACCAGGAAGTTCCCCTTTGACACTGACTTCGACTTCCCGGGGCTTTCCTGGGTTGTTCGGTACGCGACGGCGTGAGCGCGGGCTATCGTCAACGTCTGCCCGGATTGATCCATGCCGTGCCTCTCGTCATGATCTCATCAATGTGGCCGCCGCCGGCCCCGACACCAGGCGGCTGGCGTGCGCCTGGCCGATTGTAAAGGGCTGGCGGTGGTCAGGTCACGCGCGCCTGGTCGGCTCGCGTGCTCGCCCGCCGATCCGGCCGTCCAGCTATCCGGGCGTAGCCCTCAACCACGGAGCCGCTTCACGCACGCGATGGCCAATGCGTCGGCCGCATCCCATGCATTGATCTCTACGCCCTCCGGAGGAATGTCGAGCACGGCGGACACGTCCGTACAGCCATAGACGATGCCCTGGGCACCGCGGGCCACCAGTTCGCGGATCGCGTTGGTGAGGATGGCATGCGCGCCGTCGAGCGATCCGGCCTTCACCGCCCGGATTCCGGCCATCACCGGATTGTCCGGGCCGAGATCGGTCAAGTCGATCGCGGTGCGCCCGCTCTGGCTCAGCACCTTCTGATAGATGCCGGAACGAACCGTCCCGTCGGTGGCCATCAGGCCGATGGTCGTGACGTCGGGCGCCTCCCGCTCGATCTGGGCGACCACGGCGTCGACGATGTGCACGACCGGCACCGTGGTGGCCGCTGCGAGATCATCGTACCAGTGGTGCGCGGTGTTACACGGGATCGCGAGGAGATCGCAGCCCGCCTCATCCAGGAACGCGATGCCACGGAACATCGCGGGCAGCGGGTCCTCTCCGTCGGCGAGGATCGCGTCGGAACGGTCGGGCGTGGCCGGGTCCGAGTACACGATGGACGCGATATGGTCCTGGTCGCGCGTCGCGGGGGTATGCGCGGCCAGCTTGGCGAGAAAGTCGGCGGTGGCGGCGGGCCCCATCCCGCCCAGCACACCGAGCAACGGCGACATCATTCCTCGAAGGTTACCTCACTCCGCCACTAGCCGTTGATCATGGGAGATTGCCTCTGATTTGCCCGATTAGCAGTGGTTTGACACTGCCCGCCTGCGCCGGAAAGCGCCGATCAGATGGGTTCGTCGATGTCGACCGGCGGCGGCTCGACCGCGAGGTCGGTCGTGACCCCCCGTTCGGCGTAGTACGCCCGGGCCCGGGGATCGGTGAACAACGGCTGGTGTGCCTGCAACACGTTCGTCCCGGTGTTGATGTTCGCCTCCAGGACCACGGGACCCTCCGGGGTGATGACAATGTCCCAGCCGATGTACTCCATGAAGGACAGCACCCGAGCCGAGTGCAGGACGAGGTCACGTACCTCCTGCCAATAGGGCACCTCCATGCCGGTGATCGGGGCGCCGGAGTCCGGGTGCGCGTCGAACCACTCGACGGTGCCGGTGTTCGGCAGTCTCGTCGCCTTGCCAAGCTGGCCGGTGTCGATGTCGATACGCGCGCTCAAACCGCCACGGCTCCAGTTGTCCGCCGGCGCCGACCGTCCGGTCCCGATCCGCTGGACGGCTGCCGCGATGAACGGCCGGTGCTCGTCGTTCACGTCCAGCATCGTCAACACGCGGAGGGTGTTGACCGAATCCGGGAACAGCGCGGCCTGCTTGGGATGTTGTTCCAATCCCTCCTCGACAATGAGCGGGCGGCTCTGCGCGTAAAAGACACCGACCGTGCCGTCCAGGTCGGACTCTTGACCGTTCACCGCCCACCGGTCCTCGCCGATCCGTTTGACCGCGAAGATGTTCTTGCCCTCCGCACCGGACAGGACCTTGAAGAAGACTTGCTGTTCGGGCGCCAGCCGGGTCAGGTACGCCGGCAACTCCACCCGTTCTTCGTGCGGGAACCGGTGCACGGCTCCCCGCCAGTACACGCCCAGCAGGGTGGCCGAGCGGATGTCCATGGTGCCGAGCAGCAGGTGGGTGGTGAGCTTGTTGTTGATCACGTCCTGTAGCCGCTCGTGCACCATGCGCTTCGTGCGGTACACGCGTTGCAGGTCCGAGATGTACTGGGCCGGATCGTTGCGCGGCAGGTCGTACAGGATCGCGCTGCGCGAGAGGAATCCCTTGAACCACCACCGGGGCCGGCGCAGCCGCAGCGGGGCATCCCACTCCCGCTCCTTCTTGATCAGCTTACGGATCGCAGTCCAGCGCAATCGCGCATTGCGGAAGCGCTGGCGGGTGCGCTTGGGCAACTTGCGCACCCGCCGCGCCGCCACTCGCGCCCTGCCTCGACCCCAGACAGTTACCTCACGAACTCTGCCCATCAGGCTTACCTCTACCCTTTTCGATCATGCACGCCGACGCGTGCGGGCCGCCTCGATGAGATCGAGCACGGCGGATGGTTCCCCCGTATCATCGGCAGCGCCCGCAGGATCGATCGTACGGTCTACGAACGCCACCATCGTCGGATGGATCACCTGGGACGTCTCGGTCACGCGCCGGCGCAGGTACTGTGACCAGCCGTCGCCGTGGGCCGTATCCCACTGCTGCCGCGCGACCATGGTCTCCAGGGTGATCCCGAATCCGACTGCCTCATCCACCCATTCCGGCGGGGCCAGCACCGCCGGGCGGAACCCGGCGGTGATCTGCGCACGCTCGGCCAGCGCCCGCAGCGTCGGCTCGGCGTCCACATCCGTGCTGGTGACCACGAGCAACGCGATTGGCAGCCGGTCCGGTGTCGGATGCGTGATCGGAGCTCGCACCGGCAGACTCAGCTCCGCCTTGCTGGCTTCGAGCAACAGCACGCCCGACGCCGGCGCGAGACGTTCCAGCAGCCGGAGCCGTGCCTGGCGCAGGCCACTCATCCTCCGGCGAGCCCACATCCGTACTCGCGCCGGAGCCTTGCGGCGCAGCCGCGCCATCGCGCTCGGCCCAGAGCGGGTCGTCGGCGACGCGCTCACCGGCTGGCGCGCCACGGTCCAGCCGTCGGGCAACGGCCACTGCGGGACGTTCGCCTCGTCGCCTGCCACGGGCCCCATGGTGGCTGGCATGGGTGGTGCGATCTCGCGCTGCACCCGCAGCGCCTCGATGCCGGACCCGCGGGCCGCATCGAGCGCCACCCGCACGTCCTGCGCACTGCCATCGACCAGCACCATCCGGCCCGGGCGGTGCGCGGCGAGCAGGCCCGAGATTCGGTGAGCGACGTATTGGCGGCGCTCGCCGGCGGACATCTCCGCCAGCACCCAGGGGAACGTCTCGACGGCGACCTCGCCCCCTCTGGTCTCGCGGCGAGCCTTGCGTTCCATTCGCGAGCGAACCGAGCCGCGGCCCGGCACCGTTGCCGCCTGCTCGCCCAGCTGCGATGCCCGCCAGGCCGGCACGACGACGGCGCACGTGACGCCCTCCGCCGTCACGTGTTCGACGACGCGATCCAGCAACGGGGCGTCCGTCGTGTCCCAACGCAGGTCAACGACCAATGTCGGTTGCTGCTGCTCCGGGTCACCCGAGCGCGGGGCCCCCGCACGTTTGTCAGGACGCCCGGACCGGGACTGCCATGGCGTCCGGCGCGACCCCCTGCCCGTTCCCGGAACGGGAATCCTCGATGTGCCGCCCGTGGCCGGTGCACCGGACGGCTCACCGATCAGCGTCGCGATACGTTCGGCATGCGTCTCGTAGCTGAACCGTTTCTGCGCCAGCTCGACCCCCGCCTGCGACCGAGCGGCGAACCCCTCCCAGTCGGCGTACAACTCGTCGACGTGCCGGCGAACGTCCTGCGGCGTGCCGTACAGGCACGCGTCCCCGAACAGCGGCTCCAGGTAGCGCGGGCCGACGACGACGGCTCCCGCCGCCAGCGCTTCCAGCACCACCCGGCCGAAAGCCTCAATCAGACCCGGGTGGTGAAAGTAGACGAAGAAGTCGATCGTGGCGAGGAAGTCCCGGGCGGGGATCGAGTTGAACGGGAGATCGACCCAGTTCGGCGGGATCCGGTCGAGGATCTCGGCTGGTGCCTGCGTGCCCCCCAGGATTCGCACCCGATACCTGGGATCTGCCGGGTAGGCGGCCAGGATGTCGGCCTTCGTGTTCGGCCACTTGCTCCAGTGCCCACGGCTGTGCCGGCCGATCACTGGACGGTCCGCGACGAAACACGGGCGATCCACCCGCCAATTGGTGACGTCGATGACGTTTTCCCAATCCCACGGGAGGATCGGGATCGTCCCCGCATGGTGGCCCAGCGACTCGCGCACACGGGGTCCGATCGGCGCCCACGTGGCCTCCTTGCCAGCCATGCGTTCGATCTGGCGATGCACGTGCCGCACGTCGTAGTAGGGCATCACTCCGCGATCGTCACTGGCGACCTGGTTCACCGCCAGCACGACATGATCGACGTCCAGCTGCGGAAGGCCACGCGGCGGCTCGCTGAAGACGGTGGGATGCCGGGCGAGAAGCAATCCGGCCTCGACACGGTCGGCTCCGAGAACCAGCTCGGCCTTGCCCTCATCGAGGATCGTGCGAAGCTTCGGCGCGAACGGGCGCGGCTTGCCGAGCACGGGCGACGGCAGATGTAACAGACCGGTCCGGTACCCGGCCCTGTGCTGTGCCTCGATCTCTTCGACCACACTCGACGTGTTGCCGCCGGGAAACCGGCAGTCGGTGGCCATCAAGACGTCGAACCTCGTCGTTCTACTGGTCATCGAACCTTCCGCTACTCAGCGTTGATGTGTGAACGTGACCGTCCCCGCTCCGGGCTCCTCGCCCGACGGCGTATCCCTTCATATACCGTCCGCAGCGGCCTGAGCCAGCCAGGTCTCCTGTCCCGGCGCGGATGTCGCCGGGCGTCCCGCTCCGCTGCCGCTCGCACCGGCCCGATCCAGGCGCGAGCGCGAGCGGCCTCGATCGAGTCCACGGTGTGGACGCGTTCCTGGCCGTACCGGTGCCGGGCTTCCTCGACGACCTCTGGCCGATCGCTGGCGACGTAGCGGCACACGGCCGCGATCGGCGCGTCGAGATCGTCGATCTCGCCCGCCAGCAATACCGTCGGCGCCCCCGCGACCTCGCATTCGGTCAGTACATCAACGACCGCACCGCTCAGTTGGCCCGGACCACCGGCCGCTCGCCCCGGCACCAGCACGACCCGCTCGGGTCGCAACCACCGGCGAGGCACGGTTCCGCGCCGCTCGTACCGTCGCAGCGCGTCGTCCAGGACGAACCACTTCACCAGAGGATGCGGCAGGTAATACGCCATAATGCTTCAGTCTGCAAGATGCACCGGCATCTCGCCGCCCGGGGCGGTCATGCCCGGCCGAGAAGGCCGTCGACGTTGACGTCGCCGAGCACGTGAGCATACCTGCGCAACCACAGGGCGAGAGTCGCCAGGCTCCGGATGAGATGCTGCGAACGGGTGTTGTCGAGATGCCGCATCCAGGTGTCGAGATCCGCGTCGACCAGTTCTCGAGCCAGCAGCTGCCGGACCGGTTCCGTCAGCAGCAGCTCCCGGAAATGCGCGGCCGCTTCGGGTGAGGACACGCGTCGCTGATGGCGACGGATCCGGGGGGTTTGCTCCGCCGCCGTCGGGAGTTCCACCAGCTCGGGTGTCCATGGCCGCAGCAACTCCGGGTACAGCTGCCCTTCAGCATGCTGCGCCGGCGGGATGGCCAGCGCCGCACGAACGACGGCATCGCTGACGAACGGGGTCGCGACGGGCGCCGCTGCGGACACGAGCCCGTACGGCGCGAGGCTGATACCGGGCAGCGTCCGCGTCAGATAGGCGGTGAACGTGCTGGCGAATGGGTGGTCGACGAGTGGTTTGGCGATGCTGTCGAAGCTCTCCCGCGTGCGGTGCCGGATCTCGTGCACCACCCGCGGGTCCAGGATCTGCTCGGCTCCGTGCAGATATCGGGCCATCCGCCCGAATCGCTGATCCAGAACCGGCACGTCGGACTCGTCATCAGGGAACGCTCCCCCGACGAAGAGGCCTCCTCCGAGCCCGTCCATGACAGCCGCGGACGTACCCACCAGCCTGCGTGCCAGCGGGACGAGCCACACGTGGAACGAGGTCTGGTAATCCACTGAGCGGACGAAATGATCCAAGTCCTGACCGAACTGATCGCGCCGCGGATGGACGAGTTTGTGTTCGATCCCCAACGTCTCGGCAACCTTGGCGGCTACCAGTTCCTCCAGGACGGTTCCGGTGTCCGACGACGTGGTCCAGGCGGTCACCGGAACCGTCGTGACGCGTGCGCCGAGCGCCGCCAGGACGCGGGAATCCCAACCGCCGCTGAGCAACGTGGACACCTCGCCCAGCGCGCCCAGCTGACCGACCGCCTCCGCCAGGGCGTCGCGCACCGGGTCCACACCGGCGTTCCCACTGATCTCGACATCGAGCCACGGCCATCCTTCCGATGTGATCGTGGTGGCGCCGCTGCCGTCCATCGTGATCCTCTCCCACGGAAGCAAGCGCCGGATTCCGTCGACGGTGGTCCGGCCCTCCAGCGGGCCACCGGCAGCGAGGATGTGCGCCCACGCATCCCAGTCCGGCCGGACGGTGCGGGTACGCGTCCGGATCAAGGGATCGGCGCGGGAACAGAAATGCACACCGTCGCCGGGCGCACCGTCCAATTCGACGTAGACCGGCACGGCGCCCGAGATGCCGCCGTGCAACCGCGCCTGTAAACCGTCGACGACCAGGGAGAACGCGTCGTGCCGGGCCGCGACGTCGAAGCCGTCTTGTGGCAGGTTCTGCGGGAGCGGTGTCGGGGACCACGACACCGCCGTCCGGGGCGATGACACCCACCGCACCGCACCGGCATCCGCCCGCAACGCCCCGGCCGGCTGATCGATGAGCGAGCGAATACCCCCCAGGAGGTTGGACATGACGTCGACACGCTGGTTGCTCTCGGCACCCATGCGTCCACACATGCCGAACGTCCGCCTAGACCGCTCACTGCTCATGACCCCATCCTGCCCCTTCACCCACCGCGCCGCCCGACAGGTCCTGCGATCCGCCCGGGCGCCCGGAGGTCATGCTCGGCGTGTCGTCGACGCAGCGTCGTCTGCCGGACCGGGAGAAGGCACGGGTCCGGCAATGAGGAGAAAAGTGGACAAACCGTCATGAAGCTGACAATCCAGCTCATGGACATGGCACTCATGTGTATCGATTCGATAAACACGAGTACAGTCGGTCTTCAGACGCCCGCAGGCGTCTATCGTCCCTTCCGATCCCAGACGGTCAGCATGAGTGACACCACCCAAGACTCCGTTCCACCCTCCACATCCGAACCGCCCGCCACACCCGATCCCTCCAACCGCGCGAGTCAACCTGGCCAGGCCGGTGACGTAGACCAGCCCGGCCATGCTGGCGTGCCTCCCGCACAGGACGGGCTCGGCGCCGGTGTCTCCGGGGTGGAAGCGCGCATCAGCCAGGCTCTCGACCAGCTCCGGAATCTCGACCGCCAATTCCCCGAACTCCGGCACAAGGTCGCGAAACGTGCGCTGGATGCCGCTCTCATCTCCGACGCGGCCAGACGTCGCGGGCTCGACGTCGTCCGGCTGACCCAACAGACTCAGATCATCCGGAACGGCTCACATGCCGTCGGCTTCTACCAGAACATGGCCTCGCCCCTGACGGCGCTCGACCGCTTGCTCACCCATGACAAGCTCCTCACCAAGCAGGTCCTCGCCCAGCACGGGATCCCCGTGGCACGCGGCCAGATCGCCAGCACCATGGACACGGCCAGCGCGGCGTTCCAGCAGATCGGCCCGCCCGTCGCCGTCAAGCCGATCACCGGGAGCGGGGGCAAGGGCGTCACCGTCGACGTCTGGGACGAGGCCGAACTGAGGGCGGCGGCCGACGAAGCCTTCACATACAACCACCGATTGCTGGTCGAGGAGATGGTCGCCGGCATCGATCTGCGCATCATGACCATCGCCGGGCGCGCCGTGGCCGCCATGCTCCGCGTACCGGCCAACGTCGTCGGCGACGGCACGTCCAGCATCCGCGAACTGATCGAGCAGAAGAACCAGATCCGCGCCGGCAATGCCTATCTCCGGCATTGCCCGATCACCATCACGTCGTTCACCGAACATCACCTCGAACTTCGCGGGCTGACACCGGACAGCGTTCCGGAAGCGGGACGGCGGGTGTATCTGCACTACAAGGCGAACCTCTCTTCCGGTGGCGACAGCTACGAGATCGTCGACGTCGTCCATCCCCGAATCTTGCGGCTCGCCGAGCAGGCAGCCGCACGGGTATCCAGTGCCTACCACGCCGGGGTCGACATCCTCCTCGAACGATTCGACCTGCCGCCGGAGGCGCAGCGATGCATCGTGTGCGAGCTGAATCTCAACAACGAGATGCCCATCCACATCTTCCCCCTCTACGGCACGCCGACCGCCACGGACGACGAGACCATCGAGGGGTACTTCTTCCGGGCACGTACCGAAATCGAACGCGGGCCGCACCGCATCGCTGCTGAGGATCTGGCCACCGGCGCCGGTAACGGTAGCGGTGATGGAAGCGACGAGGAGACGACGGCATCTGCGGCACTGCCAGCACCGGCGGCGCGTCCCACACCAGACGAGCTTCCCACGCCAGGCGAGTTCGCGGCCCCCGTGACGTTCGCGGCTCGATCGGAGGCAACCGCCGGCTCCGGCCGATCCCCCCGCTCTCCCCGCGGCATCGACCAGCATCACCTGCGCACGGCGCTGGCACGGGAGGGTTTCGAGCAGGTCGAATACCGTGGCCGGCTCGTCCACGCGGTCCGCGACGGCGCACCGGTAGTGTTCGAGCGCAGCGGGCGGACCATGTTCGCCTCCGCGGTAGCGCGCACACCGGCCGCGCTGCAGCAGCTGTTGCGCGCTGCCACGCTGCCTGCCGTCGGCCGGCACCGCTTTCACCGCTCCGGCCTCGACGATGCCCGCGCGGTGATGCAGGAGGCTCCCGGTGCATGGCGGCTGCGCCCGCAGCCGGCCGCCGAGGGCACAGGCTCCGTGCGGGTCGAGGACGTGGCCGCCCTCGAGCACGCGTGGTCCCGGATGCCTGACGACGGGACGCACGCCATCCTGGAAGAAGCTCCGACCGGCACGTCGTGCACCGTCTTGATGGTCGACGGCGAACCCAGCGCCACGTCGTTCGCCAGCCCGCCCGGGGTGGTCGGCGACGGCAGCACACCGCTGGGCACGTTGATCGAGAACAAGCGCGCCGTTCGAGCGCACCACCCGTACTTGCGCCATTTCCCGGTGAAGGAGTCGTTGCTCACCGAACGCTCGCTGGCCCGGCGCCGGCGGCACCGGGACGACGTGCCGGCCCACGGCGAGGTCGTACACCTGGCACTGACCCCGCTGATGTCGTACGGCGCCGACACGATCGGCCTCGCCGGCTGTCCGTACCCGGCACTCGCCGAGCTGTCCGCGCGCCTTTCCGGGGTCCTCGGGCAGCTCCCGATCATGAGCGTCACGTTCGCCTACGTGCCCCGCCCCGGTGGACATACCTGGGCCGTCTGGAGTCTCGACCCCGATCCGGTCGTCGCCCACTTCGCGCTCCCCGGACATCGGCAGGCCGGCACTCCGAACGGATCAGCTGGCTCGGACGGCGGGCCGGCCGGCTCGATCGATTCGGTCTACACGGACGTCGCCACGGCACTGGCGAAGAGTTCGCACTATGTCTTGAGCTCGACATGAGGGACCGGATCGCGGGATCGTGCACGCAGTCAGGCATAGTGGACCGCGATGTGAGCGCTGGGCGCTCGAACTCGAGGAGGCATGCATGACCGCAGATCTCGCGGTGATCGGCCTGGGCTACGTCGGCCTGCCGCTCGCCCACGAGGCGAGTCATTCCGGGCTCACGGTCCGCGGATTCGACGTCTCGCAGGTGGTGGTCGACGAGCTGAACGCCGGCCGTTCACATATCGACGATCTCAGCGACGACGATGTTGCGGCGATGCTCGCAGCCGGGTTCGAGGCGACCGCCGACCCCAGCGTGCTCGAATCCGCCGACACCATCATCATTTGCGTCCCGACGCCGCTGTCCGACGAGGGCGGGCCAGATCTCGAAGCCGTGACGGCCGCATGCCACACGATCGCGGCGCGACTGCAGCGCGACACGCTCGTGATCCTCGAATCCACCACCTACCCGGGCACCACCGACGAGGTCGTCGGTCCCATCCTGGAGCGCAGTGGACTCGTCGCCGGAGAGGATTTTCACCTCGCCTTCTCCCCAGAGCGCATCGATCCCGGCAACAGCGTCTTCGGCATGCGCAACACGCCTAAGGTGGTCGGAGGGCACACGGCGGCCTGCACCAGCAGGGCAGCCAAGTTCTACCGGCGGTTCGTCGACACTGTGGTCGAGGCCCGCGGCACCCGGGAAGCCGAGACCGCGAAGTTGCTGGAGAACACCTATCGCCACGTCAACATCGCGTTGATGAACGAGATGGCGCGGTTCTGTCACGAACTGGACATCGACCTCTGGGATGTCATCCGCCTCGCCAAGAGCAAACCATTCGGATTCCAGGCTTTCTACCCTGGTCCGGGCGTCGGCGGGCACTGCATCCCCATCGATCCCAACTATCTGAGCCACAACGTCCGCGCCCGGCTGGGGTATCCGTTCCGGTTCGTGGAGCTGGCCCAGGAGATCAACGCGACGATGCCCGGCTACGTTGCCCAGCGAATCCAGAACAACCTCAACCGCCAGCGCAAGGCAGTCCACGGTTCCACGGTGTTACTGCTGGGCATCACCTACAAGCAAGACATCGCCGATCAACGCGAGTCTCCTGCCGTACCCGTGGCGAAACGGCTGATGGCCCTCGGCGCCAACGTGATCTTTCACGATCCCCATGTGTCGATATGGGAGGTCGATGACGTCGTCCTGCAATGCACGCCCGACCTCGACGCCGCCTTGACCAGTTCCGATGTCACCGTGATCCTTCAAGGGCACCGCGGATACGACGGCGAGATGATCGCCAAGAAGGCCACCAACGTCTTCGACACCCGCGGCATCACGCCGAACTCCGGTACGGTAGAGCACCTCTAAAAACCCAAATGATCGTGAACACCTACGGAGCCATGCACACCAGACGTGTTCATGATCATCGAAGTTGGACGCCGGAGATGATAGTGACATGGATGTCCTCGTCCTGACGGTTGTGCACGATCCGGAGGACACGCGGATCCGGCACAAGCAGATCGCAGCCCTGCGTGACGCCGGGCACGCGGTCACGTACGCCGCACCCTTCAGCGCCTACGGCCGCGCTCTCCCGGACGACCTCGAGGCGGTCGATCTTCCCCGGGCCCGGGGAAGACGGCGGCTCAAGGCGTTCCGGGCATCCCGGCAGCTGATGCGTCAACGTGCGCAAGAATTCGACATCATCCTCATGCACGACCCCGAGCTCGTGCTCGCCGCGAAGAAAGTGCGGCATCCGGGACTCGTGTGGGACGTCCACGAGGACACCGCCGCCGCAGTCCGGATCAAGCCGTGGTTGCCACGCGTCGCGCGCACTCTCGCCGTCCGGCTCATCCGGCGAATCGAGCGCCTGGCCGAACGCCGGATGACGTTGCTGCTCGCCGAGGACGGCTACACCGTACGCTTCCAAGGCTCGCACCCGGTCATCCGCAACGGCGCTGTCGAACCGACCGAGATCGACGCCGAAACCGACAATCGCGTCGTGTACCTCGGCCGGATCACCAACGCGCGCGGAGCGGCCGAGATGATCGAGCTGGGCAAGCGGCTGACTCCCGAGATCGAAATACATCTCATCGGACATGCCGATCCGGACTGCGACGACGACGTCATGGCCGCACACCGTGCTGGGCACATCCACTGGCACGGCTACGTACCCAACGATCAGGCGCTCACCCATCTCTCGGGGGCGCTGGCGGGCCTCAGCCTGCTGCACAACCAGCCGAATTACGCGTACTCGCGGCCCACGAAGGTTCTCGAGTACATGGCCTACGGCCTGCCCGTGGTGACGACCCCGAACCCCGCCTCGGTGGAGCTGGTCGACGGGCACGGCTGCGGCATCGTAGTCCCGTTCGGCGATGTCGACGCGGCTGAAGCCGCGCTGCGCGGCATCAACGACGACCGCACTCGTCGCGATCAGATGGCCGACGCCGGTCGCAAGGCGGTCAACGAGTATTACAGCTGGAACGCCGACGCCGACCTGTTCCTGCGCACACTTCAGGGCGTCGCCGAGCACAACCTCCACACACGTTTTCCCGGGCCATGACACGTCTGTAGACGTAGTACGGCCCGAGAAAACCTCATACGGCAGCCACCTTGATCGTCGACCAGCGGCGAGCCCTGTGACGTCCCGGGCATCAACTAGATTGGGGTCATGGCCGAACCCGAAGTCGTGTGGACGCCAGATCCCCACGTGGCTGGTGCGAGCCAGCTCGCGCGATTCCGGACATGGTTGCGCTCGCGCGGCGTGGTCGACGCCGACGACTACGACACGCTGTGGCGCTGGTCTGTCGACGATCCCGCATCGTTCTGGGCATCTCTGGCCCAGTATTACGACGTCGCGTTTCACGAGCAGCCGTCGACGGCGCTAGCCGACAGCCGCATGCCGGGTGCCCGCTGGTTTCCCGGTGCCACGCTGAACTACGCCGAGCACGCCCTCCGGCCCGGCGAGGGCAAGAGCGACAACGATCTCGCGGTCATCTTCCGCCGCGAGGACGGCCTCGAACACGGGCTCACGTACGGCGAGCTGCGTACGCAGGTAGCCGGGGCGCGCTCGGCCCTGCGCGATCTCGGCGTCGGCCGCGGCGACCGCGTCGTCGCGCTCGTCCCCAACTCACCCGAGACGCTGATCGCGTTTCTCGCCACGGCGAGCTTGGGAGCGATCTGGTCGTCTTGCTCCCCGGACTTCGGCCTGCGCGCCGTCGTCGACCGGTTTTCCCAGCTCGAACCCGCCGTACTGATCACGATCGACGGCTATGTCTACAACGGCCGGGCGTATGACATCTCGGGAACGGTCGCCCAGCTTCAGGCCGAGCTGCCCACCCTGCGCACCACCGTCGTCGTTCCCTATCTCGCCGGGTCCAGCCTGCCTGGCTCCCCCACGTCCGTCTCGGACGGTGCGGATATCGAGTGGAACGACCTGCTGAGGCGTGGTCACGGGGCTGCCCTGGAGTTCGAACCGGTGTCCTTCGACCATCCCCTCTGGGTGCTCTACTCGTCTGGCACCACCGGACTACCCAAGGGCATCGTGCACGGCCACGGCGGCATCACGTTGGAGCACCTCAAGGCCATGGGGTTGCATTTCGACGCCGGGCCCGGCGACAGGTTCTTCTGGTTCACCACCACCGGCTGGATGATGTGGAACTTCCTGGTCTCCGGCCTCCTGGTCGGCGCCACCGTCGTGCTGTACGACGGCAGCCCGGCCCATCCGGGTATGCACGCGCTGTGGCAGTTCGCTGCCGACGAGGACATCACGGTGTTCGGCACATCAGCGCCGTTCATCCAGGCATGCCTGAAAGACGATCTGCAGCTGTCGCAGCACGACCTCTCCGCGCTGCGGATTGTCGGATCGACGGGCGCGCCACTGTCGGCCGACGGATTCCGGTGGCTCACCCAGAACCTGGGGCCGTCCGTACAGATCGCGAGCTTTTCCGGCGGCACCGACCTGTGCACCGGCTTCATCGGCCCGGCGCCCGACGTCCCGGTCTGGCTCGGCGAGCTGTCCCGCCCGGCGCTGGGCGCCGCCGTGGCCGCCTTCGACGAGAACGGCGAGCCCGTCGTCGACGACGTCGGAGAGCTGGTCCTCACCCAGCCGATGCCGTCGATGCCGGTGTCGTTCTGGAACGATCCCGACGGTTCCCGGTTACGCGAGGCCTATTTCGATGTCTATCCGGGCGTGTGGCGGCACGGCGATTGGGTGACCGTGACACACCGGGGGTCGGCCATCATTCATGGCCGCAGCGACTCGACGCTCAACCGGGGCGGTATTCGCATGGGAACCGCCGAGTTCTACCGGGTGGTCGAATCCCATCCTGGCGTGCTCGATTCGCTCGTCATCGACACATCCGGCACGGCTGGCGAGGACGGCGAACTGTGGTGCTTCCTCGTACTCGCCGACGCGGCGACGCTGGAGGAGGTCGAGGCCGAGCTACGCACCGAGCTGCGCCGCCAGCTATCGCCCCGGCACGTGCCGGACCGGTTCGTTGCCGTGAGTGACGTGCCACGAACGTTGAACGGCAAGAAGTGCGAGGTCCCAGTCAAGAAGATCCTGACCGGACGCGATCCGGAACGTGCGGTCAGCCGGGACGCTCTGCAGAATCCCGGCGCCCTCGATTCCTTCATCGCGCTGGGCTCTGCATGAACCGTCCCGCGACATCCAGGTTCCGCGTCTAGCTCTCCTTACCGACGCCGACCAGCGTCGCCACTCGCCGCTTGGCGCCCGCCAAGCGCTTGGCGAAGCGATAGGAGCGGCTGCTGAGAATGCGCTGCAGCCGGCCCTCCACCCTGGCGAGCCTGGCCTCTGACGCAGCCAGCCGGGCTTGCATGTCTTCTAGCTCCGCACGCATCCGTCCCACCTCATTCGCGGCGCCCTCGACGCGATTCGCACCTTGCCGGGGGACCGGAGCCTGCGACTCAGGAGCATCTGTACGTGTCTCTCCGTCGCACCGTTGCCGTTTGGGCACCCCTGACTCCGGTTCAGGCATCAGGCTATGGTCACTGTCACCTTGACGCACGAGCGCGACAATACGCAAGATCATCACAAATTGTGAACGGTTTGGTCACACTCTGAGACGCACCATGAGCCCTGGCTCGAGCTCGGCACGAATCATCGGCCATCTCCGGCCGGCCACCGTCTCGAAAATCCCGGCCGACCTGGCCAATCGTCGATCCTCGCCAGCCGATCACGGCTACATGTCTTCGAGCGAAAAGGCGTCTTCACCAACTTCGAGAAACTTCGAGTACGCCGCGATCACCTCGGAGGGCTCACCGTGCATCATGACCTGACCCTTGTTCAGCCAGATGCATTCGTTACATAGCTTCTTGACGCTACGCATGGAATGACTGACCAGGAACATCGTTCCGGCGTTCTCCGCGACCTCGCGCATCTTGCGCGCGGCCTTCTGCTTGAATTTCGCGTCCCCGGTCGACAGCGCCTCGTCGATGAGCAGGATGTCCGGGTTCAGATGCACGGCGACGGAGAACGCTAGCCGGCTGTACATGCCGGAAGAGTACGTCTTCATCGGCATGTCGATGAACTCACCCAGCTCGGCGAACTCCGTGATCTCGTCGTAGCGTTCTTCCAGCTCCTTGCGGGTCATTCCGGCGGCCAGCCCGCCCAGAATGACGTTCTCCCGACCGGAAAGCTTGCGGTTGAAACCCACGCCGAGAGCGAGCAAGGTGCTAACCCTGCCGTGCACCTCGATCCGTCCCTTGCTGGGAGGCAAGATGCCGGCGATCGCCCGCATGAGCGTGGATTTGCCCGCGCCGTTGGCCCCGATGATTCCGATGCTGGTGCCGTGCTCCACCTCGAACGAGATGTCACGCAGCGCCTCGACCTCGTGGACCTCGCGCTTTCCCCGCCCCATGCGGCGCAAGGCGGACTTGAACGTCGGCACCTTTTCGAACGTCGTCCGGTAGGAAATGGAAACGTCCTGGACACGCACTGCCGGATCGGCAGTCTGCGTCGTGGCAGTGCTCACTTCGGTGGCCTCAGAGACGGACGGCAAATTCGCGCTCCCTTGACATGAAGAACAACGTGCCGAGGATCAAGATCACGATCGACCAGATTCCTCCAGCGATCCACCACGCCAGCGGAGGGATCTCGCCGTGCACCAGCAGGCTGCTCCATCCCCCCAGCATGGAGTACAGCGGATTGAGATGCATGATCCAGTGGGGGATTCCCAGGTTGTCGAGGTGCGCCAGCGGCATGTCTGGATACCACAGGATCGGCGACAGGTACAGCCACGCCCGCATCATGTACTGCAGGAAGTTCCCGATGTCACGGAAGTAGACCTGCATCGCGGCGAAGATCATCGCCGTGCCGGACGCGAACAGGATCAACATCAGGAAGAACACCGGGGCGAACACCGCCTGCCAGTGCAGCGGGCGCCCGAAACTCAGCATCAGGACAAAGAAGATCACCAGCGTCGGCAGGAACTTGAAGAAGGCCGTGCGGACCTCGGCCAGCGGAAGCAGCAGCCGCGGGAACGACATGTTCAGCAACAGCTTGCCCCCGCCGACGACGCTGGACGCGCCCTGCCGCACACATCCGGCGTGGAAGTAGTACGCGAACAGCGCGGAGCACAGATACACGAAGCGCTCCACGTTCTCCTCGAACGGATCGCCCGCCCCTCGGATGATCATCACGAGCAGGAAGTAGACGCACGCCAGCAGCAGCGGGTTCAGGACCAGCCAGATCTGGCCGAAGAACGTGTTCACGTTGTCCGCGCGGATGCTGGCGCGTGACATCTCGACCGCGAACGGCCGGCGCTGCCACAACGCCTTGAAGTACGCCCGCAACCTCGGTAGGCCGTTGCGGTGCGGCTCGTAGACGTGCACCGACGAGGTGAAGTCCTCATCGAGCCGAGTCGCGTTCATCTCCCTGTATGCCCCTTCGCCTCGAGGCGGCCATCCGGCGCCACTCCGGCCCTTGCCGGTGTCGCCGCCGTCACCGTCGTTCTCGAATAGCTGTCGTTTCCGAGTCTGGACAAGCGTAGACGACCGGGCACCCGTGTCGCCCACACGCATGCGCCGATCTCGGCCACCGTCCGCACGCCGTCGAGAGTCCGCACCATCGAGTACCCAACGCTAGAGATGAACCGGCTGCACGACCAAGATGGCGATGGCCAGCGCAACCACGTACACGGAGAAGAAACGGAATCGGGCCTGGTAGAGCAACTTCAACACGGCGAGCAGAGCGCCGGCGCCCACGATCGCCGCGACGACGAAGCCCACGGCGTAGGCAGAGAAACCGATGGCCAATGTCACATCCGGCTCACCGAGCACGTCAAGGGCCTGCACCGCGACCGCTGACAAGATCGTCGGGATGGCAATGAAGAAACTGTACTCCGCCGCCAGCTTGCGGTGCAGTCCCAGCAGCAACGCCATCGCGATGGTCAACCCGCTTCGGCTCAGGCCCGGCAGCAGCGCCGCCGCCTGGGCAACGCCGATCCCGACAGCGACCCAGACCGTGAGATGGCGCGCATCGCGCCACTGCGGGCCGGTCGTGTCCGTCCACCACAGGATTGCCCCGGTGATGAACAGCGCCCCGGCGATCGCCGCCGGATTGGCGAACTGTTCCGTGCCGACGGCCCGGACGATGAGCCCCAGAACGCCGGTCACGGCAACGGTGACGACTCCCAGCCAGGCCATGCGCAAATAGTGCAGTTCGCCGAGCTTGCGGCGGCGGCCGTCGTCGTGCTGCACACCCCGACGATGCGCACCGCGTGGCGGCCGGGCGAGGGCGTAGCGCACGTCGCCGAGGATGCCGGCGATCAGCCTGCCCAGGCTCCCCCGCATCACCAGGATGATCGACACCAGCGTGCCGACGTGCACGACGATGTCGAACAGGATCATCTCCGGCGAATCCGGCTCGGGCATGCCCGAACCCCGGTCGAGTAGCCAGTGCTGGGTGAGTGCCAGGTGACTGGTCGAGCTCACCGGGATGAACATGAACAGGCCCTGGACGATTCCGAGCAGGCCCGCTTCCAAGAGCGTCATGGGCGACCACTCCGGGTGTGCATGCGCGGACCCATGAGGAAGCCTGCCCCCCAGCTGAGGTGGATCGTGGCGAGAACGGCCGGAAGCCACGCCCGGGCACGGCCGGGCAGCCTGCGGCCCACCACCAATCCCGCGGCCACCACGCCAGCCACGTAGCCGGCCGGCAAAATCCATCCCAGGGCGAGCCAGCTCCACGCACCGAGAAGTGCGGCAACACCCGCGGCGGTGCCGCTAGCCACGGCAACCGCCAACACGGGCGGCGCCAGGTAGCGCGCAGTGGCCGTATCGGGGTACTTGCGCACCACCTCGCGCCTCCACTGTCCGGTGCGCAGGAACTGGCGCGCGAGGGCGCGAAGGCTGGAACGCGGCCGGTAGCTCACCTTCAGATCGGGTGTGAACCACACCTGCTCGCCCGCGGCCCGGATCCGGTAGTTGAGCTCCCAGTCCTGCGCGCGGATGAAGTGTTCGTCGTACCCGCCAAGCCGGTCGAGCACATCACGCCGGAACGCGCCAAGGTAGACGGTGTCCGCCGGACCGGGCGGCCCGCCGACATGGAAACGTCCCCCGCCGAGACCGAGCTTGGAACAGTACGCGAAGGCGACGGCACGCTCGAAACCGGTCGTCCCTTCGGCATGCATGATGCCCCCGACGTTGGCCGCTCCGGTCTCCTCGAGCACCTCGACGGAGCGCCGCACGTAGCCGTCGCTGAGAATGCCGTGGCCGTCAACCCGCACGACGATGCCGTGGCGGGCGGCGGAGATGGCCATGTTGAGACCCGCCGGTGTCGTGCCTCCCGGATTCTCCACCAGGCGTACGCGGGTGTCCTCGGCCGCGAGACGCCGCGCGATCTCGGCTGTCCGATCGTCGGACGGCCCGACCGCCACCACCAGTTCGAGTTCGCCCGGATACTCCTGAGCGAGTACGCCAGCCACGGCCTCGGCCAGGTGCCGCTCCTCGTTGCGCACCGGCATGATCACCGACACGCCCGGCCACTCGGATGTGGGCTCGCTGCCTCCGGTCACGCTCGCGTCCAGGTCCGGGTCCTGGGCGAGCGCGTGCGTATCGGAAGGCAGCTCGTGCCGAAGGGAATCGTCCATGTCCGCGAGCAGATTACCTGCCACGGTATTCCGCCCGTCGACGGGCCTCCCGGATCGATCTTCACACGGGTGATCGGTGCGCCGCTCCGCGAGGTTGTCCCGAGGCGAGACCTGCCCGGGGCGCCACGAGCATCACCGATCAGCCGAACGAGCATGCCGAGGAGATTCCCACCGGCTCGCCGTTCTCCATCGCCTGGCCAGGATCGTGGTTCTCGCCACCGTCATCGGACTCATCCGCTGCTCCTTCAGCCGGCGATTCCTCGCCGTCACCTTCGCCATCCGCGTCGGTGTCACCGGACGTCTCGGCGGCCTCGCTGGATTCCGGGCCGTCCGGGGGTTCGCCACCGGCGACGTCCCGGTTGCCATGCAACAGCTCGGAGGTCTCCTCGGCGATGAGGTCGAAGTCCGGGTCCGCGGGAACGATCAACGGAGGCACGAACTGCAACGACGCGACGTCGTGGTCCTTGGCTTCGAGCGCCAGGTCGACAAGGTTGCTCAGGTCTTCTCGGGGGATGTCGGTGGTGACCATCTCGGCCGAGGCATCGGCAAGTTCGACAAAGTTCGTGAGCACCGTACGCGGATCCGCCTGGTCGAGGAACGCGCCGAGGACGCACATTTGCCGCGCCATACGGTCGTAGTCGGACGTACTCTCGCGCGAGCGGGCGTACCACAGGGCATGGTATCCGTCCAGAGTCTGCACGCCGGGTTCGAGTACCCGCCCCTGCTCTCCGATCGGCAACTCTTCGTGCACGTCGATGGTCAGGCCGCCGAGGGCGTCGACGAGGTCACGGAAGCCCTGCAGGTCGATTGCCGCGTAGTAATGAATGTCGATGCCCAGGCTGCCTTGCACCGCCTGCTTGACCGCCGTGGCTCCCGGCGATGATCCGTCGAAGAGCTCCGGGTTCTCCGTCCCGTAGGTCCAGGTGGCATTCAGAAGGTAATCGGAGCGATCACCCTCACCGGAGAATCCCCTCGGGAACTCCTCGGCGGCGGGGGTGCCGGAGGCGAAGCGCGCCTTCTCAAGGTTACGGGGCAGGCTGATCAGAGCGGGTTCGCCGGTGAGAACGTCGACAGAGACCACATGGATGCTGTCCGGCCGGCCACCGTACCGGTTGTCGCCAGAATCCATGCCCAGGAGCAGCATGTTCAGTCTGCCGTCACTGGCCGCCGCGACGTCTCCCGAGGGGAACATCCGCACCACGAGATCATGAGCCGCCTCGGCATATCGAGCCGCCACCACGAACGGCGTGGTCACGATGATCGCCAGACCTAGCGTGGCACCAACCATGATCAAGCGGTGCTTGCGGTTCAGCCCCGGTGGGTTGCCGAGCCGCCAGGCGTCGATGAGAATCGCGACCCACGCGAGAGCGAAGCCGAACGCGAGGATCTGGAACGACGTCAGCAGCCACGGATGTACCGCGAGCCTGGCCAGATCGTTCATCGAGATGCGCCACGTGACCAGCAGGCCGACGAACACCAGTCCGGCCCAGACCAACAAGGCGATCTTGCCGGTTTTTCGGTGGCCTCTCATGAACTGCGCGCTGCCCGGCGCGACCACCGACATCGCCATCAATGTAAGCGAGCGCCGGAACCTCGTGGCCTCGGCACGCTGTTCTTTCTCAGCCGCGCGGCTCGCGCGCGAGCGTCCTGGAGCACGTTGTGCATGCGACCTGCCGTGCCGGTGGGACGCGCCCCCCGGTGGCCGTGCCGTCGGCGTCATCTCGCATCCTCCCATGGGAGCATGTCACGCCGACGCCCCCGTAGCGCCGACATGGCCAGTATCGAGCTGCGGGTCATCGTGCTGTCGACGACGCGCCGGACCGAACTGGCGTACCTGCTGTCACATCAGTCACACACTACGAGCCAGGCACCAGGCACGGGAAATACCTTTTACTCCGTGAGTGACTCCTTGCGAACTATAGCGTCACTGCAACGCCCGTCCTGCTCACACAGCACGGCGTGTCACTGCTAGCGTCACGTCTATCCCTATTTGCCAGCGGACGAGGTACGGTTCAGAACGTGACCGAGCACCACCCCGAGGGAAACGCAGGGCACGACGCGCCACACGCCGGCCCGCCCAAGGTGACGAGCTACACGTCGGGCAACGTCCCAGGTGTGTCCTATAAGGGCGGCTATGCTCACAGCCCCGACGACGAGGACGAGGGAGCAGAGCCCGTGCCCGCAGCATCTCCGCAACCGCCGCACGGTGGTACTCGCCAGATGGCGGCGGAGCGGCCGGCAACGCAGGCGCCACCTCGCGAGCGTGAACCGCGAGCGCGCCGAACCGAGAAGCGACCGAAGAAGCGCCGCTCCGGGCTCGCCCGATTCTTCCGTTTCTTACTGATCTTCGTGCTCATCATCGCCGTCGCGCTTGGCGGGCTCGTGTGGTGGATCTGGAGTCGCATCGACAAGGTCGAAGCCGTCCCGGACGATCATGGCGCCGCGACATCCGACGGTCACGTATTCCTCCTCGTCGGCTCGGACCGCAGGGAGGACCTCGACGACGGTGGTGACGAGACCGGCACGAGTGGTGGCGATCGGGCCGACACGATCATGCTCGTCCACAATCCGTCCGACGGCCGCCCCGCACTCATCAGCGTCCCCCGGGATTCAACGGTCGACATTCCCGGTCACGGTTCGGGAAGGATCAACGCCGCCTTCTCCCAAGGGGGCCCGGCACTGCTCGTCGAAACCATCGAGGCGAACACCGAGGTCGCCATCGACGACTACGTCCAGATCGGATTCGGCGGATTCTCCGACATCGTCGACGCGCTCGGTGGCGTCGAGATGTGTCTCGACGAAGCGATCCAGGACGAGAAGGCCAAGCTGGACCTTCCGGCCGGATGCCAGGAACTGGGTGGAGACGACGCCCTCGGCTACGCGCGCGCCCGGTACTTCGATCCACGCGCCGATCTCGGCCGGGTGGAGCGGCAACGGGAGCTGATCTCCGCCATCTCTGACAAGGCGTTCTCGCCGGGCACGCTGCTGAACCCGATCGAGTTCACGCGCACGGCACTCGCCGGAGGCGACGCTCTGGTGATCGACGACGGCACGCAACCGTGGGACATGTTCACGTTCGTCCAAGCCATGGGAAGCATCTCTTCCGGCTCCGGCGACACGCTGACGGTGCCGCTGGGACGCGTCGGAAACACGGTCGACTGGGATCCGGAGGCAGCCGGCGAGTTGTGGAGTTCCCTGCAAGACGGGACCGAAGTTCCGCGCCATCTCCTTGAGGACTGACCGCGAGCGCGAAGCGCGCCCGCGATTCAGCGGCGACCGAGACCACGGTAGGTCCATCCGGCCGCGCGCCAGGCGTTGCCGTCCAGGCAGTTGCGGCCATCGACGACGACGCGGGCCGCCACGACGTCTCCCAGTTCGGCAGGGTCGAGCTCGCGAAACTCGGGCCACTCAGTCAGCAACAAGACGACGTGCGCGCCCGTGCACGCGTCCACCACAGAATCCGCATACTCCAACGTCGGGTAGATGACGCGGGCCTTCTCCATCGCCTGCGGGTCGAACACGGCGACATCGGCGCCCTGCAAGTGCAGCTGACCGGCGATCGTCAATGCCGGAGAGTCCCGCACGTCGTCCGAGTGTGGCTTGAACGCCGCGCCGAGCACCGCAACCCTCCGCCCGATCATGGAGCCGCCGGCGAGACGCTGCGCCAGCTCCACCACCCGCTCGCGCTGGCGCAGGTTGATCGCATCGACCTCACCCAGCAACGTCAGCGCATCGGCAACGCCCAGCTCGCCCGCCCGCGCCATGAAGGCACGCAGATCCTTGGGAAGACATCCGCCGCCGAACCCGACACCGGCGTTGAGGAATTTGCGGCCGATCCGGTCGTCGTACCCGAGGGCGTCGGCGAGGCTGGTGATGTCGGCGCCGCTCACCTCGGCCACCTCGGCGATCGCGTTGATGAATGAGATCTTCGTCGCCAGGAAGGCGTTCGCCGACACCTTGACCAGTTCGGATGTGGCGAGATCGGTGACGACGACGGGGGTTCCGCCAGCGATTGCCGTCCCGTAGAGCTCCCGCAGAATCTTTTCCGCACGCTCCGAGTTCACTCCGAAGACGAGACGGTCCGGGCGTAGCGTGTCCTCGATGGCCCGGCCCTCGCGCAAGAATTCCGGATTCCACGCGAGCTCCGCGTCGGCCCCCGCCGGTGCACGCCTGGCGAGCTTGTCGCTGAGCTGGTGCGCCGTCCCGACGGGAACGGTGGATTTGCCCACCACCAAGCTCGGCCGGTCCAGAAGAGGTGCCAGACTATCGATGGCGGCATGGATGTCGGTCAGGTCTGCCCCGAGACCGTCGGACAGCTGCGGTGTACCGACGCAGACGAAATGAACATCGGCACCGGCGGCATCCTCGACATCGGACGAGAACCGCAGCGATCCGGACCGGAGATGCCGCATCAGCAATTCGTCCAAGCCCGGCTCGAAGATGGGGGCAGAGCCAGCCGAAAGCGCGGCAATCTTGTCCGCATCCGGGTCGATACCTACCACCGAATAGCCGAGCTCGGCCATACCCGCTGCGTGCACGCTACCGAGATAGCCGGTGCCGATCACCGATACACGCATGCGCAGTACCATCCCTCCGTCGTGCCGTCACGTGAGCTGGCGCACCTCACATGAGTTGGCGCACGCCAGCTCACGAGATGACCTTAACGCCCGGTGAAGCGGCGAGTTCCTCGCGACACGTCGAGCTGATCAGCTGATCCGGAAGCCGTCGTTGCCCTCGACCGGCTCCTCGGTGACGTCCACCCGCTCCACCTTCGCTGCCGGAGGCCCCTCGTGCGCCCACGCCACCATCGCTTCGACGCCCTCGGGTGGGCCCTCGAACACCGCCTCCACACTGCCGTCAGGCACGTTACGCACCCAGCCACTGACCTGGTTCCGGGCGGCTTCCCGGCGGCACGTGTCGCGAAAGAACACGCCCTGTACGCGGCCGTGAGCCACCACCCGCCGACGGATGACCGAAGCACTCATGCCCCTATCCTCCTGATGCCGCCTCCGGCACACCACCACCCTGCGAGCCGCTCGCCAGCCGCACCCCGAGCTCGTCGAGCACCGCTCCGAAGGGATTGCAGTAGGTGAGCCCGGTGCCCGCCGGGCCGCCACGCTCACTTCCGGCGAACAGCAGCCCCACCGCTTCCTGGCGATCCTCCCGGTAGACCACGGAGCCACTGTCCCCGCCCGAGGAGAACGCGCCGTCGGCGCCGCCAGACACCTCGATCTGGCCGTGGAATTCCACCGGGCCGCCGGGAAACTCGACAACCAGGCCGTCGACCTCGAATGCGCTGACATCTCCCCGGGTGATCCCCGTCGTCCGGCCCACCTTGGCCACTTCGATCCCCTCGTGCACGTCGCTCCACCCCGCGAGAACGCCGATGGGATGGGCGACATCGGTCTCGATGGCGCCGTCCAGCCGCGCGGTGGCCGCGTCGACCAGGTTGCTGGCGTCCCGCTGAAGCGTCACCATCCGATCAAGGACGCCGATCCGATCTCCCGGATCCACGCCACCGTCTGCTGGGCCGGGCTGGAGGACGGCGTCGCCTGGTATGCCCCGATCAGAATCGGCGAGAACGTGGTTGTTCGACAGGACGTGCAGCCGGCCGTCGCGGTCGGAGCCACCGTCGCTGCCCGGATCGCCGCCGTTCCCGGTGCCATCGCTCTCCCAGCCACCCCCGCCGTCGTCGGGAATGACGAAGGCTCCGATGGTGCCCGCCGTGACCTCGCCATGGGCGACCGACAGGCCGGGACGCACCGGGCGTACGCGCTTTTGCAGATCGGCTGGATTCCAGGAGAGCGGGCTGATCATGCCCACCTCGCGGAGGTCGGACTCCTCCGGCGCGGGGGCACCCATTCGTGCCAGCACCCGGCGTATCCGATCCACATCACCGGAACAGCGCACCGCGAGCCCATACCCGCCCTCGGGAAGTGGCCAGATGCCTGCGGCGACGACTCCGGGTTCAGCGACGATTTCCGCTCGGACTTCGCGCAATAGCGCGTTCTTGAACTGGCGGGCCGCCTCGATGTGCATGTGATCAGCGTACGTTGCTCTAAGATCAATCACGTGCAACATGCGACGGCAGGAGATCTTCCCGCGATCCGCTCGATCCTCGCGCGCGCCTACACGTCCGATCCCCTCATGCGATGGATCTTCCCCGACGACGAGCACCGGCTGGAGTCCACTGCCGCGTGGCTGGGTGTGCTGGCCGAGCGATACTTCGCCACCGGCAGCATCACGACAGACGGGGCACCGACCCCACACGCCGTCGCCGTGTGGCAACTGCCCGGAGGGTCGGCACCGCCCGACGGGAGCCTGCCGACCGCCGGCGGTCTACTCGCAGCCCTCATCGGGACGGAACGTGCGGGAGCCGTCGGCAACGGCCTGCGCGCGATCCAATCGGTCACGCCGAGCCATCCATTCGCCTATCTGCAATTCCTCGCCGTGCATCCGGACTGGCAGCGCCGCGGGCACGGAACGGCCCTGTTACGCGCTGGCCTCGATGAGGCGCGCCGACGCGGACTACCCGTCCAGCTGGAGACGACCAATCCCGAGAACGTGCCCTTCTACCGGGCACACGGGTTCGAGGTCACCAGCACCCTCGACCTCCCGCCCGACGGCCCCACATTGTGGGCGATGTCTCACTATCCTGGCGATACTACCAACCAGTAACATGTGGTCATGAGCGCCGACTTCGATCTCTACCAGCTCTCCGAGGAGCACGAGGCCATCCGGGACGCGGTCCGCGACGTCTGCACCAAGGAAGTCGCGCCGCACGCCGCCGATGTCGACGAATCGGCGCGCTTTCCCCGGGAGGCCTATGACGCGCTGCGGGCCACCGACTTCCACGCGCCGCATATCCCGGAGAAATACGGCGGCGCCGGCGCCGACGCCCTGGCGACCTGCATCGTCGTCGAGGAAATCGCCCGCGCCTGCGCGTCCAGCTCGCTCATACCGGCGGTGAACAAGCTCGGCACCATGCCGCTACTGCTTGCCGGATCGGACGAGCTCCAGGAACGCTACCTCCGGCCCGTCGCCCGCGGCGACGCCATGTTCTCCTACGGGCTCTCCGAACGCGAGGCCGGCTCGGACACGGCATCGATGAAGACCCGGGCGGTACGAGACGGCGACGGCTGGGTGTTGTCCGGCCAGAAGTCCTGGATCACCAACGCCGGTGTCTCCACGCACTACACCGTGATGGCTGTCACCGACCCCGACGCCGGCACGGGAGGTGTCAGTGCGTTCGTCGTCGAGGAGGGAGACGAGGGATTCTCGGTCGGCGCCCTGGAACGCAAGCTCGGCATCAAGGGCTCGCCTACCCGCGAGCTGCTTTTCGACAACTGCCGCATCCCGGCTGACCGGTTGGTCGGCGACGAAGGACACGGGTTGCGGATCGCACTGCGGACGCTGGACCACACGCGTATCACGATCGGCGCGCAGGCGGTGGGGATCGCCGACGGCGCGCTGGCCGCCGCCACCGCCTATGTGCAGGAACGGCAGCAATTCGGCAGGCCGGTATCGGACTTTCAAGGGGTGCAGTTCATGCTGGCCGACATGGCCATGAAGGTCGAGGCCGCCCGCCACATGGTGTATCGAGCGGCGGCTGCCAGCGAACGCGACGAATCACGGCTGTCTTTCCTGGGCGCCGCCGCCAAGTGTTTCGCCTCCGATGTCGCCATGGAAGTCACCACGAACGCCGTGCAGCTCTTCGGCGGTTACGGCTACACCCGGGACTATCCCGTCGAGCGCATGATGCGCGATGCGAAGATCACCCAGATCTACGAGGGCACCAACCAGATCCAGCGCCTGGTGATGGCCCGCCAACTGCTGAAGAGCTACGCATAGGCAGATCAGAGGCAGTTGCGGTCGTCATGACCGCGGATGCCGTCGGGAACGCCGTCACCGTCATCACGCACCCTGCTCCGTGGGATTTGAACGCCGGGACCGCACGCGGCTTGAACATCCTGGCATCGATCGCCTTGCGTGCCCGCTCGTGACTCGACCTCTGCATGTGCGCGTAGACCCGCAACGTGCGCAGGTCAGGAGAGCAGTGCCCGGCCGAAGCAGCCGACGAGGACACCGACGTCTTGCTCTGCATCAAACACCTACACCGAGCGTATGCGCTGGTCACGGCACGGTTGAAGCTCGCCCGTACGGCCACAAGGGCCTGACGAGCCAGACGATAACTGCCACCAGAAAGGGAACAGCAATATGACCAGCACCATCACACCGGCGGCGAATCACGTCGCTTACATCGCCGGGCACGGCCCGTTCGGCTGCGGCATCGATCTGCGGCGCAGAGCTTACGATCTGCCGGAAGAGTGTTCAGCCCACGGCGTGGAGACCGTGACCATCTACGACATCGATGATCGGCCGTGCGTCTGCTCGTGCTCTACCGATATCCGCCCGACCATAGCCGATCTGTGCCGAGAAAGCATCAACTCTTCGCTCTGCTCGGACTGCCACGACCTGCTCCTTGAGTACCGAACCAACGTGGTCCATCGCGATCACTGGCGCGTTCTGGCCGAGCCCGAGAGAGGCGGGCCCGGCTACACACAGAGAGAGGATCTCGCACCATGTGGGAGCGACACTCTCAAGAGCACGTTTGACGGCAAGGCCGTTGACGTCACCAGAGTCACCAGCAGCCCCGAGGAGCGCCTCGAGATAATCGAGATCGTGTCGACGGCGGTCCAAGCTCAACCTCAGTCTGGACCGCTCGGCGCCTGTCCTGCACGCCTACCGATCAGGAATCGTCGACCACCCGTTCAGGTGCGAGAGACCGAAGCCGAGCACGCATGGGGTCAGTGGATCAAGAGCCTCTACAATGCGGTCACCGAGACGAACATCGACGCGGACTTCGTCGTCGAGCCGCCCGGGGAACTGACGCTCCGAGGCGCAGTTCATGTTGCCGTAGTGGACGATCTACCATTCTGAACTCCACGATTCCCCTGCCGAGCACGGAACGGCCGGGGCATCGTCGTGCTACACGCGTGCTTCGTGCATGATGGACTTGGCTGATCAAGGAGGCTAACCTTCACCGGTGGCCGACGTCTACATGTATGCCGATGAGACGGGCAACCTCGACTATGAGGGCGGCTCCGACAAGCAAGGTGCCAGTACATATTTCGGCTTCGGTACGGCGGTGTTCCATGGAGAGCACGGCGAAGAGCTGTGGCAGGGCCAACAATTGAGGGCAGACCTCGCCCATCACGGACTCCAGTTGCCGCGAGGGTTTCATGCCGTAAATGACACCACACGGACGCGCAACCAGATGTTCGGCCTTATCAAGAATCAAGCGCCACGGTTCGACATGACCTTCTTGTGCAAGTCGAACGCCTACTCAAGCGTCAGGCGCCAGGGTGAGATGTACCTGTACAAGATGGCCTGGTTCCTGCACTTTAAGGAGATAGCCACGCAGGTCGCTGCGCGAGACGACACGCTCTACGCGATCGTGAGTTCGCTGGGAACCAACGCCAGAGCGACAGCAGCGAAGACGGCGATCGAAGATGTGTGTGGCCAGGTGAATCGCGAGATCGTGCTCTGCGTGTGGGACTGTTCGACTGCATGGGGACTTCAGGTCGCCGACTATGGACTGTGGGCTGCCCAACGCGTCCTCGAAGGCAAGAGGTGTACCTGGTATGAGCCGTGCGTAAGACCCACGCTCAAATCCTTCTTTACCCCATGGGGCCAGTCTTCGGCGCAAATGTGCCGGCTATCCCCGAAGGGAAGAGACCCCCTGGGTCTCTTGTCACCGGCACTTCTAGTACACCGCATAAATAGATCAAGGGCAAGAGCGGCACGGTAACGATAATTCACCTATATCCCTACTGAAAAAGTAGGATATTTCTTGTGCGTGTTGCCCAGCAGACGCGGTCCCACCAGGTCTCGACAACCTGTGTCCAGCCTCGCTCCTCGCGCAGCGCCACAAGCCAATCGTCGCGGCGCACCCCAGCGCGCCCAGGTCTTGCGCATCTGTTCCTCCCTGAACATGTTGACCACGTCAGACAGAGGGAGGGCGGTCACATGCCCGAGCATGAAGGCCACCGCCGCGGTAGCCGGGAGTGGCGTACCGTTCCGTTGCCGTCGAACTGAGACTCGGAGATCCGCCCCACCAACCTGGCGCGTGACGGGTAGCGCTGTACGTGGATCGAGGGTGCGCGTGACGGTGGATGGCCCCTTGACGAGCAGGGCCCCGGCCGGAGAACACCCCTACCGAGTAGATGACCCCCTGCGCTGCGTGGCCCACGCCGCCGATGTGGACAATGCTGGCCCGGCCGGAGACCACAGACCGGAGACATTGCGGACGCTGCGTGCGGGCGGTTCTCACGATCTCGGTCGGGGCGCGTCGCGTCGTAGCAGGTCATAGCCGCATGGCCCCTCCCTCTCGGGTGCACGGCGCATCGATGTGACGTCTACGCGAGTATTGAGATACGCCCACCCCGGTAGCGACCAGCTGGCCGGAGGCGATACCGGCCAGCCGTTCGTGTGGCTCCGCGCGTGCCCCAGGTGGCGGTCCGTGTGTGTCCGAGCAGGGTACGGAACAGGGCTTTGATCATCGCCGGGCGCAACACGAGGAGATGTACGCATAGCAGCACTGGCGTTCCGACAGCCCAGTTCACCAGCCGTTCGCGCACCGGCATATGTGGGCGACCCACGAGATATTTGATGTTGACGAGCCACAGGATGGACAGCCAGTAGGCGAGTACTTGGCCGGCGAAGCCGAGGCCGAGGAGCGGTGACACGATGAGCGTCCAGATCAGCGTCGCCGGAACGATAATGTACAGGACTGTCAGGTAACTGGTCCACAGCATAGCGATCAACGGAAGGTGGGCGATCTCCCAGAAGAAGTACCGCCAGTGTGAGGTCGACCAGCGTACCCGCTGGCGGAACAGCTTCTTGATCTTGTCTGGCATGTCGGTGTGAACGACGGCGTCGGCCACCGAGACCACCTTGCCGCGCAGCATCGCGTAGTGAGTAAGCCGTCGGTCGTCTCCGGCCATCCAGGTTGAGCTGGTGTAGTCGTCGAGGTTGTTGAGTACGACGTCGGCCCGGTACATCGATAGCGCACCGGAGCATGTGGTCAGGCTTCCCAGGCGGGATCGTGCGGCGCGGTAGGTGAGGCAGATCGAGGCGATTTCCAGATCGATGATTCGCGGCAGCCACGTCGACCGGTTGCGGGTAAGCGGCAGTCCGGTGGCGGCTTGCACGTCCCCGTCAGACATTGCCTGGAGCAAGCGTTGGACGGCGAATCGGTCGACCGTGCAGTCGGAGTCGACGGTGAGTACGAAGTCGACCGCGGTGGCGTTGCGGAGTGCGTGGGCCTGGGCTCGGCGCTTGCCGGCGTTTAGCTGCCGGTACCAGAACACCCGGGGATGCTCGAAGCTGGGAATGGGTTCGTCGGAGCCGTCGTCGACGACGTGGATCTCGTCGGGTGGGCGTGTACTGGCGAGCAATGAGCGGATGGTCCCGTGCAGCGCGTCGGCATCCTCGTTGAACGCTGGGATGACGGCGACAACCTTCCCAGCGGCCATAGGACGAGTCGCGAAACGCCGGCTGGGAACTGCCACCGAGAACACGACCACGATCAAGACGAACGCCGGAAACACGGCGGTGAGGTCAAGACTCTGCCCGAGATGGATCCGATGCGTGCCAGCCCACGTGGCAACGGCGAGCGCCGCGAGGACGCCCGCCGCTGCCATCGCGCGTTGGCTTCGATCAACCGCGTGCCGAGGCACGACGGCTCCTCGTGGCCAGGCGGAACGTGAACAGCCCGGCGAGCATCGCCGACACCGCCAGTGTGATCACTGTCGGTAGGCCGATCGTATGCCCGCCAAGCAGCAACGCGCCAGAACCTGTAGCAGCAAGGCCATCATCGTACATAGTGGATCCCCTCTTTCTGAGCCCTTGGCGGCTCGGGCCGTGCCCCGCAAGCCCGCCGGGAGGTGCGGGACGCGACTCTGGTCGCCAAGGGACCGGATGCACCTTATGCGATTTTCGTCATGACGTAAATCGTCATGATCCTTTTGGTATTACAGAGTTTGTCGTCTTAGCTGGTCACGTGGCTACACGAGACCGTCCGGAATATGACAGATTGCTTACCGCCATCCGCGACATACGCCACGAACGCGGCCTGACCCAGCGAGAGGTAGCCAACCGTCTCGGCACGTACCAAGAATGGATAAATCGGTCTGAAACCGGCGAGCGGCGCCTCGACGCCGTCGAGCTGTACGACATCGCCCGTGCCCTTGACGTCGACCTCGCCGAGATCTTGCGCCGCGCCGGTCTCATCGGTCGCCACCGTCAACATCCCGGCTGAGTTCTTCGACCCGGCGCCGCAGATCCCGCAGCGCCGCCAGCGCCCCGTTTAGATGCTCGATCGCGTCGTCCAGCTCACCCACCACCGGACGCCACCGCTCGCTCACGTCATGCCGTTCCACAAACTCACCCCCGATTGCTGGAGTTTGCGCCAAACCCCGGACACAACCCCCATTTACGACCGGCACGGCCCTAGGTCCCGGTGGTCAGATACTTGTCGGATCGTGAGCTTACGGGCGGTGCGCTGACCGCCGGCAATGGCCCAGACGCACACCGTGTAGGCGGGACCGTCGGGTAGCTGAATCTCGCCGACCACGGCGCTGTGTGGGCCAGAATGGCCGGCCCATGGACACGCCCTAGCCGCGACCAGGTGCCCACCGTCCTCGTCTTCGGTCGGCGCCTGCGTGCACCAGTCCGGGCACGGCCCCATGTACGGGTCCCGGTCGAGACGGTCCAGCCATGGGCTACTCTGCACCACCCTGCGGCGCGATGCGATCCCGCAGCACGTGCCCGAGCGCGATCCAGCCTTCATGATCAGTGGCCAGCGTGGGTCCGAAGTTGAGAGCCACCGACTGGCGCCCGGTGAGGACGTCGCGCTCGGGCTCGATGACGACTTCGATGTGCTGGCGCTCGTCGAAGCAGACGGCGACGAGAGCCGCATGCTCTCTGCTCCGTTACTGCTCCGTGAGACAGCCGACAAGGGCCATCAACCAACAACGACAGTAAACGGCTTATGTGCTGGTCAGAACGACATCTCGGAGAATCGGTGCAGGTGGCGATCGCCATTCCGTAGATCACCCAGATCTACGAGGGCACCAACCAGATCCAGCGCCTCGTCATGGCGAGACAACTACTCAAGGGCAACGCCCGACCAGTTCAGGAGCTCCGCATGTGCGGGAGGCCACGATCGTCGTGGCACGGGGTGGACGGCGACGGGACAGCCAAGAGCGGCCAGATCACGCTGCGCTCGATCATGTGCCCAGGGGAATGTTGTCGAGGACGCCGAGAGCATCGGGCACCAGGACGTCGAGAGAGTAGTAGGCACTGATCAGGTAGTGGATGACGCCGTGGTGGTCGATACCCATGAACCGCACGTTCAGGCTGGGCTCCCATTCATCAGGCAGTCCGGTCTGATGCAGACCGATGACCCCCTGATCTTCCTCACCGGTGCGAAGAACGATCACGGAGGTGCTGCGCCGCTCAGTGATAGGAATCTTCGAGCACGGAAACACGGGCACGCCACGCCATGCCGGGACCCGGTCACCGTCGACGTCCACGAACTCCACGGTGAGTCCGCGCCGGGTGCATTCCTGACCGAGCGCGACGATCGCCTTCGGATGCGCCAACAGCATGTGGGGGTTGCGGCGCCGGCCGAGAAGCTCGTCCAGATCGTCGAGGAGGGTAGTGCCGTCATGGGCGGCCAGACGATGTTCTGGGGTGGCAACGTGAAGCAGCCCGATGTCGCCGTTGTTGACCATCTCGTATTCCTGACGTTCTCGTAGCGCCTGGATGATCAGCAAGATCTGCTGCTCGATCTGGTTGTACGGGCCGTTGTAGAGATCGGCGATCCGCGAGGGAACACGCAGGATGGTCTGCGCCGCGTGCAGATCGTGCTCGGGCGGATCGGGATCGTAGTCGACGAACGCGGCGGGCGTCGGCGCGCCGTCGAGTTGCCCGGCCACGATGTCGATGTCGATCTCGCGACCATCGGGGGCGGTGACAGTCTGATTGCGGCGGTAGGTGCCACCGGTGGCCTCGACCCAGGGCAAGCGTCGCAACAGCCATCGCGATGTGATGCTGGGCATGTACGGCGCGGACTTGGTGGTGGTGGCCAGCGTCCGGGCCGCGTCCGGGCTCAGGCCGCTCGGGGCGTGGCCATCACCAGTAACGGCGTCCGTAGAGAGCAGATCGGTCACGACGACCCTCCTTCGGTGTGGGCGGTAGCGAGGCGGTGCCCGCCTCCGGGCGGGCGAACGTGGGCGGCGGCGGTGCCGAGGCCAGCCGGCCGACTCAACCGCTGGCGGCGCAGGTGCCCGCCGCGAGCGTGGACGGCATCGGGCCAATATCGGTTACAGGTGACGTGCCAATGATGGATACCCGTCATCCAGTTCTGCAGGTCCGTCACCAGTTGGGCGAGCCCATCCCGCGCCTCGGAATCGAGGTGGAGCCGGTGGACCAGGGCGGGAAGATCGTGGTTCACGATGTGCCGGAACTGACGCAGCCGGGCCCGCATGAGCTCTGCGGTAGCTTCCATAGCCCGAGGGGTGTCGCAGTCGAGGAACCGCTGGATCACCAGCACCCCGTTGAGCGTCTCGCCTTCCACGTGGAGCTCCTTGTCATAGGAGCAGAGGTCGTTCAGCAGACAGGCATAGTCCTGCGCGGCTATTTCCAGCTCCCGGACGACGCCGCTGTGATACACGTCGTCCGGGATGCGCGTTCCGAGGTCGATCCGGGACAGGGTCATCGTCATGTCAGCCCCGAAGGTGAGGCGGCGCATTTCCATGTAGTCGACAGGGTCCGGAACCTGTCCCGTGCTGTTGTGCATGAACTCCCACAGGTGGCTGTCCAGCCAGCGCACCACGGCCTGGCGGAAACGTTGCCGATCGGGCGTGGGCATGTCGACGATGGCGCGGGCCCAGGTGTCGGCCAGGCCGCGTTCCGCCGGGTTGGTGCACGCCGGGACCTGACCGCCATCCAGCGGCATGAACTGGTACAGCCGATCGAGAAACGCCCGAGCTGCGGGCTCGTCTCGGGGATGGCGGAACATCGACGGAAAGCCATCGTCGATCCACGTGGGCCAGATCAGCCATTCGGTGGACAGCTCCAACTGCTCCGCGGACGCGGATGGATGCATCGCCGCCGCGCAGAGCGCGAAATCGAAGCCGCGCAGCGCATCCTCGGTCCAGATGTCGCTGCCGGCGACACCCGGCACCGGATCCAGCAAGCCCAGCCGCCGTGCCCAGCTCAGGGACGCGTCACGAGCATGATCCAGGTGAGGGTTGGTGTGCAGCGCGAAGGGCAACGGCGGCAACGATGGCATAGCCCCATATACACGCGCGGTCCGTCCAGGGCGCCGACGTGGGTGGGGTGCTGTCGGCGGAGGGAGCAGCCGCGCGGCAGCCGTGCCGTATCCGGCATGGACGCCGATCGCCGCTTGTGGCGGCGGCAGGTGACGGGTCGCGGCATTCATGTAGCGCGACGAGCGACGATGCCATTCGTGGCCTCCTGATTGCCAGTCCCGCAACGCCTGGACATACCGGTGAACACGCTCCCGCTCGGCAGGCAGCAATTCGTCATGCTGCCGCATCAACGCGGGCAGCTCCGAGGCGACAGTCTGCTCGAACAGCTGCATGCGCGAGGTGAGCAGATCGTTGACGAGATCGGCCGCCTGTTGTGGATCACAGTCGAAGAACTGCTGGGTGACCCACACGCAATTGTTTAACTCGCCTTCTTGGTCGAGTTCACGCTGATAAGAAAACAGATCGTTGCGCAGGTGCACGCCGTCAGCGAAGGTGTCGGTGATCACGCGCAGCGGACGCGACGCGGCGAGCGCGGGTGGCAGTTCGGCGTTCGCAGCGTGTTCGGCCAGCGCGGCTGACCAGGGGGCGCCACCGACCTTGCGGCGCAGCTCGATGTACTCCAGTGGGTTCGGAGTACGCTGCTGCGCTCGATTGGCCAGTTCGGTCAGGGATTCGTCCAACAACTCCCGGGTGGTCTGCGCGAACCGTTCCCGCCACCGTCGTGACGTGCCGGGAACGGTTCGAGTCCACAGATCTGCCAGACCACGCTCGACACTGGTGTGCGCCACAGCAGCCGGCCGGCCATCCAGGGGCATGAACGCGGACAGCCGCGCCAGATGGTCAGCCGCACCCGCCATGTCGCCCGTGTGCTTGAACGCGGCCAGGAAATAGTCATCGAAGTAGAACACCCACACGTACCAATCCGTGACCAGTTCGAGTTCCGGACCGCTCGCGTCGGGATGGGCATACGCGCACAGCAGCGGGTAATCGTGCGAGTCGAGATCGTGCTGAGTCCAGATGGCCCCGGGACTTCCAATCATGCCCATGTCGTGCGCCCATTCGATGCTGTGCTGCCGCGCTGCAGCCAGATGCGGATTTAGCCGAGCGATGTAGGGCATGTGGAATTCCGGCAGCGAATATGGTGGCATACTGCACACTCTCCCTGATGAACGGTGCACGATCTCGACGGTTATCGACATCAGAGGTGGATACCGCACCGTGTTACGAAAATGTGCTTCCTGGCCATGCCGGCCTGGCAGGAACGCAGGTCACAAGGGAAGTTATTTGCTATCTTTCCGCAGTCACGAATTCAGTATCGACCAGATTATCCATTTGGCGCGGGTAACGATGCGCCCTATTTCTGCATACGACACCCTGCTGGCGAGAATTCATGGAACTCCTCAAATGAACCGCACATTCACCGATGGCCTGCACGTGCTCACGGCGCATCAACAATCTTACCGATCATCCGCACCTGACAAATCATGCGACGGGGAGCCCGTTTTCACCTGACACGCATCAGGACGCAAGTCAGACGACCGTCAATGGCTACGGCCGTCTAGGCCTGACGTGCTGTGATCTGGTGTACTGAAGATGCGCGTCGACCAACAGGCTGATCAGTGTCTTGACAGCTGGCCAGGTCAACGTCGTCGCACTATGGGGCCGGTGACCCCGGTACCCCACCGCGAGGACCAGTTGCGGATCCCGTTCGCCTGGCGCGGCGGTGAGATAGACCGAGATAACCATCTCGCCGGACTCGACGTCGCCGATGGCGCGGACGTGTCGGTGGCCAGCATGGTGATTCTGTGTACACCAGCGAGGACAGCCTGAGTACTCCTCGACAGTGTCGATGTCTCCGGTCACAACGCACTGCCTCTCATGATGATCGTGGCCACTGTGTAGCGGTGGTCTGACGCACGACTCTCACCTCCGCAGCAGGTGAGCCGACGGGCCCTGCCAGGCCATGATTGCCGGACAGGGCCCTTTCATCTGCCGTCAACCGTATGGGGCAAACGTCTAAGACGTCTAGAACGTAGCCCAAGTCCGCTACGGGCTGTATGTCCTCCTACGGTGAACGATCATGATCAACCCGTGGGACGCGACCCCGACGTATCTGCAGCTCGCCGCTGCCCTGCGTGCGCGCATCGAGTCCGGCGAGTACGGGCCCGGCGATCAGCTACCCAGCGAGTCCCAACTCGTCGGAGAGACCGGCCTGGCGCGCGAGACCGTACGCCGGGCGATCCGGGTACTACGCGAGGAGGGCCTGGTGATCACCTTGCCCGCCCGTGGCACATACGTACCCCCACAAGATCGGGAGGCTACGTGATGCGCGGCCCACGGCGGCCTTCACGAAAGGGGCACGTTTCCCCTCCTCACCTCACAGTCCTCGCCGGCTCCAACAACGCACTGGTGGTCGGCCAACGTGGCGAACGACTGACAGTAGCGCTCCCCCGACCGCACCGCTGCTCCCAGCGCGGCGCATCGAGATTCGACCGACTCCGGGAACGTGCCGTCCTCGTCCGGGCCACGCACGAGACGTTGAGCCACGAGCTCGTCGACCACGATCGGCCGCATGGCGAACACGAGCCCCGGATCACCTGGCACGTCGATCAGGTGCCCATACACCAGATCACCCTCGCTCCGGCCCACGAGCTCGCTCAGATGCCTGGCCACATACTCGCTCCCATCTGAGCGATCGCGTAGCCGCAGCTCGATACCGTCAACGCCCACGAGCTCGCACACCCTGCCCGGTGTTTCCGCCCATGTGCGGCCGTCGCCACTACGCTTGGCCAGAATGGGCGCACATTGGATCAGGAAGACCTCGATCATGAGCTCGTCGAATAACATGTAGCTCGCCGCCGCGGTAGGAATGGCCGATGTGCCAGCCACCCATCCGAGAGACTCGTGCCAGCACGCTCCGGTAACGCCCCCGGCAGCCGCCGCGATTTCGCGTTGCACCCGCGCCACCAACGGAATCGGCAGGCCGAGGATCCAGCGGCGAGCGGCTCCCATGGTGAACCGGGCCCAATGCCACGGCTCTGCTTGATCGCCGAGCTCGATCATCGCGATCAGATCGCCCTCCCATGGATCGACCGCGGGTCCCGACACCTCCTGAAGGCAGCGCAAGGCATGGCGCAGATCGCCACATTGCTCGGCGACCACGGCTTCCGACAGCAGAAGGTGGTCTCGCTCGGTGATTGCGGGTTCGGGCTCGCCAGGCGGACTCGCCACGCCCTGGCGCGTCTGGCGTGCATGTGCGGATCGCCGCTGCGCGCGACGTTTGCGGGAAAGGGAATTGGATTTCGACATGCACAGGATATTGCTATTAAACACCGGAAAACTGAAGCAAGCAGAGGCAAATTGTGGATAACCGATGTATCGTCACGAGCGGATGTGGACAGCCCCGTTCGGTCGCGCACCCCTCCGGCCCGCCTACTGCTATCGCCCGCTCGCTGCACGCTGGAGCAGGAGAGCACGCTCACGTTCGTTCTTCGTCAGCGATGCGGCGCGTTCGAACTCGCGCCGGGCCTCGTCGTAGCGTTCCATCCTGGCCAGCAGATCTCCGCGGACGCTCGGCAACAGGTGGTACTCCTTCAGGGCCGGATCCGCCTGCAAATCGTCGACGATCTCGAGCCCTGCCTCCGGGCCGAACGCCATCCCCAGCGCCACCGCACGGTTGAGTTCCACCACCGGCGACGGTGCGGCTTGCGACAGTGCCGCGTAGAGCGCGGCAATGCGTACCCAATCGGTCTCTTCCGGAACGAGAGCGCGCACGTGGCATGCCGCGATGGCCGCTTGCAGGGTATACGGGCCACGCTCGCCGCTCAGGTTCTCGGCTCGCTCCAGAGCCGACAGACCTCGCTGAACGAGAAGGTGATCCCATCGCGAGCGATCCTGATCGAGAAGGCGGATGGGCTCTCCCGACGGTCCGGTCCGGGCGCGCAGCCGCGACGCCTGCATTTCCATCAACGCCAGGAGCCCGTGCGCCTCGGGTTCGGCAGGGACGAGAGCGGTGAGGATCCGGCCCAGCCGCAACGCCTCCTCGCACAGCTCCGGGCGGATCCACTCCGCACCCGAGGTTGCGGAATAGCCCTCGTTGAAGATCAGGTAGATGACCTCGAACACCGACGACAGGCGAGCTGCGCGGCCCTCCTCAGGCGGGAGCTCGAACTGCACCTTCTCGGCCCTGAGCCTGCGCTTCGCCCGGACGATACGCTGCGCCACGGTCGCTTCCCGAACGAGATAGGAACGCGCGATCTCCGCCGTCGTCAGCCCTCCGATCAGGCGCAGCGTCAGCGCCACGCGTGCCTCGGGCGCCAGGACGGGGTGGCAGGCGATGAAGATCAACCGGAGGACGTCGTCATCGATGTCATTGTCCACTGCCGACACGAGCTCCTCGTCCGTGGTGGCTTGCTGGGCCTCGAGCTCGCGACCCAGCTCACCCACCTTCGTCTCGTGGCGTTCTCGGCGCCGAAAGTGATCGATCGCGCGACGCTTGCCCGTGGTGATGAGCCACGCACCCGGGTTGTCCGGAACTCCCGTCGTCGGCCACTGTTCCAACGCGGCCACCAGCGCGTCGTGCGCGAGGTCCTCGGCCAGGCCAACGTCGCGCACCATCCGCGCCAGCGTGGCGATCACCTTCGCCGATTCGATCCGCCAGATCGCCTCGACAGTCCGCTGCATGTCCGACTCCGGCACGAGCCCATCAGAGCAGGTTCGGCGACGGGCCACAAGGGAAACATCCACGGCGAGGACCGCGGCAGCCGCGCTATTCGGGTGACCGCGCGGCTGCCTGCACCGGTCACTCGGTCGCCGTCTCCGACCCCCGCATGTCGATACGTTCCAGCTGTTCCCGGATCTCCGGTGTCACGAGATCGTCGAAGTCCGCTGCCTCCGCGACGGGACGGATCTCCACGACGCCGTCCTCGGCGTCCGGGTTGGGACAACGCTTCACCCATTCGATGGCCTCGTCCATCGACGCGACCTGCCACAGCCAGAACCCCGCCACCAGCTCCTTCGTTTCGGAGAACGGCCCGTCGACCACGGTGCGCCGGGTGCCGGAGAATTCCACCCGGGCCCCTTCGGAGCTGGGTTGCAGGCCATTGGCCGCGAGCAGCACGCCCGCCTTCTCCAGCTCCTCGTTGTACTTCGCCATCGCTGCCATCAGTTCTTCGCTGGGCTGCGAGGTTCCTGCCTCGTACCCCTCGTTGGCCTTCACCATCACCAGAACGCGCATCGCTGTCTCCTCATCGATATATAGGTGCCTTCACCAGTTCCAGAATCGCCACCACCGTGATCGCGTGGTCGGCGAGCTCAATCCATCATCGCCCCGGCTGACATGTTGACCGCCGTCGCCGTCAACGAACGGGCCCGATCCGACGCGACGAAGGCGGCGACGTTTCCCACGTCCTCCAGCGTCGCCCGTTCGCCGAGCAGCGCCGGCGGCAGGCCGGCGACGATCTGGTCCCGGTTGGGGAAGTCTTCGGGAATGGTCTCGGGTATGCCCGCCGACTTCAGGGTGACGACGCGGATGCCATACGGACCAAGATCGCACGCCCACTGCCGGCGCAGGCTTTCGATCGCATCAAGGGCGACCACGAACCCTCCCAAACCCGGCATCGTCGTCGCGCCAGCGCCTCCGAAGGCGAGAACCACGCCGGAGCGTTGTCTCATCATGTGCCGGGAAGCGGCTTTCGTGGTCAGGAAGTGCGTCCGAACCGCCGTGGTGACGGGTTGGAGAAAGTCCGCGACGGAGATCTCCGGCAACGGCTGCTGGACGTCTCCGAGCCCGATGACATTGACCGAGATATCAACATGCCCGGCCTGTGCGGCGATGGCGTCGACGTAGGCGTTGACCGCCTCTTCGTCGGTGACGTCGACGGTCCCGACGTCGGCCATGCCGCCTTTCGCCCGTATCCCGTCGGCCAGCGGCTCGAGCTTGTCCCGAGTCCGTCCACCCAGGTAGACACTGGCTCCTTCACGAGCAAAGGCCCGCGCGATAGCCCCGCCGATTGCCCCGGCCGCGCCGTAGATCACGGCGACTTTTCCTTCTAGCACCATGCCGAGCCGTCCCTTCTGTGTTGTCATGCGGCTTCGTCAAGACGTCGACCGGACGGCACGCATTTCGACAGTGACGGCACGAAAATGAAGTGACATGCGTCACACCAACACGACGGAAGGTCAGCCAGGCCAAAGCACGGTTCACGGCACCACCATCGACCGCGCGGGCACTCGAGGCGCCCGAAACGCTAGCAGCAGACCTCGAGATACGCCTGTAGTTCGGCCAGCGCCCGGCGGATTCCGTCCCGGTCACCCCGATACCGGATCACCTTGCCGTCCCGCCGAGCGGTCACCATTCCCCCGCGGCGCATGAGCGCCAGCTGTTCCGAGGCGGTGGACTGTCCCAGCCCGGCACGCTCGGCCACTTCGCCGACCGACAGCTCCGCCCCCTGGAAGAACAGCATCATGATGCGCTGCCGGGTCGGGCTGGCCAGGGCCTTGAGGAAATCGTGGGTGTCCGAGCTGAGTTCGACCGGGACTTCGCCTGCGCCATCGGCCTCAACCGCGACCGCCTCTGCCATGTCATCGACCTCCTCTCGACCACTGTAGGGCGAGTAGTTCACTTTGACATTTCGCGAAATGACGATATGTTGCGTTCATGGCTTCTCCCACCACACCCGTGATCATCATCGGCGGCGGACAGTCGGGCCTTGCCGCCGCCAAGGCCGCACTCGACGCCGGACTTCGCCCCCTGATCCTGGAGGCCGGCGAGCGACCCGTCGGTTCGTGGCCGCACTACTACGACAGCCTCACGCTGTTCTCCCCCGTCGAGTACAACGCGCTCTCCGGCGTCCCGTTCCCGGGAACGCCGGACACCTATCCCCACCGCGACGACGTGGTCACCTACCTGGCCCGCTACGCCGCGAACCTGGACGTCGAGATCCGCACCAGAACCCGGGTGACCGGTGTCGACACTGACGGCGAGGGCTTCGTCGTCCACACGGACGACGGACAGGAACTCGGCGCCGCCGGGGTCGTGGCCGCCAGCGGGTCCTTCACCAACCCGATCATGCCCGAACTCCCGGGACAGTCCGGCTTCACCGGGACGATCCTGCACGCCGCGCAGTACCGCCATCCCGCACCATTCGCCGGCCAGCGCGTCGTCGTCGTGGGTGCGGGCAACTCAGCCGTGCAGATCGGCGACGAGCTGGCACGGGTCACGCCGACGACGCTCGCCAGCCGCGCCCCCGTGCATTTCGTCGACCAGCGCCGGCTCGGCAAGGACATCCACCACTGGCTGCACACGACCGGCCTCGACTTCCTGCCGCCCGCGTGGCTGGCCCACATGTTCGGCCACACTCCGGTCATCGACACCGGCAACTACCGCGAGGCCGTCGAATCGGGCCTGCTCCCCCGCCGGCCGATGTTCACCGCATTCGACGGCGATCACGTGGTATGGGCAGACGGCACGCGCGAGCACGTCGACGCGGTGATCTTCGCCACCGGGTACCGGCCCGATGTCGCCTATCTCCAGCAGCTGGGTGCGCTGCACACCGACGGAACGCCACAACACGTCGGCGGCATGTCGACCACGCATCCCGGCCTCGTCTACGTGGGCCTGGAGTTTCAACGTTCCTTCTCGTCGAATACGCTGCGGGGAGTACATCGGGACGCGGAGCATGTCATGCGACCACTGGCTGCACACATCACCAAAGCCGCGGCCGGCATCAACCCCCAGCCCGCGATCAGCCGTACGGCGTCCTGATCGTGACAGCATCCCAGTACCCCACCGGCGCCGCACCGCGGGGCATCCTCGACCGGGCAGGGCGGCACCGCGTCCTGCTCACGTTGTGCGTCACCGAGACGGTCAGCTACGGCGTGCTCTACTACGCGTTTCCCGTGCTGCTGACCGACATCGGCGCGGAAACGGGATGGTCGAGGACGTCGCTCACGGCGGCCTTCTCCGTCGGCTTGCTGCTTGCCGCGGTCCTCGGAATTCCGGCCGGGAGGTGGCTGGATCGGCACGGGCCGCGCGCGCTCATGACGGCGGGCTCGGCCCTCGCCGCGCCCTCTGTCGTGCTCGTCGCGCTCGCACCGAACGTCCCCGTCTTCACCGCGGGGTGGATCCTGGCCGGGGTCAGCATGGCCGGGGTGTTGTATCCGCCCGCTTTCACCGCAATTGCGCGCTGGTACGGCGCGGAACGCGTCAAGGCACTGACCCTCCTCACCCTCGCTGCCGGGCTGGCAAGCACGATCTTCGCCCCGTTGACCGCGTTCCTGTTGGAGCACCTCGGCTGGCAGGACGCGTACATCGCACTGGCCGCGATCCTGGCCGGCATCACGGTGCCCGGACATTGGTGGGGCCTTCGCGGCCCGTGGCCCGCGCGCGAGGCGAGCACTCACCCGGTAACGACGGCCCGGTCAGCGGAGCACGAGGACACCCGTCTACGACCCACGGACCCGGCCCGCATCGCGCGCAGCGTGCCGTTCGTCATGCTGGTGATCGCCATCGCGCTGGGGTCGCTCACCGCCTTCGCCGTGGTGATCAACCTGGTGCCGATGCTCGTCGAGCGCGGCATCGACACCGGAACCGCATCCCTGGCTCTCGGCCTCGGCGGTCTCGGCCAGGTAGCCGGGCGTCTCGGCTATCCCCTCCTGACCCGGCGCACCGGCGTGCGCGCGCGCACGATGCTGATCCTGCTGGCCGTCGCGCTGACAACGATCCTCCTCGGGGTCCTGACCGCCGTGGTGGCACTGATCGCAGCGTCGATCGTCGCTGGAATGGCCCGCGGCTTGATACCGCTGCTCCAAGCCACGGCCGTGGCCGACCGCTGGGGAACGGCACACTATGGCCGGCTGACCGGGATTCTCTCCGCCCCGATCACCGTCACCATGGCACTGGCGCCGTGGTCGGGATCGGTCACGGCCGACATCGTGGGCGACTATTCCACCGCGTTCCTCGTGCTGGCCGCCCTGGGACTCATCAGCGCGGCTGTGGCTCTGCTCAGCGTGCCACGGGGTGCACCGGAATCCGAACACCGAACCAGTGGATGAGCCGGCAACCGGCCGAAACGTCACAGCACGCGGGGGCGTCGTCGCTAGCTCGCGGGCACACCGTCGCTAGCTCGCGGGCACGCCACCGACCCGGCGGGTCAGCTCCTCGCTCGCACGCGTGATGCGGGCGGCGAGCCGGGGCCATCGCGCCTGCCCCACCGCCTCCTGCCGGAACGTCACGGCGACAGCGGCCACCGGGTAGCCGGTGTGATCGTGTGCGGAGACTCCGATCGAGGCGAGCCCCGGCGTCACCTCGCCCTGCTCGGTGGCATACCCGCGGCTTCGGGCATCGGCGAGCACCGAGCGCAGCGCCGACAGGCTGCGTGGACCGACCCCGTGCCGATCGGCAAACGCCGAAGGGTCTGGGAACAGGGCACGTACCTGCGCGGACGCCAGGTCGGCCAGGATGGCCCGGCCGCTGGCGGTCAGGTGGGCAGGCAGCCGCACACCCACCTCTGTGACCAGCGGCGGGCTTCCCGGTGCCCGCTCCTCAAGGAGATAGAGCACTTCCCGGCCGTGCAGGACGGCCAGATGACCTCCGTGCCCGACATCGTCGACCAGACGGGCGAGCACGGGGCGCGCCAGCCGGGCGAGCGGCTCCTGCCGGGAGTAGGCCGTACCCAGCTCGAAAACCCCGATGCCCAGGCCATAACGACGTTCCTCCGGCAGATGCATCACCAGCCCGTCCCGTTCGAGCTCGGCGAGCAGGTGATAAACGGAGGACCGGGGCAGGTCCAGCTCCGCCGCCAGCGCGGCCGCCGGCATCGGGCCACCGTGCCGGGCGAGCTGGCGCAGGATCCGTACCCCATTCCGGAGCGCCGGCACCCGGCTGCTCTCACCCATCGGCCCCCTCTCCTCGCGCTCCCGGCGACCCGGCTGCTGGACGGTCCGGCTGCTAGACGGTCCGGTTCCCGGGCGACCCGGCTCCCGACGTCCAGCCGGCGAGCCGACGAATCCGACCGGCGAGCCGGCGCCATGTGTCTGGTATCTCAGACACTATCTCGCGTATCCGTATTTCACCGCCGGCAGTTGTGCGCTGCAATGGCTGATAGATGCACCGGGTACCGCAGTCCCGTTCACGCCGTGATCGTGTGTCGATCACAGGAGCATCCGGCGCCCACGATCGACGACAGATGATCTCACGTAGCTGGAGTAACCGATGATCGTTTCGGACCAGGACACGCATGTCGCCGTCGGCACCGGACCCCTCGATGCCGATGCCGTCGTCGCGATTGCCCGGCACGACGCCCGGGTGTCCCTCACCACCGAGGCGTGGGAGGCGATCGCGGCCAGCCGTGCCATCATCGCCGAACTCGCCAGTGACGACGCCGCCCACTACGGCGTGTCCACCGGTTTCGGGGCCCTCGCCACCCGTCACATCCCGCCCGAACGACGCAGCGCTCTCCAGCTGTCCCTGATCAGGTCGCACGCCGCCGGATCCGGTCCGGAGGTGGAGCGGGAGGTGACCCGCGCGCTGATGGCGTTGCGTCTCTCGACCCTCGCCACCGGGCACACCGGGGTGCGGCCGGAGACCGCGCAAGCCCTCGCGGACCTGCTCAACCATGGGTTGACGCCGGTGGTTCACGAGTACGGCTCACTCGGCTGTTCCGGCGATCTGGCCCCACTCGCCCATTGTGCGCTCGCCCTTCTTGGCGAGGGGTCAGTGCGAGACGCGGCCGGTCAGCTCCTCCCCGCCGGTGACGCGCTGGCCGCGGCCGGGCTGCAACCCGTGACCCTCGCCGAGAAGGAAGGCCTGGCCCTGGTCAACGGCACCGAGGGGATGCTCGGCCAGTTGATCCTCGCTATCCACGACCTCGAAATCCTGCTGACCCACGCCGACATCGCGGCGGCCATGAGCGTCGACGCGCTGCTCGGTACCGACGCCGCGTTCGCGACCGATCTCATCGCCATGCGCCCGCACCGCGGCCAGGCCGACTCTGCTGCCAACCTGCGCACCCTGCTCGCCAGCTCGGAGATCATGGCCAGCCACCGCACACCAGAATGCACGCGCGTCCAGGACGCGTACTCGCTGCGGTGCTCACCTCAGGTGCACGGCGCCGCCCGCGACACGGTGCGGCACGCGCGCGACGTTGCCGAGCGTGAGCTGTCGGCACCGATCGACAATCCGGTGATCACGCCTGACGGCCGGGTCGAGTCCAACGGGAATTTCCACGGTGCACCCCTGAGCTACGTCCTGGACTTCCTGGCCATCGCCGTGGCCGACGTCGCCAGCCTCTCCGAGCGCCGCACCGACCGGATGCTCGACGCCACGCGCAACCACGGCCTGCCGGCGTTCCTCGCCGACGATCCCGGCGTCGACTCCGGGCACATGATCGCCCAGTACACCTCGGCCGGAATCGTCTCCGAGTTGAAGCGGCTGGCGGCTCCGGCATCGGTGGACTCCATCCCGTCGTCGGCGATGCAGGAAGACCACGTGTCCATGGGGTGGGCCGCCGCACGCAAGCTGCGCCGCGCCGTCGACGGTTTGACTCGCGTCCTCGGCATCGAACTGCTGACCGCCGCCCGCGCGCTTCAGTTGCGCGCCCCGCTGAGGCCATCCGCCCCGATCGCGGCCGCCTGCTCGGCCATCCGGGGGGATGGTCACGCCAGTTCGACATCCGACGACGAGTCGGCACCCGCCCACAACAGACCAGCGGTTTCCGAACCCGGACCGGATCGGTTCCTCACTCCCGAGATCGACACCGTCGTCGCTCAGATCCGGGCCGGAACGCTGCTCGAAGCTGTCCAATCCACCGTCGACACGGTGTACTAGGGCCAACGAGTCCCGCACGGCACGAGGAGCCCACGATGACCACTTCCGGCGCTCGAACCGTTCGCGCTCCGCGCGGCACCACGCTCACTGCCCGCAGCTGGCAGGCCGAAGCGCCGCTGCGGATGCTCATGAACAATCTCGATCCCGACGTCGCCGAACGGCCCGATGAACTGATCGTCTACGGCGGCACCGGCAAGGCCGCCCGGGATTGGGCCAGCTACGACGCGATCATCCGCGAGCTGAGTACCCTCGGCGACGACGAGACACTCCTGGTGCAGTCGGGCAAGCCCGTCGGTGTGCTGCGGACGCACGAGTGGGCGCCACGCGTGCTCATCGCCAATTCCAATCTCGTGGGCGACTGGGCTACCTGGCCGGAGTTCCGCCGGCTGGAGCAGCTCGGTCTGACCATGTACGGGCAGATGACGGCGGGGTCGTGGATATACATCGGCACCCAGGGAATCGTGCAGGGCACCTATGAGACATTCGCCGCTGTCGCGGCCCAGCGGTTCGGCGGGGATCTGGCCGGAACGCTCACCGTCACCGGCGGGTGCGGTGGCATGGGCGGAGCGCAACCCCTGGCCGTCACGCTGAACGGTGGTGTGTGCCTGATCGTCGAGGTGGACGAGGCCCGGCTGGCCCGCCGCATGCGGCAGCGCTATCTCGACACCTACACCGACGACCTCGACGACGCGATCCGCCAGGCCGAGGACGCCAAGCGCGACCGCCGGGCGGTGTCCATCGGGCTGGTCGGCAACTGCGCCACGGTCCTGCCGGAGTTGTTGCGCCGCGACGTCGCCGTCGACATCGTGACCGACCAGACGTCGGCGCACGATCCGCTCGCCTACCTGCCCGAGGGCATCCCGGTGGAAGAGTGGCACGAGCACGCCGCCGCGCAGCCCACGGAGTTCGTTGCCCGGGCACGCGCCTCGATGGCGAGACACGTCGAGGCGATGGTCGGCTTTCTCGATGCGGGCACGGAGGTGTTCGACTACGGCAATTCCATCCGCGACGAGGCTCGCCAGGGCGGGTTCGAGCGGGCCTTCGCCTTCCCCGGTTTCGTTCCGGCCTACATCCGGCCCCTGTTCTGCGCGGGCAAGGGCCCGTTCCGCTGGGTGGCGCTCTCCGGCGATCCGCGTGACATCGCGGCCACCGACGAGGCCGTGCTGGAGCTGTTCGACGACGATCACCTGCGCCGGTGGATTCGCGCGGCGCAGGATCGCATCGCGTTTCAGGGGTTGCCCGCCCGGATCTGCTGGCTCGGACACGGCGAGCGGCACTTGGCAGGTATGCGGTTCAACGAGATGGTCGCCGACGGACGCATCTCGGCACCCGTGGTCATCGGGCGAGATCACCTCGACGGCGGCTCGGTGGCATCACCGTATCGGGAGACCGAGGGCATGGCCGACGGCTCGGACGCGATCGCCGACTGGCCACTGCTGAATGCACTGGTCAACACGGCGTCAGGCGCGTCATGGGTGTCCATTCACCACGGTGGAGGGGTGGGCATCGGCCGATCCATCCACGCCGGACAGGTCAGCGTCGCCGATGGCTCCGAGCTGGCCGCGGCCAAGCTGGAGCGGGTACTCACCAACGATCCCGCCACGGCTGTCCTGCGCCACGTCGACGCCGGGTACAAGGGCGCCGCCGAGGCCGCGAGCGAGCGCGGACTTGCCGCTCCCATGATCGTCAACGATCGGTGACACCACGATGGACGCAATCGTCGATGGAAGGGCGATGCACGAGTTCGACCGGATGTGGGCCGAGCTCGCACCCATCGGCCGCCGGGCCGACGGCGGGTACCGGAGATTCGCGTGGACACCCGAGGACGCCGAGCTGCGCGAATGGTTCGCTGCCGAAGCGGCCCGGCGCGCACTCGATATCACTGTCGACCGCGCCGGGAACCAGTGGGCATGGTGGGGCGATCCAGATGCCGGCACTCCGGGCGTGGTCACGGGCAGCCATCTCGATTCGGTACCCGGGGGCGGCGCGTATGACGGCCCTCTCGGTGTCGTGTCCGCATTTCTGGCGATCGATCTCCTGCGCGAGCAGGGCAGGAAACCACGGCGCCCGATCGGTGTAGTGAATTTCGCCGACGAGGAGGGCGCCCGGTTCGGCGTCGCCTGTGCCGGGTCACGGCTGCTCACCGGCCAGCTCGAACCGGCACGGGCGCTGGCGCTCGCCGACGACGACGGCGTGTCCATGGCCGAGGCGATGCGGCGTGCGGGCTTCCCTGCGGATCACGTGGGCACCGATCCCGAGGCATTGCGGCGCGTCGCCACCTTCGTCGAGCTGCACGTCGAGCAAGGGCGTGGGCTCGCCGATCTCGGCGCTCGGGTCGGGGTGGCAAGCATGATCTGGCCACACGGTCGCTGGCGGATCACCCTGTCCGGCCGCGCCAACCACGCGGGAACCACCCCGCTGGCCGAGCGCTGCGACCCGATGCTCGATCTCGCCACGCTGATTACCGAGGTCCGGGAAAGTGCGGGTCGGCATGGCGCCCTTGCCACCATCGGCAAGGTGCATGTCGAACCCAACGGTGTGAACGCGATACCGGCACGCGTGACAGCGTGGCTGGACTGCCGGGCAGCGGAGCAGGTAGCAGTAGAGGAGGTCGTGAACGACGTGGAGCTCGGGTTTGAGACCCGCATCAAGGCTGGCCTCAAGGGTGGCGTCGAGGCTGGCGTGGAACGTGAATCGTGGACACCGGCAACGGTCTTCGACACCGATCTTGCCGCACGGCTCGGCGTCGTCGTCGGCGGGCAGGACGGGCCGGCCGCGCCGCTGCTCGGCACCGGCGCCGGACACGACGCGGGCGTACTGAGCACGGCCGGCGTGCCCACGGCGATGCTGTTCGTGCGCAACCCCACCGGGGTGTCACACGCTCCTGACGAGCTGGCCGAGCGCGACGACTGTCTCGCCGGTGTCAGTGCCCTGGCACGATGCCTCGCGGAGCTGACGGCATGAGCGAACGATCACCGCGATCCTTCTGGGCCGAGCATGCGTGGGTCGATCCCTCGGTACCCGCCGCTGCCCACCCGTCGGCGCCCGGTACCGGCGAGCTTCCCACCCTGCGTCACGGGGTGCGGATCGTCGTCACCGATGGATACATCACGGCCGTCACCACCGGTGTCGATCCCGCCCCGGACGACGTTCGCCTGCCAGGCGTCACGTTTCCCGGCTTCGCCAACGCACACTCCCATGCCTTCCATCGTGCGCTGCGCGGGCGCACGCACGGCGACGGAGGTACGTTCTGGACCTGGCGCAACGCCATGTACGCGCTGGCGGAACGGTTGACACCGGACACCTACTACGCGCTGGCCCGGGCGGTATACGCCGAGATGGCGCTGGCCGGCTTCACCGCAGTCGGCGAGTTCCACTACCTGCACCACGCTCCGGACGGCGCCTCCTACGCCAATCCCAACGCGATGGGCTCGGCGCTGGCTCATGCTGCCGCCGACGCCGGAATCCGGCTCACTCTCCTCGACACCTGTTACCTGCGAGGCGGTTTCGACACCTCGCTGGAGGGGCCGCAGCGCCGGTTCGGGGACGGCAGCGTGGATCGATGGATCGCACGTGTCGAGGATCTACGCCCTGCTGTCATCGCCGGCGATCCCAGCGCCGTCGTCGGCGCTGCCGTGCATTCCGTGCGCACCGTGTCCGAGCCCGACATCCGTGCCGTGGCCGGATGGGCACGATCGGCGAACGTACCCTTGCACGTCCACGTCTCCGAGCAGGTCCAGGAGAACGAGTCCTGCCTGGCCGCGTATGGGCGCACGCCAGCTCGGGTACTGGCCGACGCGGGGGCGCTCGGTCCCGGCACAACGGCCGTTCATGCCACCCATCTGGACAGCGACGACATACGTCTGCTGGGAGAATCCGGCACGGCCGGGTGCGCCTGCCCGACAACGGAGCAGGATCTGGCCGACGGCATCGGGCCGATGCGCGAGTTGTCCACGGCGGGGAGCCCGATCTGTCTCGGCAGCGACCAGCACGTCGTCGTCGATCCGCTCGCGGAGGCGCGCCTGCTGGAGATGCACGAACGGCTGGCGAGCGGGCGGCGCGGAAACTTCTCTCCGGCCGAGCTCGTCGGCGCACTAACCCGTGATGGGTACGCCGCACTCGGGCGGTCCCAGGATGGGAGTATCGCTCCCGGGCGCGCGGCGGACGTGGTGACGATCGACGCCAATTCGGTGCGGGGTGTCGGATCGCAGCCGGAGCAGCTCGTGTTCTCGGCGGCGGGGGTGGACGTACGATCAGTGATCGTCGGGGGTGAAACGATCGTCGACCGAGGAATTCACCGATTGGGTGACGTCACCGACCTGCTCCGCGAGAGCATCGAAGCCGTCTGGAACACCCCCTTCTGATGATCATGAACACTATCGTGCGTCAGAAGGCAGCTTAGTGTTCATGATCATCGGGAGAGAGGAGGAAGCGTGAGCACGACTCTCATCACCGGGATCAGCGAGCTCGTCACCATGGACCCTGCCCATGGCCCCGCACCCAGCGCTGCCACGCGCCCGCACCTGGGTGTCATCGAACGAGCCGCGATCGTGGTCGACAACGATGCGGTGCTCTGGAGCGGCCCGCAGTCCACCGCACCCGACGCGGACGAGCACGTCGACCTGGGCGGCCGGGCCGTCATCCCCGGGTTCGTCGACTCGCACACCCACATCGTCTTCGCCGGTGATCGATCCCGCGAGTTCGAAGCCCGGATGGCCGGGGACCCCTACGACGGCGGCGGCATCGCGACGACGATGGCGGCCACCCGTGACGCGGACGAGCCGACGCTCGCCGCCAACGCACGTTCCCTCCTGACCGAGATGCACGAGCAGGGCACCACCACCGTGGAGATCAAGAGCGGCTATGGACTGAGCGTCGCTGACGAGGTCCGGATGCTCCGCGCCGCCGCCACGCTGACGCCCGAGACAACCTTCCTCGGCGCGCACGTCGTTCCTCCCGAATACCGCGACGATCGCGCCGCGTACGTCGATCTGGTCAGCGGACCCATGCTCGACGCATGCGCGCCGTATGTCCGCTGGGCAGACGTGTTCTGTGAGCCGGGCGCACCCACCGCCTTCGACGCCGACGAGTCCCGCGCCGTGCTCACCGCAGCTGGCAAGGCCGGGCTCGGGCTGCGCGTCCATGCTGGTCAACTGGGCCCTGGCCCCGGCGTCGCACTCGGCGTGGAACTCGGAGCCGCCAGTGTCGATCACTGCACGCACCTCACCGACGCCGACATCACCATGCTCGCCGAGGCCGCTCCCGACGGACCGGTCGCGACGCTGCTTCCCGGTGTCGAATTTTCCACCCGATCCCCGTACCCGCAGGCGCGCCGGCTCCTCGATGCCGGCGTGCTCGTGGCGCTGGCCACCGACTGCAACCCGGGCTCCAGCTTCACCTCCTCCATGCCGTTCTGCATCGCGCTCGCCGTGCGGGATATGGGAATGACCGCCGCCGAGGCGCTCTGGGCAGCCACCGAAGGCGGTGCCCGCGCGCTGCGCCGGACCGATGTCGGCAACCTGCGTCCGGGATCCCGGCCGCATCTGTGCGTTCTCGACGCGCCGTCGTACCGGCACCTGCCCTACCGTCCCGGCGTGCCGATCGCCTCCACGCTCGAACTGTGAGCGCAGCAGCGTCATAGGCATCGGCATTTCAGGCCTCGGGATTTCAGGCCTCGTGGTCACGGGCATCGGCCGGACGCAGGCGGCTACGATGACGTGCCACCCTGGCCCGGTTCGCGCAGCGCTCCGAGCAGTATCGGCGTGCACCGCCCCGGCCATCGCCGACGAAATACCGGCGGCAACCGCTGGCTTCGCACCGGCCCCAGGTGATCCGTCCGTGTTCCTGGAGACACATCGCCAGCGCCAGTGCGCTGCTGGCAAGCAGCCACGTCCCCCAACCCGCGTCGTCGGGATCGACGTGCAGATGCCACGGGCTACCGTCGTGCCGCGACAGGCGCGGGCGCGCCCCCACCTCGTCGAAGAGGTCGTTGAGTGCCTGCGCTGCACGATCGACCTCGCCGATGCACAACAGCGCCCGCAGCCGATCCAGCGAACGCAGCAGCTCAACCACATCCGAGCTTTCCAGCCGATCGAGCGTCTCGCCGTGCGCACGTAAGACGTCCACGAGGCGCCCGGCGAGCTCGTCGACATCCACGCCCTCGAACGTGCCGGGTTCGCCGTCCGCACGGGTCGCCGTGGTCGCGCCGACGCCGTCCGGCGCGCCGATCTCCGCGCCGATCTCACGGAGGTCCGGGACCACGTTCGCCAGGGCTTCGAGCCGCTGCAAGGGCCGGATCGTATCCACCCCTCCCAGGTTACTGTAACGTGCCATTTAATGAACCCATTACATCGGACTTCTCGAGGCCTGCGCTGTCCCCTGCCGGTCTCCTACCTCGGCACCGCTTTGCTGAGCCGGACCGCGACCGAAGGCGCTCCCGTCGTGCTCGTGTTACTCGTTCTAGAGCGAACCGGCGACGCGTGGCTCGGCGGGTTCGTGGTCGCGGCAATGACCTTGCCGCACGTCGTCACAGGTCCACTCACCGGGCACCTCCGGGACCATCTCGGCCGGCCCGTTGCCGTCACCGCCACAGCGATCACGATCACGGCCGCGGCCATCGCCACCCTCGCCGCCGTCATCGGCCACGTGCCCTGGCCCGTCGTCACTGTTACCGCGCTGCTGGCCGGGGCCGCCGTCCCGCTGCTTCTCGGTGGCCTCTCCAGCATGGTCGGTGGCCTCGCCCCACCCGAACACCAGCGCGCCGCGCACGCTCTCGACTCCGCGACCTACAACGTGGCAGGCGTCAGCGGCCCAGCACTCGGGGCGGGCATCACGGCATACGCGTCCGCGGCCACAGGCGTGATCTCCCTCGCTGTACTCGCGGCTATCGGAGCGCTGACGTGCACCGCCATCCCGCAGCCGGGGACTCGCCCATCGGCTTCCAGCCGCGGCAGCATGCTCGATGGGTTCCGATTCCTCTGGGACGTCCGAGAGCTCCGGACCACGACGGCAGCGACGACGCTTGCCCACGGAGGGCTGGGCGGGCTGGACGTGATCGCTCCGCTGCTGGCCGTCCACCTGGGTGCGCAGGAAAGCGCGGGCGGGCTCTTCCTGTCCGCGTTCGCCGCAGGCGCGGGCGTCGGCTCGCTGGCCATGGCCCTTCGGTGGGCCAAACGAGTGCCACCGATTCCCGTGGTGCTCGGTAGCCTCCTCTTGATGGCTTCCGGCCTGGGGCTCGCAGCGCTCGCCACATCCGTCCCGGCCGCCACCGCGCTCTTCGCCCTCGCGGGATTCGCCGACGGGCCGCTGCTCGCGACGACACTGCACGTGCGCACGACAGCAAGCCCGCCGGAGGCTCGGACCCAGGTGTTCATGGTGGGGGCGAGCCTGAAGCTCACCTTCGCCGCCGCGGGCTCGGCCATCTTCGGACTCGCCGCGGGCGCGGGCGGGCAGTCACTTGTCCTCGCTGTCGCGTTCGTCGTCGCCGCCTCCGCCCTTCCCTGCGTCGGGCGGCACCGGCATCCGCCGTCTCGTGGCCGCGATCAATCAGTCTCACGGCCAGCATGAAAACACGGTTACGACGGATCGACCGGCAGCGCGGCAAAGAGATCGACGCCGTTGCCGTCGGGATCGAGCACGGTGGCGTAGCGCTGGCCCCAGAACGCGTCCCACGGCTCGTGCCGCCCCCGATAACCGGCGTCGACCAGCTCCTTGTACATGGCGTCGACATGCCCCGGGTCGTCGCATTCGAAGGCGAGGCCGATCTGGCTCGCGCCGGGTTGTTCGTAGGCAGGGTCGAACGAGCGGATGGTTTCCACGGTGTCCCAGGCCAGCCGGATGCCGCCGCGCAACTCGACCTCGACGTGCGGCTGTTCGTCGGCCTCGGCAGGGATATCGAGCCCCAGCCTGCGATAGAAGGTGAGTGAACGGCTCATGTCGGCGGTGACCAATTCGATGACCGTCATGCGTGGTGTCATGCCGGACACGATAGGGCCGGGCACCAGACCCCGTCTTGAACGAATCGGACATCGAGCCCGATGCACGAGGAGCACATCTTGTTGGGTCTGTGGAACGTCCAGAGCCGGATTGTGGTCCCTGGCCGTTCCACAGACCCAACAAGTCGACACAGAGACGTCTCACGGACTCGGCATGAGCCCTTCCCATCTGACCGTCCACGATCCGTCGTCCGGAAAGCCGGGTGCATGCACGCCCGCGTGTATCCCGTCGACGCCATCCCATCCAGCCGCCATGAGGGCGATCGCGGCCAGCAACCCGCCATTCCCCGGCAGGTACAGCGGCAGCGACGGCGTCTGCCAGTTGTGCCCGTTGGGGAGGTACTCATTCTTCGCCACGTCCATGGCCAACGCCGACAACGCCAGCTCCGGCTGGCCCAGCCTGGTCGCACACATCGCGATGACCGGGTAATCCCACCCCCAGGTACTGGCCCAATCCCAGTCGCGCAGGACGTCCTCAAGCGTGGGCCGCATCACCGCAGGGTCGATCAATCGGGTCCGGGGGAGAAAACCCAGCCCGCACAGCATCGAGGGATGGTCCGTACGCAGGGTGTACGGCTCGACATCTATGGCCGAGTAGACACCAGCACGCTGGTGTGGACGTACGAGACCGCGCGCCACCTCGGCCCACCGGGCACGTCGATCCAGGCCGAGCCGATCGCGCCATCGCGCCGCCGTTTCCAGGCCCCATTGCCAATAGGCGAGCTCGAACGTCGGGTTGGACAGCCGCCCGCGCATCGAGGCGTAGGACTCCTGCGCCGGGATCAACGGGGGCCCGAGCTCGAATCCACGCGATGTCTCTGCGGCAAAGCTCGCCATGAACTCCGCCGTCTCGAAGACGATCTCGGCGTATGCATCCAGAATGTCGCGCGACGGCTTCGCCCGGTACAGCAGTTCAGCCAGGTAAATGGGGTGCGGCTGCTGCCAGATCAGGAATGGACCGACCGGGCTCGGGCTTTCCCGCGCATCCGGACCCACCTGTTTCGGCCAGCGCACCCCGGCGTACCCCTGCCGTTCGGCCATTTCCCGGCCGGCCTTCATCGCCGTGCGGTACCACGCCATGCTCCGTTCGAGCAGTTCCGGGCGGCCCCAGAGCGCGAAGTGCGCGGCATGCCACCAGTGCATTTCCAGGTGGAATCGCCCATACCAGGAATTGCACACCAGTCCGGTCTCTTGCGGGGGCAACGAGCCGGAGCAGTTAATCGCGGTCAGGTACTGCGAGAGGACGATGCGGCGTTCGAGCTCGTGTGCTCGACCGTCGGAGCTCCCGGCAAGCTCCACCGCGCCGCCGGTCGACCAGAAGCGGGACCAGTGCTCGGCCGCTGCGGCAGCCACCTGATCGACAGGAGGCGGCAAGGACGGCGACCGGCCTTGCGCTCCCGGCACACCTGCGGGCGCATCGCTCGTCGTCGGCCCGGCCCGGGTGAAGGCGATCACCAGGTCGAGCCGATCCGAGCCCGTCGACAGGCGGAGCTCGTGTTGCCCGAGGCGTTCCAGCGTGCCCTCGGGATGCGCTGTCACCGTGACGTCGTACCGGGCAGTGTCGAGGTGCCGGGCGATTCGCCACCCACCGTCCACGCGCTCGACCGTCGTCGTGTGGGCAGCTGGACGGGCCCAGTCCGCCGCGTCGTGCCACTGCTCCGACCCGTACGGAAACGTCATCCGGACAGCCAGCCGTCCCGCCCGCAAAGCTGCCGACTCGATACGCACACCCAGCGAGTCCTCGGCAGGGTGGCAGACCGTCTGAACCCGCACCACATCACCGTTCACGGTGAACGTACTGCGCAAGAGTCCGTGCCAGAGGTCCAGCTCCTGCCGAACACCCGTGAGGTCCGCCAGGCCGGCGGTCACCGGAGTGCCCGCCGAGTCGAGGAACTCCAACCCGATACGGCCGAGATCGAGCCGATGCGGGTTGGCCCGGAGCCACCGTTCGGTCTCCGAGGCGGCGCGCTCGCCTTCGCCGCCGATCGTGCCGATCATGTCGACGTAGGGAACCCGCCCGGTCGGAGTGTCGTACTCGACCAGGACCTCGTCGAGCTGGTGCTGGTCACCGCCGGGTGTGGAGTGCCACGCCCACTGTGCCTGGGTCCCCAGCAGGGTGCCGTCCGGTTCGCCACCGCGGCCAGCCACTCGATACCACTCGGGGAAGGTCTGCAAACCCGTGATGTCAGCGGTGAAGCACAGTTCGCCGTTGCCGACAGACAGCGGCGATCGTACGTCGGCACCCTGCAACACCACGTTGTGACGTCGGACGAGGGCGCGACGGTCGATGACCGCCCCCATGTTCCAGTACACCTCCCTACTTGATACCCGTCGTCGCGATGCCACGGACGAGGTATCGCTGCCCGGCGAGGAAGAACCCGAAGATGGGACCGAGTGCCACAACCGACATCGCGAACAGCGGCCCCCATGACGACTCACCCTGCGAGTCCATGAACGTCCGCAGTGCCACCGGAACCGTGTACATGTCCGGATCGGTCAGGAAGACCAACTGGCTGAAGAAATCGTTCCACACCCAGATAAACGTGAAGATCGCCGTGGTCGCCAAAGCGGGTGTGCACAATGGCATGATCACTCGCCAGAAGATGCGCCAGTGCCCGCACCCGTCAATGCGGGCGGCGTCATCCAGCTCGCGCGGCAGTCCACGGATGAACTGGACCATCAGGAAGACGAAGAACGCATCGGTGGCCAGGAACTTCGGCACGATCAGCGGATAATACGTGTTGATCCAGTCCAGCTCCGAGAACAGGATGTACTGCGGAACGATCACCACATGGACCGGCAACATGATGGTGCCCAGCATGGCTGCGAACAGGACCTTCTTGAAGCGGAATTCCAGGCGGGCGAACCCGTAGGCGGCCATGGAACACGTCAGCAGGTTGCCGAGCACCGAACCGGCAACGACGATCCCGGAGTTCAGCAGGTAGTGATGGAAGGGCTCGGCGAGCGCATTCCACCCTTCGGTGTAGTTCGTCATGTCGAGCGCGCTCGGAATGATCGACGGCTCCCGGAAGATCAATTCCGTTGGCTTGAATGAGCTCGACACCATCCACAGCAGCGGATACAGCATCGCGAAGCCGAAGAGGATCAGCACGACATGCTTGCCGAATCGCCTCCGGGCATCACCCGGGCGCTTGGATGCCCCCGCCGTTCGGTCTCCTGGCTGCTCCGTGCCGTCAGCCGGCTCGGGCGCCGGGCTGGAAGATTTTTCGAGATCAGTCGCCATAGTGCACCCACCGCTTCGCTGCCCAGAAGTTCACAACGGTGAATCCCGCAATGAGCACCAGCAAGAACCATGCCAACGCGGAGGCGTAGCCCATCTCGAAGGACCCGAACCCGCGCTGATAGACGTACAACGTGTAAAAGAGGGTGGCGTCCGACGGGCCACCGGTTCCACCGCTGATCACGAACGCCTGCGTGAAGGTCTGGAACGCGCCGATGAGCTGCAAGACGAGATTGAAGAAGATGATCGGGGTCAACAGCGGAATGGTGATCCGCCAGAACTTCGTGAATCCGCCCGCGCCGTCGACCTCGGCAGCTTCGTAATACATCGTGGGAATCTGCCGCAGGCCGGCCAGGAAGATCACCATCGGTGATCCGAATGTCCACACGTTCAACACGATGAGCGTGCCCAGCGCGTAGTCGGGGTGAGACACCCATGCCTCACCTTCGATGCCAACCATCGCGAGGACCTGGTTCAGCAGCCCTTCGGTGCCGAACACCTGACGCCACAGGATCGCGATCGCCACGCTCGTGCCCAGCAGCGACGGCAGGTAGTAGACCGAACGATAGATCGCCAGACCACGGACGCCCCGGTCCAGGAAGAACGCCAGCGCCAACGCCAGCGCAAGCTGCAACGGCACCGAGACCAGTACGTACGTGACCGTCACCTGCAACGCGGCGTAGAAACGCTCGTCTTCGAACATCCGGCGGAAGTTGTCCAGCCCGATCCACTCCGGCGGCTCCAGGAGGCTGTACCGGGTGAACGACAGATAGAGCGACGCGAGGATCGGGCCGATGGTGATGCCGACCAGCCCGATGAACCACGGTCCCAGGAAGATGAAGACGGCACGCCCTTCACGTTTGGCGAGGGAGCCGCGCTTGCGCCGGTGGCGGTCCACGAATCCGGCCGGGGAACCGCCACCGGCGATGTCGCCCGTCTCGCTCTCCGACGGCCGCTGAGTCGTCTCAGACATTGCCGTCCCGCGATCCGCACGCATGTGCCTCACTCATGGCGTCAGACATGGCTAACCGCCCTCAGCCTTGGTCGATCTCTTCGGCCACGCGCTCCACGAACTGTGATGCCGCATCAGCCGTGCCGACCCGGCCGAAGAGCACCTCGTCGTTGAGCCGTTCGAGGATGAACGGGGTCTCGGTCGACCCGGTAGGGCCAATGATCAGCGCATCGCCGACCTCGGGAGTCACCTCCGCCACGAATTCCGATTGCACCGTTGTGTCCTCGTCGAGTTTCGGCGTGATGGCCTCGAGCACTTCCGAGTTCGCCGGGATACCCCGGTCCGCCTTCGTGAACTCTGCGGCTTCCACGCTGTTGACCAGGAAGTCGACCAGCTGAGCGGCTTCCTCGGGGTGATCGGTGTTGGCACCGATCGCATAGACCTGGGACGCCTGCAACCACATCCCCGGAGCCTCGTTCGAGGTTTCACCCGGCGCTCGCAAAAGCTCCAGCGGCGCTCCGGACGCGCTCCGCAAGGCGTTGAGCTGGTTGCTCCAGTCGAGTTGCATTCCGGCCAGGCCCCGTCCCATGAGTGTCTGCTCGGGCGCCGCCTGTCCAGCGAGCTCGGCAGTGATCGATGCCGGGGGTGTGGCGCCGGATTCGCTCATGGCGGAGGTCATGTCCCACCAGTCCTGCACCGTCTCTTCACTGATGCCGACCTCGCCGTCTTCCGTGTACAGCGACTCGCCACGCTGCCGCGAGTACAGATCCAGGGCGTCCGATCCCGTCGGATCCACGGCTCCATACGTGTCATCCGGCGTGTTGTCGGAGATCTCCTGGGCGATCTCGACGAAATCGTCCCAGGTCCACGTATCATCATCCGGCATCTCGACACCGGCTTCCTCGAACACCTCGGGGTTGGCCACGACGGCATACGTGTTGACACCCGTGGGGACGCCGTATTGGACGCCGCTGAAGAATCCGTTGCTCAGCGCGGCCTCGTCGATGTTGTCGAGCGAGAGGTGCTCTTCCACGGTCGAGAGGTCGAGCAGCGCTCCACGATCACCGTATTCGCGGGGATAGGCGCCACCCAGGGTGAAAACGTCTGGGGCGTCGTCCGCGGCGACACTGGTGGCCAGACGATCGAAGTACGAGTCGAAGTCCACGCTCTCCGGCTCGATGCCGATGTTCGGGTTCTCCTCGGTGAACACGTCGATGGCCTGTTGCGTGAGCTCGGCGCGTTCCTGGTTGCCCCACCATGCGAAGCGCAGGGTCACGTCACCACCAGCTTCCGCGGAATCCGAATCGCCACCACACGCGGTGACCATGAGCAGCGTCGTCACCATCGCGCATCCGGCTGCCCGGCGCCCGAAAGCCCGCGCGTCATTGCAGCGCATCATGTCTTCCTCCTCGTCCTGCCTCGATGGCGTCAAACCATCTGGTCTACGGGGCCGCGCGGCTCGCTGTTCATGTCGTTCGCCGCGGCGGGCCAACGCCAGCCCCAAGGTCTTTGAACCGCTTTCACGGCACCCGCGACCCGTGAAAGACGTGACGCCCAGCTGCTGATCTGCACGAATGGCTCGGCCACAGCGAACGACCTCCTCCACTAGCTCCGGGTGTGTTACCGGTTTCTCAAAATGGCACGAAATTTGAAACGGTACAAGACCTTGTGACAGGATCGTTTCACGAACAGCAGTTTTTTGCCAGACGATACGAGGAACCGGTTTCAACGATTCAATGTCGTGGGCTGCCGACCCCAGGCTCCCGACTCCAACCACCCGCCATCTCCAACCCGCCCCACCGTCCCTACACATCACCGGAGCCCCACGTGACTTCTCTCCCCTGGATCCACGTCGAAGAAGGCCGCCTCGCCGACGACGCGGGACGGACAGTCGTGCTGCGCGGAGTCGGTCTCGGCGGCTGGATGAACATGGAGAACTTCATCACCGGATACCCGGGCACCGAGTCACAGGCCAGGGCTTCGATGCGAGCGAACCTCGGCGCCGAGGGCTACGAGCGGTTCTTCGCACGATTCATGCGGGATTTTTTCAACGACGACGATGCCCAGCTGGTGGCGTCGCTCGGCATGAACTGCGTGCGGGTCCCGTTCAACTACCGGCATTTCGAGGACGACGACCAGCCGTTCGTGCTCAAGGACGACGGGTTCGGCCTACTCGACCGCATCATCGAGATCTGCGCCCGGCACGGGATCTACACCATCCTCGATCTCCACGCTGCGCCCGGCTGCCAGAACCACCATTGGCACAGTGACAACCCCACCCATGTCCCGCTCTTCTGGCAGCACCGGCACTTCCAGGACCGGGTGGTGCACCTCTGGGAAGCCCTGGCCGAGCGCTACCGCGACACCCCGGCCGTGGCCGGCTACAACCCGCTCAACGAGCCCGCCGACGAATCGGGCTCCGTCATCGGCCCGTTCTACGAGCGCCTCGAGAAGGCCATCCGAGCGGTGGACCCGAATCACGTTCTCTTTCTCGACGGCAACCGCTACTCCAGTGATTTCTCCACGTTCGAGGAGCCGTTCGACAACACGGTCTACACCGCCCACGACTATGCCTTGCCCGGCATCGCCCGGGTGAGCGAGTACCCGGGGATCACGAGGGGCGAGTATTTCGACCGTCACGTCGTGGAACAGACCTTCTTGCGCCGCACCGAGTTCATGCGGCGCACCGGGACACCGATCTGGATCGGCGAGTTCGGACCCATCTACACCGGTGATCCGGTACGCGACCAAGCGTGTTATGAGCTCCTGCGCGACCAACTGGACATCTACCGCGCGCACGACGCCAGCTGGTCATTGTGGACCTACAAGGACATTGGCCGGCAGGGTCTGGCTCACGTCCCCGAGGACAGCCCTTACATCCGGCAGATCGCCCCGTCGCTGGAGCAGAAGACCAGGCTGGGCACCGACTCCTGGGGCGGCTCGGATGCGAACATCCGTCACGTCATGGAGCCAATCGAGAAACTGATCGCCGACGAATTCCCGGACTTCCACCCGTATCCGTGGGGCCAGCGCCAGTGGATACCCCTGCTGATCCGCAACATCATGCTCGCCGAGCCCGCTGCGGAGTACTTCGGGCGCTGCTTTCAGGGGCTCAGCCCCGAACGAGCTGAGGAGCTGGCATCCTGTTTCGCGCTCTCCTCCTGCCATGTCCGCACCGAACTGGCCGCGGTGCTACGTGATCACCTCATGAGTGGATGAGCCGATGGGCACTTGTTGGGTCTGCGGAACGTCCAGAAGGCAAAATCCGGCTCTAGACGTTCCGCAGACCCAACAAGTGGAGACAGGTGCTCGCCGGGCGCGCCGACAGCGGCGGCCTGTCCTGGAACTATGCTGACCTGGCCCGCGATGCCGTGCGCCGCGCCACGTCCGTGTTGGACATCGACACGGGTGGCGGCGAGATGCTGGCAGATCTGCTCACGGGGCACTCGGCGCCGCCGAACACGATCGCCACGGAGCCGTATCCGCCGAACGTGCCCCGAGCCCGACAACGGCTGGCAGGGCTACCGGTAGACGTCCGGCCGGGAACTGCCACGGCACTCCCCGTGGCCGACGACGACATCGATCTCGTCCTGAACCGGCACGGGGGACTCAATGCGAGTGAGATCGTGCGCGTCCTCGCGCCGGGCGGTGTCCTTCTCACCCAGCAGGTCGGCAGCCGCAACGACATCGAGTTCAACGAGGCGCTCGGAGTATCGCCTGCCATCGACCTGGAGGCCCACACCCTTCGGTCCACCGTCGCCGCGTTCGAATCGGCCGGGTTCGTGGTCGACATCGCGTACGAGGAGTTTCCCGTCACCCGATACCGCGACGTCGGCGCGGTCGTGTACCAGCTACGCGCCGTCCCCTGGCAGGTGCCGGGATTCGACATCGACATGTTTGACGCGCGCCTGCGTGACATCGATACCCATATCCGCAGATCCGGAGGTTTCGCCGTCACGAGCCACCGGTTCCTGATCCGGGCGCACAAGGCAACCGAGTATCAACAGGATGTGAACCGGACCATCGGATGACACTCGGAGCGCGCGCAGCCGATCGGGAAAATCGATGGTTTGGGTGCGGAGCACCTGCCTACGATTCCCGCCGTGTCCGATCACGAACGTGTGCGCGCGTGGGTGCACGAAGATTTCGGCATCGAGCTGGAGAACCTCGACCTGGTAGGAGCGGGTGCCGACCTCGCCGCCCAGACGTGGTGTGGCAGCGCCCCCGACGGCGAGAAGTACGCGGTCAAGTGGAGCGGCGGCCGGACACCGACCGGTCTGCTGCTGTCGGCTCACCTCGCCCGATACGGCGTTTCCGGTGTCGCCGCACCAGTGCCGACCCTCGCGGAAGGGCTGTGGAGCAGCCGCGCCGGCCGCCGGCTGTCCGTGGTGCCGTGGGTATCCGACGTCGGGGCGCTGGACACCGAGATGACCGCAGCACACTGGGGATCGTACGGCGAGTTGCTGTCCGAGGTGCACCGTACGCCGGTGACCGATGCCGTCGCCGAGCTCCTGCCGCACGAGGACTACACCCACGACCGCTGGAGCACTGCCGTGCGCGGCCTGCACCGCCGGCTGAACACGCCCGACCACGAGGCGATGGAACCGCCAACCTCTGATGATCATCTCACGCATTCGCTAGCCGGTGCGTGGCACGATGCCGCAGACCTCATCATGACGCTTCTCGACCACGCCGATCAGCTAGGCGAGACGCTCCGCGGCACGCCGGCACCCCGCGTCATCTGCCACGGCGACGCCCACCTGGGGAACGTTCTGATCGACCAGCACGCCGGCACGTGGCTCATCGACTGGGACGACGCCGTCATCGCGCCGGCAGAACGCGACCTCATGTTCGTCGTTGGCGGTGGAGTACTGCCGTTCGCGCCCGTAAGCGAGCACGAACGGTCGTGGTTTTTTGACGGCTACGGTGCTGCCGAGATCGACCCTGCTCGCCTGGCCTATTACCAGTGCACCCGCGCGCTCGAGGATCTCGCCGAGACCGCGGAGCAGACCATCGACGCGGAGCGATATACCGACGACGAACGCGCCGACGCCCTCGCCCTCTTCCACGGGGTGCTGGCTCCGACCGGCCTGGCGCGCTTCGCGCTCGCATCTCTGCACGAGCTCGGCCTGACAAGCACGACTATTTGATCACCACACCTCGCCGAGCGCTGCTCGTGACGTGCACCGCACCACCAAGCTCAGCGACACGACCAGGGTTCAGCGAGGTGGGCCGTCGATGAAGATGCTCATCAGAAGGCGCCCAGGTCAGACGAGAACCAGCGTTCTGGACGCATGAAGATCACGACCTGGTCCCCGTGTTCGGACTTCGATATCTCCATGAAGGGACCTGCTTTCTCCTCCGGCAGATAGCGGTGGGCAAGCTCGGCCAGCAACGCGTCGGTCATGGGCACGGTCCGGGTGACCGGACCCTCGACGGATACGTAGCGCACCGTCGGTTCGACCCGCTGGACCATCAGCGAGAAGCGACCGGCAGCCTCGATGAGCCCGGTCTTCCTCCCTGTGCTCTGGGTGAGGATCCAAGCCTCGCCGCCGGGCGAATACTGGTACCAGATCGGCACCGTCAGTGGACCGCGGTCCGCTCCGGCCGCCACGGAGAGCGCGGCGACGTGGGGCTGGGCGAGAAACCGTTCGCGTTCATCGATGGAAAGAGCCATGTCCGAAACGCTAGCGTCCCGGTCCGACAACGCGGCCGCGTCGACGGATCAAGCCTTCATCGATGCGCCCACGGGAGGCCGGTGAGCGCCTGCCAGGCCGCCGGATCGGGCGCCAACCCCGGGAACACCCGCACCCGTTCTGCCAGATCTGGCACGTCGTAGGGCCGGCCGTCGGCGACAGCCCGCGCCCATGTCTCGTCCGCTCCACCCCATCCCGTCAAAGCGGCCACCGCGACCTGCGACGGCAAGCGGTTGTACCAGCGAAGGAAGAAGGCTGCCCGCCCGGTGGGGCTCGGTTCACCGGAAGCACGCAGCCGTGCCAAGCCCCCGTCGGGATAGATGTCCAAGCGCAGCCGCTCCACCGCGACGTCGCTCGCGAGCAGGAACCGGTGCACCGTATCCGGACGCAGCTCGGCACGTGGCAGCAGCTCGACCCGCTCCGCGCCCATCCCGGTGAGTTCCACCTCACCGGGAGCGTTGCCGATGAAGCACGAGGTGTCGATCTCCACCTGGCGCACCGTTCCCGTTGCGGCGAGATCGACGACCACCCAGTCGTGGTCCGCATCCCGGCGGCGCGAGGTCTCCCAACCCTCGCCCATCACCCGTGCCGGACCCGCCGCGAGAAGGTTGTCCGGTGTGGAGTAGAACCGGTTGCTGCAGTCGGCGATGCGAGCACCGTGCTCCAGCGCCGCCAGGTCGAAGACCCGGCCGGCCACCCAGCGTGGATCGCCGACCGGCTCGCCGTGCACCCGCAGCCGCGCGATGCCGCCGTCGGGGTACTGCCGCAACCGCAGGTGCGTGACCAGGTGCTCGTGCTGGACGCCGAACTCGTTCTCGGTGTTTCCTTCCAGAGCGGTGCGCGGGACGATCTCGGTCCACTCCACGGCCCCGGGCTGGCGCGCCCGGCGCTCCACCGCGTCCAGTTCCGCTGCGCCCAGCTCCTCCGCGCCGGGAGGGGTTCCGAGCATGTCCACGCACGCCGCCTCTACCGAGCATTCCTGCGGGTAGTTGCCGGTGAACCACGACGTGTCGACGACCACACCACGCACCAGGCCGGGCAGCCCGAGCCGCACCAGCGCCCAATCGTGGCCGGGTTCACGACGGCGGCGCGTTTCCCAGCCGTCGACGATCTGGCCCCGGTGCCCGAACGTGTAGGGCTGAAACCGTGGGGGATCCGGCGTGAGGAGGTTCTCCTTCTCGCCGAACGTCTCGTCGTTGGCCGCGAGCACGCTCCCGCCGCGATGTCGCACGGCAAGGTCGGGCAACTCCCGCCAGCTCATCGCAGCATTCCCGTTCCCGTCGCGATGTCCAGCAAGTCGCCGCGTGGCACGCCCACGTCGTCTTCGGTCAGCGCGCCGCAGTCGACGCCCCGTAGGAGGTAACCCGCCAGTGCCCGGGCTGTGGCTGGTTCGTCTATCACCGCAGGTTCTGCGGGCTCCGCGGGCACCGCATCCGCGCCGCTCCCGGAGCTCCCGCCGCATCCGGCGCTCCCGCCGCTTCCGCGGCCGTCGCCATCGCGGCCGTCGCCATCGCCTCCACCGCGTCTACCTTCTCTGCCCTGCCGATACGCGCGCAGGCGCGCGACCGCCGACGGCGCGGTGGCCCGGAAGAACGCGTACGTCGCCAGGAACCGCGTCGGCAGCTGCGCCGGGTGCAGGTCCCACCCCTGATAGAAACCCCGTTGGAGGGCGCGCCGCACCAGACGCGCGTGTAGCTCCCACGCCGAGCACACCGTCGCCCCGTCCCCCACCGGGAGCACGTTGGTGGAGCCATCCGAGATCCGCACACCGGTTCCCGCGACCGCCAGCTGCATGACGGCCTTCGCGTGATCGGCCGCCGGGTGCTCCAGGCTCTGGTGTTCGGCCGCGATGCCGCAGGCGGCGCTGTAGTCGTAGGTGCCATAGTGCAGGCCGGTCAGCCTCCTCGATGCGGCGTGCACCATCCGCGCTACCGTCGCCGTGCCGTCCGCACCGAGGATCGCCTGTGGCATCTCCACCTGGACCTCGAAGCGCAGCCTTCCGGCGGGCAGGCCGTGCGCGGTTTCCAGCCGGCCGCACAGGTGGTCCATCGCCTCGACCTGCGCCACCGAGGTCACCTTCGGCAGCGTGACCACGAGTCCCTCGGGCACCGCACCGGTCTCCACGACAGCGCCCAGGAAAAGGTCGAGCGTGCGGACGCCCCGGCGCCGCGTCGCCGGCTCCAGGGACGCGAACCGGATCCCGGCGAACGGCGGGCAGATTCCGGACGTCACGGCACGGGCCAGCTCCTGGCCGGCATGTCGTGCCAGGGCGTCCTCGTCGGCATCGGGCAGCGGCGCGAGCCCGTCCTCGAAGTCCACCCGCAGATCCTCGATCGGCTCGGTGGCCAGCTTGCGCCCCATCAGCGGCAAGACCTCGGCGACGGCTTCGTCGCTCATCCCGGTCGCGTGCGCCAGCGACGCCGCGTCCGGCGCGTAGGTGGCCAGCGTTTCGGCCGCCCGCGTGCCCCACGAGCGGGGTAGCTCCGCTTCGTAGCGGTCGGCCGGTACGTATACGGTGTGCACCGGTTGCCGCATCGCCGTCGCAGCCTCGGTGGGCGTGCCGGAACCGCCGGACGTGCCCAGCATGCTGTCCAGCTCGCCCTGCACGTCGGCGTCCAGCCGGGCCGTCATGTGCGTTCTCCCTCCGACACTCCCGACAGATCGAGGATGTGCTCGGGCCGGATCGGGATCCGGGTGAGCGCGGCGCCGGTGGCCGCGCGTACGGCGGCGACGATGGCCGGCGTCGACGAGATGGCGGGTGGTTCGCCGACACCGCGCAGCCCGTAGGGAGCTTCCGGATCGGCGAGCTCCAGGATGTCCACTCGCGTGGGCGGCATGTCGAGGATGGTGGGGATCAGGTAGTCGGTGAACGACGGATTGCCAATCCGCCCACCGCTCACTTGCACCTCTTCCATCAACGCCAGGCCGAGTCCCTGCGCGCTGCCACCGTTGATCTGGCCAACGACGGCGTCCGGGTTCATCGCCTTGCCCACGTCTTGTGCCGTGGCGAGCTCCACCACCTTCACCAATCCCAGTTCGGTGTCGACGTCGACGACGGCACGGTGGGCGGCGAACGCGTATTGCACGTGGGCGTTGCCCTGGCCGTGCTCGTTCAGCGGCGACGTCGGGCGGTGCCGCCACTCGACGGTCTCCTCGACCACCTCCCCGTCCGGCAGCGACGCCGGATCCGGGACGCGCTCGCGGATCGCCTCACAGGCGGCCCTCACCGCGCCACCCGTGACGTAGGACTGCCGCGACGCCGACGTCGATCCCGCGCTGCCGACCTCGGTGTCGGCCGGCAAGATCGTGACCTCGTCGATGCCCAGCTCGGTGCGCGCGATCTGGACGAGCAACGTGACCAAGCCCTGGCCCACCTCGGCGGCTGCCGTGTGCACGCTGGCTACGGGCCGGCCGTCCACCGTTTCCAGCCGCACACGGGCGGTCGAGTAGTCGTCGAAGCCCTCCGAGAAGCAGACGTTCTTGATTCCGACCCCGTAGCCGACACCACGCACGACGCCCTCGCCGTGCGTCGTGTTCGACACACCCCCGGGTAGCTCGCGCAGGTCGTACCCGTCGTCGCCGCGTTCCCTCGGTGGCAAGGGCACGGAGCTGACCCGCTTCAGCAGTTCCGCCACGGGGGCCGGCGAGTCCACTGCCTGCCCGGTCGGCATCGTCGAGCCCTCGCTCATCGCGTTGCGGATGCGGAACTCCACGGGGTCGAGACCGAGTTCGGCGGCCATGCGGTCCATCTGCGACTCGTACCCGAACGCGGCCTGTACCGCGCCGAAGCCGCGCATCGCCCCGCACGGCGGGTTGTTCGTGTACACGCCCCAGCAGTCGACGCTCACGTGCGGGACGTCGTAGGGGCCGACGCCGAGGGTGGCGGCGTTGGCGACGACTGCCGGGGTGCTCGACATGTACGCGCCGCCGTCGAGGACGATCTCGGCCTTGACGTAGCGCAGGAGCCCGTCGCGGCTGGCACCGTGCTCGTATCTCAGCACGGCCGGGTGCCGGTGCACGTGGCCGAAGAACGACTCCTCGCGCGAGTACACCATCTTGACCGGCCGGCCGGTGTGCAGGGCCAGCATGCACGCGTGGATCTGCATGGACAGGTCCTCGCGGGCACCGAACGCGCCACCGACGCCTCCCAGGGTCAGCCGCACCCGCTCCGGCGGCATCCCCAGGCACGCCGCCACCTGGTCGCGATCGACGTGCAGCCACTGGGTGGCGACGAACAGGTCCACGCCGCCGTCCTCGGCCGGCACGGCGAGCCCCGACTCCGGACCAAGGAACGCCTGGTCCTGCATGCCCACCTCGTACTCGCCGGTGACCGTCACTTCGGCCGCAACGTCCAGCCCGGTCTCGAAATCTCCCTTGCGCACGGCGAGGTGGCGAACCACGTTGCCGGTGGGGTGCACGCGAGGCGCCGACGCCGGATCGATCGCGCGACGCGGGTCGGTGAGCGGTTCGAGAACGTCGTACTCGGCGACGATCCGGGACGCGGCCCGCCGTGCGGTTTCGGGATGATCCGCAGCGACGATGGCGACGGGTTCCCCGTGGTACCGGGCGATGCCGTCGCACAGGACCGGCTGATCGGCACGCTCCAGACCGTAGACCGTGCGGCCGGGAACGTCGTCGTGCGTCAGCACCGCGTAGACGCCCGGCATCGCTACCGCCGGGCCGATGTCGAGCCCGGTCAGCCGGGCGTGCGGATGCGGGCTGCGCAGCGTCGCCCCCCAGAGCATGTCGTCGGCCCACAGGTCACTCGAGTACGCGAACTCGCCGGTGACCTTGAGCGCTCCGTCGGGGCGGCGCGCGCTTTCGCCCACACCACCGGTGACCCGGGTAGAGGTACCGGCCGCGGGAGGGGCGGGAGAGGTCGATGGTGCGGGCATGGCTCAACCCACCGTCCGTTCCGCGGCCCGGCGTACCGCGTCGAGGATCTGCTCGTACCCCGTGCACCGGCAGAGATTGCCGGCCAGCGCCTCGCGGATCTCGGCGTCGTCCGGTCGCGGCACGCGTTCGAGCAGGTCGTGTGCCGCGACGATCAGTCCGGGCGTACAGAACCCGCACTGCACCGCTCCGGCCTCCACGAATGCCTCGCGCAGCGCGTGTGCCCCGTCGTCGGCGGCGAGCCCCTCGACGGTGCGCACGTCGCGCCCCGCGGCCTGCCCGGCCGCCACCAGGCACGCGCACACCGACACGCCATCCAGGTACACCGTGCACGATCCACATTCGCCCTGTTCACAGGCGTTCTTCGAACCGGGCAGTCCCATCCGCTCGCGCAGCACGTACAGCAGGCTCTCGCCCTCCCACACGTCGTCGACCTGCCGCTGCGTCCCGTTCACCGTCACGCTGACCCGCATCCCTGCCTCACCCCTTCCGATAGGCAGCCCACGCCCACCCGAGGGTGCGGCGAGCCATCACCGCCAGCGCATGGACGCGGTAGCGGGCGGTACCGCGCCCGTCGTCGATCGGTTCCGCCGCGTGCGCGACCAGCTCGCCGAACCGGCGGGCGACGCCGTCGGGCAGCGGGCCGCGCCCCTGCCAGTCGAGCTCCTCCGACACGAACCGTTCGGCGTCCAGGGCGCGGCGTGGAGTCGCGGCCGCGGAACCGATGCCGGTACCCACGCGACGTGCATGCGGGTGCAGGGCGAGCCCGAACGAGCAGACCGCGATCACCATCGCGTTGCGCGTGCCGATCTTCGCGAACTCCTGCGGTCCGGACGCCGGGCGCACCAGAATCGCCTTGATCAGTTCGTCTGGTTCGAGGACATGGCGTTTCGGACCGGCGAAGAATTCCGCCACCGGGACGTGCCGCACACCGCGGACCGACTCCACTTCGACCTCCGCCCCCGCCGCCAGCAACGCCGGGTGCGCGTCCCCTGCCGGGGAAGCCGAGCCGAGGTTGCCGGCAATGGTGCCGCGGTTGCGTATCTGGGGCGATCCCACCGTCCGGGACGCCGTGGCCAGCCCGGGAAGGGCGAAGCCCAGCTCGTCGACGACCCTGCTGTAGGTGACGCCGGCGCCCAGCCGGAGCACGTCGCCATCCAGCGCCCAGTGCGCGAGATCGTCGACGCCGGTCAAGTCCAGCAACGACGCCGGGCGCGTGCGGTCGAAGTTGAGCTCGACCATCACGTCGGTGCCCCCTGCGAGGGCAAGCGCCTCGGGGTGCGCGGCCTTCACCGCCACCGCCTCGTTCCAGGTGCGTGGTCGCAGGAACTCCATCGCGCCCCCTCGTCGTATCCAAGCAGTACATCGCGGAACGGGCGGGCAGGCCAACGGCATCGGACACAAAACTGGGAGGGTGTGGAGGCGGACGGGTTGTAGGATCCTCTAAACGGGTGAAGGGACCTCACCGATGATCCTGCGCGAGCTCCTCGACGATCCCGGGCTGGGGCTGACGCTGCTGCACGGGACCGAAGCGCTCGACCAGCCGGTCACGTCGGCGTTCACCACCGACCTCCGCGATCCCCGCCACTACGTACGTCCTGGCGATCTCGTGCTCACCGGGTTGATGTGGCGCCGCACACCGGCAGACAGCGACGCGTTCGTGAGTGCCGTCGTCGACAGCGGCGCGATCGCCATCGCGGCCGGCGAGGCCGCGCTGGGTGAGGTCCCCGACGACGTCGCCGCCGCGTGCCGGCACCACGGCGTCACGCTGTTCCGCGTTCCCGTCGAGGTGTCGTTCGGCCAGATCAGCGACCGCGTCTCGACCGCTCGCGAGGCCGAGCAGCGGCGCGCGCTGGCCACCGCCCTGGGGCGGCAGCGCCAGCTCCTGTCCGCCGTCGCCGAAGGCCATTCCCTCGACGAGCTGCTCGCCCTGGCCCGCGACGAGCTCGGCGTGGGCTGCCACGTGCGCACCCCCACCGGGCGGCTCGTCGCTGCCGCTCCCGGCGCACCCGCCCCGGCGAGCACGGGCATGCCCGCCCAGCGGTCCGCTCGACCGGATACCCCGGGACACACCGGTGACATGCCGGCGGCCGACGTCGACCGGCTCACCCGCACCTTCCTCACGGCCGGCCGCCTTCCGGTCACGGTCTCGCTCTCCGACGGAAGCTCCACCTCGATCTTCCCCGTCGAGCCGCGCATCGACGCGCGCGTCGCCTCCTGGTTCCTCGTCTGCACCGGCGAGCACGAGCACTGGCCGGAGGATGTGCATGCCAGCCTGCGTGAACTCGCCTCGGTGATCCTGCTCGAACGGCACCGGTGGGAGGAGCGCCGCCGATCCCAGCAGCGCATCGCCGACGACGTGCTCGCCGCGCTGGCCGAGGGCCACACCTCCGGTGCCGAGCTGACCGTGCGCATGGCCGATCTGGGTATCGATCCCGCCGGGCCGTTCGTCGTCGCGATCGCCGCGCCAGCAGGCACGCCCGCACGTACAGCGGCCCACGGATCGGCACGCGCCGCACTGGACGATGCCATGTTGCACGTGACGGACCATCCGATCAGCGGCATCCGCGGCGACCGGGCGATCGCCATCGCGACCGGTCACCCGGCAGCCACCGGCACGCTCCGCACGGCGCTGGAACGGCTGGCGCCGGCGTTCGATCGCGAGCGGCTGCTCGTGGGCGTCTGTACCGCCGCCGACTTCGAAACGCTCTCCGGCGCTCTCGACGGAGCCCACCACGCCACAAACGTCGCGGCGACGTGGCCGGCACGGGTCAGCGTCGTCTCCCTCGACGACGTGGCTTCGCACGCCGCGCTGCTCGCCGCCCTGCCGGACAGCCTGCGGCGCACGTTCGCCACCCGCATCCTGCAGCCCGTCTTCGACTACGACGAGCATCACGGCGGGGAGCTGATACCGACACTGGAGGCCTTTCTCGACGCCGACGGATCGTGGAGCAGCTGCGCGCGGCGGCTGCACGTCCATGTCAACACCGTCCGCTACCGCCTGCAACGGATCGCCGAGCTCACCGGGCGCGACCTGTCGCGTCTGGAAAACCGCGTCGACGTCTTCCTGGCCTTGAAGGTCGCGCGGCCCGGCTCGTAGTCGTGGCACAGTGGACGCCATGCAGGAGCGCCTTGTCGTCGACAACGCCACGATCGCCACCGTCGACGCCAACGACACCGAGATCGACCGCGGCCACCTGGTGGTCGAAGACGACACGATCGTCGCCGTCGGCGAGGGTCCGGCTCCGATCCACGCCGACGATGTTCCCACGCGCCGGGTGGACGGCACGGGCCGCCTCGTGACGCCCGGCTTGATCAACACGCACCATCACTTCTACCAGTGGCTGACCAGAGGGCTCGCCCAGGACTCGACCCTGTTCGACTGGCTGGTGACCCTCTACCCGCTCTGGTCACGCATCGACGAGGACTCCGTCTACGTCGCGGCCCGCGGGTCGATCGCGGCACTGCTGCTGTCCGGGTGCACGACCACGTCGGATCACCACTACGTCTTCCCGCGCGAGGGTGGCGACGTGCTGGGCGCCACTATCCGCGCCGGGCGGGAACTCGGGGTGCGGTTGCACGCCACGCGAGGATCCATGGACCTGGGCGAATCCGCAGGTGGTTTGCCACCCGACTATGCCGTGGAAGACCTCGACACCATCCTCGACGCCAGCGTGCGGGCCATCGAGACGCACCACGACCCGTCACCCGGCGCCATGGTGCGCATCGGGATCGCGCCGTGCTCGCCGTTCTCCGTCACCACCGATCTGCTGCGCGAGTCGGCGTCCCTCGCCCGCAGCCACGGGGTCCGGCTGCACACGCACGGCTCGGAGACCGTCGATGAGGATCACTACTGCCTGGAGCAGTTCGGTGTGCGGCCGGTGGAGTACCTCGATGATCTCGGGTGGCTCGGCAGTGACGTATGGCTGGCCCACTGCGTGCACGTGGAGCACACCGACATCGCGAGGTTCGCCGAATCCGGCACCGGAGTGGCCCATTGCCCGTCGTCGAACGGTCGCCTCGGTGCCGGCATCGCCCCCGTCCCGGAAATGCTGGAGGCGGGGGTGCCCGTCGGGCTCGGTGTCGACGGCGCGGCCTCCAACGAGAGCGGCGGCGCCATCTCCGAGGTACGCGCCGCCCTCCTGTTCGCCCGGGCACGTCGCGGTCCCGAGGCGTTGACGGCGCGGCAGGCGCTGCGGCTCGCGACGATGGGCGGCGCGCGGGTGCTGGGTCGCGGCGACGAGCTCGGCTCCCTCGAATCCGGCAAGCAGGCCGACCTCGCGGTCTGGGACGTGGATGGGTTCGAGCACGCCTCGATCGACGACAAGATCGCCACCCTCGCCCTGGGTGCGCGGCCGCCCCTGACATTGCTGGCGGTCAATGGCCGTATCGTCGTCGAGCACGACAAGCTCGTCACCGCCGATACCGCAGACATCGCCCGCGAGACCACCACCGCGAGCCGCGGGCTCCTTCAGGGGTGAGCCGCCGTGCCGTCGCAGGTCGGGCTCAGACCCGGCGGCGGCCGGAACGGCGCAACAGCCACGCCAGGTAGGGCGCGCCGACCAGGGCGACGACCAGGCCCACCGGAATTTCGCGGGGCGCCATGACGGTACGCCCGACGACGTCGGCGGCGACGACGAGCACGGCACCGAACAGCGCCGCCACCGGTACGAGCCGCCGGTGCGACGGCCCGACCAGAGCCCGCGCCGTGTGAGGCGCGACCAGACCGACGAACCCCACGGTGCCCACCACCGACGCGGCGCCCGCCGCCATGATCGCACCGCACAGCAGCACGGCCAGCCGCATCTGGTGCAGGTTCAGCCCCAGCGCGCGCGGCAGGTCGTCACCGTAGGCGAACAGGTCCAGCGACCGCCCGAGCAAGGCCAGCACGGCGGCAACCGCAGCTGGCACGATCAGCCACCGCAGATCGTCCAGCCCGCGACCGTACGTGCTGCCCGCGAGCCACGTCAGCGCCCGGTTCACCGCGAGCTGAGCCTGCATCGCGATGACGGCGACGACGGCCGTGGAAACGGCGCTCACCCCGATGCCGACCAGCACGACCCGTGTGGGGTCGAGCGTGATACCCGCCAGCGGTGCTTCCCACCGGCGCGTGGGCCGCCCGTTCCCTCGTTGTCCGTCCCCCCGTCGTCGCCCGTCACCGGTCCGGGTGCCCGCCGCCAGCAGCAAGACGATCATCGCGCCGACGCCGCCGACCAGCGCGGACATCGGCAGGACCCACGCCGGTGCCTGTGGCGCGAGCATGAGTGACGCCACCGCGCCGACACTGGCGCCACCGGTCACGCCGATGATCGACGGTTCGGCTATGGGGTTGTGCACCACCGCCTGCACCGCCACTCCGGCCACGGCCAGGCAGGCACCGGCCACCGCGGCGACCGCCAGGCGGCCGAATCGCCGATCCACCAGCGAGACGTCCATGCCGCGGATCCAGTCACCGATGTCGGCCCAGGTCACGTTCACGTCGCCGGCCTTCAAACCGGTCGCCAGCGCGGCTACCAGGAGCCCGAGCCCGACCGCCGCCACCACGCCGGGCCGGATCCGGCGCTGCGCGGTGACGGCCGCCTGATCGTCGACGTTGCCGAACCGGATCCGGCGCGCCAGCATGATGAACACGGGCGCGCCGACGACGGCCGTGATGACACCGGCGGGAAGCTCGCCGGTACTGGCACTGCGCAGGAACGATCGTGCGACGACGTCCGCAGCCAGCAGGAGCCCGGCACCGAACACCATGGCCGACGGCAACAGCCACGCGTGCCGGTGCACACCGAGCATCCGCACGGTCACCGGGGCCACGACCCCGACGAACGCGATCGGGCCTGCCACCGTGACCGCCGTGGCGGCGAGGAGGACCGCGAAGATCAGTGCCGCGATCTTGGTTGACGTGACGTTTCCACCGAGGGCACGCGCCGCCTCGTCGCCGAGTGCCAGGAGATCGAGCGCGCGGATCAAGAAGACAAGCAGGCCGCATATGACGAGGACGGCCAGCCCCATCTGCATGGCGCGCGTGAAATCGATCGCGGCGATGGAGCCGTTGCCCCAGAAGTACAGGCCCTGTGTGCTGCGCTCGAACCATACGAGGAACAGCGTCGCCACCGACATCAACGCCATCGTCACGGCCGCACCGGCGAGGAGGACGCGCCCGCCCACGACGACGCCCCGGCGGCCGGCCAGGCCCCAGACCGCGACGGCGGCCGCCAGCCCGCCCATCGTGGCCAGGCCGGTCGAGGCGAACGCGCCCATATTGACGCCCAGCGCGGCGACGATCACCACGGCGAGGTAACCGCCCGCGTTGACACCCAGCGTCTCCGGGGCAGCCAGGGGATTTCGCGTCACCGCCTGCGCCAGCGCTCCGGAACCGGCCAGGGCCGCTCCGGCGACGATACCGGTGAGCAAGCGGGGCAGCCGGGCACCGAGGAAGATGTCGGCGACGTGCTCGTCGGCGGAGCCGGTCAGCAGCCGCAGCAGATCCGCTCCGGTGATCCCGGAGCTGCCCTGGCCGACGTGCAGCACCACGACGCCCGTGAACAGCCCGAGGGCGATCAGGAGTGTCGCCAGCCCGCGGGTCACGCCGCCGTCCTGTCGTGTCCGGTCAGGAGCCCCGGAACCCGCCACGGTGGTGGAGGGACGTGAAGGTGTCACGTTCAGAGCCCGAGCGCGGCCTGGACCTCGTCATACACCGTGATCGCCGTCACCGGACCTCCCCACAGCCAGGTGCCGGGGTCGATGGGGTGCACACGGTCTTCCTCGACGAACTCCAGCCCCTGATAGATCGGGTTGTCCGCCAGCTCCTCGGTGAAGATGTTGTCGTCTTCCTGGGCGACGTAGATCAACGACGACGCGGGATCGGCCTGGGTGAGTCCCTCGACGTCGGTGTCGGTGAGGCCGTACTCGTCGGTGTCGCCGGGCCAGCCGTTCTCCATGCCGGCGGCTTCGAGCAGCTCCGAGGCAAACGTGGGCTTGCCGAAGATGCGCACGGTGGCCGCGCCCTCGTAGGTGAATCCCTGTGCCAGGAGGAACGGTTCACCGGCGGCATCGGCCGAGTCGAGCGCCTTCTCGAATGCCTCCATGCGGGCGTCGAAGTCGGCCATGATCTCGTCTGCGGCGTCTTCGGTTCCGGTGAGCACGGCCGTGTCCTGGAAGATGTCGCGCATCGCTTGCAGCTGGCCTCCCTCGTGGCCGTAGAAGTCCGAGGAATAGGTCGGCGCGATGTCCTGCAACTCCTCGATATTCACCACCGAGCGGTCGTCGTCGGTCAGGATGAGATCGGGTTCCAGAGCCTCGATCTGGTCCAGGCTGGGCTCCTGGCGCGTACCGACGTCGACGACGTCCTCGCCGAGCTCCGGTCCGGCGCTCACCCACTGCGAATACCCCTCGACGTCGGCCACGCCGGCGGGCTGGATTCCCAGCGCCACCAGGTTCTCCGCGAACGACCACTCCAGCGCGACGACCGTCGTCGCCGGTTCGTCCAGCTCCACCGGGCCATGGTTGGTCTCCACGGAGATCGACCCGGAGCTGCCGGAGCCGCCGTCCTCCGTCGTGGCGGTGTCGTCGGACGTGTCCTCGGATGACCCGCACGCGGCCAGCAGCAGCGCGGCGGACAGGACGGCGGGGGCGAACGGCCGGGTCTTGCCGAGCGCGATCATTGATACTCCATTTCGACGATGTTTGCGACTGTCTCGTGTCCATAGGGCAGGCACGTGGGGCGGCCGGTGTACGGGTGCGGCACGACGTGCACCGACAGGCCAAATGCTGCTTCGATCGTGGTGTTGGTGAGGACCGAATCCGGGGCGCCGACGGCGTACACCGCGCCGCCGGCGAGCACCACGATCCGATCCGCGTATGCCGCGGCCTGGTTGAGGTCGTGCAAGACGAGGCCGACGGTGATCCCGTGTTCGTCGGCGAGACGACGGACCAGGCTCAGTATCTCCACCTGGTATCGCAGGTCGAGGTAGGTAGTCGGCTCGTCCAAGAGGAGAACGCCGGTCTGCTGCGCCAGAACCATCGCGATCCAGACCCGTTGCCGCTCGCCGCCCGAGAGGCCGTCGACGTGCCGGTCCGCGAACTCGGAGGTCCCCGTGACGTGCAGCGCCCACTCGACGGCCTCGCGATCCGCGTCCCGCGCGCGGCCGAGGGCACCCCGGTGCGCGTACCGGCCGTGACTGACGAGCTCGTGCGCCGTGATGCCAGCGGGGATCGGGGAACTCTGCGGCAGGAACGCCAACCGGCGGGCCAGCTCGCGGCCGCGCAGGCCGCACGTGTCGACGCCGTCGACGGTCACCGTACCCGTGTCCGGCACGTGCAGCCGGGCAAGGGTACGCAGCAGGGTCGATTTCCCGGAACCGTTCGGGCCGACGAGTACGGTGACACCGCCGGGTATGAGATCCACGCTGACGCCAGTGAGGACCGGTTCACTGTCGTAGCTGGCGCGAACCTGTTCGGCCACGAGAGTAGAAGGCACGCTCTGCTCCTCCGCCGTCAGAAGTATTAGGCATGCCTAATCTAACTCATATCGGGCCGATCTCTCACATCCCACCACCCCCACCCCACCCACCTGCCCCTGAATGATCATGTTTGGTACGTTTTCTCCGGCCGTAACACGCCTGTAGACGTGCTACGGCCGGAGAAAACGTGTCAACCCTCGGTAAGGGTGTGGCGCAAGGCATCGCCCTTCGCCCGAGCCGTCTCCTCGAGCTCGGCCCGGAACCGGTCAAGGCGAGCCTGAACCTGCGGGTCGGCGGCGCCGACGATCCGCGCGGCCAGCAAACCGGCATTCCGGGCGCCGCCCACCGACACGGTTGCCACCGGCACGCCCGCCGGCATTTGCACGATCGACAGCAACGAGTCCAGACCGTCCAGATACTTCAACGGCACCGGCACACCGATGACCGGCAACGACGTCACGGATGCGAGCATCCCCGGCAGGTGCGCCGCGCCGCCAGCACCCGCGATCAGCACGCGGAGCCCGCGCCCAGCCACCGACGCCCCGTAATCCAGCATCGCCTGCGGCATCCGGTGCGCCGAGACCACGCCCACCTCGTGGGCAACCTCCACGGCATCGAGCGCTTCGCCCGCCGCCGACATCACCGGCCAGTCCGAGTCGGACCCCATAACGATGCCGACCAGCGGCTCGCCAGATCCGCGCCGGGTCACCAGCTCGCTCATCTATCCCTCCCGTTCAACTGCCCGTTCTCGATGCGCTACGCGACCGAACGGTGCGTGCTCGGTCGCTCGCCGACGTCATCCGTTCCGCGACGTCACCTGCCCCGCCGATGTCACTCGTCGATGTCACCGCGGATGTACTCGGCAGCGTGCCACGCCCGCTCGCGCAGCGACTCCAGATCGTCGCCATACGCGGTGACGTGCCCGACCTTGCGTCCGCGCCGCACGCTCTTGCCGTACCAGTGCACCTTCACGCCAGGATCACGGGCCATCACATGCCGGTACGCGGGATAGATCTCGGGAAGGTCGCCACCCAGGATGTTGACCATGACCGTATACGGAGCCCGTGCCTGCGGCTCACCCAGCGGAAGGTCCAAGACGGCGCGCAGATGGTTCTCGAACTGGCTGGTCACCGCGCCGTCGATGGTCCAGTGGCCCGAGTTGTGCGGGCGCATGGCCAGCTCGTTGACCAGGAAATCGCCCTCCGTGGTCTCGAACATTTCCACCGCCAGGATTCCGACGACGTCGAGCTCGGCCGCTACGGTCAACGCGATCCGTTGCGCCTCCACGGCCCGCTCCTCCGGCATCTCCGGTGCCGGAGCGATCACCTCGGCACAGACCCCGTCACGCTGCACGGATTCGACGACGGGGTAGGCCACGGCCTGGCCATGCGGGGAACGCGCGACCATCGCCGCAACCTCACGCCGGAACGCGACCCGTTCCTCGGCGAGCACCGGGACACCAGCGCGGAACGGTTCGGCGACGACCTCCGCCGGCGTGACATCATCCACCAGCCATACACCCTTGCCGTCGTAACCGCCGCGTGCGGTCTTGAGCACGGCCTGCCCACCGTGTTCCCGCAGGAAGCTCGCGACGCCCCCGGGCCCGGCCACGATCCGGTGGGACGGGCACGGAATTCCGAGAGCGCTCAACCTGGCCCGCATCTCGACCTTGTCCTGGGCGTAGAGCAGGGCATCCGACCCGGGCCGGAGCGGCACGCCGGCCGCTTCCAGAGCCCGGAGGTGCTCCTGCGCCACGTGCTCGTGATCGAATGTCACGACGTCGCACGCCTTGGCGAAGGCTTCGAGATCGTCCAGTGCCTTCTCGTCGGCGACCACCGGATCTCGCGCCACCTGGGCGGCCGAGTCATCCGGATGGGCCGCGAGAACGGACAGCCGTACACCCAATTCCAACGCCGCCGGGTACGTCATCCGGGCCAGTTGCCCACCACCGACGATCCCGACGACCGGCCACAACGCATCGTTCACAGCGCCCTAGGTTACGTGACTCTGTCTCTCACCGCGCTCACCTCGGCCGGGTTCGAAGCCCCGCCGGCCAGCCCGCGTGCGGCCTCGACTGTGTATACCTGCCCGATGTGCTTTACCCTTGGCGGGTGCTCGATACCGATCCGGGGCAGCAACGCGCATCGCGCGCTGGGCGCCGAACTCCATCCGCCGAGCCGAGACGCGTGTCTTCCACGGCGCGGCGGCTCTGGTATCGGATGCACCGCCTGGTACGCGAAGGCTTGAAGTTCGCGATGGTCGGCAGCGTGGGTTACGTCGTCGACATCGGCATCTTCAATCTCCTGCTGTTCGGCGGCGGTACGGGACCACTCCACGACGAACCTTTGCTCGCCAAGACGTTCTCGGTCATCGCGGCGACGATCGTCACCTACATCGGTCACCGGCTGTTGACCTTCCGACACCGCGCACCGGTCAAGGTCGCCCGCGGCTACCCGCTGTTCTTCGTCTTCAACGGCGTGGGCTTGGGTATCGCCCTGGCGTGTTTGGGATTCTCTCGCTACGTCCTCGACCTCTCCGGACCACTCGCGGACAACATCTCCGCGAACATCGTCGGGCTGGTGCTCGGCACACTGTTCCGGTACTGGGCATATCGCACGTGGGTGTTCCCCGCGCACCGGCCCGAGCCCGCCCAGGTGTGATCCGGACGGCTCCACTCGCCCATAGCTCGCCAACAGGTTCTCCTCGCCCACAGCTCGCGGGCGGTCCAGCAGCGGCTACGGCTGCCGTCGCGACACACCAGACGGGTCACGGAGCCGCGACGGTCCGGGTGCGCGGCCCGGCACGCAGCACTTGCGACGGCGCCCGGTGCCCCACGAACCGTTCGGCCATGAGCCCGACTTCCAGGAGGGCTTCGAGATCGACCCCGGTCTCCACGCCCATGTCTTCGAGCATGAACACCACTTCCTCGGTGGCGATGTTTCCCGACGCGCCGGGTGCGTACGGGCAGCCGCCGAGCCCGGCCACGGCCGCGTCGAAATCGTCGACGCCGAGCTGCAACGCGGCGTACACGTTCGCCAGGCCGGTACCGCGCGTGTTGTGAAAGTGCAGGCCGAGCGGAAGATCCGGGTGGGCCGACCGGGTCTCGCCCACGAGGCGGATCACCCGCGATGGCGTGGCCATTCCCGTGGTGTCGCCATACGCGAGGGAGTCGATGCCGGCGGCAACGCCCTCCCGGGCCACCCACAGCACCCGTTCCACGGGAACGTCGCCCTCGTAGGGGCAACCCCACGACGTGGACACGATCAGCTGCAAGCTCGCGCCAGCCTCGTGCGCGGCGGCGATCAGCTCGGGCAGGTCGGCCAGTGACTCGGCCGTGGATCGGTTGATGTTGGCACGGTTGTGCGTGTCGGATGCCGAGATCACGACTTCGAGGTCGGTGAAGCCCGCCGCCATCGCGCGTTCCAGCCCGCGCCGGTTCGGCACGAGCGCGGAGTAGCGCACCTCCGGGTTGCGACGCACTCGGCTCCAGACGTCGTCCGCGTCGGCCATTTGCGGTATCGCCCGCGGATGCACGAACGACACCGCCTCGATGCGGCGCAAGCCGGTACCGGACAGCGCGTCCAGCAACGCGACCTTCGACTCCGTCGAGATGGGTTCCTCGTTCTGCAGCCCGTCGCGGGGACCCACTTCCCGCAAGCTCACCCGGCTCGGTAGTTCACTCACAGCTGCTCACCTCACACCGTGCCAACGTGACCGGGCGGCACCGGCGACGGCTATCGGTGCGCGGGAACCCCGCAACGACATCGGCTAGGGGCCCGGCCACATCGGACTCCGCTTCTCGTTGAACGCCGCGATTCCCTCCCGGCGATCCGGGCTGAACGCCGTCGCCCGCCACGCGGCGTCTTCGATTTCGAGGCCCGCCGCCAGCGACGTGTCCATGCCCAGGCGCATCGCGCCCTTGGCTTGCCGCACGCCGACGGGTGAGTTCGCCGCGATCCGCGTGGCGAGCTCCAGCGCCGTCTCCCGTGCCTGTCCGGCCTGGACCAGGCGGTCGGCGAGGCCGAGCTCGTAGGCTTCGTCACCGTCGACCCGGCGTGCGGTGAAGACGAGGTCGGCGGCCTGCCCCCACCCGACCCTGCGGGTCAGCAGCTGAGTACCGCCGCCACCCGGAACGAGCCCGACGGACACCTCCGGCAGCCCGACCACGGCGGACTCGTCGACGACGATCAGATCACAGGACAGGGCCAGCTCGAAGCCACCGCCCAGCGCGTACCCGTGAATGGCGGCGATGGTGGGGACCGGCAGTTCGAGCACGCTGGCAAACGCCTGCCGCATCACCTCGCGCTGGCGTCGTAGGTCGTCGTCGGTGAACGTGTGCCGTTCCTTGAGGTCGGCGCCCACACAGAACGCCCTGTCCGAGCTCGACGACACGACGACGGCGCGCACCGAGGTGTCCGCCGCCAGACTGGTGCCGGTCGAGGCTATCGCCCGGGCGTGATCGGTTGAGAGCGCGTTGAGTGCATCGGGGCGGTCGAGCACGACCTCCACGACCCCTTCCGGCTCCATCCGCCGGACCGTGACAGTCTCCATCCACCGACCTTACCCCGGCAGACGTGGCGTCAGCCGAGCACCGTGACCTCGACCCGTTGGAACTCCTTGAGCTCGGTGTAGCCCGTCGTCGCCATGGCTCTGCGCAGCGCGCCAACCAGATTCATGGAGCCGTCGGCGTAGAACGACGGCCCGTGCAGGATCTGTTCGAGCGGTGCCACCGTACCGGTCCACATCCGCTCACCCCGCGGCAGCGACGGGTGGTGTGCCTCCGACCCCCAATGCCAGCCCCGGCCCGGCGCCTCGACAGCCCGCGCCAGTGGCGAGCCCACCATGACGGCGTCCGCGCCACACGCCACGGCCTTGGCGATGTCGCCCGAGCGGCCGATCGAGCCGTCGGCGACGACGTGGACGTAGCGGCCACCGGACTCGTCGAGATAATCCCTGCGGGCGGCGGCGACGTCGGCGACGGCGCTGGCCATCGGCACCGTCACCCCGAGGACGGTGCGTGTCGTGTGCGAGGCCCCGCCTCCGAAGCCCACCAGCACACCCGCAGCACCGGTGCGCATGAGGTGCAGCGCTGCCTGATACGTGGCACAGCCGCCGACCAGCACCGGCACGTCGAGCTCGTAGATGAACTGTTTGAGGTTCAGCGGCTCGGCCTGGCCCGATACGTGTTCGGCCGACACCGTGGTTCCGCGGATGACGAACAGGTCGACACCGGCGTCCACGACCGCCTGGTAGTGGCGCTTGACCCGCTGCGGGGAGAGCGAGCCTGCCACGGTGACCCCAGCGTCCCGGATCTCGCTCAGCCGCTGGGCAATCAGATCCTCGCGGACGGGCTGATCGTAGATCTCCTGAAGCCGGTTGAGCGCCTTGCCTTCCTCCAGGCCGGCAATCTCATCCAGCAAGGGTTCAGGATCGTCATAGCGGGTCCACAACCCTTCGAGGTCCAGCACACCCAGACCACCAGCATGGCCCAGCGCGATAGCGGTCGCGGGTGACATGACCGAGTCCATCGGCGCGGCGACCACCGGTGTGTCGAACCGGTAGGCGTCGATCTGCCAATGGGTCGAGACTTCTTCCGGATCCCGGGTGCGGCGGGACGGAACGATCGCGACGTCGTCGAATGCGTATGCCTGGCGGCCGCGCTTTCCCCGGCCGATCTCTACTTCTGCCACGGAACCAGGCTATCGGGAGGTGTAGTTCGGCGCTTCGACGGTCATCTGGATGTCATGGGGATGTGACTCCTTGAGCCCAGCCGAGGTGATGCGAACGAAGCGTCCGCGCTCCTTGAGCTCGGGCACGCTCGGCGAACCGGTGTAGAACATCGCTTGCCGCAGCCCGCCGACGAGCTGGTGAATGACGCTGGACAGTGGCCCGCGGTACGGAACCTGACCCTCGATGCCCTCGGGAATCAGCTTGTCGCTGGAATCGACGTCGGCCTGGAAGTACCGATCCCGCGCGCTGGCCGCCTCCGGTCCACGCTTGCGCATCGCGCCGAGCGAGCCCATGCCGCGGTAGGCCTTGTACTGCTTGCCGTTGACGAAAATCAGCTCACCCGGGCTCTCCTCACAACCGGCCAGCAGTGAACCGAGCATCACGGTGTCCGCTCCCGCCACGATCGCCTTGGCGATGTCGCCCGAGTACTGCAGGCCGCCATCGCCGATCACCGGTACGCCCGCCGGAGCCGCCGCCAGCGATGCCTCATAGATGGCGGTGACCTGTGGAACGCCGATCCCGGCGACCACCCTCGTGGTGCATATCGAACCCGGCCCGATACCCACCTTGACGGCATCGGCGCCCGCGTCGATCAACGCCTGCGCCCCGGCGCGGGTGGCGACGTTGCCCCCGACGATCTCCACACCGGCAGCCGCCGGTTCGGCCTTGAGCTTGCCGATCATGTCAAGCAGCGCGCTGGTATGGCCGTGGGCGGTGTCCACGACGAGGATGTCCGCGCCCGACTCCACGAGGGCCATCGCGCGCTCCCAGGCGTCACCGAAGAAGCCGATGGCTGCACCGACGACGAGCCTGCCCTCGGCGTCTTTCGTCGCGTGCGGGAACTGTTCGGACTTGGCGAAGTCCTTGACCGTGATCAATCCTCGGAGTCGATTGCGGTCGTCGACCAGTGGCAGCTTCTCGACCTTGTGCCGGGCCAGCAATGCCATGGCGTCGTCGGGTTTGATCCCCACGGGAGCGGTGACCAGCGGCATCGGCGTCATCGTCTCGCGCGCCAGGCGGATATCGTGCTCGGCGGATGGGACGAACCTCAGGTCGCGGTTGGTGACGATACCCAGCAGCTCACCGTCATTGGCGACGACGGGAAGCCCGGAAATGCGGTAGTGCGCGCACAGCGCGTCCACCTCGGCAAGAGTGGCGTCCGGACCGGTGGTCACCGGATCCGTAATCATGCCGGATTCAGAGCGCTTCACCTGGTCAACCTGGCGAGCCTGCTCGTCGACGGACACGCTGCGATGCAGGACACCCACGCCTCCCTGCCGCGCCATGGCGACCGCCATCCGCGATTCCGTGACAGTGTCCATCGCACTGGAAACCAGCGGGATGCGCACCTCGACGTTCCGGGTCAGCCGCGATCGCGTATCCGCCTCGCTCGGGACGACCTCGGACTCGCCCGGCTGCAGGAGAACGTCGTCGAAGGTCAGCCCGATGGGCGCGAATTTGTCGGGGACCTCATGCTGCCTGGACTCCATGGAAGATGTTCCTCACACGTGACATGACCGGTGACTCCCATGATAGGCCGCGCGAACCCCTTCCGGCGTATGGGCCGTTCGTTCATCACGCGTGGTCCTCTCACCCGGCCCCCAGCCTGCTCAGGCGGTCGGCAGCAGCGTGCAGCACCTCGTCACGCTTGCAGAACGCGAATCGCACCAGCGAGCGTGTCGACTCCTTGTCGTCGCAGAACACCGACACGGGCACCGCCGCGACACCGGCCAGTTCGGGGAGCCGCTGGCACAGCTCCACGCCGTCGTCGAAACCCAGTGGTGCGGCATCGACGATGACGAAGTAGGTGCCCGACGTGGGGAACACGTCGAACCCGGCGCGCTGCAACCCCGCGACCAGCAGATCCCGCTTACGCTGCAGGTTCCGCCCGAGATCGTGAAACACCTCGTCACCCAGGCGGAGCCCGGCTGCCACGGCTGGCTGCAAGGGTCCACCGCTCACGAACGTGAGGAACTGTTTGACCGCACGCGCCGCGGCGACGAGCTCGGCCCGGCCATGCATCCAGCCGATCTTCCATCCCGTGACGGAGAACGTCTTGCCGGCCGAGGAGATCGTGAGGGTCCGGTCCGCCATCTGGGGCAGCGTGGCGATCGGAACGTGCGAGAGGCCGTCGAAGACGAGATGCTCATAGACCTCGTCGGTCACCACGACGGCGTCGTGTTCGACGGCGAGTTCGGCGATGTGTTCGAGCTCGGCGCGGGTGAACACCTTGCCGGTGGGATTGTGCGGCGTGTTCAGCAGCACGATCCGGGTACGGTCGCTGAACGCCGCCCGCAACTCGTCACCGTCGATGTCGAACCGCGGGTGCCGCAACCGGACGGTTCGCCGCTCGGCACCGGCAAGCGCGATCGACGCGACATACGAATCGTAGTAGGGCTCGAACGTCACGACCTCGTCACCGGGCTCGCACAACGCGAGAATGCTGGATGCGATCGCCTCCGTCGCCCCGGTGGTGATCAGCACCTCGGTATCCGGATCGACGTCGAGATCGTAGAACCGCTGCTGATGTTCTGCCACGGCAGTGCGCAGCTCGGGAATGCCCGGTCCGGGCGGATACTGGTTGGCCCCGCTGTAGAGGGCGGTGCTCGCCGCATCCAGAAGTTCCCGAGGGCCGTCAGTGTCGGGAAATCCCTGGCCCAGGTTGATCGATCCCGTCCGGGTCGCCAGCGCCGTGATCTCGGCGAATATGGTCGACGTGAACGGCTGCATCCGTTCGGTCAGGTACCGCTTCTCGCCCATACCCGACACCCTACGGGGGTGCTCCGTCTCGGGCACGAGGCACGGCCGTCACCCGCACATCACCCGCCATGCACGCCGCGTCCCCCGCGCCACGCCCGCTCGAACGCTCCGCCGTGCACGCCGAATACCCGTGCCATGCCCGCTCGAACGCTCTGCCGTGCACGCCGAATCGCCTTCCATGCACGCCGAATACCCCCAAATCGATCATGGAAAGCGCTTTCTCGGGTGTATTCACCGTGCACCGCGCTCAGCCCTGCTCAACGACAGCCCATGCCGAACCCCTCGCCAAACCTCTCGCCAACAACCCACTCTCCGACAATCCGCTCGCCGACAATCGCATTCTCCGACAACCCGCTCTCCGACAACCCCGTATTGAAGCGAGAAAGATGACGCGATAGGCAGATTCCGAGTACCGTGTCAATGTGGCGAAGAATACGAAACGAGACGTCGCGGTATTTCAGGTGAATCCGACCGTATGGGCGCAGGCTCTCGAACTCGCTGACGGAGATGGTCGACGGATAGAGATTCGTGGCGAGTTCGACGTCGTCGTACACAATGAGCCACTCCCACACGGAGAGCGGATGAAGCTTTCCGCGCCACCCCCAACCCCCTGATCGTGAACATTAGCCCGACATATCTGCCCGGCTAATGTTCACGATCAGGGCAACGGGATCAGCGGGGCAACGGGATCAGCGGGGCGGCGAGAGCGCGGCGCGATAACGCTCGACCACCAGATCGACGACGCGGGTATGCACGCCGATCGGCGCCGCGACGACATCCGCACCCGCCTCGTGCAGCCGTCGCACGAAGAGCCCCGGCGCCAGCAGGTACGACGCGATCCCGACGCGATCCCGGCCGGCACGCCGCAACGACGCCACTGCCTCGGGCACGGTAGGCGTCGCCGTCGTCACATACGCAGCGACCACCTCGCGGTCCAGCACCTCGGCCAGCCGGGCCGCAGCCACCTCCACCTCGCCGAGCGCACGGTGATCGGACGACCCGGCGGCCGCCATGACCACCGCATCCGGTAGCGGACCGGCCGCACGCAACCGATCCGCTACCGCCTCCACCACCGCCTCATCCGGGCCCAGCGCGGGCGTCACCGTCGCCCGGGCGCCCGTCGACTCGACAGACTGCGGCACGTCCACACGGACGTGATAGCCCGACGCGAGGAACATCGGAACGATGACGGCACCGTCCCGAACCTCAGCCAGCACCTCGTCCAGCATCGGGCCGATGACGTCGACATACGCGATTCGTACGGGGACGTCCGGCAACTGGTTCCGGACCTCGCCAAGCAGGCCTTCGAGAACTTCCGGGCCTTGAGGATCACGCGTACCGTGCGCGACGGCAACGAGGGGAACGGCATCGCTCACCGGTCCAGTCTCGCATTCGCCGCTACTGGCGCAGGTCACGCTCTCGCACCCGCTCGTGCACCTGGTCGTCGTTCGGGCCCGCTTCGCAGGCCAGGCGATACCCCCGCTTGACGACGGTCTGGATCACCCCGGATCCGAGCACGCTACGCAACCGGGCGACCGCCATCTCCACCGCGTGCTCGTCCGAACCACCACCCGGTAACGCCCCCAGCAAATCTGCCCGGGGCACCACGACACCGGGCCGCGCGGCCAGCACCCGCAGGATCGCCATCGGCCCCGGCGGCAAGTCCCGTTCCTCCCCATCGACGACGACGGCGTGCCCGCGCACGTGGATCACGTGCCCGGCCACCCGCAGGGTGGGATACCGTGCGGGCAGTTCGGCGGCGATCTCGCGGACCAGTGCCCCGAGCCTCGCCCGCGACGGTTGCGTCGTCGCGATCCCGGCCCGTTCGAGGCGCTCGGCCGTCACCGGACCGACACACGCCGCCATGACGTCACCCCGGAAGGCGTCCAGCACGTGCTCTTCCACGTTCGCCTCGGCGGCGAGCGACAGGAGGCCGGCAACGGCAGGAGCGCTGGTGAATACCACGCAGTCCACGGTTCGCGCCACGATCGACTCGACCAGCCGTTCGAGCGGGCTCGCGTCCTCGGGCAGCGTCCAGCGATAGACGGGCACGGATACGACGTCGGCACCTGCTCCCTGCAGGGCACCGGTGATATCGGGCAACGGCTCGCCATGTAACTGGATGGCGATTCGGGTCCCCTTCAGCTCCGTGCTCAGCAAGTAGTCGAGGGTCTCTGCCAGCGATTCGGACTCCGGAGACCAATGATCCATGAGCCCCGCAGCCCGGATCGCGCCCCGTGCCTTCGGCCCGCGGGCCAGCAGTATCGCCGAACCGAGGCGCTCGCGCAGCGGCTCGCCGAGATCCCAGCCGTCGGCCGCCTCCATCCATGCCCGGAACCCGATACCGGTGGTCGCGACCACGACGTCCGGTGGCAGGTCGACGCAGGCCCGGGTCGCCGCCAGCAGCTCGCCGTCATCCTCGAGCGGAGCCAGGCGGATCGCCGGTGCATGCACGACGCGTGCTCCTCGCCGTTCCAGGAGCGAGCCGAGCTCTTCTCGGCGGCGCGCGGCGGTGAGCGCGACGGTGAAACCGCGCAACGGCACGTCGGCCCGCTGCGATGCCCGGCCCGGCGAGTCCGGCACGACAGTCACGCCGGCTCCGTGCCCACGTCGGCTCCTGGCGCCGTGCCCACGTTGGCTCCTGGCTCCGTAACCGGCTCGGAGATCTCGCCGCTTCCGGCAAGCTCTCCTCGTGGGATGTACACCTCCACGCGGCCGGCACGAACCCTGACGTCGAAGACGTCGACCCGAACCGCGGGATCGTCGCCACATTCGCCGCTGAGCAGGTCAAAGGCCTGCTTGTGCATGGGTGAGGCCACGATGGGACGTTCGCCACGAGTCCCGACGATCCCGCGCGACAGCACGTAGGCCCCGGAGAACGGGTCCCGGTTGGAGATCGCGTGGACGTGACCGTCGTACATGCGAAACAGCGCCACCTGTACGCCGCTGACGAGTGCGACCGCACCCCGCTCGGGCAGTAGCGCATCGTACGCGCACACGTCCACCCAGCCCGGGTGCCACACGCGCCGGCCGGTCCCGGACTCATCGTGGCGCGCACCGTTCCTGGTACGCGGGCCCTCCCCGGTTTCCGCGGTCACTGTCATCGCCGCACCACCTCCAACGTGGGTCCGGACACCGGCACGGGACCCGGCCCTCCGGCAACCCCATCAGGAACGCCGTCAGCGACACCACCGAGAACCCCCTCGGGAAGGCTGCCGGATTCGGTGCCGCCGGCCGGACGGATCTGATCACGTTCGGTGACGAATTGGATGCTGGGGTCCGGGACGTCAGGGGCGTTGACGAACGACACGAACCGGCTCAGCTTCTCCTCGTCCTCCAGCACGGCCGCCCACTCGTCGGTGTACGACGCGACGTGCGTCGCCACGGCGGCGTCGAGATCGGCGCAGATTCCGAGATCGTCGTCGACGATCACCCGGTGCAGGTACGCCAGCCCGTCGCCGTGCTCGTCGTCCAGCCCTTCCAGCCACGCCGACGTGCGCTGCAACCGGTCGGCGGTGCGGATGTAGAACATGAGGAAACGGTCGATCAGCCGCACCAGCTCGTCGGTGTCCAGGTTCGACGCGAACAGCTGGGCATGGCGTGGGTTGAACCCGCCGTTTCCTCCTACGTACAGGTTCCAGCCCTGTTCGCTGGCGATGATGCCGAAGTCCTTGCTGCGCGCCTCAGCACACTCGCGGGCGCAGCCAGAGACCCCCGCCTTGATCTTGTGCGGCGAGCGCAAGCCGCGGTAGCGCAGCTCCAGCATGATGGCCAGCGACGTGGAATCCTGCACGCCGTACCGGCACCAGGTGGATCCGACGCAGGACTTCACGGTGCGCAGCGCCTTGCCGTACGCGTGCCCCGATTCGAACCCGGCGTCCACCAGCCGGCGCCATATCGCCGGGAGTTGTTCCACCCGCGCGCCGAACATGTCGATCCGCTGGCCACCGGTGATCTTCATGTACAGGCCGAAGTCCCGCGCCACCTCGCCGATGACGATGAGCTTCTCGGGCGTCAGCTCGCCGCCCGGCACCCGGGGCACCACGGAGTACGTCCCGTTGCGTTGCAGGTTGGCGAGAAAGTGATCATTGGTGTCCTGCAGTGCCGCCTGCTCGCCGTCGAGGATGTGCCCGGAACCCAGGCTGGCCAGGATCGACGCGACTGCGGGCTTGCAGATGTCGCAGCCGCGGCCCTGGCCATGACTGGAGATGATCTCGGTGAACGTCCGTTGCCCCGTCACCCGGATCACGTCGAACAGTTCGGCCCGGCTGAGATCGAAGTGCTCGCACAGCGCCTTGCTGGTTTCCACGCCGGATTGGGCCAGCAGGGTCTTGATCAGAGGCACGCAGCTCCCGCACACCGTGCCGGCCTTCGTGCAGGCCTTCACGGACGCCACGTCGCAGCAGCCGTCGTCACCGATGGCCGAGCGGATGGTCCCGGCACTGACGTTCTGGCACGAGCACACCTGGGCCGCGTCGTCGAGCCCGGACGGCGCGGGGCCGACCATCAGTACCTGCTCCGGGGTGTCCGGCAGCGGTTCGCCCACCATGGTGCGCAGGGCGGCGAACGACGACGCGTCGCCCACCAGCAGGCCGCCCAGCATGGTGGAGGCGTCGTCGGTGACGACCAGTTTCTTGTACACGCCGGCCACGGGATCGGCGTAGACCACCTCCAGCGAGCCGGGTGTCGTGGCGTGCGCGTCGCCAAAACTGGCCACGTCGACGCCGAGCAGTTTGAGCTTGGTGGAGGTATCCGCTCCGGAGAACACCGCGGCACCGCCGAGCAACTGGTCGGCCACCACTTCGGCCATGTCATACCCGGGCGCCACCAGGCCGTAGATCGTGCCGTCGACGCGGGCGCACTCCCCGATCGCCCAGATGTGCGGGTCCGACGTCCGGCACGATTCATCGACGACGACGCCGCCACGCTCGCCCACGTCCAGATCGCACGCGCGGGCCAGCTCGTCGCGGGCCCGGATGCCTGCCGAGAAGACGACCATGCCGACCTCGATGGCTGCACCGTCGGAGAACACCATCCGCAGACCCGGGCCGGATGGATCGTGCGGATCGGACCCGGACGCCTCGATGCGTTCGGTCGCCGTATCCGCGTGCACGGTCAGCCCGAGCTGCTCGATCCGCCGGCGCAGCATCTCGCCGCCGCCCGCGTCGACCTGCGCCGGCATCAACCGGGGAGCGAACTCGACGACGTGCGTGTCCAGGCCGAGCGAGCGCAGCGCGTTGGCTGCCTCCAGCCCGAGCAGGCCACCGCCGACGACGGCTCCGGTGCGCGCCGTGGCCGCGCGGTCACGAATCGCATCGAGATCGTCAATCGTGCGGTAGACGAAGCACCCGTCGAGATCGGCACCGGGAATCGGCGGGACGAACGGTGCCGAACCGGTGGCCAGAACCAGCGCGTCGTACTCGACGACGACCCCGGACGCCGTGGTCACGCACCGCGCCGACCGGTCGATCGCCACCACCGGATCGCCGGTACGGACGACACAATCGTCATCACCCTCGCCATCGTGCTCGTCCGGCACCAGGCTGAGCTCGTCGGCCGTCGTTCCGGTGAGATACGACGTCAACGCGACCCGGTCATACGCCGGCCGTGGTTCCTCGCCGAGCACGGTGACGGCCCACCGCCCCTCACGGTCGCGTTCCCGGATCGCCTCGACGAGCCGCTGGCCCACCATCCCGTGACCCACCACGACGAGCCGGCGCCGCCTGCCTGCGCCGGCTGTCCCGGCGCTGGGATCCGCGACGTGATCGTCCCGGTGGTCGGCGAGATGGGTATCGACATGGATATCGAGGTGAGCATCGTGGTCGCTCATGCGGGCACCTCCACGAGTTCGAGTCCTGGATCGTCGGGCTGTTCGGATGCGGCCGTGGCCACCAGCGCCGCCACGGTCTCGCGGCAACTGCCGCATCCGGTTGTCGCCCGCGTGCACCCGGCCACATCGGCAACCGTGGCCGCGCCCGACGCGCACGCGTGGCGGACGTCTCCGGCCGAGACACCATTGCAGCGGCACACCAGCTCCGTGTCCCCAAGCTCGGCCGGGTCCACGGCGGAGACGGCGTCGACGATGCCGGGAAAGATCAATGCCCGGCGATCGGCCGGCACCGTCCCGGCACGATCGAACAGTTGCGTCACGGTTCCGACCGTCTCGGCTCCGCCCAGCATGATCGCGCCGGTGATCCGCTGATCCCGGATAACGATCTTCTGGTACACACCCCGCGCCGGATCGGCGAAGCGGAGCACCTCCGCACCGCCGCCCTGTCTGGCATCCGCCGGCGCGTCGACCGCGTCTTCGGGGTCAGTCTCACCCATGGCGGCCAGATCGACGTCGGCCGCCTTGAGCCGGGTGACGAGCCGCGAGCCGTCATACGAGGCGCCACCCCCGGTGAGGACATCGGCAAGCACCGTGGCCTGCTCCCATGCGGGTGCGACCAGGCCATACGTCTCACCGCCATACTGGGCGCATTCACCGATGGCGTGGACACGCCGGTCAGTGACGGAGGTCAGCTGATCGTCGACGACGACGCCCCGGTCGACGTCCAGCCCCGCCGCCCGGGCCAGCCCGGTGTCCGGCCGCACCCCACAAGCGATGATGAGCAGGTCGGCGGCCACGTACGTCCCGTCGTCGAGCACCACCACGCGCTGTCCCGCGACCTCGCCGACCGACCGCGCCCGGGCATCGAGACGTACCTGGACGTGACGCGAGCGGAGCGTGCCGGCCAGGATCTGGCCCGCTTCCGCGTCGAGCTGGCGCTCCATCAACCGATCGACCGCGTGCATCACCTCCACCTCGACACCCCGCCCGGCGAGGCCCCGTGCCGCCTCCACGCCGAGCAGGCCCCCACCGAGCACGACGGCCCGGTGCACGCCGTCGAGGCAATCCAGGATGTCGCGGCAGTCCTGCAACGTCCGGAAGACGGCGACGCCGGACGCGAGCTCGTCGCCAGCGAGTATCCCGTCGATGTCCGGCACCACCGGCTGGCTACCGGTGGCCAGGACCAGGTGGTCGTAGCCGATGTACTCCCCCTGGCTGGTCCACACCCGCTGGCGTCCACGATCGATGCTCTCCACGGAGACTCCGAGCCGCAGGTCCACGTCTTCGGCCGCGTACCAGGCGGACGGGATCATCTCCACGTCTGCCGGAGCCAACGAACCGGCCAACACGGAGGAGAGCAACACCCGGTTGTACGCCCCATCACGTTCGGCACCGAACACCGTCACGTCCAGCTGCTGTTCCGGATCCCGGGCTCGCAGCTCCTGGACAAATCGGCTTCCGGCCATGCCGTGCCCGGCCACGAGAATGCGTGTCACGACATCTCTCCTTCCCACGCGAACTCCGCTCGGACGTCGTGCGGACGGACGTCGACGCTCTCCCGCTCGATCCGCACTGCACACACCTTGAACTCCGGCATCCTCGACGTGGGGTCCAGCGCCGGATTGGTGACCCGGTTGACGGCCTGCTCGCCACCCCAGTGAAACGGCATGAAGACGGTGTCCGGCCGGATCGACGCCGTCACGCGCGCCGTTCCAGAGGCGGATCCCCGCCGGCTAACCAGCCGGACTCGCTCGCCGTCACGCACACCACTGCTCGTTGCCAGATCCGGATGCATCTCCACCCGTGGCTCGCTGGCCGCCGCCGCCAGCACGGGAACGCGGCGGGTCTGCGTGCCGCTCTGGTAGTGCTGCGCGATCCGGCCCGTGGTGAGGTACACGGGATACTCGTCGTCGACGTCCTCGGCGGCCGGCCCCGCATCCACAGCCACGAACCGGGCACGGCCGTCCGGCGTCGGGAACCCATCGGCGAACAGGCGAGCCTGCCCTGGGCCGTGCTCCGAACGGCACGGCCAGAAGACCCCGCCTTCGGTGTCGATCCGCTCCCACGTGATGCCCGAATAGTCGGCCACCCCGCCCGCACTGGCTCGTCGCAATTCGTCGAAGATCGCGCGGGGATCACTCGGGAACCCGGTCTCGTGTCCCAGGCGTGCGGCGAGTCCGGACAGAACCTCCAGATCGGTACGCACTCCGGGCGGAGGTGACGCTGCGCGGCGACGACGCAACACGCGTCCCTCCAGATTCGTGACGGTCCCTTCCTCCTCGGCCCACTGCGTGACCGGGAGCACCACGTCCGCGAGGGCGGCCGTCTCGGACATGAAGGGATCGCAGACCACCAGCTGGTCGAGCGACCCGAGCCGCTCGACGACCCGGCCGCTACGCGGCGACGAGACCGCCAGATTGGACCCGTGCACCAGCAGCGACCGCGGGCCGTCGCCGGTGCCGATCCGCTCGATCAGCTCGTACGCCGACGGGCCAGGCCCGGGAAGCGCCGACGGGTGCACGCCCCAGACCGCCGCCACGTGCTCGCGGGCCAGCGGGTCGTCGATCTTCCGGTAACCCGGAAGCTGATCGGCCTTCTGCCCGTGCTCGCGACCACCCTGCCCGTTACCCTGCCCGGTAAGGCACCCGTACCCGCTGCGCGGGCGGCCGGGCAAGCCGAGCGCCAGGCTGAGGTTGATCAGCCCTGTGACGGTATCGGTGCCGTTGCCGTGCTGTTCGGCTCCACGTGCGGTGAGGACGACGGCGCCGCGGCCCTCCCGGCCCGCCGCGAGAGCGCGCACCGCGGCGCGCTGCGAGGCCACGGGAACGCCGGTGACGCGCTCGACGCGCTCTGGCCACCACTGCGTGGCCACGCGCCACACGTCGTCGAAGCCGGCCGTCCGGTCCGCGACATAGCGGTGATCCACGTACCCGTCGACGACGGCGATGTGCAACAGCCCCAGCGCCAGTTCCAGGTCCGTGCCCGGGGTCAGCGCGAGGTGCGAGGTCGCCGCCTCGACGGTCGCGGTGCGCCGCGGATCGGCCACGATCAGTGCACCGCCACGGTCTCGTACCGCGAGCAGATGCTGCATGAACGGCGGCATCGTCTCCGCGACGTTGCCGCCCATGAGGAGAACCGCGCCGGTCGCAGCCAGATCGATTACCGGAAATGGCAAGCCACGATCGATCCCGAACGCCCGGTTCGCGGCGGCGGCCGCCGACGACATGCAGTACCGCCCGTTGTAGTCGATGCTCGACGTCCGAAGCACCGTACGGGCGAACTTGCCGAGCTGGTATGCCTTCTCGTTAGTGAGACCGCCGCCACCGAAGACGGCCACGGCGTCCGGCCCGTGATCGTTCTGGGCCGCGCGCATACCCCGGGAAACGACCTCCAGCGCCGTGTCCCAATCGACCGGACGAAACGATGCTGACCGGCGTTCACGCACGAGCGGTGTGGTGAGGCGCTGGCCGGAACCGAGCAGCTCCGCAGCGGTCCAGCCCTTCTGGCACAGTCCGCCCCTGTTGGTCGGGAAGTCCAGGGGCGTGATCTGCGACTGCGAATCCAGGGCCATGCCACATTGGAGCGCGCAGTACGGGCAGTGCGTCTCGACTGTCTCGACAGGCATGGTTGCGATGGTGTGCGGCACGCGTTTCCCACGAACGTCGGCCGTGTTGCCAGCGCGATAAATGAGCTGCACGATGATCACGATCCGTTGTGAGATGAATGTCAGATGCCAGCCGTGGATAGGTTCGGCGCACGCTGGATCATGAAGGTGTCCCGGGTGTAGTGCCACCACGTCATCGCGATGCACGAGACGTAGAAGGCCAGGAAGAGCATGAAGGCCGTGGCGATGGCACCGGCCGGAACCGCGCCGTCGTTGAGCAACTCGAGGACGCCGAACGTGGCGACCACGCCGAAACCGCCGAGCGCGCCGAGCGCAGATGTCAGCCCGATGACGGCGGCAGCCTCGGTACGCCCGCGCGCCCGCGCCGCCTCGATGTCCATGCCACCAGCACCCGCCATCTCGAGCAACGCCTGTCGCTGAAAGATCATCGGAATCATCCGGAACGTCGAGCCGTTACCGAGCCCCGTGATCACGAACAAGAACAGGAAGGAACCGAGAAACAGGGGCCACGAGGCCGCGTTTACCGCCGCGATCACCACGACAGTCCCGGCCGTCATCGCGATGAAGCTCCAGAACGTCACCCGCGCGCCGCCCAGCCTGTCCGACAGCCACCCACCAAACGGGCGCGCAGCAGAACCGATCAGCGCACCGAGGAAGGCGAAGCTCGCGATGTTCACGTCGGGAAACTGCAAGCTGATCAGCAACGGGAACGCGGCAGAGTAGCCGATGAACGATCCGAAGGTACCGATGTAGAGCCAGGACACGATCCAGGTGTGCTTGCGCCGCACCACCTTGATCTGCTGGCGGAGCGGCGCGAGCGAGACCGAGAGGTTGTCCATGAACCGCCACGCGCACAACGCACCGACGATCGCGAGCGCCGCCCACGCGTAACCCGCCCGGGCGAGATCCACCCCACCCGCACTCGCACCGACCAGGCCGAACAAGCCGCCAGCACCGACGATCGCCGGCACGCCGAGCTGGACGGTGCTGGCGCCCAGGTTGCCACCAGCCGCGTTCAGGCCCAGCGCCAGACCCTTTGTACGGTCCGGATAGAAGAAGCTGATGTTGGTCATGCTGGACGCGAAATTGCCGCCCCCGACGCCTGCCGTGGCCGCGATGAGCAGATATGCCCAGTACGGTGTCGCCGGATTGCTGACGGCAGCCACTAGCAACAGCGCCGGAATCAACAAGAGCAAGGCGCTGATCACCGTGAAGTTGCGGCCACCGAACTTCGGCACCGCGAACGTGTACGGAACTCGGAGCACTGAACCGACGGCGTTCGGGACGGCCACCAAGAAGAAGAGCTGAGCCGAGGTGAAACCCACGTCGTGATGGACCACGAGTAGCGTCGCGCAGATGCTCCACAGCAGCCACACCGAGAACCCGAGGTGCTCGACGAGAATCGACACGAGCAAATTCCGGCGCGCGATCCGCCTGCCCGCCCGTTCCCAGAATTCGTCGTCCTCGGGTTCCCAGTGCTCGATCCAGCGCCGCCCCCGCCGCCGCGCGACGGCCGGCCGTTCCTCGGCGAGAGTACGCATCATGGCGACGACGCTAGAAAGGCCGCATTACGCTCCGATGACGTGCATGACGCGTCGGTGTCAAGCCATACTCACGACGCTGTGGGAACGCTGTGAGCGAGGCCACCATCTCGACACCGCACGTTGGTGAAAAATTCCATGAATTCCCTGGCCTCGGGCGCATACTGTTATCAGATGTGGAAGAAGTGACCCCGCCCGAGTCCGGCCGCGCCCGCCACCCCATGGGCAGTAGCCGCAAACCGGTCGACCGGAACGGTCGGCCGCTACGTGACCGCGCTCGACGCGCGGTCGTGGATACCTCACCCCCCTCCGTCCCGTTCGCGGTACCGCGCACCCAGAGCGGGCTGACGGCCGAAGTCGAGCGCTCCGTACTCGATCTCGTCCTTCGTGCCGGCGAAGCCATGATCACCACAGGCACGCCCGTCGCCGACACGACCGCAGCATTGCTGCGCATGGCCGCTGGCTTCGGCGTGACCTCGTGCCAGATCGACATCACGTTCACGTCGATCACGGCATCCATCGACCGCGACGACGACCCGATCACCAAGGTGCGCGTCATCAACATGCGCACGGCCGACTACAGCCGCCTGTCCGATCTCTTCGAGCTCGTCGACTCCGCGCACAAGGGCCAGATCGACCTCTCGCAAGCGCACCGGCGGCTCGACAAGATCGTCGCCAAGCCGCATCCCTACCGTCGCTGGGTGGTGACCCTGGCGCTGGGCGGCATGGCTGCGGGCGTGGCCATCCTGCTGAACGGATCGTGGCTCGTCGCGTTGATCGCCGCGGTCACCACGATGCTCGTCGACCGCACGCTGCGCTGGCTGCGTAACAAGGGCTTGCCATACATGTTCCAGCAGGCCATCGGGGCAGGCATCGCGACTGGTGTGGCGCTGTTCCTCAACTGGGGACGAGATCAGTTCGGGTGGTCCTTCGAATTCGTCACGCCGTCGCTCGTGGTCGCGGCCGGTATCGTCGTCCTCCTGGCGGGCCTCTCCCTCGTCGGTGCCGCCGAGGACGCGATCTCCGGTTTCCCGCTCACGGCGGCGGCACGTTCCTACGAGGTGCTCCTCTATACCATCGGCATCGTCGTCGGCGTCGGTTTCGTCCTCGATCTCGGTGGGCGCATGGGGATCCCGCTCCACGTCACCGACCACTCCATGCTGGCCACCCCGTTCGCGGTGCAGCTCGTCGCCGGTGGTGTGATCGCCGGAGCGTGGGGGCTCGCGTCATACAGCCGCCCCCGGACGGTCGCCGTGGCCGCCGGCGTCGGCGTGCTCTCGGCGGGATCGTTCCTGCTCGTCGGCAAACTCGGGCTCGGGCCGGTCGGCTCGTCATTCCTGGCGGCCCTGGTGGTCGGCCTCGTCGCCGGCAGCGCCGCCGAACGGCTCGGCACGCCTGCGCTGGCCATCTCGGTCTGCGGCATCACGCCGCTCCTTCCCGGCCTGCTGATCTACCAAGCGATGTTCAGCATGGTCGACGCCAACGACTTCGTGCCCGGCGTCACGATGCTGTTCAGCGCGCTCGGTGTCGGATTGGCACTGGCCGCAGGGGTCACGCTCGGTGAGTTCATGGCCACCCCGCTGCGCTCGGAGATGGACCGCTGGGAGCGCCGGGTGCGGCACCGCGCCCGCGGCAGCCGCACCTAACATTTCCGAATGATCATGTTTGGTACGTTTCCTCGGGCCGTACCACGTCTGTAGACGTGTCACGGCCTGAGAACACCTGTTACGGCGTGGCTTGGTATAGCCGTAGCCGCGTCGTCACGAGTCCTCCTCCAACTGAGCCGCGCTTTACGTCGCTCCCGCAGCTATCTCGCTCCTGCAGCACGGATGATAATCACGTCCGGTAGCCCTTGACGGCGGTTCTCCTGACGGCGGTTGAGACATCGACGACGATGCGGCCCGCGCACACTCCCGGTACCACATGCCGGGTGCTACGGCCGGTTCAATCCATGAGAATGCTGGCCCCAACACGTTTCCTCGGGCCGTACTACGTCTACAGACGTGTCACGGCCCGAGGAAACGTACCAAACATGATCATTCGGAAATGGGGTTAGCCGACCTTGCCGGCGATGTAATCCTCGGTCCGAGCGTCCGCCGGGTTGGTGAAGATCTTGGCGGTTTCGTCGTACTCGACCAGTTCCCCCCACCGGCTCTTCTCGTCCTCCGTGAGCTGGACCATCAGGAACCCGGTCATGTCCGAAACCCGAGCGGCCTGCTGCATGTTGTGCGTGACGATGACAATCGAGTAGCGCTCTTTCAGCTCCAGCATGAGATCTTCGATCCGCGCAGTCGAGATCGGATCGAGCGCGGAGCAGGGCTCGTCCATCAAGATCACGTCGGGTTCGACCGCGATGCACCGGGCGATACACAGGCGCTGCTGCTGACCACCGGACATGCCGTAGGCGTTGTCGTCGAGACGATCTTTCACCTCGTCCCACAGACCAGCTCGGACGAGCGCGTCTTTGACGATCTCACGCTCGTTCCCCTTCATGCCGAGGGTCCGTGGCCCGAAGGCGACGTTGTCGTAGATGGACTTCGGGAAGGGGTTCGGCTTCTGGAACACCATCCCGATGATCTTGCGCACCTGCACCGGATCGACCTTCGGACCGTAGATGTCCTCCCCGTGATAGCGCAGCGTCCCCTCGACCGTTGCGCTCGGGATGAGATCGTTCATCCGGTTCATGCATCGCAACAGCGTGCTCTTCCCACATCCGGACGGCCCGATCAAGGCGGTGATGTTGTTACGGAAGATGTCCATCGTCACATCTTTGACAGCCGGCGTATCACCGTAATGCACCGATACGTTCCGCAGCTCGAATGCCCGTTCCCGCTGCTCGTGATACTCGGGTTGGGCGAATTCACCGGTCGGCAACGACAACCCATGGTCATCCGCATCGATTGCGGTGTTCCGCTTCGCCTGCCGCATCACGTCGATCGTCTTCTCCATCATGTCACGGCCACCTACCATCTCCGCTCGAACTTGTTCCGCAGCCCGATCGCGAACGAATTGACGACGACGAGCAGGGTGATCATCACCAGGGCACCGCCCGCGGCGAGGACCTGGAACTCCTCCTGTGGCTGTTTCGAGTAGTTGAATATCTGTACCGGCAGCGTCGTGAACCTGTTCTCGAACAAGCTCGGATCGAACGTGACGAACGTCGTCGCGCCGACCAGCAATAGGGGCGCTGCCTCCCCGAAGGCGCGGGCAACCGCCAGGATGGTGCCGGTCAAGATGCCGGAGAACGCGGCCGGCAGCACCTGCCGGCGGATGGTCTGCCACTGGGTGGCTCCCAATGCCAGCGATCCTTCCCGGATCGACGGGGGCACCGCCCGGATCGCCTCCCGCGCCGCGATGATGACGGTCGGCAAGACGAGCATCGCCACCGTGATCGCACCCGCTGCTGCGACGAAGCCCAGACTCAGCGGGCCGCGGACCACGAACGCCAGCCCGAGGATGCCGAAGACGATCGACGGCACCCCCGCGAGGTTCTGGATGTTGAGCTCGATCAGGCGGTTCCACCACCGCGTCTTGTCGGCGTACTCCTCAAGGTAGATCGCCGCCCCGACGCCGAGCGGCACGATCAGCAAGATCACACCGCCGATCACGTAGAGCGAGCCCAGAATGGCCTCCCGGTAGCCCGCACTAGCCGCGTCCAGCCGCGACGTCCCGTTCGTGATCAGATCGACGTTCGCGCGCGAGCCGCCCTCGACGACGGCCCACACGATGATCGCCAAGAGCCCGGCGAGCGCCACGCTCAGCGCCAGTAACAGCAGGGCCGGAAACACGACGTTGCCGAGCCGCTCGCGGCGCGACGACCGGCCGAAGACGTCGCCGGTGGCAGCTCGCGCCCCGGCGACGGCGATCCTGGCCCGCCCGGCCAGGCGATGCTCGTCCTGATTGACACTCATCTACTCGTACACCTCACGGAATCGCCGGACCAGGCGCATCGCGAGCACGTTCATGAGCAGGGTCATCACGAACAACAGCGCCGCCACGGAGAACACCGTGTAGTAGTCGATCGTCCCCGTGGAAAGGTCGCCGGTAGCGGCCGAACCGATGTGACCCGTCATGGTCTGCACCGATTCGGTGGGATCGATGCTCAGCTGTGGCCGGTTGCCCGCCGCCATCAGCACCACCATGGTCTCCCCGATGGCTCGCGAGATCGCGAGGACGAATCCGGCCACGATACCCGAGATCGCTGCCGGGAGGATCACCCGCAGGGAGACTCGCAGCTTCCCGGCACCCAGCGCGTAGGCACCATCGCGTAGGCCACCGGGAACGGCCCGCAAAGCGTCGTCTGCGACCGAGGCCACCAGCGGCACGGTCAGCAGGCCCACCGCGATGCCGGCGACCCCGATGGAGAAGGTGCTCCAGTCCAGGAACGGGAAGACATCGGCCGCCAGTGGGATCAGGAAGAGCAGCGTGAACAGGCCGATGGTGACTGTCGGTATGCCCTCCAGCACCTCAAGCATCGGCTTGACGACCTTGCGCACGCGAGGCGGGGCGTACTCGGCCAGATATATCGCCGAGCCCAGCCCGACGGGAACGGCGACCACCATCGCCCAGAAGACGACGTTGAGCGTCCCGACCACGATCGGCAACACTCCGAAGTGGGCGTCGGCGAACGACGGCGCCCACTCCGTACCGAAGAGGAATTCTGTCAGCGAGACCTCGCGGAAGAACTCCAGCGTAGGGGTCAGCAGGGACAGCACGATGGCGGTCGTGATCAGTACGGACAGCACACCGCACAGGGCGAGCAGGGCTTTGATCACCTTCTCGCCATAACGCGGACCGGTGGCCTCCAGGGACCGGCGCACGGGGTCAGCGCCGGTCCCGGAGACCACGGTTTCCCTACTTGCCATGAAGGACTTCCCTCGAATCGCCGGCCTGTGCCGGACGACCTCGTCAGTTACCGATCAGGCTGTCGACCTTCTCGGATGCCGCGGCAGCCTGCTCCTCGGTCATGCCGATGAAGCCGGCCTGCTCGGCAATGGTCTCGTTCTCCTGGTTCACGTAGAAGTCGGCAAAGGCCTGCACCTCGGGCCGTTCGAGCGCGACGTCGGACATGTAGACGAAGAGCGGACGCGTCAGGGGCACGTAGCTCTCGACCGTCTCCGGCGACGGGGCCGTGCAGCCTTCGCCACCGTCGATCTCCAGTGCCCGGACGCGATCCTGGTTCTCCACGTAGTAGGAGTACCCGACGTAGAACATGCCGCCAACCGAACCCTCGACACCGAGGATCCCGCTGTTGTCGTCCTCACCGATGTTGTTGTAGTCGGTGCGCTGGGCACCTGCCTCGCCGTTGATCGCCTCGGTGAAGTAGTCGAACGTCCCGGAGTCCGTACCCGGACCGTAGAGATCGAGCGACTCGTCGAAGTCTTCTTCCAGGCCGTCGATCTCGTTCCAGTTGCTCAGCGTCGAATCCGGGCCCCAGATCTGGTTGAGCTGGTCGGTCGTCAGGCACTGCACGGGGTTGTCCGGGTGCACGACGACGGCCATGGCGTCGTTCGCGACCTGAATCCCCTCGAACGAGATGCCGTTCTCCTCGCACTGGGCGATCTCCTCTTCCGAGATCTCCCGCGAGGCATCCGAACCGTCCGTCTCACCGTTGCAGAACAGTTCGAAGCCGCCACCCGTTCCCGACGTGCCGACCGAGACCTGCACATCCGGGTGCTGCTGCATGAAGAGCTCGGCTGCCGCTTCGGAGAGCGGCGCCACCGTGCTCGAGCCGTCGATTTCGATGTTCCCCGAGAGCTCTTCACCTTCGTCGGATGCGTTCTCAGCCCCGTCGCCGGAGTCATCGCTGTTCGAGTCGTCACTAGACGTACTGGTGTCGTCCCCGTTGTCGTCATTGTCGTCGCTGCCACAGGCAACGAGGAGGAGCGCCGCGGCGCTGGCGACCGCGAACGGCGCCAGCCGCCGGCGAGCAGTGCTGATCTTCACGTCGGATGTCCTTCCGAATGTGGACCGTCTTCTATGTCGACTTCGAAACTAGATGTCCGAAGTGACGACGTTCCCCGTCGACGGTGAACGAGTCATGAACAGGTGGAATGCATCCCTGGACATTGCGGAGACGGAATGGTGACTGCCGGGTAAACATCGCGAACGATCCCCGCGCATCCCATTGATCAGGTGAAATCCGGCGTCATCCACCATGTTCGACGTCGCCGGTAGCGAGGTCGTCGCCGCCATTATGGATCACCCGGATGCATCTGGTTGGATGAAGGAGATGGAGCCACAGGCGACCAGCGAGACCGGCACGGTGATCCACGAGCCGCAGAACGGTGACGGCCGGAGAACCGCCGCCATCGTCGGCGCGGGTCCAGCCGGTCTATACCTGCTGGCCAACCTCCTCGAAGCCGACGTGTTCCGCAGGGTCGACGTCTTCGAGGCAGTGCCCGCACCATTCGGCCTCGTGCGGTACGGCGTCGCACCCGATCATCCGAAGACGCGTGCGATCTCGAAGGTACTCGCGGCCGGGTTCGATTACACCGAGGCGCACTATTTCGGAAACGTCGCGATCGGCCGGGACGTGTCGCTCGATCAGCTACGTGACAACTACGACGTCGTCGTCTTTGCGACCGGCATGCGCGGTGATCGCAGCCTGGGCATTCCGGGTGAGGAGCTTCCCGGGTCCATCGGAGCGTCGGAACTGGTCGCCTGGTACACCGGGCATCCCGAGGCGCCGAAGATCACTTTCCCGGAGGATCTCGAGACTGCCGTCGTTATCGGCGCAGGGAACGTCGCACTGGACGTCGCTCGGCTCCTGGCCCGCGATCCGGCGAGCCTGATCGCCACGAGCATGCCTCGCGCGGCGGTCGAGACATTCCAGAAGAGCGCGCTCACCGATGTCCACATCGTCGCTCGGCGCGGCCCGGCACAGGCCAAGTTCACCTCGCCCGAGCTGCGCGAGATCGGCAAACTCGACGGTGTCGACATAATCGTCCACCCGGAGGACCTGGTACTCAGCGACGACGACCAGGCAGAGGTCGATCAGCGGCGACAGGCGAAGACGACCGTCAAGGTCATGAACGAATGGGCCGAGCGGGAACCGACGGGCGCACCCCGGCGAATACATTTCCACTTCTGGCGCCGGCCGGTGCGGCTCCTCGGCGAGACCGCCATGCGCGGCGTGCTGATCGAACCGACCCGTTCGCAGCCCGGGACCGGTGCCGCGACCGAATCGATGGAGATTCCCGCCCAGATGCTGGTTCGTGCCATCGGATATCGCGGTTCGCCGATCCCGGGGCTCCCGTTCGACGATGCCACCGGGACCGTGCCCTCAGCGAACGGTCGGGTGATCGGTCATGACGGCGACGACGACGTAATATCCGGGGTCTATGTTTCGGGCTGGCTCAGACGAGGCCCGAGTGGCGTCATCGGAACCAACCGTCCGGACGCCGGTGAGGTCGCCGCGTCGATCTTCGAGGATCTTGCTCGGCTACCGGCGCCCGACGGAACGCCGGAACGGCTCGAGGAACACTTGGACGCGCGCAGCTCGTCGCGTATCAGCTGGGACGACTGGAACCGCCTGGACGCCTACGAGAGGCAGCTCGGCCAGCCGCACGGCGGCGAGCCAATCGTCGTGGACGACGTCGAGACGGTCTTACGAGTCATCAACGAATCCAGCCGGTCAGACTGACGTTCGCACCGCAGCGGCTACCCGCCGGTTCACCGTGGTCGACGTTTCGGCGCCCGTGTCGTTGCCTTCGCCGTTATCCCCGGAGCCGTCATCGCCCCACTCCGTGCCGTCGTCCCCGCCGTTCTCGTTGCCGGACTCGCCCCCGCCGTTCTCGTTGCCGGACTCATCGCCACCGTTCTCATCGTTGCCGGACTCATCCTGACCGGACTCATCCTGGCCCGACTCGTCCTGGCCCGACTCATCACCACCGTTCTCATCACCGGACTCGTCCTGGCCCGACTCATCGCCACCGTTCTCGTCACCGGACTCGTCCCCGCCGTTCTCATCGTTGCCGGACTCATCCTGACCGGACTCATCCTGACCGGACTCGTCCTGGCCCGACTCATCACCACCGTTCTCATCACCGGACTCGTCCTGGCCCGACTCATCGCCGCCAGAGCCGTCGCCGCCGCCGTCACCAGAGCCACCCCCGTTCGACGGTGGCTGCGCGGGGGAGTACATGTTGACGTTGGCGCGCTCGGGGAACTCTTCGGCCGGCTCTCCCTCCAGCGCCGCACGCATGAAGGCCGTCCACGTTCGCGCCGGATAGGCGCCACCGGCGAAATTGTCCATCCCGCCGACGCCGTTGAGCGACTCGGTTCCCGCCTCGGAACCATCTCCACGGAAGTACGTCACCGATGTGGCCAGCTGTGGTGTATAGCCGGCGAACCACGACGTCAGCTCCTCGTGAGTACCGGTCTTGCCCGCGACCGGCCGTTCCAGACTGCGGGCCACCTGACCGGTACCTCGCCAGCTCTCGACGACCTGCCTCAGCGCGTACGTGACGTCGGCCGTCACGTCCGGTTCGAAAGCCTGCTCCGGCACGATCTCGCGTTCGTAGAGGGTGTCACCAGCCGAGTTACGTACCTCGGAGACGGTGTACGTATCGGTGTGCACACCTTGGGCCGCAAGCGTCGCGTAAGCCTCGCTCATCTCCAGCGAGGTGAGCGAGGCGATGCCAAGGGTTACGCGCGCGTTCGGTTCGAGCCCCGGCGCATCCTCGGGGATGCCCGCCCGCGCGAGCGCATCGATGACGGTCTGCGGGCTGAGCGAGTACACGAGGTCGACGAACGCGGTGTTGACCGACCGCTCGGTGGCCTGCAACAGGTCGACTGAGGCTCCCCACGAGCGATTTCCCTGGTTTTCCACCGGAGATCCGAGACCTTCCCGCGCGTAGGGCGAGTTCCCCGCGAACCGGCTGTACAGCGAATGGCCGTTCTCCAGCGCAGCAGCAAGGGTGAAGGGCTTGATGATCGAACCGGGCTGGACCCGGGCGTCGACGGCGTTGTTGAAGCCCTGCTCCACGGCATCTTCCCCGCCGTACAGTGCGACGATCCCGCCGTCGCCGGGACGAACGGCGCTCAATCCCACGTGCACGCGCTCGGCGTTCTCGGTGGGGCGCTCCTCGGAGACGGCGCGCACCGCGGCTTCTTGCGCTTGCTCGTTGAACGATGTTGTGACGCGGAGCCCGCCCGCCTCGATCTCGGAATCGTCGAAGCCCCGCTCGCGCAGCTCATCACGCACCATCAACAGCAAGTAGCCGTCGGTTCCGCCGAATCGATTCTCCCGCTCCTCGGGCCGGACCTCCGGCGGCTCGGTGTTCTCGGCAGTCGACCGATCGATCGCTCCGGTCGTCACCATGCCGTTCAGAACGTAGCGGAAGCGCTCCTCGAACCGTGCCTCGTTCTCCTCACCCTGGGTCGGATCGTAGCTCGCGGGAGACCGCAAGATCGCCGCCAGCGCCGCGCTCTGCGCGAGATCGAGCTCTTCGACTTCGACGCCGAAATACGCTTGTGACGCGGTCTGGACGCCATACGTTCCGCGGCCGAACCAGATCGTGTTGAGGTAGTCGGTGAGGATCTGGTCCTTATCGATGCTCTGATCGATCTTCACCGCGATGACGAACTCCTGGAGCTTGCGGCTCAGCGTCTGCTCCTGCGTGAGGTAGTAGTTCTTGACGTACTGCTGGGTGATGGTCGATCCACCACCCGCGCTCGCCGTTCCTCGTACCTGGTCCCAGGCGGCACGCGCGATACCGGTCACCGAGAAACCGGGGTTGTCGTAGAAGGAGCGATCCTCCGCGGCGATGACCGCCTGCTTGAGGGTGTCCGGAATCTGCTCGGAGTTGACGATCTCCCGGTTCTCGGCACCGAGCCGGCCGAGCTCGGTCTCGCCGTCGTCGTAATAGACGATGCTCGTCTCCGACGTGGAGAAGTCGTTGGGCTCGGGAACATCGATGGTGGCGAACGCCACGGCCACCGCACCGGCTACGAGCAGGAAGAATCCCAGGACGTACAGGGCAAGGGCTTTCCAGGTGAACAGCCGTCGCCAGCCCTTCTTCTGAGGCTGGTTAGCGCGATATCGAGGACCCGCATCGTTTCGGCCCTCAAGTGTGGCATCTGGCTCACTCATGACGATTCGATCGTATGCGCGTTGGCGCGCAAACGTGGCCCGAATGCCAGATAGATGTAGCCGACGTCACGCTACAACGTCATTTCCGGCCCCTGGGTGGTGGCTCCGCGAGCTCGTCATCCTCCTTTTCGAACCAGCGCACGAGCACGCGGTCCATGCGCACCCGACCCGGTCCAACCAAGGCGATGGTCATGCATCCGGCCGCCAGCACCAGGACAAGTTCCCACCCTCCGTCTTCGACGAACGGGCCGTTCTCGGCGTGCACGAGAACGAGCGCACCGATCATGCTGGACCCCAGTGCCACGGCAACCAGACGGGTGAGCACGCCCAGGCCGAGCAGGCCCCCTCCGACCAGCTCGAGCACCGCGACGGTCGGCGCCGACACCTCGGGGAACGGGATCTCCATATCGACGAATCGCTCGGTGGTGCCCTCGATGGTCCAGTCGTAGACCTTCTGCCAGCCGTGCGCCACGAACACCACGGCCAGGGCTGCCCGGAGCAGCAGCCTGCCCGCGTCGTGCAGCACACGCGTGGGAGCCATGATCACCATTGCACTATGAAAAGTCCGGGATTGCCGGGTTACGACACGCCCGGAGACGTCCAATCTTGCCGGCGCACTTCATAGCAGACGACGGCGGCAGCCGCGGCCACGTTGAGCGAACCGATCCGGCCTACTTGAGGAATGTAGCCTACGTCGTCGCATGCCCGGAGGCACCGCGCGGACAGTCCGTGGTCTTCGGCGCCGACGGCGACACACACGTCCCCATCGAGTTCCAGATCGTGCAACGGACGCGCGTCGTCGGTCAGCTCGAGTGCCACGGTGTGATATCCGTCATCCCGCGCCCGTTCGATCGCTGCCGCGGCGTCGGTGAAGGACTGCGTGCGCAAATACCGGTCGGTACCCATCGCCAGCTTCTGCGCCTTGGCATCTCCCGGCGACGCGGTACGCCCGACCAGGTAGAAGTCCGCCACGCCGAACGCCGCAGCCGTGCGCACGATCGCGCCGACGTTGAACGGCGACTGCACCCCTTCCAGCAGCAATCCGAGCCGCAGCGTGCTGCGCCGCTTCCACGAGCGATGCAGGCGCTTCAGGTCGGTACCTCGTAACTGCGCCACCAGCGAGCACTCCTCGAATCACGGGCGCGACGCGGCCTGCCGGCCCGTCGCCACCTTTCTGAACATGCACTAGGTAGCCGGTCCCTCATCCGCCGGCCGGACCTCCAGTAGACGATAGCCCCGTTCCGAAAGCAGACGCGTGGTCGGGAAGCCCTGGCCGTCCAACCAGCGGGCCAGCGAGTCGGAGCCGAGATGCTTGTGCACCACGAGCACGGCCGAGCCACCGGGAAGCAGCCGGGCCAGCCAGCTCAGCAACAGTTCGTGCAACGCCTTCTTGCCGATGCGGATCGGAGGGTTCGAGTAAATCGCGGCGAAACGCACGTCGCCCGGAACCTCATCGGGCATGCGGGAAAACACGTTTCCCCTGCCGAGCGCCTCGGCATTCTGACGAGTCAGGACCACGGCGCGCTCGTTGACGTCGACCGCCCACACCCGGGCTCGTTTGCGCCGGGACGCCAGGGCGAGGGCGATCGGCCCGTAGCCGCATCCGAGATCGAGGATGTCCCCCCGTACCCGGGGCAAGGGTGCCCGTTCGAGCAGGATTTTCGTGCCGGGATCGAGCCTGCCGTGCGAGAAGATCCCGGAGTCCGTCTGAAGCTGGATGTCGAGATCGGTGAGCTCGAGACGCACCGTCGACGTGCGGCTGGCGGCCCGCGGCCGCGCGGAGAAGTAGTGCTCGCCCCGCCCGGACACCTGGCCGTCCTCCTGCCGCCGACGTTTCACGGGCCGCTCATCCTACGCGCCACGCCCATCTCGTAGCTGCCCAGATCTAGCGCTCTTCCTCGGCGCGGTCACCGGCCCAGTCGACGTGAAACGTACCTGGACGGTCCACCCGCTGGTAGGTGTGCGCGCCGAACAGGTCGCGCTGACCCTGGATGAGCGCGGCAGGCAGGCGCTCCGAACGCAGGCCGTCGTAATACGCGAGCGCACTGCTGAAACCGGGTACCGGGATGCCGAGTTGGGCAGCGGTCGCCACCACCCGGCGCCATCCCGCCTGTCCGGCGATCACCGCATCGCGGAAGTAGCTGTCCACGAGTAGCGAGGAAAGACCCGGATCGCGATCGTAGGCTTCGCGGATCCGATCGAGGAAACGGGCCCGGATGATGCAGCCACCTCGCCAGATCGTGGCCATCTGACCGAGATCGACTCCCCAGCCGTACTCGTCGCTGGCTTCCCGGATGACGTCGAAGCCCTGTGCGTATGCGACCAGTTTGGACGCGTAGAGGGCGTCCCGCACGTCGTCCACGAACCACTGGCGATCGCCCACCGCCGGCGTTTCCGAGGGGCCTCGTAGTACGCCCCGAGCCGCGCTGCGGCGATCCACGTCGCCAGACAGTCCCCGGGCGAACACGGCCTCGGCCATACCGCTCACCGGCACTCCCAGTTCGAGGGCGGAGATCACGGTCCACCGCCCCGTGCCTTTCTGCCCGGCCTGATCAAGCACGACGTCGATGAACGGCTCACCCGTGGCGTGGTCGGTATGACCCAGCACATCCGCCGTGATCTCGACGAGGAACGACTCGAGATCCCCGCTGTTCCAGGTGGCGAACACCTCGGCGATCTCGGCCGGTTCCATCCCCAGCCCGCGGCGCAACAGGTCGTACGACTCCGCGATCAGCTGCATGTCGGCGTATTCGATGCCGTTGTGCAGCATCTTGACGAAGTGGCCCGCGCCGTCCGGGCCGACGTGGGTGCAGCACGGCGTCCCGTCGACCTCGGCCGCGATGCTGGTCAGCATCGGCTCGAGTGCGGCGTAGGCCTCCGCGGAGCCACCGGGCATGATGCTCGGGCCGTGCAGCGCACCCTCCTCTCCGCCGGAGACCCCGGTCCCCACGAAGTGAATGCCGTCCTCGCGTAACGTCGCCTCGCGCCGCCGCGTGTCTTCGAAGTGCGCGTTGCCGGCATCGACGACGATGTCGCCGGACTCGAGCACGCCGCGCAGCTTGTCGATCACCGCATCCGTGGGAGCCCCGGCCGGCACCATGAGGATCACGCGACGCGGCCGCCGCAATGTTCCGGCCAGCTCGGCCAGATCGCTCACCGGCACGAAGTCACCTTCGTGCCCGAACTCGCCGATCAGCTCGTCCGTACGGTGCCGGCTGCGGTTGTGCGCCGCGACACGGTATCCGTTGCGCGCCAGATTGCGGGCGAGGTTGCCGCCCATAGTGCCCAGTCCCGTGACGGCCACGTCCGCCAGCTGCTCGTCTGCCATACTCTGCGCTCCTCCCGCCTCGAATGGGTCGCCGACCGATCGACCACGTGACCAGCGGCACGTGGTCAGCGGCTCAGCTGCAATCCTTCGATCACGTCACCGGCGATCTCGTCGGGTGCCCTGGCCGCGTCAACCTCGATGCCGTCCTCGTCTGGCTCGAGTGGTTCGAGGGCCTCGTATTGCGAGGACAACAACGACGGCGGCATGAAGTGCGCGTCGCGCAGGCCAATCCGCTCATCGACGAGTTCCTGCTGGCCGGACAGATAGGCGAAATGCACGCGGCCATCCGCTTCCCGCAAGACGTCACGGTAGGCACGGCGAAGCGCCGAGCACGCCACGATCGTATTCCACCCGTCTCCTGCCTGGGCCGACAACCATTCGTTGATCAACCGTAGCCACGGCCACCGATCGTCGTCGGTCAACGGCGTGCCGTTCGCCATCTTCTCGACGTTCTCCTCCGGGTGGAAATCGTCTCCTTCCGCATACGGCCACGCCAGCCGCTGCGCGAGCCGCTTCGCGACCGTGGTTTTACCCACGCCCGAAACGCCCATGACGATGACGTGCTGCGGTGTGCCTTGCACCCGGCCGCCCTCCTGTGATGACAACTGGGACGGGAGCCGTCCCGCGTCCGCAAACGGGTCAAAGCTAGCACTCCCGCCCGGGGGACACGGAACGGTATACCCCGAACTCCGGAGACTTCTCACTCCGAAGCGCGCCGCGCGGGCCAGGCGCCGGCCCAGGTATCGAACCATGCACAATGGGCCGGCGAGTCCGGAACGAAAGATCGGTTGGAGACGTGACGACTTCCACTTCCACGCAGGCCACGGCCAACGACGACGCCGGGGTCACGACGCGCCCGTGGGTGTATCAGACGATCGCCACGGAACTGGGCATCGACGAGCACCAGGTCCGCGCCGCGGTGGCCCTTCTCGACAGTGGCGCAACCGTGCCGTTCATCGCCCGGTATCGCAAGGAGGCGACCGGCACGCTCGACGACGCCCAGCTGCGGGCACTCGAGGAGCGCCTGCGCTACCTCCGGGAACTCGACGAGCGGCGGGACACCATCCTCGAGTCGATCCGCGAGCAGGGCAAGCTCACCGACGAGCTGCACGCGCAGATCATGGGAGCCGAGACCAAGGCCCGTCTCGAGGACATCTACCTTCCCTACAAGCCCAAGCGCCGCACCAAGGCTCAGATCGCCCGCGAAGCGGGCCTGGAACCGCTGGCCGACATGCTGCTTGGCGATCCGGATCACGATCCCGACACCGCAGCCGCCTCGTTCATCAACGACACCGTTCCCGATACGTCGGCCGCACTCAACGGTGCCCGATCGATCCTGGTGGAGCGCTTCGCCGAGGATGCCGATCTCATCGGCGAGCTGCGGGAGCGGATGTGGTCCCGCGGGCGTCTCGTCTCGCAGCTCCGCGAGGGCGCCGAGCAAGCCAAAGCGGACCACACCAAGTACGCCGACTACTTCGACTTCTCCGAACCGCTGGCCACAGCCCGCTCGCACCGCGTGCTCGCGCTGCTACGCGGCGAGAAGGAAGAGATCCTCGACGTCACCGTGGATCCCTTCCGCGCTGACGAGGAACCGCCGAGCGGTCCCACCGACTACGAGACCACCATCGCCAGCCGGTTCGGCATCGAAGACCGCGGCCGTCCCGCGGACCGATGGCTTGCTGACACGGTCCGCTGGGCGTGGCGCACCCGCATTCTCGTCAATCTCGGCTTCGATCTGCGGACTCGTGCCCGGCAGGCGGCCGAGGAGGAAGCGATCCGGGTCTTCGCCGGCAACCTCCGCGACCTTCTCCTGGCCGCTCCCGCCGGGCCGCGGCCAACTCTCGGCCTCGACCCCGCCTACCGGACCGGTGTGAAGGTCGCCGTGGTCGACGGCACGGGGAAAGTCGCCACTACGGCGACCATCTACCCGCACAAACCCCAGGCGCGGTGGAACGATGCACTCGACGCTCTGGAGAAGCTGGTCCGCGACCACGCCGTGGAGCTCATCGCTATCGGCAACGGAACCGCGTCGCGGGAGACAGACCGGCTCGCCATCGAGCTGATCAAGCGCTGTAACGATCGCCGCCTGTCCAAACTCGTGGTCTCCGAGGCCGGCGCATCGGTGTACTCTGCTTCGTCGTTCGCGACACGTGAATTGCCTGATCTCGACGTCTCGCTGCGTGGCGCGGTCTCCATCGCCCGGCGACTGCAAGATCCACTCGCGGAGCTGGTCAAGATCGATCCCAAATCCATCGGCGTCGGCCAATACCAGCACGATCTCTCCGAGGTCGCCCTCTCCCGGTCGCTCGACGCCGTTGTCGAAGATTGCGTGAATGCCGTCGGCGTCGACCTCAACACGGCCTCCACGCCACTGCTCGCCCGTGTCTCGGGCATCGGCACCGGCCTGGCCACGAATATCGTCACGCATCGCGAGAGTCACGGCCCGTTCCGCTCGCGTGACCAGCTACGGGACGTCCCCCGCCTGGGTCCCAAGGCATTCGAGCAGAGCGCTGGTTTCCTCCGGATCAGCGGTGGCGACGAGCCCCTCGACGCGTCGAGCGTGCATCCCGAGTCGTACCCGCTGGCCCGCAAGATCGCACGAGCTGCCGGTGGCGACGTGAAATCCATCCTGGGCGACGGAAACGCCCTGCGTCGGTTGAAGCCCGCTGACTTCGCCGACGACTCCTTCGGCCTGCCCACGGTGACCGACGTCCTGGCCGAGCTCGAGAAGCCCGGCCGGGACCCGCGGCCGTCCTTCACCACGGCGTCGTTCGCCGAAGGGGTGGAAACGATCGCGGATGTCAAACGAGGCATGCGCCTGGAAGGGGTCGTCACCAACGTGGCCGCGTTCGGCGCGTTCGTCGACATCGGCGTACACCAGGACGGCCTGGTGCACATCTCGGCCATGTCACACGAGTTCGTCGAGAATCCGCGCGACGTCGTCAAGCCCGGCGATGTCGTCACCGTCAAGGTTCTCGACGTCGACACCGAACGTCATCGGATCTCGCTGACTCTCCGGCTCGACGACGACGTCACCGCCAGCGCATCTGGCAAGCAACAGTCCCGGGCACCCGGTCGGAAGGACAAACCCGGCCGCTCCGGGCCAGCAGAGGGGACGGGCGCTCCTCGCGGTGCCATCGCCGATGCCTTCCGCCGGGCGGGATATAACGGTTCGTGAGACACGGCGTGTCCCATTGACACACTGCCGCTCATCCCGCAATAGCCTCGCCAGCCTGTTGACAGGTGGTCTCGGACGTGTTTCGGTAGTATCACGACGTGGTTGAGCAGACAGCCACTCCCACTCACGAAGATCTGAGTAGGTGTTGGTTGTGCCTGCACATCGAGACGTCGCCAGGAAATCCACTCGCCGGCCCGATGGAGAGCGTGCCGAGCTCACCCGCCGGCTCCTCCGTGATGCTGCGGCAGCCGAGCCTGCGGAAAGTCAACGACTTCAAGACGAAGTCATCCTGCTGAACACCGGGCTAGCGGAATCGGTCGCCCGGAAGTACACGGGCCGCTCCGAAGAATACGCGGACATCCTGCAGGTCGCCTACGTCGGCCTGGTCAATGCCGTGCGTCGATACGACCCGGACAAGGGTGTCGACTTCATCTCGTTCGCCATGCCAACGATCACCGGGGAGATCAAGCGCTTCTTCCGCGACCAGGGGTGGACGATACGCCCGCCGCGTCGCATCCAGGATCTGCACCGGCAGACCACGGCGGCCACCTCGGAGCTTTCCCAGACGCTCGGGCGCACGCCGACCCCGCACGAACTCGCCGACCATCTGGGCGAAGACGTCGACAGCGTGAACGAGGCGCTCGGCTGCCGAAGCTGCTACACACCGGTGTCCATCGACACGCCAACGCGGAATGAGGAAGGCGCTCCCCTATCGGATCTCCTTGGAGAGAGTGACGGCAACTTCTCCCGTTCGGAAGCGACCACCGCGCTCGGCCCGCTGTGCCGCGAGCTTCCCCACAGAGATCAGCGGATCCTGTTCCTTCGTTTCTTCTGTGGCTGGACGCAGCAAGAGATCGCCCAGGAGCTCGGCGTCACGCAGATGCAGGTATCACGGCTGCTCGGCCGCATCCTCGACCGGCTGCGCACCGAGATGGGCAGCATGGAACCGTCCTCGCCCGGGCTGTCCCGGACTCGTAATCAGCATTCCCACCCGTCGCAGCCGCACGCTCAACGGCCCCGGGTACCCCGGCAGCAGGTGCCGTGCCGCTGAACGTACAAGGAAGGCACGCAGATATGCCGGCGCACCACGGTGCGCCGGCATATCTATTGGCTCACTCGCCGTCCGGAAGCCTGCGTTCGTACACCAACCGCTCCGCCACGGTACGCAGCTTGGTGTTGGTCTCCTGCGAGTAGCGGCGCAGGACGTCGAACGCGCGGCGCGCGTCCAGCCCGTATCTCTCCATGAGCAAGCCTTGCGCCTGACCGATAACGTTTCGCGTCTCGATCGCCCGGCGCAGGCCGTCGCCCTCCTGGGCCGACTCGATCGCTACGGCGGCGTGGCTAGCGAAAACCTGAATGTTCTCCGCGTCTTCCTCGCTGAGCGCGCCCGGCTCGGAGGAGTAGACGTTGAGCGTGCCGATGGTGTGCCGTTCGGTGTAGAGGCACGTACTGACCACGCTGTGCAAACCGAGATCGACGACGAGCGGCCCCCACCGCGGCCAGCGACCATCACTGGCAATATCGCGAACGAGGTATGTCTTGTGCGTCCGGGCCGCGTTCACCACTGGCCCCTCACGCAGTGCATCCTGCAAGGTGTCCGCTCGTCCGGCGCGTTCATCCGATGATCGCGCCGCTTCGAGCTTGCGTTCGGCCCCGAGGAGCGCCACCCCACCATCCTCGGAACCGGTGAATTCCTTGGCGTACTCGATCACCTTGGACAACGTCTCGTTGACGCCGGCTTCGCCCGTCAGATCACGGGCCATCTCGGCGAATTCAACAGCCTCTGGGGAATTCACGTCTACCTCCCAGTCAGACACGCGTGGCGTCTCCGCATTCCGTAAGCAATGCGGTTGTGCGTGCCCCCCTTGATACCCATCGTGCGCCTATGTAACGAAAAGATAAACCCCTGCTCCAAAGTCTTTACACAGAACTACTCGCCGCCCTGTGTATCAAATCGACCCGAGGGGTAACAGTGACGCCATGACCAGGAACAACATGGTAGATATTCACACTGTAGCCGAGCTGTGCACCCGGTCCGGCCCGTTCTTGAGCGTCTACCTTGACGTCAGTCGTAACGAGACCGACGCCGACCATCAACTCGACGTCCGGTGGCGCTCGGCACGAGAGCAGTTGCATGCCCGAGGGGCACCGTCAGACCTCCTCGACGCCGTGGGCCACCGCGTCCTCTCCGCTCCTGCCCACGGCGGCAACGTCGCCCGAATGATCGTTGCGGCGGAGGACGACATCCTGGTCGACGACATCGTACGGCGTCCACGCAGCGATGAGGTGCTGACCTGGGGCCAGCTACCGGATGTCACCTCCTGGCTCACCGATCGCGCCATGATGCGCCCGGTCCTGGTCGTCCTGGCCGACCGGGAAGGAGCCGATCTCGAACTTCACGAGACCTGGCCGGACCGCGTAGACGAGCAAGAAACCGTCGAAGGCGGCACCGAGCACATCAACAAGGTCCAGGTAGGTGGGTGGTCGCACAAGCGATACCTGCGGCGTTCGGAGCTTCGGTGGCGCCGGAACGCCGAACATGTCGCACCCGAAATCGAGAAGCGGGTGGCCGCTGGCGTACGGCTTATCGTCATCACCGGTGACGTACGCGCGCAGAAGGAGATTCACGACGCGTTGTCCGAGAGCACCCGTGAGCTACTCGTGGAGATTCAGGCCGGCGGACGACATCCCGGTGATTCCCGCGAGTCACTCGACGACGCGATCGATGAAGCCGTACAGGACGTCGTTCTCACCGACCATCTGCGGATCATCCGCGAACTCGAAGAAGAAGCCGGCCGCGCCGGCGCGGCCGCGATCGGTCTCGACGACGTAGCGGCGGCGCTCATTCGAGGGCAGGTCGGCACGCTCTTGCTCGCCCCGACACGCGCGGCGAGCCGCCAACTCGCACCCGGAGATTACCCCGGGCTGCCGCTACCCGGCAGCGCACGGGACGAGGACGAGCTGCGCGCCGATCTCGCCGTCTTGTGTGCGGCCGCGATGACCGGCGCCGACGCCGTCATGGCGCCTCGTTCGCTCTCTGCCGACGGGGTCGCAGCACTGCTGCGCTGGAACGAGTCAACCGCCTAGCGGCGAGCCTGCTCGACGAACTCACGACGGGGAGCGTGCAGTTCTCCCAAAGCCACGGCCTGCCGGGGGAAGCCGGCATCGAGCAACCAATCCGCCAGGACCCGCGCCTTGCGGTTCGCGGTGGGCAACTGGGAGAGGTGATAGGCGCGGTGCAGTGCCCACGCCGGCCAGCCCTTGAGCCGCCAGCCGTAGACTTCGGCGACGCCCTGGTGGAGGCCGAGGGTCGCGACCGACCCCGGGCTGCGATACGTGAATCGGCGGATCCGCTTGCCCCGAAGCACGGCACGAATGTTGTCCGCCACCAGCTTTCCCTGGCGCACGGCATGTTGGGCCGTCGGAGGACATGTCGCGTCCGGCTCGTCGCCGGCCGGATCGGGTATGGCCGCGCAGTCGCCGGCGGCGAATATCGCCGGCCATCCCTCGACCTGCAAGGACGGCAGGCAGGCAACGCGGCCGAGAGAGTCCTGTGGCAGCACCGACGTGGACACGACGGGCTCGGGTTCGACGCCCGTCGTCCACACGACCGTGCCCGCGTCGAACTCCGTGCCATCCGACAGGGCTACATGGCCGTCTTCCAGGCTGTCGACCATCGTCTCCATCCGGATGTCGATGCCCCGCTGGCGGAGCACCTCGACGGCGTAATCGGCGAGCGACCTGCTCACTTCCGGCATGATCCGGTCGGCGGCTTCGACCAGCACCCACCGCATCTCCGAGGGATCGATCGCCGGATAGTAGCGGCGAACCGCGAACCGGGCCATATCCTCGATCTCCCCCAGAGCCTCGATCCCGGCGAACCCGCCACCGACGAACATGAAGGTGAGAAACTTCGCGCGGCGCTCCGGATCCAGCGTGCTCGCCGCCTGATCCAGCCGGGAGAGCACGTGATTGCGCAGATAGACAGCCTCTTCCAGCGTGCTGAAACCCACGGCCTGATCGGCCAGCCCCGGTACCGGGAAAACCTTGCTCACCGAGCCCACGCTGAGAACGAGGAGATCGTATCCCAGGTGCTCGATGTTCTCGTCCGGCATGCGAACCGTCACCGAGCGACCCTCCGGGTCGATGTCGATGACATGGCCACTGAGGACCTGGCATTTCGGGAGCAAGGCGCGCAACGGAGCGACGACATGCCGCGGTTCCACGGTTCCCGCACCCGCCTCCGGCAAGAGGGACTGGTACGTCATGTACGGCCGCGGGTCGACCACGGTCACCGATGCCTCATCGGACCGTAGCTTCGACTGCAACCGGCAAGCCGCATACAGGCCCGCATAGCCGGCTCCGAGAATCAGTACACGGGGGACGCGCTCCTGGTTAGCCATCGTCGTGCCGTTACCCGCCGTGGCAGCGAGCAAACCGCGCGTAGAGACGGCGGACGTGGGTATCAGGACGAATATCGCCAGCGAACCACGCAACACAGCTATATCGGAGGTCGACATGAGTGTCTGCGACGTATGTGGCAACGATTACGATCAAGCCTTCACACTGAGGGCCGCTGACGGGCGGGAATTCACCTTCGACAGTTTCGAATGCGCCATTCACCGCTGCGCGCCCCAGTGTGCCCACTGCGCCTGCCGGGTCATCGGTCACGGCATCCAGGCCCGCGGGTTCGTGTACTGCTGTGCTCACTGCGCACGCGTCTCCGGCGTCCCCGAAGCCACCGACAACGCCGAACAGCCGGCATGACCCCGCGTGCATGAGAACGATCTGGCCGAGAGCCGAGCGCGCGTGGCAGCGACGCGGACATGAACGCAATTCGCTGGTCCAGGTCGTCAAGGGACTGAGCGCCACCCTGGCGTCGTACACGCTGGCCCTGCATGTCCTGGATTCGCAGATTCCCAGCTTCGCTCCGTTCGCGGCATTGCTGGTCGTCCAGGTCTCGGTGTACCGGTCCGTGCTACACGCCGTCCGGTACGTCGGGGCCGTCGTCGTCGGCCTCGTGTGCGCCGGTGCGATTGGCCAGACTCTCGGGCACGGCCTGGGGGCGCTAGCTCTGCTCGTCTTCCTGACCCTCGTGATCGGCCAATGGCCCAGGCTGGGTGACTTCGGCTCGCAAGTGGCCATCGTGGGGGTCTTCACGTTCGGAGTGGGCGGCGGCGACGATCCCAACTATCTCGCGAGTCTCCTCGTCACAGTCCTGTGTGGCGCCATGATGGGGGCTGCTGTCAATGTCGTACTCGCGCCGCCCATCCGGTTCAACGACGCCGCCGGCGCCGTCGACGATCTCGCGAGGTCGATCGGCGACCTCCTGAACGACATAGCCGCCGGGCTGCGCTCCGACAACCCCTTCGGCCACCTCGACCACTGGCGCGATCACGCGGACCGGCTCTCGAACACCGTCGAGCGGGCCCGCTCCGAGCTCTCGTTCGGTGAAGAGAACGTGCGGCTCAATCCGAGACGTCTGGGCAAGGGACGGCACCTGTTCGTGGACTACCGCAGGGCCGTGGAGGCGCTGGGGCGAACCACCGGAAACCTTCAGTCGATGATCCGGGCGCTCGACTATGCCGACCGCTACGACGAACCCGAGATCGACCACGATCTGCTTGCCGACTTCCTTCCGCGATACGCGGACCTGCTGGAGAAGGTCGCCGACGTCGCCTACGCCTTCGGCCAACGTCGCTCCGAGGATCAGCCACCGTCACTCGACCTCGCCGCGGCGATGGAATCCGCGCAGCGGCTTCACGACCAGCTGACCCGGTACGTACACCAGCTCCAGCCGCGAGACTCGCGCACCCTCACCGACTGCGGGGCGCTGCTCGTCGAGACGGAGCGCGCGCTCGAGCCGATCCGGGAATCCTGGCAGTTCACGTCCGGCTCCTAGGGCAGCATGCTCACCCCGCCAGGCCCCGCGTCGATCCCCACGCGATGGGGTACTGGAAAACATGTGGACATCAAGAACGTGTTCGTCCTGGGTCTCGACGAACTCAACGCGGAGACCCTCAACGCCTTGCCGCACGCCGAGGAGTACCGGTTTCATCAACTGCTCACTCCTGACGAGCTACGCACGCAGGACATCCAGCTACGACACCTGCTGGCTGCCGCCGAGCGCCAGCTCTACCGGTTCGAGGGGACAATCGATGCGATCATCGGATACTGGGATTTCCCGGTGAGTTCGCTCGTTCCCATCCTGTGCCAGCGGTTCGGGACCATAGGACCCGGCCTCGAAGCAGTGGTGAAATGCGAACACAAGTACTGGAGCCGGCTCGAACAGCGGCAAGTGATCGACGAATGCCCCGGCTTCGGTCTCGTCGATCCCCAGAAGGCGACCACTCCACCGCCCCACCTTGAGTACCCTCTGTGGGTGAAACCGGTGAAGTCGGCCGGTTCAACGCTCGCCTATCACGTCCACGACCAGCACGAGTTCCAACGCGCCATGCGGTTGCTGCGGGACGGTGTCGGCTGGCTGGGAGAGCCGTTCCAGTACATCCTCGACCATCTGCACGCCCCCGCGGGGATCGCCGCCAGCGGCCAGGGATGTCTCGTCGAGGAGGCCGTCTCGGGCACTCAGGTTACCGTCGAAGGCTACGTCCAACACGGCGCGGTCCACGTCTACGGGGTCGTCGGTTCGGTCGGCTATCCGGGACGTGAGAGCTTTCTGCGTTTCCAATATCCGGCTGCCCTGCCGGCGAACGTCACCGAACGGCTCACCCAGGTCACCACCCGCGTCATCGGACACATCGGCCTGGACCACTCGACGTTCAACATCGAATTCTTCTGGAACGAAGAGAACGACACGTTGACGCTGCTGGAGATCAACCCGCGCCACTCACAATCGCACGCCCGCCTGTTCCAGATGGTCGACGGCGTGCCCAATCACCACGCGATGGTGAGCCTCGCCCTCGGACGCGATCCGGCCCTGCCCCGCGGCAACGGGAGATACCGGATCGCCACGAAATGGTTCCTGCGGCGGTTCAGCGATGCCCGGGTACGGCGGGCACCCACAGCCGAGGAGGTGGCCCGAGTCGAGGCGGACGTGCCGGGCACGATGATCCATCCCGTCGCCCAGCAGGATCAGCTGCTGTCCGCCCTCCCCCGCCAGGACAGCTACAGCTACCAGCTAGCCGATCTCTACATCGGCGCGGAGACCGAAGACGAGCTGATCGACAAGTACGAACGATGCGTGGCCGCACTCCCCTATGAACTCGAAGACACCGCCGACACCGACGTCGAGAACGTACACTGACGCGGAGCCGGCGGAGGGAGAGGACGCGAACACGGCACGTCCGCCGGGAGCTAACCCGAAACCGCTCCGCACGGAGCTAGCCCGAGACGGCGCGTTCGCTCATGTACGAGCGAACCGCCGCGGCGATGCTCGTCCGGTCGATTCCCGCAGATTGGAGCTGCTCGGCAGGCGTCGCCGAACCGGGCATGTCACGAACGGCCAGCTTGAGCACCATAGCCGGCATGTCCCGGGCGACTATGTCGAGCACGGCGTCACCCAGACCACCCTCGGGCCAATGATCCTCGATGGTGACCAGGCAGCCGGTGTCCTGTGCCGCCTGGCGTACCGTGAACGCGTCCATCGGTTTGATCGAGTACAGATCGACGACACGGGTGGCTATGCCGTCGTTCTCCAGAGCGTCGGCAGCGGCCAACGCCTCGTGAACGGTTACGCCCGCCGCAAGGAGCGTGACCTGGTCGTCATCCGACGCCCGGAGCACCCGACTGCCCCCGATCACGAATTCGTCACCCGATTCATAGATCACGGGGGATTCGCCCCTGAGCGTACGGAGATATTGAATTCCTTCCCGATCGGCCATCTCGCCGAGCAGGGCCGCCGTCTGGTTCGCATCACATGGATGCAACACGGTGCTGCCGTGCACGGCCCGGAGCGCGGCGAGATCTTCCAATCCCATCTGCGACGGCCCGTCCGCGCCGATGGACACGCCGGCATGCGAGCCCACGAGGCACATGTTGGCCCGGCCGATCGCCGCCATCCGGATGAAGTCGTATGCGCGGCTGAAGAACGACGCGAACGTCGCCAGGTACGGGAGCCAGCCACGGACCTGCATGCCGACCGCCGCGGCCACCATCTGCTGTTCCGCGATGTAGAACTGGAAGAAGCGAGCGGGGTGCTCCTTGCCGAAGTACTGCATTCGGGTCGAATCGCCGAGCTCGGCATCGAGCCCGACGACGTGCGGACGCGCGCGGGCCAATTCCACGAGCGCCTCTCCGAATGCCGTCCTCGTGGCCACGTCGTCGCCCTTCGAGTATTCCGGCGGCGTGTATGTCTGAAGCTCTCCGAACTGGTGGGGTGGCGCGAGGTAGGAAGGCTTGCGGACCTCGATCGTCACCTTGCCGTCACCACCGAGCTCGGCGATCGCCCGCTCGGTGTCCTTCAGCGGCTTGCCGTGTTTGCCTTCCTGATCAGCCACCTCGGAGACACCGGCACCCTTGATGGTGCGGGCCAGGATCGCGGCCGGTTTGTCCGCCGCGGTCGCCTCTGCATAGGCGTGATCGATCTGCTCGAGATCATGTCCGTCGATCTCGATGGTGTGCCATCCGTGCGCCGCGATCCGCGCCACGAACTCCTCGGTGTTCCAGCCATACCTCGTCGGCCCACGCTGGCCTAGCCGATTGACGTCGACGATCGCGGTTAACTTGTCGAGACCTTCATAGCCGGCGTGCTCGAAGGCCTCCCACATCGAGCCCTCGGCGAGCTCGCTGTCGCCGCACAGGACCCAGGTCCGATAGGGCAAGCGGTCGAGCAGCTTGCCGGTCAGGGCCAGCCCGACGCCGATCGGAAGGCCCTGCCCGAGAGAGCCCGTCGCCACGTCGACGCCGGGCAGCCACGGAGTGGGATGCCCCTCCAGACGGCTGCCAAGTGCGCGATAGGTCGCCAGCTCGTCATCACTGATGGCGCCCGCAGCCTCCAGCATCGCATAGAGCAACGGGGAGGCGTGGCCCTTGGAAAAGATCAGGTGATCGTTCTCCGGGTTGCCGGGGTCGGTGAAGTCATACTGCAAGTAGCGGACCAGCAGGACTGCCATGAGGTCCGCCGCGGAGAGCGATGACGTCGGGTGTCCCGAGCCCGCTACCTCCGTACAACGCACCGACTCGACCCGGAGCTGCATTGCCAACTCGCGTAGGTCGCTCAGTTCCTTCTCGGTCACGTTCCCTGATGTACCCGTGGCCGCGCTCCTCATGCAACGGGCAGGAACATCGAATCCACCTGTCTCAACAAATCCACTGATCATGAACACTTTCTCGGTCCAATGGACACATAGATGTTCATGATCATTCGGATGGGGCGTTCGTGGCGGCGAGGGCCACTCCTACATCGTGCAGGGTGACGCGCAACGAGGGCGGATCGATCACCTCGACTCCTGGCGCCAGTGCCGTCAGCTGGTCGGCCGCGACGTCCTCGCCCTCGGTCGGCAACACCACCTCCCGCCAGCCATCGTCGTCGGGCGGTCCCGCAGAGGCCAGCGCGTCCTCCGCTGACGCGGGCCCGACATGGTGCTTGAGGTGTCGCAATGCCCGGGGTGAGAGCCGGAGCCGGCATTGATACCGCAGCAGCGAACGGTCGAACTCCGCAGCGGAGGCGGCCCACCAGCTAGCCAAGTCGAACCCGGGTGGGCGGCTCGCCGGCTCGTCAACGCGTTTTGCCTCGGCGATCCGCCCGACCCGATATGTCCGCACGGCCTGGCGATGCGCCGCAACCAGATACCAGACCCCGGCCTTCAGCACCAGGCCGAGGGGATCGAGCCGGCGCTGCACCGATCTGTCAGAACGGCGGTAGCTGATGTCCAGGCGGTGCCCAGACCAGACGGCGTCGGCCACCGTCGCCAGGTGCGCCGGTACATCGCCGTCCCGAAACCAGCCGGGCGCGTCGAGGTGGAACCGTTCGCGCAGCCGCGAGGCACGTCCGCGCAATTCAGGGGGCAAGGTCGCGATCACCTTGCTCTCCGCAGCGGTCAGGATCGCTCCGAGACCCAGGTCCGCCACCGCCGACGGCGCACCTGCGAGGAACAGGGCTGCCGCTTCGTCGCCGGTCAAGCCGTCGAGACGGGTCCGCCACCCCTCAACCAGGCGGATGCCTCCGCCCGGTCCGGACTCGGTCCAGATCGGTACACCCGCGGATTGCAGTGCCGACACGTCGCGATAGATGGTCCGAACCGACACGCCGAGCTCGTCTGCCAGCTCGGTTGCCGTGGCACCACGTCTGCGTTGCAGCACGAACATGACACTGACCAATCGGCTGGCACGCACGGTGCAAATGTATTCGATAACTCGAACGGAACCTCGGAACCTGACAGGAGATGTCAGGGATCGGCGACGACACTGGACACATGGCTACGTGGAAACAGTTCTCCGAAGAAGCACCGAAGCTCGCCGCGGCTGTCCAGGCACGGCTCGAGTTCACCAAGCATCACGTCCTGGCGACACTGCGGGGATCCGGAGCGCCGAGGGTCAGTGGCACCGAGGTCGACTTCCATGGCGACCACCTCACACTCGGTTCGATGCTGGACGCGGTCAAGGCTCGTGACCTGCAACGAGATCCGCGCTACGCGCTGCACACCAACCCCGGTGACGGCTCCATGGACGGCGGCGATGCCAAGATCTCCGGCCGGGCCGTCGAGGTACCGCCCGAACGGATGGACGAGTACCTCGACCGGCCCGTGGATGCACCGGGGTCGTTTCACATGTTCCTGCTGGAGATCGACGACGTCGTGCTCACGGGCCTGAACGACGAGAAGAACGCACTGGTTATTCAGCTCTGGCGACCAGGCGAACCGGTTCAGACCGGGACACGGCAATGACCCGTTCCCTCCGGGTCTTCAGCCGACGGGCTCCAGATCCTTCTTCGGTGCCGGAAGGTGCACCTCCGGGCGGCCCTCCACGTGTAGCTGGGGAATGCGGCGCTCCCACGTTCCCGGTAGCCACCAGTTGGCCCGGCCGAACAGGTGCATTACGGCCGGAACGAGAAGCATGCGCACCACGGTCGCGTCGATGAAGATGGCCGCCGCCATCCCGACGCCGATCACCTTGAGGAACACTTCGTCGCTCGGGACGAAAGCGGCGAACACCGCCACCATGATCGCCGCAGCAGCGGTGATCACGCGGCCCGTCCCGGCCAGCCCGTCGATGATGGCCCGGCCGTTGTTCCCTGTCCGTACCCACGACTCGCGCATCCGGCTGATCAGGAAAACCTCGTAATCCATGGACAGGCCGAAGAGCACGGCAAAGATGAGCACGGGGATGAACGCCGGCATCGGGGTCTGGGTGTCGATCCCGATCAGCTGGCCGAACCACCCGCCTTCGAGGGCCAGCGCGACGACGCCGTATGCGGCGGCCACCGAGAGCAGGTTCATCACCGCCGCGGTGACCGGTATGACCACACTGCGGAAGGCCACCAGCAGCAACATCATGGACAGGAGAACCACGCCGCCGATCAGGATGGGGATCCGGTCGACGATGTTGTCCGTCGAGTCGATCGCGGTGGCCGTCACGCCACCGACATAGGCCGTGACCCCGGTATCCGAGGTGGCGGTGGGAATCACGTCGTCCCGCAGGGTCTGCACCACCTGTTCGGTCTCGGCATCCTGCGGCCCCGTCGTCGGGATGACGGTCACGACTGCTGCGTCCCCGGCGTCGTTGAGCGTGGGCGGGTTGACGGCCGCCACACCCGGCGTCTCACCGATCGACTCGACGAGGGCGGACAATCCTCGCTCGTCCCGCATGCCGGTCAGATCGACGGCCAGCAACAACGGCCCGTTCGCCCCGGCGCCGAACGCCTCGGTGGTCATGTCGTAGGCCTGGCGCACCGATTTCTCCTCGATCTCGTTGCCCGCATCGGGGAAGCCGAAGCGCGCGCCGAGGAACGGTGCGGCGAGCGCGAGGAGCAATCCCACGCCAGCGATCGTGCCGAGAAGCCCGTGCCGCTCGATCAGCTGGCCCCAGCGCAGCCAGGTCCGCGACGGCTCGACGTGACCACCCTCGGCGGTCCTGGCGAGCCGTCGACGGCCCAGCGGGAGGCGCAGCCGCTCGATACGGTGACCGAGATACCCGAGGACGGCCGGGAACAGCGTCGTCGCGGCAGCCATCACCACCAGAACCGCCACGATCGTCACGACGGCGGCGCCGCGCATGAACGACAGGCCCATAGCGAACAGACCCAGCATGCTGATCACCACGGTGCTACCAGCCACGATGACGGCCCGGCCTGCAGTATCGAGGGTCGCGACGGTAGCCCGCTCGGTGTTGAGCCCGGCCACTCGCCATTCGCGAAACCGGGTCACCATGAGCAAGACGTAATCGATGCCGAGGGCGATGCCCAGCATCGTGGCGAGGGCGGTCGACCATTCAGGCACCTCGATCACCGCAGCGATGACACCGGTGAGCATGGCGCTCACTCCGAGACCACCGAGCGCTACCAGCAGCGGCAATCCGGCGGCCACGACCGAGCCGAAGGTGATGAGCAAGATGATCGCCGCAGCGATGAGGGCGATACCTTCCGAACCGACCTCACCTTGCTCCGCCCACATGATCGACTCTCCGCCGAGAGCGATCTCCAGGCCAGGGCGCTCGGCGTCCTCGGCCGCGGCGAGCAGCCGTTCACTGTGTTCCTCCGGCACATCGGCACCGTTGTCCGAGGTGAGGCCTAGCTGAGCGATCAGCGTCTGGCCATCTGGTGCGATGGCTCCGGGCTCGTCGTAGGGGTCGCTGACGCGCGCAACGTGGGGAGCACCGCTCAGCTCGTCGAGAAGGACACCGACGTCGGCGCGGACGTCCGGCGCGGTCACGTCGTCGGCCCGGACGACAACATCCACGGTGTCCCCAGCGAACTCCGGAAATCGTTCGTTTAGCAGCTCTTGCGCCTGTTGCGAATCCGATCCGGGCGCGGAGTAGTCGGCGGCGAAGTCACCGGCGAATGCCGAGGACAAGCCGACAGCCGCGGCGATGGCGATGAGCCAGGCGATGACGACGCGGCCACGGTAGCGAAAGGCAACACCGGCGAGGGAGCCGAGGATCCCGGGGCGAGGGGGAACCTCAGCGCCCGGCCGCTCGACCCCAGGTGGAAGCTCGGTCATGGAACAACCCTTCAGCAATGGAATGGTTCGTGACTCAAATAATCAAGAGTCACTTGAGTTATGCTTCATAACTATTCGCCAGGCGGGTTCGTCTTGTCAAGGAGCTTCACGCCTGTGACGATGATTAACGAGAAATTCATGTAAGGAGTTGAACCACCGCGTGGTCACGCAGCAGGATCCCGACCAGACGCTCCCGCCAGCACGTCCGTCCCGGCGGGAGCGCGCTCGCGCGGCAACCATCGACGAGATCAAGGAGACCGCGCTGCGTCTCATGCACGAGCACGGCAATACCGACCTGCGCTTCTCCGACATCGCGCGGGAGATGGGGATGACGGCCCCGGCGCTCTACCGATACTTCGCCGACCGGGACGAGCTCCTCACCGCGCTTATCGTCGATGCGTACGACGATTTGGGAACCACGGTGGCCGAGGCCCGGGAGGAGCTCCCGGTCGACGACCTGCCGGGACGGTTCCTCGCCGTCGCCGCGGCTTACCGGTCATGGGCCAAGCGCGAGCCACAGCAGTTCGCGCTCATCTTCGGGATACCCGTACCGGGCTATGTCGCTCCCGAAGAGGGCCCCACCACCGAGGCGGCCAAACGAGCAATGGGACAGCTCAAGGCGCTGTTCTCCGATGCTTCCGAGCGCGGCCTTCTCGGCAAACCGCTGATCGACGACGTCGACGACGCGCTGGCTGCCTGTGCACAGGTCGAACATCCGGCCACGGTGCCCCACGGCCCGCCGCTGCCACCGGAGACCTTCCAGGCATGTCTGCAGTGCTGGTCGTCACTGCACGGCTTCGTCATCCTGGAAACCTACGGCCACTTCGACTTCCTCCCGGAAGATGCTCGCGATGAGCTCTTCCACGCGACCGTCCGGCAGGCGGCCGTTACCTCGGGGTTTCCCTGGCCCCACAGGTAGACCGTCGATCCGAATGCACTTGTTGGGTCTGCGGAACGTCCAAGAGGGCTTAGCCGGCTCTGGACGTTCCGCAGACCCAACAAGTCGGATATACCTCGCCCGATCGAACCGATTGAGGACCAGATCAATCAGGAATCAAGAAGCGCCCACCTCCCACCCTCAGTTAATGTCACCGCCATGAACATCAAGTTGAAAGTCAGCGCAATCATGCTCGGCGTCGAGGACGTGGACCGTGCCAAGAGGTTCTATGTCGAGGGCCTGGGGTGCAAGATCGAGAAGGACTTCGGCGCGTTCGTCATGTGCGACTTGGGCGAAGGGTCGTCACAACTGGCGCTCTACGAATGGAACGCGGCAGCGCAGGACGCTGGCGTCTCCCCGGAGGGTTCTGGTTTCCGTGGCTGCTCGTTCCACTTCATCGGCGACTCCCGTGAGGAGGTCGATGAGGTGATGCAGGCCGCAGCGGCCGCCGGCGGCACCGTGGTCCGGGAGGCGGCCGCCGCCCAGTGGGGCGGGTACTACGGCTACTTCAGCGACCCCGACGGCTACCTGTGGAAGGTCACCACCAACGCCTGACCTCAGGGCTCCCGCGGCGCGGGCCTCGGGTGTATCGCGGCATGGGCCGGACTTGGCCCGCGCTGCGGGAGACACAACACTCGGATCATGCGCATATACCGAGCGCCCCGGCCGGACGCCGATCTGGAGTGGTTGAGCTCCCGACCTGAGCACGAAGCCGCGACTGGTTACGACGCGCAGGGTTGGGAATCGTCGACGTGGATCCTCCACGCGATGTATCACAACCCGGCGTTCGACGATCTGGGTACGTACGACGAGCTCCATCAAAGGGAGCTACGCTCCGGGACGGCCACGCCGCTGATCGTCGGAGGTCTCGATCTCGACGAGATCACAACGGTGACCGGCGCTCCCTTGGGGTTTGCCGCCCGACCAGGGGAATCGTGGCGTCGCTTGCCGTGGCATGACTACTTCACCGCGGTGAACGTCGAACCCGATCGGCAGTACCCGCCGTGCTTTCGGTGGTTTCCACACCGCACCTGGCCCGTGAGCATCGCCCCGCCGCCCGAGGGCTCGCTCGATGGCGAGAGCCTTGAAACGCTCGTCGAGTCACTCGCCGGGCACTCTCCGCAGGGTGCCCGGACGGAGTGCATCTTCCTCTACGCCTCCCTGCCGGCCGGCGACTTCGAGAATCCCCATGTCTGGCGGGGACCGCTCGGAGCCACAGGTGACCTTCTCGAACACCACGGCGGTCCCTACAGCTTCACGCCGACCAACATCTGGCCACACGATCGCTCATGGTTCGTCTGGACGGACTACGATCTCAGTGGCACCAAGGTGAGCGGGAGCCGGCACCTCATACAAACCCTTGACGCCGCACCAGCCCTCGAGACCTGGAGCGACCCGCGGTAGTTCAACGTACGCGAGACGCGCTCCGCTGGGTCATGCCGACCGCCGACGCCGCCGTCCCGTCGACGTCACCCCACTCAGCAGCGAGCGGTTCAGGTGCCGCCGGTGCCGGTGTCGTGTCTCCACGTGCAGGTCACCTCAGACCGCCACGCCGAAGTTGCTTCGGAACAGGTTCGCTGGGTCGCGCTCGGCCTTGATGCGGCGGAGCCGCTCGATCGAGTCCGGCGGCAGGGCGTCGGCGAGAGTCTCAGCCGGGTCGAGGAAGGTCACCGGCCTGCGGCCGCTGACCGGTAACGCGCCAGCGAGGGACCGCTGCTTGACGGTGATCGCCTCGGCGGTGGCTGGTTCTGTTGGCACGCCGAACATGTAGGCCATGTACGGCTCGGTCAGCGGGCCGTACGGGCTGTCACTGGGCTGCGTTAACGCGCCGCCGAGGTGCCGGATCTGCAGCATCATCAGCGGGGAGATGGGCTCAGCAAGCAGTGTGGCAATCGTGTCGTCATCCAATCCGGTGAGCAGCTCGGAATGCGACTGGCCGGGGCCAGGGTCGGTGGGCTCGGCGGTGATGCTGCCCAGCTCCGCAACGGACATGGGCCGACGGGTATCCGACAGCGGCGCGGGGAGCCGGTCGAGGTCGGCGAGCAGCTTCCGGGCCGCGTCCTCGTCGCCGAGGTAGGTGGAGTCGATCGCGATCATCGGGTCCGCACCCGGGAAGTGCAGTAGCTCTAGCCAGGCCGTGAGCTCGACCGGTGCGTGCTGGGTGATCGCCCGGTACGCGTCAACGACAGCCCTGCCGTGAGTCCCGTTCCACAGCATCCGGCCGCCGAACAGGGCCGGCGCATCGTGCAACGCGAGTTCGAGTCCGGTGACGATGGCATAGTCCCCGCCGCCTCCGCGCAGGGCCCAGAACAGCTCCGGGTCCGACCCGGCGGTCACTCGCTGTGGGCGGCCGACAGCGTCGACGAGGTCGAAGGCGGTGACGCTGTCGGCGACCCAGCCGTGGGCTCTGCCGAACCAGCTCAGCCCACCTCCGAGGACGACTCCAGTCACGCTGACCACGGGCGAGCTTCCTGGCAATCCTGTCAGCCCGTGCTTGGCGGCGGCGTCCTGCAGGCTGCCCGAGCGCACCCCGGCGCCGATACGGGCCCGCCGGGCGGCCGCGTCGATCTCGATCCGATCGAGGCGGCCGGTACGGAGCAGGATGGTGCCTTCGGTTCTGCCCGTGGCGCCATGGCCGTTGGGCTGAGTCGAGATGCCCACCTTCGCGGCGGATGCGTATCGGACCAGGGCCGCGACATCGGCTTCGTCGGCCGCCTCCACCACCGCGAGGGCCGGCTGCTCGACGGCCAGGTTCCAAGGCCGCCGGACGCTGTCGAAATCTGCGTCACCAGGCGACCAGACCCGGCCGCGCACGGCCGCCCGAAGTCCTTCGGGCAGGTCCGCTGAGACAGAGAGTGTGGAGTTCAGAGTCATGAGGTGCTCCTTCGTTGCGAGATAGACTGAACTGACCGGGCACGAGGGTGGAGACGCGGCGTAGCGAGCAGACCGTTTGCGCACGCAGTCTCGTCTCGAACCGTTTGCGTGCTTCATCTACTACGTCGGTTCGGCCGGCGAAAACGTGACAGGATCGGTCGAAGACGGCGACAAACGAAGGAACTACCGACGATGCCACCACCCCAGGCCGCAGCATCCGAGCGCGACCTCGCCACCGCGTTCGCAGCGCAGCGACCCCAGCTGCGGGGCATCGCCTACCGGATGCTCGGCTCGTACTGGGACGCCGATGACGCCGTCCAAGAAGCATGGCTGCGACTCCAGCGAGCAAAGACCGACGAGATCGACAACCTCGAAGCCTGGCTCACGGTGGTCATCTCGCGCGTCAGCGTCGACCTATTGCGTAGCAGAGCTTCCCGTCACGAGGACATCGAGGCAGACCTCCCGGACAACGAACCGCTTCCTTCGACGTTGGGACCGGAGACGTCCGCCCTCCGCGCCGATGAGGTGGGAACGGCGATGCTCGTGGTCTTGGACACGCTCGGCCCACTCGAACGGCTCGCTCTCGTCCTGCACGACGTCTTCGGCCTGTCGTTCGACGACATAGCCCCGATCGTCGAACGCTCTCCGGCCGCTGCCCGCCAACTCGCCTCGCGTGCCAGGCGCCGCATCCGGCACGTTGATGTTCCCGCCGAACGCGACCGCAAGCGCGAAGCCGTCCGGGCGTTCCTGAAAGCCTCCCGCGAGGGTGACTTCGGCTCCCTGCTCCAGCTCCTCGATCCCGAGGTCGAGCTGCACGCCGACGCCGATGTGGTCGCCACCGCGGCTCCCGCTGTCGATCACGGTGCACCGCTGTTGCAGGCCCACGTCCGCGGGGCCGACGCCGTCGCCCGCGTGTTCGCCGGCCGCGCCGAGCAAACCCAGATCGCTCTTGTCGACGGCCTCCCTGGTGCCGCCTACGCACCCGATGGCATGCCGTGGGCGGTCTACGCCATCCACCTTCCCGACGACAGGATCAGCCGCATCGAGGTCATCGGCAACCCCGCCCAGCTGACCGATCTCGCCATTGTCCTGGAATGATGCGCTATCACCCGCCTGCTCCGGCGGGTCGGCTGGCTGAGTGGGTCTTCGGATCCTGGCGGGGTGCTGGGTTCATCGGACGATGATGGAGCCTAGTACTCGC
>NZ_QMIG01000022.1 GCF_003287285.1 Phytoactinopolyspora halophila
GATGGTGAGTAGCAGCAGGGTGAGGCGAACCGGCGGGGTCAGCGGCCGGGTGCGCAGTGCGTGGTCGTCGAGGTGGGCCAGGTCGTCGAGCAGGAATTGGAATCGGGGCAGGTAGGGCTGGGCCGCGTGGGTGGTGTCGCGGTCGAGGTCGAGCAGGTCGAGCACGTTTGTGGGCCCGGCCCATGGGCGGCGGTTGTGGTGCACGACCAGCGGGATGATCGCAGGCAAGCGGGTGGCCCGGGGATGTTCGCTGAGGTGGCTGTCCCAGATGCGCACCACGTAGCGCAGCATCCGAAACGGCATCAGCGGACCCGCACCGCTTTGGTGCTCGATGAGCACGTAAATGAACGCTGCGTGCCCGTCCAAGGGTGCGGTGAACAACAGATCGGAGTGTCGCCAGCGCAGCGTGGCATCGACGAAGCTGCCGCAGGCCCGGCTGAGTTGATCGAGATCGAGTCGGTCGACCAGTGCGGCCGGCACGGCCGCGCGGATCTGTGAGGCCGCATTCGCGGGCTCACCAAGAATCCGACGAAACACCGCATCATGGGCCCCACCCGACTGACTCGACATGCCCGGAACCGTACAAGCCAGCACCGACAGGTTCGGGGCACGTTCCAGAGCTGGCAGCATGACGGCGACTGGATCCAGCTCCCCGGTCCGCGGTACGAGGTAGATGCCGTGCACGCCGTTCAGGGCCATCTCGTGTGGAGGGGGTCGTACCAGTCGAAGGCGACGGGCTCTGCGGCGCCGCCGGCGGCGGTCCTAGCGGCGGGTACGGCGATACTCACCCGGCGTCTGCCCGTAGTGGTTCCGGAACGCGAGATGAAAGCCGACGCCGGAACGGTACCCGACGCGTTCGGCGATCCGCTCGTGCGGCCGTGCCGTCTCGACGAGGAGGCGAGCGGCCTCCTGCAGCCGGCGTGCCGCGAGGTGTGCCATGGGTGCCTGGCCGACGAGATCCCGGAAGGTGGCGGCGAATGCCGACCGGGAGAGACCGGCTTCGGCAGCGAGGGACTCCAGCGTCCAGGGTTCGCCGAACCTCGTGTGGATCGCGAGCAGCGCCTTGCTGATTGACGGGTGGCGCAGCGCGCGCAGCACCGGCTCGTGGCTGCCGAGCGCGCTCAGACCCGTCCGCAACGCGAGCACGAAGGCGAGCTCGAATGCACGCAGCGCGACGAGCTGGGCGCCGGGCTCGTCGTCGGTCCAGTCGTCGGCGAGCCTCGCGAGCGTGTCGGCCAGCAACGGCTGGCTGCGCAATGCGGCCGCGTCGAGGACGAAGACCGCGGGCAGCGCCTGGTAGAGCGGAGCGGCTGACGCCGCTTCATAATGCAGGCCGCCACACAGCATCGTGGTCAGCGAACCGGGGCCGTCGACCTGGACGGTGCGGGTGGAGCCGGGTGGGCGGTGTGGCAGGAGGCTGGCCAGTGGCACGGTGTTCCGCCCGGGACGGTCGCCCAGGCGGTGCGCGGTTCCGTGCGGGAAGACGGCGAGGTCTCCTGCCCGCAGCTCGACCGGTTCGGCGCCGTCGGGCATCTCGACGACGCAGCGGCCCTGGTGGACGTAGTGGACCAGCGCGCAGTCTTCGCCTTCGCCCGCGATACCCCACGGTGCACGCACCGACCAGCGGCTGTGGAAGACCCCCTGCAAGCGCAACGGCGCGAGCAACTCGCTCAGGAGGTCATGGCCGGATTCTGTGGACGACTCTTTAAGAGACGAGGACACCGCTTTATAGCTCAGCGTCGACATGGCCGACAAGACTAGTTGCCATCACCCCGAACCAACCAGTGACGGAGCGTGCGCATGACATCCACCGACCACCATCGCTACCTCGTCGTCGGCGCTACCGGCGAGCAGGGAGGGGCCGTCGCCCGCCGGCTGCTGAGTGACGGGCATCACGTCCGTGTCCTGATCCGCGCGGGGACCGATCCCGTTCGCCTTCCCGCCGGTGTCGAGCCGGTCATCGGCGATCTCGCGGATCCCACCCAGATGGCCTCGGCATTCGCCGGCGTGACACACGCGTCGGTAATGCTTCCCATGGTCTACGAGCCGACCGTGGTGGCCTCGTACGCCGAACATCTCGCCAGGGCTGCTGCCGCCGCAGGTGTGAACCGCCTGGTGTTTAACACCGGGACCGGCGTTCCAGACGTGCTGACCGGCGTGACGGCCTTCGAGACGCGCCGGGCCGCGGCAGCGACCTTGCTCGGCTCGGGTGTCCCCACCGTCGTGCTGCATCCGCTGGTGTACCGGGAGAACCTCTGCGCGCCGTGGGTGGCCGGATCCACCGTGCACGAGGGTGTCCTGCGCTACCCGCTTCCGGCCGACCTGCCGGTCGCGTGGCTCGGCCATGACGACCTGGCCGCGGCGACGGTCGCCGCGCTGACGCGGGACGGAGTGGAGGGGACGACGGTGCGCCTTGGCGGCCCGGATGTCGTGACCGGGACCGAACTGGCCGGCCAGATCGGCGCCGCACTCGGGCGGCCAGTGGAGTATGCCGAGCTCGACGTCGACGACTTCGAGCGCGGCCTTGCGTACGCCGTGGGCGCGGACGCCGCTGCCGGCGTCGCTGCCACGTATCGCTGGCTTGCCACCGCCGAGGGTGCTCGATCCTGTGCCCGCTGGGCCGTGGCGGCGTCGTCGAGACACGTGGAGGAGGCGCTGGGCGTCCAGCTCACGCCGCTTCGAACCTGGGCGGGCGCACAGCCATGGCACAGGATCGCGCAGGCAGCGGCATGAGCGCGGGCGACGTGATGGACGGCGGTGCCGTGCCGCATGACGGCCAGACAGTTGAAACGGCGGCCGGGGAGGAGATCGTCCGCCTGCACCGGATCATCGAGCGATGGTTGCACGGCCCGGCCGGAGAGGACGACTTCGAGCCCTTCAGCGACGCGCTTGCATCCGGGTTCACCATGGTCGTTCCCGACGGAGCATTGCTGGATCGCGAGCGCGTCGTGGCCGATGTCAGGGCGGTGCGCGGCAGCGAACCCGGGCTTGAGATCCACATCCACGACGTCGCCGTCGTCGCAGCCGACGCCTCGGTGGTGGTCGCGACGTACCGGGAGGAACATCGAGGCTCGGCCTCGGACCGGTCCCGGCACGCCACGGTGGTGTTCGTCCGCGACGAGCACGCGCTGACGGGACTGCGCTGGCGGCACCTCCACGAGACCTGGGCCTCCTGACCCGTGCGCATGGGCCTGGGCCAAGCTGGAAGACGGAGTATGCGCAAATGACGTAGTGCTATAAGCGATCGTATTGATACAGGTGTGACAGGTAGACTCTGCGTGTGGACATCCTCAGTGACGTGATCTCCGCGATGCGTGCGGGGCGTCCCGGTATCGTGCGCGCGGAGTGGCACTCGCCGTGGGGCCGGCGTTTTCCTGACGATCCAGGCACTGCCGGGTTTATCGTGATCCTGCAAGGTTCGTGCTGGTTGCTCAGCGATGACGCGGACCCCGTACCGATAAGCCCGGGCGACGTGCTCTTTTTTCCGCACGGTGACGGCTGCATGCTCGCCGATTCTCCGGGCACTCCGCTGGATGATTCACCGACCGGCGATCTTCTGGCGGACACCGAAGTGTTCACGACGATCTCGTTTGGCGAGGACACCGGCGTCGCGCCGACCGTCATGCTCTGTGGCGGATACACGCTGAATCCCAGCTGGACGCATCCGCTACTGCGGTCTCTTCCCGCCACGATCCACATCCCGGCGCGCGTCGGACGCCACCCGGGACTGCGGGCGGCGGTCGACATCCTGGGCACGGAGATCGACGGCGGCAACATTGGTGCGGACGCCATCGTTTCGGTCGCCCTGGACATGTTGCTCCTGTACATCCTCCGGGCCTGGTTCGAGGAGGTTCCGGCACACCAGACCGGGTCGGGCTGGGCGGCAGCACTCGCAGATCCTGCCGTCAACGCTGCCCTGAACGCGATCCACCAGGATCCCGCCCGATCATGGACGGTGCAGGACCTTGCTGGCGTGGCCCGGCTCTCTCGCGCCGCCTTCTCTCGCCGGTTCAGTTCCCTCACCGGCCAACCGCCCATGGCGTACCTCACCTGGTGGCGGCTCACGGTCGCTGCCGACATGCTGCGCACCTCGGATGCTTCGCTCGATTCCGTAGCCGCGCGCGTCGGTTACGGCTCGGAGTTTGCGTTTGCCAACGCGTTCAAGCGCCAATACGGAGTGGCGCCGGGCAGGTACCGGCGCCGCAGCCGGGGGACCGGCTAGGTGGAGTGCGGGCAGAGTGGTGCGGGGGAAGACTCGACATGACCCGGAGATCGCTCATACCGGGCGAGCAGTTTCGACCGCCTGTCCGACCGCGTCGACACACTGGTCGATCTGTTCGTCGGTGATGACCAGCGGTGGGCAGAACGCGATCGTGTCGGCGCCGATGGGACGCGCGATCACACCGCGAGAGAGCATGGCGTCACGCACGGCAGAGGCATCCGCTCCCTGATGCAGCCCCACGGCCCAGACGGCGCCGTCGCCGCGGACGTCGGCGACGGCGCCGCGAGCCTCCAGCGAACGCAATCCCGTGGCCAGCCGTTCTCCCAGCGATGGGGCCCGCTCGATCAGCTTCTCGTCGCGGAGGATGGCGAGATTGGCCAAGGCAGCCGCACACGCGGTGGGGTGTCCGCTGTAGGTGTGCCCGTGACGAAGAATGAAGTCGGGTTCATGATTGAAGGCGGCAAGTACCGCGTCGCCGACGACGACCCCGCCGAGCGGGAGATATCCGGAGGTGATGCCCTTCGCGAACGTGATCAGGTCTGGCCGGACGCCGTAGTACTGGGCGCCGAACCAGTGACCGAGCCGGCCGAATCCGGTGATGACTTCGTCGAGGATCAGCCATGCGCCGTACGTGTCGCACAGTTCGCGCAGGCCGCTCAGATATCCCGGGCGGGGCGGGTACACGCCGGCAGCCCCGACGACCGGCTCGGCGATCACCGCGGCCACGCGTTCGCCGTGCTCCGCGAAGACCGCGGCAACCGCGTCGAGATCGTCTTTCTGGGTGTGCACGACGTCGGGGAGCATCGACCCGAAGCGGGCCTGGTTCGCCGGTAGCCCGGTGGCGGCGAGTCCACCGAACGTGACGCCGTGGTAGCTGGGCTCGCGGCTGATCACCACGGAGCGCTGTGACGAGCCGGCCGTCGCGTGTGCGGCCCGGGCTATCTTGATGGCACTGTCTACCGCTTCCGATCCGCTCGAGGTGAGGAATACCCGCGCGTCGTTCATCGGCGCCACGCCGGCCACCTCGTGGCAGAGCTGGTCCGCTGCCGGGTTGGTGAACTTGTCGAACGTGTGGAACGCTTCGAGCCGGTGCATCTGGGCGGCCACCGCGTCGGCAATCTCGCGCCGGCCGTGTCCGACATTGCAATACCACAAGCTGGCCAGCGCATCGACGTACGCGTGGCCGTTCCGATCGCGGACGAGTGCTCCCTCACCCGCAACGATCTCGATGAATTCCTCCGATGCCGGCTTGGCGAACGGATGAAGGAAGCTCGGGCGGCCCACGGTACCTCCGTCTGTGGTGGCTGTGGTGGAGATGCTTCCATGTTCTCAAACGCAGCCTACCGGGCTACGGCGCACTTGTTGGGTCTGCGGAACGTCCAGCGCCCATCAGAAGCTCCTGGACGTTCCACAAACCCAACAAGTGCAGCGTAAGCCCGGTAGGCTGCGGGAGCGCGATGTACTCGGCACTCGCACGGTGCTAGAAGGTGCGCCACTCGCGTCGCGTGTATTCCAGGATGACCGGATCGACCAGGGTGGAGACCTCGACGTCGGAGACCACCTTGTCGGGCGGTATCACGGTTGCCGCATCCAGCACGCTGGGGGACAGGTAGCGCAGCTCGGGGGCGTCGTCCGGCAGCCGCAGCTCCGGTTCGGCTCCCGCCGGGCCGGCGAGGACGAAGCCCCAGTCACCGAAGCTGGGTACCGACACCATGTAGCGCTGGATCCCGAAGCCTGCCGCCTGGACGGTCTCCTGGATGCAGGCGAACGAGCGTGGCGCGAAGAACGGCGAGCCGGCCTGCAACACCATCCGCCCGTCATCGGCGACGAGATCGTGGACCATGCCGTAGAACTCCAGGGAGTACAGCTTCGACGTGGCCGTCGAGTCGGGGTCGGGCATGTCGACGATGACGGCGTCGTACGGTTCCGCCCCGACGTCGACCTGCTCCCGTACCCACCCGAAGGCATCCGCTGCCACCGTACGCACCCGCTCGTCGGCGAGCGCGTCGTCGTTGAGATCGCGGAGGCTCTCGTTCTCGCGGGCCAGCTCGAGTACGGCCGGGTCGAGCTCGACCAGCGTGACCTCCTCGACGTCGGGGTACCGCAGGACCTCGCGCAGGGCCAGGCCCTCGCCCCCGCCGAGGATCAGCACGCGTTCCCGGCTCTCTGCCAGGGCCGGATGGACCAGGGACTCGTGGTAGCGGTACTCGTCCGGCGATGCGAACTGCAGATCGCCGTTGAGAAACAGCCGCAGGTCGTCCACCCCCGAGATGCGGTTCCGCTCGGTGAGCACGATCTCCTGATAATCCGACCGCTCCGCGTGCGTGATGGGGTCGCGGAAAAGCTGCTGCCGCGCATCCACCTCGATCTCGTCCGCCTGCCAGAACAGGCCGCCGAGGGCGATCGCGACGCCGCCGACGATGGTGCTGATCGCCACCCATGCACGTCGTGCCAATGAGCGGCGGAACAGCCACAGCACGACAACGGTGCCGGCCACGAGGTTCAGAGCTGCTGTCGCGATGGTTCCCGTGACCAGCCCCAGGGTCGGCAGGAGCAGGAACGGGAACGCCAGGCCACCCACCAGTGCACCGAGGTAGTCGGCGGCGAACATGTCGGCAACCGCGCTGCCGGCTTCCTGCGCGCGGATGCGTTGGAGCAGCGTCATCAGCAGCGGGATCTCCGCGCCGATCAAGGTGCCGATGATCGTTGCGAAGACGATCATGACAGGCATGTACGTATCGGTGACGGCAAACGCGTTGTACAGGGTCAGCACGGCGTAGCCGCCGACCAGGGCAAGCGCCGCCTCGACAGCGGCAAACGAGAACGCCGGGAAACGCTGCAACGGCTTGGCCACCAGCGACCCGATGCCCATGGCAAAGACCATGACAGAGACGACGATCGACGCGTGCACGATCGTGTCGCCGATGAGGTAGCTGCCCAGTGCGATCAGGGCGAGCTCGTAAACCAGCCCGCAGGCGGCGCACAGCAGCGCCGCCCCGAGAATTACCACCCGCGCCGGGCGAGACCGATGAGCGGGCGGTGCCGCCGGCGCGACCACCTAGAGTATGGCCAGGGCGATGATGCCGGACACGACGATGCGCAGCGTCCCGACCACCCAGCTGCCCGGATGCGGCTCGTCGTGCACCAGATCGCGGCGCAAGTTACTGGGCGTGAAGAGGTCGACCAGCAGGAAGACCACCGTGCTGACCACCAGCCCGACGATGCTGTAGGCGGTCGTCGTGATCAGGCCCTCGCCGAAGTCGTCGGCGCTTGCCCAGATGGCCGCGATGACGATGAGCCCTTGCGCGACGAAGCCCGTCCCGACGAGCACCGCCGCGTTGTGATTGCGCTCGGTCCAGATCAGATCGCGCAGCCGTCCCGGGGTCAGCAGGTCCACCAGGATGAAGCCGAGAAGTATCATGAGCAGGCCCACGCCACAGTAGGCCAGGACGATACCGACCTCCTCCAGCAGGTCCGCGGCGGTCAGATCGCCGTCGATTCCGAGGGTCGTTACCATGCCCGTCCTCTCGTTCGCCGTGTTCGTCGTCGATGTTCACGCCGTCGACACGGGTGTCGTCGATGCGTTCGTCAGATGTGTCATTTACCGAAACCGGGGCCACCGCCGGAGAACGCGCTGCTGTAGCCTCCGCCGAACGTGCCCCAGATGGGGATGATGGTGGGTCCCCAGCGGCTGTAGCCGTCCCTGGCGTTGGTGACCTCGATCTCCGAGCCGCCCGTGGCAGGCTTTTGCTGGATGCGTACCATGAGCTTCTCGTAGCCCATGTAGAGTTCGTCGCCCTCTCGGTGGTTACGTCCGGGGCGCGCGACGGATGATAAGCGGGCGCCGACGTGCTCCGGAGGATCGTCCGAGCGGTACGTGGCGTAGGAGTCGCTTTTGTCGACCAGCTCGTAGTTCTCGTCGAGGTGGTCGCGGATGTCCTGTTCGGTGCTGCCGCACGCGGCCACTGCGAGCACCGCCACGAGCGCGACGGCGGCGACGCAACGTCGCCCCTTCTCTCCCCGGGCGAAGCCTCTCATCAGCGCACCTCCGTGCTGGTCGTCACGATCTGTCCACTGTTCGGGTATAGGTGCCAGGTGTTCCACGAGACCCCGGGAGTGACACCGTCCAAGCTCAGTGCGGTGACGGCGTCCGGCTCGGAGGGGAACACGGCGAGTACCGTCGTGTCGCGCGTCCCGTCCTGCGTCGCTAGCTGGCGCAGCGTGTCGGCCCGCGAACGGAGCTCGGCGACGGATACGGTCTCCACTCGCGCCCGGAACCGGTAGCGTCGGCCGTCAACCCTGCGTTCCATCGTCGATGGCAGGTGCGGCTGCTCGTTTGGCAGGCAGGCGACGGTCTCGATGAGCTCCCCGCCCGGCCAGCACAGTGCCGCCTGATGCGAGGCTCCGAGTACGCGCAGCTCCAGTCTCGATTCGTCGTCGTGGCCCAGCCGTATCGCGGTGGTGCTCAGCGCGGGTGCGAGCGGGTAACCCAGCGTCCAGACCAGCTCGGCCGCGTCCGTGTCGATGTAGGGCACGTCCAGAGTGGAAAGCATGGCAGCGATCAGCCCTTCACCGGTCGCTGCCCGGGTAGACCGTCAACGTGCCCGACGGGATCCGTTCGCCCAGGCCGATCTCCCACTCTCCGCCGTCGAACCGCTCGAACGAGAGGTAGTGGCCGTCGCGCCCTTCGAAGTCCACGTACTCCACCCTGCCGGACGTTCCCAATCCGGTGGTGCCCTCGGAGGTGAACTGCGCGGTGCCGTGCTCGTCGCGGCGGTACTCGATGCCCTCGTGCGTGAGGACCTTCGCGCTCGGCTGCAGGTCGGAACCCTTGAGCTCGGTCCACATGACGACTTCGAGATCCGGATCCTCCTCGACCGACAGCCACCTGCGGGTACCCGAGACGTCGTCGAGGAAGTGCTCGCTCCACTGGTATCCGCCCTCGCGCAGGCGCAGGGAGCCGCGGACGAAGAGGCGTTCGCCGAGGTACTCGACCATGTCGCCGGCTCGGAGCGTGCGCGGATCGCCGAACGTGCTCTGTCCCGGATCGAACGGATCCTGTGGTGGAGGAGGCGCCGGCTCCGCGCGGTTCCGCGACCGGACGGCACGCACGATCACGACCACCGCCACAACGATCGCGGCGATGACGAGGATGGCCACGATGGCTTCCACGGTTCCCCTCGCGTTTCTCACGCATCGACGCGCTTGACGCTACACAACGAAAGTCCGCCCACACTCTACACGTGCGGGTGGGTCGCACACGCGTGCCCGTGCGGCAGCGGGCGTGCGGCTTCGCTAAGGTCCCACGCGGGGAGCCGTACCGTAAGCCATGCCAGGCACCGCGAGCGAAGGGGAGGTAACGCGTGCTGATCATCCTGACGCGCCTGCGGCGCCAGTTGGCGCGAGTGCGCACTGGTGTGCCCGCGGCGGTGGTCATGGCATTCGTCTTCGTCACCAGCTGGCCGTTGATGGTCCTCTTCGAGCCGGCCGGCAGCCCGATCGTCGAGCCGGAGAACTACTGGTGGTGGTTCATCGTCACCGGATCCACGGTGGGGTACGGCGATTTCTACCCGGAGACGGTCGGGGGGCACGTGGTCGGTGTCTACGTGATCGTCGGTGGTATTGCCGCCCTGACTACCCTGTTCACCCAGCTGGCGAACGTCATCGAGAGAGCGAGAGGACGGCGCATGCAAGGTGCCATCACGGTCGATGTGGCCGATCACGTGGTCGTGCTGGGGTACACCCCAGGCCGTACCGAGCGCATCGTGCACGGTATGCCCACCGAGGGGGGAAGGACGGTGGTGCTGTGCGCGTGGGACGACGTGGAGGCTCACCCGATGCCGGACCGGGATGTCGAGTTCGTCCGCGGTGACCTGACCGATGTGGACGTGCTGCGCCGGGCGGGAGTCCACCGTGCGTACAGCGTCCTGGTGGATGCTCGCGACGACAACGAGGCACTGGCCATGGCCGTGTCGGTCCAGCACCTCAACCCGGAGGCGCACCTGGTGGTGGCGTTGCGCGACATGAGCCGGGCAGACCACCTGAAATACGTGAGCGAGTCGATCCGGTGCGTGCAGTGGCACATGCCCCGGATGGCGACCGAGGAGCTGCAGGATCCAGGCGTCACCCAGGTGTACATGGAACTCATGCGGTACGGCGGCGGCAATGCTTACTCGATGCGGCTGCCGGACTCGATGGGAGGTGTGACGTTCGGCGCGTGCCAGACCGCGTTCGGCCAGGGCCACGACGCCACGGTGCTGGCCGTCCGGACGAGTGAGGGCTTGCAGGTGAGTCCCAGCTGGAGCACCGAGCTGCCCGCCGGTTCAGTGTTGTACTACGTCGGCCGCGAACGCCTGGAACCGGGACAGATCGCGGGGACCGTGCGGAAAGCGGCCGTCCCGGGAGCGTGAGGTTTCGAGATTGCTCGTCGGGGGAGGCGGGCGCCGGTGGTGATTCCCCACCCTCGCCTCACTGACTTCCGGGCTGCCGGCGGCATACTCGGCTCGCTCTGCGACGAGGGTGGGGATGGCCTTCAGGCGGCGGCCGGCCAGCGAGGTGAGCGGCCGAGGAAGGCGACGAGACCGTCCAGCGTCGGTTCGTCCGACCACGGCACCGGGGGACCGAAAGGCGCGCCAGGAGCGACACGGGTCTGCCCGTCCGGCACCATACGGGCGATTTCCCAGGCCCTGTCGAGCAGCGGCCCCTCGACCTGCAGTGGCCGGTCGAGTGTGCGGGCGAGATCCCAGGAATGGACGACGTAATCGACGAGATGCATTCCGATTGCCTGGTGAGCGGGGATGGTCAGGTCGGCCCCGAACTCCGGCATCGGCATCATCCGGTCCAGCTCTCTCGTCGCGAAGGCGGCCAGCACCCGCTCTGCCGACGAGCGGTGTGCCGCGACGGGGTCGGTGTTCGTCACCACCCACTTCCACCGGTCCAGGTCGCCGTCGCCGTGGTATGCCGCGGCGAAGCCCTCGTTCTGGGCCGTCATGTGAGCCAGCAAGCCGTACAGCGTCCATCCCACGCACGGCGTCGGCCTGTCCAGGTCTTCGGGACGGATCGTCTCCGCCAGGTCGAGGCTGAGCCCGACCGCCTGCGCATCCAGCTCGACGACGTCCGGGTCGGTTGTTCGGTCGGCATCGCTGTTGGCGCCCGTGCCGGGAGTGTTGCCGGCGCCGTTGTCGGCACCGTTGTCATTAGTAAGCATGTGCCTATCATATGCGCCTGCTTATGAATTGTCGAAGGGTATCTTGCTCGTATGCCTGACCAGTCAGAACGGCGTGCCGACCTGGCCGCCATGCTGCACCCGCTGTTTCAAGCACTGCTCGCAGCGGAGCGCCGTATACTGGCCCGCCACGAGATCTCGATGTGGGGGTACTCCGTCCTCTCCGCGCTCGACGGTCAGCCGGCTCGCAGCCAGGCCGCACTCGCGCAGTCCATCGGCGCGGACAAGACCCGGATCATCGGCACCCTCGACGAACTTCAGGACGCTGGCTATATCATCCGCGAACCCGACCCCGCCGACCGCCGGGTTCACTTGCTGTCCGTCACCGACGCCGGCCAGCGGAAGTGCCGCGCAGCTCAGGCCGATATCCGGGCGGCAGAGGAGGCCCTGCTCGCCGAACTCACCCCGGCCCAGCGCAGAACGTTCCTCGACGTCCTCACCACCTTCGCGGATTTACCCCTGGACGACATCCTGCGTGCCTGAGCCGCTACACCCCGCGGATCACGGACAGGCCCGGGGCGGCGCCGCGTGTCGACCTCGGCGTAACCGACGTAGGGAGGTGTGATTATCACGAGTGGTGCCGCTTCTGTTGTTCCCGCGGGCGGTGGTCTGCGCTCTTCCTCTCGACGATCTCCAGTGGCACGATATCGACAATTGCGCTTTAGGCGCGGCTACGCGAGAGAGGGAAGGACATGGATCACCATGAGCTCCGTGACCGGTTCGCGACACTGACGACGGCTCACCTGGCGGACGCCTGCATCCGCGCCGATGTTCCCGTGCGCTGTGCGCCCCCGTCACTGCGCCCAATGAATCCGGGCGACAGGGTGGTCGGTCCGGTGCGTCCCGCTCGGCATGCCGGTAGCGTGGACGTGTTCCTGGAGGCGTGCACCGGCGCCGCCGAGGGCGATGTGCTAGTGGTTGACAACGCGGGACGCGTGGATGAGTCATGTGTTGGCGACCTCATCGTTCTGGAAGCGCAAGCGGCCGGGTTGACCGGCATCGTGATCTGGGGGCTGCATCGGGATTCGGCCGACATCGAAGCGATCGGACTTCCCCTGTTCAGCCTCGGGAGGACGCCGACCGGCCCGCTTCGCCTCGATCCGCAGCCCTCGGACGCGCTGACGTGGGCCGCGGTCGGCGAATGGACGATCGAGCTCGACGATGTGGTGGTCGGAGACGACGACGGCGTGCTGTTCATTCCAGCAGAGCAGGCGGGCGAACTGTTTGCGCTGGCCGAGAAGATTCGCGATACGGAGCGGCGTCAAACGGAGCTCATCCGCGCCGGCACCTCTTTACGGGATCAGCTCCAGTTCGACGCCTACCTCGCCAGGCGCCAGGAAAACCCGGCCCTGACGTTTCGGGAGCACCTGCGAGCCCTGGGTGGCGCAATCGAGGAATGAATCCGACCGGTCGCCACGATCTCCAGAATCGCGTGCATCATGATGCCGGACATCGTCAACGATCAAGGTCGCGGAAAGCACCGGCGATCGTCACCTTCCGCACCGCATGGACCAGCGACCGGTTCATGCGGTGCGGAAGGTGACCAGACCACGGTATGTAGGGCGAGTGGTCAGTCGCCGATGAAGGGCCTGTCGTTGCCGGGGGTCTTGCGCCACACCGTCACGACCGACGGCCGGGGCTGGTTCCCGTAGGGGAACGTCGACATGCGGTTCTCCGTCGTCGCGCCGCTCAATTCACCGGGGTGCTGGATGGCCATCAGAGCCGTACGGCCATCCGGTGTGATCGTCGGCCCGCAGCACTCGGCACCGGCCGGGACCGACGAGAACCGGCGCAGGTGGCCCTTGTCGTCGCCCTCGATCGGCATGACGAACATGCCGTCGTGCACGCCGGCGGAACCCGGCATGCCGTCGGTGGCGAGCCAGAGCCGCCCGGCCGGGTCGAAGGCGACGTTGTCCGGGCACGAGATCATGCTGACCTGCGACTTGTCGAACCCGTCATAGTAGGTTTCCGGGTCCTCCGGGTCACCACAGAGGATCACGATCGACCAGGTGAAGGACGTGGCAGCGGCATCGCCGTTGTCCTCGTCGATGCTGATGACATGGCCGAACCGGTTGTCCGGACGCGGGTTGGCCTCGTCCACCTCGGCGGGCGTGCGACGGTTGTTGTTGGTCAACGCGACGTAGACGGTTCCGGTGATCGGGTGCGGCTCGATGTCTTCGGGCCGGTCCATCTTGGTCGGCCCGACCTTGTCTGCGGCCAACCGGGTGAAGACGAGGACCTCCTCGACGCTCATGCCGTCGACCTTGCTCTCGCCGTCCTCGATCAGCGGCAGCCACTCGCCGGTGCCGTCGAACAGGCCGTCATCTGGCGGGCTGTCCGGGAACTCGGGACTGTTGCCGGTGAACCTGGCGACGTAGAGGTCGCCGTCCTCCAACAGCGTCTTGTTGTGATCGCGGTGACGCTTGTTGTTGCCCGGCTTGTACTTCTTCTTCGAGACGAACTTGTAGATGTAGTCGAAGCGCTCGTCGTCGCCCATGTAGGCGACCACCCGGCCGTCGCGGGCGATGGTGACCGTGGCGCCCTCGTGTTTGAATCGGCCCAGCGCGGTGAGCTTGCGTGGCGTCGACGTCCGGTCATACGGGTCGATCTCGACGACCCAGCCGTATCGGTTGGGTTCGTTCGGCTCGCTGGCGACGTCGAAGCGGTCCTCGACGCGTTCCCAGCCACGCCGGGTGCCGGGGCTGGTGCGGATGCCGTACCGGCCGAAACGTTCGCGGGTGGTGGCGTCGGTGATGTCGTCGGTGGCGCCGAAATACTGGTGGAAGTTCTCCTCACCGGACAGGATCGTGCCCCACGGGGTGACACCGCCCGCGCAGTTGTTCAGCGTGCCCAGCACGGTGGTGCCGCTGGGATCGTCGCTGGTCTTCAGCAGGTCGCTACCGGCGGCGGGGCCGACGAGCTTGAACTCGCTCCAGGTGTGCAGGCGGCGGTTGTTCCGGCGACGCTTGGTGGGCCTCCACTCGCCGGTGTCGCCGACCCGTTCGATCTCGACGACGGAGAACCCGTGCGCGGCCATGGCGATGCGCAGCTGCTCCTCGGTGGCCGACTCCGCATCGGTCCAGCCGTGGAACATCAGGTTCTCGTTGGTGTACTCGTGGTTGACGCACAACAGTGCCCGGTTGAGGTTGCGGTCCAGCGGCAGGACGGCGACGAAGTCGCAGTTGTAGCCGAACTGGCCCTGCTGAGCCTCGACGCTCTGGTTGTCGAAGTCGAAGTCGGGTGCGCCCTGCTCCACCGGATCGCCCCAGGACATGGTGACCGACCAGTCGTAGCCGTTGGGCACCACCACGCTGTCGACGGTGTTGCCGGTGACGGCCTGGAATCCGATCGGGCGACCGTACTCTGGCGCGTCGATCCGCAGCTCGTCACCGGCGGGTGGGCGGCGTCCGGCGGTGGCCACCGGCGCCGTGGTCCGGGTGGTGGCGGCCGCCGGACCGGCCACGGCGCCGGTGCCGACGACGAGCGCGGCGGCTGCACCGCCGAGCAGGCCCCGGCGCGAGATGGCCTTCTGGACCATGTCGCCGAAGTACTCGTTGTCGCTGGTGTTGGGTGCCGGGTGCGCGCACTGGTCGGCGCACCGGTACATGCAGGTCATGGCGCTGCGTCCGCCGTGACCGTTGTTGAGCAGCGGCAGCAGGCGGTGGCGGCCGGTGCCGTTCGTGGTGTCGGGCATGGGGGTCCCTTCGTGACAGTCCAGCACGTCTGTGTTTCGAAACATAGAAATCAGCCGATGCAAGAACCACCACGGAGGGGCGAACACTGAGTAAAGGGCTGATGAGTTAGGTAAGCCTGTGTTCACGCACGATCCAAGATCGCCGCGCCCCTGACCTTCACGCGCTCCCCGCCCACCTCCCATGATCATGAAGAGTTCGCGAGCCATGAGGCCCCCAAATCGTTCATGATCATGGGAGTTTGCGAGGGAGGTGGGGAGGTGGGGTAGAGGTCAGCCGGCGGTGTCGTCGGGTTGATAGATGCCGAACGTGTTGCCCTCCGTGTCGAGGAAGTAACCCTGCCAGCACCGGCCGGGCACGGCAAACTTCGGCAGCGCGACCTGCCCGCCCAGCTCGGCGATCCGATCGTGGGTCCGATCGAAATCGGCTACCTCGAACGAGACGACGAAGGCGTTGCAGCCGCGCTCCGAGTCCGGTGCTGGCTCGGGCCGGGGAAGCAGGCCGCCGGCCAGCTGGTCGCCGTGCACGCGCCAGTACTCGACCGGCAGGTTCTCGTCCGCCTTCTCGACCGACCAGCCGAAGAGCCGGCGGTAGAAGTCGGCGGCGCGAGCGGGGTCGTCGGCGTGGATCTCGAAGTACATGATTGTCCTCCTGGAGGTGTGTCGTGGATGCCTCCTGCGCACCACTGGGCAGGAGGTGAAGCTGTTGATCAGGATCTGTGGTCGGGTGAACGAATGAGTGGACGAGGCCGAGGGCGAGTGGACGGGTCAGCGGGTGACGGGTTCCTGCAGTTCGGTCACCGCCGGCAGGCAATCGTCGGTGGCCTCGAGGGTGACCTCCCGCTGATATCCCGCGGAACGGTAACCGTTGGCGTCGATCCACCGGGCCAGCATTTGCACGGTGGGCATCACGTCGTTCATGGAACCGTGATGCACGACGGTGGCCGCCTGCTCGATCTCCGGCAGGTCCACGATGGCGAAGTCCCCGGATCCCGGCTCCGCGTTCACCGGAATCGCGGCGTGCACGAGCACCGAACCGTTGTCGGCGTCGTCGTAATAGGCGATGGCTGGTCCGGCGGGGGAGAGGTTGGCGGCGGCCAGGCGCTCCCCGAGCTCGGCATACAGCGGCCCGATCACCGGGCTGATCGCCTGTGGCTCGAAGTCCTCGGCGGTGCCGGTCAGCTCGGCCACCCGGACCGCCGGGATCCGTTTGATCTGGATGTCAGTGGTGGGCATGTGTCCCTCCGCGTCGATCACGGAGAGCCTCGCCTCGACCTGCGCGAGCCGCGCCGTGTCGGCCGCGATCTGTTCGCGCAGCTCGGCCTGGCGCAGCCGCAGCATCCCGCGTAGCTCGGTCACGTCGACGTTGTCGTGCAGGATGTCGGCCACCTGCTGCAGGGTGAAACCGAGATCTTTCAACACGACGATGCGGTTGAGCGTGGCGAGCTGGGACGCCTCGTAGTACCGGTAGCCGGTGCACTCGTCGACCCGGGCGGGGCGCAGCAGCCCCACGGCGTCGTAGTGCCGCAACATCCGCACCGATACCCGGCCGTGCCTGGCGAAGTCTCCGATGGTGAACATGACGACTCCAGACGTACGGCCTGACACGATGTGAGGGTCAAGTGACCAGGTGGGCGGTCAACATTGGTGCACCAGAGTGCGATCACGCTGGTGACGACGCCCGTGGTAAACATAGCTGATGAGCCGGCACGCCGGCCTGCCGGCTCAGTTCTCCGTTCCGCCGGCCGGGAACGGCTCGCGATTCAGTGGATCAGTTTGTGGGCGAGTTCCCGCTCGACGGCGAGGCGGTCCGGCCCGTCGTGATCGTTCAAGACGCTGAGAACGACGTGGTCGGCGCCGGCGTCCAGGTGGGCCTGAACTCTGGCGGCGATGGCGTCGGCGTCACCCCAGGCGGTGACGGCGTCGACGAGCCGGTCGCTCAGGTCGCTCACGTCGGTGTCGTTGAAGCCCATCCGCCTGAAATTTGCGGCGTATCCGCTGACGCTGGCCAGGAAACTCAATGGCTGTCTGGCGATGTCGCGGGCGCGAGACGAGTCGGACTCCAAGACGACGAGTTCGTCGACGATCAGCGTGGAGTCCGGCCCGAGGATCCGGCGTGCGTCGGCTGTGTACTCCGGGGTCACCAGGAGAGGAATGGTGCCGGCGGACTGCTCGCGGGCCAGGGCGAGCTTGCGGGGCCCGATAGCGGCGACGATCCGGCGATCGACGGGAACGGGCCGTTCGGCCGCGTCCAGCTGGTCGAGGAACTGGCTGAGCGCGGCGAGCGGTTTGGCTGCGCGTTGTGGTCCGCCGAGCCCGACGATGAATCGGCCCGGGTGCCGGGTCTCCAGGTCGGCGTAGGTGGCAAGTACGGTGTCCGGGCCGTACAGATCGAGTGGGATGATCGCCGGCGCCACCGAGATGGTCGAGGTGGCGTCGAGAATGTCGGCGAGCGGCGTGAGCGTGGTCAGTTGCCCGCCCGGCACCCAGATCGTCGAGTACCCCAGTTTCTCCAGTTCGGCGGCGTCGTGCAGATACGTGTCGTCCGCCGACACGTTCAACGACACGCCGATCTGTCCCAATTCGATCCGGGTCATGTCTCGCTCCACTTCAATCGCTGGTCATTGGTGCGCTGTGCACGTGCCAATGCACGCTAGGACCTCAACTAAGCTTGAGGTCAAGCGACATCTCTGGAGCCGCTCCCTAGCTCGGCCGTGACGGTGGCCGGGACATGCCGATGTAGCTGGGTCCGCCGTCGAACGTGGCGATGGCGGGTTGAGTGAGCTCGAATCCGAAACGCTGGTAGTAGTCGACGTTGGCCGGGTCTGAGGTTTGCAGGTAGCACGCGTGGCCCGCCTCGTCGGCCAGGGCAATCGCAGGTTCGATCAGCCGGGTGCCGACGCCGCGGCGTTGGGCACGTGGGTGAACGCTCATGGCCTGCAGATACCACGACGGTCCTGGCGGGTGAGCTTTCTCGAGAGATGAGCCGACGCTGGCCAGCCTGCCGACTGCGCGCCGGGTGACCACCGCCACGCGGATCAACGCGGGTGTCATCCGGAACTTCCGGAGACCGGAAGGCGGAAAGGTCCCGGGCGGCATCCATAGCGCGACCCCGAGCACGTCGTCGCCGTCGCGGGCGACGAGTCCGTGACCATGCGCAGCGGCATCGCGGGCCGTGGCCGTCATAAACGGCAGCAGGGCACGCCGTCGCATGATGGGGTCGGGAAAGATCTGCCGGAATGCCGGGTAGTCAGCATGGCTGGCTGCAATGACGGCGCCGGCCGCGCGGGCCTGGCGTGAGGCGAGCCGGTCGATCGTGATTCCGCTCTCGTGCTGCCCCGCGGCCATGAGGCGATCATAGACGTCACCGCATGTACTGACCGCCCAGGGGCCGAACCGGGCGCGGTCACGCGGACGTCCGGGTTCTCTCGTCGATGAGTGCCTCGACGCCTTGGAGGAGCCGCTCCAGGCCGAACGTGTAGGCGTGTTCGGGGCTGTGGGGTGCCTGGTGCGCCTGCCCGGTGGCCTGGCCGACGCGTGCCGCGAGGGGGAACTGGGAAGGATCGAAAACCTCCGCGATGGCGGGCTGGACGGTCTCCCACCACTGTTGATCGGTGATGCCGGTGCGGCGGACGGCCAGGTCGGCTTCGAGCCGCCGGCGGGCGACCCCTTCGACGTGGGTGTGGACGAGTGTGATGACCGCGTCCATCTCGACGTCGGTGAGGCCGATGCCGTCGATCACGCTGAGCTCGCGCTCGTACTTGGCGATTTCGTGTGGCCCCAGCGGTGGCCGGCCCGTGAACACTTGCAGCACCCAGGGGTGGCGCATGTAGAGGTCCCAGTTCACGTGTGCGACCTCGCGGAGCCCGTCCCGCCAGTCGGCGCCCTCACGGGTTCCGGACCGGTGGATCGCTTCACCATACTGCGGTATCGCTTCACCATACTGCTGGATCGACTCGCCGTAGACCGTGTCGAGCATGGCGTCGACCAGCTCGTCGCGGGATGCGACGTAAGTGTAGAGCGACATGGTGCCGACGCCCAGCGATTCGGCGACGCGTCGCATGGACAGGGTGGCCAGGTCCTGGTCGGCGTCCGCGATCTCGATGGCGGCGCCGATTAGCTGCGCGATGGTCAGGGTGTGTTTGGGACCGCGCTGCGGTAACTGCCGGGTACGCCACAAGGTCGCGATGGTGCGTGCTGGATCGCTGGTGCCCCTGATTTCCGTCGCCATGACTCTCAATCTTAGAAGACGTACTTGGTACGGCATACGTAGTTTTTGCTATTCTTCTCCGTATGGCATACGAAGAAGTGGGTGTGCGGCCGGACTCCCCAGATGATCTGGGCATCCGGGCCATCGACGTGCACAAGCGATACAAGGACACGGTGGCGCTGGACGGATTCACCCTCTCCGTCGCGGCGGGTACGGTGTGTGGCCTGCTGGGGCCGAACGGGGCCGGGAAGACCACGGCCGTGCGGATCCTGACGACTCTCCTGCGTGCAGACGCCGGTCAAATCCACGTGGCCGGATGCGATGTGCGCGCCGACGCGCGGACGGTGCGCTACCGGATCGGCCTCGTCGGCCAGAACGCGTCGGTGGACGAGACCCTGAGCGGCCGCCAGAACCTCGTCATGTTCGGCAAGCTGTACCACCTGTCCGGTTCCACGGCTCGTCAGCGGGCGGACGAGCTCCTCGACCAGTTCAACCTGACGGAGGTGGCGGAGCGATCGGTCGCCCAATACTCCGGCGGGATGCGCCGCAGGCTCGACTTGGCGACCAGCCTGATCTTGGCCCCGCCCGTGCTGTTTCTCGACGAACCGACCACCGGCCTGGACCCGGGGGCCCGCATCGATGTCTGGGGATCGATCACATCACTTGTCGGGTCCGGGACAACGGTCCTGTTGACGACCCAGTACCTGGAGGAGGCGGATCAACTCGCCGACCAGATCGCCGTGATCGATGCCGGCAGGGTCGTCGCCGAGGGCACACCCGATGAGCTCAAGGCGAAGGTGGGGCCCGATCGGGTCGAGACCGTGACCCGCAAACCCACCCTCGACGAGGTCTTCCTCCATCTCACCGGACACCCCACCAGCACCACCGAGCAGATCACGGAGCCGGCGTCATGACCGCTACCGCCACAGTTACCACCCGGCCGAGCACGTCGGCGGCGGGCAGCCTTCGAGATGCCATCACCTTGACGGGGCGGGTCCTGCAGCACTGGAAACGCCGGCCCGGGTCGATCCTGATCGGCCTCCTGTTCCCCGTCTTGATGGTGCTGATGTTCGGTTACCTCTTCGGCGGCGCCATGGCCGTGCCGGACGGGAAGTACATGGATTTCCTGGTTCCCGGCATGCTGACGATGACGATGCTATTCGGGCTGGAGTCCATGGTCCTGGCCGTCACTGCCGACACCGCCAAGGGCGTCACCGAACGCATCCGCGCCATGCCCGTCACGACGCCCGCTATCCTCGCCGGTCGCAGCATCGCCGACCTGCTGAATGCCGCCGTCGGCCTGGCCGTCATGGTTCTCGCGGGGCTGCTGGTCGGCTGGACCAGCCATCGCGATCTCCTGCTGACCCTGGCCGGCTTCGGGCTCCTGATATGGCTGCGGTTCGCGTTCACATGGGTCGGCATCTACCTCGGGCTCGTGCTGAAAACACCGGAGTCGGCGACCGGCGTGCAGCTCCTCGTCTGGCCGGTTGGATTCCTTTCCAGCGCCTTCGTGTCGCCCGAAACGATGCCGGGCTGGCTTGGCGCCGCCAGTACCTGGAACCCCCTGTCGGCGACCGCTACCGCGATCCGGGAACTGTTCGGTAACCCCAACTGGCACGCGCAGAACTGGGCCACCGAGCACTCGATCACCCTCGCGCTAATCTGGCCCGCCGTGCTCACGGTGATCTTCTTGCCGCTCGCCGCGCGGCAATACCGGGTCCTGGGCCGGTGAACGGCTGGACATCGGTGGCCGGAGCGCGTCCAGGACCCCTGCGCCGGATGGCCTGGACGTGTGATCGTCGTGCCGGGCCGTCGGTGATCGGCCGACGGCCCGGCACGACGCCGTTTACTCCTCGACGTGCTGAATGCCGGGCTGGCCGGCCTCGACGTAGACGCTCGCCCGCGTCGAGATCGGCGCCCCTGGTTCGCTGACGTAGGGCACCACCCGGTAGTCCGTACGCCACTCGTTGGGTGTCAGCTCGCAGCGGGCATAGCCACGCTGAACGTTGTGGAACTTCATGTGCGGGTTTTCGTCCAGCCACCGGCGTCCCCAGGCGTCCATGTCCTGCCCGTCCCCGCCAGAACTGATGGACGTGCCGAGGAACTCGGTGCCGACGATGTCCGAATCCGGGTCGTCGAAATCGACCTTGAGGTTCGCAGCCACGCTGCGATGGGCGTCGCCGGTCACGACGACGAAGTTCTCCACCCCGCGGTCGCGCACCCCGTCGAACAGGCGTTGGCGGGCCGCGGCGTAACCGTCCCAGGTGTCCATGCCGAACGCTTGTTCCGGACCGTATGCCGAATCGCCCTGCATCATGAAGATCTGGTTGGCCAGCACCTTCCATGTCGCGGTCGCGTTTCCGAGCCCGTCCAGCAGCCAGCTTTCCTGAGCATCGCCGAGCATGGTGCGCGACGGGTCGAGCCGCTCGTCGCAGTCGAACTTCCGGCCGTCACCGCACGCTTGATTGTCGCGATACTGCCGGGTATCGACCATGTCGAACTGGGCGAGGTCGCCGAACACGAGCCGGCGATACAACTGCATGTCCGGGCCCGCTGGCAGCGCTGCCTGCCGTAGCGGCATGTGCTCGTAGTACGCCTGGAACGCCGCGGCCCTGCGATCCAGGAACTCTGCACCACCGTTATCGTGGCCGTCGAGGTCGGCGGCCCAGTTGTTGTCGACGTCGTGATCGTCCATGATCACCATCCACGGGAATGCGGCGTGGCAGGCACGCAGATCGACGTCGCTCTTGTACTGGCCGTACCGGACCCGGTAGTCGGCCAGGGAGAAACACTCCGTGGCCGGCAGGTGCCCACGGCCGATGCTGCCCTGCGCGGTCCCCTCGTAGATGTAGTCTCCGAGATGTATCACCAGGTCCAGATCTTCTTCGGACATGTGCCGAAGGGCGGTGTAGTAGCCCTGGGGATAGTTTTGGCAGCTCGCGAACGCGAAGGCGAGTGAGGACAGTGCCGCTCCAGGTTCCGGAGCGGTCCGGGTGCGGCCCACCTCGCTGAGCTCCGGGCCCGCCCGGAAGCGATACCAGTATTGGCGATCTGCCCGAAGCCCGCTCACCTCGACATGGACGGAGTGCCCGAGCTCGGGTGTCGCCCGGTGCACGCCCGAGCGCACCACGTGACGGAATTTGGGATCCTCCGCGACCTGCCACTGCACGGATATGGTCCGATCCGGCATGCCGCCACGCCCATCGGGCGCCAGGGGGTCCGGCGCGAGCCGGGTCCACAAGACGACGCCGTCGGGAAGCGGATCACCGGAGGCGACGCCGAGCGAGAACGGGTTCTCCCCGAACCGCGGGTTCGCCCAAGCTGGCGCGGCCGAGAAGCCCGCTACCGCCGAGGCGACAGCCAACGTGCCGCCACCGGCGAGAGCCAGGAAATTGCGACGATCGATGGGCCTGCGTCGGTAACTGGACATGAGACCTCCTGAGGCGGGCAGCGCTGATCACACTGGCTGCGATGATTGTGTGGTCGAGCTCGCCTGACAAGGGGTCAAGCCGGCATTCGAGCACGTCAAGGGCGCCTTCCGGCGGCGGCCGCTTACAGCCGTGCGTAACGTTCGGCAGGGCGCGGCTCGGCGCCCGGGTGCGCCGGCTCCAGTGGCTTCGGCCCGCTTCCGTTCCGGATGCTTAACAGGGCGGTCCATGCTCGAGCAAGCAATGAACGTGACGCACCTCACATGGACCGCCCACCTGCACGCCAGTCAGCGGGCAGGTTGAGGAGCTCGTCAGCGACGCGAGCCAGCCGATGAATCGTCGGTCCCGATACGGTGTGCGGCACCTGGGTTTCGTAGTCTGGACCGATGCGATTCGGGGTGCTGGGGCCACTGGCCGTGTGGACCGACAACGGCGAGCCGGTTCCTGTTCCCGGACGCTTGGTACGCACGCTGCTGGCCGACCTGCTGATCCACGAGGGGCGTGCGGTGTCGATCGATCGCCTGGTCGACGATCTGTGGGGGGATGCGGCGCCAGCCGACCCGCCAAGCGCGCTGCACGTGCGCGTCTCACAGCTACGCCGGGTACTGGCCGGCGCGGAGGCGGGCGGCCGGGAGCTGGTGGTGTCCCAGTCCCCGGGCTACGCCCTGCTGGCCGGCCTGGACGCGGTGGATGCGGCGCGGTTCGACGCCCTCCTCGGGCAGGCATGGGCGGTCGACGACCCGCGCACTCGGGCCAAGCTGCTCGCCGACGCGCTGGATCTGTGGCGCGGACCGTTCCTGGCGGACTTCGCCGACGAGGAGTTCGCCCGCTCGGCCGCGGCCCGGTGGGAGGAGCAGCGGCTGGCCGCCGTCGAAGCCCACGCGGAAGCCCGGCTGGAGCTCGGTGAGCACCGCGAGCTGGTCGGGGATCTCGGCGAGCAGGTGGCCGGGCAGCCGTACCGGGAACGGCTGCGGGCGGCCCACATGCGGGCGCTGTATCGGGCCGGCCGGGCGAGCGAAGCCCTGGAGAGTTTTCAGGATCTGCGCCATCAGCTCGCTGACGAGCTGGGCCTGGACCCGAGCGCCGAACTGACCGCGTTACACCAGGCCATCCTGGCCGGCGACCCGTCGGAGGACGCGCCGGCGCCGGCCCCGCGGCCGGTGAAGCCCACCACCAACCTGCCAGCGCCGGTGACCGAGCTGGTGGGACGGGACCAGACGATGCAGCGTGTGCGAGAGCTGCTGTCCACGGGGCGCCTGGTCACGCTCACCGGCCCGGGTGGCGTCGGCAAGACCAGCGTGGCCATCGCGGCGGCGCGATCCCTGGTGGAGATGTACCCGGACGGTGTATGGCTGATCGATCTGACTGCCTGGGACGGCTCGGGCGATCCGGCCGAGCCGATCCTGTCCGCGCTGTCCATCCCGGATGCGCCCGGGGATCCGGAACCGGGGAATCAGCGGCTGGCAACCGCCTTGCGGGAACGGCAGATGCTGCTGGTGCTCGACAACTGCGAGCACGTGATCGAACCGGTGGCCACGCTGGTCGCCTGGTTGCTGGGGGAAGCCGCTGGCGTGCGGATCCTGGCGACCAGCCGGGAACCCCTGCGCGTGCGTGGCGAGGCCCGCTGGGATCTGCCGCCGTTGGACATTCCCGATACGGACAACCCGGCCCGGCTGGTCCAATCTCCCGCCATCCGGCTGTTCCTGTCCCGAGCCGGGCTGGTTCCGGAGCTGGATTCGGTGGTCGGGGTGGCGGAGGTGTGCCGGCGGCTCGACGGCATCCCGCTGGCGTTGGAGCTGGCCGCCACCAGGGTCCCGACGCTGGGCATAGGCGGGCTGGCGTCCCGGCTGCAGGTGCCGCAGGATCGGTTCGGCCTGCTGGGCGCCGGCCCGCGCGACGCGCCGGCCCGGCAGCGCACCCTGTCCGCGGTGATCGACTGGAGCTGGCAACTGCTGACCGGGCGCGAGCAGGCCGTGCTGCGCCGCCTGGCTGTCCACTCGGGCGGGTGCACGCTGGACGCGGCCGAGTCCGTGTGCACGGGGGAGGACGTCCCCGCCGGCGACGTGCTGGACGTGTTGTCCGGGCTGGTTGACCGCTCCCTGGTGGTGCGTGACGACGGGCCCCGGTTCCGGCTGCTGGAGTCGGTCTCCGCCTACTGCCTGGACCGGTTGCGGGAAGCCGGGGAAGAGGCGGCGGTGCGGCGGCGGCACGCCGACTACTACCTGAGCCTGGCCGAACGGGCCGAGCCGCAGCTGCGTGGTCACGGCCAGCGGGAATGGCTGAGCAAGCTGGATGCCGAGGCGGCGAACCTGCGGACAGCCCTGGACGCGTTCCGCCACGAGTGCGCAGCCGGGTCGGCGTTGCGCCTGGCCAAGGCCCTGTCGTGGTACTGGTTCCTGCGCGGCCGGCTGACCGAGGCGCGTCGGGCTCTGACCGGCGCATTGGACGTCGAGGGCGATGCGCCGCCCGACCTCCGGGCCAGTGCCCGTGCATGGCAGGCGGGTCTGGCGATCCGGCAGGGCGAGGCGGGGCCGGAGCAGGCGGCAGACGTGCTGCGCGAGTACGGTCACGTGGGCGGACCCCTCGATCGGGCTCGCGTCGAGTGGTTCCTCGCCGCGGCGATCATCGACGTCGGGGACCAGAAAGCCGCTGGAGAGCTGCTGGAGCGGGCGATCGACGCCTTCCGGGCAGCCGGCGATCGCTGGGGTGAGGCAGCCGCCTTGAGCACGCGGGCCATGCTGGCGCACATCCGCGGTGATCTGGCCGCGCTGGAGGACGACGCCCGGCGCAGCGCCGAGCTGTTCGGGGAGCTGGGCGACGATTGGGGCGTGCTGCAGGCCACCGACTGGCTGATCGGGCTGGCGGACCTGACCGGCGATCACGCGGAGGCGTTCCGGCTGAGCCGGGAAGGCCTGCAGATTGCCGAAGATCTGGGGCTCTGGGCCGATGTGGCCGGCCGGCTCGGCTGGCTGGCCTGGCTCTCGGTCCAGGCCGGCGATTACGCCAACGCCCTGGAAAGTGCCGAACAGGCGCGGCGGCTGGCTGCCGAGCAGGGGCAGCGACCGGGTGAGGTGTTCGCCACCATCAGCCTGGCATTCGCCGCCCGCCGCAGTGGCAAGCTCGATCTGGCCGAGGAGCACCTGCGCTGGCTACTCGCGGCGGCCCGGCGACAACACGCGGGTGACGGCCATCCGCCCTACCTCTCGATGGTGCTGGTCGAGCTGGGGCTTCTGGTCGCGGAGCGGGGTGATCCGGCGGGGGCGCTGGACGCGCTCCGGGAGGGCCTCGACGTGTTCCGGGACCAGGGTTCGGTGAGCGGCATGGCGTGGGCGCTGACGGGGGTCGCCGCCGCACTCGTCGGGGACGGGAGGCCCGGTCTGGCGGCGCAGTTGCTAGGTGCGGCCGATGCCGCCCGGCAGCAGAGCGGGCAGCCGCTGTCCGCGTCGGATCGCGACGAGCTGGACCGGGTGACGGATGCGATTCGCGCCGCCGAGCCGGACTTCGACACCCTGTTCGCCCGGGGTGCCGAGCTAACGCCCGACGAGGCGCGGTCTCTGGTGGGTGGGGGAGCAGGCCCGATGAGCGGCGTCGAATAGCTACCCTCCGTACGGCCATCAGGCACCGTTCCTGGGCAGGACGCGGAATACGGGAAACTCCGGTGACACGCGCTCGAACTCGGCCAGCGGTGCGTCTTTGGCCACGGGCACGTGCACTCTCGCGTTGGGTGCTCGGCTCAGATAGGCCTTGAGCACCGGTGCCCGGCGTTCCGGTGCCACCTCTTCGAGGCAGACCTCCTCGCGGCGGCCGTGGCGGATGGCGGCCGCGCCGTTCGCGGCTCGCACGTTGCGCACCCAGTTCGTCGTCTCGCCGAGCATGGAAACGAGATAGCGCTCGTCCTCGACGACGGTCATGACCAGCGGCAATGTGACGGTCGCGCCGGATCGCCGCCCCGGCACCTCGAGTTCGACGAGGCGGTCCGGGGCGATCCCGCGAGCATAGAGCGCAGCTGTCCATCGGTCGAGGACGCGCGCCACCCGGTTGGGACGCCCGTCGCGGTAGAACCACTTCTTCAGGCTCATTGTCACCCTTCCTCCTATACAACGTACATGTACACTGTACATGAATCCTGTACGGCGTACAATCACGAGGCGATGGAGCGACGAGAACGCATGGCAGACACCGGCAAGACGTCCCTCACCCCGCGCACGGTGATCGAGGCCGCGCTCTCGCTCGCGGACTCGGAGGGGCTGGGAGCGGTCACGATCCGGCGATTGGCCACGGACCTGGGCGTGACGCCCATGGCTCTCTACTGGCATTTCCGCAACAAGGACGACCTGCTGGACGGCATGGTCGACCGGATCTTCGAGAAGATCGACCCGACCGTGCGGACGTCCGACCCGTGGCCCGAGCAATTAAGGACGCTCCTGGGTTCGATGCTCGACGTGCTGCGCTCGCACCCCTCGACCGCGCCGCTGCTCTCGACCCGCAGCGCGACCTCGGAGAGCAGCCTTCGCATTACCGAAACGCTGCTCGACATCCTGCGGCGCGGCGGATTCTCGCCGACAGAGGCGACCCAGGTCGCCCGGCACGCGCTGAGCACTCTCACCAACCTCGTCAGCGCGATGCCCGGATCGGCTCTGGGGGAGGAATCGGAGGACGCCCAGCGGCGCGCGCGGGTCTTCCTGGAGTCCTTGCCCCCGGAGCGCTACCCGCGGCTCGTGGAAGCGGCGGTACCCCTGAGCGAGTGCGAAGACCCCGAAGGTTATTTCGCGTTCGGCCTCGACCTGCTCCTCGCGGGCATCGAGGCGACCGCTCGGCGCACGGGCTGATACTCCCCGCCTGCCCGGCGCGACCGGGTCCCGTTCGTGCGAGATGAGCCGGTGGAGCATACCGGCAGGCCCGATCCCTGGTGAGCGGGGACCGGGCCTGAGGGGGTCGGTCTATTTCGGGGTATACACGTGGACGGCGATGCCGGAGTCGAATCGGTTGATATCGGCCAGCTGGAGATGGGTGGTGTCGAGTCCGGTGTTTTCGAACAGGTGCTTGCCGGCTCCGACGATCACGGGGAAGTACCAGAAGTGGAACTCGTCGATGAGCCCGTGGTCGATAAGAGTGCGGTCGAGCTCGCCGGTACCCCACTTGAGGATGTTCTTGCCGGGTTGTTCCTTGAGCCGGGCGACTTCTTCGGCGACGTCGCCCTGGATGAGGGTGGCGTTCCAGGTGGTTTCGGTCAGCGTGCGGGAGGCGACGTACTTGGGCATGGTGTTGAACATGTCCGCCTCGGGCCCGGAGCGCGTGGACCATGCCTCGGCGAATCCCTCGTAAGTCACCCGGCCGAGCAGGAAGGCGTCGGCGGAGTGTACGAGGTTGGTGGCGTAGTTGCCGTGGTCCTCGTCCCAGTAGGGGTGACCCCAGTGGTGTGGTTCGGCGCGGGACGCGGTGGAGGGACGGGTGTCGTCGATGATGCCGTCCAGCGACACGAAGGTGGATTCGATGAGCTTGCGCATGATCGGTGCTCCCTGTGGTCCGTGCTGGCGGCCCCGTGCCGCCGGCGTGTGATTCCACAGTGCCGGGCGGGCCTTACCGTTTCCTTACGGTCGCCCTACGGGAGCCATCGTCCCCGTCGAGGTCCATCGCGTCGCGTAGATCGTCGAGTGCCTCGTTGAGGTCATCGACCTCGTCCGACAGCTCCGCGCTCGCAGCGTTCAGGGCTTCAGCCTCTCCCTCGGCCTCGGCGTCGCGCATCTCGGTGATGAGTTCGAGGATGCGCGCGTCCCGGTCGCGCAGCTCCTCGGCGAGGGGCACGACATCGCGCGCTTGCGAGATCGTGGGCATGGCAAGATCGACGGCAATCCCGAGCTCGAAGGCGGCGGCGCGCCGGTCGGTGACCGCGTATTCGAGATCGGTCCGCGCCGCATCTAGCCGCTCCTCGGCCGCGGCTCGTTCCTCGTCCGCTGCGCGGAACCCGAGGAGGAGTACCACGGCCCCGACGACGAGCATGGCGACAGCTGCGAGGAGGGCGCGGCGACGCGTCAGCAGGACGGCGCGCCGATCACTGGCCACGGGCGTCATCGGCCACCTCCACGGCTTCCTCTGCCTGGTCGAGTCCGTCCCGCAGCCGCTCGACGGCTCCTGTCTCCGCGCGCGTACCGGCCTCGAAAGCGTCGAGATGTTCCTCGAAGCAGGCCGCCAGCTCGGGATCGGGAACGACGTCGGGCGCCGACGTCAGGCAGTCGCCCAGGGAGTTCCACAGCTGCGCCTGGCTCTCGACGGCCGCGAGAAAGTCAGCGGTACCGCGGTCCAGTTCCGTCATCACGTCCGGCAGCGTCGTGATCCGGCCCCGCAGCTCCGCTGCTTCGTTCCGGAGGTCGGCCGTTCTCTCTTCGACGTCGGCGGCTTCGGCGTCGATGGCGGACACGTCGTCGCGGGTACCAGAGTGCCCGGACAGCATCACGACACCGATCACCAGCGAGACCAGGCCAGCGGTGGCGGCCAGCGCAGCCGCGAGCGGGACGCCAGCGCGGGAATACCACGGCTGGCCCTCCCGGCGCCGTTTCCGGGTCGGCGTCGCGGACACCCCGCTCGCAGAGCCCATCAGATCCCCCGCTCGTTTCAGACCACGCGTGTGAGTTCAGCGTGACGCATCGGGCGCACGAATCGCCACTTTTGCCCGGTCTGGTGACCGGGCTCACGCCTCGATGTCCTGGGTGGGCGCGCTAGCGGCGGCGAGTTGCGATGTAGTCGTTGACCGGCCGTGTCGCCAGGAGAACCAGTGCGACGAGGAGCACGATCATCGTAATGATCCCGGCGACCAGCACGTTCTGTATCGCGGACGACGGGACAGCGTCGAGCAACGCGCCCCAGAAGCCGGAACCGGGTTCGAGCCGGTTGAACTGGATCGCGGCGACGACGCCCAGGGGAGCGGCGCCGAGCAACGTGATGAGGCCGAACCTGTAGGCCCACCGGCGGGCCTCCCGGCTACCTATCCCGACCGGCACCGCGAGCAGCAGGAGCATCAGTGCCAGGAACCCGTACAGCGCCGTGACCAGCCATGCGGCTACCGGCACGGCGTTCAAGACGATCTCGTAGTCGAGATCCAGCCGATCACGAACGACGTCGACGACGTCCGCCCGTACGGATGACAGCACGCCGACGTAGAGCAGGAGACCGAGCGAGGCCACGGCGAGCAGCACGCAGGCGACGATCAAGCTTCGCGGCCGGCGCTGTCGCCGCGGCTCGTCCGGGGATCGGGTCGCTGCCGGCTCGTGCCGGGGAGGAGCGGCGTGCTCCGAGGCCGGCTGGACCGTGGTCGGTGGCTGGCGGCGAGAAGGGCGCACCGGCTGCGGATCCGGCTGGACCCGCATCGTCGCCGCGGTGGGCGGAGGAGGATACTCCTGCCTGGTGGCGGGCCTGGTCGCGCGAGCCGTCGGGGCGTTGGGCGGGACCTGAGGTGGGGCAGCGGGTGGATAGCCTCCAGGTGGCCGCACGTGCTGGGTGGGCATGGCATCCGGACCCGCGATGGTGACCGCCGTGGCGTTCTGCGGCAACGCGTTTTGCGGCAGCGCGTTCTGCGGCTGCATCTGGGCGGCCGGTGCCCGAGCGGCTTCGGCGAGATCGCGAGCGGAGCGCCACCGGTGATCTGGCTCTGCCGCCAGTGCCCGCTGCACGACGGTGGCGACGTCGGGTGGCACATCGGGATCGAGCGGCTCCGGAGGCTCGTTCAGCCGTTGGGTGGCGACCGCGAACGAGTTCTCGCCGCTGAACGGCAATCTGCCGGTCAGGCACTCGTAGGCGACGACGCCCAGCGCGTAGACGTCGGAGCTGGGGGTGGCCTGGCGGCCGAGCACCTGCTCCGGTGCCAGGTAGGACGGCGTGCCCATGACCTGGCCGGTGACTGTCAGGTGCGTGGCCGTATCCGTGCGGGCGATGCCGAAGTCGGTCAGCACGACGTGATCGTCGTCGGTCACCAGCAAGTTGGCGGGCTTGACGTCGCGATGCACGATGCCCTTCTCGTGCGCCGCATGCAGTGCCTCGGCAGCGCGTGCGATCAGATTCATGGCAGAAGCCGGGTCTATCCGCCCGACTCGCCGTATCCGCTGTGCCAGCGACTCGCCCTCGATCAGTTCCATCACCAGAAACGCTTCGGACGAATCTCCATGGAAGTCGTAGATGTCGACCACCGCGGGATGTTTGACCGTGGCCATGGAGCGTGCCTCGGCGAGGAACCGTTGTGCGAATCCGGACTGGGCGACCAGATCGGGACGCATGACCTTGACCGCGACGGTGCGGCCGAGTATCTGGTCCGTGGCGCGCCACACCTCGCCCATGCCGCCGCGACCGAGCTGTTCGTCCAGCTGATACCGGTCGGCCAACAGGACGCCGGAGCCGTACATGACGATGTTCCTCCTCGGTCAGCAGGTGCTGACATGCGCTTGGCCTCTGCTCAGCTACGATACCCAGTGGCGGATCCGCCGCATCGAACACCCGTGCCGAAGGCGGTTTGGCCGGATCGAGGAGCCGGCGATCGCGATCAGCGCAGAGCTGCTTCAGCTATGCGGTTCACCTGCTGGGCATGAGCCGAGGTGGGCCAGAGACAGAGCTCTTCGACGCCGACTTCTTCCAGGGCGCTGATGGTGTCGGCCACGTCGGAAGGCGAGCGCAGGACGCTGTTCTTGACGGTATCGACGAGATCTGGCCCGCCGAAGCCATAGTAGCTCGCGACGTTGTGATCAGCCTCGGCGGCGACGTCTTCGCCCAGCGCGACGTAGCGGGCAGCATACAACGTCGGAGGGGTGCGTCCAGCTGCGCTGGCGCCCTCTTTCACGATCTCGTATGCGTGGGCGACGGCTTCCGGTGGCATCGGACCGGCGAGGAACGCGTCGGCCATGCGGCCGGCTCGCCGCCATGCCTGCTCGGAATAGCCACCCAAGACGATGGGCAGGTCGATGGGCGCCGGCCCGACAGGCGCGGTGCCGTCAGGGGGAGCGCCGGACCAGACCGTCCGGCACAGGTGAATGGTTCTCTCCAGTTGGGTGCCTCGCTCCCGTGGCTCCACGCCGAGGACCTGCCAGTCGTCATCGCGGCCGCCGATACCGAGTCCCAGCCGGAAGCGCCCGCCGGATATCGCGTCGAGAGTCGCGGCCTGCTTGGCGAGCAGGACGGATTGCCGAGGTGGCGCGACCAGCACGGTGGTCATGAGGCCGATCCGCGACGTGGCCCCGGCTGCGGCGGCGAGGGCGATCAGTTCCTCGTGCGAGGGATACACGACCCGGCCGATCGTGCCGAGCACGGAGAAGCCGGCCTGTTCGGAGCGTTCCGCCCATGTCACGAGTTCCGGGCCTCGTACGTCGAGCAACGCGTTGGGGAGTCCGATGCCGATGTCCATGAGGCCTCCACGGATTCTGAAACTGTGGGTACGTGCCAGGGTAAGACGCTGAGCACCACGCCGTCGCGCCGGAAACTTTCCACCTGTGAAGGACTACATACGAAGCCGCCGGTGTTGTACGACAGACCGAGATAGCCGTGTGGGAGGCTTCGATGACCTCTGGTGACGACATCATCCGCGATAACCCGCGAGAGTCCCGATACGACATGATCCGTGACGGTGAGCGGCTCGGCGAGATCCGCTATCGCACCGAACCGGGATTGATCGTGTTGACGCATACCGAGGTGATGCACTCGGCCACAGGGCAGGGGATCGGAAGTCGTCTCGTCTCCGGCGTGCTCGCTGACATCCGCTCGCGTGGCCTGCACGTCGTTCCCGAATGCACGTTCGTGGCGGACTACATGCGACGGCATCCCGAACAGCGCGACGTGCTCGCTCCCGACGCCACGCACTGAACGATCTGGCCCGGGCGACCTTCCACCGAAACGGCACGGCGGCGCCACCCGGCAGCATTCCGCCGGTCCGTCGATGGTGGTCTACATCGTCACGTTCCGGGCACAAGATTACTCACAGTGGCAAGATGAGGGTATGGGGCGTATGCCGAGACCGGCCGGCGTTCTCGGGGGCGCGTTTCGCCGGTTCGGTGTAGACGGAGCCGATGCCAGCCTGCGGCAGGCCGCGTGGGCAGCGCGGTGTGTCGGCCGGGGCGAGGGCACGCCACTGCGTCACACTGACGTCGCTGCCCTGGCCGATGCCCTGGACACCTGCACGGTGGATCGCGACACGGTCATCTTCGAGCGTGGTGAGCAGGGCGGTGGGGTGTGGCTCGTGCGTGCGGGGCGAGTGGAGCTGTCCCTGGGCTCCAGGCGGCGCCGGTCGGTGGTGTGCACGTTGGGTTCCGGCGATGTCGACGGCGACATCCAGCTGCTCCTGGACATCGCCATGCCGTACACCGCGCGGGCATTGACCGAGGTCACGTACCTTCACATGAGTGCTGCGAGCTTCGACCTGCTGATGCGGGCGAACCCGGAGCTCGCGCGGTACTGGATGTCGAGTGTCGCGTTTCGGCTGACGACCAGTCAGGACCGCATCCTCGCGTTGCTGGGGCGCTCGTTGCCGGAACAGGTTGCCCGGCTGCTGCTGGACGAGGCGGAGGGAGGCCGGGTCACGCTGAGCCAGCGCACCATGGCCGCGATGCTCGGTGCCCGCCGCCGGTCGCTGAAAGCGGTCCTGGAGGAGCTGGAGAATGACAACGTGATCGAGATCAATAACGGCGTGATCGCTATCTACGACTACGATCAGCTTGCCGATCAGGCTGGCTGAGATGCGTCTTCTTGGCTCTGCGGAACGTCCAGAGGCCGGGACGTCGGCCTGGACGTTCCGCAGAGCCAAGAAGTGAGGCTCCGGGGACCGGGGACCTGAACGCAATGTCGATTTCGTGCCCGACGGTTGCCCAATCGTGGGAGTAATGGTAAGACCTCAGACACCAGTCCTTCGATCACGAGGAGTCGCCATGCACGAGATCGGAGCAACACCATGAGCGCCGCGACCGAAGCGGACGGCTTGACGATCGAGGCCCCCGAATCGGTGGATGCGCCGTTGACGGTGTGGGACATCGCGTTCGAGTCGGCCCGGTCCGCGCCCGGGGAGTCCATTCCGGACTTCGTGAACGAGGTCAGCGTCACCTTCCAGGTGCCGCGCTCCGGTGACGTGGTGCTCGCCATCGCCGGCCCGGGCATCTTCGCGCCGGTCACCGGCACCCGGTTCGACAACGTCAGCCGGGGCAGCTCAGTCACGTCGCGCTGGCGGTGGGCAGCACCATTACGCGCCCAGCCGCCGCCGTACGACATGAACGTGGCCGCCACGGCAACGTTCGGCCCGCCCGGAGATCGCCGATCCGTCACCGCGAGCCGAGCGGTGACGGTCGAACCTCCACCCGCACCAGAAGACGATGTGTACGTCAGCGACATGGAGTTCTCCTGGGCCACGAACGGATACGGGCCGCTGGAGCGCGATGCGGCAAACGGCGAGCTCGACCCCGGCGACGGCGGGCCGATCCGGCTTGACGGCGACACCTACGAGAAGGGAATCGGAACGAACGCGCGCAGCCTGGTCGGGGTCTATCTCGGCGGGAACTGCACGCGGTTCTCCGCGGTCGTGGGTATCGACGACGTTCGAGGCGGCGCGGGAAGCGCGCAGTTCCGGGTCGTCGGAGACGGCGATGTGCTCTACGAAAGCCCGGTGATCACCGGCTCGTCTCCTGCGGAGCGCGTGTCGGTCAACGTCACCGGAATTCAACAGCTCGATCTCATCGCCGATCCGACCCCGGATGGTCAGGGCAACGACGGCGCGAACTGGGCCGATGCGCGGCTGGAGTGTGGGCAATGAGCAGAAACCGAATCTCGCGGCGGCAATTGTTCGAAGGTGGCGCCGGTCTGGCGGCCACGGCTGTGCTCGCACGCCCCTGGGCAGGCACATCGGGCCGGCCTCGGGGCCAAGCGGCCCGGCGCGTTCCCCTGACCACCGACTGGTTGTTCGGCGGGACGTACATCGACGGCAGTACCGCTCCCGAGTTCGACGACTCGGGATTCGAACGGGTCACGTTGCCGCACACGGTGACAGACCTCTCGTGGCGCAACTGGGATGTCGCGAGCTGGGAAGACCGGTGGATCTATCGCAGGCATATCGACCTGACCAGTGACATGGTGGACGGGCGCATCTTCGTCGACTTCGAGGGCGCGCTCACGGCGGCCACGCCGACGATCAACGGCACCGAGCTCGAGCAACACCTCGGCGGATACTTGCCGTTCAGCTACGAGCTCACCGACGCGGTACGCGAAGGGGACAACCTGCTGGCGGTGGTCGTCGATGCGCGATGGCTCGACGTGCCGCCGTCGGGACACGGCGACGGCGCCATCACGGTTGACTACTTGCAGCCGGGTGGCCTCTATCGCGACGTGACCCTCCGGGTGGTCCCGCGCGTATTCATCGACGACATGTTCGCCAAGCCCGTGGACGTCCTCTCCGCAGAACGACGCGTCGAGATCGAGGGCACGCTGGACGGCTCGGTACCCCTCACCGAACCCGCGCGGCTCGACATCCGGCTCATGGACGGAGATGACGAGCTCGCCCGCACGTCCACCGATGTCGAGCTGCCCGAACCGGGCCGGGCCACCGTCTCCGCCACACTCGATGATCTCCCGGACATCCGGCTGTGGGACGTCGACGACCCGCAGCTTTACGACGTGGTCGCGACCCTGGTGGTGGGCGACGAGCCGGTGCACGAGTACGACACCCGGATCGGGTTCCGCGAGGCGCGCTTCGAGGTGGACGGCTTCTACCTCAACGGCCGGCGCGTGAAGCTCTTCGGTCTGAATCGCCACCAGACCTACCCGTATGCCGGGATGGCCATGCCGGCTCGGGTGCAGCGCCGCGACGCCGAACTGCTCCGCAACGAGCTCAATTGCAACGCGGTCCGCTGTGCCCACTATCCCCAGTCGGCTGCCTTCATGGACGCGTGCGACGAGCTGGGCATGCTCGTATTCGAGGAGATACCCGGATGGCAATACGTCGGTGACGAGGCATGGCGGGATCTGGCAGTCCGGGATGTCGAGGTGATGGTCCGCCGTAACCGCAACCGGCCGTCGGTGATCCTCTGGGGTGTGCGGATCAACGAGTCGGGCAATTTCCCGGATTTCTACGCCCGCGCCGAGGAGGCGGCAAAGACGCTGGACGATTCCCGGCAGACATCCGGGGCGATGGTCGGGTGGCTGTACTCGCTCAACGACTTCCAGCACGATGTGTTCGCCTACAACAACCGCATGCTTTGCGAACAGCTACGATGTTAGACCCTATGGTGTTTTGTCAGCCGTGTCAACGCCTGCCCTTGCCATGCATCGCACGGTGCGCAACAATGGTTGCAGACTCACCACGAAGGGGAGGAAAAATGCGCGAACGCACGGTCCCGGAAGATTGGGTGCTACAACAGTGGCACGCCGAGGGCCTGTCGGTAGCTGAGATGGTTGACCGCATTGAAACTGAAACCGGCGAGAAGGTCACCAGCGAGGCGGTGCGGTGGCATCTGCGTCGTTTAGGTCTGCTCAAGCGTGCGCGTACGCTGCCTTGGGAGATGTCTGCCGACGACCGTCGGCGATACAAGGCTCAGCTCATCAAGTGGGCGTTTGATCGAGAAGCAGGCGTCAAGCTCAGCGAGCGCCATGAACGTTTGGTTGACAAATTCTTAGATGAATGCCGTCAAGAGCAAGTGGTTTGGGCGTACTCGGCAAGCTTGGGACTCAAGAAACTTCAAAGGTCTACGGTTCCACAGTCCAAGATCCATCCAACCCTGCCAATAGTGACGGTGGGGTTTAACTAGAAACTAGGAACATAGAGACCCACGCCCCCCTACGGGGGCGTGGGTCTTTTGTGTTTAGAACTAAGAATAAATTTCTAGAAACTAAGAACTTAGTTTATAAACATAGTTCTTGGTTCATGAACCACGTTGCGTCTCGGCCTGGCGGCCGAGACGCAAAATAACATATCTTCGCCCGTTGTGCAACTTCATCCTCGTCGAAAATTGTTTGAACGTTTATTGCATGATCAACAATAACGTTTAGGTACCAAGAGGTTTGAACGTCCGACCTGGGCCTTTTGCCCTTGAATCGTCACAGATAGAGTTTGTAACCGTGAGATGTTGTTGCGTTGTGTTGTGTGGCCTGATACCGTTCGCGGCAACGCAAATAAGGGTGGAAGGAGATGCAGGGTGGCTGCTAATGAATCGCGGGGGAGCCAGGCGGAGCCGTTCGATGAAGTGTTCGATGAGGAGCCCATGACGTGGGATGAGTATTGCGAATGGTTCTTTCATGATTACGGGGTCTATCCCTGACTTGACCCCGGTAAGAATCCCCGGCGAGCCGCCGGGGATTCTTTTTGGCTAGATACTTGCGTACCGTGCATCGCACGGTTACATTAGGAACATGGCCAACAGCACAGAGCGCGATTACGTGTCGTCGTCGTCGCTGAAGACATACCGAGAGTGCCCGCGCAAATACCAGTTGCGCTACGTCGAACGGGCACAGCAGCGCCCGATGATCGCGGGAGCTGCTGGCTCTGCGGTCCATTCAGCCACAGAGGTCATTGACCGCAAGGAGCTGTGGTGTGAAGAGGTCAACTCGTGACGGCGGCGGAAATGCCGCCACCTCAGGGGTTTGCTTCTGAGGATTGGTGTGAGCACTGGGAGCTTCCAAGTTATGCCTGCGCCCACTGCACAGGGCGGTGGGGGCCTAAGCGATTGGAGATCTTGTGGCCGTGGGAAAGCTAGCTACTCGGCTTGGACCTGGTTATTGGGTTCTGCTTCGTGGTGATCGAGTACGTCACCCACACATGTTCGCCGACGCGCGTGATGTTTGGGGTGAAGTGGTCGAAAAGGAGGACGGTGAGCCGGTCATTCTGTGGGACGGGTTACCGGATGGCCGGACATCATTGTTTATCCAGCGAGGTGCTCCGTGGGAGTACGCCGAGGATTTCGAGAACGCTATGGAAGCTAATGGCTTGAAGTGGGAGATTGAGCGGAGGGTGGAGGATGATCACGCTACAAGCTGATTTTCACGAGCTTCGTGAAGGTGACAACGTGGAGAATCCGCTTTTGGGGTTTCCGAACACCTGGGGAAGCGTCCACGAGTCTGATGGTCAGTTGTTGATTCTGTGGCCGCGTGGTGTCTGGGCAATGGCTGACGATTTTCGCCGCGAAGCTCAGCGAGCGGGAGCACCGTATCGAATTCAGCGAGTTGAGTGATGAGCAGCAATCCGGATGAAGAAATTATCCATATCTATCTTGGGGGCCATTATTTGGGTCCGGTATCGAAGATCCACCTCGAACAAGAGCAAGCAACTGGCAAGTCGTTAGGTTACGCGGTGGTTTCGGCTCTTCAGAGATCATGGGAGGTAAGCGATGAGCGACCTTGATGAGCTGGCTGAGGCCATTCTCGCTAGTGAGTGGCTCCGCCGGGACCGCGCCCGCGAGCGTGCCAAGGCCCTGGAAGAAGCGGCTAAAGGTATGCGTGCACACAAGAGTCCGGGTCATTGGAACCTCAGAGACCCGGAAGACCCGGAAACCTCTTACTCGCCTGACCGGTGGCTAGACGTTAAGGCAGCCCGCATCCGCAGTTACGCCGTGGGATTGGGTGGCAGCCGTGAAGTGTGATATCTGCGGGCGCTTCACCTTCGCTCTCCGCGAGTGGTGGGGGCTAGTGGCCAGGGCAACATGCGGCGGCCCTGACGGTGAGGCGTGTTGGCGATGCAAGCCAGAGCTTTTTGAGGAGGCCTGATGACCACGCCAACTGAAGGTGCGATCGAGGCGGCTTACCAGCGCCTGGACCCGATCGGCGATGGCTGGGCGATGGGCGACGGTCTCACGATCGAGGAGGTCGTCCGGGCGCTCGCCGACGCTGGCCTGTTGTGGCCAGAGATGCGCGAGGAGTGGGTGACCACAGATTTGATGGGCGAGCCCGAGGAATGGCGGGGAACATTTAGCTCGCGGGAAGAGGCTGAATTGTTTTCGGATGCATGTTGCAGTCAGGCTCCAATGCGCCGCTATGTGACCAACTGGGGAAAGGTCGATGATGACACCAACTGAACGTAATTGGGAAATTAGGCATGACGGCGTTGTTCAGGTGCACGGCCGTTATGGATTCTACGATTTGTTCTTGGGGTCAACTCAAAACAATGAACTTCGCGTGGCCCTCGGCCCGATGGGGTACGGCGATGCCAGGACTGTGGGGTTTTTCAACCAGGATGACTTGATGGAGGCTGTGCAGGCAGCGCGACCGGATGCTGATTTGCTCACTGCACCGATTGTTCAGGGTGAGCTGCGAGAGGCGCTGGCAAGGCGTTTGCTTGATACTCCTGGTGACTATCCGGGAGACGAGGAGGCGCATAAGTGGGCGTTGCATATGATCGACGCCCTCCTCCCTACCATCAACGCTTATGTGGCTGAGAAGAGTGCAGATATGGCCGAGAAGGCGTGGGGTGAGGGCTTTAAGAGTGGGTATCGGTTTTGCGAAAGTGACGGTTTTGATGACAACGTAATTCGAAATCCGTATTCGGGGTTGTGATGCAGGAGACGGAAACTCAAGAGCTTTTCGGTGAGTGGTTCGACCGTCATTTGCAAGAGGAACTGAAAAAGACCGACTTCCCGCTCGAAGAATGGATCCACACCGGGAAGGCCACTAAGGAGTGGCCTGACAAGGAAAGCATTGATTGGTGGACCACGCATGGTCCGGCAATGCTTCAGCGTTTCGCGGAGTGGAGAAAGGCCAAAGGATGGCCCATCTGGGTCACCCCAGATGGGCAGAGGGCTATCGAGTTGGAGTACAAGGTTCCGTGGATTGAAGACAAAGCATTTTATGGATTTATCGACCGGATATATGTTCATCCTTACACCGGTGAGTTGATTGTTGTCGACATCAAGAGTGGCTCAAGTTACCCAAACGAACGCCAGCTCGGCGAGTATGCGTGCGCCATTGAGGAAGAGTACGGCGTTCGGCCGCGCTGGGGCATGTACCTGATGTTACGCAGGGATCCAGAAAAGCAGGTGATGGTTGACCTAAGCGAGGAACGGTTTTCGGTCGAATACTTGAAGCGTGAAAGCCAAGAAATTCAAAAGGGTATCGACAATCAGGTGTTTTTCACCGTGCCATCAAGCCTGTGTAACACGTGCACGGTGGCTAAGCATTGTGTGGAAGGAAAGAAGTAGAGATAGCACGACATCACAGCGTTGAGGCAATCGAGCAGTTCTTTGAATATTCACATCTTTCGCCAGACCTAAAAGATGTGTCGGAGGTCATGTGGACTGCCAAGACCGAAATCTTGGATTGAATTGTGGATGACATCCCAGAGCTTACAGCGGGACTGCGGAAGTTGTTGGAGGCGAAGGATTGTTTTGTGCGAGCAAAGCTTTTGGAGCGTGAGTAATGACCGAAAACGAACTTATGGAGTATGCGCGATTTGTGATTCGCGACCATGGTAAGGATGTTGAGTATATCAGCTTGTTCGAGTTGTTTGATGAGTACGCTCCTGACGGTGTGGAGCTAGGGGAAGAAGACGCGGAGCGTGTTCTGGACCTGATCAATCAAGCAGTGGTGGAGGTTTCATGGTGAGCAAAGAGCAGGAACGAAATTCAAAGGTATTTCGCCTGGAAGTGCCTGTCATGGATTCGGAAGACGCGGCGGCGCTGCTAAGCGTACTAATTGGCGAGGGTTTCGCGCCAAATTATTTTACGCTGGATGTGAGCGATGAGGAGTATCAGGCCAAGATTCGCGAAGGCATGAGTGGCGTGGCGCTTACCTACAACCCCAGGGCGGCAGCATGAGTGATCACAAGGTGAATGTCACCCTCAAGGCGGGAACCGGTTATGACGCCCCGTGGATCGTGATTGGTGGCGAAAGCGCAGAAGAAGTGAACGAGCTTTTGCGTGAGGCACGATCCGGCCCTCAGGGCGGATCGCTGCTAGAGCTAGTGGTGGAAACATCGCGAGGATATCGCGGACTGTTCGCTGCCGCTGAGGAATTGACCGATCCTCCGGAGTTTGTCCAGAAGGACAACTCGGAGCCAAAGGCCGAGAAGCCCAAGAGCACCAAGCCTGCGAAGAAGGCGCCACCCAAGAAGACCGCTCCGAAAAAGGCTTTTGAAGAAACGGAGGTCCAGGAGCCCTCTGAGGTGTCGAATTCTCTTGAAGCGAAGATCGCATCTGCCGCTGATGGCGATGCGCTTAAGACCCTGTACAGGCTGAATAAGGCTCGCTGGACAAACGAGCACACAGAGCTGGCGCGTAAGCGCCGTGAGGAGCTGGAGATCGCATGAACTGGAAGAAGCCAGGATCGGCAGCGCCCACGTCGTTCTTTAAGAATGACGAGCATCGAGGTGAGCTTTTGGGTGTTGAGGTGCTTGAGGTGACCAAGGAAGATGGAAAGTACGGCGAGAAGCCTGTCACGTATGGGAACGTGACTGTGTTTGAAACCGGCGAAACGTTCACTCGTGCCAAATTAATGGGCAGCGCTTTGGCCCGCCAGCTTCGCTCTAAGGTGGGCGAACAAGTGCTCGGTCGCCTGGTCAAGGAGCGGGCTTCTGAGGGTAGCCCCGAGTCGTGGTGGTTGAAGGACCCCACTGACCAGGACATCGAGATCGCCAACGGCGGTGCGGTCGCGTCATCTGACGATGACGACGACGATATTCCGCCGTGGGAGCAGTAATGCGACGCAAGCGTGCAGCAGAAGTCCGATATGTGGGCTGTTCCCACGGGGGCGACCTGCGGGAAAGGTTGAAGACGATTGAAGGTGAGCTTTCGCGCCTTCGGACAACGGCGCGCGCTGCCGTAGGGCTTCTTGAGCCGGAAGATCGAGAGCGAGTAAGGGGAGCCCGGGACCAAAAGCGCGAGTTGGAGTTGATGGCATTCGAGCGCATGTCTGTTCGTGATCGCCAGCGGTATGTGATTGAGCAGATTCAGGAACTGAGGGATCGATAATGGATCCGGTTGTTTGGCTCGGCCTTGTCGTTTTCGGGTTGCTGATCGTGGCTCTGGTTCTCACCCCTCCACCCAGGAGGTAGGTGATGGTCCGGCGTGGCCTGCTGGCTACTGCGGATCTGGAGTTGGAGCGGACACAGAGGGAACGGAAAGGAAAAGCGGGGCGCTACTACGCCCCGCTTGACCCACCCTCTGAGGCCCCAGCCCTGCCAGAGCTGAGTTTTCGAGAGGCTCTCCGTCAGGAAAGGGAGATGCTCGGATTCTACATCACTGGCCATCCGCTTGACTACCTGAGCAGAGACATAGAGCAGGGTGCCAGTACTTCGGCAGATGTGCGCGACGGGGTCGACGGACGCAAGCTCACGCTAGTGGGACTAGTCCTGGACGTCGAGAAGAAGTCCATTCGCAACAACAACACCATGGCCAAGTTTTCCGTTGAGGATTCGTCAGGTCGGTGCTTGGCGCATGCGTTTGGTCAGGTGGCGGAGGGCGCCTTTGACGGCGCCCTCGCCAGGCTCTTCGGTCAAATTGTCGTTCGTGACGAACAGCCGGAGTTTCGTGTCAAGAAGGCCGACTTACTGGAGGAATGGTGACTTGGCCCGCAACTTACGACGGAGAGACAGATAATGCTGACGCTTTCTGGGGCGATGAAGAGGAAAGACGGTGGTGGCGAACCCTTGCCGCAGGTTTTTCCCCAGCTGGAGCATCCGTGGAAAGCGCGGATCCGGCGTAAAGAGTTCACGCAGGTTTCGGCTCAGTCGGGCGTTGGCAAGTCGAAGTTGGCTTTGTGGATGGCAGTGCGTTGGGTCGTTGACCATAACCTGGTGGGGCTGTATTTCAGCGCTGACTCGCCCGAACGTGTGCAAACGGTTCGGGCGTTGTCAATGCTGAATGGCCAGAGCACGGAGAAGAGCGAGGCTCAGTATCGTGCGACCGAGTTTGACGACCTTGAGCGGCTACAGGGTTTGGAGTGGAGCTTCGAACCAGACATCACTTTTGATGCTATCGAAGAGGAGATTGCTGCGTTTGATGAGAAGTGGGGTGCTACGCCGGATTTTATCATCATGGACAACCTCTTCGACGTCGAGACTGATGCCGCCGATGAGTGGGCTGCCGTGCGTGAAGCCAGCCGGACCCTCGCGGGGGTCGGCTGGCGCACCAATTCGGCCGTGATTGGCCTGCACCACGTGTCTGATGGCGAGTACAAGAGCGTTTGCCCGTCGCGTGACCGGGTACTCGGCAAGGCCTCCGTGAAGCAGAGCCTGATGCTAACTATGGGCGATCACGATCCGCAGAGGGGGCAACCCGTGGCGGTCGTGAAGCACCGCCACGGGCCTTCTGACAGAAGTGGCAATTCTGCTGTATGGATTCCACACAACCCACAGACGATGACGTTCGGAGATATCTCGTGATTACCACCACGGATCCGCAATGTCCGAAGTGTAGACGTGTTGGCGATGGCGTGCGTTTTCACTGTGCTGGCAGCGGAATGTGTACGTGGATCAACTGTGATTATTGTCGATTGACATCTTGCACGCGCACCAGTCGCCAAAAAACACTGGAGTAGATATGTGCAACGAACCGTTCGTTGAAGATATGTGCAACGACTGTGTGCACGAAGTTTCTCTTGCCGAGGAGGACGGCAGGCTCGCCATTCAACTACAGGAAGCGATGGATCGCCGTGACTGAAAAAAAGAAACTTTCTGTTGAGCGCCGCATAATGGGTGCTTCGCTTTTTCTTGAAGTCTACGCCGATGAAGATGATTTGCGTTACGACACATGGCGGATTCTTGAGGAAGCAGAGCGGCTGGTCCTGGACTTAGAGGAAAAAATAGCTGACGAGGTGTTCGATGGCCAGACGTAAGAACGTTGGTCGCGTGCAGCGCAAACAAGTTGATGGCGGCAAAGAGCCGAATCGATATGTTGATGAGATCACGATAGATGTGCGCGTAGCATACCCGCCGCATGCGGATCCGGAAGACGTTAAGGATGTGCTTCGTGACACATATTCAGATGTCTTCAACGAATTGTGTGTGGAGTTCACGGATGGCGACTAGTCGTGTAAGAAGAGGTCGCAAAACGCAGGAGTTGCTCGCCGAATGGTTCAATAATCGTGGCTGGTTTCAGGCCCGCTCGCGACCGGCATCATTGCCTGGCATGGACATTGAGGGCATGCCAGGCTGGGCACCTGAAGTAAAGGCTACGCGAGATGGTTCTCTGACGGCTGCCGTAAGGCAGGCCGTCAAGAACGCTGAAAACGATACGCCATTTGTGGTGTGGCGCCCTGACGGCTATGGCCCAGAAAAGATTGACCAGTGGCTTGTGGTGCTGCCACTGGGCGTTTTCACACCGATGATGCGAGAACTAGAGGGCTGGGCTGGTGAGTAAATTCGTCCACAGAAAGAAAGGCAAGACGGCCACCCAGGAGGGTGGCCGTTCTGCTCAGTTGGTCAACCTGCTAGCCGAATATGACGTCGACGTCATCCCCGAACACGGCAATCAGCAAGTCCGTTGCCCCTGGCACGGGGAAGACCGGACGCCCTCGGCGTCCGTACATTACGAGCGAGGGCTGTTTCACTGCTTCACGTGCGGGATGGCTGGTGACGTGTTTGAGCTACTGATGAAAACGAGAGGAATGAGCTTTGGCGAGGCCGTCGAGTACGCAAAAAAGAGCCTTGGAGGAGGCGGCCCGGACGTATCACGAGAGCCTACTGGAGAACGAGCGGGCCGCTTTGTATCTAGATCGCAGGGGGCTGTGGACGGACGAGGCGGTCGATGGGTTCCGTCTCGGATACGTCGAGGAGCCGATTCTTGATGAACATGAACATTATCGGGGCCGGATTTCGATACCATACCTGACCCCAGCGGGAGTCTCGACAATTAAGTTCCGCTGCATCAAAGACCACGACTGCAAGGGCATTGACAGGCATGCCAAATACCTCCCGGGCAATGACCTGTTGTACAACGTGCAGGCGCTTCATGATGCCGATGAGCGCATTTATGTTCTGGAAGGCGAGTTCAACGCGATTGTCATGGAGCTGATTGGTTGCCCCACATTGGCGACTGGTAGCGCAGCCAAATGGTATCCGCACTGGACTCGTCTGCTGGAATCGTATCCGGAAGTCGTTGTTGTGCGTGATCCTGATGATGCTGGCAAAGCATTCGCAAAGAAGGTTAGGGACCAAGTGAGCTGGGCTCGTGTCATTGAGATGCCAGAGGGTGAGGATCCTAACAGCATTTACGTTAATTATGGTCCGGATGAACTTGAAAATCGTTTGACTTAAAGTCATAATCAAAGTAGTGAAGGTAGTCGGTAATGCCTGACCCAGGCTAACCCCGGCCGAGGATTGAGTTGGGCGAAACGAGCGCCTGAGAGACGAGGGAAAATTGCGGGTTTTGTATCTCGATATCGAGACGTCGCCGCATCTGGCGCATGTGTGGGGCTTGTGGCAGCAAAACATCTCTCTTGCACAGCTTCAGCAGGCAACAGAGATGCTGTCATTTGCGGCCAAGTGGCGTGGCGAGAAGAAAATTCACTTCTATTCGGGGGGCTACAACCCTGATGGCGTGGGCAATGAGCAAATGGTCGAGGCAGCGCACAGCCTACTCGACCAGGCTGATGTGGTGGTCCACTTCAACGGCAAGAAATTCGACGTTCCGCACCTAAATCGCGAATTCAAGGCTGCGGGGCTGGCCCCGCCAGCCCCTTACAAGCAACTTGACATTCTGGAGACGGTACGACGTCGGTTCAAGTTGGCCAGCAACAAGCTTGCCTATGTGGCTCATTGGCTTGGACTTGAGAATAAGGCGCCGCATGAAGGACACGAGCTGTGGGTGAAGTGCCTGGCGGGGGACCAGAAAGCTTGGCGCACCATGCGCACATACAACAAGCGCGACGTCACGCTGCTGGAAGAGGTCCACAACGAGTTGAAGCCGTGGCTGGTCAACTCCCCGAATGTAGCGCTACATGACGGCCTGGAGGGGGACCATTGCCGCGAATGTGGCAGCGGAAACCTTCGTCGTGAAGGCTACGCCTTCACCAAACAGGGCAAGTTTCAGCAATACCAGTGCCGCGTGTGCGGCTCGTGGTCGCGTGGCGGTAAGGCGATTAATCGGGTGGATCTGCGTGAGGTGGCGGCGTGAGTTACACAATAGAAGACCAGATTATCAAAATCATAATAACCCACGACCCCTGGGATGGAAACGCGGAGTTGGTCAAGAAGATTGCCAACGCGGTGCGCGAGCGAGTGCGCGTACAGGTTTCTGACGAGTTGTGGTTGATGGTTGATGAGTGGAACGACCATCACGTGGGGGTCTTCGGGGAAGACGACCCGCCAGTGTATGCGCGCGGTGTGCGTAACGGTCTCGTGCTAGCAGCTCGGGCGGTTGGTAATGACTGAGCTGACCAAGTACGAGTGGGACACCGCCATTAAAGTAGCAGAATATTCGGGTCAACGCTATCCAGGCGTTGACCCGGACGAAGTGCTCAGTGAAATCGGTGAGTGGATTGCCCTGAACTGGAACAAAATTGAAGCGTGGCGTGAAGAAAAGTATGGTCATGACACTTACTATGGCTACATTCGCAATGTAGCCATAGATGCTTGCGAGCGCATTATAGCCCTAGAGCGTGGCGGTGACCCTGAGGACACTTACCGTTATTCCTTTGCGGAGCTGCGAGCGTACTTGCCATACGCCATTGATGACGAGTGGTATTTGGGCAAGCAGGACGGTGTTGACGTCGAGGTGCGCGGTGGTTCGGATCCGTCCAAGGTCAACAACTGGCAAGAGACCATGATGGACGTTCGAGACGCGTACTTTTCGTTGTCGTCACAGGACCAGCAAGTGCTACAGCATGGCATGGCGGTCGCCTGGGACTGGGAGAAGTTGGCGATTCGATGCTCGGCGCCCGGACCTGAGGCAGCACGCAAGGTTGTGCAGCGCACACTAGAGAAGATGCGAGAATTCTTGGGCAACTCTGCGGTACGCATCTATGGCGAGTTCACTGGAACTCGCAACAATCCAGAATGCAGTTATGACGCGCATGCCGAAGAGACTGCGCGTGTGAACGATCGGGTGTTTAGCTGATGCGAGTGATGTTTCCGGACGGTGGCTACGTTGATGTCGAGGAGGATTGGCTGTCTCCGTTAACTCGCGAAGATCTACAGCGTCTACTGCAAAAGGACCAAAGTGAGATGGTAGAGAAGTTTCACGAAGACCGGCTCGAAAACGACACCTTCAAAACATTCGAAGAGGCGCGCCAGCTTTTGCTTCGCAAGCACCAGGATTATGGTGCGAAGAATATCAGCGAATCACCCGGAGGGCCGCTCAACGGCCTCCGGGTGCGGATGTGGGACAAGCAGGCGCGAATCAATAATCTGGTCGACTCGAATGCAGGACCGACCAATGAGAGTTTGCGCGACTCGTTTCTGGACATGCTCAACTACTCGGCGATCGCGCTCATGGTGCTAGATGGACGGTGGCCCGATGAGTGATCCGGGAGTGGGTGAGCCGGGAGCCGGGCTCCCCAGGGAGTTTGGGAACTTCATGCCGTTGCCCTGTTCGCCAGACGAGCTGCGCGAGTTTCTGTCGGGGATCGAAGAGACCCAGGAGCAGGTGAAGCTTGGCCGAGTGTCTGTGGGTGTGGTTTCAGGGAAGTTCCCGGAGCAGCCGCTTCTTCTTTACTGGCATGGGCGTGAGGTGAAAGAAGGCAGTGAACGAGGGGGGGGGTTGACCTGATGGGCAGTACGTCTCGGCTCTTCGCTCGTATCTGGGAAGACAGGCTTCGATGGGAGTTGTGGCTTCACCCTCGCCGCGATCATGTGGTCAATGCGATTATTGCCAACCAGCTCACAACTCGCGAGATTGATTTGGTCTTTCTCGAAGCCGAGTATGAAGGCTGGCGCTGGTTGCTTGGCGAAAAGTCATGAAACAAAAAAGGCCCTGCCAGAAGGCGGGGCCTTTTTCATGCAGCGTCTTCTAGGATGCCGATTTTTCCGCCTCGATAGCGTCCACGTGGTCGTGAAAAATGTGTGGATTCATTTGTGACGGCCGAATGAACCTCGACCTTGTTCCTGGTACCCCACGCAGCCATACGTAGCGTGAAAAGCGAATAGAAACGTAGAGGCAACAGAACGAAGAGGCTGAGGTATCCGTATAGCGGAGCGACGCTAAAAGATGTAAGCCGGGACCAAATGCTCTGATCTCGCCTACGCAGGTCAAAATACCTGACCGCTCGTGTGGCGGCCATGAGGCCGACAAAGATCAGGTACTGGAGTGCGAGAATCTGGCCGGTAACAATCGGATGGATCAACACCACGTAGACGAGAATGGTCGAAAAGATCGCCCATTGTGCCATCTCCATTAGCGTCAACCACCAGGCGCATCGCCCAGGTCCAAGATTACGTAACGCCCAGATGGACTCGCGAAAAAAGGAGCGGCCCCAGCGCGCTTGTTGGCGCACGAAATGCCCGAGCTTCTCAGGTACCGCTGTGTGGCTGATGGAGCCTTCCACCAGCACTACGCGGCCCTCGGTGAGCAACCTGTTGGTCATGTGTCGGTCGTCTCCGACGACCGCTGGTCGACCAAAAAATGTTTGGTCTAGAAAGTCGTCCAGGTGACGCATGACCATGTTGGCCCGGTAGAAGGCCAGTGCGCCGCACACGCACAGCACCGACCCAAACTTAGAGTACGCGGCGCGTTCGCCAAGGAACGAGTTAATGTAGCGCACATCCTGAAGGCGTGTGATGATGTTCTTGTTATAGTTGCTTGGCAGCACGATTCCCGTGGCTGCCGCCGTCTTGCGAGACCGGAACGGACGCATGCCCTCGTAAATAGCGTTGGGCTCCAGGTATGAGTCTGAGTCCACGCATAGGAACACGTCCACACGTCCAGCTAGCGCCCGGAAGCCCTCCCCGAGGGCTTCTCGCTTACCCAAGTTGGACTGTTGACGAATGACGCTGATGTGATCATACCAAGCCGCGTATTCTTGTGCGGCATCATGGCCATCGAGGCTCCTCGAATGATCATCAATGATCACGATGTGTGTTGGCTGAAAGGTTTGATTCAGGATCGAACCCAGGCATTGCCGCAGCAGCTCTGGGTCCTCGTTGTACAAAGTGACGATGACGCCCACCCGCATGCGCGGGTTGGGCGCTGGCCAGCGCTTGGCTGGCAACAGAGACAGGAGCAGTTTGGTGCCCAGGATGGTGAAAACGGCTACGCCGTACAGGCTGGCCGCACCATACGTGGACCATCGCGTGACGACCAGGGAGGCGGCGGCGCCGAACAGCGCGATTGACACAATGGGCAAACGCTTGACTATGGCTGATGGCACCACCCCCACGTGATGATCGTTGATCTTGCGTAGCATAAAACCCCCCAAACATCCCCGACTGGACGATACCGCCCAAGTCGGATGTGTCAAGCTTGGACATAAGAGAGGCCCACCCTTCAAGAGGGTGGGCCTCATACGTGATTTTGGCTACTTCTTGCTGTTGTTGTTTTGTTTTTCTTCTTCTTCCTCGAGCTTTCCTCCCCAGGAATTGTCTTGATTGGCCTCGTTCATGCGTACTGCCTCCTTTCTGGCCGTACTCCGTAGTCTGTAACGACGTCCCTTGACTGCCGCCAGCAGGTGCCGAAGCACCGGCCACTTGAACTCGCCAGCGTTAATTCGTTCACACCAGCAATCAAACAACGTGTCGTATCCAAGAGGCTTCCATGCCTCTTGGGCGATGAGGTCTTTGATCGCAGCCTCAAGATTTCCTAATGCGTTATTGAGGTTTTCAAGTAGTTGTTCAGCTTGAATTCTGTCAATCATTTTGCTCTTCTTTCACACTCCGTCTCGTTTTCCCAGCAATATTAAGATCTGCTCACGTTCAGCTACATCGGCCAAAATGCGTTCACACAGTTCATCATGACGCTGCCAAAGCGCCTGCTCGTGCAAATCATCAACTGTCTTCTGTGGAGTCATCATCCACCTCCTCGACAATAACTTGCACGAAGGCTTTTTTGGCATCAAGCAAGGCTTCGCCCCAGCGACCGCGTACATCCTGTCGCACTTGCGCGGCGTAAAAGACTTTAAGCGCACCTTCGGTAACGTACACATTGTGTATAGCCAAAATCCTGCGAATAGAATGGGCAACAATTACCCCCCAACCGTTCATATCTTCAAGCACGTCAACAGGAACACCAGCTTGATACAGGGCGCGCCCAATCAAACAACTTGGCTGGCCTTCATGCGCATAATGACATGTAAAATCAACGGGGTTGTATATATACTCTTCGTTCCCTTCAACTTCCCGCTCAAGCAGGTCGAGGGCGCGAACAGCATCAATCTCGATTGGCACACTCATGCAGACACCGCCTCCTCGTTCTCGCACAAACGTGCGTATGTGTTGTGGGCGGCAGCTAAGGCATTTCCCCAGGGCCGGTCGGCGTCTTGGAGATCCTGCGCAACAGAAAAAACACGTTGCGCCTCCGCAGTCATGTGCACATGATTAACGGCAAGATGTTCAACGGTGGAAGCTTGGCTGATGGCGCCAAGTTCATCTAGCTTAGTCAGGACATAAATCGGCACACCTGCTTGATGCAAAGCACGTCCGATAAGGCAGCTTGGCCGATCATCTTTTATGTAATGACAGAAACTATTTTCTTTTTCATCATATACGTAATCTTCGTGACCCCTGACCTCCTGTCGGAGCAGGTCGAGAGCGTAGTGCGAATCGATGTTAATTGTCATGGTAGTGTCTCCTTTGTGTGTAGGGCAGCGACTGTTGCTTGTCCTGGCTCCAGGCCGAGCTTCTCCGCCCATTTCTCGGCCTGTAGGGTCGTGGGGAATCCCCACACCACAATGTGACGGTCGCCCTCTTGGAAAAGGAGGGCGACCGTTGCTCTGTCTGCGAGCATTTCGTAGACCATGGTGTACGCCTCTTTTGCGGTGGCGGTATCCATGCCGAAATGCTCGGTTAAAGTGTTCAGTTCAGTTTTCGTAGGATTCATACCATTGATCCCACTGCCGCCTCCATTGTCTTCTTAATCTCGTGCCTGGTGGCGCCCTCAAGAAAGGCATGTACGCCAGCTTCAATCTGCGGCACGGTGGCATCGTGTGCGAAAGGTGGGAATCTGACTAGATGAGGGGCAATCCAGCCAATCTTTCGACTTGCCCACTCTTCAACATGTTGCATGTGGCTGTTTTCATCCTTTAGCAAAGGGAGGAGGTGAGCTGGTGATGTGTCTAGCGGGTATACCCACGTAACATCCTCAGCTACTTCCGCCATCCAGCCCGCCAAACACATTCCTGTCTTGCAGCGGTATTCATCTTGTTTATGGCGATCAGGGTTGGCCTTAATCGCTTCTAGTGCATCCAGCAATAGCTGGCCTGGATCACTCACGTGTGTTGCTCCTTTCTTTTCGCAGCTTCCGTCGTTCTCGTTCCGTCGTGCCGCCCCATACGCCATATCGTTCGTCATTTTCCAAGGCATATTCGAGGCATTCAGGCACGACTTCACATTGTTGGCAGATTGATTTGGCAGGTCGATTGCTCTCGCCTTTTTCGACAAACCACAACTCAGGATCCACTTGCGCGCACAAAGCCCGCTCCGTCCATTCTGGCGGAGCGGGCAATAGCGACTTTCCACTCACCCCGGCCACCCGGGGCGCTCGCTTAATCAGCATATGCCTCCGATTGTTCCTTAATGATGCGGATAGCATGATCCAAAATGGTGTCGTATGTAGGACATCCGCAACAGTCGTATCCCCCGGACATGCCACTTGTTTTGATAAGTGGCCGGATTTCCGCCTCAACCTGAGCTGCGATCTCCTCACACTTGCGGACCTCGTCGAGCTGCTCGATGCGAGCAAGTCTTTTGTTCAGGTCGACGAGGCGGGGCACTAGTTCGAGCTGACTTCGCAATCTGCGAACCTCGGCCAGTAAGCGGGGGGCAAGTTCGACCGCAAGGTTCGTAAGTTGAGATTTAGTTGGCTCGCCTGCCTCAAATGGCTCGGGGCCAGCGTTAGCGATAAGCTGCTCCAGCTCGGTCAGGCGCTCGTCGCTCATGGGCTCGCTCATCTCGCGCCTTCCCGCAGCCAGCGCGCAAGACGGGCGCATCCAGAGGCGTCTAGAAGCACTCCCGCCCTTCTCGTGATGTCTCGCTCGACCAGATCAGCAATTCGCTCGCGTTCTTCGGCCCGGATCTTCTTGGCAGCCTCCTCGGTGAGGAGGGGGTCTGGTTGGAAGTCGACAATTTCCTCATGGGACACCTGGCAAAAATAACCCGCTTCGTCGACGTACACGACGTCCTCCACACCGACGATCGCCGGTCGCCCCCTCTCATCGATGCCCAGCAGCGTCACGGTTCCCTTGGTCCCTGGAGGGGGTGGTTCGGGAGGGCGACTGTCAACGTCAACATAAATGTAGGAGCTGTCCCATCGAGCCACAACGAGGCCCTTCTCGCTATACCACAGAACGTTGCTTTTTTTGCGAGCAACCCCTTTCGTCCAAATGTCCGCCACCCTGGCCCGGACAAGGTCGCCTTTGCGTATTTCGCTGAAATCAACCGGCTTCCAGTTCTCCCAATTATCGTTTCGCACGTCTGCTCCTTTTCATTACTTGTGTGCATGTCCGCTTGCGCGGAAATGTCATTTGAACCGGGCGCCGCCCAGGCGGCGCCCATTCCTTGATTACAGGTTGCGGATGCTGTGTCAGCTCATCGTCGTACGACTTGCGCAGAAAATAACCCACGATCACGCACCCGACAGCCACGATCAGCAACACAGCGACTTCTAGGGCAACGAGATTCATTCCTGCCCTCGCGCCCGTCTAGCCAGAATCCTCTTGGCTTCACGAAGCGCACCATCAGCTTCCTTGGTGGCGCTTCGTGCTTTTTCGAGTAGTTGGACAACTGGATCTTTCAGGTGGATATAGTCGTCACTCTGACCCCACTGATTCGCCATTCTTCCTCTCCTACCCGGCCCACCATGGGCCGATTGGCAACATATAACCAACAAAAAACGCCGCCCCCGAAAGGGCGGCGGTCCAGATTTTCTCTCGTTCAGTCATCACCATCCTTCTTTTCGTTCCTCTGGTATTGAAAGATCTGGTTTGTGGTTGTGAGTTTCGTCGTGGCAATAGTCGACGTGCCACGTCTCCGGGTCACACATACAGAACCCCTTGTGAAAGGTGTGTGGGTACATTCAGAATCGAGTGGAATGCCTCCCCCGGGGGTCGCCACCAGGGAAGGGGGTTGGGGGATGCCTGCACCCCTCGCACACGCCCTTTGGCGCGGCATAAAAAACGGCAACCGAAGAAGGAACCTCGGTTGCCGTTTAATGAAGGGCTCCCCGCCCGAGGGCGGGGAGCGGCATTTTCTGGAGGCACGAACGGCCAGAGTACCTTGACCATGCCTCAATGAAGGGGCATCGCCACCAATGACGATGCCGACATAGCTAAAATACGACAGTTTCGTGGCGTTGTCAACGCTTGGCAACCGGGGCAAATGCACTTAAGCTATCATCAGCCCAGGTGAAGCCCCACTCGTCTCAGGCCGCATATTTTCGGAGGCAGGATGCCACCACAGCCCCCCGCACAACATGGCACACCGTCTCGGTGGAGGAGGGGGTGTGCCTGCTCCGCCTGCCGCCAGGCGCACATCGATGACGTCCGACAATGGCGTCGCCAGATCTCAATCGCCGCTATCGCCGAATGGGACAACCATATCATCGAGAACTTGCGGGCTGGCCAATCTATGAGCGACGCGACTCCTCCCCACATCACGCCAGCGGCGGTTTATGGCCGCATGAGGTGGGATGAGTCATTCGGCGTTCTCATTGACGCGGCCATGATGGAGGGCCGTCGCAAAGACATCTTACACGGCACGTCAATGGCGTACAGGTGGTTTCGATGTCGTTGCCCAGAATGCAGGGCAAGTAAACGTCGCAATCGATCACTGCGAAAATAGCCGCAGCCGGAAGAAGGGGGTCAAAAACCGGCTGCGGCCTAGGTGGCACTGTCCGGGGGGTGGGATTCCGGATAGTGCCGGAACAAGGGGAAACCTTGCTGACGCGATTCTAGCCGATCAGTCTTCCAGAAACCAGGGGTCGTCTGGTTGAACCACGAACACCGGCATATCGCTACGAGCGACGTCAACGATTACACCGTATCCACGTGCATAAGTGCGGCTAGTAAACCCAGCAGGGTCGCCATAGCCGCCCCCGGTAGGCCCGATATCGATTAGGTGCTCAGGGACATCGACGTAGTAAAGACATTTGGTGCCAGTGTGGTCCACTTCTTCAATCTCCCAGATTGACACGCGATCACCAGGATTGAAATCAGGTACTGACCACTTGGGACCGGAGGTGCGATCCATGTTCTGCGGCATTGCGGTCAGGGTTGCTTCCATAGAAGCCTCCTTTCTTTTGTCTGACGTTCGGGGCAACGGTCGTCCTTCGATGGACGACCGTTGCCCCGAACATTAGGAGATGCGCGCCAGGCTGCGCGCACCGACGACGTTCCCTTGGTCGTCCCGAATGAGCTCGGCTGGGACGACGAGATCACGTCGTTCAGGGAGGGCCATAGCGACCGGGCGTGACACGATCAGGTATACGCCCTCAGAGGGGGCCGGGAGGTTCTGAATTTCTTCGGCCTTCTCCTCTTTCATGTGGGTGAATAGTCCGCCAGAAAAACGGACGTATTCGGATGTTTCCACGACGTCCATGCTGATCCGGGCCGGGTGAGGCTCGGGATCAATAGTGAACAACGCGATTTCATCGTATGGGTCGACGAGGAACAACTTGACTCCATGCGGCGTCAGGTTGCGCACCTGGTTCGGTCGAGTCACGGTGACCTTCCACCGTGACAGATCTTCGTCATAGTCCACCCACATGGGCAGACCCGTTATGTCGTACATGACAGGTCTGTCGGCCTCTTCAGTGCAGATCCAGCCATGCCAATAGCCGATTGGCTGGACCTGGTGTCCCCAACGTCCCTCGGTGTCAAGAGTGTTAGAGACAATGGTCATTCGTTTCTGTGTAGTCCACATTTGGACCTCCTTAGATTGGTCTGCTTTACGTGCCCGCCAGGGACTCGCACCCTGGTGTGTGCTGCTCGGGCATAGGTGGTTCATTCGGTCTGCTCGGGGAGCCCGCGAAGACCGAATGAATCGCGCAGGTACGCCACCAGATTCTCCACAGCGTATGGCTCTTCGGCCCGTGGATGGGGAACGATGAAACGCTCGTCTTCATCGTCGCCACCGACGCCGACGCCGACCGTGACGACGCCATCGGTAACCACGGCCGGCCATGTGGACCAGCCGGGAGTCTCTAGCCCGTCAGCGATCATGTCGGGATTGATGCCCTCATCGACCAGGGCTGCGCGCACTTGTTGAAATCGAGTCATGGTCCTCCTCCTTCACTTTGCTTATTACGTCTTGGCGAACAGCGTGACGGCCGTCCCAGGCGGACGGCCGTCACGCTGTTCGTTAGGCGCGCTTATTTGTCACAACTCGGGCATAGACACCCGAGTCCTGGTCCCAGTCCCAGGCGGATATGCGGCGCCATCCGTGCTCAGCGAGCACTTCGTCGGCGGCGTCCTCCACGAGGTCCGATTTGTCCGGATCATCGATACGCACTGGCAGTTCGGTCGCGGCCATGGCTGCCGTCAGGCCATATCCGCCGTCAGGGTCATCCTGGGTGACCTGGATGTCGCAGTGCTCGCCATGTACCGTGTCGGCGAGGAGGCCGATGCTGGCTGTATATGTTGCACCCTCGATTGTTTTCATAGAACTTCCTTTGTTTATCAGGGTTCGTTCTTGACGGGTGTAATATGTACGATTCGTCCACGTCCGTCATATTCGACGTGCAGAGGTACGCCTTGGTACTCAGAGTTGGTGAACCAGTACACTAGCGCCGCGTCCGGCGCCGTGGTGGCACTTGTGCCGTCTGTAAAACCCACGCGGTAGCGTGGGTTCCCGTTTGTGCTGTTCTTCAACCGTTCCAGATAGTCAATGGTTTTTGTCTCCATGATGATTACTCCACTTCTGCGGTCGGATCGTTCTCGAACATCTGGCCGTTTTCCTCAAGCTCGGAGAGCCAATCAGCGAAGCCAACGCGATACGCAGTTGGATCCACTTCCCGCAAAACGCGAGAGGCGGCATATTCCAGCTCCCCAAGCCTGACGGTTCCGTGGTTCTCGTCGAGCATTTTTTCGTATTGTTCTTCAAGCTTGTGTTCCTGAATCTCGTTGCCGTCGGCATCGTAGTAGGTTGTCATGGTGCTATCCTTCCATGGAGTACGGACACTTGGTATGCTGTTACAACCTGGCACGGGTGACAAGAGGCCATACGCTCGGGAGGGCGGAGGCCTGGCGATCGTTCCTGCGATGCCACCCGTGCCAGCTTCTGAGGTACAGCCCTCGACATGCCCAGAGTCTAGTCATGAACGTGCCGAGGGGGAATGGGGAGAGACGACACCCTCACCCCCGTTCGAGAGGGTGTCGTCTCGGATTAGGCCAGCATGCACCGCGTAGCAGTGACTATCCAGTAGTCGCCACACGTGCAGCGTGGCTTGCGTCCGACTTTCCAGTCCTGAGTGGTGAGTCGGACCACGGAGAACGTGAAGCCATCTTCTAGGCGACGACGTACCGCACTAAGTGCGACCATGTCGCCACGCCAGGAGGCAAGAGTGTGGGCATGATGTGTCCTTTCGGGGTCTATGTGACGCGCGCCTGGTCTAGCGGACTGTCTCCTGAGTGATCGGGATCGTGAATTCTATGGTTTTAACCACCCCGCTGCCCGTGATAGCGACTCCAGGGGTGGAGTCACTCATGTAGTCACGCGGGATTCCCGCGTGACGCATGGCGTTGCGCACGCGGATGTTTGCTTTGGGGTCAGTGAGCGCGAGACGCGCCACCGTGTCCCATGAAGGGCGTGGTGTGACAATGTGGCGCGGCGTGATCTCCGGCACGCGGTATTCGCCGTCGCCGTCACGCTTGACACGAAAGCGAAAAGTGATGTTCATAGTCACATCTTCCTTTCCTTGATGTGTCCCTTCTGGGTTGGCTAGTAGGCCAAGAAAGGCCACGCACTCAAAAGTGCGTGGCCTAACCAAGCTCACTAGTTGTCGCGTCGGCCGAGCCCTTCACGAGCTATGACGACCATTTGGTGATCGTCGGATAGTGCCGAGTCTGTGTGAGAGTACAGCGCGCCCATTTGTGCGATAATGGCATCTGCCTTAGCCGCCATATTCCAGCGACCAATTACGGGGTCACCTTCAACGGTGATGCGATAAGCGGGCGTGCCGTCGAACATGGTTGTTATCTCAACGTATGTGCGCATGGTTTCCCCTTTTTGTGCCGTTAGCGCAATTCAAAAACTTCCGTCTTCAGTACCTCCCATTTGGAGGCAATATCGGGATTTAGGATGCTTGCAGGATGAAGGTCGTCGAAATGTTCACTACATGCGTACGCGTCCACGTATTCGGTTTCTGTCATGGGCTGCGTGGGCGTGCTGCCTGGTAGATCACGACCAATCGTGATCTGGACGTAGTAATTTGCGCGGTTTGGGATACCGCAAGTGCAAGTGTGCATGGTTTCCCCTCTCTCGTGCCTAGCGGACATGGCAAGGGTCCGACCCCCGAAAAGGGTCGGACCCTCACTGCGAGCGCTAGAAACTGGAGCTGGGCACAAGCACGCGATTGACAACGTGCTTTCCGTACTTGTCTTCTCGCAAAATCATGATCGTGCGGTTGGGTGGGCGGAAGGTTGTATCGTGCTCCACCTGCCAGGTGTTCCCGCCCAGCTGACGCGCCAGACCGGAAAGTGTGCGGAAGCGAAAGTGTCGAATGTGACCGTGGTTTGTGCGCGCTGTCTTCATGGTTCCTCCTTACTTGGTGCTTCTAGCTGGCCACGGCAGCACACACCGAAGGTGTGCGCCACTGAAACCGCTAAAAGCGCCAATTCTTGACGGGCAGGACCACGAGTGTGTGGTCGTGCCCGTACACCTGTACATGCTCGTGACAGGCGGGGAGCGCCTGTCCGTTGTCGATCATGTACCCGGCTCTCTCGGTGCACCATATGCACCGAGAATCTTCCGGCACTGATGCGACATAGTCGGCGCGGTAATCTCGGTACGCGCGCCACCGCGCGTCGTTGTGGTTGATCCCACGGACGACAGCGGGTATGCGGCGTCCGTTTCTCGTGATCATGAATCCTGATTCGTACTCGAACTTCAAGTCGGATAGCGTCACTGTCTTCATGACTCCTCCTTTGGTGTTGCGCCTAGCGGACATGGCAAAGGGTCCAGCTCTGGAAAGAGCTGGACCCTCACTACGAGCGCTAGATTGTCTCACCTTGGTGCAGGTCGTCTCCCCAGCACGTGTCGCAGCATGATTGGCCGTAGGGGTCTAGCCGCGTGTCGCGGCCTTCCTCGTCGAGTTCCGCCGTGTACTCAGCACGACAACGACGGCATTCTTGTAGCATGATGATCTCCTTTCTCGTGACCTAGCTGCCCATGGCAGCGGCCACCACGAGGTGGCCGCCACTAAAGCTAGACGGGCCACCACTCAATCACGTCGCTAGGCTCGCGAGCGTGGAGCGCTACGTGATCTGCACACGCGGGGTCGCCATTAATTGTCGCGATGGACTTACGGTCACACCAGCAGCACAAGCAGCACATTGTCTCCCCTTTCTCTTGTGTTGGCCTAGTAGGCCATCGCAAGGGAGCGGCTTGAGCCGCTCCCCACGAAAGCTCACTAGATGCGGCAATACACGCAATCGCACCCCATGAGAGATGCGAGCTCGTTGCGACCATGAAAGCGGTAGGTGTTCACGGGGTCGGAAGGTTGAAGAGTGATCGTGCCAATGTCGCCGCTAGAGTCGAGCGTCTCGACAATGAGACGCCGAGTGGCAACCTGACTACATACGCTTGTGACCGACATCAACTCGTCCCAGTTGGCATCTTGCACTAGCAGAGTGTCGCCTGGTTCGATATGCGTAGCGTTGACGATCATGGCCTTTCTCCTCTCAGTCAGGAAAGCCACGCGAGCATGGCGCTCGCGTGGCCATCGAAAGCGAGAGAGTCAAGGGTGAGCCACCACATTCACACGGGTACTAGCACTGCATATCTGTCACGCGTGCTGCCGTCGTCATCACGACGATGCCAGCCTTCGCGACAAGTGAGAGACGGGATGCCTCCACCGTTCTCTCGCGCCCGTTTTAGCGTGGGTGAATAGTCCGCTATTGAGTTGGCACTTTGAAGTTGTTTTTCTGTGTGCCTTGCGATGTATCCATACTGTCGCACCGTGCACGGCATGTCAACACACAACACAAAAAATCTTGAAAGTCGATTGTACGCTGCGTCGATGGTGCGACGAGTGGCGTGTGCGTGCACGCAACACAAAAACGATCACTGCTGCTGTGCATATTACGACGGCGTGTAGTACTACGGTAGGTAGTAGGTCAGCGTCCGCTTCACACGGTCACGAATTGGTCAAACCGTTGACCACTTGACCACATTTTCGCGCGTGATCGCGCATTGCGTGCGCACGTGTGCGCATGTGCCGATATGGATCTTGGGTGACCGCATATGGGCAGGTCAGACGTAGTTTTTCAGTTGAACAACCACCTGCCGTGACGGTTGTCATGACCATCTGTCACAGGCTTGACAAGCATTGTGCGTGTCATGACAGATGGTCATGACAACTATCTTGACCCCCGGTTGTTAAATCCGCCGATCATCAAATAACCTGACCACGCTCACGCATCTCGGCTAAACTCCGTGTGTCCCACATCACTCGCGAAGGACTTTGTAAGGCCGTGTGGAGATCGATCATCTCACATCATGAGAAATAATACGCAAATTAGGCAGATTTTTGGGCCGAATCAAGTTTGGACGGGTGTTATACCTATGAGGGGCAAGAACAAACACGGACACCAAGCACTAGGAACTAAACACCAGGTTCCCGGTTGAGAGCCGCCCTTTAGGGGCGGCTCTCCCGGGGGTGCTGGAAACGTAAATTAAGCACTTAGTTCTTAAGGAGAGACGGCCCCTGAGGGCCGTCTCTCACAAGTGCTTAATTTTTAAAAACTGCTCCTTGGTTACCCCAGCTCACCTTCGTCGCTACGGCCGCTGAGGCGGCCTTCGCTCCTCGGTGAACTACCCCAAACACTTTGCCGAGAAACCACGCCCAACTCTGCCTAGGAGGTCGCATGTCCAAGGCGACCTCGAACAACTTCTTTCCGAACGAGGTCCATGGCGAAAAATCGAAGAACTTGAAGGAGATCCGTCAAGGACCTCGTGGGGGCAAGGGAACGGCTGATAGAGCGAAAAAGGAAGTCCTTCGCCTTCTCGCCGATGGTTACAAAATTAATGACGCCCTCACTGCTGTTGGTCGCTCCCGCAAGGCATACGACTACTGGCGCAAGATTGATCCCGAGTTTCGCGAAGAAGCGGATCGGATCCGGGGCCGGAGATTCCGCAAGGACGAAGGGCCGAAAGAGGTGCCGGATTTCGAGGAGTTCTGCGAAGAGTACTTGGGGCACAAGCTCTTCAGGCATCAGCTTCAGTGGTACGACATTCTGGAAGGTCGCGAACCTCGCGATCTGACCGATGCTCAAACTTACACCCTCGGCTCCGAGCCAAACCTGCTGATCTGCAACACTCCGCCGAACCACGCCAAATCAACAACCATCACGGTTTTCTACACGCTGTGGCGGATCCTGAAGGATCCGAACACGCAGGTGGTCATCATCTCCAAGAAGGAGGCGATGGCCAAGAAGTTTCTGTTCCAGATTAAAGATTTGCTCGTTTCTCGCTCATACCAAAAGCTTCAGGATGACTTCGGTCCCGCCGAGGGCTTCGAGAAGACGAGTCCGATCTGGTCGTCAACACAGATTTACTTCGGACCAGAGCTTCGTGACGTGAACGCGAAAGACCCCACGGTCGAGGCCGTGGGGTTGGGCGGGACTATTTACGGTGCCCGTGCTGACCTGATCATCCTCGATGACGTCATCGCCACGGACAACGCTCACGACTTCGAGAACCAGATCGACTGGATCACTCGAATGGTGTTGACGCGCCCGACCGAGCACGGACGCGTGCTCGTGGTCGGGACGCGCGTTGCACCGGTGGACTTGTACGGCGAACTCATGTCGCCGTCACGCTATGAAGATGAGCGAGCGCCGTGGACGTATTTCGCCCAACCGGCTGTGGAGCGTTTTGCTGAGGACCCAAAGGACTGGGTGACATTGTGGCCCCGGTCGAACATGTCCAAGCGGGGAGCAGCGACCACACCCGATGAAGATGGGCTGTTCCCGGCGTGGGATGGCCCCGCTCTCGCGAAGATGCGAGAGCGGTTGAAGACCAACCCGAACGCGTGGAGCCAGGGCTATCAGCAGCTCTCGGTGTCCGAGGATTCGATCTTCAAGCGGGAGAAGGTTTACGCCGCCGTTAATGGCATGCGTAAGGTTGGCCCGCTGTATGCGGGCCATGTTGGCCACCCGCCAGACGGCATGGACGGTAAGGCCGTCATTGCTGGCCTGGATCCGGCTTCCAGCGGTTTCACTGCTGCTGTAGTGGTGGCCATGGACCGGCGCACCGGCAAGCGGTGGTTGTTGGACGCGTACAACAAACCAAACACCACACCAGACCAAATTCGCGACTTGTTAGTCGGTTGGGCTCGCCGCTATGGCGTCACCGAGTGGCGCGTGGAAAAGGTTCTGCTATCCAACTGGATCCTCCAGGATCAGCAACTGATTCGTGACCTCGCCAACATGGGGTGCTCGATGCGCGAGCACATCACCAACGCCAGTACCAAGTGGGATGAAGATGGCGGGATCCTGTCGCTAACGTCGCTCTTTGACGGCGACAGGCCACTGCTTGATATTCCGTCGACGCAGTACGAGGTGATTCGCACGATGTGCGAACAGTTCGTCACCTACCAGCCGAAGACGAAAAACCCGACTGACCTCATTATGGCGCTGTGGTTTGTCGAAGCACGTCTCCGTCAACTGGTGCTGCAATCCGAAGGCAGCATGTTTGTCAACTCTGCATGGACGACTCAAGAGCAACTCAACGACCAGATGGTCGTTGATTTCAGTCAGATCGACGGCCAGCTTGAGGAAATCTATATACCAAATCGCTGGGGAAGCTCGTGGACATATTCCAAGATTACCGCGACCTAAAGGCGCAATTCCAAGACCGGGATGAGCGACACCGGCAGGTAACTGCCGTGCGGCGTGGTGACGTGGAAGAGGTCATGCCGGGAGTTTTCCCGAAGAACTGGCCTCATCCGATTACGGCAAACGTCCTGGAAACGGCGAGCCGTGATTTCGCCGAAATGCTTGGCTCGTTGCCGCAGGTATCATGCCAGCCGACCAAGTTCACCTCGCATCGCGCGAAGAAAAGCGCTGATGTTCGCACCAAGATAGCGCTTGGCTATATTGAAGATTCGCGCCTTCAGCCGCAGATGTATTCCGGCGCCGACAGTTTCTTCTTCTACGGCGCCATGGCGTTCATTGTCGATCCCGACTTCGACATCATGAAGCCAACAATTCGGGTGACGTCAACAGCCAATTGCTATTACCTGCGTAACTTCAAGGGTGACGTTGCCGCGTTTTATCAACGCTGGTATGAGACCATCGACTGGCTTGTTGCGAAGTTTCCGGAACACAAACACAAAATTAAAAACCAAGATGCTTTTCACTTTGGTGAGCATGGCTCGACCATGCTCGAAGTGGTCAAATATTACGGCCCCCAGTCGTGCAAAATTCTGTTGCCAGATCGCAATCTGGTAATCCGGGACAGCCCCAACCCCCTAAACAAGACGAACGTCTATATTGCTGAACGGTATCGCTGGGACGGGGAGCAGCGTGGGCAGTTCGACGACGTTGCCTGGACGCAGATGGCGAAGGCACGCACCGCCTTGTACGGCATGGAGGCCAGCGACCAGGCGCTAAACGCGCCGTGGGCGCTGCCTGAGGATGTCACCACGGTCTCACTGGGGCCGCGCTCGGTGATGCGTTCGCGGGAGCCGGAAAAGATCGGCAGGGTTCCGATCAATATGCCCCCCGAGGCATATTCGCAGCAAGAGTTTCTGGCCGGTCAAGAACGCATGGGCGCCCGGTATCCCGAAGGGATGACCGGCAACCTTGATGCTTCCGTCATTACCGGCCAAGGTGTCAATGCTCTCCTGAGCCAAGCCAACCTGCAAGTCAAGGTCGCTCAGGAGCTAGTGGCGATCGCGTTGCAGGACGCGATCGCGCATGCTTTCGAGATGGATGAGGTCTTTTGGCCTGATTCGCAAAAGACCACCGAAGGCGCCACCGAGGGGGCGCGATTCGCTGTACGGTACACGCCTGCGAAAGACATCAAGGGTGACTACAGCGTTTCCGCAACCTACGGTTTTGCGTCTGGGCTTGATCCCAACCGAGCCCTGGTGTTTATGCTTCAGCTTCGGGCAGATGGAAATCTCTCCAAAGATACGCTCATGCGTCACATGGGGCATCTCTTTGGTGTAGGCGCCCAGGAAGAGCTGGAGCGCGTTGATGCCGAAGAGCTGGAGGCCGCGCTGAAGCAAGGTTTGTTTCAGTTGGCATCATCGATTGGCAATCCCGAGATGGCTGGCATGGGCGTGGACCCGCGTTCGGTTGTGCGTCAAATGGCGCACGTGATTGAACAGCGCGAAAAGGGCAAGCCGCTGCATGACGCCATTCTCGAAGCGCTGGACTTGCCTGACGAGGAGTTGAATCCCCAGGCGCCCCAACAGGGTTCGCCTGGAGGCGATGAGGAGCTAATACCTGGAATGCCGCCTCAAGGCGGCTCGCCGGACCTCAACATGATTATGGCGGGACTCACTCCTGGCGGAAATCCTAATTTGCAATCAACGGTCTCCAGGCAGCAACGAACAACAGGAGGCTAAGTGGCAATGCGCAAAGCGGGGTCCGGCTCGGGCCGGTCCCGTAAGAACAATTCGACACATCGCGTTCTTGGGCCAACGCCCTATTTTCGCAACCTGAACAAAAGTGGCCGTGCGTTGGGCCGAACGCCTGGCGCTCGTTTTAGTCGACGGAGGAAGTAATGGCAACTGGCCCTACGTATGTTGGTGGAAAGACTGGGCAGATTGGCCCGGAAGATCTTGGCGAACTCGATCTCAGCGCTTCGGATGCTGCGCTTGTCAGCCTCCTGGAGGGCCTGGCTAATCTGGGAATTGTCGAGTACACCACGGTGTAATTTGCTGTAGCGGGCCACCTCCGATGTAGCCGTTGAGGTGATTTGTGCGCCCGCATAGGGCCTGTAGGCGATCGCCGTGACAGGCAAACGCTGGCCGCCCATTCCCCCGTTATGGGCGGCCAGGATTCGGGGGTGGATGGCGTCGACCGTCTGCGAAAACCGCATGCGGACCAGGCGGGACAGGAGTTCGAATCTCCTCACCTCCACCAAACATCTTTGGAGGGTATGTGTGCAATAAAGGCGACTGTGAACAGTGCCGTTATATCGGAAGCTTGAAAGACATCGCCAAAGAAAGCGACGACCAAAAATTGATGGGCCGCGCCACCCACATGCAAGACCAGCACGAGGCGGAGCATGAGCATGGACGATGACGAAATTGGTGAAGAGCTGGACGAGGCCCAGGATTCTCTTTACCACCCCTGTCAGTGGTCGTGGACTCTGTGGGCAGGGCAGCAATTTGACAGCATCGGAAACATCTTCGACAACATCGGCACGATGTTTCATGACACCACAATCATGCTTCGCCAGCACTATCGCTGGAAAAAGGAACGCGAACATTTGATGTCCGATGGCCTACGCGAGATCCGACAACTAACGGGGGAGTAAATGGCTCAGCATGGTGGATACCGCGAACCCGAGCAGGCCGCCGCTGTAAGCGGTCCTGGCGCGCTTGCTCGTCGCACCGACGGGCCAATGCGTGGCTCTGGCCCCGTGGTTCCCGGCGAAGTCGCGGTTGATGACATGCGCGAAGCTGGATCCGGGGGCGACCAGAGGGGTCACCCGCAGGTTGACACGTCGTCCATCGTGCCACTTGAGGCCGAAAGCCAGCATCCGGAAATGCCAGTCACATCGGGCGCTCAGTTCGATCCGAACGAGCGGCCACCTGGCGCTGACGAAGACGTGCTCATGGTCGGTCAGCATTTACAACTATTCAAGCGCCTGGCGTCAATGCCTGGCACGAGCAACGCTACACGTCAGATGGTTCGGCAACTGGAAGGACAACTGAGGCAATGAGTCAGCGGGATTGGTGGCTAGAGCGCACGGGGCGCGCAGCCGGAGCCACGTCGGGGCGCACGAGTCGCGAACCCGATTATGGCCTGGCGGCGGATGTGGGCACCTCCACCATTCCTTCGCCGCAAGAGCATGATCAGGTCGTCAACTCGATGACGACGATGGTGGATGTTCAGGATCGTGCCGAAATTGCCCGGCAAAATTTGATGCAGATTCACCAGACCATCACTGAGGCTGGTCGTCAAATCGGGGAGAACAAGGGGTGGGAAGCCCCAAGTTGGCTCGGCCCCCTCCAGGGGGCCGCCACGTGGACTGGTCGTGCGTTCGGCAAGACCGCTGATGCCGTTGGAACCGGCATCAGCGGTGGCTGGAAGGGGTTGCAAGCTGGCTCGCGCTGGCTGGGGGAGCGCATCCTCGGAGAGGATGCCAACTCAGCCCTGAACAACGCTGTGGACAGCGCCTACGACACGATGGGCGATGCCGGAACTGCCTTCTGGGATGGCTACACTCACACAGCAGAAATCATCGATCGGTCGCTGTCAACGGCTGTTCTGTCTGGAACTGTCGCTGATGAACGTGGCTGGGACCCGCTGGCTCGCTTCTCGCCAGAAAACATCGGTGAAGCCTGGGAGCTCAGCGAGAACGTAACCGCCGGGCAGGCATTAGTCGACCCGATTTGGCTCGAAGACGACCTGTTTTCAAACGCCACTGATGAAACCCTTGAAGCATACCGCGAAGGTTTCGACGAAATGGGCAGGCCACTCGATGCGGCCTACCAGGAAGTGCGCGACGAGAGCGCGTTGTATAACATCTCTTCCGGTGCGCTTGATTTCATCAAAGCCTTCTACTTCGACCCAGCGGTCATCGCCGGTAAGGGCATCAGCGTTGCTCGCGGTGTTTACCGTGGCGATCTGGCCAACATGACGCGGCGCCAGGAGCGCCGCATGACCGAGATCGTCACCGCCTCCCCACGGCGCTTAGAGCGCATGCACGTTCGCCGCACCGACATCGCGGGCCAGCGTGCGCTGGCGCTGCGAGAGCGCATTAACAACCTTGCTGACGAAGTGCGCGCAGGCTCGCTGGATGAGACCGATTTGATTCGTCGCGAGCAGGCGTTTGCGATGCGTCCTGACTCGGCTGCCGTGTTCGCGGAAGCGGCTCGTGCTAAACGCATTGACACGCGTACGGGTGAGTTCCTTAATGAGCATGACGACGAGCTGTTCCGCGCATTCCTGGGTGTTTCACTAGGAGATCAGCGAAGTATTGACAAGCTTATGTCGCGCGGACGTCGCGGTCAGGAGCTTGTCGAGGATGTTGCCCGCATGGGCACGACCCGCAACAACACGCTAGCCGAAGTAGCTCGCGCCTCTGAGGAAGAGGCGCTTCGCATTGGCGATGAAATCTCTAACCTCGTCACCAACTCTGGCGGTCGGCAATTCCGGGACGTACGGGTTAACCGCAACAGGGGGCGCCTGAATGTCGTTGGTGACGGCGAGAAGTCGTTCGATCTCGTAGGCCAGCGTGTGGTGTGGGATACGACTCCACAGGGCGTCACGTCTGAAGCCACCAGGCAACTGCGGGACACCATCCAGGCGCGCGCCCTTACGGCGCGCGAGTCGGCTGAGTGGGCGACAGACTTACGTACGCGCCTGGAGCGATTCACGGGCTATCACATGTGGCTCGATGATGTGACGCAAAAGGCTGCGGAGTCGCCTCTGCGACTGGTGCCTGGTGCGGGACGATCAGCCCCTAATCGCCTGCTGGATCGCCGTTCAGAAGCTCGGATCGGTTTGATGACCGATCCGGCACAAAGTGATGTACGCACCAGCATCTTCCGGCCCAACAAGGCCAATAACGTAGGTGCGTCGATTATGAAGCCAGCCCCTGGCTGGATTCGTCGTCGCCCCGGTGTACTCGACCTGCATCGGCCAGATGAAGGTTTCAAGTCGGTTGAACGCTATTTCGATCAGATGCGGGTCTACGCTGGCGTGGGGGCAATCCAGTCGCACATGGGTGTGGAGCGGTTTGAGGCTTTGCAGCGCAGCATGTCTAATCGCATGCTGCGGGCCAACAACGACGTCGAGCGTCGTCGCGTTGCTGAAGAAATAGACGCAGTTGGCGTCGAACTTGTTGCCACCAAACATGGCTTAACACCGCAGCAAGCTTTGATAATCGCTCGCGACCTCCAGAATCGCAAGCAACAGCTCTGGGGCGACATTGAGCGCCGATACGTCGAGACGCGCGGGCGGGACGCCGATCCAGATGCCCCGATAGGGCAAATCGAGGTCAGTGATGGGTCTGACCTCGTGATGATGGACATGCCGCTGTCGGTGACGCAACTTAAAAATCATCACTTCGGCACCGACTTGAGGGCCTTGGATTCACTGTTGCAACGCCATTCTGGCGGCATCCGCAACCTCCTTGGTGAAGGCGGGGATGCGGCTACGCGAGCACTTGAATACTTCCATATGTACTGGAAGCCCTCGGTGTTGTTCCGTCTCGGATACCCCATTCGGAACATTTCGGATGATGGTGTTCGCGCCCTTTCAATGGCCGAACAGCCGTTCACGATGATCGGCAATATGGGTATTGGTGCTGCCCAGCTCATGGCGCGTGCTGGAAAGCGAGTCGCAAACTATGGTCGTGTCCCGCTGAACGTTTATGACCGCAAGCGGTGGCAGGGTCGCAACCAGGATGTTGTGAAGGGCGTCGACCCATCGGCAGCTAGAGTTGATGATGTGCGCATGCGCTCGATTGACGAGCGCACCGAAGGCGTGGACGCTTACGAACGGACCTTGCTGCACGCTCAAGCCAACGGTCGTGCACGCGGCAAGGTCCGTAAACCGTCCATCGTAGGTAGCATCGAGCGTTGGCTAAAAGACGATGACACGTTCGCGTTCGACGCTGCACGCAGCAAAAAGGTCAACGCCAACAATGTTCATGACTTCGGTCTTTCCGATGCCGTGACGATGAGCAGCCGCCCCACGGCTGCTCAGATTGCCCGGTTTGCTCGGGAGCACTCAGATCGTCTTTCGCATCAAGACGGCGCGGTACTTGTGCAGAAGACATCTGATGGTTGGCGCATGACCGTGGGGCGTCAGGGTGCCAAATGGAAGCCTATCGATCAGGTGACTCCGCGTGCTATGACAAACCGCGTCAGCATTTGGACGCGCCAGGACGAGGAAGTCGAATTTGGTGCGCCCGGTGAACCGGGCGCCGGTGACATGTTCGTTCCGCTGTCGTCGTCAAGCGAAGATGCCTGGAAGCCACTCGCGTTTGGGGGAGAGCTGAACGCGGCGCAGGTTCGTGGCGAGATTATGCGCGGTCGTCGTACACAGACGGCCGATGGTCGCGGGCATGCTGAATTGGCGTCGGAAATCATCAACAGGGAGATCCTTCCTGACCCGATTATCCGCCGTTATTTGGATTCTGAAACGACTGACGATTTTGTTAAATGGCTTCGTTCCCCAGAGGGGCGTCGTCAGGGTCGGCGAGTGCCACACAAGGCGGCCAACCCGCAGAAGTGGACCGATGAGATTGAGCAAATGCTCAACGATCTCTTGCCAGACGAAGCGCTGCGACAGAAAGTGCGCGCTGGCCAAAAGATTGACTCAGATGAGATCTGGCTACGGATGCAAGACAATCCGAGTAGCGTACCGGGATATCTTGACGAACGAGCCATTCAGACGGTCTTCGGCAAAGGGCCACAGGCTGGACTGGTTACTCGGCTGGTCAACAAGATCTACGACGCTCTGGCGGTTATGCCCACTGACATGGTGGCGCGCCAACCGTTCTTCCGGGACCAATATAAGGCCCGGTTGCGGCGCATCGTGGATTCGGCCGACGAGGGTCGGCCGAGCGGCGAGGTTATGGAATTCGCCGAACGCCAAGCCCGAGAGTATGCGTTGGGCCAAGTTCGTCGGTACTTGTTCTCGTTGGCCGACAGCACGGACCTAAACCACATGTTTAGGTTTGTGTCGCCGTTCATGGCTGCATGGCAAGAAACTATGGCCCGGTGGGCCACCATCGCCATGGAGCGACCCCACAACGCCTTCCGCGTGTGGGGTCAGGGCTGGCAAAGCTTCGATGAGTTGTTCTTTCTCGAATTCGTTGATGATGAAGGCCGGAATAAAGACGATCCGGATCACGGCGACCTGAACAATATCATTATCCCCATGCCAGATGGGGTGAAGGATGTTGCTGGTTTGCTGCCAGGAATTGATCGAGAATCCTTGCAGTATCTCGATGGGGTCAACGTCAACAAGAACAGCCTGAATGCCATCATGCAGGGCAACATGCCTTGGATGGTGCCAGCCGGTCCTCTTGTGCAGTTTCCGGTAAGTGAGCTGTATAAGGAGAAGCCATGGCTGGTTGATGAGAACGCCTTTTCGGAGTTCACTCATAAATGGTTGATGCCTGTTGGACCAACAGACATTTACGACATGATTATGCCTGCTGGCTGGCAGCAGTCAGTGCATCGCTGGATGGCTGGCGTTGAGGACCCCGTGTTCCAAAGCTTTGCCGCTAACTATCATCGAGCACGCATTCATGAATGGCGCTCGAATGGTCAGGTTGGGCCGGAGCCCTCGGAGTCACAGTCGACGCAAATGGCACAACAACTACAGTTGTTCCACGCCATGGGCCGTTTCGCGTCACCGGGCTCGTTCACCCTTGAGACTGGGGTACCGAGCATGAACGAATCGGCGTCGTTTTTCATTCAGGCGGCTCGCCGGATCCGCGATGAAAATCCAAACGCGTCAGAAGGTGAGCTTCTGACGCTCTTTGCCGAAGAATATGGTGAAGATGCCTGGGTTTGGTGGAGCGGCACCAGCGAGAACGGCACCGGCCTTCCCGCTACGTCGGATGCAGTGAAGGCTTACGAAGCCAACAAGGACGTCATTGAGGACAATCCTGATCTCGCGTTGCTGTTCACTGGAATGGATGTGTTTAACGGCGACTATACCTACGAGTCGTATCTACATCAGCAAGATTCCGGTCATCGTGAACGCATGAGTGGCCAGGAAGTGATTGCTGAATCAGAACGTGCTCAAGGTTGGGCTGAATATAACCAGTTCGACCAGGCCATCAAGCAAGAGTTGGTGGCCAGGGGCATCACTGATGTGAACGTCAGTGGTGAAGAGGTCGCTGGCTCAATTCAGCGAACAGGTGCTGAGGACCTGCAACTGGCCAAGCAGCGATTCGTCTCCCATCTCAAGCAGAAGTACCCGGGCTGGGAAGAGGACTATTCGGCGTTTGACACTGGCAAGGGGTACCGCACGGTCAACCAGGTACGCCAGTTGATTGACGAAGGGCGCGCCCCCAATCCAGAGTATCGGCCCGACTGGGCCGGTATCACCGAGTACCTTCAGCTCCATGATGCTTTTGCGGCAGAACTGGATGCCAGATCGATGATGGGTGGCTCCCGCAACATTGAGGCACAGGAGAATCGTGATCTGGCAGTTGCTTGGGAAGCCGCTATCGCGGATTTGACGAGCCGCAACCTTGAATTTGCTGATGTGTATTCAAGGTTCTTTGAGCGCCACAAACTAACCATGGGATCTGGATAATGTCTCTTTTTGTGCAGGACCAACTCGGCGGCGGCGAGTTGGCCACCAACAACCCGCTGCTGGAGCAGTGGACAACTGGCGTGAGCCAGGGGACCGCCCCGGGCGGTCCTGGGGGGCGTTTCCAGGAAATGCGGGAGTACTGGCAGAGGCGTCGGCAGGAAATCCAGCAGATGCTGGAGCAGTCCGGCGCCTCTGGCCTGTTCCCTGGTCCCATGAGAAACTTGGTTGAGCATGGTCAGGCTGGGCCACCGCAAGATCAAAGCTTGCGGCCTGGGCCAATGGCCGATCTCATGGGGCAATCAACCCAGCACGAGGGTCCGCCCTTGCGGCCCGAGGTTGAACCGTCCACTACCGGCACACCGCCTGAGCTCGATGCTGCTCGTTCGGAGTTCGCCGACGAGCAAAAGCGTTTGCGTGATTTGACGCAACGCATTCTTGGGCTTGACCGGGATCCCACACCGAGCGAAGTAGCTGAGGTGTGGAACCTGGGCGTCGATCAGATGGAGGCTGCTGACGCGGTTGGCGCTGACCCGATTGATCCGTGGCATTGGATTGAGCAGGAAGCTGCCAACGCAGAACTTGAGCGCGAAGAAGCCGAAAAGGCTGAACTTGAGGTTTCTCGTGACATTCAGAAGGTTATTTCACTGACGGACCCTGATACCGCTGGCACGGTTATTCGATCTGCCATGCAGCGAATCCTCCGACGTGACCCGTCGGAGGAAGAGGTCCAAGCGTTCGTTGAGGCACTCAACGAGAAGGAACGTGGCTCGCCACAAGTGACAGAGCGCACCGTGACGCCTGGCGAGGATGGCGAGGCAACGGTTACGGAAACCACCCAGGAGGGTGGTGCTCCACAACCTGGCGAATTTGCCGAGATGTTCATCAACGATGAATTCCGCGATGAAGCCGATATTCAGTATATCGGCACCGACCTTTATCAAGGAATAATCCAAGCACTAGGGAGTCCAGTCTAGATGTTCAAGCCCGTCCCAGATGGCCGGGTGACTGCGACATTCGGCCAGCGGGGGCGGCATTGGGCTCAAGGGCACACTGGCTTAGATTTTGCGGCCCCTGCTGGAACTCCGGCTTATGCGGTAGCCGATGGCGTGGTCGTCGGCGTGGAGTCTGGTGGCGCATATGGCAACCGGGTGCGTGTTCGCCACCTTGACGGCACTGAATCCATGTATGCCCACCTAAATGCCGCCTCCGTACGGCCAGGTCAGCCAGTGCACCGTGGTATGCAAGTAGGTCAAGTTGGCTCTACGGGGAATAGCACCGGCCCCCATCTGCATCTAGAAATCATGCGTAATGGCCAGCAGGTGGATCCGATGCCATGGCTGCAATCTAATGGCCAATATGAACCTTCGTCTCACGCTTACGGAATAGGCGCTGGCGCTAGTGCGCCAGCGAAAATCCGAAACATGCCTGACGTGGTGCAGTACCGTAATCCACAAGAAGTATTGGCGTCCATGCGGGCAGAGGAAATGGAGGCCAGTTTTGCCGACGCCAGTAGCCAGGGGCTTAGTTCTGGTGTTGAGCGGCCAGACATTGTACCCACCGGCGTTTCGGATGCCGTTGACCGGCAACGTAACTTCTTCGAAACTCGCGAACAGCATCTGCGGCATCGACGGCTCATGGCCGAACAACAAGAAATGATGTCCCAAACGGCTGGTGGGCCGTGGACTCGCACATACAACGTTCCCATGAACAAGGGAACTGGCGTGGCATCTGGGTTCAACGCCGCCGTTGGTGCGCCCGGTGGCGGCGGTGAGTTCGCACAATTGATGTCAGCCATTGCGCAACAGGAGTCCGGTGGCAATTATAACGCTCGAAATGCAAGCTCCGGTGCCCTGGGGAAGTACCAAATTATGCCATCCAACGTGGGCCCGTGGAGCCGTGAGGCTATCGGGCGAGCTGTGAGTACCGAGGAGTTTCTGAACAATCCCAATATTCAGGAATCGGTCGCACGTCATCAATTGCATAAATATTACCGGCAATATGGTGCGCGAGGCGCCGCCATCGCCTGGTACGCCGGTCCTGGCGCTTTGAAGTACAACAACGGCGCGTTGAACCGACCGCAAGGCGATTATCCGTCGATTTCTGGATATGCGCAAAACATCCTTGAAAGAATGGGACTGTAGATGGCGAGCTTGAGCGATATCGCAGAAGCTGCCGGTATGAGCGTGGGGTTTTTCCGTGAAGCTGGCATTATGGACGTTCTCCGGAAAGCCCGTGACGGAAAATGGGCACCAGATAGGGTTGCTCAAGAGATCCGGAATTCTGACTGGTATCAGAGTACAGCAGAATCTGAACGTCAGAATCTGCTTCTCAAGCACCAGGATCCGGCCGAGTTTCAGGCGCGCCGCGAGAGCGTGCGCGCTGAGGTGTTCAGGGTTTCCCGGGAAACTGGACTTGGCTGGGGAATCGAAGATGGTGCTTTGCATAAAGCCGCCGACATGGCGCTACTGAACAACTGGTCAGAAACGCAAATTCGTAACCATCTCGCTGGCCTTGGCTCTGTCGAGCAGCGCATGAAGAAGGGGAAGGCCCTTACTGGCGACGCGGGGGCCGCTGAGGCTATGGTGCGGCAACTGTCACAGGACTTCGGAATCGACATTTCTGACTCGTTCCGGCGCACCATGGTATCCAATATGGCCCATGGGAAGTGGGACGAGAATTATGCCAGGAACTATTTCGCTGGCAAGGCTCGAAATAAGTACCGCGCCCTGGCTGATGACATTGATCGCGGTATGACGGTTCGTGAAGCCGCTGAGCCATATACGAATGCTATGGCTCAGTTGCTGGAGATCAATCCAGCCGAGGCTGATCTTAACGACCCGCTTATCAAGAAGGCTATCACATCACGTGATGGCCTCATGGACATGCAGGAATTCGAAACGCGCGTCCGAAACGATGAGCGATGGATGCGAACGAAGAATGCTCAAGACGATTTCATGTCGGCGGGTCGAGAGATTTTGCAGTTGTTTGGTCAAATAGCGTGAGGTGAGGCATGGCATCCCTGTGGGGAAATCTCTCAGGCGCAAATCGTGATGCTGCCGCCGCACTCATCACGTTGTTTGAATCCTACGATCTTGGCTCTTTGGCTCCCCGGATCGTACGTTACGTCAAAGAAGGGCTCGGAAGAGACGCGATATACCTTCAACTCCAGGAAACCCCGGAGTGGAAAGAGCGATTCAAGGGCAACGATATGCGGCGCAAAGCCGGACTACCAGCTCTTTCGCCTGAAGAGTATCTAGCCACTGAGCGCGGGTATCGACAGGCATTGCGTCAGGCAGGGGTGCCGCCAAACCTGTGGGACAAGCCGCAAGATTTTCATAAGTTCATTGGTCAGGATGTGGCCCCTGATGAGGTCGCGGAACGCGCTGAACGCGCCAGCAATCTGGCCAACTCGGTTGATCCGCAACAGCGTGAAGTTCTTGCCCGCCGATTGGGAATTCGGACGGGCGATATGGCGGCCTACTACCTGAACCCCGACAAGGCGCTACCTGAGCTTCAGAGGCGTGTCGACACGACGCTCATTGAAGCTGAACGCATTCGTGCGGGCTTCCGTTCGGGGTCGCAGAGTGCGGCTGAACGACTGTATGAGCTGGGCATTACGCCCGACGAAGCCCGTGAAGGGTTCGGCCTGATTTCGCAGGTGCAGCCCACAGCCGAACTGCTGTCCCAGACACGAGGCGCGATCGAAGAAATTGGCCTCCGTGATCTGGAAGATGAAGTGTTCGCTGGTGATGGCGACGCCGGGCGGCGTCGTTCACGTCTTGCCAGTCAGGAGCGCGCACGCTTCTCTGGCTCTGGTGGTACCGGCGCAGACACATTTGGCCGCGATCGCCAATTCAACTGATGTTTCTGAACGGCGACATTCTGAAATGTCGCCGTTCATTCACATTGACCACTAGCTCAAATGGCAGAGCAGTTGATTGTTAATCAATGAGTTCCAGGTTCGACTCCTGGGTGGTCAGCTCCAAAAGGGATCGACCGGCCCCCTTTTGCGAAATAGTCCGGTAGCGGGAGCGTTTTTGCACGCCCCCATTGTGCGAATTCTGGCCTGCGTAAACTAACTATTTAGATGGGAGTAGTCGCATGAGCGACAACCAGCAAAACGACGATCTTTTTGACGGCGAGGAGTTCGAGGAAACCTCTGAAGGCTTCAAGAATCTCCGTGCTGCCCATAAGCAGGCAGCCACGAAGGCTAAGCAGTTGGAAGAGGAACTCAACGAACTCAAGAAGGAGAAGCTGGAGTCAGCCGTCAAGGAGAAGCTCGAAAACGCTGGAATTCCGGATGTGTTCCTGGAAGACGCCAAGAACGCTTCCGATCTGGATGCATGGGTTGAGCAGCGCAAGGGCCTTTTTGGGGCCGCGCCTGCTGTCAATGAAACGACTGACAAGAATGAGGCCGATACTCGGCAGCCTTCTGGTGAGGCCAACCTGTCCGCTGAAGAAATCGAAAAGATGAAGGGCGTTCAGGAGATCCAGCCTGGAGCTTATGTGCCGAATAAGGATCAGGAAATCCAGTCAGATCTTCAATCCATTCTCCAGCCTGGCATGAGCCGGGATGAAGTGTATCGACAGCTTCGAGAAAAGGGCTATTCGCAGTAATCGTGAGAAGCCCTTTCCGCAAATAAGAAAGGGCAATAATGCCTAACCAGCCTAACAGCACTACGACTGCGTTTGGTGAAGTTCAACTTCACCCGGCGTGGGATGAATTGCTTCGATGGGAGCTGCATTCGCAGCCTCTATTCCGCCAGTTCGTGAGCGCTCCTGGCCTGGTGTCGCCCACCAACAACGCCAATGTCGGTTATATCCCGGTACAGGCGTATGAGGATGTGGCAGAAGACCGCCACGTACTCGATGAGGTTGTGGCGGTTGATCAGCAACAGGCCAAGCCGTTGTACTACGTGCGTATTCGCGTTACCGAACACGGTAAACGAATTGGTCGCACCAAGCTTCTGCGTGATTCTGCCTACATCCCTGTGGATGAACAGCTAGTGCAGAAGATGACCGTACACGCGGCTGACACCATGGACGCGCTTGCGGCCGACCAGCTTTACGATGGCCGCCAGTGGCGGTCAAGCGGTCATTCCCCTGAAGTCGACGGCTATAGCGTTACGGACACCGAGCAGCCGTTTAACCAGGTCGTTGGTGTCACCACCGGCGGGTTGGTCAATGACAGCTATGACCCGGATGTGAACCGCACAGACATCACGTCTGACCACACGCTCACCTCCCGCGTGAGCGCTCGGATCGTGGCTCGGTTGCGGGACGCGAGCGCCATGCCGTGGCAGGGCACGGACTTCGTTGGCATCATGTCCAATGACACCGCAATCGACTTCCAGGAGGACACCGGCGTGCTCGGCTGGAGCGAGCCGCATAAGCGGGTCGACACCACACCAATCTACGCGGGCTCCGTGGGTCGGTATCGCGGCGTCGAATGGATCGTGCACCCGCGTGCACGCAAGCTCGAGGGTGCGGGCTCTGGCGGCGCCAACGTTCACCAGACGCTCATCTTCGGCCGAGATGTGCTCGCTGAGTGGACCAAAGATGAGGTGCGAGCCGGTCTTGAGCCGGAATTCGACCCGTGGCGGCGCCACATTGGCCTGACCTGGTACTACCAGGGTGGTTTCGCGATCTTCCGCCAGGAGCCCCTGTGGAGGATCGAGCACGGTTCCGCTGAGAACTAATCTCGCTGAGTAAAAGGGCGGCCTTTCGGGGCCGCCCTTTTCTATGGAGGCATGGTGTTTCACTTTTTCCCTCCAATCGTTGAGGAGCACGACGAGCGCCTCGTGAATGACCCCAACGGGGTTGTCCGGCGCGCCACATTTATTCGAGGTGTCTCCGTCGTGCTTCAAGATGGTGAATTCGTGAATGCCCGTTGGGTCGTACCACAACCTGGCTGGGTCGAGGGCCGAGATTTCTTCGTTGGTGGGTTCCACTACACGATAGACAACGAAACGGCCGAACTTCTCCAAAGTTCTGGATATGAGGTAGCCCCCGTTGAGTAATTGCAGTTCGAGTTGCCCCACTCAAAACCACACCACCTGGGGGGAGTGTGTCCGGAATAAAGGCTTGAAAATCGGGTGGGCAAACTCCGCAAATGGCGCAGATCTGAGTCAGCAAAAGAAATGGGACAACCGGATTCAGGAATACCGATCAGCCCGACGTCAGGGAATCATGCCGGATGGCATTTCCACTAAGCAGATTCGGCGTGCTCTTGATATCAGCAATGAAACCGGTCAGGCATATCGGGCAGATGCGGCTGGCACGCTCTAGGAGGTTGCATGTCGCTTACCGTCGCCGATGCGTTGAATGAACTGGCCGGAACCGAAGGACTGACCGAGACCGGCGCCGCCAATAAGCTGGCCGGAACTACCGGGCGCTCTCTGGCAAAAGCATTGAACGTATATGCGATGACAGAGGGCCTCACCGAGGCAGGCGCGGCCAACGCTGCTGCTGGCACTAATGGCCTCACACTTTGTGGCGCACTAAACAGATTGGTGGAGGATAGTGGCTCGTAGATATAAGTTTGGAAACACCGGCGACTCGTACGTCGCGAGCGTGACACCAAACGGCGGGTTTGTGTGGGTGCGTCCCAACGAGACCATCCAGTTTTTCGAAGATCCAGATGGTGCAGTACAGATCACCGACCTGCTCGACGAAAACAATGAGCCAATTACTGAAGTTACCACCAATGAGTTTGGTGAGTGGGGTCCAGTTTGGGGACCCGAGGGCGTGGCTACTATCTATTACGGCCAGTCTGGCAACGTCCGTGTTAGTGCATCTACTGATGCCACAGACGACATTCCTGGCGTAGTCGAAACTGTTGATGGCGTTGATGCATCCATTAGTGACCTGGAGGCCAACAAAGTCGACAAGCAGGCTCGAGCACATCAGCTCACCCCTGATGTAGCTCCGGGAACGGCAGGACGCTATGCGATTGTTTATGACCCTGAAGGCCTGCCCGATGGGCAGGTAGAGATTGAGCAATCTGACGCCGAGGGCACGGTGGTAGCGAACACGGTTCCTCGCCGTTTGGCAGACGGCCATGTGCAAGGGCCATCTGCCGACCCCACACATGCTCAGCACTATACCACTAAGGCATATGCCGATGGCCTTGTTAATGGGTACGCCACGTTAGATGGTCCTCAAACATTCACTGGTGAGCACACCTTTGATCCTGAAGATGGTTCTGGCAGAACCGCCAATATCACACCATATGGAACCGTAAGGGTCATAACAGGTGACAATAAGCACGCAGAACTGGGAGAAGAGGGTCTTACCACATCAAGAGACAATTCTTTCCAAGAGTTCACTCGGGCACATTGGGACCAAGTACGCGTCAGTCATCATGCAAGCTCTTTTACCCGAGAAGGGATTCTTCGGCCAGGATTCTTGAATGTTGAACATGAGGATCCACAGCAAACCGCAGTTAGTGTCGTAAATGACGGTGCAGAAACGCTCTCCATCCAAGCTAACGGCGTTACAAGCATTAATGGTACGTCACAAAGAATCGACCTCGATGGCGACGATTCTTCTAATGGTGTCGTTGTTCGCGATGGAACGTTTCGGGGCCGCGTCAGGCCAGCTAAAGTCGATGCAGTAGATACATTCACCGGTGACGCTACAGAAATTGATCAGTGGCGTGTCCAGGTATGGCGTTATAACCAATCTTTCGCATCATTTCAGGCATTTGATAATGATGTGGAAGTCTTTTCGGTTGCACGTGATGGCACGGTCTCTGCGCCCAATCTTATGGATGATGTCGCTACTTACGTAGCGAATCTCGACACAGGCTCCACTCCGAGCAATGCCACGATCAGGGACAAGGTTAACGAACTTCTGGATGCCTTGAAGAATGCCGGGATTATGGAGGCTAGCGCGTAATGCCATTGTTTATTCCCACAACAGCTGAACCTTCCGTCTCCATCGCCCGGTACACAACCCAGGAGCTTGTTGAGGAAATCCTTGGTCACCTTAGCGGACACACGATCGACCAAGGACAAATGTCGTTTCTCACCAGAAACATGAACATCAACGATTTGCAGATGCATGTCGATGATCTGTCTGGTTTTTCACGGGGAATTGCCGAAGTTGGATTTGAGCTTGTTTACGTGACAAGTGTCGACAGCAATAAGTGTGTTATTGCCCCGCACGGGCGGGGCTATCGAGCCTCCTTTCCGGCCGCATGGCCTGAAGGCACCGAGGTAAGTTTTGCTCCACGTTTCCCGCGATCGACGGTCCTCAATGAGCTAAACGACGTTATTTCTAGTGTCTTTCCAACGATCTGGGCTGTAGGAACCACCGAACTAACAACCGATGGTGTCCGACGTACCTACGAACTTCCCGCTGAAACGGCGGACATACTGGAAGTCGAGTGGAAGCCAGTTGGCCCAACTGGTTCGTGGGAGAACATCGATCGCTACAGCTTTGACTCGACAGCGCCCACCCGGGACTACAAGAACGGCAAGAGCATTACTTTGCCACACATTACTCCTGGGCGCCCAGTGAAGGTAACGTACATGGCGCGTCCTAGCGCGCTGCCCATTGAAGGCGAATTCACTGACACAGGGTTGTCTGAGACGGCCTGGCCTGCCGTGAAATATGGCGTGCTGCATCGTATGGCAGCGTCGCTGACATTGGGCATGCTGGAGAACGATTCGGCCCAAGGTCAAGAGTACAACCGGACTGGGCAGCGTCCAGTTGCTGCCGAGGTATCTGACTATTATCGCGCGCTGCATCAACAGTATTTGTCTGAAGAGCAGTCACGCCTGCGCACGCAAGTATCTACACGCGTCAGCTTCCGGGGATAACCATGGTTGATCATAACTATTCGTCGGTCGCCGTTCCGGCGACTCTTACCGCAGACATTGATGCGGCAGATACTACGCTTAGCGTTGATAGCGCGACAGGCTACCCCTCGACGCCATTTACTGTTGTTCTTGCCGAAGACACGCCTGAAGAGGAAATTGTCACAGTTACGTCTACGTCTGGCACAACGTGGACAGTCGACCGTGAGCAAGATGGTTCGGCTGCGTTACCACATACTGCGGGCACTGCGGTCCGTCACAAAGTGACGGCTCGTGACCTGCAATGGTCGCGGCTGCACGAAGAATCCTCAACGCAAGTACATGGGCTAACGTCTGGCACAGTGGTTGGCACATCGCAATCAGCAACCTTAACCAACAAATCAATGTCAGGGAATTCGAATAGTTTCTCGAATATCCCTCAAAGCGCCGTCAATGGCCTTATTGACCTCCAGGCGTTAAATGATCGTGCCCACACCCCACTGGGTTTTCGCGTGTTCTATAAAGAAACCGGAAATTATTACGGTGGCGGCGACTGGCTGCGAATTACCAACTGGATCGACAGCTCAATTTCGCCCGGAGTAGATGGCGGCCTTACCTATGGTATTGACGAAGGCGGCGGAACGCTTCGTGTTAGCACGAGTAGCACTAGTCCCGGACGAGGCATATACAGCATCGGCGCCATCGTCACGGGGCGAGTGAACTCAGGAAATACCGGGATCCTATACATGCGGATTCGGCGCCAAACGCAGAGTGGATCTATCGTCATTCTTGGCCGCGACCGGTACCAAAAAACCACCACGGGCACATACGACGCAAACGTTCAGGTAGACGTTCCTTGTGTTTTGCTTGACCCTGGCGATTTTGTGTATGTCGACATCTCCCACACGTTTGGTGGGGGGCTGGGAATTGATGCCGCTCCTGCCGGAGCCAATCGTTTCTCCATGACACTTCTTCGACCGGTTCCGTGAGGTGATAACCCATGGTTGAGTGGGATATCACTGAACCACTACCATTTGATATCGGCGGCCGAACTGATCAAGATGATGCGGTCTTCCGGATCACGGGCAATCCAGCCGACGTGGCCATTGGAAATCTGCCATTCCTGCTCTCCGTGTCGGACGAAACGCCCTACGAACGTGCGCCTGGTCAGACACAGAAAGACCAGTTCGACGCCGACCGGGTGGTCGGCGAGCAATCGCTAGCAGGGTGGTGGCTACGATCCCAATCCGATTTCGCTGGTGGTGCTGGTATCACGTACCGCGAGCCCATCCTCGGCGAGGGCAGCGAGAATCGCTTCATCGATTCTCGCGGAGTCGATGTGTTCTCTGAAGACGCCGTACGCCTACTCCACCGCATGGAGGTGGTCCAGAGTGGCGCTGGCGACGACCTAGAAGCAGTCGGCATCGGCCTGGGACGCACACTCTATCGTGATGGTGGCGATTTCTGGATTATCGATGAAAGTTCAGTAACATCGGTTACTCCAAACGGCACTAATCCCCAGGGAATCGCCCGGATTCCAGATTCGTCTTGGGTAGTTGGGCACGATGCGGGAATTTCCCGTGTGCGAGACTCCGGCACCGTCAGTGACGTTATAACCGGAGCCTCAAGGCCCCTGAGACCCTACTGGGTTAAAGACCGGATCTTTGCGGCACAAGAAGAACGGATCCTTCAACTCACCCTCGACGCGGGGGATATTAGTGCTGACGAAGATGGCTATGTCGTGCACCAGAATCCGTCGAATGCCTGGCGCTGGGTCGGGATTGCCGAAACCCCCGGCGCCGTCTGGGCCGCCGGGGGGGCGAACTCTCGCTCTCATGTTGTGGCGTTCACGGTAGACGCCCAAGGCGAGCTGCCAACCGTCGAAGGCGCTCCTGTACGTATCGAAATGCCTCTCGGCGAACGCATTACGTGCCTCGAAGCATATTCTGACCTGTTGCTGATTGGCACCACAGAGGGGTTTCGCATCGCGGCCACTGACGGAGACCAGGCAGAACTAGGGCCATTACTGTGGGGCGACGAGCAGGCACACAGCATCACGGCCCGCTGGGGATATGCCTGGGTTGGTGTTTCCGGTGGCCTGACTCGCAAGATCAACCTCGGCGTGCAAACCGGTGAAGGGCTGCGTTTCGCGTGGGCTCACGACGCCCAGCTCGACGAGGGCGGCGATGTTTTGGGCCTCGGATGGGTCTGGGGGCAGCTTGTCGTGGCTGCCGCCAACACCGGCGCGGCACGACAGCATAAAACCGAACTCGTGGGGTTTGGTTATATCGACATTGGGTTCTCTCGTTGGGGAGTTCTGGAGGACAAGATCGTCCGCTCCGCCATGATCCTAGGCGACGTGAGTGCGGGGTCTATGGGAATTTCAACGGCCACATCTAGAGATGCCTATGCCCCCGTTGCCACTCTAGGAGGGTGGTCCGGGAGCAAGGAGGTCGATTTGCATCTTCGGCATCCGGTTACCAAGATATCGATTCAACTTCAATTGAATCGCGACAACCTGGACCCGACTTCCGGCCCACAATTTGAAGGCTATCAACTTAGAGCCTTACCGGCGCCACGAAAAAAGCACACGCTTATTCGGTTGCCACTTAAGCTATATGACCAAGAAATGGCCCCCAGCGGGGCCAAAATGGGAGGCAAGGGTTTCGCGTGGGCTCGCTTACGTGAACTGGAGCGCCTGGAAAGACGCAGCGCTCCCGTGCTTTACCGTGACTTTCGAACCGGTGAGTCGCGCACGGTGATCGTAGAAAGTACAGAACATATCGGCCTGGCATCTCCCATTCGAACTAATTCGAATTTCGGAGGAGTTGTCTTGGCCACCCTGCGAACAATCGACTAAGGAGTATGGGTGGGTGAGAAGTCGGACTCCGAGCGCCTCGCGAGCATAGAAACGAAAATCGACAACTTCCTTAAAGTTCAAAGCGATCACGAAACACGGTTACGCTGGGTCGAGCGTGTGGCATATGTTCTTGCCCCCCTTGGCGCCATTGGTGGCCTTGGCGCTTGGTTGGAAAATACACAAATCCTCGGGGGTTAATAGTGGCCTATTCTCTTGATCTACTCAAGAGGTCAGGCATCAAGGTTAAAAAGCGCCCGGAGTGGGGTTCACAATACCCTGTTTCCAGTAATCGCATGTATTTGCCTGGCCGCTACCTTTTCATGCACATTACCGTCACACATCAAACAGGCAGCCTGAATCGCCGGTCTCGTGTCGTTGAGCGCATTGGCGCTCAACGATTCTCAAACACTCGTATGTCTTATATTGCACTCTTGCATAAAGGCGGCGAAGTTCATGAAGGCCAGCCTAAAGGCCGCAAGGGCGCTCACACAATTAACGACAAGAGTGTGAACGGTTTTCCATATGATCTGAATGCTTATGGGCACGCCTTAGCTTATGTCGGCATGGAAAGTGACTTATTTGGCGAGGTTGAAGCCGAATCTGCTGCCCGCTATTTTGCTTCGCTGGTACTTTCCGGCGAAAGCAAGGCAACCAAGATTCTACCACATCGCAAGTTTGCGTGGAAATCATGCCCCGGCGATCAGGTCATGGCCTGGTTGCCTGAAATCAATCGTCGATTCAAGAAATACGTAAAGAACGGACTACCCGGGAGAGATTGGCTCAGTATGGCCACCAAAGAAGACGTCAAAGAAGCTGTCCGCGAAGTTTTGCATGACCCCAGTGCTGGCATCACGTCGATCTCCGGGCAGGCTTGGTCGATCCGATACACCATCGAACGACTGTGGCATCGCTTGCACGCTGATGTCCACCAGAACACCAAGGACATCCCGGAAGATGTGTGGACGTATCGTCACCCATCGTACATTTCGGACAACAACAACACGATGCGGCATGCCCTCCTGTATGCCCAGGAGTCGGCCAACCGGTTGCGCCAGACGACCGTGGTCGATCGCCCCAATGGGGGCGATTCGAGCTACCACTATGCTATTGGTCAAATCTGGGAACTTGTAACCCGTATCGAAAACGCAATGCAGGATCGCCAGGTCTTGACCGACGAAGAAGTCGATGAGCTAATAAATGCGGTCCGCGCTGCGGTTCCGGTGGAAATTTCCGACGACGTCGCCGACGAACTCGGTGAACGCATTGCGGAGGGAACGGCCTCGTGACCTCGTGGTCTTCCTGGCGTCTGGATCACCTCACATGGGGCTGGATCCTGTGGATCCTGTTTTTCGTCGTGTGGGAAACCTACACATTGTGGAAGCATCCAGGCCAAGAACTGACTGCACATCTGCGCCCACTTTTCCAAACCCAGGATCTGGCCTACTTTCTCGCCGTCGGCCTGTACCTCTGGCTCGGATGGCATTTTCTCGTAGACGGACTCTGGATCAACAACTCATAGGAGAACTCAATTGCGCGATTTCGTTAAGCGCATCCGTCATGAACTAGGCACGCTCGTTGGCGGCCTGTCGACAGCCGGACTTCTCGGTGTTTTCGAGGCGGCTGTCATGGACGTCACCAACGAGGTGGCAGCTGGAGTGGTCGCCGTTGGCGCGGCGATCGCCTCTCGGCTGTCTCCGGAAAACGTGGAAACTGACTTCCTCAAGCTAGACCGAGGGTAACAAAAGCGGGGCACCTGGTTAGGTGCCCCGCTTCCGGGCCATGCCTCCAACCCCGCATACGCGGGGAGCACGTCTAAGTTATTGCAACCCTTGGGTCACCCCCGCTTACGCGGGGAAACGCGACCCGCCGCACTGATTTGCGACACCCATACGCGAGTCATCCCCGCTTGCGCGGGGAGTAAGAGAATCGCAAACTGCGACTACAGCCGCACAGGACTCACCCTCATTTGATGAGGAACTAGGTTGTAGCCTACCTTACCCCTCGCCTTCACGCAATCCCCCGCACCTCTTCGGAGGTGCGGGGGGTCTTTTGCGTTCAGATCGAATGCTTGAGCTTTGGAGCCTTGGCCGGGCGTGCAGGCTCCGTGCGACGTGCCACAAGTGCCGCACCGGCGATGCCGAACACGATAGTTACGACCCCCATAAGATCGCTTGATGGTCGGCCGCCGTCCACGAACAGCGTCCACCCGAGGCTGGTAACGAACACGGCCAGGATGAACCCCGCAACGAACCCCCCAATGATCTTCAACACCCTCATGGCGCCTCCCCTCCCGACAACGAGAGAAACTCGTCATACGTGAGGACATCCGCGTCCTCACGGATCTGCGTCTTGCCAGCCTGCCGGATCTCCAGCAGTGGCTCGATGCACTCATGACAGAGATCGCTTGTGACTGGACTGTTGTCAATGGTGGTGACGACCCTGGTGGCGCCCTCAGCGCCACACAGGTCGCACACCAGCACGGTCTTTTCCATGGCTACCCGGCTCTCAACTGCACAACCTTGTTATCGTGAGAGGGTACCGCGTCTGATCCGAGGTTGGCTACGATCTCGTCCCGCTTACGCCGATGCGCCCTCCAGTTGAGATACGTCATGGTCATAGATACGTCAGCGTGTCCGAGCATCTCTTTGACAATGATCAAAGCCATATCCTGACCCACGCCCTTCTCGATCAACTCGTCAAGCATGGCATGCGCACCGCTACGTCGTAGTGTGTGAGTGCCCAACCCCTTGTCCGTGTAACCAAGGGTGGTAAGCGCTGTCCAAACGCGCCTACCCGGATTCATGAAAGCACGATCTGGCACATATGTCTCATCGCTGGCTGCGCGAGGGTCTTTATTTTGCAGGGCGCAAATAACTGGCCACCGTGGGTCTGGTGCCGTGATTTGCAACAACCGGCATAGGTGGGACCGCCACCGGTTCAGCTCTGGTTCCAGGTATTTCGAGATAGGCAACGAATCCACATCATCTGTCTTGGTGCGATAGATCGAAATTCGTTCCTCAATATCACCCCAGCGAATATTTATCATCTCGCTGCGTCGCACCAACGAGTACAAGCCCAAAGCCACCAATGCGCGATCACGAGCGCATTGCCGTTCGGCAACATCCAGCAACTCATCAAACCTGCTTGATGGCACAAACAGTTGTTGGCCTCGTGAAGTTTTCAGATGCCGGAAGTCCTCGATGATGTCAGTGAGGGGATCTATATACCCACGACTTTTGAGCCAACGTTGAAAATGCCCAATACGCGCAACATACATTTGCTTCGTCGCTGGTTTCCAACTATCGCTGTTCGCGCCCAGCCACGCTTCAACGTGTTTTGGCTGGAGATTGCTGGCGTAAATGTCCCCTGCGACATTTACGAAGTTTTTAACTACACACCAGGCTGTTTTGTACGTTACTGGCTTTACTCTGAGCTTGAGCATCTGACCGTATTCATCACGAGCCTCATGAAGCCGAACTTTTCGTGGCATTAGACGGCCCTCGCCATCGCATCTGTGAGGGCTTGAGGCCCCTTCCCCGGGCCATCACACACGGGGACTGGTTCCAGCCGATCCTGAATGTCTCCACCAATGTCCCAGCGGGTGTCTCGGGGGTGACTCCGGATCCAGATTGTGGCTCCAAACTGATTGATCTTGGTGTCGAACCACGGCTCACCCTTACGGCTGCCGGACTTGATGCGCTTGGCGCGCATCTCGTCCTCGGTCAGGCAGCGACGACGATCAGGTCCCTTGGTGACCCCGTGTTTGCCAACACGGTGCGCATCACCAGCCTCAGTGCTGCCAAAGGTCTGGCAGCATGCACCGCAATGTTCTACAACATCGCCGCTCCAAGCGGCGCCGCACTCATGGACAAGGTTCATTGATCTTCCTCCCGCACGGTAGGCAAGGTTGTTGCAAGGCAATATTGTCAAACTTGTGAACCGTGCGCAAGGTCATGCGGTCTTCGCCTACAACAACTACCTGGGTACCGACGAGGTGGCGACGTTGCGGCCGCCGCTTCCGGACATCCCGTACTACGTGACCGAATCGGTGGGCTCGCTCAACGGTGCGCCGCTCTACCGGCACATCGACTCCGCCGATGTCCAGGCGCGCCAGGCATATCTGCACGCGCAGGTTCACAACCAGGCCGGGAGCGACGATCGATATGCGGGGCTGGTTGCCTGGTCCGCGATCGACTATCAATCGATTAACGGCGGCAACCGGATATACGAGGGTCTGAAGTGGAACGGCGTGCTCGACACGTTCCGTATGCCGAAACTCGGTGCCGGGATCTACCGTGCCCAGGTCGATCCCCGAATACGTCCGGTCGTGGAGCCGGCGTTCTACTGGGATTTCGGTCCGAAGTCACCGCAGGACGGGCCCGGTCCGCAGGCGATGATCTGCTCCAACTGTGACCGGCTCGAGATATACGTCGGTGACCGGCACCACGCGGCGGTCACGCCGGCGGTGGCAAAATTCCCGTACTTGCCCTACCCACCGTCCTTCGTCGATCTGACCGTCGACGGCGCTTCGGCTGGTGACCTGCGAATAGAGGGCTATGTCGGCGAGGAGCGAGTGCTGACCCGCAAGTTCGCGGCCGATCCCGGGGGCGATCATCTGGCGATGGATGTCGACGACCCGAAGATCCGGGCAGACGGATCGGACGCCACCCGGGTTTGGTTCCGGGCGGTCGATCGGCATGGCTCGCCACGGCCGTATGTCGAGGGCGAGCTGTCGCTGACCGTCGAGGGTCCGGGAGACCTCGTGGGCGACAACCCGTTCGACTTCGGCGCGAACGGGGGCGTGGGGGCGATCTGGATCAGAAGCCGGCCGGATCGGCCGGGCGCCATCCGGGTACGGGCGGAACACCCCGTGCTGGGCGAGGCCGACGTGCGCATCGTCGCCCTCCGATCTCGAGGGCGGCGTGACTAGCAGCACTTTTGCCTGATATGGCGATGCCCCGGGGCCCGACGCCCCGGGGCATCGTCATGTCAGGCGGCGCTGGCTATCCCGCGTTGATCATCAACGATCGCCGACATGGACATGTGCACGATGGTCAACGATCACGTGATGGCGCGACGACACCCACGCGTGTGCCCTCCTCTTTCGCGACAAAATTCGCCCCTCGCCTCGTGTAACAGCAAGGCAACAGGCAAAAGACTCTTGACTTCTGTTCGTAAGCTGCCTAGTTTTTTTGACCATTAGACGGAAGGTGCGTGACGCAGGTCACGGCCCCCGCGTCTAGGCACGGTGTAGCGACGCGAGAGGGGGACGCCCGGATGCGCGACGGTGTGCTCCTCGCCGGCGCCGGCCCGGCGTCGGCCGACCAGCCCGCGTGTCGGCGGCGCGGCCCGAGCCCGCTGCCATGCGGCCCGGAGGCAGGCGTAGGGGAATCGACAGGAGGTATGCCGTGACCGACGCGCTGTTGCGGATGCGTGGCATCGTCAAGAGCTTCCCGGGTGTGCGTGCTCTGGACGGTATCGACCTGGACGTGAGTGCCGGCGAAGTGCACTGCCTGCTTGGCCAGAACGGCGCGGGCAAGTCAACGCTGATCAAAGTGCTGTCCGGCGCGCACCAGCCCGATGCGGGGACCGTCGAATGGCGCGGCGAGAACGCGCGGATCGCCGATCCGATGGCGGCCATGCGCCTCGGCATCGCCACCATCTACCAGGAGCTCGACCTCGTCGATGGGCTGACCGTCGCGGAGAACATCTTCCTTGGTCAGGAGATGGCCACCGCTGGCTTCACCCGGCGCTGGCGCACCGACCGGGCCGCGCGGGCGCTGCTCGGGCAGCTGGGACATCCGGAGATCTCGCCCAACACCGAGGTGGGACGTCTCTCCGCGGCGGGCAAGCAGATCGTGAGTATGGCGCGGGCGCTGTCGCACGACGTCAAGCTGATCGTCATGGACGAGCCGTCCGCGGTGCTCGACAAGGAGGAGGTCGCCCGGCTGTTCGGCGTGATCCGTGACCTTACCGCTGATGGCGTCGCCGTCATCTACATTTCGCACCGGCTGGAAGAGATCCGGGAGGTGGGTGACCGGGTGACGGTGCTCAAGGACGGCCGAACCGTGGCCACCGGCCTCCCGGCTGGCGAGACGCCCACGTCCGAGGTCATCCGGCTGATGACCGGGCGCACGTTCGAGTACGTCTTCCCGGACCGTGTCGAACGCGACGACGAGGCCGAGCCGGTGCTGCGGGTGAGCGGGCTGAGCCGGGAAGGTGAGTTCCAGGATGTCAGTTTCGACGTGGCGCCCGGGGAGATCGTCGGGCTCGCCGGCCTGGTGGGCTCGAGCCGTTCGGAGATCATCGAGACCATCTACGGGGCGCGCAAGTCCACCTCCGGAACGGTGACGGTCCACGGCCGGCGGCTGCGGCCCGGCTCGGTGCGCTCTGCCGTGTCCGCCGGAGTTGGTCTCTGCCCGGAAGAGCGCAAGAGCCAGGCGCTGCTCATGGCCGAGTCGGTGGCGAACAACGTCACCCTGGCGACGCTGCCGCGGTTTGCCCACGCATCGTTCATCGACCGTGCTGCGGAACGCAGTGCGGCGACCGAGCAGGTGAACCGGCTGGACATCCGCCCGCAGGATCCCAGCCGGGAGGCACGCACGCTGTCCGGCGGGAACCAGCAGAAGGTGGTGCTGGGTCGCTGGCTGCTCACGGGGTGCGACGTGCTGCTGCTGGATGAGCCCACCCGGGGCGTGGACGTCGGTGCGCGCTCCGAGCTGTACGACCTGATCCGGGAGCTCGCGGCGCAGGGCGTCGCGATCGTGATGGTGAGCAGCGAAATCCCGGAGGTGCTCGGACTGGCCGATCGGGTGCTGGTGATCCGCGAGGGCCGTGTGGTTCATACCGGGCCAGCCGGGGAGATCGACGAACACCAGGTCCTCGACCTGGTGATGGAAGGGAGCGTCACGTGAGCGAGAGGACCACTCCGGAAAGCGGTCAGCCCGCTGCTCCGACGGCGCCGCCGAGCGAGGACGAGCACGCGCGGCTCGAGTCCGCGGCCGAGGCCGGTGGCACCCAGTCCGCCTTGCGACGCCTGATGTCCGGTTCGGCCGGGCGGAACCTCGGCCTGGTTCTCGCGCTGCTCATCGTCGTCGTCATCGGTGTGGCCACCGCGCCGGACCGGTTCCCCACGGTGGACAACACGCTGACCATCCTGCGTTTCGCCTCAGCGCTCGGCGTGGTCAGTATCGGCATGACGTTCGTGATCGCGGCCGGGCACATCGACCTGTCGGTCGGTGCCATCATGGCATTGGCCTCGGTCTGGGCGACGACCCTGGCATCTCAGCGGATGGCCGAGGACTTCCACTGGGTCACCATGGTGATCACCGCGCTGGCGGTGGGGGCAAGCTGTGGCCTGATCAACGGCATCCTGGTGGCGTACGGGCGAATGGCCTCGTTCATCGTGACGCTCGCCATGCTCGTCGGCGCTCGCGGGCTGGCCGAGATGATCTCCGGGAAGCGCAACCAGATCGCTGAGGTCCAGGGCTTCCTCGACTTTTTCGGCGGCGAGGTGTTCGGGCTGCCGGTGCTGGTGATCATCTTTGCCCTGGTGGCGGCGGCCGCATGGGTCCTGCTCAATCGCACCACGTTCGGCCGGCGCACGCTCGCCGTCGGCGGGAACGCGGAGGCGGCTCGGCTGGCGGGCATCAGGGTCAAGCGGCACACCATGGTGGTGTTCGCGCTGGTCGGTGTGGCCTGCGGGATCGCGGCGTTGATGATGGTGGCCAGGACCACCACGGGCACGTCCACGCACGGCATGCTCTGGGAGCTGGAAGCGATCGCCGCCGTGGTGATCGGGGGGACGCTGCTTTCCGGTGGGCGCGGCACGATCGTCGGCACCGTCTTCGGCGTGCTGATCCTCGCCACGCTCACCAACGTCTTCACCCTCCACAACCTCGATACCTCCACACAGGCCGTGGCCAAGGGCGCGATCATCGTCGTCGCGGTCCTATTGCAGCAGCGGGTGGCCGCCCGAAACGGCGGACCTTGACCGTCCCACGCCCATCCGCCCCCGACCAGCGCAACCTCCACACCCACCCGACCCGACTTCGAGGAGACCCCCGATGCTCCACAGCACCATTCACCGATCCCCTTCACCCCGGCGGTTGCTCATCACGGCGGGCGCGTTCGCGATAGCCACGGCTCTCGTTGCCGGCTGTACCAGCAACGAGCCGGCCAGTTCCGACGACGAGGGCGAACAGCAGGCGGCCGGGAGTTCCAACGACGAGATGGGCGAGGAGGTCACCATCGCGTGGTCCGGGCCCGAAGCCGACCACGGCTGGCTAGCCGCGATCAACAGCTCGGCGCTGGACGAGGCCGAGAAGTACGACGACATCAACCTGCGCGCGGCCGAGGGCACGAACGACGCGAGCCTGCAGATTCAGCAGGTGGAGACGTTCATCAACGAGGGCGTCGACGCGATCGTGCTGCTGCCGACCGATGGCGCGGCCCTCACCGACATCGCCATGGAGGCGATGGATGCGGGCATCCCCGTGGTGAACGTCGACCGGGAATTCTCCAGCCCGTTCGCCGCGCGCACCACCATCCTGGGCGACAACTACGGCATGGGGGTCTCTGCCGGAACGTACGCGTGCCAACTGATCGAGGAGCACGACATCGACGACCCGGTGATCGCCGAGATCGCCGGGATCGACGCGCTGCCGCTGACCCAGGACCGCTCCGACGGTTTCGCCGAGGCGCTGAGTAACTGCGGCGAGGAGGTCGACAACCGGGTGGCGGCCGAATTCACCGTGGAGAGCGGCGAGGCGGAGGCGTCGAACCTGCTGCAGGCCGCGCCGGAGATCGACATCATCTGGAACCACGACGACGACCAGGGCGTCGGCGTGAAAGCGGCGTTCGACAACGCCGGGCGTGACGAGTTCTTCTTCATCGGCGGGGCGGGCTCGTGCAACGCGATGCGCTGGATCGAGGACGGCGAGATGGAAGCGACCGTGCTGTACCCGCCGACGCAGGCGGCGGACGGCATCCGGCTGGCCCGGCTGATCGCGCAGGGCAAGGGAATGTCCGACCTGGTCCAGGTGGCGGTGCCGCGGCGCATCGTGCTCGACGCTCCCGTCGTGACGGCGGACAACGTCGACCAGCACATGGAGCGCTGCTTTGAGTCCTGATTGCGATCGGGGGTGGTGCCCGCTCGCCGGGGAGAGCGGGCACCCCGTCGGCCATCTCCACGTCCGTGCGAATCTCTCGCGAAATACGAGCTAAGGAACCATTTTCATGACTGACGACAGCACAGCGACCCTCGGGATCGGCATGGTGGGGTACTCCTTCATGGGAGTCGTCCACTCGCACGCGTGGCGCAACGTCCGGAGTTTCTTCGACGTGCCCCTGGTGCCGCGCCTGGCTGCTCTCGCGGGCCGCAACGTCGAGGCCGCCACGGCCGTCGCGGACAAGTTCGGATGGGAGCATGTCGAGAGCGACTGGCGCGCCCTGCTCGCGCGCGACGACGTCGACCTCGTCGACGTGTGCACGCCGGGAGACACCCATGCCGAGATCGCGATCGCGGCGCTGGACGCCGGAAAGCACGTGCTCTGCGAGAAGCCGCTCGCGAATTCGGTGAGTGAGGCGGCGGAGATGGCGGCCGCAGCGGCCCGTGCTCGCCAGGCGGGCGTGCGGGCCATGGTCGGCTTCACCTATCGACGGGTGCCCGCGATCGTTCTCGCGCGAAACCTGGTGGCCGAGGGCCGCATCGGTGAGATCCGGCACGTGCGCGCGCAGTACTTGCAGGACTGGCTGGTGGATCGGCAGGCGCCGATGTCGTGGCGGCTGGAGAAGTCGCGTGCGGGATCGGGGGCGCTCGGGGACATCGGCGCGCACATCGTGGATCTGACCCAATTCATCACCGGTGAGCAGATCACCGGTGTGAGCGCGCTGATGGAAACGTTCGTCAAGCAGCGCCCGGCGGCCGAACCCGCGGCGGAGGTGAAACTCGGCGGGCATGTCGACGCCGGGGACGCTCCGCTGGCGGACGTGACCGTGGATGATGCGGCCGTGTTCACGGGCCGGTTCAGCGGGGGAGCACTGGCCACGTTCGAGGCGACGCGGTACGCGGCAGGGCGCAAGAACGCCATCCGGATCGAGATCAACGGTTCCTTGGGGTCGCTGGCGTTCGACTTCGAGGACATGAACGTCTTGCACTTCTACGACGACTCCGAGTCGTCTCAGACGGCGGGCTTCCGGCGAATTCTCGTCACCGAGCCGGACCATCCGTTCCTCGCGGCGTGGTGGCCGCCGGGACACCTGCTGGGGTACGAGCACGGCTTTACCCATCAGGCCGTCGACCTGGTAACCGCCCTGGCAGACGGGCGCGGTCCGGAGCCGACGTTCGATGACGGTCTGCGCGTGCAGCAGGTGCTGGCAGCCGTGGAACAGAGCGCCGCCAAGGACAGCGCGTGGACCGTCGTGGGTGGCTGATGGCCGTGGTGACGCGAGCAGGGCGCGCGAGGAGGGATGTCTTCTGACCAGGAGCTGACAACGGGGGCGACCAAGCACGGACGCCGGAACGTGACTCGACGTGATGTGTGGGTCTCGTCCGGTTGCGGAGTGTGTGCCGTGTTTCTCGATCGCTAAGGAGTTTGTGGTGCGTTGTTTGAAGCGTGTGGTGGCTGGTGGTGTGTCGGTTGTGTTGGCGGT
>NZ_QMIG01000023.1 GCF_003287285.1 Phytoactinopolyspora halophila
ACGCCCACCTCCACCACTAAGCATGAACGTTGCAAGCACCGCTTGAGCCCGCCATGTAGTCGCAAGGTGTTCATGATCATGGGAGGGGGTACCGGTGGGGTATGGCGGCGTCGCGGCGACTACGTGAGTACCGGCAACGGCGCTCGTTCGGCACGACGCCCGAACCCCAGGGCGGTGACGAGCGCCACGCCACGACGGAAGCCAGCGGAAACCGGTTCGTCATCCAGGAGCATCACGCCAGCCGGCTGCACTGGGATCTGCGGCTCGAACATGACGGCGTGCTCATGTCGTGGGCGCTGCCGCGCGGCCTGCCCGACGACCCGGACCAGAACCGGCTCGCCATCCACACCGAGGATCATCCCGTCGAATATCTGACGTTCGAAGGCGAGATACCGCGCGGCGAGTACGGCGCCGGCACCATGACCATCTGGGATCGCGGCACGTACGTGGCCGAGAAGTTCGAGGACGACAAGCTCGTGGTCGAGTTGACCGGAGAACGCGTCCACGGCACGTACGCTCTGTTCCAAACCGAGAACAACTGGCTGATCCACCGGATGGACCGCCCGGAAGCGGGATCAGCGCCAGCACCGACGTCAGGAAACGAGCCCGTGCCCGATACCCGAACCGGCACCCGCGCCGACACGCATCCCGGCGCCCGCCCCGGCTCCATCGAGCCGATGAAAGCGGTACCGGCCGAATCATCCCAGCTCCCATCTGACGAGGACGCCTGGGCATTCGAGGTCAAGTGGGATGGTGTCCGGGCACTCGCCTTCCGGGCAGAAGGCTCGTTGCGGCTGATCAGCCGGACGGGCACGGACATCACGAAGCAGTACCCGGAGATCGCTCCACTCGCTCGCCAGCTCGGCGCGCGTCAGGTGGTGCTGGACGGTGAGCTCGTCGCGTTCGACGACAACGGACGGCCCAGCTTTCAGCATCTCCAGCCACGCATGAACGTCACCTCCGACGCCAAGATCCGCCAGCACCAGCGCACCCATCCCGTCACCTACATCATCTTCGATCTTTTGCACCTCGACGGTCGCTCCGTCATGGACCAGCCGTACACCGAGAGGCGGCGCGAGCTCGAAGAACTCGATCTCGACGAAGCGCACTGGCAGGTGCCCGGCTATCACCGCGGTGACGCCCGGGCACTGCTGGAGGCAACCCGCGAGCAAGGCATCGAGGGCCTGATCGCCAAGCGTCTCGACAGCCCCTACCGTCCGGGACGGCGCAGCGGCGACTGGCTGAAGGTGAAGAACGTGTACCGCCAGGAAATGGTGATCGGCGGGTGGACGGCCGGCACCGGCTCCCGCGAGGGGAGCATCGGTGCCCTGCTGATCGGCTACTACGACGATGACGGCACCGGCGACGGCGCTGCGAAGCTGCGCTACGCCGGCAAGGTCGGCACCGGTTTCGACAGCCGGACACTCCGGGACCTGCATCGACGCCTGAAGGGACGGGAACGCTCGGACAGCCCCTTCACCGGGCGCCAGCCACCGAAGGGGGCAGTGTTCGCCGAACCGGAGCTGGTCTGCGAGGTCGAGTTCCGGGAGTGGACTCGCTCCGGCACGGTACGCCAGGCGTCGTACCAGGGCCTGCGCGACGACAAACCGGCCCGCGAGGTGGTGCGCGAAACGCCGGCCGGGGCTGCCAGCGACACCGAGAGCAACAGCGACACGAAGAGCAACAGTGGCGCCGCGAGCAGCAGCGACAACAAGAGCAGCAGCGGCACCGGTCACGACGGCACCCGTGACCGGCTACCCGAAGGCACGGTCACCGTCGAGGGTCGCACGCTCAAGCTCACCAACCTCGACAAGATCTTTTATCCCGATGCCGGTGTGACCAAGGGCGATGTCATCGAGTACTACCGCGCGCTTGCCCCCGCTCTCCTCCCCCACCTGCGTGGCCGGCCGCTCACCATGAAGCGCTACCCCGACGGCGTGCGCGGCGAGAACTTCTTCGAGAAGCGCTGCCCTCAGTGGCGCCCCGATTGGGTCACCACCATCTCGATCTACAGCGACAGCCAGCGCGAGGAGATCGAGTACTGCGTCGTCGAGGATCTTCCCACCCTGCTCTGGACGGCCAATCTCGCCAGCCTGGAGCTGCACACCTTGCTGGCGACAGCGCAGCCGACGGCCCGATCCGGCGGGGGCGGCCGGAAACGATCCGGAACCGGCGACCCCGAGCGGCCCACCATGGTGGTCTTCGATCTCGATCCTGGCCAGGGCAGCGGCCTCGCCGATTGCGCCCGCGTGGCCACCTCGCTGCGTGACCTGTTTGACCATCTCGACCTCGAGGTGCTGGTGAAATCGTCGGGCTCGAAGGGCCTGCACCTCGCCATACCGCTGAACACGGATGTCACCTACGACGACACCAAGCCGTTCGCTCACGCCGTGGCGCAGCTGGCGGAGAAGGAGTGGCCCGACGACGTCGTCTCGCGCATGACCAAGTCCCGGCGCCGGGGCAAGGTCCTGGTGGACTGGAGCCAGAACTCGGGACACAAGACCACCGTCGCCCCCTTCTCGCTGCGGGCACGCGAACACCCGACCGTATCGGTACCGCTCTCGTGGCCGGAAGTCGAGGCCGTCGCCAGCAGCGACGCCGAGCCCGCCAGCCTGCTGCTCGACGTCGATCAGGTTCTCCAGCAGATCGACGAGCGCAGCGCGCTCTTCCAGCCGTTGCTCGAACGCCAGCAAAGCCTGCCGGATCTGTCATAACGTGTCGCAGCGGCCACGTCCGGGCACCATCCGTGATCTTTCTCCATGATCGTCGCATGGTCTGATCCGCCAGCGGGTATGACCGGGATATGCCGGAACTTCCGGATGTCGAAGGATTCCGCCGCGTTCTGGCCAAGGCAGGAGGACATCGCGTCGATCGTGTGGACGTCCTCGATGCCGGTGCAATACGCGGCACGAGCGCCGACACCCTGCGTGATGCCGTGCACGGTCACGCCTTCGGCACCGCCCGCCGGCACGGCAAGTGGCTAATCTGCCCGATTCACGTCCCCGGCAGGAAGCACCGCAAGGCCGACCCCAGCGTGATCTTCCACTTCGGCATGACCGGCGAGCTCACCTGGTCCCAGCACGACGACGGTGAGCGGCACCAGCATGATCGAGTCGCGTTCGTCACCGGCAGCGGCGAGCTGCGCTACCGGGACATGCGCAAGCTACACGGCATCCGCCTGGCCTCCGACGATCACGAGGTCGAGGTTCTCCTCGCCGGGCTGGGCCCGGACGCCGCCGATGCTTCCCGGGATCAGCTACGGGAGCGTGCCGGAAGCGGCCAACGGCGGATCAAGTCTGCCTTGATGGACCAGGCGACGATCGCCGGCCTGGGCAACCTGCTCGTCGACGAGATCCTGTGGCGAGTACACCTGCATCCGAGCACGCTGACCCGGGACCTGTCCGATCGGGATTGGCGCACCCTTCACCGCACCATGCACGCCACGCTGCGCAAGGCCATGTCGGCGGGACGAGTCCCCGATCATTCCTCGTGGCTGACCGGCCATCGCGATGATCGCGACGGCGCGTGTCCCCGGTGCGGTAATGTGCTGCGGCACACGCGGGTAGGGGGCCGCAACACGGCATGGTGCCCGTCCTGCCAGCCACCCGGGGATCACGACTGACGATTCGCCGGGAGGCTGCCAGGACCAGCTAAAGACCGTGACTCACCCCCGCAGAGCAGGTCACGTCCGCAACCGCGAGTGCAGCAGGTACGCTGAGGCGTCCGTCAGCGACGCCACCTGATCGACCACCACCCGCAGCCGGGCATCGTCGTCGGGTGCGTCCTTCCAATCCTCGCGGAACGTCGGCTCCAGGGCCTCGGGAGCACGGCCACGGAGCAACTCGACCAGTTCCTCGACCAGTGCACGCTGATCGCCGTAGGCCTCCGCACGGTCCCGCGCCGTCATGACGTACGTGGCGGCCAAGCCCTTGAGCACCGCCACTTCCAGCCGGGTTCCACGCGGGACGCACAGGTCGGCCGCATACCGGGTCAGCCGGCCGCCTCCGTAGGCTTCGTGCGTGAGCCGCTGGGCGTCCTCGCTGAACCGGCCGATGAGCTGGCTCGTCATGTCCTTCAAGGCCGCCAGCGCCGAGCGCCGTCCGTCGTAGACGTCGACCCAGAACGAGCAATGGCGCAGCCGGTCCAGGGTTTCGAGAATTTCGTCGATCTCGACGTCCGGCACATACCAGGAGCGGGTCAGCTCGGCGAACCGGCGCCGTTCCGAGGGGACGTCCAACACGCGCCACGGCTCCAGCCAGCCCCCGACGATGGCGTCCTCGACATCGTGCACGCAGTACGCGACGTCGTCGGCGAAATCCATGACCTGCGCCTCGAGGCAACGCTGTTCATCCCGTGCGCCGGCCCGCAACCATCCGAAGACGTCGGTGTCGTCCGCATACACGCCGAACTTGCGGGGGTGAGCGGGGCTGCGCGGCCAGGGATACTTGGTCGCCGCATCCAAGCTCGCGCGGGTCAGATTGAGCCCGGCCGGACGGCCATCCGGATGCGCCGCCTTCGCCTCCAGCCTGGTCAGCAGGCGCAAGGTCTGCGCGTTTCCCTCGAAGCCCCCGATGTCCTCGGCTATCTTGTCGAGTGCTTCCTCGCCGTTGTGCCCGAACGGAGGATGGCCGAGATCGTGGGCCAGGCATGCGGCATCCACGACGTCCGGGTCGCAGCCCAGAGCCTTGCCGAGCTCGCGCCCGACCTGGGCCACCTCCAGCGAATGGGTCAGCCGGTTACGCACGAAATCGTCGCTGCCCGGTGAGACGACCTGCGTCTTGGCGGCGAGACGGCGCAGCGACGCGGAGTGGAGCACGCGAGCACGATCACGCTCGAAGTCGGTGCGCGACGAGAGCTTTTCCGGCTCCGCAGCCCACCGTTCCCGGTCGGTGTCCTCATACCCACTCATCGATGCCGAGAGTATAGGCTTCGCCCGCCTGTGACACGTCCGGCCAGCACGCAACTGCGAGAATGTGGCGGTGGTGATCGGGAAATGAACGCGGGCCGCCGATACGGCATCATCGGTGCGGGCATCATCGGCGCGGCCGTGGCCCGCGCGATACTGCGCGACGACGACGCGGCGCAGGTCACCGTTCTCGAGAAGGAAACCGAGCCCGGGTTGCACCAGACCGGCCGCAACAGCGGCGTCGTCCACGCGGGCCTGTACTACACACCCGGCTCGGCCAAGGCCCGCTTCGCTCGCCGCGGCATCCCGATGTTGCGGGAGTACTGCGAGGAGCACGGGCTGGCGTACGACGAATGCGGCAAGGTCCTCGTCGCGCTCGACGAGCGCGACAGCCGCCGCCTCCGCGACATCGAAGCACGCGCCCACGCCAACGGCGTCCCCGGCGTGCGGTGGCTGACCGGTAGCCAGCTACCCGAGGTCGAGCCCCACGTGCGCGGTGTCGCCGGATTGCACTCTCCCACCACGGCCATCGTCGATTTCGCCGCCGTGACCCGGGCGATGCTCGACGAAGCGGTACGGGCGGGCGCGCGGGTTCGGACGGGCGTGGAGGTGACCGGCTTCGACCAGACGCACGACGAGGTACGTGTCCGGGCCGCGGCGGCACCGGCACGTCGCCGCCCGGGTAGCCCGATGCTCCCGAGCCATCCGGGTCGGAGCGGGGGCGACGCCCGGCGAGACGGCAACGACACCATCGCGGCGTTCGATCACGTGATCATCTGCGCCGGCTTGCACGCCGACCGGCTTGCCCGGCTCGCCGGCGACGACGAGTTCCCGCGCATCGTCCCGTTCCGCGGCGAGTTCGCGCTCCTCCGGCCCGAACGGCGGCACCTCGTGAACGCTCTGGTGTATCCGGTGCCCGATCCCCGCTATCCGTTCCTCGGTGTGCACTTCACGCCTCGCGTAGACGGTGAGGTGCTGGTCGGTCCCAACGCCGTGCTCGCCCTGGCTCGGGAGGGCTATCACCGGCGGGATCTCGACGTGCATCAGGCGCGCGAGCTGGTCGCCTGGCCGGGCTTCCGCCGCTTCGCCCGGGCCAACTGGCGCACGGGCGTGCGTGAGGTGTACGGCTCGCTCAACCGGCGGGCCTTCGCCCGAGCAGCGCGGCGCTACGTTCCAGACCTCCGTGCCGGCGATCTCGTCGCCACCCGGCCCGGCATCCGGGCCCAGGCGATGGATGCCGACGGCACGCTGGTCGACGACTTCCGGATCAACCAGCGCGGACGCATCCTGTGCGTGCGCAACGCGCCATCACCGGCGGCCACCGCCTCGCTGGCCATCGCCGACGACATCCTCGCCACCCTCACGCCCCGCTGATCATGAACACTAATCGAACTCATAGGTCGATTAGTGTTCATGATCAGCGAATGTGGAGCGGCGGGCTAGACGTAGTACGCGTATGCGGGAACGGTGAGGAACATCGGGTACTCCGGGCTGAGCGCCACGTACTCGAACAGCTCGCGGGCCTGCTCGATCCGCCGCTGCCGGGCACCATCATCGCCGGCCTCGGCCAGCAGTGCCTCGGTTTCCTCGGCAACGATCTCACCGACGAGGCGCGCCGTCACCAGCGTCCCGTCGTCAAGCGCGGCCTCGGAGTCGATCCACTGCCAGATCTGTGACCGCGAGATCTCCGCCGTCGCCGCGTCCTCCATCAGGCCGAAGATGCCGACGGCGCCCTGTCCGCCCAGCCACGCCTCCAGATAGCGCAGCGCGACGGAAACGTTCGTGCGCAGCCCGCGCTCGGTGATCCGGCCGGGCGTCGCATCCACCCGGAGCAGGTCGGCAGCGCGCACCTGGACGTCGGCCCGCTGGCGATCGAGCTGGTTCGAGCGCGTGCCGAGGACCTCGTCGAACACCTCGCGCACCGTCTCGACCATTCCCGGGTGCGCGACCCACGAGCCGTCGAACCCGTCTTCGGCCTCGCGGCGCTTGTCCTGGCGAACCTTGTCGAAGACCTCCTCGTTGACCTGCGAATCCTTGGAGGGGATGAAGGCGGCCATCCCCCCGATGGCGTGCGCGCCGCGCCGGTGGCAGGTGCGCACGAGCAGCTCGGTGTAGGCGCGCATGAACGGCACGGTCATCGTGACAGCGGCACGGTCGGGCAGCACGAACCGGCCACCACGATGCCGGAAATTCTTGATCAGGCTGAAGATGTAATCCCAGCGCCCCGCGTTCAGCCCGGCCGAGTGTTCGCGCAGTTCGTACAGGATCTCTTCCATCTCGAAGGCGGCAGTGATCGTCTCGATCAGCACGGTCGCGCGGATCGTGCCACGCGGCAGTCCGAGCGCCTCCTGGGCGTAGACGAACACGTCGTTCCACAGCCGGGCCTCGAGGTGGCTCTCCAGCTTGGGCAGGTAGAAGTACGGGCCGCTGCCACGGCGGACGAGCTCGTGCGCGTTGTGGAAGAAGTAGAGCCCGAAATCGACGAGCGCGGCGGCCATCGGGTCATGCGGCTCACGACCGACGGTGAGGTGCTTTTCCGTCAGGTGCCAGCCGCGCGGGCGCACGACGATCGTCGGCGTCTGTTCACCCAGCTCGTACCGCTTACCCTCCGGGCTCGTGTAGTCGATCGTGCGACGTATCGCGTCGTACAGGTTCGCCTGACCACCCACGACGTTGGTGAAGTGCGGCGTGTTGGCGTCCTCGAAATCGGCCAGCCACACCTGGGCCCCGGAGTTCAGCGCATTGATCGTCATCTTGCGGTCGGTCGGACCGGTGATCTCCACGCGCCGGTCCACCAGATCCGGTGCCGGAGCGGCCACCTGCCACCGGGGGTCGTCCCGGATCGCCCGCGTCTCGGGCAAGAAGTCGGGGTCGTGCCCGGACGCGATACGCTCCCGGCGGCGCTGGCGCATGGCCAGCAGGTCGGCCCGGCGCCCTGCGAACCGGGCGTGCAGATCGGCCAGGAACTGCAGCGCTTCGGGAGTGAGGATCTCGTCCTGGCGGGGAACGTCGGAACCACTGATCTGGACCTCGGCGGCCTGCGTCGTCGCCGTCATCTCGTCGTTCATCAATCCAGCGGACATCTCGTCTTCCTCTGAGGCTCGTTGGGGGACTCGGTATTCGTCGTGTTCGTCAGGGCTGTGATCAGCGGAACTGTTCCGACTCGGTCGAACCGCGCAGTGCGACGGTTTCGCCGGCCGGGTTGAGGGCCGTCGACACCATGTCGAAGTAGCCGGTTCCCACCTCACGCTGGTGCTTCACGCCCGTATACCCATATTCCTCGGCGGCGAACTCCTTCTCCTGCAACTCCACGTACGCCGTCATGCCGGACGTGGCGTAACGGCGCGCCAGTTCGAACATCCCGTAGTTCAGCTGGTGGAATCCCGCCAGCGTGATGAACTGGAAGCGATACCCCATGGCACCGAGTTCCCGCTGGAACCGGGCGATCGTGTCGTCGTCAAGATGCGCCTTCCAGTTGAACGATGGCGAGCAGTTGTACGCGAGCATCGTGTCCGGGTAGCGCTCGTGCACGGCCTCGGCCACCTTGCGGGCCAGTTCGAGGTCAGGCGTGCCCGTCTCGACCCAGACGAGATCGGCGTAAGGCGCGTACGCCAGAGCGCGGGCGATCACCGCGTCGGGTCCGGGCGTGACCCGGAAGTATCCCTCCGCACTGCGCTCGCCCGTCAGGAACTCCCGATCGCGCGGGTCGACGTCGCTGGTCAGCAGCTTCGCGGCGAGCGCGTCGGTGCGGGCGATGATGATCGTCGGAACATCCGCGACATCCGCCGCCAGCCGCGCGGCATTGAGCGTGCGGACGTGCTGCGACGTCGGGACCAGGACCTTGCCACCGAGGTGCCCGCACTTCTTCTCCGAAGCGAGCTGGTCCTCGTAGTGCACACCCGCCGCTCCGGCCGCGATGAGCGCCTTGGCCAGTTCGAACGCGTTGAGCGGGCCGCCGAAGCCCGCCTCGGCGTCGGCGACGATCGGAGCCAGCCAGTCGACGCCCGGATCGACACCCTCGGAGAACGTGATCTCGTCGGCGCGCAGCAGCGCGTTGTTGATCCTGCGGACGACTGTGGGGACCGAGTTCACCGGGTACAGGCTCTGGTCCGGATAGGTCTGCCCGGCGGTGTTGCCGTCGGCAGCCACTTGCCATCCGGAAAGGTAGATCGCCTCCAGCCCGGCGCGGACCATCTGCACCGCCTGATTGCCCGTGATGGCACCCAGAGCATGCACGTAGTCGCGGCTGTTCAGCAGCTCCCACAGGCGCTCGGCGCCCCGGCGCGCCAGCGTGTACTCCTCGCGGACAGTGCCCCGCAGCCGGACGACGTCCTCGGCCGTGTACGCGCGCTCCACGCCGCGCCACCGGGGGTTGCTCGCCCATTCCCGTTCAAGCCGGGCCGCTTCGTCGGCGATCCGTTCCGGTACGGTCGCGCCACCCGCGTCGTGACCGGCGTCGTTCGCGCGAGTGCCGCGAGGCGTTCGGGCCGTGCCGCCATCGTCCCTGTCGAGTGCCACCGTCATGTCTACTCCTCGTTCGGGATTGGACTGGATCGCCGGGGTCCGCGTTCTGCATCCCGAGGTTTGCCGACGATCCAGCCATCGAAGATTGCTCTTGATGACACAATGCAGGGGTTGAGAAGAGTTCTTCCACAGCTATAGTTGGTGAATTGTCGTAAAAATTCACTGAGGAGAAAGAATGGGCTTTCCCGACGGCGAGCTCGACCTCGCCACACTGGGCCAACGGATCCGCCACACGCGCAAGTCGAAAGGTATGACCCTCGGCGAACTGGCCACGACCGTCGACCGCGCGCCGTCGCTGCTGTCGCAGATCGAGAACGGCAAGCGCGAGCCCCGGCTCACCCTGATCCAATCACTCGCGTCGGCACTCGGTGTCGACGTCGCGCACCTCATCAAACCCGAGGCACCGTCACACCGGGCAGCACTCGAGATCGCACTCGCACGCGCACAGGAAAGCCCGCTCTATGCCACGCTCGGGCTGCCGCACGTCGGCCTGACCAGCAAGCTGCCCACCGACGCGTTGGAAGCGCTCGTCGGCTTGCACTCCGAACTCGAACGGCGGGCCACCGAGCAGGCGGCCACACCCGAGGAAGCGCGGCGCGCCAACGCCGAGCTCCGCCAGCAGATGCGCGACCGCAACAACTACTTCACCGAGCTCGAACGGACCGCTGCCTCGCTGTCGGAGGCCATCGGGCACAGCAGCGGACCGCTGACCGAACGTGGCATCAACGACCTCACGTCGCACCTGGGCTTCACGCTGCACCGCGCCGCCGATCTCCCGCGCGCCACCCGATCGATCACCGACCTGCGCAACCGGCGTATCTACCTGCCCATGCCCAGCCATACCAGCCACGACCCCCGCACTATCGTGCTGCAGACGCTGGCGCACTTCGCCCTCGGTCACCAGGAACCCGCCAACTACGCCGACTTCCTGCGGCAACGCGTAGAGGTCAACTACGTCGCGGCGGCGCTCCTCATGCCCGAGGTCGCCGCAGTCGACTTCCTGCAGCGCGCGAAGGCGGCGAAGACGCTGGCCATCGAGGACCTCCGGGATGTCTTTGCGGTGTCATACGAGATGGCCGCGCATCGCTTCACCAACCTGGCCACTCATCACCTGGACATTCCCGTGCATTTCATGCGGGTCGGCGAGGACGGCATCATCTACAAGGCGTATGAGAACGACGACGTCACGTTCCCCGCCGACGTCACGGGCGCGATCGAAGGGCAGATGGTGTGCCGATACTGGGCCGCCCGGGCCGTCTTCCACGCCGCCGACCGGTACGCGTCGCACTACCAGTACACGGACATGGGACGGGGCACCTACTGGTGCACGACACACGTGGAGCGCACCACGGCCGGCGATTTCGCGATCGACGTTGGCGTGCCGTACGCGCACGCGAAGTGGTTCCAGGGCCGCGAGACGACGAACCGGGCGACGTCGGCGTGTCCCGACCCGTCGTGCTGCCACCGCCCGCCCGTGAACCTGGCCGAGCGCTGGAGCGAGTACGCCTGGCCAAGCGCGCGGACGCACTCTCACCTGCTGGCCGCCTTACCGCCGGGCACCTTCCCCGGCGTCGACGACACCGACGTCTACACCTTCCTCGACCGCCACTCCCCCTCCTTGTCAGAATGATCATGTTTGGTACGTTTCCTCGGGCCATAACACGTCTGCAGGCGTGTCACGGCCCGAGGAAACGTACCAAACATGATCATTCTGATTGGGTCACATCGGGGTTGCGGTGACGACGACGTTCGACTCGAACGTGTCGCCGTCCCAGTCGTCACATGTCACGATCACGAGCCTGCCCTCACCATCCTGGCCGAAGAGCTCCTCAGCCCGGTCGGCAAGCTCGTCCGGATCGATCGACTCGACGACGCTCACCTGGTACACGAGGGTCGCGTCGCCGCTCACCATGATCGTGTCGCCCTCGTCGAGTCCGGCCACGCCGTCGAACACCGCTTCGCCCTCGTCCAGTGAGTGCCCGACCAGCAGCACCGTACCGTCGTCATCGCCGGGCGCGGCACCTTCGCTCCACCAGCCCGCCACCAGCGGATCATCCGGCGGCTCAAGCACGCGATCCTCGCTCTCGGCCGCGACGACGGGTGCCCGGACGCCCACGCCGGGAATCCACACCTGGTACAGGGGAATCGGGTCGTGATCTGGATCGTCGGGCTCATCGGCAGAACCGTCATCGTCTCGGGGCTCGTCGTCGCCCTGGTCGCGCTCCGATGCGCCGAAGGATCCCGACGACGAGTCGTCCTCGGCCAACATGTCACTGACTGCCCACGTGGTTCCGGTCACGATCGCCGCGGCCACGGCCACGCCTATGCTCAGCTTCACTGGACCGGACAACCTGCCCAGCGGGCCCAGCCGGCCCGACCAGCCCGGCCCGGTCGACCGGTCACCTCCATCCGGTCCACCGGCCTGCTGGCCGGGGCCGCCCCCGGCCTCCGGCTCAGTCATGCCTGCGCTGACGACGGGTGAACGTGGCCGCTCCTATCGCCACGGCGCCGACAGAACCGGCGGCGACCAGCACACCGGCACTGTGGCCACCATCCGTTTCCGCGAGCCCGGCCGGGATCTCGGTGGGTACCGGAACCGCAGACGTCTCCGGGTCCTCGCTCGGGGATTCGGTGGGCTCCGCGCTCTCCGTCGATTCCGGCGAGTCGGACACTTCCGGATCCTCCGGTTCATCCGTGTCGTCCGGCTCATCCGGCTCATCGGTCGGGTCGGGAGGATCGGTCGGGTCCGGAGGTTCTTGGGTCGGCGTGTCCGAACTCGTCGGCGTGGGCTCGGGCGGGCTTGTCGTCGGTTCGGGCGACGAGGTGGGCCCCAACGTCGGCTCGTCGTACGAGCCCAGCTGGCCACACGCGTACCAGTCGGTGATCTGTCGTTTGCCGCCCAGGAAGCCGCGGGGCGCCGTCATGTCCTCGTAGGGTCCACCCTCGTACACCTCGTAGTCCCCGCCGCCGCTCACGCCGACGGCGGAGATTCTCGCTACCTGCTCGCCGGGCGTGACATCGAGCTCTCGCTCGTCCGAAGACAGCCTCCCGTAGACGTGACCGGTGATGTCGCCGCCGTAGTCACCCTCAGCGCAGCTCGATGCCGCCGCCGCGGTGGACCGCCCGGGTATGTCGGTCACCGTGAGTACTGCAGACACGGCGACGACGGCTGCGGCACCGATCGCGGTACGAGCCGTAGCACGCATCGCTCCCTCCGGGGTCGAACAAGATCCCAAACGACGCGTAATGTACCCATGATCGAAACGAGGCGAAACATCCGATTCGGATGTTTCGCCTCGTTTCGAACTCCCGCCACGATCAGCAGCCCCCGGGGCATACGCTCAGACCGGCGAATCGCCAGGTTTTGTTGATCGTCAACGATCGCCGCCATGCACACATGCACGGCCGTCAACGATCACGTGGGCGTGCACCGCTCGCTCGTTCCAGGCGTCCTTCTCATCTAGGCGCCTTCTCGTCTAGGCATCCCTACTGGCTGTGGCTCCTGCGCTTCCGCCAGGTCCCGCGCTTGCCCCGGTTCCGGAGCTTCCGTCGGGTCCCGAGCCGGCCACGCTTGCACGGGCCGCTTCCAGACGCGCCACCGGCACCCGGAACGGTGAACACGACACGTAGTCCAGCAAGATCGACTCGAAGAAGTGGATCGACGCGGGGTCTCCACCGTGCTCCCCACAGATACCCACTTTCAGGTCCGGCCGGGTCTCCTTGCCTTCCCACGCTGCAATCGACACCAACCGGCCCACTCCTTCGGTGTCGATCGACTCGAACGGGCTCACACCGAACACGCCGCTCTCCAAGTAGGTCGGGAAGAACGTGGCCTCGACGTCGTCGCGGGAGAATCCCCACGTCGTCTGGGTCAGGTCGTTCGTGCCGAAGGAGAAGAACTCGGCAGCCTCGGCGATCTGGTGCGCCGTCATCGCCGACCTCGGCAGCTCGATCATGGTCCCGACCGGGATGGTGAGCTCGACACCGGTTTCCTTGCTGACCTGCGCGATCGTCTCCCCGGCCAGGTCACGCACCGCCTCCAGTTCCTGGACGGCAGCGACGAGTGGAACCATGATCTCCGGACGTGGCTCGCGACCCTGCTGGCGAAGCTCGGCCGCAGCCTCGGCGATCGCGCGTACCTGCAGCGTGAAGAGTTCGGGAATCACCAGCCCAAGCCGGACTCCCCGCATGCCCAACATCGGGTTCTGTTCGTGTAGCCGCTGGACTTCGCTCAGGAGTTCCGCCGCTGCGGCGTCCGGTTCACCGGTTGCCTCCGCGACGGCGACGCGCACCGACAGGTCGGTGAGATCGGGCAGGAACTCGTGCAACGGCGGATCCAGCAGCCGGATCGTCACCGGCAATCCGTCCATTGCGGCGAGAATGTCGGTGAAGTCTGCGCGTTGCAGCGGGCGCAGCTCGTCGAGTGCGGCCTGGCGGGTGTCGTCGTCACGAGCCAGGATGAGCCGCTCGACGATCCTGCGACGCGGCCCGAGGAACATGTGCTCGGTCCGGCACAACCCGATACCGCACGCACCGAGGCTGCGGGCACGGGCGGCGTCGTCCGGCGTGTCCGCGTTGGCTCGCACATCGAGCCGGCGACGACGATCGGCCTGGCGCATGACGCGCAAGACGGCGGAGACCACGTCGTCTCCGTCCTCCGTGGTCCGCACCCCATCCTCGGTCACCCCGTCGTCGGTCACCTCGTGCAAGGCGTCCACCACTGCCGACGGCACGACGGGAACCTCGCCGAGGAACACCTCGCCCGTACCGCCGTCGATGGAGATCACGTCACCCTCCTTGACCCGGGTGCCATCCGGCGTCGTGAACTCCTTGCGCCCGGGGTCGACACGCAACGCCTCGACGCCGGTGACGCAGGTGCGTCCCATGCCGCGCGCGACCACGGCGGCATGGCTAGTCTTGCCGCCCCGCGAGGTCAGGACGCCGCGCGCGGCGACCATGCCTCCGAGGTCGTCCGGGTTGGTCTCGCGGCGCACCAGGATCACGTCCTCGCCATCGCGCGCCCAGGCCACCGCCGTGGCCGAATCGAAGGCGGCCTTGCCGACGGCCGCGCCCGGGCTGGCCGCCATCCCTCCGGCCACGACCTCGCGGGGCGCCGCCGGGTCGAACTGCGGGAACATGAGCTGCGCGAGCTGCTCGCCGCGGACCCGTGACAGCATCTCGTCGTCGTCAATCAGCCCTTCGGACGCCAGCTGTGCCGCGATCCGGAACGCCGCGGCAGCGGTGCGCTTGCCGACCCGGGTCTGCAACATCCACAGCTTGCCGCGCTCGATGGTGAACTCGATGTCGCACAGATCCAGGTAATGCCGCTCCAGCGTGGCCATGATGTCCAGCAGCTGGTCGTACGATGCCTTGTCGATCCGTTCCAGTTCGGCCAGCGAGAGCGTGTTGCGGATGCCGGCGACGACGTCCTCACCCTGGGCGTTCGGGAGGTAGTCGCCGTAGACGCCCTGCGCGCCGGTGGCGGGATCGCGGGTGAAGGCGACACCGGTACCCGAGTCGGGGCCGAGGTTGCCGAACACCATCGTGCAGACATTCACCGCCGTACCCAGATCGTCCGGGATGCGCTCCTGGCGCCGGTACAGCCGGGCTCGCTCCGTGTTCCACGAGTCGAAGACGGCCCGGATGGCCAGATCGAGCTGCTGGCGCGGGTCTTGCGGGAAATCCCGCCCGGTCTCGGTGTACACGATGTGCTTGAACTCGTCGACGAGTCCGCGCAGGTCCGCTGCGTCGAGGTCGACGTCGCTATCGACCCGGCGGGACTTCTTGCACGCCTCCAGGCTTTCGTCGAACCGGCCGTCGTCGATACCCAGCACGGTCTTGCCGAACATCTGGACCAACCGCCGGTACGAATCCCAGGCGAACCGCTCGTCTCCGGACCGCGCCGCGAGACCGACGACCGACATGTCGTTCAAGCCGACGTTGAGCACGGTGTCCATCATTCCGGGCATCGAGAACTTGGCACCGGAACGTACCGACACCAGCAGCGGATCCTCCGGGTCACCGAGCCGCTTCCCGGTGCGTTCTTGCAAGTCGGCGAGGTGTGCGCCCACTTGCTGCGCCAGCCCGTCCGGTTCGCGTCCGGTCGTCAGGTAGTGCCGGCACGCGGTGGTAGCGATCGTGAACCCGGGCGGGACGGGCAGCCCGAGCCGGGTCATCTCGGCAAGGTTGGCGCCTTTACCCCCGAGAAGCTCTTTGTCTCTCGTGTTTCCCTCGGCGAAGTCGAATACGTACTGCTGCACGGGCCGGCCCTCCAGTCGTGACGGCGGTCATCCTGGGCTGTCGCATCGGGGACGTACATCGGCGCTGAGTACGAGCTGGTTGCTGGGGAGCCTAACTACCCGTCAGGACTTCGTGTGGCTGCCGAGATGGCAACGACTCGCCTGCTGAACCGGCAGCGGTACCGCTGTGCGAGACGACACCCGCGTGACCCGCGGGAACGCGGATCTGGCCCCGGAGAGTGGAGTGACGTAGAGCACAGAGCTAGGTACGTACTGGTACGTACCTGAGAAGGTGTCGCTTTATGCCTGGCATGCGCCTTGCAACACATACTGATCCCGCGCCACCACCCGTACCAGCCGCGCCCACCTCCCGTACCGGCGCCAGCACCAACTGCACCAGGCAAGCACCAGCCGCACCGGCTCCTCCGACAGCCGCACCAGCTCCCCCACCAGCCGCACCAGCTCCAACCGAACCAGCGAGCCGCCGGCCGTCAGCCGCCCGAGATACCCAACTCGGCCGCAGCCAGGCCAGCGGCGTCGCATTCGGTGTCGTCCAGCCAGCCCTCGGGAAGCACGACCTTGCGCGGGCTGCCCTGACGTCCACGCGCCACCCCGATCTCGGACTCGGGGAACGGCTGGTCCGGCTCCAGCTCCGCGAGCAGCGCGTCCAGCTGCGTCAGGCTCTCCACCATTCCCAGGGCGGCGCGTACCTGGCTGCCGACCACGAACCCCTTGAGATACCAGGACATGTGCTTGCGCATGTCACGCAGGCCACGGTCTTCGCCCATGAGCTCGGCCAGCAGCTCGGCGTGCCGGCGTATCATCGCCGCCACCTCACCCAGTGTTGGCAGCGGCGGCTGGGGCCGGCCGGCGAACAGCGCGGCCAGGTCGCGAAACAGCCACGGACGGCCCAGGCAACCACGCCCGACGACGACGCCATCGGCTCCGGTCGCCTCGACCATGCGCAGCGCGTCCGCCGCCTCCCAGATGTCGCCGTTACCGAGTACCGGGATACCGACGTGCTCGCTGAGGCGCGCGATCGACTCCCAGTCCGCCGAACCGGAATAGTGCTGCGCGGCGGTGCGTCCGTGCAGCGCGATCGCGGCGCAGCCGGCGTTCTCCGCGATCCGCCCAGCATCCAGGTACGTCAGGATGTCGTCGTCGATACCCTTGCGGGTCTTCATCGTCACCGGGATGCCGGAGGGCTCCGCCGCGTCGACGGCGGCACGCAGGATCCGGTCGAGCAGGCCCCGCTTGTACGGAAGCGCCGCTCCACCTCCCTTGCGGGTCACCTTCGGCACCGGGCAGCCGAAGTTGAGGTCCACGTGTGCGATGCCGTACTCGCCGGCCAGGAACCGCACCGCCTCACCCACGTAGTGGGGGTCGACGCCATACAACTGCACCGAGCGCACCGCCTCGGCGTCGGCGAACTCCAGCATGCCGAGGGCTTTATCGTCGCGCTCGACGATCCCGCGAGACGTGATCATCTCGCAGACGTAGAGACCTGCTCCCTGCTCGGCGCACAGCTGGCGAAACGCCGCGTTGGTCACGCCCGCCATGGGGGCGAGTACCACCGGCGGCTCGATGGTCAGGCCACCCAGCCGAAGCGCGTGCACATCCTGCTGCGGGGCAAGCATCACGTCGGTCACAAACCCATTATCCCGGCCGGGAGATGTCAGGTCAGATCCCGGCGGGTGAACACGACCGTTCCGATGATCACGACGGGGATCGTCACCAGCAGCGGCACGCCGATCGCCTCGAACGTCCACCCTTCACGCAGCGGCGACGGCGACAGGAACCAGTACCACGGCGAGATCCATCGCACGCTGTCGAGGAGGTCGACGAAGCTGGACAGGCCGTACACGACGTATGTCGCCGTGGCCAGTCCTGCCCCTGCCGCGATGGCCCACCCCTTGCTTCCGGTCGCCGCACCGCTCGCGTAGGTGATCGCGGTGAACAAGAGCGCGAGCAACAACGCGCCGACACCGGCAGCAATCATTTCTCCGACGCCGAGCTCGTCGAGCTCGAACGGCGAGCGGAACGCCACCAGCAAGGCGGTCGCGATCAGTGCCAGGCCGGCCAGCAACACGGCCGCGCCGGCGAAACGCTCCACACCGACGCGCCACCGATGCACGGGGTTGGCCAGCAACGATTCGAGCGTGCCCTCACGTTCCGACCCGGCGACGGCCCACGCCGCCACCGAAATGCCGAAGATCAGCAAGACGATGGGGAAGATGTTGGAGTGGAACTGGCTGTTGAGATAGCCAGCGGGACTGGTGATTCCATCCGTTGCCCCCATCATCTCCAGGACGCCTTCGGGCATCGACTCCATGAACTGGTCGAGCCCTTCGCCGGCGTCGCGCACGGCGGGGTAGCTGGCACCGGTGATGAGCGTCAGGGCGGCAACAGCCAGGGACCACCACAGCATGCCGCGGCGCCGCTCGCGCAGCATCTGGCGGAACACCAGCGGTCCCATCACGCCACCTCGCTGTCTTGACCATGAGTCGCCGGCCCGCCCGGGACCGCACGATCCGCAGCGGGCTCGTCGTCGGGATCCTGGTAGTAGCCGAAGAAGATGTCTTCGAGATCCTCGTCGTGGGTGACAACGCGCTCCACCCCGTGTCCGGCGACGGTGTCGATCAGTGGCGCGACGCTGCCGTCGACCACGATGTGCGCTGTTCGCCCGGTGATCTCCAGTGACGAGATCCCGTCCACGCCGTCGAACAGGCCCTCGGGAATGTCGTCGGCGAAGCGCAACTCCAGCCGCTGGCGAGCGATCTCGCGGATGTTCGCGATCGTGTCCTCGCGGACCAGAACTCCCCGGCGCAGGATCCCGATACGGTCCGCGATGTCCTCCACCTCCGGCAGCAGGTGAGACGAGAACAGTACGCCCGCGCCGTCCTCGCGCCGCTGCCGGACCAGCCCCAGCACGCTGCGCTGGAGCAGCGGGTCCAGGCCCGACGTCGGCTCGTCGAGCACGAGGACGTCCGGTTCGTGCATGAACGCCTGCACGATGGCGACCTTCTGCCGGTTCCCGGTGGACAGCTGGCCGATCTTGCGGGAGGGATCGAGGCTCAGCTGCTCGCACAGCTCGTTGATCTCGGCCCACGACGGCCCACCGCGCAGCCGCGCATACCAGGTCAACAGGGTCTGTACCCGCAGGTTGCGCTCGAACGTCACGTCACCCCCGACATAACCCACGCGGCGACGGATGTCGAGGTCACGCGGCTGCCCATCGAGCACCCGGACACGGCCGCGGCTCGGGTTGATGAATCCCATGAGCGAACGGATCGCCGTGGTCTTCCCGGCGCCGTTGGGGCCCAGCAGTCCATACACCTCGCCGGCACGCACGTGCAGATCCAGCGCGTCGACTGCCGTCAAGGCTCCGAATCGCTTCGTCAGGTGGTCGATCTCGATCAACGGCACCTCGTTCACGGGGCCTCCTCGATGTGGTCCGTTCCCGAACGATAGATCAACAGACCGGTAGCCGCTCGGCCAGGTACGCCTCTACTCGATCGATTCCTACCCGCTCCTGCTCCATCGAATCTCGCTCGCGGACCGTGACCGCATCATCTTCCAGCGAGTCGAAGTCGACCGTGACGCAGAACGGTGTCCCGACCTCGTCCTGGCGCCGGTACCGCCGGCCGATCGCACCCGCGTCGTCGAAATCCACGTTCCAGCGCGCCCGCAGCGCCGTCGCCAGTTCCAGCGCCCGCGGCGAGAGCTCCGGATTGCGTGAGAGAGGCAGCACCGCCGCCTTCACCGGTGCGAGCCGCGGGTCGAACCGCAGCACCGTACGCCGGTCGACACCACCCTTGGTATTGGGCGCCTGGTCCACCTTGTACGCATCGAGCAGGAATGCCAGCACCGACCGGGTCAGCCCGGCCGCCGGTTCGATGACGAAGGGCGTCCAGCGCGTTCCCTTCTCCTGGTCGTAATAGCTCAAGTCCAGGCCGGAGTGCTCGGCATGGGTGCTCAAATCGAAATCGGTGCGGTTGGCGATCCCCTCCAGCTCGGCGAAGTCCGCGTTGTCGAACTGGAACCGATACTCGATGTCCACCGTGCGCTTGGAATAGTGCGACAGCTTCTCCGCCGGATGCTCGTGAAGGCGCAGGTTCTCGGGAGACAGGCCGAGGTCGACGTACCAATCCCACCGCTGCTGGACCCAGTACTCGTGCCAGTCCTCGTCCGTTCCCGGCTCGACGAAGAACTCCATCTCCATCTGCTCGAACTCGCGCGTCCGGAAGATGAAGTTGCCCGGCGTGATCTCGTTGCGAAAGGACTTGCCGGTCTGTGCGATACCGAACGGGGGCTTCTTGCGAGCCGTCGTCATGACGTTCCCGACATTGGTGAAGATGCCCTGGGCGGTTTCCGGACGCAAGTAGTGCAAGCCTTCACCGGTTTCCACGGGACCGAGGAACGTCTTCAGCAGCCCGTTGAACATGCGCGGCTCGGTCCACGAGCTCTTCGCGCCGCAGACCGGGCACGGCACACTGTCCAGGCCGTTTTCCGGCTCGTGACCGGTGCGCTCGGCGAATTCATCTTCCAGCTCGTCGGCACGGAACCGCCGGTGACACGCCTGACACTCGACCAGGGGGTCGACGAAGGCTTCGACATGCCCCGAGGCGATCCACACGTCACGCGGGAGGATAACCGCGGAGTCGATACCGACGATGTCGCCGCGTTGCTGCACGATGGCCCGCCACCACTGGCGGCGGATGTTCTCCTTGAGCTCCACGCCGAGCGGGCCATAGTCCCAGGCCGATCTCGTGCCCCCGTAGATCTCGCCGGTGGGAAAGACGAAACCGCGCCTCTTGGCAAGAGAGACGACGGCCTCCACGGGCGACTCTGGCACGGGCATGTCACTCCATCTGGATCGCTGTCGACGAACGGGTCGGCCTATGAGGTTATCAACACGGACGCGCTGATCATTGACGATCCAACACATCATCGTGTATGTGATCGGCGGCCGCGGCCGGCGCAGTGCGCTTTCCGGTGGCGCTCGCCCCGGAACGACGCCGCCGGCGACCACCCTGCTGCGCTCCCGCTTCGTTGTGCCGGAACGCCAGCACCGCGAGTCCCGTCGTCACCGGAACGGCGGCGATGATGCCGAGACCCCCGACGAGCGCGCGAATCACCTCTTGCGCCACGGCTTCCGTCGTCAGTGTATCGGTCACGCCCTGACCGGCGACGCTGAACAACATGAGCAACGGCAGCGAGGCACCGACGTAGGCCAGCACCAGCGTGTTCACCGTCGCCGCGACGTGCTCGCGTCCCACCCGCATCCCGGCGGCGAACAGCTCCCTGCGGGTCGCGTCCGGGCGGGCAGCAGCCAGCTCTCCCACGGTCGCCGACTGGGTGACCGTGGTGTCATCCAGCACCCCAAGGGCACCGACAACCAGACCGGCCAGCAAGAGCCCGCGCACGTCGATCTCGGCATCGACCGTTCCCAGATACATCGCGGCGTCGTCGGCTAGGCCGGTGAACTGGCCCGCCGCCGTGAACACGGCGCCGAGCACACCTGTGAGGGTGAGACTGATCAACGTTCCGATCAGCGCCACCGAGGTACCGATCGAGAAGCCGTGCGACAGGTAGAGCGTCACGATCATGATCGCGGACGCGCCGACCACGGCGACCGGCAGCGGTTCCTGACCCTGCAGGAGCGCCGGGAGCAGGAAGAGCACGATGACCACGACGGAGACCGCCAGGCCGCCGAGGGCAGCCAGCCCCTTCCACCTGGACAGGAGGACGACGGCCAGCGCGAACAGGGCACCGAGCCAGACCAGCGGGACGCCGCGCTGGAAGTCGCTGATCTCGTAACGATCCTCCAGGGACAGATCTGGCGTCGCCGACAGCACGACCTGATCGCCGACCTCGAACTCCGGCGCCCCGTCACCGAACCACAACGGCACGACGGTCTCGACGCCCTCGTCCGGACCGGAGGTGATGACGACCTCGGCCTCCTGGCATTCGTTTCCGGGCCGTGCGCCGTCCTCCCCGGAGGATGCGCCGTCGTCTCCGGATTGCGCATCGCCGCCGGATTGCGCATCGCCGCCGCCCGGGGAACCCTGCCGGTCCTCGCACTCCCAGATGTCGATGATCTCCCCGTTGGTCCGCACTCCCGCGTCGATCCGGGCCGCCTCCCCCGACGGCCAGAGGACGATCATCCCGGCGATGGTGAGAACGACCAGCGGGACCAGGACCGACAAGACGGCATTTCGCACCCGGGGACTCGCCGGCGGCCCGCCGTGGTGCAGATGCGCGCCGGTCACCTACCGTCCCCCGCGTCGCGGCCATCGTCGCCGCCCGCTGGCTCCGGCCCGGCTCCCGCGTCAAGGTCGGTCGGCACGACCGGCGCAGCCGCCGACCCCAGGCCCACCTCGTCGGCATCGGCGGCACGGGAGTCGCCGACGTCGACGACGCCGCCGTCGGCGTCGAGCGTGGACACGAGCTCGAAGGCGGTGGGCTCATCGATGGCGCGGGACAACAGCGGGATGGCGTGCAGCTTGACGTCATACGACGACAGCGCGCGCCGGTACGATCCGACGTCGCGCCACTGGCTGCTAAGTACCCAGAGCGAGGGGTCGTCGGTGGCCCGGCCGAGCTGGCCGCCCTTCCAGCCGGGCTGCCCGGCCAAGGCCTGCAATGCCGAACGTGCTTGATCGCGGAAGGTGACGGCCTCCTCGCGTGGGACCCGGTACCGGGTGACGACGAGCATCATGGTCCTTTCACAATGGCGTGGCCGAGCATAGCCACCCACACCGTACGATGCATGAAGGCCGGAAATCACCAGCAGATGATAGGGACCATCGTGTCGAAGAACCGACGCCAGCGAAACAGCGCCCACCACCAACGTCCGGCTACTCCTCGTCCCCAACAGCAGCGGGCACCGCGCCAGAGCGCCTCGCGCCGGCCCGGACCCGCCCCGGTCGCGCACACCGGCTGGCGCGCCAGTCTCGAACGGGTGAGCTACCCCGTGCTGCTCGGGCTCACTCGCCTGCCCAAGTGGCTCCTCGGTGTGGTGACGGCGGGCCTGCTCCTGGGCGGGCTGCTCGCGCCGCCGCCCTGGGCGCCGCTGTTACTGGGATTCGTCATCGCCTTCCTGACGTGGCTGCTGGTCCTGGCCTGGCCTCGCCTGGGGCCGACGCCCAGGCTGATCCGGATGGCCGTCATCGGGGCGCTCGCAGCCGCCGTGATCGCGCAGTCTGCCGGAGTCTTGTGACCTCAGACGCGCTCGGTTCCGACTAGCTCTGGCCCGCACACTTGGGGCAGGTCCCGAAGATTTCCAGCGTGTGCGCGACGTCGACGTAGCCGTGTTCCTTCGCCACCGAGCTCGTCCAACGCTCGACCGCCGGACCGGCGATCTCTACCGTGGCCCCGCACGAGCGGCATACCAGGTGGTGGTGGTGCTCGTCGCGCGCACACTTGCGATACGCCGCCTCGCCTCCGCCGGTACGCAAGACGTCCACCCGGCCGTCGTCGGCGAGTGCCTGCAACGTGCGGTAGACCGTTGCCAGACCGACACTCGCGCCACGCGAGCGCAGGATGGAATGAAGTTCCTGCGCGCTGATGAAGTCGTCGGTTTCGTCGAGCACCTCGTCGACGGCTGCGCGCTGGCGTGTCCGGCGCTGTTCCTTGACCGGTTGTTCCCGTGCCGACACTGGCTGCGCCCGCCTCCCTGCTCGCACATCGTTGGTGTTCGAACTCCAGCCTAGCCTCGACCAGTGTGGTTCCCGTGTCCGACACAGGCAAGGACGCGCAGCCAGACGTCGTGCGGGTGCTTCGCCGGGTCGGAACCGCGCCGGGCTCGTGGGAGAGATATGAGGCCAGTTTTTGACAATGGTTGTCAGTTTACCTGAGAATCTCTCCCATGAGAACTCGCCTACCCGTCCGCTCGCTCGTCGTGCTCGCCGCATCCGGAATGGCCCTCACCGGCTGCGGCACAGATGGTGACTCCGAAGCCGCCTCGACCTCGAACGGTGATCCATTTGTCGTCGCAGGGTTCTACCCGCTGGCCTTCGCGGCCGAGCACGTCGCCGGCGAACACGGCTCCGTCGTGAACCTCACCCAACCCGGCGTCGATTCCCACGACCTCGAACTCACCGCTCAGCAAGTCGGCCACGTGTCCGACGCCGACCTGAACATATACCTCGACGGCTTCCAGCCCGCCGTCGATCAAGCGATCGAGCAGAACAGCTCGGCAGCCGTGATCGACGTCGCCGACCTCGTGGAGCTGCTTCCCGAGGACGGTGCGAGCGGCCACGACAGCCACGCAGATGACCACACGGACGAAGACGACGAGCACGAGCAAGATCATGATCACGACGAGGACGGCCATCACGACGACGAGAGCGACCACGAAGACGAGCAAGGGGATGATCACGGGGATGGCGAGCACGACCACGGCGACAGCCATGACCACAGCCACGACCACGGCGACGGCGACGGCGATCCACACCTGTGGCTGGACCCCACGAACATGGTGACGATCACGCGGTCCATCGCCGACGAGCTCGCCGAGATCGACCCCGACAACGCCGAGGACTACCAGAACAATGCCGACGAACTCGTCCAGGAGCTGGAGACGCTCGACGACGAGTTCCACGAGGGCCTCGCGCAATGCGAGCGCTCTCTCATCGTCGTCAGCCACGAAGCATTCGGCTACCTGACACACCGCTACGAGATGGAGCAGCTCGGCGTGGCAGGGCTAGACCCCGACTCCGAACCGTCTCCCGCCCGGGTGGCCGAGGTGCACGACACGATCGAGTCGAACGACATCACCACCGTCTTCTACGAGCCACTGACCAGCGCGGACATCGTCCAAACCGTCGCCGACGACCTCGGGCTCGAAACGGCCGTACTCGACCCAGTCGAGGGCCTGACCGACGAGACGAGCGACGAGGACTACCTCAGCTTGATGCGGCAGAATCTCGACGCGCTTCGAACCGCGAACGGCTGCACCTGACCGCTCCGCCTCGCAACGAGTAGCGTCTGCTTCTATGGACTGCAACGGCACGGCCACCTCGCGCGCCGAGGGAGACGTTGCGCGGGGAACGGGCATCAGACGATGCTCCGCGAGACGTCGTTTCCATGTGGGGGTGAAGGGCCGATGAACGCACCCGTGGTCGAGGCTCGTCACCTGACCGTCGAGCTGGGCGAGCGGCCCGTCTTGCACGAGGTCGACTTCCACGTGAACGAAGGCGAGGTCGTGACCTTGCTCGGCGCGAACGGTTCCGGCAAGTCGACACTCGTGCGTGCCGTCGCGGGCCTCGTTCCCGTCACCAGCGGCGAGATCACCCTGTTCGGGCAGCCTCAACGATCCTTTCGGGCGTGGAAACGCATCGGCTACGTGCCCCAGCGCCTGACCGCGACCGGAGGCGTCCCGGCCACAGTGCGGGAGGTCGTCAGTTCCGGGAGGCTCGCTCACCGGCGGCCCTTCCTGCCAGCGTCGCGGGCTGACCGCGACGCTGTCGAGTGGGCGATCGACCTGGTCGGGCTCAGCGACCGCATCAACGACGGCATCCAGACCCTGTCGGGCGGCCAGCAGCAGCGCGTGCTCATCGCACGGGCCGCCGCCGGCACCCCTGACCTCCTGGTGCTCGACGAGCCCAACGCGGGGCTCGACTGGCGCAGCCAGGAAGCGTTCGCGCGGTCACTGCGCACCTTCGTCGCCTCGGGCCGCACGGTCCTGGTGGTACTCCATGACATGGGCCCACTCGCACCGCTCGTGGACCGTGGCGTGGTACTGGACGCCGGACGCGTCACCCACGATGGGCCCCTACCGGTACCCGCCGGGGCGGCTGGCATGCCCGACGACCACCGCCACACCACGGGCGAGCAGACCGGTCCCTTCGGATGGATCTCGTGATCATGAATATCGTCACCGAGCTGTTGAGCTACGACTTCATGCGACGGGCCCTCATCGCGGCGCTGCTGACCGGCCTCGCCGCGCCCGCCGTCGGCGCCTACCTCGTCCATCGCAGGCTCGCGCTGATGGGCGACGGGATCGGGCACGTGGCACTCACCGGTGTCGCTGTCGGCCTGCTCACCGGATGGGCACCGGTCTGGACGGCGGTCGTGGTGGCGATCGCCGGGTCCATCACCATCGAGCTTGTCCGGGCGTACGGCAAGGCATCGGCCGACGTCGCCCTGGCCATGCTCTTCTACGGTGGGATCGCCGGCGGGGTCCTGCTGACCGGATTGGCCGGAAGCACCGCGGCGACACTCAACACGTACCTGTTCGGCTCGATCACCACCGTGTCACCCGCGGACCTGTGGGTCATCGGCATCCTCGCGGCGGTCGTCGCCGCGCTGGCCGTCGGTCTCGCGCCACAACTGTTCGCCATCTGCCAGGACGAGGAGTTCGCCCGGGCCACCGGCATGCCGGCTCGCCTCTACAGCATCCTCATCGCGGTCATGGCGGCCGTCACCGTTGCCGTGGCGATGCGCACCGTGGGACTCCTTCTGGTCAGCGCGCTCATGGTCGTTCCCGTCGCGACGGCGATGCAGCTCACCCGCGGCTTTCGCACCACGTTCCTCCTGGCGCTGACCTTGGGCGTGGTTCCATCACTGAGTGGCGTGGTGTTCGCGTTCCACGTCGACGTCGCGCCCGGCGCCAGCATCGTCGTGCTCGCGCTCGCGGGCTTCGTCCTGTCCTGGCCACTGGGCACGCTCGTACGCCGGATGCGCGCGAGGGAGGACGTCGCCGGGGAGGATCCACGCATCACCGGCGAGCACATACCGACCGAGGACCATCCGCACGAGCACGACGACGAATGCGGCCATCCGGCCGTGGTCCACGGCGACCACACCGACTACCTGCACGACGGGCATCTGCACGCGCCACACGGCAGGCACTACGACGAGCACTGACCTCGGCGCCTCGGTGGGATGCCGGCATCCGCGTCAACCATGTGGACGCCCGTTTGGCACATGATTCAGCTTGCGCTGTATAGTTCAGTCCATGCTGACGCTTGCTTCCCGGCTCGACGCCATGAACCGGCTCGGGCGGGCCCTGGCCGATCCCACCCGGTGTCAGATACTGCTCTCGCTGCTCGACGGCCCAGCCTATCCGGGTCAGTTGGCCAAAGACCTGGAACTGAGCCGCAGCAACGTGTCCAATCACCTGACCTGCCTGCGCGGATGCGGGATCGTCGTCGGCGTCCCGGAAGGACGCCAGATGCGCTACGAGATCGCCGATGCACACCTCTCCTCGGCACTTGCCGAACTGCTCGGCGTCGTCCTGGCAGTCGACACCGGTGACGAGTGCGCCGACGACCACGCACCGGACAGCATGACGGCGGTGGAGATTCCATGACCACCGACGGAGTCGTGACACCACAACGCGCCACGGTGCTGCGTCGCCGGGTCCGGCTGGTCGTCGCCGCCACCATCACGTACAACGTGATCGAGGCCGTTATCGCTATCACCGCCGGCAGCCTCGCGTCGTCGGGTGCCCTGATCGCCTTCGGGCTGGACTCCACCGTGGAAGTGGTCTCGGCCGGTGCCGTCGCCTGGCAGTTCTCCGGGCGAGACCACGAAGCGCGCGAGCGCGTCGCGCTTCGGATCGTGGCGTTCTCGTTCTTCGCCCTGGCCGCCTACGTGACGTTCGACACGCTGCGTGCTCTGATCGGCGCGAACGAGGCCGACCACAGCAGCATCGGCATCACGCTGGCCACCGTGAGCCTGCTCGTCATGCCGTTGCTCTCCTGGATCGAACGCCGCACCGGGCGCGAACTCGGCTCGGCCAGCGTCGTCGCCGACTCGAAACAGACCCTGATCTGCTCCTATCTTTCGGCTGTCCTGCTCGCCGGCCTGGTGCTGAACTCGACGCTCGGCTGGTGGTGGGCCGATCCGCTGGCCGCCCTCGTCATCGCCGGCTTCGCCGTCCGCGAAGGCATGGAAGCCTGGCGCGGCGACACCTGCGCAGCCCCGGTCGGGGCGCTCCTCACCGACCCGGAGACCGACCTCGACGACGAGTGCGGCGACGGATGCACCGGAGCGTGCTGCTCCACTACCACCGAGAACTGATCGTACCCGTAGCACCCCTAGCCTCCTCGACCACGGCCGCGACCGCCAGCAGGCGCTCTTCCGCGAACCAGGAGCCGACGAGCTGCAACGACGCGGGAAGCTCCCCATCGGCGCGCGGCACCGGAAGTGCCGCCGCCGGAAGGCCAGCGAGATTCAACGGCACGGTCAGGTACGTCATCCTCGGGTGCTCGTCGGCGCGTGGCGGAGCCGTGCGCAGGGTCGGCAGCGCCAGGACGTGGTGTTCGTCGAGCAGCCTGCCCAGGCGCTCGCGCACCACCCGGCCCACGCGGCGACTCCGCACGACATCGGCCGCCGCCAGAGCCTCACCCGCGGTGATGCTGCGCACGTGACGCTCCTCGATCCGGTCGGAACGTTCGAGCAGGTGGCGATGGGCCCAGTAGCCTTCCGCCGTCATGATGTCGTTGGCCGCGCCGATCCAGTCGTCCCACTCGCGAATGAACACGTCGACATACGTCACTCCCGCGGCCGCGAGAGCGGCGTCGATCGCGTCGTCGACGGCGGGGTCGATGTCGGGGATCCGCAGCCGCGCCGCCGTCCGCGGGACCTCACTCCGGGACGCGATCTGGAAACCGGGCTCCATCAGGCTCATGCCCAGCGCGAGCCCGGCGACGTCGCGCGCCAGCGGTCCCACGGTATCGAGAGTCCTGGAGAATTCGACGACACCGTGCGTGGGAATCCGGCCAGCCGTGGTCTTCAGACCGGCAATACCGCAGCACGCCGCCGGCACCCGGACCGATCCCCCGGTGTCCGTACCGTAGGCGACATCCGCCTCGCCCCGCGCCACCGCAACCGCCGAGCCGCTGGATGAACCACCAGGCAGCCGCTCGGGATCGAGCGGGTTCACGGGCGTGCCAGTCCACGCGTTGGTGCCGTCGATGCGCCGGCAGAGCTCGACGAGGTTGGTCTTGCCGACGATCCGCGCTCCCTGCTGGCGAGCCGTGGCCACCACGGGCGCGTCGAGGACGGCGGGTTGTGCGTCCTCCGCGACGGCCCGGCATCCCGCCGTCGTCGGCGTGCCGGCCACGTCGATGCAATCCTTCACGGCCAGGCGCGGCCCGATCCCGTGCCCGTGCCCGGCGGCATCGGCATCGGCATCGGCATCGGCATCGAGCCGCAGTATCCACGTCGCGTCTGTCATCACGCGCTCGATCCTGCCGCACGACCGAAACAGCCCACAACGGACGCCCTGGGCTCAACTTGTTGGGTCTGCGGAACGTCCAGAAGGCTATTCAGGGCTCTGGACGTTCCGCAGACCCAACAAGTGAGTCCCCGCGCACAGAAGGCGACCCGACCCGGAAGCTCAGACCGCAGGAGCGGCCGGATCGGCGCCGCCGTAGCGGCGGTCGCGCCGTGCGTAAGATTCGATGGCGCGCCAGAAGTCCCGGCGGTCGAAGTCCGGCCACAAGGTGTCGAGAAACACCATCTCGGCATAGGCCGACTGCCACAGCATGAAGTTCGACGTGCGCTGCTCCCCCGACGAACGGACGAACAGGTCGACGTCGGGAAGATCGGGATTGTAGAGATACTTCGCCAGCGTGCGATCACTCACCCGGTTCGGCTTGACCTTTCCGGCAGCGACATCGGCCGCCAGCGCGGCGGCAGCGTCACCGAGTTCAGCCCGGCCGCCATAGTTCACGCAAAACTGCAAGGTGATGACGTCGTTGTGCCGGGTACGCCGCTCGGCGTCGGCCAGCTCGTCGATCACACTCTTCCACAAGCGCGGCCTCCGGCCCGCCCACCGGACCCGCACACCCAACCCGTCGAGCTCGTCGCGACGCCGGTGGATCACATCGCGGTTGAAACCCATGAGGAAACGGACCTCGTCAGGCGAACGCCGCCAGTTCTCCGTCGAGAACGCGTACGCGGACAAACACGAGATCCCGAGCTCGATGGCGCCGTGGATGACATCCAGCAGCGCCGCCTCGCCTGCCTCGTGACCCTTCGTGCGAGGCAATCCACGGCTGTTAGCCCAGCGGCCATTGCCGTCCATCACCAGCGCCACGTGCCTCGGGAGCAGCTCCGCGGGAATCTCCGGCGGTCTCGCGCCCGACGGGTGCGGCGTCGGCACGTCATACTGCCGGCGACGGGTCATGCCTGTTCCACCTCCGCATCACCGATCTCGCGATACAGCCGCTCCACTTCGCTGGTCGCGCTCGGCTCCTCACGCACTCCGCCGCCACCCCTCGTCCCTCGAGCCACCGACTCCGCTTGCTCGTCGCCTCGCCGCTCCACGAACTGGAGGGACCGCAATCCCCGCTCCAGATGCCACTGCAAGAACGCGGCCGTGATCCCGCTCGCGTCGCGCCGCGCCCGCGCATCGCTGGCGTCGGCAACGGGCCAATCACCCGTCAACAACGCGCTCAGCAACGCCACCGCCTCCGGCGACGGGACGACCGTACCGGGCGGGCGGCACGCGGTGCACACCATGCCGCCCGCCTGGACGGAAAACAGCCGGTGCGGGCCGTCGGCCGCGCATCGCGCGCACTCCGCGAAACTCGGCGCGAACCCGGCGATAGACAGGCCCCGCAGCACGAACGCGTCGAGCACCAGGCCGGCATCGTGCTCACCATGCGCGAGCGCGCGCAGCGCTCCCAGAAGCAGCAGGTAATGTTGAAGCGCCGGCTCCCGCTCCTCCGCCGTGAGCCGTTCGGCGGTTTCGAGGACGGCCGTGCCGGCCGTGTAGCTGCCATAGTCCGCGCAGATGGTCCTGCCGAAGGGGTCGAGTGTCTCCACCTGGGTGACGACGTCGAGGGTACGGCCCGTGGCGAGCTGAAGGTCGACGTGCATGAACGGCTCGAGCCGCGCCCCGAACCGGCTGGACGTGCGACGTACACCCTTGCCGACGACACGTATCCGGCCGTGGGCCCGGGTCAGCACGGTGATGATGCGGTCGGCTTCGCCCAGCTTCTGAGTCCGCAGCACGATCCCCTCATCACGGTAGAGACTCACGTCTCCATTGTCCGCCACCGCACCAACACGCGCCGACGCCCCCACTCCCCGGCCCGGCCCGCCCCAACCGATGATCATGAACACTACTCGCTCTATACGAACGACTAGTGTTCATGATCATCGGAGAAAGGGGGAGGGGGCGGGGTGGGTCGTCAGCAGGCTTTGACCCAGGAGCACTCGACGTCGCCGGGCTGCTCGACGGGCGGGGCCGGAACGCTGAACGTCCCCGTCGACGTCTCGCCCTCGCCGCCGTGCTCGGCCAGCCGGACGGCGATCCGGTCCTCCAGATCGCTCGGCTTGCCACTCAGATAGTTGTTGAAGATGATCGAGAACACCAGCTCCTGATCATCAGCGGTAGTCACGTAGCCAGACAGGGCCGTGGCGCCGGTCAGCGTGCCCGTCTTGGCACGCACGTTTCCTTCGGCCGCCGTGCCGTCCATCCGGAACCGCAGCGTTCCACCCTCGAACCGCTCCTCGGCACCGGCGAGGGGCATCGACTCGTACCAGGCGTCGAACCACGGCTCGTCCTGGATGCCACGCAGGAGGGCGATGAGCTGGTTCGGCGGGACCCAGTTGCGCCGCGCCAGGCCGGACCCGTCGGCGATGGCCATGTCGGATGGATCGACGTCCCAGCCTTGCAGCGCCTCGCTCACGGCCTCACGCCCGGCCGCCCAGGTACCGGCGTCGGAGCGCTCGCGTCCCATCGCCTTCATCAAGACCTCGGCGTGGCCGTTGTTGCTGAGCTTCATGAACGGGATGAGCAGCTCGCTCAGGGTCATGGACTCGTGTGACGCGAGCACCTCGGCGCCGTCCGGCGTCTCGCCCACCTCGACGTCGCCACGCACCGCGACCCCGCGTTCCTCCAGAGCGTCGTGAAAGACGTGCGCGGCCAGCCCGGTCGGTTCCCACACGGAGCGCCAGACTCGCGCCTGGCCACCGTCGGTGGCGATGGTTCCGGTGATGCGGATGGTGTTGCTTCCGCGATCCCGGTTGATGCCGATCGAGCGGCCCGTGCCGGCTTCTGTCGTCTCCGCCTCGTTGATGATCTCGACGTAGTCGTTGTCCGGAATCACCGTGACCTCGGGCTCGTCGCCCACCGTGCTGCCCGGATCCACCTTGATGATGACCGTGCCGGCGTCGTAGTCCGTGTCCGGGGCGATGCTCAGGGCCGAGATCTGTGCGCTGTAGTAGTACTGTTCGTCGTCCCAGTCCCAGCCGAGCCCCAGCCGGACGTCGTCGAACCACGTGTCGTCGGCGACGACGGCGCCGTGGACGCGCTGGATTCCCGCGTCCGCGATCTCGTCAGCCAGCGCCTCGTAGTCTTCGGCCAGCATCGTCGGATCGCCGGTTCCACGCAGGTACAGATCACCCGCGAGCACCCGCCCCCGCTGCTGGGCATCGGATTCTACCGTGGTGGTGAACGTGTAGTCGGGGCCGAGCAGCTCCATGGCGGCTGCCGAGGTGACCATCTTCTGGTTCGACGCCGGCATCAGCCGGTTCTCACCGTCACGGTCGTACAGGACGTCACCGGTCTCGGCGTCAGCGACGACGACCGAGGCCTGGCTGCCATCCATTCGGGGATCGTCGAGAATCTCGTCGATGTCGGCCGCGAGGTCGCTTGCGGCTGGCTCGTCGAACTGCTCGTCGGCGGATGGAAAGGCCGAGGGAACGACGTTGAAGGCGGCGACGAGGCCGCCCGCGGCGAGTGTGGCAACTACACCCCTGATCGAGCCGCGCATGTAACTCCTCCGCTCTCCGGAATTGGTCTATTGAGGTCTAGACCTTTCTGGAATTCTTCCGGTCATGTCAAGATATGAGCGGAAAAATTCTCGGCATCTGAGCATCACGGACATCTACGACGCCCCCGACTATCACGCACGATCGCCTCGGTGGGGCACCCCCGCGCCACACCGGAGGACGTCCGGTGCAGCGTGCCACCGGGCGCCCTGCTACTACACTGCTGCCGCACGTGCCGGCATCCCGAGGCTCGCTCACCGCCAGCACGAACGGTGTATCCCGACAGTCCTGGAGTGCCCGCATGACTCGCATCCCACGCCCCACCCCTGACGAGCTCGATGAGCAGCAGAAACGCCTGCATGCGGCCGTCACCGGCGGCGATCGCGCGAACGGTCCGCAGCTCTTCCGCCTGGCCGACGACGACGGCCGGCTCGAGGGCCCGTTCAACGCGATGCTTCTCAACCCCGCCGTCGGCGATGCCCTGCAGCGCCTCGGCGCGGCGATCCGCTACGAAGGACGGCTCTCCGACCGCTGCCGGGAGATCGCGATCCTCGCCGTCGCCGCCCACTGGCAATCCGGGTTCGAGCAGCGCGCCCACGAACCGATCGGCGCCCACGTCGGGCTGGCCGCAACCGAACTGGATTCCCTGCGCAATGGCGATCCCGTCGAGCTCGACGACCCGGACGAGGCCGCGGTGCTCCGGACCACCCGCCACCTCCTCCAGCATCTCGACCTCGACGACGACGCGTATCGCGCGGCGGCCGAGGCTCTCGGCCACGACAAGCTCTTCGAGCTCACCACCCTGATCGGCTACTACTCCACGCTGGCCTTGCAGATGCGCGTGTTCGCCGTCCATTGACCACGACACACACGAGTTGCCCGTAGGGTGGAGACGAGCGGCCACGACGTGGACCGCGCTCAGCCGGCAAGAGGGAGCGAGATGCAAGCCCCGTCCGGAGTGGTGTTTCCCCGTAGCGCCGGGGACACCCGAAGCACATCCGCGTTCGGCCGTGCCGTCGTGGCCGACGCGCTCCGCGGTGCCGACCCCGTTGGTGCGCGCGCAGCCGAGCACGAGGCCAACTGGCGCGCGAACTACCTCGTCCACTTCCGCCGCCTCGTCGAAGCGGGGCTCACCTCCGCGGACGCCGCACGTCAGATCGCCGCGGACGGGCTGGCGTCGCTGCACGAGCGCATGCGCGTCGTCACCGGCGACGAGGAGACGAGCCTGGCGGCGGCGCTGGATCACAGTGCCGAGCCGCTGGAAACCGCCGTCGTCTCCGGCGAGGGAACACCGGAACGCGAGCTCGTCTTGCCCTACCGAGGCCAGCGCCTTCAGGGCGACGACCTGGCACGTCAGCTCGACACCTGGGTTCGCAGTGGCGTGATCGAGCCGTCGTGTGCGGAGGCCATCCGCACGGTCATGGCCAACCCGGACTGGCTCGATCTGTCCGACCTGCAGATCGTCATCTTCGGGGCAGGTGCGGAAATGGGCCCGGTGCGTTCCCTGCTGCGCTGGGGTGGCGACGTCACTGCCGTCGACCTCCCCCGGCCCGGGATCTGGAACGGCCTCATCGAGACAGCCCGGCGCTACGCCGGACGCCTGCACCTTCCGGTGCGTACCGGCGACGGCAAGCTGGAAGACCGGGCAGGGGCGGACCTGCTGCACGAGCTACCAGCGCTGGCCGGTTGGCTGTCGCGTCTCGACGGCCCGCTCGTGCTCGGCAACTACGCCTACGCTGACGGCGCCACCCACGTGCGCGTCGCGATGGCCGTTGACGCCCTCACCGACCGTCTCGCGCGGGAGCGGGGCGAGGCGACACTCTCGTTTCTCGCGACGCCCACGGACGTGTTCGCCGTACCGGCGGACGCGGTCGAGCACTCGGTCCACGCCTACGAGAAGCGGTCCAAGCTGAGCATGATCCGGCGCCCCCTGAAGATCGTGTCCGGGGGCCGGATGCTGCAACGCAACTACGCTCCCGGCGCCGATCCCGGCATCTGCGACAGCCTGGTTCCCCAGCAGGGACCGAACTATGCGCTGGCCAAACGGCTGCAGCGGTGGCGCGCGACGACCGCACACGCGCACGGCGCGACGGTGAGCCTGAACGTCGCACCACCCACGCGTACCCGATCGGTAACCAAGAATCGAGCGTTGTCCGCGGTTTATGCCGGCGCGCATCGCTTCGGTGTCGAGGTGTTCGAGCCCGGAACGGCCAACACCCTCATGGCCGCCCTCCTCGTGCACGACCTGCGACGTCCGGCGCAACCGCGGGAGCATCCCTGGCTGGACGAAGCCGCCCAGGCGGCACACGGCGGGCTGTGGCGCATCGCCTACGCACCCCGCAGTGCGCTCGGCCTGGCGGGAATCGTGGGCCTCACCGGTGCCCGCACCTGAGCCACCTCGGCAGCTTTCCGCTGGGCACCCGGTCCCCGGCTGTACACCACCGCCACCAGGATGCGACGATCACGCTCGAGGGTCACGGCCCGGGGAGGTTGCGATGGCTGTCCACGAGATCCGGATCGACCGGTCGAAGGCACTGGCAGAAGAACCGGCCACCGGTCACAACCGCTGGCATCCCGCCATTCCACCTGCCGTGCGCTGCGCCCCCGGAGATGAGGTCGTCCTGGAGACGCGCGACGCCTTTGACGGCCAGCTGACGCCCATCGACACTGCCGACGCCGTCGCCGCCGCTGACCTCACCCGGGTGCACCCGCTGACCGGGCCCGTGCACGTGGATGGCGCCGAACCTGGCGACCTGCTGGAGGTCGAAATCCTCGACGTCGAACCGGAGCAGTGGGGCTTCACCGTCCAGGTGCCCGGTTTCGGGTTCTTGCGTGACGAGTTCCCCGACCCGTTCAAGGTCGATTGGGAGCTCGCCGACGGGTGGGCGGTCTCCGAAGACCTCCCCGGCGTGCGCATCCCGGGAGCGCCGTTCATGGGCACCATCGGCCTGGCGCCGGGGCACCAACTGCTCGTGGACACCACGGCTCGCGAGCAAGAGCTGATCGACCGGGGCGGCATGGCCATGCCGCCGGCCCCAGAAGGGGCCGTACCCAGCGATCCGGAGATCGCGACCACGGCCCTGCGGACGGTGCCGCCCCGCGAGCAGGGTGGCAACATCGACATCAAGCAGCTCGGCGCCGGCACCCGGCTGTTCTTGCCGGTCGACACCCACGGGGGCCTCTTCTCGGCCGGTGACGCGCATTTCGCGCAGGGCGATTGTGAAGCGTGCGGGACCGCCATCGAGATGGGCGCCACGCTTCGCGTACGTTTCGACCTCCGCAAGGGGGAGGCGAGCGCGAAGGGAATTCGCGACCCTCAGTTCGCGCGTGAAGACTACTTCTTGCCCCCGCAGTACGCCGCGCCGCGCCGGTTCTTCGCCACCACCGGAATCTCGGTGACCCGGGACGGCCGGAACGACGGCGAGAACACCACGATCGCCGCCCGCAACGCCTTGCTGAACATGATCGATCATCTCGGTGAGCGCGGCTGGACCCGGCAGCAGGCCTACGCGATCTGCAGCGTCGCCGTCGATCTCAAGATCAGCCAGCTGGTCGACGTCCCGAACATGCTCGTCTCCGCGTTCCTGCCGGAGGACATCTTCACCGGCTGACGGGCCGGACGCCGCGCTGTCACACGTCGTTCGCGCGCCGGCCGGATAGCTGCTCGACTTGCAACAGGAGCGCCGAATGATCGAGGTCGCCGTGTCCCTGGGCGCGCAGCGAGGCGACGAGTGTCGCCGCGAGCGCACCGACGGGGATGGCCACGCCGGTCTCGCGCGCGGCCGCCGTGACGATCCCCAGGTCCTTGTGGTGCAGGTCGACCCGGAACCCCGGGGCGAAATTTCCCTCCAGCATCGCCGCACCCTTGCGCTCCAGGATGGCGTTGCCGGCCAGGCCGCCCGAAAGCACCTCGACGGCACGCTCCCGGTCGACACCGTGGGCGTCGAGGAACACGAGCGCCTCGGAGACCACTTCGAGGATGCCCGCGACCATCAGCTGGTTGGCGGCCTTCACCGTCTGTCCGCTGCCGGCGGGCCCGACGTGCACCACGGTGGTGCCCATGGCGTGCAGGATCGGTTTGACCGAGGTGAATGCGTGCTCGTCGCCGCCCACCATGATCGACAGCACGCCGTCTATCGCTCCCCGCTCACCCCCGCTCACCGGCGCATCGAGCACCCGGTTTCCCCGTTGCGCACCGGCCTCGGCCAGGCGGCGGGCGACGTCGGGCCGGATGGTGCTCATGTCGATCACGGTCGCTCCGGGTGACAGGTGCGCGAGTACGCCAGCCGAGTCACCATCGTCGCCACCTCCGGCCGCATCGTCACCGCGGGCGTCCTCGCCGGAGGCCTGGCCCAGCAGCACAGCCTCCACATCCGGCGAGTCCGGCAGCATCGTGATGACCACATCCGCACCGGCCGCTGCTTCCACCGCTGATCCGGCACGTCGCCCACCGGCGTCGACGAGCGGCTCGACCTTCGCCGGGCTGCGGTTGTATCCGACGACGTCAAAGCCAGCACGGACGAGGTTGGCGGCCATCGGGCCACCCATGACCCCGAGGCCGATGAAGCCGATCGTGGTGGTCATCGTGGGTTCCTCCGGTCAGGAATCGGGCATGCTCTGAACACGTTCCCGCGCCCGGGTGAGCATGGCGATCGGATCGGGATCGTCACCGAGATGTTCGAGAGCGATCCATCCGTCGTAGCCACCCGCACGCAGGTCGCCCACCCATGCTTGCAGGGGCAGCTCACCCGTCCCGGGCGCACCCCGGCCGGGCGCATCGGCCACCTGGACATGGGCGACGTGGTCCCGGTGATGCTCGATCGCCGCGGAAACGTCGTCGCCGTTGACCGCCAGGTGGTACATGTCGAGCAGGAGGCCGAGGTTGCTCACGCCGGTCTCCTCGCGCACCCGGCCGGTGACGGCGACGGCATCAGCGGCCGTGCGCAGTGGGTAGTGCTCGGCACCGCTCACCGGTTCGACGAGCACCGTGGCACCGATCGAGCTCAGCTCGCCGGCGGCGTAGGCGAGGTTTCGCACCCCCAACGTGTCCTGCTCCGCCGGGGACGCCGCCGGCTGGCGGTTTCCGTACAACGCGTTAAATACCTGGCATCCGAGTGCCGCACCGATCCGGCAGGCGGTCTCCACGCTGGCCCGCAGCTCGTCCTCGCGGCCCGGCCACGACATCACGCCCCGGTCTCCACCGGCCATGTCGCCCGCGAACAGGTTCAGCCCGGCCAGCTGCAATCCGGACTCGCCGACATTGTCGACGAAGCGCTCGACCTCGGACTCGTCGGGCGCCGCCGTGGTGAACGGCCACCAGAATTCCACGCCGTCGAAACCCGCGTCCCGCGCCAGGGTCAGGCGTTCGGGCAGCGGATATCCCTTCAACATGATCGAACAGTTCACGGCGTAGCGCGGCATCGTCGCCCTTCCCTGGTCCCGATCGTTCCAGCCTCGATCACGCTCGTACAGGCAGCTCCTGCGCTATGGCAGGACCAGCTGGCCGTCGACGCGCCGGGGGATGCCGGGCCCGGCGTCACGCAGCTCTTCCGGCAGTGCCGGCTCCGGGGCGTTCTGCCAGGCCACCGGACGCAGGAAACGCCGGACAGCGGTGGGGCCGACGGACGTGTGCAGCGTGTTGGTCGACGGCCACGGCCCGCCGTGCTGCTGTGCCCAGGTGACAGCGACGCCGGTGGGAAAGCCGTTGTAGATGAACCGCCCCGCCTTGTCCCGCAGGACGTGCACGGCGCGTTCCGGCAGCTCGGTCTCGTCCCGCCCGGTGTGCACCGAGGCAGTGAGCGACGCCGGCAGCGACGCGAGCGCCGATGTGAGCTCGTCGACGTCGCGGTAACGGGCGACGACCGTCACCGGCCCGAAGCACTCCTCCGTCACCTCCGGCTCCAGGCCAGCCGCGTCGGTGAATACGAGCTGCGGAATGGTCGCGAACCCCTGCGCCGGAAGCTCCGCGTCAAGTGCGACGACCTCGGTTCCTTCGACCGATCCCAGCCGCTCGATCCCGGCGCGGTACGAGGTGGCGATCCCCTCGTTGAGCATCCACTGCGGCCCGAGCTCGCGCAACGCCACGCGCATCGACTCGACCACGGCGTCACCATCGGCACCTGCCGGAACGAAGACAAGGCCGGGCTTGGTGCAGAACTGCCCGGATCCCAGCGTTGCCGAGCCGACGATGCCGCGCCCGATCTCGTCCGGGCGCTCGCTCGCGGCGTCGTGCGTGACGACGAGCGGGTTGAGACTGCTCATCTCGCCGTAGAACGGGATGGGCTCGGGACGGCGGTTGATGATGTCCATCAGAGCGCGCCCACCACTGAGCGAGCCGGTGAATCCCACGGCCCGGATCACCGGATGCGCCACCAGCGCCGCGCCGGCATCCAGACCGTGAACGAGCGAGACGGTGCCCTCGGGCGCGCCCGACTCCCGGGCGGCGCGCTGCAAGATCTCGCCACATATCACCGACGTCTCCGGATGCGAGCCATGCGCCTTGACGACGACGGGGCACCCCGCCGCCAGGGCCGACGCGGTGTCACCGCCGGGCACGGAGAACGCGAGGGGGAAGTTGCTGGCACCGAAGACGGCAACCGGGCCAGTGGGCACGAGCATGCGGCGGATATCCGGGCGCGGACCCATGGGCGTGTCACCGGCATGATCGATCATCGCCTCGACGTAGCTGCCCTCGTCCAGCACCTCCGCGAACAGCCGCAACTGGTAGCACGTCCGGGTCAGCTCGTTCCCCAGGCGCCCCTCCCCCAGAGCGGTCTCGCGGTCTCCCGTCGCGACGATTCGTTCCCGTTCCGCTTCGAGAGCGTCGGCCATTGCCCGCAGCATCGCCGCACGGCCCGCACGCCCCATCGCCTCCAACGCGGGAAACGCCGTCTGGGCCTGCTGGCAGATCCAGTCCACCTGCTCGGCCGCCGTCTCCTCGGCGACGGCACCGCCGGCGGATCCGGTCCGGGGGTCGATGCTGACCACGGTAGTCACGATTCTCCTCCACTGCCCGAACGAGTTCTCGTCGTCGGCCAGCCTAGTCTCCCCTTAACGATCACCGAACGGGGCCGGGGAGGGGCCGGCCGGTGCCGCAACGACACCTGCAGCGACGAACGCGAGTGGATCCGAGATCCACCTGGACTGTCCAGAGCGCGCCGCCGGCGGAGTCAGCCCGACGCGCGGTTGGCCGCGCTGACGATCGCCTTGAGCGACGCGGTGACGATGTTCGCATCGATACCGACGCCCCAGTAGACCTCGCCACCGACCGAGCATTCGACGTACGCGGCTGCTTTCGCGTCCGCGCCCGACGTCATCGCGTGCTCGGCATAGTCCAGGACACGTATCTCGTATCCCACACCGCGCAAGGCGTTGACGAACGCGTCGATCGGGCCGTCCCCGCTGCCTTTCAGGCTGCGCCGCTCGCCGCCGACGTAGATCCCCACCTCGAGCTCGTCTCGCTCGCCTGCCGCCGACGACGTGTGCACGGCGTTCAAGGTCAGTGGCGTGGTGCGTTCCAGATACTCGGCGGCGAAGATCTTGCCCATGGCCTCGGGATCGACCTCGCCGCCTTCGCCGTCCGTGTACTCCTGCACGACGTTGGAGAACTCCATCTGCAGCCGGCGCGGCAGATCCAGCTGGTGTTCGGACTTCATGACGTAGGCCACGCCGCCCTTGCCGGACTGCGAGTTCACCCGGATGACCGCCTCGTAGTTCCGGCCCACGTCCTTCGGGTCCACGGGCAGATACGGAACTTCCCAGCGGACATCGTCGACGGGCGTGCCCGCCTCCTTCGCTTCCCGTTCGAGCGCGTCCAGCCCCTTCTTGATGGCGTCCTGGTGGCTACCGGAGAACGCCGTGTAGACCAGATCTCCGCCCCACGGATGCCGCTCGGGTACGCGCAGCTGGTTGCAGTACTCCACGGCGCGGCGGATCTCGTCGATGTCGCTGAAGTCGATCTCGGGGTCGATGCCCTGCGTGAACAGGTTCATGCCGAGCGTGACGAGGCAAACGTTGCCGGTACGCTCGCCGTTGCCGAACAAGCAGCCCTCGATCCGTTCCGCGCCGGCCTGCAGCGCGAGCTCGGCGGCAGCGACACCGCACCCGCGATCGTTGTGCGGGTGCACGGAGAGGATCATCGACTCGCGATGGGGGAGGTTGCGATGCATCCACTCGATGGAATCCGCGTAGACGTTCGGCGTGGCCATCTCGACGGTGGCCGGCAAGTTCACGATCATCTTGCGATCCGGCGTGGGCTGTAGCACCTCGGCCACGGCGCCACAGATCTCCGCCGCGTAATCCAGCTCCGTACCGGTGTAGGACTCCGGCGAGTACTGCCAGTAGATCTCCGTGTCCGGAGTGATCGCCTCGGCGTACTTCCGGGCCGCGCGCGCCCCGTTGGTCGCGACGTCGGTGATGCCGTCGCGGTCCATGCCGAAGACCACGCGGCGCTGCACGACCGACGTCGAGTTGTAGATGTGCACGATGGCCTGCTTCGCCCCGCGCAGCGACTCGAACGTGCGCTCGATAAGATGGTCCCGGCACTGGGTCAGCACCTGGATGAAGACGTCGTCGGGGATCCGGTCGTTCTCGATGAGCTCGCGGACGAAGTCGTAGTCGGTCTGGCTCGCCGCCGGAAAGCCGACCTCGATCTGCTTGTACCCCATCCCGACCAGCAAGTCGAACATGCGGGACTTGCGGTCGGCGTCCATGGGATCGATCAACGCTTGATTGCCGTCACGGAGATCGACGGCGCACCACTGGGGAGCCGCCTCGATCCGTCGATCGGGCCAGGTGCGATCGGGAAGTTCGACGGTGATCTGCTCGTGGAACGGGCGGTAGCGATGCACCGGCAGGCCGGAGGGTTGTTGTCGAGGCGGCCAGGTTGCAGCGGTATGCACGGAATTCATGGAAAAAGACTCCTGTATGGGTGCGGGTCAACGATGGGCGCGACCGGCAGCGCAAGACCACCGCGGCGAGGAAGCCGGTCTAGCGGGCCTCACCGCGGCAGCTAAGAAGAAGGAGTCCAAAACGCCGCACGGAACAAGACTGTACGCCACGCCCCGGCCACGACGCGACCCACCTCCGGTAATCGCCGGGCAGGTGTCACCCGGCAGGGCCGACCAGCTGGGGCAGGAGTTCGCTGATCGGTTCCCGGAGCACCGCATCGGCCCGGCCGTCGTACGGGGTCGGCTGAGCGTTGATCACGATCAATCGCGCACCGGCCGCGAGCGCGTAATCGCACAGGCCGGCGGCCGGGTAGACCGAAAGCGAGGTGCCAAGGGCCAGGAACACATCGCAATCCCGGCTCGCCTCGGTGGCCGCTGCCAGCACCTCGGGATCGAGCATCTGGCCGAAGGAGATCGTCGCCGATTTCTGGATCCCGCCGCATTCCCGGCACGCCGGGTCCTCGTCACCGGCCCGGACCCGTTCGAGCACCTCCGGCATGGGAGTGCGCAGCCCGCAGGACAGGCACGCCACCCAGTGCACCGTGCCGTGAATCTCGATCACATTCTCCGGCGACGAACCCGCCGCCTGGTGCAAGCCGTCGATGTTCTGCGTGACGATGGCGCGCAGCCGGCCGGAGCGTTCGAGATCGACGAGTGCGTGGTGGCCGGCATTCGGTTCCGCGCTCCAGGCGGGGTGGTGGAGCCGCTCCTGCCAGGCGCGGCGGCGCACCTCGGGATCGGCGAGGTAGTTGTCGATGGTGAACATCGCCTGTGCCGCCGGGTCCTTCGTCCAGAGTCCTTGCGGACCCCGGAAGTCCGGGATACCCGACTCCGTGGAGATGCCCGCCCCCGTCAACACTGTCACCGTGTCGGCACTGGCCAGCCAGCGCCCGACAGCACGCGTCGTCGCCTCCTCCATGCCCCCAACGTACCTTTTCCGAATGATCATGTTTGGTACGTTTCCTCGGGCCGTAACACGTCTGCAGTCGTGGTATGGCCCGAGGAAACGTACCAAACATGATCATTCGGAAAACGGGTTACTGGGGGTTCGATTCGGGGTAGTAACGGTCGAGCATCGCCAGACCGATCGCCGCCCTGCGTACCCTCTCTCTGGCCGTGCTGATCGCCAGCTGTTCGAGATGGCCGCCGGACGGGTAGAGGTTCGGCGCATTGCGCACGGCGAACTTCACGTAGATCGGCGCGGCCACGCGCACCATCTCGGGCAATTCGTAATGCCGCACCGGCGCCCCGAAATCGTCGGCGCCTTCGATGTAGACGTCGAGCGGCACCGTCACCGCTTCACGGATCGCGGCGATGTCGGCCACTGGCAGATCAACCGGAAGGTTCAGGGTCGACGCGCCAATGTCCTGCAGCACACGTGCGGTCGCGGGATTGGCTACCGGCAACGTCACCGACACCTTCAGGACGAGGTCGGGCGGCAACTCGCCCGCGCTCTTCATCCGTGCGAGCACCCACAGCTGCCCGATGTCGGCCACGAGTACGCTGCGGACACCGAGTGCACATCCGCGCCGGACGTCCTCGATGCCGTAGACGAGCTGATCGGTACCGCGCAGGCTGGCACCCACCACACGGCCGGTCGCCGACGTGACTTGAGCGCCGACGTCCCACGCGGCACGCGGACCGGTGAAGAGCGACACCTCGATGTCGTGCTCGCGTCCGAGCTCGACCATGCGGGAGATCTCGGCGTCGGTGAGGAGCATGATGCCGCTGCCCTGGCTGACCCGGTGGACCCGGATACCGTGCTCGTCCGCCGCGTCGAGTACGGCCTCGAACGCTTGCGGGCCTTCCACAGACGGGATCTCGACGCGGAACCGGGCGCCGTCGTCGAACCGGCTCGCCGACGTGTCAGGCGCCGGCTGGTCACCCCTGGCGAGCCCGAGCGAGGCCAGGAACGATCTCGTGGCGTGCATGCCGCGGTCCCCCGTCATCGTGCCGGCCGCAGCCGGATGACGTTCCAGCTCACCGCCGGCAGGACGAGGGATGCGGTCCCGCCGTCAGCAGTGCTTTCCGCCCTTCGAGGGCTTACCCGATTCGGCTCGTCTCGTGTATTGGCCGCGTGGATGTCGCCGGCCAGCACGACGTGTTCGACGGCGCGAGCGTCCGAAAAGGCGCGGTGACCCACGGTCAGCTCGACCGGCTCGTCCGGGTGGCGGTTGACCGCAAAGACGACGATCTCGTCGGATTCGGGTTCGTGCGTCGCCACGGCGTGTACCACCGGTGTCTCGCCGAATCGTTCGTTGACGTAGGTGGGGCTCGACGGCTCGACCCGCAGGACCCGTCCCCGCGCCAGCTGAGCGGCGTGGCTGAACGGGTAGAACGTCGTTTGCCGCCAGGACGCACCGTTCGGCTCGGTGCGGATCGGCGCGATCGCGTTCACCAGCTGTGCCAGGCACGCGATCGCCACGCGATCGCTGTGCCGGAGCAACGCGATGAGCAGGCTTCCGACGACGACGGCGTCGGCGACGTTGTAGGTGTCCTCGATCAGCCGGGGCGCGATCGGCCAGCCGTCGGGAGGTCCCTGCTCGTGCCACGCGGTTTGGTACCAGACGTTCCACTCGTCGAAGGACAGGTTGATGCGCTTGGTGTTCCCCGTTCGCGCCCGGACGTGATCGGCGGTCGCGACGACGCTCTCGATGAAGTCCTCCATGTCGACGGCCGACGCGAGGAAGCTGCCGAGATCACCGTTGTGCTGCTGGTAGTACGCGTGCAGCGAGATGTAGTCGACGTGCTCGTAGGCATGTTCGAGCACGGTCGCCTCCCACGTGCCGAACGTCGGCATGCTCGAATGCGAGCTGCCGCAGGCGACGAGTTCGAGCGACGGGTCGATCATGCGCATCGCCCGCGCGGTCTCGGCCGCCAACCGGCCGTACTCCTCCGCGGTCTTGTGACCGATCTGCCATGGCCCGTCCAGCTCGTTCCCGAGGCACCACAGGCGCACGTCGAACGGCTTCTCGTAGCCGTGCGCGATGCGCAAATCCGACCAGTACGTTCCGCCCGGATGGTTACAGTACTCCAGCAGGTCACACGCCTCCTGAACGCCACGCGTGCCGAGATTGAGCGCCATCATCGGTTCGACACCCGCCCGTCGCGTCCACGTGGCGAACTCCCCAACTCCGAAGGCATTGGTCTCCCGCGAACGCCACGCCAGATCGAGCCGTTGCGGACGGGATTCCACCGGGCCGATGCCGTCTTCCCACCGGTACCCGGATACGAAGTTGCCACCGGGGTAGCGCACGACCGACACGCCCAGCTCGCGCGTCAGGTCGAGCACGTCGCGGCGGAAGCCGTCGCCGTCGGCGTTCTCGTGCTCCGGCTCGTAGATCCCGGTGTACACGCACCTGCCCAGATGCTCGGCGAACGAACCGAACATCCGCGGCGGCACATCGGCGACCTGAAAGTCGGGGTCGAGGGTGAGACTTGCTGTCAGCACGAGATGATCACTCCATTGTCGCGACGACGGGCCAGCCATCGGCCCAGTCCATGCTTCTGATCTGCATCCGGATGACGCCGTCCGCATCAGCGTCGTAGTAATGGTGAATCAGGTAGTGAATGCCGAATTCGACGTGCACATCCTGTCCACCGGGCCCGATCTGGTTGCCCTCGCTCTCCAGGATCACCGTCCCTCCGCCGTCCATGAGTGCAGTCCCGTCCCGATCGACGTACGGGCCGGTGACGGAGGTGGACCGGCCCACCGCGATCTTGTACGTACTGTCCGTGCCAGAGCAGCACTGGTCCCATGATGTCAGCAGGTAGTAGTAACGACCGCGACGGAAGATCGTCGGCGCCTCGATGGCGTTCGGCGGCACGCCGCGATCGGCCAGCGCGTGGAGGGGGCCGACGGGCTCGGTCATCGATGCGAGTTCTTGCAGTTTGATACCGCTCCAGTGGGAGCCGAACGCCATCCACCACGTGCCCTCGGCCCGGAACACGTGCGGGTCGATCGCGTTGAAATCGTCACCCTCCCGGGAGGTCACGACGGGGCCGTGGTCGACCCAGCTGTCCAGATCACCCGGATCCCGGGTCGAGGCAACACCGATCGCGGAGGTGTTCGAACCGAACGACGACACGGCGTAGTACAGGTAATATCGGCCTGCCCGCCGGACGACCTGCGGCGCCCACAGATGATTCGGCTCGTACTCGTGCACCCACTCGGGCACGGCGATCTCACCCATGGATTCCCACGGGCCGCCGAGCTCCGGGGAACGACGCACGAAGATCCCACCGGGATCCTCCGGATCACGCAAGATCCCGGTGGAGAAGACGTAGTACGTGTTGCGATCCTTGACGATCGCCGGATCGTGCACCGGATCGTCCACCTCGCCGGGCACGAAGTCACCGATATCGCCGGTCATCTCGAGGACGCCACGCGGCGGGCGCGGCGCCCGGGAATCGGGTTCTGCCTGGGCGAACCCCATCGTCGCCACCAGACATCCACCCAGCACCAGCACGCGTGCCGCACGCCATGCCCGGGCCCGGCGGCATGCCCATGCCACCGCTCGCCGAAACGCCGGAAGACCGTCCGTTCTGTCACGACCCGTCCACACGGTTTACTCCTCCCTGGTACGTGCTCACTTGGCGCCCGTACCGAACTGGCCCAGACCGTTGATGAACTGCTTGCGCATCAAGAAGAACAAGATCATTATTGGCACGACGGCGAGGACTGCTGCGGTCATGACGAGATCCCATCGGGGCCGGTAGAGGCCCACCAGCGTGGTGATGCCGACTGACAGCGGGAAGTTCGACTCGCTGCGCATGACGATGAGCGGCCACAGCAGATCGTTCCACTGTTCGAGCGAGAAGATGATCGCCAGCGTCGCCAGAGCCGGCTTGACCATCGGCACGACGATGCCGAAGAAGATCCGGTATTCCGAGGCACCGTCCACGCGGGCCGCATCGAACACTTCCTGTGGCAGGCCCAGCATGTACTGACGCATGTAGAAGAGCCCGAACGGATGCGCCAGCATCGGCAGGATCACACCCAGATGGGTGTCGATCAAGCTCAACTCGATCATGAGCAGGAAGAGCGGGATCAGCAGCAGGTGGAAGGGCAGCATCTGCGATGCCAGGATGCTGACGAAGATGGTATTCCGGAACGGAAACTCGATCTTGGCGAGCGCGTAGGCGGCCATGGTCACCACCACCATCGAGCCGATCGCCGAGCCCGCCGTGAGGATGATCGAGTTCATGAACCACGTGCCGATCGGCGTCTCCTGCGCCAGCGCCCGGAAGTTGTCGAGGGTCAGCGTCGAGGGAAAGAAGCTGCCGGCGTCGGCGAAGATCCGATTGGAGGGGCGCAGGGCACTGATGAACAGCCAGTAGAACGGGACAAGAAAGATCAGGGCGACGACGCCGACACCCGCCGTGGCCAGAACCTTCTTGTGTCCACCCGGAAACCGGCGCCGACGGCCGTCCGGATACAACGTGCCCGGCCACCGCTGCTCGACGCCGTCGTCCGGCGGCGACGGGTGGATCTGGACATCACGGGGAGCCGACGTGTCCACCTGCGTCTTGTTCTCGGGATTCACCAGCGCTCAATCCTTCTTGAAGAAGCCGAACAACTTCAGCACGACGATTGACAGGGCCATGATGATCAGCGCCAGCACGACACCGATCGCGGAGGCGTAGCCGAGCTGGAACGATGTGAAGGCCGTGCGATAGAGGTGGACGACGATGCTCAGGCCGCCCTGGCCCGGTCCGCCCCCGGTACCCCACAAGATCAGCGGCTCGACGAAGAGCTGGAATCCGCCGAACAAGGTGAGCACGGTCACGAAGAGGATGATCGGCTTGGACAGCGGCACGGACAGGTGCCAGAACTTGCGCACCGGTCCGGCCCCGTCGACGGACGCGGACTCGTACAGCTCGTTCGGAATGTTGGACAGACCGGTCGTGAAGTAGATGATGTTGATCCCGGTCCACCGCCAGGTCGCCATGATGATCATTGCCGGGACGGCCAGGTGGCGTGTCTCCAGCCACCCCTGTTCGGGAACGCCGAACAGGCCCAGGAAGCTGTTCAGCAGGCCGTTGGTGGCCAGCAGCAACGAGAAGACGACGCCGACGACGACCAGCGATGTCAGCACCGGCAGGAAAAACGCGGACCGGAACATCGCCTGCCGGGCCACCAGCTTCGAGCGCAGCACGGCCGCCAGGACGAACGGCAGCGGAATGAGGATCAGCAGCGTTCCAACGGTGTACAGCGCCGTGTTCTGCAATGCGGTCAGGAACGTGCTGTCGGTCAGGAGCCGGCGATAGTTGTCCAGGCCGGCCCATTCGCTCACGCCGATGCCCTCGATGTCCTGGAAGCTGAGCACCACGGCATAGCCGACCGCGTACACCCGGAACACCACGAACAGGGCGAGGAACGGCAGCAGGAAGACCGCAGCCACGACGGGCGGGCGGTGAAAGAACGGGGGTTTCGGCTTGCGGGCACCACTCCGTGCCGCCCGCGTCGTCGTCGCTATCGACATATCCGCACCTTCGTGACGTGGAGCCGAGTGATCGTCAGGCCGGGCGTGATCCCGGCATCAGTCCATCGCTTCGACTTCTTCCGTCGCCTTGCGCAGAGCCTCCTCCGGCGACGCGCCCTCTTCAACGACCTCATAGGCGACGGTCTCGCGTAGCTGGACGATGGCTTCCGGGTACCGCGGCCCGGTGTACTCGGGCGCGAGCCGGTCGAACATGTCCCTGAGGTTGGTCATCACCGGCTCACCACCGAACCAGGGGTCCGGCTCGGTGAGCGCCGGGTCGTCGTAGACATCGGTGCGGAACGGGTCGAAGCCGAGCTCGGTCCACAACGCCACCTGCGAGTCGTACTCCAGCTTGGCAAACTCCAGGAACTGCTTCGCCGCGTCGAGTTTGTCCTCGTCGATCTGCGTCGTGATCGCCGTGCCGGTGCCGCCGCCCATGGTGCTGATGAACTCACCGGACTCGAACTCGGGCAACGGGCGGATGAGCATGTTGCCCTCCGTCTCCGGCATGAAGTCCTTGAACCGCGTCACGTACCACTGCGGCATCCACACGGACGCGTAGGCACCGTCGTTGAGCGCCTCGTAATAGGAGGTCTCGTGGTGCATGCCACCTTCCGCGACCTCGGCGATCTCGTGTTCGTGGACCATGTCCGAGATCAGCTGCAGCGCTTCGACGTTCTCCGGGCTGTCGAGTATCAGCTCGTTGTTCTCGTTGTACGTGCCGCCGCCGTTCTGCAACATCAGTCCGAGCACCGAGAACCGGTCCGTCGTCTCGATCGACGTCATAGCGGCGTCGGTGTTCTCGACCACCTGCTCGCCGGCCTCTATATAGTCGTCCCACGTCACGATGGAGTCGACATCGACGCCAGCCTCCTCGAGGATCTCGTTGTTGTAATACATCACCCAGGTACCGAGGTGGTAGTCGATCCCGTACTCGACACCGTCCAGCTGATACGGGGCGGTGCGCTCCTCCACCAGCTGGTCGCGATGTTTGTCCACCAGGTCCGTCAGCGGATGCAGGGGGACGTCACCACGGAGGAATGTGGCGAAGCGCTGGATCTCGATGTCCACGATGTCCGGCGCGCCCGAACCCGATTGCAGGGCAATCAACAGCCGGTCGTGCATCTCCTCGAAGTCTGCCGTCGACGCGTCCAGGATGATGTTGTATTCCGAGTTCTGCTCGTTGAACTCCTCGGCTCGCGCCATCATGAAGTCCGTGTGCGCATCGACGAACGTCCAGAACTCCAGCTCGACGTCCTCGCCCTCGTGTTCGGGATCCGCCTCCATCGCCTGCCGCTCGGTGTCTTCGCCCTCTTCCAGCTCCGCGATACTGTTCCCGTCCTCACCGGCACATCCGGCAGCCACGAGCGCGAGAACGGCGAAGACGGGCACCGAACCGAGCCACGGCCGACGACTTCTTGTTAGCGCTAACATTTTGGGATCCTCTCGCCTCTCGACTGCCCCGCCGCTGTGTTTCGTCCGGCACCAGATTCTCGGCCGTTCCTGCTGACGACCTCGAAGAATGTGCCGGCACTTGGAGATCACGTCCGGGAGATGTGGACGATCTGGATGCTAGTTGTGATCCCAGTCACGGTCAAGGTATCAGATGAGTTTCTTTGCCAATCCGTAACAGTACCGAGGGAAATCGGGCCACATGCATGTCAGATACGACGTCTCGCAGCAATCAGGCAGCACGGTATTCTGTGTTGCGGACAATACTTATCAGATAAGTAGCCATCCAGGTGTTACTGAAAGCATGCCCCTCCCGCCGTCACCCGCGTCCTCGGGCCGCCTGAAAGGAGTGCCACCGCTGAACGCACACGAGCGTGTCGTCGACCACCTCGAACACTTGGTCTTCGGCGAACTCGCACCTGGCTCGCCCCTGCCATCCGAATCCCAGCTGGTCGAGCAGCTCGGAGTCAGCAGGCTCACCGTCCGCGAGGCCGTCAGATCGCTGCAAGCGCGTGGGTTGATCGAGGTCCATCGCGGCCGCCGGCCCGTGGTCGCCCGCCTGAACACATCCGCGATCACCGACTTCTTCGCCTCCAGCATCCGCCGCGATCCGCGCAGCGTCCTCGACCTGCTCGAAGTTCGCCGGGGCCTCGAAGTCCAGACCGCTACCCTGGCGGCTGGCCGGATGAACCGCACGGCTGCGACCTCGATGACAGAGAGCCTGGACGCGATGCACGCGTCCCTGGATGATCCGGACGCCTTCGATTCCGCCGACGTGCGCTTCCACGAGGCACTCGCCTCCGCGAGCGGGAATCAGGTCCTCACGTTCCTCATCGAGGCGATGGCATTACCGTTGCGGGAGAGCAGGAGGCAGAGTCGCCACGGTCACCTCGCCCGCGGCCGTCCGCTGGTCGCGATCATCGAGGAACACCGGCGCATCCTCGAATGCGTGCTGGACGGGGACGCCAAGGGCGCCGCCGAGGCCATGCAGGCACATCTCCGCCAAACCGAGCGATCGCTGCACATGACGCTGGATCTACCGCTCGCTGGCAACGGCAGCGAGCCCGGCCCGGCCGCGACCCCGCGGCCCTCGTCCGCTCCGGCGGACGAGCAGAACTGATGGCCGGGCCCGCACTGAGAGTCAGAAGCCGAGCCGGCCCAGCTTCTTGGGATCGCGCTGCCAATCCTTGGACACCTTGACATGAAGGTCGAGATAGACCGGCGTTCCCAGCAATCGCTCGATGTGCTTGCGTGCGGTCGTGCCGACCTCACGTAGCCGCGCGCCCTTGCGGCCGATCACGATCGACTTCTGGCTGTCACGTTCGACGAAGATGTTGACGTAGATGTCGAGCAGCGGCCGGTTCTCGGGCCGATCTTCGCGCGGCTGCATCTCCTCGACCACCACGGCAATCGAGTGGGGAAGCTCGTCGCGGACACCTTCGAGCGCCGATTCGCGGACCAGCTCCGCGATCAGTTTCTCCTCGGGCTCGTCCGTCAGCTCCCCCTCCGGATACAGCGGCGGACCGGCGGGCATCTGAGCCAGGAGGAGTTCGGTCAGCAAGCCGACCTGGGTACCGGTCGTCGCCGAGACGGGAACGATCTCCGCCCAGTCGATCTCGAGTTCGACGCCGAGATCGGCAACCGCGGCCAGATGCTCGGCGAGCCGGCTGTCGGATACCAGATCCATCTTGGTAGCGACCGCGATCCTCGGCGTCGACGTGATCCGCGCCAGCTCCGCTGCGATGTAGCGATCGCCGGGCCCAATGCGCTCGTCGGCCGGAAAGCACATCGCGATGGCGTCTACCTCGGCCCATGTCGTGCGCACGAGGTCGTTGAGCCGCTGTCCCAGCAGTGTCCGGGGACGATGAAGTCCAGGTGTGTCCACCAGGATGAGCTGGCCGTCGTCGCGATGGACGACACCGCGGATCGCGTGCCGCGTCGTTTGCGGCCGAGTCGAGGTGATCGCCACCTTCTGCCCGACGAGCGAGTTCATCAAGGTGGACTTGCCTGTATTCGGCCGCCCGACGAAGCAGGCGAACCCGGAGCGATACTCGGCCCCTTCTGGGCCGCCGTCGAGTTGAGTCACCCGTCGAGTATCCCAAACCACCCGCCCCCGTCCCCATGATCATGAACACTAACCGACCTCTGTGGTCGGTTAGTGTTCATGATCATCGGAGGGAGGGAGCGGGGTGGGGTCAGGCGGAACCGCGCTTGCGGAGCGCCTCATCCACGGCCGGATCGCCGAGCTGGCCGAGCCACTCGACCAGCTCCGGATAGGTCGCAGGATTTACCGCGATATGCGGACGCAACGACGGCTCCTTCGCGGCGATGTCGGCCAGGGTTTGCAACGGCGTGTTCGGATCTTCGGCCATGCTCGCCGTGTAGCCGGACGCGGTCACCGGTTCCGGCTCGGGAGCGGCCGGCGCGGACGGCTGCTGCTCGGTAGCCGGCACTGCCGTCGGTTCCTCTGCCAGCTCCGGCTCCACCTCGGCCATATTCGGATCCTCGCTCGGAAAGACCCGGGTGGAGTCGTCATCGTTGCCCGTGTCCGGGGTCTGCCCGGCGCCCGTATCGGGCTGAGCCGTGGCCGAGTCCTGCTGTGCCGCGGCCGCCCTGCTCTCTGCCGCCTGAGCAGCAGCCGGGGCCTGCGAGGAGGTCGCGCCCCGGGGTTCGGAATGCGTCGCCACACCGCCGGGCGTGCCCTGCCCGGCCGGAGCCGCCGCGGTCGCGGAGCCCTGGCCGACGGTGAACGCCCCGAGCTCGTCACGTACCGACTTCGGCGTGGTCAAGACGAGGGCGATCGCGATGGCGAACACGAACCAGGCGCTGATCGAGGTGGCCGCGAACCTCTCGATGAAGGCGGCATCGGAGGCGCCCAGCACGGCAGCACCGACGATACCCACGACCGCCAGCGCACCGGCTACACCCATGGCGACCGGACGTCCCGTCTGCGCATCGGCGGTCAAGGCGTTGCGCCCGACGAGAGCCACCGCCAGGGCGATGAGCCAGAGCACGAGCACCGTGATGTACGGGAACCGGGCGTCCTCGTTCTCGATCAGTTCGAAGGCGAACACGGCCACCCCCGCCACCGCTGTCACGATGGCGAGCTGGAAGATGCGGACGGGAACGCCGAGCCAGCGCGCGGCTCCACCGCTTCTGCCGATGAGCACATCCAGTCCGGGCGCCGCGGCAGCCACGGCCAGCGCCGGCCACACGAGGAATCCCGGTCCCATCAGCCGCTGGGACCACACGTCCCCGATCGTTTCTTCGGCGCCCAGCGACCAGAAGGCGGCGATCAACCCGACCACGCCCAGGACGACGGTCGCGTCACGCCACGCCGCGTCGTGGCGCATCACGCCCAGCACGGCAAGCACCGGCAGGCCCACGAAGAACAAGGTGACCAGCACGTAGACGATGATCTGGCTCCACTCGGCGAACTCGCCGGCGTCGATCAGGAAGATGATCGCGCTGATCAGCCCCAGCACGACGGCGACACCGGCCAGCGCGAGCGTCACGGTACGCCACAAGGCGCCATCGCCGGCGCCGTCCTGTTCGGACGAGCGCCCCTGCGCCGCCATCAGCACGCCGGCCAGACCGATCACCAGGCCCACGCCGATCCCATCTCCGGAATCGACGCCCGTCCCGAACGCGCCACCGGGACCACCGCCGTCGCCGAGATACGCCAGCACCAGCGTGACGAGAACGACGGCGACGTAGGGAACATTGGCAAGTAACCGGACCAGCCGCTGCTGCGCGGGCCGTATCGTGTCCGGCAGGACCGAAGCGGCGCGCAGGTACGGCAGGGACAACGAGATGATCGACAGCAAGGTCACGAGAATGACATAGACCTTGCCCGTCGCCTGATCCTCGAAGTCCCATGCCATGCCGAGCGGTACCAGCAGGAACAGCACCGACAGCACGTCACGCACGTAGTCGCCGATGGGGATGGCGGCGAACGGGTTGGCCGGACGTACCGCCGCGCCGGCCGCTGGCCGCGCTCCCCCTCCCTGCGGCGTTCCTTGCGGCGCCCCGCCCGGCGGACTGGTGGCCGTCTCAGGAGGGCTCGTCGGTTGTTGCGCCGATGGGCTCATCGGTTGGCCACAATTCGTGCAGTACGGCGTGCCCGTAGCACGCGCACCGCAATTGCCGCAGAAGTTCATCACTCAATCTCCAGTCCGGTTCCTTGACCTCATGCTCTCACCATGTCGTCGCAAGGCTCCGGGCCACACGCTAGAGCACGGTCGTCCTCATGAACAGTGCCCTGGCCGAGGAGCGATCAAACCCCCTCACGCCGGACGTGTCGCCACCAGAGAGCCATCCGGTGCCGCGACGAGGACCGGTGTTCCGGCCCCACCGAGGTCGCCCACCACCGCGACGTCGATATCGCCGGGGTCTGCCGTCGTGACAACGGCAGCCGCGTCCAATCCACGAGCTCCACTCGACACGGCCATGGCGACCGCCGCCTCGAGCGCGGAGAGCTTCAACGACGGCAAGCCTACCGACGAGGCCGCATACGTCCGGCCGTCGGGGTCACGTACTGCCGCACCATCTACAGTGCCGTTACGCGCTCGCAGGCTGCGGGCCAACGTTATGATCTTGGCGTCCTCGGGATCCATCGCGTCCTCGCTCACCGGACAGCTTTCCTTCCTCTCGCGCCATCGCCTGGTCGAGACACCGTTTACCGGGTCAGGCCCATCAACTCGAGCCGGCCACGTCTTGTGCGTCGGCAATCCGCCCGGGAAGCCGGCTGACTTTCACGGTACTGATCCGGTTGCGGCGTCCCGTCGTGTCCTCAGCCTCGAGATGTAGCTCTCCCACCTCGGTCTGGGCACCCGATATCGGGACCCGTCCCAGGTGCTTGGCCAGCAACCCACCGACCGTGTCGACGTCGTCGTCGCTGAGGTCAATGTCGAACAGCTCCCCGAGCTCATCGACCTGCAGCCGGGCACTCACCCGCACGGTGTCGTCGTCGAGCCACTCGATCGGTTCCTCCGTGGAGTCGTACTCGTCAGCGATCTCGCCGACGATCTCTTCGATGATGTCTTCGATCGTGACCAGACCAGCGGTTCCGCCGTACTCGTCGACCACCATGGCCACGTGAGTACGCCGGGCTTGCAGCTCACGCAGAAGATCATCGACGGGTTTGGAATCGGGCACGAAGAGTGCCGGGCGGGCGACGGAGTCCACCCGCTCGGTCGATTCTGCTTCCCGGTTCTCGTAGACGCGCTGCGCCACATCCTTCAAGTACACGATCCCGACGACGTCGTCGAGCCCGGTGGGTCCGACCACGGGAATCCTGCTGAACCCGCTGCGCAGAGCCAAGGTCTGGCATTGGCGAAGCGTCTTGTGCGCCTCGATGAAGACCATGTCGGTACGCGGCACCATGACCTCGCGGACCGTAGTGTCACCCAGCTCGAAGACCGAGTGGATCATCTCCCGCTCGCCGGACTCGATGATCTGACCGGCCTCCGCGAGATCGACCAGCTCGCGCAGCTCGGCTTCGGTGGCGAACGGTCCCTCACGGAATCCCTTCCCCGGCGTCAGCGCGTTGCCGAGGAGGATCAGCAGCTTCGGCAGCGGACCCAGCACCCGGGTAAGGGTCAACAACGGCCCCGACATGACGAGCGCCACGCTTTGCGCGTGCTGACGCCCCACGGTCCGCGGTGCCACACCGATCGCGACGAACGAGACGATCAGCATGGCCGCGGCCGCCACGACCACTCCTTGCCAGGCCGCGTCGAAGAACCCGACACATACGACCGTGACCACGGCAACAGCCAGAATCTCGGCCGCGATCCGCAAGAGCAATGCGGTGTTGAGTGCGGGTGCCGCGTCAGCCAGCAACGTGACCAGCGACCTCGCGCCGCGCCGGCCGTCCTTGGCCAAGTTCTTCGCACGTGATTGCGAAAAGGTGGTCAGCGCCGCTTCGGCCATTGCGAACACTCCAGCGACGAAGACCAGCACGACCGCCGCCACGAGCAACCAGGCGGTACCGTTCACCGCGAGCTACGTCTCCTGTTCACGCTGATTACGCCAGTCCCGCCACTCGGACAGCAGCTCCTTTTGCAGTCCGAACATCTCACGCTCCTCGTCCGGCTCGGCGTGATCGTATCCCAGCAGATGCAAGATGCCATGGGTGGTGAGCAGGTGCAGTTCCTCCTCCGTGCTGTGCCCCGCACCCCGTGCTTGCTCGGCGGCGACGTCCGGGCACAGGACGATGTCTCCGAGCAGTCCCGGCACCGGCTCTTCACCCTCGGACGGCGGGCGCAGCTCGTCCATGGGGAAGGACAGCACGTCGGTTGGCCCGGGCTCGTCCATCCACTGCACGTGTAGCTGCTCCATGGCACCGGGATCGACGAGGACGACGGCCAGGTCCGCCTCGGGATGGATACGCATCCGTTCGAGAACGAACCGCGCCAGATCAGAAAGTGCCTTGACGTCGACATCGGCACTGGTCTCGTTATTGACCTCGATGGTCACGAACGTCTCCCGGATGAGCGCTGATGATCCCGTCCGCGCGCTCCGGAGCGGGACGAACGGCTATCGGTATGCCCGGAATCGAACTTCGCGTACGCGTCCACGATGTCGCTGACCAAGCGGTGACGTACGACGTCGTGGCTGGACAGCCGGCAGAAGTGGACATCGTCGAGCTCGTTGAGGATGCCCTCCACCACGCGCAACCCGCTCGACGTTCCGGTGGGCAGGTCGATCTGCGTGACGTCGCCGGTGACCACCATCTTCGAACCGAACCCGAGTCTGGTGAGGAACATCTTCATCTGTTCCGGAGAGGTGTTCTGCGCCTCGTCCAAGATGATGAAGGCGTCGTTGACGGTGCGCCCTCGCATGTAGGCCAACGGAGCGACCTCGATGGTGCCCTCGGTCATCAGCCGCGGGATGGTCGACGGGTCCATCATGTCGTGCAGCGAGTCGTAGAGGGGCCGCAGGTACGGGTCGATCTTCTCGCTCAGCGATCCCGGCAAGAATCCGAGCCGCTCACCGGCCTCGACTGCCGGGCGGGTCAGGACGATGCGGTTGACCTGCTTGGCCTGGAGGGCCTGCACAGCCTTGGCCACGGCCAGATACGTCTTGCCGGTACCGGCCGGACCGATGCCGAACACGATGGTGTTCTGATCGATCGCGTCGACGTATCGTTTCTGGTTCAACGTCTTGGGGCGGATGGTGCGGCCGCGGTTGGACAGGATGTTGGCGGTCAGCACATCAGCGGGCCGCTCGGCCGTGCGGGACTGCAACATCGCCACGGTCCGCTCGACGGCTTCGGGACTGAGTCCTTGACCGGTCCGGATGACGGCTACCATCTCGTCGATGGCGCGCTGTGCTTCCGCGATCTGCTCGGAGTCACCACTGAATGTGATCTCGTTTCCGCGTACGTGGATATCGATGTCGGGAAACGACGATTCGACCACCCGGATGAGTTCGTCGCCAGATCCGAGCAAGCTCACCATCGGAATGCTCGTGGGAACGACGATCACGTGCTGGGCTTGTTCCGGCGCCCTGTCTACTTCGGTCATGGGTCGGCCCTGACGGGCCTCGATCACTCCACCCTCCGGTCTCGGCTGTCATCCCGGGTGCGGAATCCGGGAACCATCATCCTTGACGATGCGTCCATCGTACCCAGTAACACGGACAATCAGGAGTGCATTTCCGCTGCCAACCGCCCACTCAACCGGAACCCCAGCCGGCGCGTGGGCATCGGCTAGCCTGGTGGCCAGGCAAGTGCCCGCCCGCCGAGCACGTGAGCATGCGTGTGAAAGACGGACTGTCCTGCCTCGGCGCCGGTGTTGAACACCAGCCGGAACGACTCCAGGCCTTCCTCCTTGGCCACGGCGGCACCCTCGTTGATGATCTCTACCATGGCCGACGGGTCGTCGGCGGCCAGCGATGGGGCATCCTGGTGGTGTGCCTTCGGGATGACGAGAACGTGCGTGGGCGCCTGGGGCGAGATGTCCCGGAACGCCAACGTCCGCTGTGACTCCCGTACTACCGTCGCGGGGATATCGCCAGCAACGATCTTGCAGAACAAGCAGTCGGCATCAGTACTCACCCCGAAATGGTAGAGCGGCGATGCCCGCACGATCCACGATCCGTTCCGGCATCTTGTTTTCGGCGTCTTGTTTCGGCATCGGCGAGCCGGTAAACCTTTCTCGACCCCAACGCGTCGGTAGGAGTATGTGGTGGAAGACAGCGACCGCAGCGGCGGTTCGGCACCAGACACGGACGAAGCCCCCGTACCGGACGCAGACACGGCGATCACCCAGCTCTACGCGGTGCATTATGCCGGGCTGGTACGGCTCGCCGCCCTGCTCTTACGGGACGAGTCGGTTGCCGAGGAAGTCGTCCAGGACGCGTTCGTCGCGCTTCACCGTCGATGGCGCCGGCTACGCGATCCCGCGAAGGCACTCAGTTACCTGCGCACGTCGGTGGTCCGGGGCACCCGCTCGGTCCAGCGCAGGAAACAGGTCGCCAGGCGCTCCCCGCACGAGCTTCCACCGGATGCGCCCAGCGCAGAACACAGCGCCATGGCAGGAGCGGCCGGAAACGCCGTGGTGGAGGCACTGCGGGAGCTGCCGGCACGCCAACGCGAAGCGCTGGTCCTGCGCTACTACGGCGGCCTGTCCGAATCCGAGATCGCAACAGCCATGAAGATCAGCAACGGCGCGGTGAAGAGTCACACGTCGCGCGGCCTTGCCGCGCTACGACCCGTATTGGAGCCCTGGTCGTGACGGCGCCACGCGAGGGAGGTGTGCAGTGATGAACGAACAATGGTCCCCCGAGGAGCGAGCGTTGAGCTCGGCCCTGCACGAGACCGCCGACCAGGTCCAGCCGGGTCCTGACGGGCTGGCGCGGATCCGGCGCCGCACGGCGAGCGGAGTGCCGTGGTGGCGCAGCCCGGCCGTTCTCGGCGTTGCCGGTGGGATCGCCACCGCCACAGCCGTGGTGGCGATCGCGGTCAATGTCATGGGCCCGGGCGAGAGCGAGACGTCCGTCCAGCCAGCGACGACGCCCGAGGTCACCGAGACCGACGAGGGCACCGCCACCGAGCCACCCCCGTCCGAGGAGCCGTCTCCCGAGCAGGACGATCCGACCAGCGAGCCGACCGACGCTCCCGGCGATCACGAGGATCCGTCTGCCGAGCCGACGGAGGCCGCGGACGAGACCGGGCAGCCGCCCGGCGACGATTCGGCCGACGCCGACGTGACCGCCATGCCCGTCTACTTCGAAGTTGCGGAACGCCTCACCCGGGAATGGCAGTCACCACCCGCTGACCGGGACGTTCTGTTCAGCGCGGTGGACTATTCGCTGAACGCCGAAGCTCTCGACCCCCGGTACGACAGCCTGTGGGCGCCAGTCGAGGTGAACTCGGTGCAGGTCGTCGACGACGTCATCGAGGTGGACTTGCGCTCGCCCGTCGAACTCGCCGCCGGCTCTTCCCTGGCCGACGAGGCCGTGCAGCAGCTCGTGTACACGGCCACGGCGGCCGCGTCGGTGGCACGCGAAGACGTCGACGGTGCGCTGCCGGTCCAGCTCCTCGTCGACGGCACTCCCCCGGACACTCTGTTCGGCGAGCTCGACGCCACCGAACCGTTCACCCGGGCAGCTCAGGAGGATGTGCGGCACCTGGTGCAGATCGACAGTCCCGCCTACGGCGAGGAGGTCACCGCTCCGGTCAACGTCACCGGCGTCGCCGCCGTGTTCGAGGCCACCGTGCTCTGGGAACTGCGGCGCGACGGCGAGGTCGTCGATTCCGGGCATACGATGACCGAGGAGGCGTTCACCTTCTCGCCGTATCATTTCGCGTTCGACGATCTCGAACCTGGCACCTACGAGATCAGCCTCATGGAAGATGACCCTTCCGGAGGTGAAGGGCGCGAGCCGTACGTCGAGACCAAGCGGTTCACCGTCGTCGAACCCTGACGGTGGCGGCACGGTGGCCGCCGCCTACGCCCAGCGCTGGGTCCGCGACAGCAGGATCCCGGCGGCCACCGTGCCCGCAGTCGAGGTGCGCAAGACCGTCGGTCCGAGACGGGCGATGACGCCACCTGCCGTGCGAAGGCCGTCGAGCTCGTCCGGGGTCATGCCGCCTTCCGGCCCCACAGCCACGACGATCTCCCCGCCGTCGGGAAGATCGATGCCGGATAACGGGTGATCCCCGTCCTCGTGCAGGACGATGCCCAGGTCCGCGCTCCGCAGCCGGGCCGCCACCGCGGGCGTCGTCGCCAGCTCGGGCACCTCCGGCACCCATGCACGCCGCGCTTGTTTGGCCGCCTCCCGCACGGTGGCACGCCACCGGCGCAGGCCCTTGTCAGCGCGCTCGCCTTTCCACTGGACGATGCACCGTGCCGCGGCCCACGGGATGATCTCGTCGACGCCGACCTCGGTCATCGTCTCGACGGCCGTTTCTCCCCGATCGCCCTTGGCCAGCGCCTGCACGACCACGATCCGCGGCGATGGCGGCGGCACGTCGACCATCGAATCGACGGCACACGTCAGGCCGCTGCGGTCGGCAGCGCTGACGACACATCGCGCGACCCGGCCGCGACCATCGGTGAGGTCGATCCGCTCGCCCACGCCGATGCGGCGCACCACGGCGGCGTGCCGGCCCTCCTCGCCGTCCAGGCGTATCTCGTCCGCCGCGCTCAGCGCCGCGTGATCAGTGACGAATACCGGTACGGACACAGCACCGACCAACCTCTCGCGCCCCTGAACGTCCGGGCCGATGTCCGCGCATCTCCGGGCGTTCGAGGGCTCAACAGCTCAGCCCCGGCCGTCCTTGAAGGCGTCCCGGATGCGACTGAACAGGTTGCCCTGGCTGGCCACGGTGCCCGGCCCCGCCACGTGCTCTTCACCACGCAGCTTGGCGAGCTCGCGCAGCAGCTCTTCCTGGCGCGAATCGATCTTCGTGGGCGTCTCGACTTCGAGATGGATGATCAGATCTCCACGCCCGGTACCGCGCAGCCGCGGGACGCCCCGCGCGGACAAGCGGATCTTCTCGCCGGCCTGGGCACCTGGACGGACCTCGATGACCTCCTTGCTGTCCAAGGTCTCGAGCTCGACGTTGGTGCCGAGGGCGGCAGCCGTCATCGGAAGCTGCAATGTGCAGTGCAGGTTGTCACCATCGCGGGTGAACACCGGGTGGCGTTCGATCGCGATCTCGACGTAGAGGTCACCGGCAGGTCCGCCACCGGGACCGACCTCGCCGTGTCCCGACAGCTGGATGCGGGTTCCGTTGTCGACACCGGCGGGAATCTTCACGGTGAGCGTCCTGCGGGTACGAACCCTGCCGTCGCCGCCACACTCGGTGCACGGGTTCGGGTTGGTGGTACCGAATCCCTGGCACTGCGGGCACGGACGGGCCGTCATGATCTGGCCCATGAAGGAGCGCTGTACCTGCTTGATCTCGCCTTCTCCCCCACAGGTGACACAGGTACTGAGCTGCGCACCGGCAGCCGTGCCCTGGCCCGTACACGTCGTGCAGACCACAGCAGTATCGACCTGGAGCTCCTTGGTGGCACCGAACACGGCCTCGCGCAGTTCCACCTTCAGCCGCACGAGCGCGTCCTGGCCACGCCGCATGCGGCTGCGCGGTCCACGCGTCGCCGTGCCACCGAAGAAGGCATCCATGATGTCGGTGAACGAGAAGCCTCCACCGAACCCGCCGGCACTGGCGCCGGCTCCACCACCCGACGCGAGAGGATCACCGCCGAGGTCATACATCTCCCGCTTCTGCGGGTCGACGAGTACCTCGTAAGCGTTGGTGACCTGCTTGAACTTCTCCTGCGTCTCCGGATCGGGATTGACGTCAGGATGCAGCTTGCGTGCCAGCTTGCGGTAGGCCTTCTTGATGTCCTCCGTCGAGGCGTTCCGGGATACACCCAGGACCTCGTAGTAGTCGGTGGTCGACACCATCTATCCCCACAGATCCTTTAATTCGCGTCGAGTATCTGACTGACATAACGTGCAACAGCACCGACCGCCGCGATCGTTCCCGGATAGTCCATCCGGGTCGGGCCGAGAACGCCCATGCTGCCCACCGTCTCGTTGCCCGGACCGTAGCCGGTCGTGACAACGGACGTGGAGAACAAGCCCGACTGGGCGTTCTCCTCACCGATTCGGACCGTAACCGGCGATGTGCTCGTCGCCTGCCCCAGCAGTTTCAACAGTACGACCTGCTCCTCCAGGGCAGACAGCAACGGCTCGAGTTCCACGTCGAACTCTTGCCCGTAACGGGCGAGGTTCGCCGTTCCGGCGACCGCGACCCGCTCCTCGTGCCGTTCCACCAACGCTTCCAGCAATGACACTGCCACACCCGACACGACGGGCCGGTCCTCCGGTGCGAACTGTTCTGGCAGATCGCTGACCGTCGACGCGACGGATGTGAAGTCCAATCCCACCACCAGCTCGTTCAGCCGCGCCCGGAGATCTCCGAGCAAGCTGTCGTCTGGCTCCTGAGGCAGCTCGACCACGCGCTGCTCGACCCGGCCCGTGTTGGTGATCAGCACGATCAATACGCGCGCACCCGCCACCGGGACGAGCTCGACATGGCGGACCGTTGACCGGGTGAGCGACGGATACTGGACGACGGCGGCCTGCCGGGTGAGTTGCGCCAGCAACCGCACCGTCCGGGATATGACGTCGTCGAGATCGACCGCGCCATCGAGGAACGAACGGATCGCCCTGCGCTCCGCCGGAGACAGCGGCTTGACGGTGGAAAGGCGGTCAACGAACAGGCGATACCCCTTGTCCGTGGGAATCCTGCCCGCACTCGTATGCGGCTGGGCGATGTACCCTTCCTCCTCCAGAGTGGCCATATCGTTACGGATGGTTGCCGACGATACGCCCAAATGGTGCCGATCTACCAGCGCCTTCGAACCGACCGGCTCGTGTGTGTCGACGTAGTCCTCGACGATTGCCCGCAGGACTTCCAGCTTGCGGTCATCGATCGGCACGCCATGCACCTCCCTGGACACCACTGCAGCCTGTTGGCACTCACGCCTTCCAAGTGCCAATTCTACGTTGCTCGTCCAGTGCCGTCGCTCCCCTACGGCGACGCCTCACCCACTACCGCCCCACGACGTAGTAACGTCGCGGATTGTGACGCGAATTCCGGACCGTTACGGCCCCGACGTGCTGGCCCGCTCACCACACCCGAAACGCCCGACCAGCGTGGAAACAGCTGCCGAGCCCGGCCTCGTCGTCGAAGACGCACAGAGCGGCTTCTGCGGCGCGGTGGTCGAATGCGACAAACATGGTGTCACCCTCGAAGACCGGCACGGCAACCGCCGCGCCTTCCCGCTCGGACCGGGATTCTGGATCGACGGCAAGCCTGTCGCGCTGGTGCGGCCGAACCACCGGGCTCCCACCAAGCCCTCCCGCACGGCGTCCGGCTCACGCCCCGTCGAAAAGCAGCGCGCCCGGGTCGCCCGGGAAAGCCGGATCTACGTTGAAGGCAAGCACGACGCCGAACTGGTGGAAAAGATCTGGGGAGATGACCTGCGTGTCGAGGGCGTCGTCGTCGAGGAGCTCGGCGGTGCGGACGATCTGATGGAGATCGTCCGTGACTTTCGTCCCGACGCGACCCGCCGGCTCGGCGTCCTTCTCGACCACATGGTGGAGGGCACCAAGGAAGCCCGGATCGCCGGACAGGTGGCCGAGGGTCCCCTCGGTGACCACGTACTGATCGTCGGCCACCCGTATGTCGACATCTGGCAGGCGGTGCGGCCCTCGGTGCTCGGCATCGATGCCTGGCCCACCGTCCCCAGGGGAGTGCCCTGGAAAGAAGGGGTGATCGATGCACTCGGCTGGTCGGGAGATCCGCCCGCGGTATGGCGGCGGATCCGGGAGTCGGTGACCACCTACACCGATCTCGAACCCGCCTTCCTCGGCCGTGTCGAGGAGCTGATCGACTTCGTGACGGCCGCGGAATCGGCCTAGGTACGGCAGCCGCCGTCCTGGCCACCGTTCGGTTCGTGACGGTTCAGCCCAGATACGGGCCCGGAGGGTCAGCCCAGAAGATCCCGGACCACCGCGTCGGCCATGAGCCTGCCACGCAACGTCAACACCAGCCGGCCTTCCGACAGCGCGTCCGCGTCGGCGAGCCCTCCGTCAACCGCTCGCCAGGCCGCAGCCCAGCCGTCGTCGTCGAGCACCGCGCCGTCGAGACCGCCGGCCAGCCGCACTTCGAGGAGCACGCGTTCCATCTCGCGCGTGCGCGCATCGAGGATCTCGCGGGCATACGCGGGGCTCTGTCCCTCGGCCAGCCGCCGCGCCCACGACGCCGGATGTTTCAGATTCCACCACCGGGTCCCGCCCACATGGCTGTGCGCTCCCGGGCCGATGCCCCACCAGTCGGCACCGGTCCAATACAGCAAGTTGTGGGCACACCGCGCGTCCGGCGTCCGGGCCCAGTTGGACACCTCGTACCAGCTGAATCCCGCGGCCGTCAGGACGTCCTCTGCCAGGATGTACTTGTCGGCATGATCGTCGTCGTCCGGCATCGGAAGCTCGCCGCGCGCGATTCGCGCGGCCAGGCGCGTCCCCTCCTCCACGATCAAGGCATACGCACTCACATGATCCGGATCGGCACCGATCGCCGCCTCCAGGCTCGCCCGCCAATCGTCCTGGCTCTCGCCGGGCGTTCCATAGATCAAATCGAGGCTGACGTGTTCGAATCCGGCCGCCCGCGCCTCGCGCGCCGCCTGCTCTGCCCGGCCCGGCGTGTGCACGCGATCCAGGACCGCCAGAACGTGGGCCCGTACGCTCTGCATGCCGATCGAGATCCGGGTGAAGCCAGCTTCACGCAAGCCGGCGAGCACGTCCGGTGTCAAGGTCTCGGGATTCGCCTCCGTGGTGATCTCAGCGTCGGGGGCCAACCCGAACTCGGCGTCGATCGCCTTCAGCACCCGCCCCAGATCCGCTGGAGGCAGCAGCGTAGGGGTCCCGCCGCCGACGAACACGGTCGCGACGGGCATGTCGGCGCGCTCGACCGGTCCCGCGCCTGGCCAGGCGGGTCCGTGCATCACCCGCCTGGCCAGGCGCAGCTCGGAGATGGCGGCGTCGGCCCAGGACGACCGGGAGGCACCGGGAACGTCACCCAGCTCGGCCGCGGTGTAGGTGTTGAAGTCGCAGTAGCCGCATCGGGTCGTGCAGAACGGCACGTGCAGGTAGAGACCGAACGGGCGAGAACCGACGCCGGCCAGCGCCGACGCTGGTAGCGCGCCGTCGGACGGGACAGGCTCACCGGGCGGCAACGTCGAGGGCACACCTCATTCTCCCTCCCACACCCGCTGATCATGAACACTAGTCGACCTATGTGGTCGACTAGTGTTCATGATCAGCGGGTGTGGGAGCGGGGCAGGTCAGTCGTACATGCGGTCGAGGACGTCCATGTAGCGCTTCTCGACCGCCTTGCGCTTGACCTTCAAGCTCGGGGTCAGATCCCCGCTCTCGATGGTGAGGTCGTGCGGGAGGATCTCGAAGTTCTTGATTGTCTCCCAGCGGCCGAGCCGGGAGTTGAGCTCGTCGATCTGGCCCTGAACCAGCTCGCGGACCTGCGGCGTCTGCGTCAGCTCCGCGTATCCCATATCGCCGAGACCGTTGCTCTCGGCCCACTCACGGATCGCTTCCGGGTCCAGAGTGATCAGGGCGGTACAGTAGTTCCGGCCGTCACCGTGGACAACAATCTGGCTGGCCTGCGGGCTGACGGCCTTGAAGATCACCTCGATCTTCTGCGGCGCGATGTACTTGCCGCCCGAGGTCTTGATGAGATCCTTCTTCCGATCGGTGACGCGCAGGAAGCCGTTTTCGAGCGCACCGATGTCGCCAGTGTGGTACCAGCCGTCCTCGTCGATCGATTCGGCGGTCAGCTCGGGCATGTTGTGATACCCACGCATCACCGCTGGGCTGCGGACGAGGATCTCGCCGTCGTCGGCGATCTTCACCTCGGTACCGGGCAGCGGGGGTCCGACGGTGCCGAACCGGTTGTCATGGAGGCGGTTCACGAACACGGCCGCGCTGGTCTCGGTGAGCCCGTAGCCCTCCAGGATCAGCATGTCCGCAGCGTGGAACCACTCGGCGACCTCCTGGGAGAGTTTGGCCGAGCCGCTGATGAAGAACCGGATGCGGCCACCGAGCCGGGCTTTCACCTTGGAGAATACGAGCTTGTCAGCCAGCCGGAACTGGACCGCCAGCACCCCGCTGGGTTCCTTCCCCTCCTGGCGCAGCGCCGACACCTTGTGGCCCACGCCGAAGGCCCAGTCGAAGATCTTCTTCTTCAACCCGCCCTCTTCGGCGGCCGTCGTCGTCACCCGGGCCCGAACCTTCTCGAAGATCCGCGGCGCACCTGCCATGAATGTCGGTTTCACCACGCCGAGGTTCTCGACGATGCGGTCGAGATTGCCGTCTACTGCGGTGGCGAAGCCCACTCGAAGCTGGATGGCCTCCAGCGTCTTGCCGAAGACGTGTGACAACGGGAGCCACAGGTATTGGAGGTCGTCCGTGGAGAGGATGTTCACCGCGTCGACGGCCACGCCCTCATAAACCCAGTTGTCGTTGACGAGGAGCACGCCCTTGGGCCGGCCGCCCGTGCCAGAGGTGTAAACCAATGTTGCCAGCGTTTCGGGGCCGACGGCTTCCAAGGCGTCGTCGACGGCCGTCGGCTCCTGCTCCAGCCGCTCGCCTCCCCGCTGTTCGAGCTCGTCCAGCGAGATGACGACATCACCGTCGCCCGTGCCGTCCATGACGACGATCTTGACGAGATCGGGAAGCTGGGAACGCTGTTCCAGCACCTTCTTGACCTGCTCGTCATCCTCGGCGAAGACGACGCGCGCATTGGAATCGGACAGGATGTGCTCGACGTCCTCGGGGTTGGTGGACGGATAGACCGTCGTGGTCGCCGCGCCGATACAGTTGATCGCGAGATCCGCCAGGATCCATTCCACTCGCGTCGATGCCGCAATCGCAACGCGCTGCTCGAATTCGACACCCACGGAAAGCAGGCCAGCCGCTAGCCGCCACACCCGATCCTTCGTCTGCCGCCACGTCAGTGACGACCACCCGACTCCGTCGGGATACCGGTAGGCTTCCAGATCCGGCGTTGCCTCCACCCGCTCAAGGAACATCCGCCCGATGGACGGCGGACGATCTGTGACCTGATCGATGGTCTCCGCTGTGTCGGCTGTCATCACGTTCCTCCAAGAGCACCATCGCCGGTGGGCCACGCTTGCATCGTGACCGGGTGGTGGAAGATTACGACGGTATCAACCCTCACGAACAGTCTACGTCGGCAGTTGTGGTCATTTCGTGAGGCCAGGCGAGCAGGACCGGTCGAAACGAACCGGCAGAAGGGGGTTCAGAACGGGTACTGCCCGACGGCGCCCTGCGCGGTGATCCACCGGGTTTCGGTGAACGCATCCGTGTTGGCCGCCGCACCACCAAACCGGGCACCCGTCCCCGAGGCGCCGACGCCGCCGAACGGGGCCACCGCTTCGTCGTCGACGGTCTGGTCGTTGATGTGGACGATTCCGGTGGGAATCCGCTCGGCGAGCTCCATCGCCGCCATGACATCGCGGGTGAGGATACCTAGCGACAGGCCGTACTCGCTCCGTGCGGCGATGGTGGCGGCTTCGTCGGGTGTGGAGAACGGCACGACGGGAGCCACGGGGCCGAACACCTCCGCCGCGTACGCCGGGGTGTCGGTGGAGACGCCACCCAGCACGGTCGGCCGATAGAAGAGGCCCTCGTACGTCCCTCCGGCCGCCAGCCGCGCCCCGCCGTTCACGCTGGCTCGCACCAGCTCGTGAATCTTGTCTCGCTGACCAGCATCGATCACCGGTCCGACGGTAGCGTCCGGCATACTGTACGGGTCGGCTACCGTCATTCCGTCGGCCGCGTCCGCCAGCCGCGCGACGTACTCGTCGACGAGCCGCGCGTGCACGATGTGCCGTCCCGCTGTCATGCAGATCTGACCCTGGTGGAAGAAGGAGCCAAACGCACCCGCCGAGACCGCGCGGTCCAGATCGGCGTCGTCGAGCACGATCAACGCCGAGTTGCCACCGAGCTCCAGATGTGCCCGCTTGAGACCTCGCGCCGCCCGTTCCCCCACGGCACGTCCGGCCGCCGTGGAGCCGGTGAACGAGATCACGCGCACGTGGGGGTCATCGATCAAGGCCTCCCCTACCTCGACGCCTCCGGGAAGCACGTGCAACAGCCCGTCCGGCAAGCCCGCCTCCTCGAAGATCCGGGCGATGGTGACCCCACCGCACACGGCCGTCCGGGGATCGGGTTTCGCCAGCACGGCATTGCCCAGTGCCAGTGCCGGCGCGATCGACCGGATACCGAGGATGAGCGGGGCATTGAACGGAGCGATCACGCCGACGACCCCCGCCGGTACGCGGCGCGCCAGGCTGAGACGGTACTTCTCGCTCGGAAGGATCTCACCCATGGGTTGCGACGCCAGCGCCGCCGCCTCGTAACATTCCTGCGCGGCAACATGCGTCTCGAATCCGGCTTTGGCCCAGACCGACCCGGCCTCGCGCACGAGCCAGTCCTGGATCTCGGCCGCATGGTCCTCGAAGAGCCGTCCTGCCGCTCGCAGCACGGCCGCACGCTCTCCGAACGGCCGCCGGGCCCACTCTCGTTGCGCTTCGGCGGCGTTCTCCGCCGCCCAGGAGATGTCGTCGTTTCCGGCAATCCCGACGGCGCCGAGCTCGGCGCCGGTGGACGGTTCGACGACGCGTCGGCTCTCCGCTGCGGTGTTCCACCCGCCGGAGAACAACGCGGCCGACCAGAGTTTCGGTTCGAGCAGGACCATGGTTTCCTCCGTGCGTTCTGTCAGATGAGGGCCGAGCCGCCATCGATGTTGATCGTCTGTCCGGTGTGGACGTCGCTGCCGGATGGCCGGTGCAGCGTCCGGTGATCAGTGCTGCCGTGCCGTGCAGCGGCGCGCACACCGGTTACTGCCCCTTGGTGAGCCGCTCTTCCATGTCCTGCACGCCGAACTCCGCGTATTCGCGGGTCAGCTCGTCGATCTTCTCCTGCGTCACATCCCGGCCGATGTTCTCCACCAGCATGGTCTCCTCGAACAGGTTCTCCGCACGCCACTCCTGGAACTCCTCGTCCTCCTCGATCAGCGTCACGATCGAGTCGGCGAGCTTGTCGACGGTTTCCGGCGGGGTACCCGGCGTCGTTCCGATGGCCAGGCCGAGCTGGAAAATCCGGTCGCCAGAGAAGGTGACGTCGTACTCGTCCTCGACTTCGGCGAAGGTCTTGGCGTTCGGGAAGTCCGGATGCGGCTCGTCGCCGGCGATGAGCACCGGCGTGTATTCGTCCTCCTGGTCATAACGGACGAACTGGTTCACTTCCCGGCCGATGAAGTGCTGTTCTCCGGTGAGGACGCTGCTTTGTGCCTGGCCGGGATCGTAGCCAGGCGTGAAGATGAAATCCACGTCGAGCGCCTCGAACACGGTGAGCGCCACCGGGTTCACCGGGCTCTCGTAACCGCCGTCCCCGTACCGGACAGGCTCGGCGTCGAGCAGATCCTCGAATGTCTCGATCGGGCCGTTCGCGTCGACGTGGAATGCCCACGGACCTTCGGTCAGGGTGCCGAACCATTCAAACTCCTGCCAGCCCGGGTCGATCGTGCCCAGCTGGTCATGGATACCGAAGGTTCCCTCGACGCCGATGAACAGCGTGTGCCCGTCCGGGTCGGCGCCGGCCGCCTCGTGATAGGCAGCGGACTGATTGGCACCAGGTACGTTCTCGACGACGACATCTTCGCCCCAAAGTTCTTGCAACCGGGGCGCCAGGCCGCGCGCCATGAAATCCATCCCGGAACCAGGCTCGGATCCCACCAGGATCCGCACGGTATCCGTGGGGAACTCCGATGCGTCACCGTCCGCTCCCGACGCGCTGGGGACGTCCCCGTCGTCGGCACACGCGGTGAGTGCGAGGAGCACGGCCGCGCTCGACCCTGCCCCTGTCCGGATGAAACGACGTGTCCTCTGCATCGGCGAACTCCTATCCGTATCGTCTTCTCGCTGGCGTCTCCTGCTGGCCACAGGTGGAATGCGGATGTGCGGGTCAGAAGAGGGCAGGTAACCTCCCTCCGCCGAACAGATCGGGAACGACGGTCGGCACCACGCCGGTCCAGAACATCGTGGGTGCGCTGATCCCCAGAAGGAGCAGCAGTGCGGCAACGACGGTCGCGATCGCGACCGCTGCCGCGACCTGCCGGCGGTCAGAACGCCAGATATAGGCGGCGATCAGGACCGGGAAGGCGAGGAATCCGGCGATCAGGACCGCCACGGTGAACCCGGCCGCCCAGGCCAACACGCGCGCGTGTGACCGGACCGCTCGTGCCGACAGATCGACGGTGCCGTTGCCATGGACCGTCTCGCCGCCGCCGTCGATCTTCGCGATCACCGACCGCAAGCGCGGCGACAGCTCCGACACCAGAACGATCACCAGAAGGGCTGTCGTCGCGGCCGAAACCACGCCCGGGAACAGCCCCATATCGCCTTCGTAGCCCAAGGAGCCGAGGAGGAAGAACGCGCTGAGCACGAGCAGGCCGGCCGCGAAGATCGCCGCCGCCGGTATCCGTACCCGGGGAGCCTCCGCGCTCCCACCGGTCTCACCTTCGTGACCTGCCGTGCCACCGGAAAGACGTCCGTGCCCCTCCTGTCGTCCGTCCCGGGTGCCCGTAGCCGCCACCGCGACGGGCTCCTCCGTGCGTACATGCTCGGCGGAGCCCGCATGCTCGGCGGAGCCCGCATGCTCGGACGACTGTGCCGGCTCGTACGAGCCACCACCCAGCCGCATCTCCGCACGTCGCCGGTTGATCAGCCATGCCCCGGCGAACGAGACGACCATGATGGTGATGATCGTCCAGACGACTCCGCCTTCCACGAGACCGGCGTAGCTTCCTTGCGACATGACCAGTGTCTGCACGAACGCCCGTTCGGCCTCGATGCCCAGCAGGAATCCCAGCACCAAACTAATCACCGGATAGCTGAACTGCGTCATGCCGTACGCGAAGATCGCCGCTATGACCACGATGGTGGTGTCCCAGATGTTGTTCCGGAACAGGTACGAGCCGATCAGCGCGCACATGATGACGACCGGGACCAGGTAATAGCTCGGCACCGTGGTGATGCGGGAAATGAACGGACCCGTCATGACGCCGAAGACCGAGACGAGTATCTGCCCCAGCACCAGACCCAGGACGATGACCACGACCATGGGAAGCTCGTTGCTGAACAGCGGCTGCCCCAGCGCGACACCATGCATGAGCAACGCGCCGAGCAGCACGGCGGTGTTCGGATCGCCGGGGATACCGAACGCCAGTGTCGGCATGAGGGCGCCGCCGTCCTTGGCATCGTTCGCCGACTCCGAAGCGATAAGTCCTTCGGGTGTGCCCTGGCCGAATTCCTCGCCACGCTTCGACAGCTGCTTGGACATCAGATAGTTGACGAAGCTGGCCGTCGCCCCGCCCACGGCGGGAATGATTCCCAGCAGCACGCCGAGGACCGAGCCACGAACGGTGACGACACGGTGGCGCCACACGTCAGCCACGCCTTGCCGTGCCTGCGTAAAGAAACCGCTGGTGATGGCGCTGTGTCCGGGCGGTCCGGACTGCGCCACGGAGGTCTTGGCCCCGAGGAACACCATCGGGGCGACGGCGAACACGCCGACGAGGAGCGCGGCCATCGGCACGCCGTCGTACAGGAAGTCCATACCGCCGGTGAACCGCTCACCGGGAAACACGTAATTCCGCCCGATGAAGGCGATGAGCAGGCCGAAGCCGCCAGCGACCAGCCCCTTGATGGTATTGCCCTTGGCCGACAGGGAGATCATGGCGATACCGAACAGGACGAGCCAGAACGTCTCCCGCGCGCCGAAAGCCGTGATGATCTGGGAAATCACTGGAATCAGCAGGAAGAGGGTGAGCGCGCCCACGGTGCTGCCCACCAGACACGCCAGGCCGGAGATCAAGATCGCCCGCGCGGCCTCGCCACGCAACGCGAACGGATATCCGTCGAACGTGGTGCACACGTTCGCGGGCGTACCGGGGGTGTTGATCAAGATGGCCGGCAACGATCCCCCGAACGAGGCCGACGACATGATCGCGACGAAGAGCAGGATCGCGTACTGCGGATCGGCCCCGTAGGTGAACGGCAGCAGCAGGATCATCGCCTGGCTGGCTCCGAGCCCGGGAAGCATGCCGAAAGTCAGGCCAACGATGGCGCCAGCGATCAGCATCAGCACGCCGACGGGTGTGAAGACGGTGGAGGCGGCGTCAACGAGGGCGGCTGTCACCGGTCCGACACCTCAGTCAACGGTTCCGGCTTCGAGGCGTTGCTGGAGGTCGTCGACGCCGAACTCGGCATACTGCTCGGTGACCGCGGCGACCTTTTCCTGTGTCACCTCACGTCCGATCCGTTCGGCGAGCACGCTGCCCTCCATGTGGTTCTCCCGGATCCACTCCTGGAACTCCTCGTCCTCCTCGATCAGCGTGATCAGCGAGTCGGCGAGCTTGTCGACGATCTCGGGCGGGGTGCCGGGAGTCGTGCCGATGGGAAACCCGAGCTGGAAGATCTCGAGCTCGGGAATGGTGACGTCGTACTCTTCCTCGACGTCGGCCAGCGTCATCGCATCCGGCTGGAAGCGATTCTCCTCGTGCGAGAAGACAAGCAGCGCCCGGAACTCCTCGTCCGTCCCGCCCCGGAGCATCTGGGCGGCATCCCGGCCGACGATGTGCTGCTCGCCGGTGAGCACGCTCTGCTGCGCGTCGCCGGGATCGTAACCGGGGGTGAAGATGAAATCCTTGTCGAAGGCGTCGAAGAAGGTCAGCGCCACCGGATTGACGGGGCTCTCGTATCCGCTGTCGCCGTAACGAATGACGTCCAGCGCGAGGAGGTCGTCGAGACTTTCGATATCGCCGTCGGCGGCGGTGTAGAACGTCCACGGTTCTTCGAGAAGCGTGCCGAACCACTCGAACTCCTGCCAGCGCGGGTCGATGGTTCCGAGCTGATCGTGAATACCCATGGTTCCGTGGACCGTGATGAACAGCGTGTGCCCATCCGGATCGGCAGCGGCGACGTCGTGGTACCCGGCCGACTGATTCGCACCCGGCACGTTTTCCACGACCACGGATTCGTCCCACAGTTCCTGCAAGCGCGGCGCCAGACCGCGGGCCATCGTGTCCATCGTCGACCCGGGACCCGAGCCCACGACGATGCGGACAGTGCCGTTCGGGAAGTCCCCGGCCTCGCCGGAACCGCCGTCCGTGCCATCGGCGCCGGCGGGATCGCCGTTGTTCGAGGCCTCGCCGGCACTGTCATCGGCCTGTGCACACGCCGATATCACCACGAATGCGGCCACGATCGTTGCCGGGCCGGACAGGCGCGTCGTCATTGCGGAACCTCCTAGGGGTGGAACTCGGGATCGGGGGCGACCGAAACGTCCAGGAGCAAGGGATCGGTCCGTTCGGCCAGCTGCGGAACGACATCACCGAGCACCTGCGTCAGCTCGGAATAGGTGTCCAGGCGCAACGCCGGGCACCCGAACGAGCGGGCCATCCAGCTCATGTTGACGTCGGAGAAGTCCGGCCACGGCGGCTTCGTGTCGCCGTGGCCTTCCGCCAGCCGATCCATCACGGCATAGCGTCCGTTCGCGAGGATCACGAACAGCACGCCGACGCCGTACTGGGCGGCGCTCCACAGCGCCTGGATGCCGTAGATCGCCGAACCGTCGCCCACGACGGCGACGACGGGCCGATCGGGTCTGGCCATCCGAAGTCCCGTCGCGGCCGGCAAGGCGAAGCCAAGCCCGCCCATGGCGGCCGAGACGAAGCCCAACGGCCGGCGCGCCGGAAGCAGCCGGTGCAGCTCGGGCCGCGACGACGGCGTCTCCTCGACGACAATCGTCTCTGGTGACACGAGGCTCGCCAGCGCTGCCAGGACGTGCCCGGCACGCAAGGGCTCGCCACTGGCCGGCGGCGCGGGCCCGACTGCGGATTTGAACTCGGGTGCGGGCGTTGTCCGGGCGGGCACGCGCCGGGCCAGCCGTTCGCACGCCGCCGGCAGCGACGCGAGGATCACCTGGTCGGCCGGGCTGCGATGCGCTTCATCGGGATCGTCGATCACCACGGCCACGGCGGTGCCGGGTTCGACCAGCGGACCGGGCTCGAAGGGATATTGCCGGATGGCAGCGGCTCCAACGGTCACCACGACGTCGTGCTCCCGCAACGCGGCACGCAACCGGCTGCGATCTGCCGGCAGGACACCGGCGTACTGCGGATGATCTTGCGGGAATCCCGCTCGCGCACCGAAGGGCTCCTGCCAGACCGGACACCGCAATCGTTCGGCGAGCGCGACCAGAGCGTCCCAGGTGCGAGGCTCGTCCGAGCCGGCTCCCGACACCAGAACCGGTGTGCTGGCCGACGTCAGCATGTCCGCCACGGGCTCGATATCGGCCTCGTCGAGCCCGGCGGCACGGGTGATCGCGCGCGGAGCCGCCACCACCTCGCTGTCCGGCATCCCTTCCTGCCAATCACCCGACGGCACGATCACCAGGGCGGGTCCACGCCCGGTAACGGCCTCGTGCCAGCCCCGAGCGACGGCGCCCGGCACGTCCTGGGCCCGCGCGGGAGACTCGACCCAGACGGGGTAGTCGCCCGCGAGTCCGGTGAGCTTGCCGGTGAGGAACGGTTCGAGTGCGAGATGCCGCCGGTCTTGCTGGCCTACGAGCACGAGAAGCGGTGCGCGATTCACCCGGGCCGTAGCCAGTGCACCGACGGCATTGCCGAGGCCCGCGGTCGTGTGCAGCAGTGCTACGGCGGGTGCCCCGGTGGCGATCGCTTGCCCCGTGGCCAGGCCGACCACCGATCCTTCGTGCAGGGCAAGCACGAAGCGCAGGTCATCGGGAAAGTCCGCCAGGAACGATATCTCCGTCGATCCGGGATTCGCGTACAAGGTGGCCACGCCCAGCCGGCGCAGCGTTCCGATGGTGGCGTCACGCACACTCGTCATAGCCATCCGTTCGCATGATGAACACTTGTTATCTATATGAACGTAGCTGTGACGCTAGTGCGCTCCTCCCCGGGCGTCAACATCTGCAGATATCGAGGTGATTACGGAAACACCGGGAACAGTGGAGAATTCGGGCGTGACGCCGCGAAAGTTAAGGATCGCCGATGTGTTCGCTGAACGAACATGCGTTTGCTCAACGTACCAGGCAAGGCACGGCCAACCGGCCCTGAGCTCGCGCCAGGATGGCTACTTCTTGCTTGCCTTCCCGCCCGCGGAATCGGAGGAGAGCGCGGCGATGAACGCCTCTTGGGGCACCTCGACACGCCCCACCGTCTTCATCCGGCGCTTGCCTTCCTTCTGCCGCTCGATCAGCTTGCGCTTGCGGGTGATGTCACCGCCGTAGCACTTGGCCAGCACATCCTTGCGGATGGCGCGGATGTTCTCGCGGGCAATGATTCGCGAACCGACGGCAGCCTGGATGGGAACCTCGAACTGCTGCCTCGGGATCAGTTCCTTCAGCTTCGACGCCATCGCGACGCCATACGAGTACGCCTTGTCCTTGTGCACGATGGCGCTGAACGCATCGACGGGATCGCCGTTCAACAGGATGTCGACCTTGACGAGATCCGCCTCCGCGTCATCCGTAGGCTCGTAGTCGAGGCTCGCGTATCCGCGCGTGCGCGACTTCAGGGCGTCGAAGAAGTCGAACACGATCTCCGAGAGCGGCATGGTGTAGCGCAGCTCGACGCGATCCTCCGAGAGATAATCCATACCGCGCATCGACCCGCGCCGGGACTGGCAGAGTTCCATGATGGCGCCCACGAACTCGCTGGGTGCCAGGACCGTGGCCCGTACCATCGGTTCCCTGACGCTGGCGATCTTTCCCGTCGGGAACTCGCTCGGGTTCATCACCGCGTGGCGCTGCCCGTCCTCCATGAGCACGTCGTAGATGACGTTGGGTGCGGTGGAGATCAATTCGAGACCGAACTCCCGCTCCAGCCGTTCACGGATGATCTCCAGATGGAGCAGGCCCAGGAAGCCGCAGCGGAATCCGAAACCCAGCGCGCCCGACGTCTCCGGCTCGTACGTCAGCGAGGCGTCGTTGAGCTTCAGCTTGTCCAGCGCATCCCGCAAGTCGGAGTACTGCGAACCGTCCAGCGGGTACAGCCCGGAGAACACCATGGGCTTCGGCTCGCGATACCCCGGCAGCGGCTCCGTAGCCGGGCGCGCATTGAGGGTGACCGTATCCCCCACCTTCGACTGCCGGACGTCCTTCACGCCGGTGATGAGGTATCCGACCTCGCCCACACCGAGACCGGCAACCGGCTTCATCTCGGGCGAGATCACCCCGATTTCCAGGAGCTCGTGCGTGGCCTTCGTCGACATCATGAAGATGCGTTCCCGCGACGCCAGCGCACCGTCGACGACACGCACGTAGGTCACGACGCCCCGGTACGTGTCGTAGACGCTGTCGAAGATCATGGCCCGGGCCGGGGCGTCCGCGTCTCCCACCGGGGGTGGTACCTCGGACACGACGCGCTCCAGAAGCTCGGCGACGCCCTCCCCGGTCTTGCCGCTGACGCGGAGAATGTCGCCGGTATCGCAGCCGATCAGGTGAGCGAGCTCCGCCGCGTACTTGTCGGGCTGCGCCGCAGGAAGATCGATCTTGTTGAGCACGGGAATGATCTGAAGATCGTGGTCCAGCGCGAGGTAGAGGTTGGCCAGTGTCTGCGCCTCGATGCCCTGCGCGGCGTCAACGAGCAGGATGGTGCCCTCGCACGCCGCCAGACTCCGGCTGACCTCGTACGAGAAATCCACGTGTCCCGGAGTGTCGATGAGGTTCAGCACGTGTGTCGTGCCGGCATCCGGACCGGCGGACGGGGTGAACGGCAGCCGGACGGCCTGGCTCTTGATCGTGATGCCGCGTTCGCGCTCGAGGTCCATGCGGTCGAGGTACTGATCGCGCATGAGGCGCTCCTCGACGACGCCGGTCATCTGCAGCATCCGATCGGCCAAGGTGGACTTGCCATGGTCGATGTGCGCGATGATGCAGAAGTTGCGGATCAACGCAGGCGGCGTCGCGGCCGGGGCCGGCACGTCAGGAGTGTGAGGCACGCAGGTCTTCCTCGCGGATAGCGTCGGTCGGTCATGTCACGGGTTTCCCTCCCCATCATCCCATGCGAACCCTCCCGAACGCGTTGGCGGACCGGACTTGCAACCGACCTGCCGACCGGCCATAGTGATCTCTTGGTCCCCGAACGGGCCGGTTCGTGCCCGGTATCGGTACCGGCATGGTCAACGTTGTGCTGAGGAGCTTCTGTGCATCCCGCAACCCGCCCACGGATCCTCGTGGCCGGGATCGTCGTTCTCGTAGCGTCCGTCCTCGCAGCCCAGGTGGCCGCTCACGTGGCCGGGGCGCCGGTGGCCGTCGGTGCGAGCGAGCCCACCGGGACACCGGAGGAGCGTGAGCAGACACGCGTCGACGTCACCCGCTGGAAGGACCGGGAGGGCTGGCGCGCCGGCGAGGCGAAGGGAACGACCCCGCTTCCAGGTCGCGCCGGCATCATCATGACCTACCCGGCGGGAACCATCGACGACGCGGAATCCGACCGCACGAGCGGACTCGCCGAGTTACCTGGCACCACGGACACGTGGGAATACGCGACGTGGACGACACCGCTCACGGAGCTGCCTTTCGGGGCCACCGAGCTGATCGCTTCGTGGAACGCCTCGACACCCGGGCAATCGTGGCTCTCCGTGGACATGCAGGGCACCTACGGCGACGGCACCACCACGCCCTGGTACACGCTCGGCCACTGGACCGACAGCCCGGACAGCATCGATCGCACCAGCGTCGACGGTCAGGGCGACGGGCGGAGCCGGATCGACATCGACACGTTCACGATCGACTCGCCGGATGAGCCATCCGGCGGGAACCGGGGTGTCGAGACCGGGACAACCACGACGGCTACCGGGCAAGGCGAGCAGGATGGCCAGACGTTCCTGGAGGCCTACCAGCTACGGGTGACGATGTACCGTCCCGCGGGAAGTTCGACATTGCCGCGGGTGTGGATGCTCGGCGCGATGGCGTCGGACGTGCCCGCCCGTTCCGACGTCGAGCCGAGCTCCGGCGGCATCGCCTGGGGGCACGAGCTGGCGGTTCCCCGCCGCTCCACGGCTCCGCACCGCGACGAGCATCCCGGCTACCGCGGCACCCAGGCCTGGTCGGGCGCCGCGGCGGTCACCATGGTGATGGAGTACTTCGACGTCGTGCCCTCCCGCACCGAGATGTCGTGGATCGACGCCGGATACAAGGATCCGCAGGTCGCTCACGCTGCCCGCATGACGTGGGATCACGCGCTCGACGGCACCGGTAACTGGTCGTTCAACACCGCCTACGCCGCGTCGCTGCTGGGTCTGGACGCATTCGTGACCCGGCTCGGTTCGCTCGACGACGTCGAGGTGCTCATCGATGCCGGCGTCCCGGTCGTCACATCGGTGTCCTTCCGTGAGTCGGAGCTCGACGGCAGCGGATACAGCGCAGCGGGACATCTCATGGTCGTCACCGGGTTCACCGAGGACGGCGACGTCGTCGTCAACGACCCGCGGGCCCTGACGAATGCTTCTGCCCGTCGCGTCTACGATCGCCGGCAATTCGAACAGGTCTGGTTGCGTACCCGCAGGCAGCTCGCGGGCGGTGAGATGGCCTCCGGACCTGGCGGTATCGTGTACATCGTCAAGCCGCGCGAGCTCGATCTCCCGGAGGCGGACACCTTGGCCGCGGACTGGTAGCAGCCTGACTTGGTGGGTGGCGACACTCGCTGGTAAGATTACTCGCCGCGTGTCCGCCCAGGTCGTGGACACGTTCGTCGGCTTCGGTCCCGCGCGTACGTAGCCCATCATCGCGCATCCGGGAGTCGGCTTCCACACCGTCATGACCTGTCCGAACGAGGTAAAGGCACACGTTTCGTGGCGAACATCAAGTCCCAGAAGAAGCGCATCCTGACCAACGAGAAGGCGCGTCTGCGCAATAAGTCGGTCCGCTCGTCGCTGAAGACGGCCATTCGCCGGTTCCACGAGGCGGCCGACCGTGGAGACACCGAGAAGGCGACACTCGCCGCACGCGATGCGTGCCGCAAGCTGGACAAGGCGGCTTCCAAGGGCGTCATCCACAAGAACCAGGCAGCGAACCGCAAGTCTTCCATCGCGAAACGCGCCGAAAAGCTCTGAGCCCGTTCTGGTTCCACTCCGCTGCGAACCAGAACTCTCCCAGTAACGATCTGGGAGTCCACGACCAATCATCGGCTGGCCCGGCACGGCGTCGCTCACCGCACGGTGGGCGGCGCCGTGGCGTTTGCTCACCCGTGCCGGCGTCGACACGCAGCATCGCGCGTCGCTGGAGTCCAGAACGCGCCGATTGACGCTCGTCTCCCATGTTTTCTGCGTGACAAATGTCGACAATCAAACCGGCCGAGAAATATTCCTGATGTATTACTCTTCCCTTATCATTAATCACATACAGTCGCGCATTTCCGCCTCTCAATCGCCGGTGATAACAAGCGAAATGATCACGTAGCGTTGTTTATCGCCCACGGAGAGTTGCACGACGAAATGCCTGCGCACCTGACCGTCGGTGACCTTTTCTGACAGAAAGTCGCCTGTTGCCAATCGTCTTATTCTGGGCTATTGTTCTTTACGTCCGCAGCATTTCGGAGCTCAGATCCGTCCGGACATGGATCGGGTACGATCATCGCGGATGGAAGTTGCGAAAACAGCACACTTCCACCGTTGGTGGTTATCTTGAGATACTGCAGACTCACGGACTTTACCGTGACCCTCAGACCCGGTGCGGCTCCGCCCTACCCACCCCGCACCGAGATAGGGGGCGCGGTGCTGCTCGTCCGGGGATGAGCGCACCGCGCCCCGTCATACAGATGGCGGCAGGATCCAACGGGGGGCGGATCCTGCCGCCGTTGTGTGTGCATGCCGAATGTTGATGTCGAGTATGTCGGCGCGGGCGCCTGGTCGATCACTGACTATCTGCGCACTCATTCGGGCATTGGGGCTGGACAGCATAAATGTGAACAAGGATCTATCTCAACGCAAGGCCCCATTCCGTGATCATATAGTACTTTTCGGGCACTATAGGGCGTATGGAACACACTATCTACGCTGCATCGCCTCATCGCCCGAGCCCCGCCCTCGACCACGACGACCAGCTCTTCGGATTCCGCGACCGCGCCTCCGGTGCACGTATGGGGTTCTATCGCCCGTGTGATCGGTACGATCTCTGGCAGCAGTACGTAGTCGGCGCCACGCGCACGTACCGCCGATTCGGCGCCGAGAATGCCCTCACCCTGCCCACCACCACGCCCGAATCCATTACCCCCATCTTCGCCGTGGCCCACGACAACAACGACGACGTCGTCGCCGGCTGGTACGCCAACGGGCCCCTCGATGCCGTCTACGAAGCACACGCGCCCAGTGAGTTCCAGGCAGATCCGTTGGCCGCGACCCTGGTAGCCGAGTGGATTTCCCAAGCACTTCCGGACGGAGCCATCGAGCTCAAGGCAGGTTGGGTCGGGCACCATGCTCACAACAAGGGAGCATTGGCCGATCTCGTAGCCCGCTCGTTCGTCCACGCTCTCCGATTCCTCCGAGTTCGGTATGCTTTTGGCACCGTCGCTCAACACGCGGGACCTCGATGGTGTGGTGCCGGTGCCCGGCCAGTCGACGGCATCCCAGCCACCCCATACCCAGATGAGCGATATCTCACATCCTTTTACCAGTGGGATCTCCATACCGCCCACGCCCGCTCGGCGCCCGAGCAACAGCAGCTGTTCCTCAGTGACATAGAGATGGGCAGTCCGACCATGACCAGCGGAGTACGACAGTGACCACCCAGTTCGCCCCAGATCCGCACTCCTGGCACGTCACACTGGTCGAAAGCTCCGATGAACTCGACAGGCTGAAGAACGACCCGGGCATCGACGTCATCGACAGGCTCGATCAGCAATGGCGTGACCTTCAACACACGCTTCCCGCTCCGCCGGAAGCAGCGCTCACCGAGCCGTCGCGGTGGTACTTCTACCCGTGGCGGCGGACCATCGTTCACCTCCTCGGTCCGATCGGTTTCCAGACCCTTCGTTCGGATCGCAACCGGAACAAGATCACCGCCGAAGAGCAGCAGCGCTTGCGGCGGCTGAGCATCGGCGTTGTCGGGTTGAGTGTCGGACACGCCATCGCCCACACCCTGGCTCTGGAAGGCCTCTGCCGCGAGATCCGCCTGGCGGATTTCGACGAGATCGAGCTGTCGAACTTGAACCGGATTCCGGGAACCGTCTTCGACCTGGGAGTCAACAAGGCAATCGTGGCAGCGCGGCGGATCGCCGAGATCGACCCTTACATCGACGTGCACATCGAGCCGTCCGGGCTGAGCATCGAAACTGCCGACAGGTTCATGGACGGGCTCGACATCGTCATCGAAGAATGCGACTCGTTCGACGTCAAGCTCGCCACTCGCGAAGCCGCCCGGCGCCATCGATTGCCCCTCGTCATGGAGACCAGCGATCGCGGGCTGCTCGATGTCGAGCGTTACGATCTGGAACCCGAGCGGCCACTCTTCCACGGTCTCCTGGGCGATACGAAGCCCGCGGAGCTCATGGGGCTATCCACGCACGACAAGGTGCCCTATATCCTCAGAGTCCTGGAGCCACGAGAACTGTCAGCGATGATGGCGGCCTCGATGACGGAGGTCGACGAAACCCTCAGCACGTGGCCACAACTCGGAGGCGACATCAACCTCGGAGCCGCCACCGTCGCTGCGGCGGTGCGCAAGCTCGGTCTGGGCCAGCACGTGCCGTCCGGCCGCGTACGAATCGACCTCGGTGAACACCTCGACGCACTCACCCAGCCTCCCGTTCCTGCCACGCTCGATGTCGGCGAGCAGGCACCAACCGATCCGGAACCCGCGCCTGACGAGCCACGCCAGGCAGTGGTGCATGCGGCTCGCCTCGCACCATCGGGGGGCAACACGCAGCCATGGATCTTTGCCGCCGACGACGACGCCCTGGACATCCACCTCGATCCCGCGCAAACGTCCACTCTCGACGTGGCGTTCCGCGGCAGCTACGTCGCCATCGGCGCCGCCCTGTTCAACGCCCGGGTCGCCGCCGCGCGGCACGGCATACTCGGTGGCGCGGAGATCTTCCCGCGCGGCCTCGACCAGGGGCCCGTTGCCACGTTGCGGTTCACCGACGGCTCGGACCCAGAACTCGCGAGCTTGTACGAGCCAATGCTGTCCCGGGTCTCGAACCGGCGGCTGACCGAATACCGGCCGTTGCCCCACGGAGCACCCCAGGCACTCGCTGATGCCGCTCGGGCAGAAGGAGCGCACGCACACGTCGTCACCGACCGCGAGCGGCTCCGGGACCTGGCCGAGCTTTTCGGCGAGTCGGACCGATTGCGCTACCTGACTCCGCACCTGCACGAGGAACTGATGCGGGAGCTGCGGTGGCCCGGCTCGGAGAGCGTGGACTGGGGCCTGGATGTACGCACCCTCGAACTCGACCCCTCGGATCTCGCCAAGCTCGACGTCGCCCAGCGCGCGGACGTCATGTCCGTCCTTGCCGAGCAGGACCTCGGCAGGGCGCTCGGCGAATCGACTCGTGATCGCCTCCTCGGGTCGTCCGCCCTGCTCGTCGTCACGATCAACGACGCCGATCCCGGCGCTTACGTACGGGGCGGACAGGCCGTCGAACGCACCTGGATTCAGGCGGAACAGTTGGGATTGAGCGTCCAGGTGATCTCTCCCCTATTCATCTACGCGGTGAGTGATCACGACTATGAAGAACTCTCGGCACGGTATCGGGATCAGTTGCGAGAACTCCGTGAGAAATTCGACCATTTGACCGGTATCGATGACCAGACGATCGCTATCACAATGCGAATCGGATACGCTCCAGGAATTAGCGCTCGAAGCCAGCGCCTCCCTGCTGAGCGCACGGTCCGGATACGTTGATCTTGCGAAACGAGGATTGAGTTGGACCCGGAGACAATCCAGCCGCTGTTGAAATCGCTGGGCAAGGCCACAACTGCGCTGTCCGTCGATCTACTCGAAGTCAACGACGGCATACCACTAGTTTCGTGGGGCAGCGCCGCCGATGCCGGAGTTCGCGGTGAAGCACTGTCGACGATGCGCAACGCCATCCGGGAGGTAACGGCCAAAGCGGCCGCCCTGGATGGCACCGATCCGATCCAGGAAGCAGCGATCCCGGGTTTCAGCCTCCTGGCGCACGGGCTCTGGCGCAACGACTTCCGGGGCAGCCTATGTGTGGTGCGCGAGGGCCACGAGGCATGGACCGATAACGACCGCGCCCTGCTGGGTATGGCCACCGGCCTGTGCGGCTCGATCATCGAGGCAGGTCATGTCTCCGGCGAGCACGGCCGGCGGCTCGACCAGCTGGTCTCGTACGTCGCATCCGAACTCATGGGTGTCTCTGCCGCCGAGCTCTCCGAAACAACCCACCGCATCCTGGGCGAGCTCGGACTGTTCTTCAACGTCGACACCTGTTTCCTTCGGTACAACGATCCAGAACTACAGGCAAGCGTGCTGATCGACGAATGGCCACGCCGCGAGCATGTTCCAGATCCCGATCCGCTTGCCGTCGTGCCCTGGGATACGGACGACCCCATATTCGCCCGTGTCAAGGATCTCCGCGAGCCGTACTTCGTCCGTCCGGGCGATCATCAAGACATGTATCAGGCACGCGTGAGCGCGGCCTCCGGCGTGGAGCAGGTGTCAGCCGCGACCGTTCCGCTGATCCGTGACAACGAAACTCGCGGCGTGCTTGGCTTCATTCATTTCGGGGACAAGGAATGGTCGAACGCCGAGGTCGGGGCGCTCAAGGCGATCGCCTCGCTCCTCGTCCAGCTGGATGCCCGGGTATCAGCTGAAGAAGATCTTCACTATCAGGCTTATCACGACGAACTGACGGGCATGCCCAACCGGCGTGCCTTCGTCGAAGAACTCACATCTGTCTTCGAAGCCGACCCGAAGACACCCTTTTCGATCCTGTACATAGACATGGACCGCCTGAAGACGGTGAACGACGTCCTCGGGCACGCCGTCGGCGACCGGTTCATCGGAGCGGTCGCCAAGCGGTTGCGCGACTCGGTGCGCCCGGAAGACATCGTCGCCCGTCTTGCCGGCGACGAGTTCGTTGTCGTCTTGCGCGGCGTCCAGACCTCGCAGCACGCCGAACGCATCGCTCAACGGCTTCTCGACAAACTCAGCGAGCCGCTCGACATCGGCGGCCATGTCGTCAGCCGGAGCGCCTGCGTCGGAATCGCCATCAATGGCAGCTCTTCCAGAGCCAGCACGGTAGACGATCTTCTGGCGAACGCCGATGTCGCCCTGCTGGAAGCGAAGAAGCGTGGCGGGAACTCCGTCGTCTCGTTCAACGACGAGCTGCACGTGCGCCTGCTGAAACGAGCGGACCTGGAACTACGGCTGCGCACCGCCATCGGTGACGGCGAGATGCTGCTTTACTATCAACCCGAGTATGATCTTCGCAGTGGCGATATCACCGCGGCAGAGGCCCTGGTCCGGTGGCAGCATCCCGAGCGCGGCTTGATGCAAGCGGGCAAGTTCGTATCGGTCATCGAAGAGATCAACCTGTCGGCCGAGCTCGGCCGCTGGGTCCTGGACGAGGCGTGCCGGCAGCTCTCGGAGTGGAAGAAGTCCTCTCCTGTGGTACCACCCTCCATCCGGGTCAACATCTCTGCCGGTGAACTGATCAGTGCGGACTTCGTCAACTTCGTCGGTGCCCTGCTCAGCCGGTATGGCCACTTGCCACAAGAACTCGGGATCGAGATCACGGAAAGTACGGTCATGCGGGAAGTCGACGATGTTCTGATGACGCTGCACGGGCTTCGCCAGCTGGGCCTGACGGTAGCGATCGACGACTTCGGAACCGGCTATAGTTCACTATCGCACCTCAAGGAGTTGCCGGTCGACATCTTGAAGATCGACCGCAGCTTCATCTCGTCCCTCCATACGGACAAGAGCGACCGCGCGATCGTCTCGGCGATCGTCCGGCTCGCCGAGGCATTCAACCTGACCACTGTTGCGGAGGGCGTTGAAGACGCATCCACGGCGACCACATTGGTAGAACTGGGCTGCCGCCGAGTGCAGGGCTATCTGATCGCCAAACCACTCGCGGCGGACAACTTCATCACATGGCTAAGTGAACCGCGCGACTACCTCGGCGCACCCAATCCTCTCGCGTCAACATGAGATGGTCGTAACAATTCGCTACGGACGGTAAACTATGAGCAATCAGCGTGTCGGACAAACAGGGCCCTTGGCTCGGCTAGTAAAAGATGTGTTGAAATGTCGCCATCGGGGGACTCTACAGTGGTAGGGCGGCACAAGGGGAGTTCGATAATGAACGATGAAAAGCAGATGGATCCCGACGACAAAGACTTCGCCAAGGTAGTGGGCGCTCGTCTCCGGACTCTTCGGCAGCGCAAAAGACTGTCACTGAAGGCAGTCGAACAGAACTCCGGCGGTACGCTGCGCGCGGCCGTCGTGGGTTCCTATGAGCGGGGAGATCGCGCGGCATCGGTCCGACGGCTCGCCGAGCTCGCCGACTTCTATGATGTTCCCGTCGACTGGCTGGTTTCGGACAAGAACAACACCGAGCCGCCGCCACCTGGCGTTGAGAGCAAACTCGTCCTCGACCTCGTCGCGCTTCGCAATGCCCCGCCTGAGGCCGAGCAATTGATCAACTTCGTGTACGGCGTGCAGAAGAAGCGTGACGATTTCGGTAGTGAAGTACTCACCATTCGCGCCAACGACGTCTGGGTGATGTCCTCCGTCTACGGTCTCACGCCTTCCGAGCTTCGCGAGAAAATGATCAACTGGGGAGTACTCGTCCAGCGAGACAGAGCCTGAGCGAGATCCGATTGAATGGGGCTCCATACCAGATGGAGCCCCATTCAATCGTCTCGCCACCTAACCCGAGCGCGCTTCGTCAATCCGCACGAGTGCTGTGGTCAGCGCGTGCGTCGAATCGTTGACGCCACCTTTCACTGCAAGATCGGCGGACGCGACAGCGCGAATGGCCCGCGCCAGGCCGGCCGGGGTCCAGCCCCTCAGCTGACCTCGCAGAATGCGTATCTTCCAGGGTGGAACACCGAGATCACGAGCGAGATCGGCGTCGCGGACACCGCGCGGCGCTCCGGAGAGCCGGGCGAGCGTTCGCAGCGCCGTCGCCAGGGCGCCGATGACCAAGACCGGATCGGTCCCGGTCTGCAAGGCCCACCGCAGCTCCTCGATGGCGGCGCCGGTCTTGCCCTCGACGGCACGGTCCGCTACAACCCAGCCCTTGACATCAGCTCTGCCCTCGAAGTACGTCCCGACCAGCTGCTGGTCGACCACGCCGCTGGGAGCGTCCGACGCAAGTTGTGACGCTGCCGAGGCCAGCGTTCGCAAGTCTCCCCCGACAGCTTCCACCAGCTGCCGAGCGGCTGCCTCGTCGATGCGCCCACCGGCATGGTGGACCTCCGAGCGGACGAACGACACCTGATCGTCGGCCTTCGTCAGCCGTTCCGCCTTGACCTCGTGCACCCCGGCCTTGCGTAGCCGCTCCAACAGCTTCTTCGCCTTCACCCCGCCGGGATGGACCAGGACCAGATACATGTCGTCCACGGGCTCATGGGCAAAGGCCACGAGCGCATCGCCCACCGCATCGGGCACGTTCTGCACATCATGGATCACCAGAACCCGCGCTGTCGCGAAGAGCGATGGACTGGTGTGCTCGGCAAGCCCTCCTGCCGTCATCTCCGAGCCCGTCACTTCCGACACGTCGGCGTCGGGCTGTGCCCGGCGGGCCGCGCGTACCACCGCGGCCACGGCCCGCTCGGCAAGGAGCGTCTCCGGACCCACGACGAGGGTGACCGGGACGAGCGGATCGACGGTTCTGGCAGCCATATCGACTCCAGCATGCCACGTGGCCCGGCCATCGGAGTACCCAGCTCGGCCCTCGACGTTTCCGCAGCCAGTCCGAACTGATCATCGGCTGACAACACCCAGCCCGCCGCCGGTGCGCACCACCGCGAACGTGCCGTCTTCGTCGGTCCGGCGAACCTCAACACCCGCCCCCTCGAGCAGCGCCATGGTCTCGCCGGACGGGTGACCGTGGCGGTTCTCACCGACACCAACCAGCGCCAGGTCCATACCGAGATCGGCCAGCATCCGTTCATCCTGAAACTGAGACCCGTGGTGTGCGACCTTGAGGACGTCTGCCCGCAGGTTGGGCTCGGCGGCACGAAGCGCCCGCTGGGCCAGCGGCTCGATGTCACCGGTGAATAGGAGGGCTACCTCGTCGGCGCGGATGGCGAGCACCACGCTGGCGTTGTTGGCGTCCGATTCGGACGACGAGCGGATGATCCGGCGTGGCCACAACACCTCGGTTACGAGACGGTCCCCGATCTCATACCTCTCCCCCGCCCGCGCTACCTGGATCGGCACGTCCGCTTCGTCCATCCACCGCACCACCTGATCGGCCTGCGCCACCGGCTCGTCCAGCGGCGAGACGAGGACGCGGTCGACCTCGCGGCCCGAGAGCACACCGGGAACCCCCGCGACGTGATCGGCGTGATAATGCGTCAAGACCAGCAGTGGCACGTGGACGATTCCGAGCGAATCGAGACATCGCTGAATGAGCCGGGAGTCGGGTCCGGCGTCGATGACGACTGCCGAGCCCGGTCCGGCCCGTATCGCGAAGCCGTCTCCCTGCCCGACTTCGCACCCCGCCACCACCCATCCGGCCGGTGGCCAGCCCGGGCCGGGAAACGGGCGGAGCAGCGCGATGGCAACGATACCGGCCACGGCGACGCAGGCCACAGGTGTACGCAACACCAGGGGTATCAGTGCGACGGCAACTCCGGCGGCGAGGATGCCCGCGAGCGTACCGGCGGCGCCATCTGGCCATTCGACCTCCGCACCGGGGTGACCGGCGAACCACCGGGCAACGGTGACGATCCACCATGCTGGAAGGCCGCTCAGCCACGCCAGCATGCTCGCGACCCCCGGGATGGCGGCACTCGCCACGGTAGCCGCGACGCCGAGGACCATCGCCGGTGCGACAACGGGCGCCACCAGCATGTTGGCCGGCACCGACGCGACGCTGAACTGGCCGAATGCCGTCACGAGCAGTGGTGTGCACGCAACCTGAGCGGCCAGTGGCACTGCCAGGGCCAGGGCGAGCGGCCGGGGCAGCCGGCTCATCGACCGCTGCCAGGTGGGGACGAGGACGAGGATCCCGGCCGTCGCCGAGACCGACAAGGCGAACCCTACAGATCGCGCCAACCACGGATCGACCAGCACCAGGACGCACACTGCCGCGGCCAGGGCGCGAAACGTGCGTCGCCGCCCTGCCGCCAATATTCCTGCCACGGCAATGGTGCCCATGACCGAAGCGCGCAGCACGCTCGGATCGGGCCGCACCAGCACGACGAACCCCGCCACCGATAGGACTCCGACGACGGGCAGTCCGTACCCGCGCACGCCCGCCAGCCGCGCCGCACCCAGCACGGAGAGCAGGACGATGCTGACATGCGTCCCCGACACGGCCGTGAGGTGCGTGAGTCCGGTGACCCGCATGTCGTCCCGCAGGTCATCGCTCATCAGCGACTCGTCACCGACGACCATTCCGGGGATCAGCCCGCGGTGCGGTGCGGGCACGGCGTCCACCGCCTCCCGGAGACCAGAGCGCATGGGCTCGGTCATCCGGGCCACGAATCCGGGCCCGCCCACCAGCTCCGGCTCGCCGTCGACCTGCAGGAAGGCCGCCACGTCCCCGTTCGCCGGTGACAGCCGGCCCCGCGCCCGCAGGCGCTGCCCGGGAAGCAGGTCCGTCCAGGGAGCGCCCCGCGCCGCAAGGAACACCGCGGTGCGCACGTCGATCGTGGTCCCCCGTCCGGAGATCTGGTCGATACGCATCCGGATCAGTACACGTTCCGGGTCGTCGCCCGCCGTGCCAGTGGTGGGTTCGCTCCGCGGACGCCGCGCGTCACCTGCGATCACACCCTCGACCTCTACGTGCGCCTTCTCCTCCGCGAGCTGGGCTACCGGACCGTCTCGTACCGGCGTGGCACGCGAGGCACCCGCGACGATCCCGACGGCCACACAGGCCAGCGATATCGCCGCGATCAGCCGGCCGGCACGGCCCAGCCGCCACGCGACGAGCGACATGCACCCGCCGAGCAATACCCACGCCACCGCGGCACGTTCGAGGGGAAGGGACAGACCCGCCAGCACCCCGGCCCACAGCGCCAGCGCGATGGGAACGAGGCGAAGATCCGGCCGCTGCCTGCCGTCCCCAGCCACATCGCGGATCACACCGTCACCTGGGACTCGATATCGGCGAAGACGCTCGGGCCGATCCCGGAAACCTCGTGGAGCTCTTCGATGCTGCGAAACCGTCCGTGCTGCTCGCGCCAGGCGATGATGCGCTGTGCGATGGCCGGGCCGATGCCGGGCAGCGTCTGGAGCTCCTCGGAACCGGCGAGATTGAGGTCGATCAACGCGTTCGTGCCACCCACATCGCCGGCCTCAGGTGAATCGGCGCCACCGCCTGCGCGTGCTTCCTCCCCCACCAGGACCTGCTCGCCGTCTCCCACGATGCGCGCCAGATTCAACGGTGTGAGGTCGACATCGCCATCCACGCCACCGGCCGCGTCGATCGCGTCCACCACCCGCGATCCGGCAGGAAGCGTGACCACGCCCGGATTCGCGACGTCGCCGGCGACATGCACGACGAGCTCGTCGTCACCCGGCGATCCGGCATTCGACCCGGCGCTCGACTCGGTGCCCGGCCCCGGATCCGCTCCCGCGTTCGGCTCCCCGCCCGCTGCCGGAGGCGTGCCCTCCGTCGCCGCCTCGTCCCCGCGAGATACCGGCACGCCCGTGGCCACGGGCTCGGCCCGCACCGGCTCGACCTGCGGCCGTCCCAGCCAGTACACGAGGGCTGCGAGACCCAGCCCCAGCAGGAGTACGACCACGATCACGCTGGCGTGGGCACGCCCCAGCGTCGCCGGGCCATGCCGGCCGCCCACGGCCCATCGTGCCCAGGCGGCGCGCACGACGAGCGGCAACCGATCGGCAACCCCCGCCGCCGCTGGAGCGCGCATGCTCGATGCCTCGGTGGATCCGGCACCGGGCTGGTGCGCGGCACCGGGCT
>NZ_QMIG01000024.1 GCF_003287285.1 Phytoactinopolyspora halophila
GGGCTGCTGTCGTGCTCAACGCAGTGATCGCTTGGACCGCACATTTGTCAGACATGCCCTAGCCGACATCCCATCCCACACAGCACCTACTTCTTGGGTCTGCGGAACGCCCAGCGGCCTAAATCTGGCTCTGTGCGTTCCGCAGACCCAAGAAGATGCGGGACGACGGGCAGGGCCGGGCCGCGCGAGTCGGCGGGCGGTGCCGGGGTCCAGCGGCGACGGTGGGCAGGGCCGGGCCGCGCGGGACGGCGCGGGGGCAGGCACGGCTCAGGTAACGTGCGGGGCGACCTCGCTGGCGACGAGCTCCAGGTGTTCCAGGTCGGAGAGGTCGAGGACCTGCAGGTATACCCGGTCGGCACCGAGGTCGCGCAGCCTGCCGAGCTCGTCGACGACCTCCTGTGTCGTGCCCGCGATACCGTTCTGCCGCAGCTCTGCGGGTTCGCGGCCGATGGCCGCCGCGCGGCGCTCGAACTCGGCTTCGTTCTGGCCGCACGCCAGCACGAGCGCGACCGAGTACGCCATTTCCCCGGGGTCGCGGCCGCCGTCGTCACACACCTTGCGGACGCGGGCGAACCGGTCACCGATCTCGTCCTTGGGCGGGAACGGCGCGTTGTATTCCGTCGCGTACCGGGCGACGAGCACCGGCGTGCGCTTGGGCCCGTGACCGCCGATGATCAGCGGCAGCGGGTCCTGCACCGGTTTGGGCAGGGCGGGCGAATTGGCGACCGTGTAGTAGTCACCGCCGAAGTCGAAGCGCCCTCCCACCGGCGTCTCCCACATACCAGTGATGATCTTGAGCTGTTCTTCGAGCAGCTCGAACCGCCGTGGTGGGAAGGGCACCCCGTAGGCGGCGTGCTCGGCCGCGTACCAGCCGGCTCCCAGCCCGACTTCCAGGCGTCCACCCGACATGTGGTCCACCTGCGCAGCCTGGACGGCCAGCATCCCCGGATAGCGGAACGTCGCCGCCGTCACCAGCGTTCCCAGCCGAATCCGGGTGGTCTCCCGGGCCAGCGCGGCGAGTGTCAGCCAGGCGTCGGTCGGCCCGGGCAGCCCTCGGGTGTCGCCCATCGCCAGGAAGTGGTCGGAGCGGAAGAAGGCGTCGAACCCCAGGCGTTCGGTGGCTTGTGCCACCCGGAGCTGGTCCTCGTAGGTGGCGCCTTGCTGGGGTTCGGTGAAGATCCGTAGTTGCATGGTGTCAAGCCTTTCACGTCGCCGGCTCGTCCGCCGGCACTATCGTCGCCACGCACTCGACATGGTGGGTCATGGGAAACAGGTCGAAGGCGCGCAACCCGGACAGGCGATAGCCGGCGGTGGCGAACGTCGCCAGGTCTCGCCCGAGCGCCGCGGGATCGCATGCCACGTAGGCGATCGCGCGCGGGTGCCGGCGCGCGATCTCGTGGACGACGTTCAGCTTGGCGCCGGCCCTGGGCGGGTCCAGTACGACGACGTCGGCGCCAAGCTCGTCCTCCTTGCCCAGCACCCGGTCCACCGGTCCCGTGCGAAATGTCACCTGTTCGAGATCGGCGAGGTTGTTCCGGGCGTCGGCGGCGGCGCGCCGATCACCTTCGATCGCCACCACCGAGCCGTCGTGCCCCACGCCGTCGGCGAGCACGGCGGCGAACAGGCCGGCCCCGCTGTAGAGGTCGAGGGCGCGCTCGCCCGGGCGGGGACGCACGGCCTGCGCCACGGCCTCGCCGAGCAGATCGGCCGCGCCGGGATGCACCTGCCAGAAGCCCCCGGCGCTCACCTGCCACGTTCGGCCCCAGGCGGTCTCGGTCAGCTCGGCGTGCCCCTCGACGGTGCGGATCTTGCCGTGCTCGTCCGTCATCGCGACGGACACGTCGGCAGGCAGCTCGGGGACGTCGACGTCGCGCTGCCCGGGTTCGGCGATCACCAACCGCTCCCCCGTGCCGGACACGGCCGCTTGCACGGACTCCATGCCCGGCCACGGCCGCTGTTCGATCTGCAACGACCGGATTCCGGGGTGGGCGATCGCGCACTCGTCGATGGGGACGACATCGTGGGAACGGTGCCTGCGGAGCCCGGCACGGTCCTCCTCGTCGACCGCGTACGTCATCCGGGTACGCCAGCCCAGCCCGTCGTGCTCGTCCGGCACCGGCTCGACCTCGACGTCCCACTCGATCCCCGCGAGTCGCCACAGCTGCTCGGCGATCACGTCCGCCTTCAGCCGCCGCTGCGCGGGGAGGCTCGCATGCTGCCAGTCGCACCCGCCGCACTTGCCCGGGCCGGCATACGGGCACGGCGGCTCGACCCGGTCCGCCGAGGGTGTCAGGATCTCCACCGCGTCCGCCCGCCAGTACCGCGAGTCCTCCGTGCCCTCGGTGACGTGGGCGCGAACCCGTTCACCCGGCAGGGCGTGTCGCACGAAGACGACACGGCCGTCGTGACGGGCGATACCGAAGCCGCCGTGACCCACTCCGGTCACGTCGACGATGATCTCCACAGCGGCAGGCACAACGGCTATGGTAGGAAAGCCATTGTGTCAGGGGACAAGGGAGTCGCGTGCACGTCGTGATCATGGGGTGTGGCCGGGTGGGGTCCACCCTCGCGCACAGTATGCAAGCTCGCGGGCACACGGTCGCCGTGATCGACCGGGATTCCGATGCGTTTCGCCGGCTTCGCCCCGGTTTCGAAGGTGCGACGATCACCGGCATCGGCTTCGACCGCGACGTCTTGCAGGCGGCCGGTATCGGTGAAGCCAGCGCCTTCGCTGCCGTCAGCAGCGGCGACAATTCGAACGTCATCTCGGCACGGGTGGCGCGCGAGACCTTCGGCGTCGATAACGTCGTCGCCCGCATCTACGACCCCGGGCGTGCCGAGGTGTACGAGCGGCTGGGCATCCCGACGGTCGCCACCGTGCGGTGGGCCGCCGATCAGGTGCTGCATCGCCTGCTGCCGGACGACATCATCCCGGAATGGTCCGACCCGTCCGGCGCGGTGCAGCTGGCACAGATTCCCGCCAGTCCGGCGTGGGCCGGCACGTCCGTGGCCGAGCTGGAGCGCTCCAGCGGCTGCCGCGTCGCGTTTCTCGCCCGGTCCGGCCGCGGCATGATTCCCACGAGCGAGACCGTCATCGAGCACGACGACCGCGTGTACGCCATGATGGATCCGGCCAAATCGGAAGGGCTGGCGCGTACACTCGCGGGCGACGCGGAGGGCAGGCAGTGATGCGGGTCGCCATCGCCGGTGCCGGCAACGTGGGGCGTTCGATCGCCACTGAGCTGCTGGCCAACGGGCACGAGGTGCTGCTGATCGATCGGGACCCGGCAGCGATCAAGGCGGCGTCGGTGCCCCAGGCCGAATGGTTGCTCGCCGACGCGTGCGAGATGTCCACGCTGGAAGAGGCAGCGCTTGAGCGTTGCCACGTGACTATCGCCGCCAGCGGGGACGACAAGGTGAATCTCGTCGTGTCGCTGCTGGCCAAGACGGAGTTCGGAGTGCCGCGAGTGGTCGCGCGGGTCAACCAGCCGGACAACGAGTGGCTGTTCACCGAGGGGTGGGGCGTCGACGTGTCGGTGTCCACGCCGCGGATCATGTCCGCGCTGGTCGAAGAGGCCGTCAGCGTGGGCGACCTGGTCCGCCTGTTCACCTTCCGCCAGGGCGAGGCCAACCTCGTCGAGCTGACGCTGCCACCGGACTCCCCGATCTCCGGAACCGCCGTCGGCGAGGTCAGCTGGCCCGAGGACACCGCGCTCGTGGCGATCATCCGGGGCCGTCACGTGCACGACCCCGGTGCCGACATGCGGCTCGAAGCCGGCGACGAGCTGCTGTTCGTCGCGGCGCCGGAACGCGAGCGCTTCCTGGAGGATCTGCTCTCCCCCAAGGATTCAGCCTGACGGCTCGTCCTGCTCGCGCTCGTCGAGTTCTTGCGACTCCTCGAGTTCGTGCGGCTCGTCGCCCGCTTCACGCGCCTGGTACGCGTGGTACGCCGGACGGACCACCAGGTATGTCAGGTAGACGACGATCAAGAACAGCGGCCAGCTCATCAGCAGCCGCGCGGTGGCCAGCCAGCCCAGTTGCGACTCGCCGGCGAAGTACAGGGGCGCCTGGACGGCGAGCCGGACTGCGAACATCGCCACCCACAGCAGGCTCGCGTTCGTGTACGCCCGCATCATGCGGCGGTCGCGGCGCCAGGCCGTGCCCTGGCCGGTGATGAACCCGACCAGCACGCCGATGATCGGCCAGCGGATCAGGATGGAAACGAGATAGGCGAAGCCATAGCCGACGTTGATCAACAGGCCGGGCAGGAAGACGTCCTCGGCCCGTCCGGTCCGGCTGGACACGAACACGCCCACCCCGAGCACCAGGAACCCGGCGATGACGTTTTGCAGCTGATCCCGCCGCACCAGCCGGATCACCGCCAGCACCGCCCCGGCAGCCAGGGCTACCCACAGCGACACGGTGAGGTTGTGCCCGCCGACCGTGTAGATCACCGTGAACAGTGCCAGCGGCAGCCCCGCATCGAGCAGGGCTGCCGGTGTCAGGGCGTCGGCCGGGCGGAAGCGTTCGTCCGAGGTGATCGCGTTGAACCAGCCGGCGCGCCCGGGCGCGCTCATCGTTCCTGCTCCGGATCGTCGACGTCGTCATCGCTCGCGGCGCCGGCCACCGATGGAGCCGCCGCCTCGGCATCGGATGCCGCGTCGGAATCGGTGACGGTGGCGACCTCGTCACTTGCTTCGCGCCGGGCCGGCGGGGTGAGCGTGATCACCTCGCCGGGTGGCATCGGTCCTTCCCCGCGGACGACGACGACCTGGCGAACCACGTCCACCAGGTTCTGGAAGGCCGTGGCGTCGTTGATCGCCTTGCCGAGGAAGGTCGCACGCAGCATCCAGCGCGGGCCGTCGATTCCCGACACTCGCGACGGTTGATGGCCCTGCTTGCCGTCCTTGGTGGTAACCGGCACGACCATGCGCACCTCGGTGCCGAACGGGCCGCTGCCCTCCTGGACGTTTCCCCCGCGGCGTTTGGCGTCCTCCGCGATCTGCAGCCGGGTCTGCTCCCACATCCCCGAGCTGCGTGGCGCGGCCACCGCGACGAGTTGCACGGCGGCGTCGCCCACGGCCAGCAGGGCGCTGCTGCCCCGCCCCGAGCGCTTGTCCATCTGGAGCTGGATCTTCATGCCCTCGACGCCCTTGATCAACAACCCGCCCAGATCGATCCGGGTGCGGCGTGCTTCCTCGATGTCGACCTCGGCAGCGTCGAACGGGCCGTCCGCGCGGGCGGGGTCCGCAGGTTCGGATGCAGCAGCCGTCTCCTCGTCTTCGGCCGTCTCGGAACCTTCGTCTCGATCATCTCGTCGCCGGCGTCGGAACACCTGAACTACTCCCTCGTGTCGTTGCCCTCAACGACCTGTCGATCCGTAGCCACCATCACCGCGTGCCGATCCGGGCAACCGCTCGACCTCGTGAAACACGGCGCTCTCGACGCGCTGGACCACCAGCTGGGCAATCCGGTCGCCGCGTTCGAACACCGCCGGTTCGCGGAGATCGTGGTTGACCAGCACAACCTTGATCTCGCCACGATACCCCGCGTCGACGGTGCCGGGTGTATTGACGATGCTCACTCCCAGCCGATGCCCGAGCCCCGAGCGGGGGTGGACGAACGCAGCGTATCCCGCGGGTAGCGCGATCGCGATCCCGGTGCCGACAAGAGCGCGTTCACCCGGAGCGATCGTGACCGCTTCGGTGGTCACGAGGTCCGCGCCGGCGTCGCCGGCGTGTGCGTAGGACGGCAACGGGATCTCCGGGTCCAACCGGGAGACCAGTACCTCAACCTGTGGCGTTATGGCGGTGTTCACGCCCGCAGACCCTACCCGTGGTGATTGCCCGGGCGACGTGGCACCCTCCTTGATATGACTCGCGAACCCGGCACCGGCGAACCTCTGTACCGGGAACGGCTTTTCGTCCCGGCGCGCTGGTGGTTGTTGCTGGTCCTGTTGGCCGGCGCCATCTGGCTCATCTACCAGCACGCCTACGGTCCCCGGGTATCGCTTCCGGTGGCGCTGCCCGGGCTGGCGTGCGGCGCGGCGGTACTCGTCCTTTACGGCCGCGCGCGCCTCACGGTCACCGCCGACGTGGTCGCCGCCGGCCGTGCCCGCTTGCCGCTCGATGCCGTGGGCACCGTCGAGGTACTCACCGGTGACGCGGCACGCTGGGCCCGTGGGCCCGAGCTCGACCCGCGGGCCTACCGCGTCATCCGTGGATACGTCGATCCGGTGGTGCGTATCCACGTGAGCGACGACGATCCGACACCGTACTGGCTGGTGTCGAGTCGCCGTCCCGATCGCTTTGCCGCAGCCATCGGGACGGCGCGGGCGGCGCGTACCTCGGCGGGAAGCAGCTAGGCCGCGCAATCGCGGCACACGAGCTTCCCCCCGTCTTCCTTGGCGAGCTGGCTGCGGTGATGCACCAGGAAGCACTCGCCGCACGTGAACTCGTCGGCCTGCCGGGGCAGAACCCGTACCGCGAGCTCTTCGTTCGACAGGTCTGCACCGGGAAGTTCGAGGGACTCGGCCATCTCGGCCTCGTCGACATCCACGATGCCCGACGAGGCCGAGTCCAGCCGCCGGGTCTTGAGGTCCTCGAGCGAGTCCTCGGAGATCTCCTCCTCGGACTTGCGCGGTGCGTCGTAATCGGTTGCCATAGGGCGTGACCCCCTCGATGGGCGTATAACGGTTCACTCACTACGGGTCGGTGGCACCAGGCGGCACCACGTTCCGTCGTGCCCTTTCGTAACGCATGAGAGCCCGTGGTTGTGCCCGGCCCGAAGCCGAGATTTTGCCTGACTTCTTACCCGATCTGCACCTCGGCTCGCCGATGTGATGCAGATCATGCGCTGCGCCGCCTAACTACCGCCGTCGCAGAAATCTACCTCGGAGGGGATATTCGAGACCAATTCGTAATCCCTTTTCTCATTGACGCGCGCCGCCATGCGGACGAAACATAGGTTTCTATGGTGATGTCGAAACGCTTCGACGATGCGTTTCGACATGTCGGTGGAAGGAGACCTCGCATGGCCACGATGAACGACGTCGCGAAGCTTGCCGGCGTCTCGGTCAGCACGGTCTCGTACGCGTTGACCGGTGTCCGCCCCGTCACACCGGAGACCCGCGCCCGCATCCACGCCGCCATGGACGAGCTCGGCTACCAGCCCAACGCCATCGCGCGCAGCCTCGCCAGCCGTCGCACGCACATCATCGCCTTGCTCTTTCCCGGCATCGAGCTGGGCCTTTCGGGCACCGCGCTGGAGTTCGTCACCTCGGCAGCGGAGACCGCCCGCGAAGAGGGCTACCACCTGATGTTGTGGCCGATCGGCGACGACGAGGTCGGTGAGACCCGCAATCTCATCCATCAGCAGCTCGCCGATGGTGTGCTGGTGATGGAGGTCCGCCTCGACGATCCGAGAGTCGACCTCCTGCGCGAGAGCCAGACGCCGTTCACCCTGATCGGGCGCACGGCAGACGCGGCAGGGCTCGATTACGCCGACATCGACTTCGACACGACCGTGCGCGATGCGCTCGATCACCTCATCGGGCTCGGCCACGAGCGCATCGCGTTCGTCAGCCATTCCAAAGCGAGCCTCGACGCCGGTTACGGACCTACCGTGCGTGCCGGGGAGGCGTTCGAACGTCACATGACCGAACGGGGCCTCCCCGTCGTCGCGCGTCACTGCGACGAATCCGCCGACGCGGGACGCGCCGTGGTGAGCGAGCTCTGGCACGCTCACCCGGACATCACCGCGCTGATCACCATGAACGACGCGGCCACGTTCGGCGCCATGGCCCAGCTCGCCGACGACGGCCGGCAAGTGCCACGGGACGTCTCGGTGCTGTCGATCGCGTCGTCGCCGCGGGTCGCCGCGCTGAGCCATCCCCGCCTGACCACGATGGCCGCCCCCGGAACGGAGCTCGGCCGGTCAGGAGTGCGTTCGCTGATCGAGCGAATCGAAGGCTCGCAGAGCGCAACGCTGCACGAGCTCGTTCCCTGCCGGCTCGACATCCAGGCCACGACATCCCCCCGAACGAAGGAGTGACACGGCCATGCACACCCCACCCCGGCTCATCTCAACCCGCTTCGCACCGATCGGTCTCCTGGCCGCAGGCGCGCTCGTCCTCGCCGCCTGTGGCGGTGACGACGGGGAGCAGACCGGTTCCGGCGAGGCGGATTCCTTCGCCGGCGAGACCCTCCGGCTCTGGCACTACGAAGGCGACAACAGCGCGATGGGGATCGCCTGGGACGAGGCGATCGACATCTTCGAGGACGAGACCGGCGCGACGGTCGAGTTCGAGGAGAAGTCCTTCGAGCAGATCCGCCAGACGGCCAACATGGTGCTCAACACCGACGAGGCGCCGGACATCATGGAGTACAACAAGGGCAACGCCAGCGCCGGCCTGCTCGCCTCCCAGGGGTTGCTCACCGACATCTCCGACGCCGTGGAGGAGTACGGCTGGGACGAGAAGCTCGCCCCGACGGTGCAGACCACGGCCCGTTATGACGACAACGGCGTGATGGGCTCCGGCTCGTGGTACGGGATTCCCAACTACGGCGAGTTCGTCATGGTCTACTACAACGAGGACCTGTTCGCCGAGCACGGGATCGAGATACCGGAGACTTACGACGATCTCGTGGCCGCCATGGACGAGTTCGTCGACGCCGGCGTGACACCGCTGGCCATGTCCGGGGCCGAGTACCCCGCGGGGCAGCTGTTCTACGAGCTCGCCCTCACCCAGGCCGACCGCCAGTTCGTCAACGACTACCAGCTGTACGAGAACCCGGTGGACTTCTCCGGCCCGGAGCTTCGGTACGGCGCCGAGACGTTCAGCGAGTGGGTCGAGGCCGGATACATCGGCGACGAGACCGCCGGCCTGGCCGCCGAGGACATGGGAACGTCCTTCATCGCCGGTGACTACCCGATGCTGTACTCGGGGTCGTGGTGGTACGGCCGCTTCGTGGACGAGATCGAGAGCTTCGACTGGAGCGTGTCCCTGTTCCCCGGCTCCGACCTGCACCCGGGCTCGAGCGGCAACCTCTGGGTCGTTCCCACGGCCGCGGAGAACGAGGAGCTCGCCTACGAGTTCATCGAGATCACCATGCGCCCGGAGATCCAGGCCACGCTCGGCAACAACGGTGGCGTCCCGGTCGCGGCCGAGCCGGATGACATCGACGACGACAAGAGCCTCGAGCTGATCAGCCTGTTCGAGGAGGCCGCGGAAAGCGACGGTCTCGCTTACTACCCGGACTGGCCGGTCCCCGGCTTCTACGACGATCTCGTGGGAGCGCTTCAGGAACTGATCAACCAGAACGCGACGCCGGAGGAGGTCCTCGAGCAGCTGCAAGTCGCCTACGACGCGGGTGTCGAGGACATCACGAACTAGAAGTCAGGTCCTCGTATCGCCATGTCCACACTCACCAAGCCACCAGCTACAAGGGCCAGCGGCACCGGGACGCCGGACCGCAGCTCGAGTCGGGGGTACTGGCTCTACCTGCTGCCCGGAGGGTTGCTCTTCGCCGCGGTCATCATCCTCCCGTTCGGGATGAACCTCGGGCTGAGCTTCGCCTCCTGGCCCGGTGTCGGCGACATCGAATGGACCGGAACGGAGAACTACGTCCGGCTGTTCGGTGACGAAACGTTCTGGGCGTCGTTCCGCAACTCGGTCGCGATGATCATCGCGATGGTCGTCGTCCCCACCGCGGTCGGCCTGTTGCTGGCCTCCGTGCTGTTCGACGTGATCGGCAAGCGGTTCGGCGGCCGGACCGCGAGCACGTTGCGGGCGTTGTATTACCTGCCGCAGATCCTGCCCGTGGCGATCGCCGGGATCGTCATGGGCTGGATCTTGCGTCCCCAGGACGGCGCCCTCAACACCCTGCTCGAGGCGGTGGGGCTGGGTGACGTCACCCAGAACTGGCTGGGCGATCCGGGCACGGCACTGCCGAGCGTGATGGCGATCATGGTGTGGGTCCAGATCGGCTACCCGGTCGTCATCTTCATGGCCGCGCTGCAGCGGGTGGATCCCGAGCTGTACGAGGCGGCCGAGATCGACGGCGCGGGCTGGTTCCGCCGGTTCCGGGCCATCACCATCCCCCAGATCCGCCCGGAGACCTTCGTCGTCGCCCTCACCTGCACCATCGCGGCGATGAAGGTCTTCGGACCGGTCTTCGTGCTCACCCGGGGCGGGCCGGGTGATGCCACCAACGTGCCGTCGTACTTCGCCTACCAGAACTTCTTCGAGCGGGCCGACGTCGGGTACGGCGCGGCCATCTCCACCATCCTCACGCTCATCATCATCGTGCTGAGCGTGATCTTCATCAGGTTCCAGGCCAAGAGTGAGCGCAAGGAGCGCGGCCGATGAGCGCGACCGACACCGCACCCCGCGCCCCCGTCAGCACGCCCGCCCCGTCCGGTAGGCGCGACCGTTACCGGCGCGGCCCGATGCGCTGGCTCGTGCTGGCCCTGTTGATCGCTGGCGCGGCCGTAGTCCTCTTCCCGTTCGCGATCATCCTGCTGAACGCGTTCAAGTCGCCGACGGAGTACTCGAACGCGGGACCGCTGGCCTTCCCCACCGAGATCTACGTCGAGGGGATGATCGATTTCTGGAACCAGGTCAACTTCGGCCGGAAGCTGTGGAACTCGTTCATGATCGCCGGCTCGGTGGCGGTCCTCGGCGTCGTCGTGTCGTTGTTCAACGCCTACGCGCTCGGTATCGGCCGGGTGAAGGGGCGGCTGAGCATCGTGGTGCTCTTCCTCATCGCGAACATGCTCCCGCACGAGGCGCTGGTGTATCCGCTGTACTGGATGGCCAACCAGGTCGGGCTCTACAACACGCAGCTCGCCGTGATCATCATCTTCACGGTGATCCAGAGCGCCTTCGGTACGTACCTCCTGGCGTCCGTCTTCGGTACGTTCCCGCAGGAGCTTCTCGAGGCGGCAAAGCTCGACGGTGCCTCGAAGTGGCAGATCCTGTGGCGGGTCGTCTTCCCGATCAGCCGGCCCACGCTCTCGGTGCTGTTCGTGTTCTTCTTCATCTGGACCTGGAACGAGTTCTTCATACCGCTGATCTTCCTCATCTCCAATGATCGCCAGACCGTGCCGGTCGCCCTGGGTGTCCTGGAGGGCGAGCGGCTGATGGACGCCACCACCACGAGCGCGGCCGCGCTGCTGGGCGTGATTCCGGCGGTCATCTTCTTCCTCATCTTCCAGCGCACCCTCGCACGCGGCATCACCGCGGGTGCGGTCAAGTAGTACCCGAACAAGCAGCGAAAGGATCCCGCGTTGAAGTTCACCGACGGCTATTGGGGCATGCGCCCCGGTGTCCAGGCACTACACCCGGCCGAGGCGTACGATGTCGAGCCCGGCGATACCGGATTCACCGTCTATGCCCCTACCCGGCACATCGCCCGCCGCGGTGACACTCTCAACCGCCCCCTGGTGACCACACGGTTCTCGTCGCCCATGCCCGGGGTGATCTCCGTGCGCCTGACGCATCACGCCGGTGGCCTGCGGCGTCCGCCCCACTTCGAGCTTCCCGGGACCGGTTCTCCCGACGTGGACGTCCGGGTGGACGACGGAGCGGCCGAGCTCACCAGTGGCGATCTCACGGTCCGGGTGCGGCGCGGCGACAGCTGGCGGGTCGACTTCCTCGCCGGCGAGCGGGTACTCACGTCGTCCGGCTCCACCGGCATGGGCTTCATGACGACTGCCGACGGCTCTCACTACGCGCTCGAGCGGCTAGATCTGAACCCGGGCGACACGGTGTACGGGCTGGGCGAGCGATTCGGCCCGTTCGTGAAGAACGGCCAGTCGGTGGACATCTGGAACAACGACGGCGGCACGGCCAGCGAGCAGGCCTACAAGAACGTCCCGTTCTACCTGACCAATGCCGGCTACGGGATCTTCGTCAACCATCCGGGGCTGGTGTCCTTCGAGGTAGCTTCCGAGATCGTCTCGCGTACCCAGTTCAGTGTCGAGGACCAGGAACTGGAATATTTCGTCATCTACGGCCCCACCCCGAAGGACATCCTGCGCCGCTACACGGCACTGACCGGCCGGCCCGCCCCGGTGCCCGCGTGGTCGCACGGGTTGTGGCTGTCGACGTCGTTCACCACCGACTACGACGAGGCCACCGTGAGCTCGTTCGTCGACGGCATGGCCGAGCGTGACATCCCGCTGAGCGTCTTTCACTTCGACTGCTTCTGGATGCGCGAGTTCCACTGGTGCGATTTCGAGTGGGACCCGCGTACCTTCCCCGATCCCCAGGGCATGATCGACCGCCTGAAGGATCGGGGCGTGCGGATCTGCCTGTGGATCAACCCGTACATCGCGCAGCGTTCGCACCTCTTCGAGGAGGGCAAGGCCAAGGGCTATCTCGTTCGGCGGCCGGACGGCTCGGTCTGGCAATGGGACAACTGGCAGGCCGGCATGGCGCTGGTCGACTTCACCAACCCGGCCGCGCGTGACTGGTACGCCTCCCACCTGCGCCGCCTGCTGGACATGGGGGTCGACACGTTCAAGACCGACTTCGGCGAGCGGATCCCCACGGATGTGATCTGGGAGGACGGCTCCGACCCGCACCGGATGCACAACTACTACACGCACCTGTACAACCAGACGGTCTTCGAGCTCCTGCGCGAGCACCGTGGCGCGGACGAGGCGGTCGTGTTCGCGCGCTCAGCCACCGCGGGCGGCCAGCGCTTCCCGGTGCATTGGGGCGGGGATTGCGATTCCACGTTCGCCTCGATGGCCGAATCGCTGCGCGGCGGGCTGTCCCTGGCGATGTCCGGATTCGGCTACTGGAGCCACGACATCGGCGGGTTCGAGAACACGCCGGACCCGGCCGTGTTCAAGCGGTGGTGCGCCTTCGGCCTCTTGTCGTCGCACAGCCGGCTGCACGGCTCGGGCTCCTACCGGGTGCCGTGGGTGTTCGACGACGAGGCGACCGATGTGCTGCGCGCGTTCACGAAGCTGAAGATGCGGTTGATGCCCTACCTCGCGGCAACGGCGCGTGACGTCGGCGAGCACGGCACACCGATGATGCGGCCCATGGTGCTGGAATTCCCGGAGGATCGCGCGACGACGCATGTGGAATTGCAGTACATGCTCGGTGATCGGCTGCTCGTTGCTCCGGTGATGTCGGCGGCCGGCCAGGTGTCATACTACGTGCCGGATGGGACGTGGACGTCGTTGCTCGACGGCTCGACCGTGCAGGGACCGCGGTGGTTCACCCAGACGCACGGGTTCGACAGCCTGCCGCTGCTCGTGCGGCCCGACACGGTGCTGCCTATCGGCGCCGTCGACGACCGCCCGGATTACGATTACGCCGACGGCGTCACGTTGTGGCTGTACGAGCTCTCCGACGGCCACGACTCCGAGCTCACCATTCCCGATTCGACCGGCACTGCGCAGACTGTGTTTTCCATCACGCGGCGCGGATCAACCGTCACGATCCGCGCGGCGCATTTCGGGAACGCTCCCAAGCCATGGCAAGCTGGCGTTGCCGGCACCGGCACCGTCGTCGAGGCCCCCGCCGGCAGCACCGAACTGACCCTGAACCTGTGAGGAGATAGGCGCCCATGAGCACGAATCTTCGAGACCGATTCCCGGATGATTTCATCTGGGGCTCGGCCACCGCGTCGTACCAGATCGAAGGCGCGGCCAAGGAAGGCGGGCGCGGGCCGTCCATCTGGGACACCTTCTCCCACACACCGGGCAAGACGCTGAACGGTGACACCGGCGACGTCGCCTGCGACCATTACCACCGCCTGAACGAGGACCTCGGGCACATCGCCGACCTCGGTCTGGACGCGTACCGCTTCTCCATCGCGTGGCCACGCGTCCAGCCCAGCGGGATCGGCCCGCTCAACCAGGAAGGCGTGGACTTCTACGAGCGGCTCGTCGACGGCCTGCTCGAACGCGGGGTGCAGCCGGTGGCCACCCTCTACCACTGGGACCTTCCCCAGGAGCTTGAAGATGCCGGCGGTTGGCCGGCGCGCGACACCGCCTACCGGTTCGCGGAGTACGCCGAGCACATGGCGCGCGTTCTCGGTGACCGGGTGCACACCTGGACCACCCTCAACGAGCCGTGGTGCTCGGCCTACCTGGGCTATGCCTCGGGTGTGCACGCCCCGGGGCGCACGGAGCCCGCGTCGGCGCTGGCGGCGGTGCACCATCTCAATCTCGCGCACGGCCTGGCCGGGCGCGCCATCCGTGCCGAGCTGCCCGGGGCGCGGCTGTCGGTCACGCTGAACCTGCACGTCGTGCGGCCGGTCGATCCCGGCAGTGAGAGCGACGTCGAGGCGGTGCGCCGCATCGACGCGATCGCGAACCGGGCCTTCCTCGGCCCGCAGCTCGATGCCGCGTATCCGCAGGACCTGCTCGACGACACCGCGCACGTCACCGACTGGTCATTCGTCCACGACGGGGACACCGACATGGCATGCGTGCCGCTGGACATCCTCGGCGTGAACTACTACTCGACCAAGCAGGTTCGGCTCTGGGACGGCAGCGGAGACCCGAGCGCCAACGACGGCCACGGCAACGCCGCGGGGTCGCCGTGGGTGGCGGCCGACGACATCGAGTTCGTCCGCCCACCCGGCCCGTACACGGCCATGGGCTGGGACATCGATCCGAGCGGGATGACCGAGCTGCTGCTTAGGCTGCACCGCGAGTACCCCGAGTTGCCGCTGATGATCACGGAGAACGGTGCCGCGTTCGACGACGTCGTCTCTGACGACGGCGCGGTGCACGACGCCCGGCGGGTGGACTACGTGCGCGATCACATCGCGGCGGTGGCCGATGCCCGGGACGCCGGGGCCGACATGCGGGGTTACTTCTTGTGGTCGCTGATGGACAACTTCGAGTGGTCGTACGGATACGACCGGCGGTTCGGGATCATCCGGGTGAACTATGAAACCGGTGAACGAATGTGGAAGGACTCCGCCTACTGGTATCGTGATTTAATCGCCGGTCGCGCCACGTGAGCGCGTCGCCTTCCGATGACGCCTCACCATTCACGTAAGGTAAAGCGGGTGTTACGGAAGAGCGTCACGATCACGCGAGCCTCGGCTCTGGAATTCCGGGTGCCTTCATCGCGTGGGACGCGCGCCGCGCGCTCCGACGCGTACGACCTCATGATCCAACTCGACGGCGCTGCGCGCGGGCGGACCGTGCGCGGTGTCGGCGCGGCTGGCGTCCACCGTCGAGCTACGGAACTCGGCCAACAGCGATCGTACTGGGACGTCGTACAGTCCGCACTCGACCAGGTGGAAGGGGCGTCACTCCCCGCTCACCCCCCGAAGGCGCTGGCCCTACTCGGGGAGATAGCGGACGGTTTGCGGGAATCGATCCCGGGTGAACGAAGCCCCGGAGAGCACGCCGTCCTTGCCGCCGTCGATGTCGCGCTCGCCGACGTCGCGGCGCAAGCCAAGGGGATCTCCATGGCCGCTTTCCTGGGTGGAAGGCGTGGGCCGCTGCCGACCGGCCAGGTCTTCAGCGCCCGCCAGCCCGAGGACGTGCTCCGGAAACACGTGGCGGGCGGACCGGCGGGACCGGTTCTCAAGTTCACCGATCTTCCGGATCGGCAGGCCGCGCTCGATATCGCCCTGGCCATGGCGAACGCCACGGCGGGTCACACGCCGCTCTGGCTGGAACTGGACGCTGCGTGCGAGCGATCGGAGCTGCTCGCGCTCGTCGACACGCTGGCCGCTCGAATGGCAGCCGGTGAGCTACCGGGGCGGCTCATCGTGCAGCCGGTCTGGAGCGCCGAGAGCTATCTCGAGGTCGCCGCGTTGCAGGAGACGGCGGAGGCGGCCGGTATCGAGCTCATGGCCGAGGTGGGGGACGCGCACGACGCTGACGCCGCCGCCGGTCACGGGATCCGCGCGGTCGGTCTGACACCCCAGCGTGCTGGCGGGATCTCGGGTGCGCTGCGGATCGCCGCGCACCTGAAGACGCACCATCCCGACGTGCGAGTCGGCTTGTCCACCGAATCGCATCTACCGGGCATCACGGCACGGGCCGTCATGGAGCTCGCCACGGCGCTGCCACGCCTCGACTATTGCGCGGTGATGCCGTCCACCGTGAGCCCGACGACGGACATCGAGCCGCCGGTAGGATACGCGGACGGTGACCACCATGCCGTACCCGGCGACGGTCCGGGCCTCGGTGCCCGTATCGATTGGGCGTCTGGCGTCGGGTACATCGCGCGGGCCGCCGACGGGGCCCGGTCCCGGCGTCCACGGCCCACCTACGCCGGACGTCCCGCCAACGAGTTCGACATCGACGCGTTGTTGCCCTTCGCGAGCGGCAACGGTGATATTCGGGTTACCACTCCGCTGATCGAGCGGGCCGCCTTGCGCCGTGGTCTGGACACGGTGCGGCTGTCGCGCCGCATCGTGCTTGCCGACCATTCCGACCTCGCCACCCCGCTGTTCTTCAGCCCGAACATGTCCGCGTGGATCGCCCGCCCGGCGCAACAGGTTACGGGCGACAAAGAGCTGACCCGCCAGGTCTTGCGGGACGCGGGCGTACCGGTTCCGCAGGGTGCCGCATTCGGTCCGGACGAGGTCGACGCTGCCGTGCAGTACGCGATGTCAATCGTGTCGCAGGGCACGCACGTGGTCGTCAAGCCGTCTCGGGGTCTGCACGGTACCGGGGTATCCACGGACCTGCGCGAGGAGGCGGATGTACGCAAGGCGATCACGACGTTGACGGAGACGAAGTTCGGCGGCCAGCCGTTCGTCGTCGAGAGCTACGTACCCGGCGACGACTACCGGCTGCTTGTCGTGGGCGGACAGGTCGTCTCGGTGGTCCTGAAACGTCCAGCGTCGGTCATCGGCGACGGGACATCCACCATCGCCGAGCTGGTCGTGCAGAAGAACAGGGACCGGTTGGAGAATCCGCATACCCGCGGCTGCCTGTTGCGGTTCGGCACCGACACGCGGCACTGGCTCGACCGGCAAGGCCTGACGCCGGAGAGCGTTCCAGCGCCCGGCACGGCGGTGCGCCTGGGCAGCGCCGGGAATATCGCCACAGGTGGGGAGAGTATCGAGGTCCTCGACGAGACCCACCCGAGCCTGCTCGACCTGGCCGTCCGGGCGGTGCACGCGGTCCCCGGACTCGATCACGCCGGCGTCGACGTGATGGCTGATCACCTCGCCGGCCTGGATGATCACGCGGCGGCCGTCATCGAGCTGAACGCCAAACCCGCGACGACCTTTCACCACTTCCCACTCGCCGGATCGGCACGCGATGTCTCCAGCGACCTGGTCGCGCGCAGCTGCGTGCTGGCCGGCATAGATCCGGGTCCCGCGCGTGAGCGGCTGGCGTTGCGGATCGACGTCGAAGGCCGGGTGCAGAAAGTCGGGTACCGGCAATGGTTCGCCCGCCTCGCGCACTCCCGGGGTGTTGTCGGCTCGATCCACAACCGTGCTTCCGGCAGCGTCACAGCTTTCGTGTCCGGCGCCAGCGACGACGCCAGCCTGCTGGCGTCGTGTGCCATGATGGGGTCGCAACGCAGCCGGGTCGACCGGGTAACCACCACGCATGTCACCGATGTCCACCCGGACGACCGCTTCGAAGTGTCGGAGGTACGGGCATGAGCGCCGCCACGGCCACGCCGCATGTGGCGTCCGCCCTGCTCGAAGACGCCGCCCGGCACAGGGGTTTCGAGGTACGGCGGTGGGACCGCGCGCTCGTGTTCGTCCGCCTGGGCGCGGCGACATTGCCGTTCCACGAGCTCAACGGTCCCGATGCCAGCGAGGCTGGCCGGCTCCTGGGTACGCACCGCGACGGGCAGCGCACCATCCTGCGCAGCCGGGGCATCGCCGTGCCCGACGCGGCCACGTTCGCAACCATCGATCCGAAGCGGGCGCTGCGCTATGCGAACCGTCTCGGCTGGCCTGTCACCGTCCGGCCGGCGCGCCGCGGCGGCGAGGAGGGCGTTAGCCGGGATGTCGCCGACGAGTCCGCGTTCGCCGAGGCATGGGACCGCGCCGTCGAGGCGTCCGGTGGACGCACGGGCGGACCAGTGCTCGTCGAGGAGCAGGTGGCCGGCACCAGTTTCCACGTCGTCGTGGTCGATGGTGCCGTCGTTGCTGCGGCGCAGCTGGTCGACTCCCCGGCCGGCGATACAGCCGACGTGTCAGCCGGCGATACAGTCGACGTGACCGACGTGATCGGCGCGCCGCTCGGTGAGCTCGCGGCGGCGGCGGTCACCGCGATACCGGGCCTCGCGTACGGCGGCGTCGAGATCACCGCGCCCACCGGCACCGACGGTCCTGGCCACGGGAAGAGCGAGCCACGGGCCGTCGTCACCCACGTGGACAGTTTGCTTCGACGGCAGGTCCAAGCGCTCACCCAGGAGCGAGCAGAGGCGGTCGCCGGCGCCATCGTGGATCACTACCGGTATTCGCCGCGTTGGACGATCGTGCGGGAGACGCCCTACCGCTCCATGACGGATGCCTGATCGAGGTGCCGCAGGACCAGTAGCAGCTTGCGCAGCGCGTCGCTGATGTCGGCGAGGGTGCGGTCGACGCGTTCGGTCCAGGTACGTCCACGGGTGTGATCGAAGACGATCTCGGAAACCGTCGGGGCGCCGATGGCGACCCGCAGTCCGCCCACCCACGTATCGCCCTGGGCACGTATCTTGACCGGCTGCCCGATCTGGAACGTGCGTCGCAATACTGGATCGTCGGATCCGCCGAGACCGCGCAGGTCCTGTGCCAGCAACCGTTGTGCCGATTTGGCTTCTTCCATCGTCAGCGCGTGCCCGTCGGGGCCGTAGGCGAGGAAAGTGAAGATCGTCGGCAGGTCGTCCAGGCCTCGCGGGTCGGGATCGGGGATCGTCGTGTAGGGGCTCTCCACCAGACCGATTTGCGGTGTTCGCTCGATGATGTCCCGCAGACCGGAGGTCAGCAAGCGCAGCACCTCGTCCCGGATCTCGGGCGAGACGTTGTGGAACGAGCGGATCTCCGCCAGCGCCGCCTCCCAGCGCAACAGTAGACCGGCGTTGAGTCCCGGGCGCGTCACGGCGTGCAGGTCGGCGAGCGAGACCGGCACGTCCGCCGCGGCGAGGTAGTCACCCATGCCTCGGGGTAGCTCCCGGCCCTGGCTCAGCCTGGTGGTCAGGCCGGCCGGAAGAATGACCGCTCCGGAGAACGGCGGTCCCCCGAAGAACTTGGAACCTGTCACGATCACCATGTGACCGTCACCGAGGTGAGCGACCGCCGTGTGCTGATCGACACGCATCTGGGCGGCATCGACCACGACGTCGAGCCGCTCACCGTAGCGCTGCCGCCACTGCCGCACGGTTTCGGGACGGGGCAGGCGGATGCCGGTCTTCGACCCTTCGACGACGTGCACCAGGGTGCGATACCCATCGGCCCGCGCCGCGATGGCATCCTCAACCGCGGCTTCCAGCTCGTGCGCCGTCAACATCTCGCCGGCATCGTCGCGCAGGTCGACGGTGGACGTCACGATGCGAGATCCGTCGAGCCCTCGAATCGGCTTGCCCACGCACGCCGGGGCGCCGGACGGCAACCGCTCACTGAAATGGCGACCCGCCGCTGCATGCGGCCCACCACTGCCGATCTCGTGCTGGCCGACCACGATCACATGCACGGGATCCCCTGGAGCGAGCGCGACGAGTAGCGCGACCAGCTCCGCGTCGGTCCCAGATGGCGTGAAGACGACCTCGACGTCCGCGGTCACCCCGAGCGCGGCCTGCAGGATGTCACGCATCACCGTACTGTGTGCCGCCACCACCTCGTCCAGTTCGTCCCGCAGTGCCGCAGAGATCAACCGGGACCGCAGCTCCCCCGCCGCGTCGAACGATCGCGCCGTAGGTGACGACGCGGTGCAGGACCCGAACAGGCACGTCCATGGTGTCGGACTCGGCGTGACTCCGTACGCGTTGACGCCGCTGTGCCAATCGACCACTTGGCGATTGTCGCCGCCGCTCGCGATCAGCGCTTCCGTCGGGATGGCGAACGGTAGCGCCCGCGCCACCCGCGTGATCTGCGCGGCCGGGCATGGCTGCTCCGAACCGTCCCGGCGCGCGAGATATGAGGCGATCCGTTCGGCGAGCTCCTCGGATTTGGCCGCCGCATCGGCTCGGTCGTGAAGTTCCAGAATCTCGTATGCCTGATCCGCGAGGGGCGAAAACGCGGCCACCGCGTCCGGTTCGTCGTGCCGAGCCAGCGTCGTGACCCCGAACGTCAGCGCGGTGGCGTGCGCGATGATTCGGCGTTCCCAGCCCGGATCGGACGCCGCACCGGAGATGGTGAGCTCGATGGCCTCGCGCAGCACCAACGCCGAACCGGTCACCGTGACGGCCTCGTCGGGCCGCAATATCACCGTGGAACGGTCCAGCGCGAACGGGCGCTGCAACCCTGGATCGATGCGAACGGACAACCCGGCGAGCCGGGCCCCGATCTCGGGCATGCCGCACGCTTCGATGACCGGCCACGGTACGCGCGGCGTGTCACCTGAACTGTCGAGGACGGCGGGTACCAGCGAGGCGTCGGTCACGAATCGTACCGGCTTTCCAGCTGGTCCAGCACTGCAGCCTCGACGTCGGTGCTCGCGTCCAGGCGCGCGCTCACGCCATAGAGCGCTGCGCCGCCATCGGTCGAGCCCGCAGGAGGCGCTCCGCCCGCAGCCCAGCCGAGATCCCGGAGGAACTCGTCGACCACCGGAACGTGTGTGGGGTTGACGATGAGATGGATGCTGTCCGGATCGCGTTGGCGATCGATCCACCATCCCCGGCTTTCCAGCCGATCCGCCACGGCCATCATGTCCACCTGCTCGGAGGCGATCGCGAAGACACTCACCGGTGGATCACCGAGGACGTACAGCTCCGGAATGGCCCGGATGCCCTCGTGCAGCCGATCGGTCGCCTTCATGACCTCGGTAAAGATCGCCCGGTATCCTGCCTTGCCCTCGTAGACGATCGCCGCCCACGCGCCGGCGATCGCGCCACCGGGCCGGGTACCGAGGATTGTCGGCGATCCGAGGATCCCGCCCGGCCACGAGGTGTACGCGGAGAACTGGTAACGGCGCAGTTCTCGATCGCGGTACAAGACGGTGGATGACCCCTTCGGGCCGTACCCGTACTTGTGCATGTCGGCGCTGATCGAGGTGACACCCGGGACACCGAAGTCGAACGCGGGCACCTCGTAGCCCAGTTCGCGAGCGAACGGCAGCACGAAGCCGCCGATCGTGGCATCCACGTGCAAGCCGATTCCGTAACTGGCCGCGATGGCGCCCAGATCCTCGATCGGGTCGACCACCCCGTACGGAAAGCACGGGGCCGAGGCGCAGCCGAGGATGGTCGATTCGGAGATGGCCGCGGCGAACGCGGAAGGATCCGCGCGGAAGGTGTGGTCCACGGGCACCGGTACCGGCCGCACGCCCAGGAGTTCCCCCGCTTTGAGGAACGCCGGATGTGCCGTGACCGGCACCACCATCTCCGGATCGGTGATCTCGGGCCGTTCGGCCCGTGCCCGATCCCGGTACGCCTTCACCGCGAGGATCATGCTCTCCGTGCCGCCCGAGGTCATCGTGCCGCCGCTGGTGCGCGGATCGGCGCCAAGCAGGTCGAGGAGCATCCACACGACCTGTTTCTCCATCGTGGCCAAACTCGGAAACGCGGTGGGGCCGAGGAGGTTTTCGGCCGCGAACTCGCGATAAGCGTCGTGCACAACGTCGTCATGCTCTGGGCCTGCAGAGTAGACGAGACTCCAGATGCGCCCGCTGCGCCAATCCACGTCCGCAGCACGGTGTGCGCGTAATCGTTCCCGGACCTCCTCTCCGGACAGTCCTTCGGCGGGAAAGTGAGCGACCTGCTGCTCTGGGGGCTCGAATTCCGCAAGACTCATAGCCGTGGAAGTACACCTTCATCAAGTTGTGATCTACCCGTTATCAATGCGCGCACCTTATCGTGGGGTACCGACGCCGAACAAACCCCGAGGAAGCATAACGGCGAATGCTAGCGTCGAGGACGTGACATCCCAGCCCGAGCGAGGCATCTACGCCAACCGGACGCTCAACCTGCGGTCGGTCGAAGCGATCGGCTACGACATGGATTACACGCTCATCCACTACCGTACCGACGAGTGGGAGGGATCCGCCTTCGAGCACGGGCGGCGCTTGCTGGCCGAACGCGGGTTTCCGGTCCACGACGTCGCGTTCGACGCTGATCACTACACCCAGGGCCTGGTCATCGATCTCGACCTGGGAAACCTCGTGAAGGCGACCCGGTTCGGCTATGTCATCCAGGCCCAGCACGGTACCCGCCAGCTCACCTTTGACGAGCTGCGCCGCGCCTATGCCGGGGTCTTCGTCGACCTCGCCGAACCGCGCTTCCGATTCCTGAACACGCTGTTCTCCATCTCCGAGGCCGCCCTGTACGCCCAGCTCGTCGACCGCCTCGACGCCGGCCTCCTCGACGGACCGCTCGGCTACGACGAGCTCTACCGCGCGGTGTCGTCCGCCCTTGACGAGTCGCACGCCGTCGGCACGCTGAAGGCGGAGATCGCGGCGGATCCGGATCGGTTCTGCGAACTCGATCCCGAGACCGCGGAGACGTTGCTCGATCAGCGCCTCGCCGGCAAACGGCTGCTACTGATCACGAACAGCGAGCTGCCGTACACCCGCGCCATGATGAGCTACGTCTTCGACCGTCACCTGCCCAGCGGATCGTGGCGTGACCTGTTCGACATCGTTGTCGTCTCGGCGAGCAAGCCCCGCTTCTTCGCCGAGGACATCCCGGCCTTTCGCGTGGTCGATCCGGATGAGGGCCTGCTCAAACCACATCCGGGGCTGCTGGAGGTCGGCGAGATCTACCACGGTGCCTGTGCCCGCCTCGTCGAGCAGAGCCTCGGCCTCGACGGGGCCCAGATCCTGTATGCCGGTGACCACCTCTTTGGCGACGTACACGTCACGAAGTCCGTCCTGCGCTGGCGTACCGCGCTGATCATGCGCGAGCTGGAAGCCGAGATCGCCGACGCCGCGCGGTTCGCGAGCGACGAGGAGCAGCTACAGCGCTTGATGGCGCGGAAGGTGGAACTCGAAGATCAGGTGGCTCAGACCCGGCTGGCAAACGTGCGGCACGATGCCGCGCACAACGGCCAGCCGACGTCGGACGGCCCGTCGGTGGGCAAGCTGCTCGAGCAGCTACGCGAGCTGGATCAGCAGATCACGCCGCTGGCCAAGGCGGCAGCCGAGCTCGGCAACCCCACCTGGGGTCCGCTGATGCGTGCCGGCAACGACAAGAGCCTGTTCGCCCGGCAGGTCGAGCGCTATGCCGACGTGTACACCTCCCGGGTGGCCAACTTCGGCCGCCGGACGCCCTACGCGTTCTTGCGCGCGGCGCGGACCACGTTGCCGCATGACGTGACGCCCGGGGACACATGACAGGCCCGTGTGTGCCAGAGCGAATCTGTGGCACACACGGGCCTTTCCCCCGTGATTCCTCGCCGGCTAGATTTCCGACGGACCGGACGTTTACCGCGCTCCCCCGTGACACGCGGCCCCCGTGTTGTGAACGTTCGGTGAAACCGCCGGAAATCTAGCCTGACGATGGTGTGGCCAAATTTCTAATCAGGCGAGGCCTAGTGCCTTGAGGATTTCTTCGACGAGGTTGGCGAGCGAATCCAAGAGGTGATACATGAACCCTCCTTCGAGTACCTCCGGGTGTCTCCCCGCCTGACCCTGGCTAGCCATTTCCGGAAGATCCGGCGGGCGATGCAATGACTATAACCAGATCGCTACAGAGAGTAAAGAGGTGTGACAAATAAATTTCGAGCTAGGCATATCTCTAGTCATGCAACGCAGGAGGCGGCTTGACCGATATGTCATGACCCGATATTCACTTTGTCATATCCCGAATGCGGCACGTGGCGTCCTGCTGGCACCCGCCGTGTCGTGCGTGCGCGGGCAATGCTAGAACAACTACGTGCGGCAACTGGTCCTCAAGGCATCTATCGCCCTCGTGCTCGCGCTCACGTCCTGTTCTGGCGACGATGGCGACACCGGGAACGACGGCCCCGAGCGGGACACCGCGGCCACCGAGGAGGCCGGTGCGCAGGGCGAGGTCGAGATTCCCGACGATCCCCTCGGATCCCAGGTCCAATGGGTGCTCGACCAGCTCGCCGCCGGCTCCGGCCCGGATCCGGAGACGGCGGCCGAGCGCTTCGACGACGAGTTCTTGAACCAGGTCGAGCCTGACGAGGTCGGCCCGATGTTCGCGCAGCTGCGGGCGGGCGGACCGTACACGCCGACGTCCTTTCAGAGCGACGGGCAGGTGGCCACGCTCATCCTCGCCGGCACTGACGACACCGAATGGCAGCTGCACGTCGGAATCGACGACGACGAGCGGATCAACCTGCTCTACATCCAGGAGGCCGCGGACGTTCCCGAGGTCGATAGCTGGGAGGAGTTCGACGCCGCCTTGACCGAGACCGGCGCGCAGGTCAGCGTCTATGCCGCCCACCACGATGGCGACTCCTGGGAAGCCGTCCACCAGAACGCCGGCGACGAGATCCTGCCGCTCGGCTCCGTCTTCAAGCTGTACGTTCTCGGCGCCGTCCAGCGCGCCGTTCTCGACGGCGAGATCTCCTGGGAAGACCAGGTCACCGTCACCGACGAGGTGCGCAGCCTGCCCAGCGGAGAATTGCAGGAGGCGGACACCGGCACATCCGTGACCGTGGCCGAGGCTGCCGAGAAGATGATTTCTATCAGTGACAACACGGCCACGGACATGCTCATCGAGCTGGTTGGACGCGACGCCGTCGAAGAAGCGGTCGCCGCCATGGGCCATCACGACCCCCGGCTGCTCGACCCCTTCCTCACCACGCGGGAGCTGTTCTGGCTGGGATGGTCGGATCCGCAACGACGGGAAGAATGGCAGCACGCGGACCCCGAGCGGCGCGGCGCCATCCTCGACGACGTTCCCCGTGGCGAGCTGGACGTCGACGCCGCCGCCGTGACCGATCCCGTCTGGTCATCCGGCATCGGCTGGTTCGCCACCGGAGCTGATGTCGCCGCCGCGTACGAGGAACTCCAGGAGCTCGCGGCCGAGGACGACACCGGGACGGTGCGGGACCTGCTCACCATCAACCCCGGTGTGGCCGTCAACGAGGACGACTGGCCATATGTCGCCTACAAGGGAGGCAGCGCACCGGGTGTGCTCTCGCTGTCGTGGTACTTGGAGGACGACGCCAGCGTGGCACACACCCTGGTCGTCCAGCTCGCAAGCGACGACGCCGCCCTGGTCGAACAACTCGCGCTCATCGCGGGTATCGCCGAGCAAGGCATCGAGCTGCTCGCTGACGGCTGAGACTCTACGGCCGGCCCAGGCCGCGATACGTCCAGCCCGCAGCCCGCCAGCCGGCGGCGTCCAGGCAATTGCGCCCGTCGACAACGTTGCGTGCTGCCACGACGTCCGCGAGCTCGCGCGGGTCGAGCTCGCGGAACTCCCGCCACTCGGTCAGGTGCAGCACCACGTCGGCGCCACGGCACGCGTCGACGGCCGCCGGCGCGTACTCCAGCGTCGGGAAGACCGCACGTGCGTTCTCCATCGCCTTGGGATCGTAGACGGCCACGTGTGCGCCCTGGAGCTGGAGCCGCCCGGCGACGTTGAGTGCCGGGGAGTCGCGGACGTCGTCGGATTCCGGTTTGAACGCCGCCCCGAGAACGGCGATGCGCCGCCCGATCAGGTGGCCGCCCGCCAGCTCCCGGGCGATCTCGGCGACCCGCTCCCGCCGCCGCACGTTGATCGCATCCACCTCGCCGAGGAAACTCAGCGCGTGCGACGCGCCCAGCTCACCTGCCCGCGCCATGAACGCCCGGATGTCCTTGGGCAGGCAGCCACCCCCGAATCCCAGGCCGGCGTTGAGGAACTTGCGCCCGATCCGCTCGTCGTGGCCGATCGCGTCCGCCAGCTGCGTCACGTCCGCTCCGGCGACCTCGCAGATCTCCGAGATCGCGTTGATGAACGAGATCTTGGTGGCCAGGAACGCGTTCGCCGACACCTTGACCAGCTCGGCCGTCGCCAGATCGGTGACGACCACGGGTGTCGTCGCCTCGATCGCACGGGCATAGACCTCGCGTAACCGTTCTTCGGCGCGCTGCGTGCTCACCCCGAGCACCAGCCGGTCCGGATACAGCGTGTCCGAGACGGCGAAGCCCTCGCGGAGAAACTCCGGGTTCCAGGCCAGATCGACGTCGGCACTGGAGGAGACGAGCTTGGCCAGCCGATCGGCGAGCCTGCGGGCGGTACCGACCGGTACGGTCGATTTGCCGACCACCACGCACGAGCCGTTCAGATGCGGAGCGAGGGCGTCCACTGCACGATCGACATGGGTCAGGTCGGCACCGAGCCCGTCGCGCCGCTGCGGCGTTCCGACACAGATGAAGTGCACGTCACAGCCCTCGATCTCGGCCATGTCCGTCGTGTATCGCAGCCGCTCGGTGCCGACGTGCTTGCGCAGGAGCTCGTCCAGGCCAGGCTCGTAGAACGGCGCCTCCCCTCGCGAGAGCGCCGCGACCTTTGTCTCGTCGACGTCGACGCCGACGACGGTGTGACCCAGCTCGGCCATCCCGACGGCATGGACCGCGCCGAGGTAGCCAGTGCCGATGACGGAGATTCGCACCGGGCGGACCTTCCTCTCGAATGCTTCAGCCGACTGGCGGCACGGTACATGATTCTCCCGATCGGGCGTACAGCTCGGTAACCGAGCAGGTACTCTCGCTGCCGATGCACGATTCCGGATCCGCGGCCCGCCTGCTGATCTCCGTCGTGCTCGCCGCCTTCCTGCTGGCCATCGCGGGATGCACGAGCCACACGGAGACGAGCGTGAACGCCAGCTTCCAACCGGCCGAGCCGTTCGACGAGGATGCCGTCGCCGTCACGTACGACGAGGGCGCGTTGCCGGCGGGAAGCGACGTCGAGCTGACGGCGAGCTCCACCGGCGACGGCTCCACGTACACTCTCGTGCTCGACAGCGTACAGGCCGATCGCGACTTCGGCGCTCACCTGCACACCGATCCCTGCGGGCAGGAGCCGGAGGATTCCGGGCCGCACTATCAGGACGAGCCCGACCCCGAGCAGCCGTCGACGGATCCCGAATACGCCAATCCGGAGAACGAGGTCTGGCTCGACCTCACCACGGATGGCGCGGGCCACGGCGAGTCGGAAGCCACCGTGGACTGGCTTCCCCGCTCCGGAGAAGCGAACTCGGTCGTGCTGCACCAGCGGCACACCGCCACCGCCGAGGGCGAGGCCGGCGCGGCGGGAGACCGCCTCGGTTGCGTCAACGTCTCCCCCGACTTCGACTGATCCCGTCTCCCAGGTACAGCACCGATGGCGCGGCGGTGCGGGGCTCGGGCAGCGTCAGCGGCGTCTCACCGGGCGTGAAGCTCCCCAGGATCACCGGCCGCACCGCGCCGGTACATGCCGGCACGGTTCCCGCGAGGCCGAACCAGCTGTGCCAGCCGATCAGGGCGAACGCGATGGCCTCCTTCGCGTCCACGGGCGCGCCCAGCTCGCTGGAGGGCCGGAGCGTGACCTCGGGGATCTCGGCGTCCAGCAGCGAACGCAGCACCGGGTTGTGCCAGCCGCCGCCCGAGACGACGAGCGTGTCGACGCCGTGGCCACGGGCCGCCCGCGCCACGGTCCGGGCGGTGAGCGCCGTGACCGTCGCCACCACGTCGGAGTAGCCGACGTCCGGGTACCGGGCCAGCATCCGGGCCAGGTACGCGTCGTGGAACAGCTCCTTGCCCGTGCTCTTGGGCGGGGACAGCGCGTAGTACGGCTCGGCGAGCAGATCCTCCAGCAAGTCGTCGTGCACCGTGCCGGCAGCGCCGAGCGCGCCGCCGGCGTCGTAACCCGGCCCGTCGGGTTCTGCCAGCAGCGCGGCGGCGTCGATCAAGGCGTTGGCGGGGCCGACGTCGTAGGCGACGGGACGGGATCCGGTACCGCCCGGCACGGTGATGTTCGCGATGCCGCCCAGGTTCAGCGCCGCCGGGCGCCCCGGCACGCCGGCCAGGAGCAGCACGTCGAGCAGCGGCACGAGCGGCGCGCCATGGCCACCGGCAGCGATGTCGCGGCCGCGCACGTCCGAGAGCACCGGCACGCCGGTACGTTCGGCGATCCACGCCGGTTGCCCGATCTGCAACGTGCCCCGGGCGCGGGTGCCCTCGACCCAGTGGTACACCGTCTGGCCATGTGAGCAGATCAGGTCCAGCGGTCCCGCGACATCGGCGGCATCGGCCGCCGCGGCGGCGAAGGCCTGCCCGATGGACGTATCCAGCTCGCACATCTCCGCGAATCCCGGTTCCGACGGGGGCAGGCTCTCCCGCAACCGTGAGCGCAACGACGCGTCGTAGGCATGACTCGTCGTGTACAGCACGTTTCCGTGCAGCACGCCTTCGCCCTCGCCGTGGCCGGCGCCGTTCGTGCCGTCCTCCAGGTCGAACTCCACCACGGCCACGTCGATCCCGTCGTGGCTCGTACCAGAGATCATGCCGAGCACTCGCAACGTCGTCATGATAACCGTGCCACGATCACTCGCTCGTGTGAGCGATGCCGACTTCTGCCGCGGAGACGTGTCCGTTGAAGCCTTCGAGCGCGTGTAGCCGCACGTACCGCGCGGCCGTCGCGCTCCACTCGGCGTACTTCGTGGTGTCATCAGCGGCCCACTGGCCGGCCTGCACCTCGGTGAACGTCTCGCCGTCGGAGCTGACCGAGATCTCGTAATCCGTGATCATCCCGTTGCGGTTGCCGTCCTGCCGCGGCTCGTAGACCAATCCCGACGTGTCGTAGGTGTCCCCCAGGTCGAACGTGATCGACTGCGGTGGCGCCTCGTACGGATCGAATGACTGGTGCCACATGGTCTGGCAGTCACCGTCGATGGCCTTGTCCGCCTCGTAGCCGGGCTGCTGGCTGGTCGCGCTGGCGCTCATCTCGGCCCGCGGAACGACCGCCGGGAACTCCGGTGCCGGGCCGTCTCCGGACCCGTCGGCGCCCAGCTCGGCCAGGGGCGTCGTCGCCACATTCAGCTCGGTCACCGTGGCCGGCTGCGGGCAGCCCGTAGCCTCGGTGGCTTGCAGGCGAACGTAGCGAGCTTTGACCGGCTCGGAAAACGGTGCCGTCTTGGTTGCCCTGGTTTCGTCCCACCGGCCGCTGGCCACCTGGGCGAAGTCGTGACCGTCCTGGCTCGTATACACCTCGTACGACGTGATCAGTCCGGGCGCCCGGGTCACTGGTGGCGTGTAGGCGACTCCGTGCACCTGCCGGGTACGGCCGAGATCGAGGGTGATCGACTGCGGCAGCGGGGCGGGCGGCGCGTACTCCGAGCGCCACTCCGACCAGAGCCGGTCGTCGATCGCCTCATCCACCGTGTACGTGTGTCCCGCGTCGTTCCCGGCATGCTCGCTCGTGGCCGTGGCGGTCATCTGCGAATGCGGCACGAAACGTGGCGCCGGACCGTTCGGTGTCACCCTGAGATCGTCGAACTGGGCGCGGTTCCAGCCGCTGACCCGCAGGCCCACCTGTCCGGTGGTGTGGCTGGCGTCCTCCACCGTGGCGAGTTCCTCGCCGTCGAGCAACGCCGTGACCGTCTCGCCGCGGAAACGCAGGCCGAGCCGGTGCCACGAGTTTGTACCGGGCGGTGCTGTCTCGCCGGACGCTAGCTCGGTGTCCTCGCCCTGCACGTCCTGGCTGTAGAGGCGCCACTCGCCGTCATGTGTCACCTGCACGTGATAACCAGCGACGGCGTGCTGCTGGCTGTCCACTCGGCCCGCGAGCTCCACGTAGCCCGCATCGAGCATCCGGGCGTCGACGCCGACCTCGTAGTTCCCCCACCATCGCGGGTCTCCCACCATGGTGGTCGGTGACATCGAGTGGCCGTGCCAGGACATCGGCTCCTGCGTGACCATCTGCTGATAGCACGTTCCCTCCCGGTCACCGGCGCATGGCACGGCTTCGAAGCCGCCGTGGACATCGGAGAAGTACGGCGCCAGGCCGCCCGTGTCGACGTCGTCGAAGTCTTCCGTGTAGGGCACCTGCAGCTGCTCACCCGGGTCAGCGCTGGACTGCGCCGAACCCTTCGCCTGACCGGCCGTCGTGGAGAGCGTGTAGACGTGTCCCGGCTCGACCGTGACGTCGAACGAGCCGTCGTGCACGTCCACGCTTTCCTGGTCGATGAAGTCGTCCTCCGTGCTGGCCGTTTCCAGATCGGTCGACCACACGTGGACGGGATCGGTCGACAACCCCCCGGTCACGTCAAAGGTCAGCGTCTCGGCGGTCGTCGAGTCGAGCGTCTCGATGACGACCGTGTAGTCGTCCGTCTCCGGCGAGCGCAGGCTCACATAGCTCGCACCGGCAGGTGTGTAGTCGCTCGCACCGTCCAGGTACCGCCAGCCCGGGTCAGTGAACTGGGTGGTGTGGGCGTCGACCCAGATGCTCGGTCCGACCTCGTAGTAGCCCGACCACGGGCGGTCGGCCAGCATCAATCCCGTCCCGCCGATGGGGAAGTTGTCGTACCAGGCCCCGAGCAGCGCCCAGTTGAGGTTCCCGGTCACCTGCGCGTCGATGTAGTGCCGGTTCATGGCGCGCGCCAGCGGCTGGGCGCCGACCACGTAGTCCTGGGTGCTGTTCTCGCTGTCCCACAGCGGCTTGTCCAGCGCCAACGCCGCCTCGCTGACATGGCATGTGCGCTGCTCGGTGCGCCACACGCAGACGTCGTGCTCGCCCAGAACGTCGACGGCGTCGGCGAACTCCGGGTCGTCCTGCATCTGGTCGGCAACGAACCAGTAGTCCGGCGGCGCGTGGTTGTCGCTCGCGACGACGTCGGTGTCGGAGTACCCGTTGGCGTCGAGCGCGTTTCGCAGGTTCACGTAGCTGTCGCGATCGGCGCCACTCTCGTTCGCGGCGCCCAGATAGTCGATCTCGAATCCGTGCTGCTTCGCGCAGTCCATCCAGGACATGAGGTAATCGATGCGATCAGCCGACCAGTACTCCTCGAACCAGCCCGGCGCTCCCCATGGCAGCCCGTAAAAGGCGATGTCCGGGTTGCGCTCCTGCGCCTCCGCCATCAGCCACCACTCGTAACCACGCGAGCAGTCCACCTCATCCGGAGAGCGCATATGGCTCGCTTCGGCGCCTGCGGTGGAGTCGATGTCGCCGCCGATCTCGACCTTCAAGACATCGAGGGCCGCCCCGTAGGCCGGCGCGAAAAGGTAGTCGAGGATCTCGTCGCGTTCCTGCTCCGGATAATCCACCAGCAGCCGCGACGACGCACCCGCGCTCACACCCCCGACACCGTCGAACGCGCGCCCCGAGTCGCCGCCGTCGATCGTGACGACGTGATCGGCGGCGACCTGCCCGGCGGGCGCCTGCGCTCCGACGGTCACGGCCGCGGTGGGCACGGTGACCATGGCCACCATGCCCAGCCCTAATGATCGAACTAGCCTGCTCGTACCACGCATGTCGGACAGCACGCCCTTCCTGGTCCGCCGTGATCGCCACGAACATCGGGGCAAAGGTCTGACCTCTGAACGTAGAGTCCCGCCCCTGGGGTGTCAACCCTCGACGCCGCGTGATCGGCTGCCCGCTCTGCTCCCGCGCCCCCGACGCTAAGGTGGCAGGGATGAGCAAACTCCGCGATCTCCTCGATGCCGAGCTGTACGCCGAGCCTCCCCGGTCGCACACCGCTCAGCAGCTCGGCGGAGGTGACCAGCCGCCCCAGAGGGGGCTCTACCCTGGCGCGGTGGCCCTGCTCATGCGCGACGGCGAGGTCCTCGACCACGTCGCGGTCGGCGACGCCGTGCGCTACGGCGCCGCGGACGATGGCGCTGCCGACAAAGTTGTCGAGGTTGTCGAGTTACCGCCAGACGAGCGGGTGCCGATGAGCACCGACACGGTCTTCGACATCGCCTCGTTGAGCAAGCTGTTCACCGCGGTGACCACCATGACGCTCGTGGAAGAGGAGGTCATCAGCCTCGACGCGCCGGTCGCGTCGAAGATTCCGGAGTGGAGCGAGGACCAGCGCGGGCAGATCACCGTCCGGCAGCTCCTGACGCACACGTCCGGGCTGCCCGCCATTCAGCGGCTGTGGGAGGTACCGTCCCCGAGCCGCCGGCGGGCCGCGATCTTCGAGACGCCGCTGAACCGGATGCCGGGCTCGCACCACGAGTACTCGTGCGTCGGCTATATCGTGCTCGGACTCCTGCTCGAACGCGTCACCGGAACCCGGCTCGCGCGCCTGGTCGACGAGGCGATCCTGACCCCGTTGCGGCTGAGCGATACGCGCTACCTCCCGAACCGCCAGCTCATCGAGCGCAGCGCCGCCACGGAGTATCAGCCGTACACCGGCCGGAACATGGTTCGAGGCGAGGTCCACGACGAGACGAGCTGGTCGCTGGGTGGTACGGCGGGCAACGCCGGCCTCTTCAGCACGGCCACCGACCTCGCCCGGTTCGCCGAGATGCTGCGGCGCGGTGGCGAGCTCGGCGGCGAACGGATCCTGCGCGCCGATTCCGTCGAGCTGCTCACCTCGAACCAGCTGCCCGCCACCATCGATCCCGGCTACGGCCAGGGACTCGGCCCGCGTATCGGCGATCGCTCGTTCATGGGCGATCTCGCTGCCCACGGGGCGTTCGGGCACACCGGCTTCACCGGAACGTCACTCGTCGTCACCCCGTACCTGCGAACCGTGACGATCTTGCTCACCAACCGGGTTCACCCCTCACGAGAGTGGTCACAGATTTCCGATATCCGCCGGCGAGTCGCGGATCTGACCCTCGCGGTCTAGCCTGTCGGTGGCAGCCACGCAGCGGCGGCCCGGAACCGGGCGAGGAACCGAATCGGGCAAGGAGCGGCAGTGACGGCAGAGCAGCAGATCGTGGACTTCTGGTTCGACCCCTCCTGCCCGTACACCTGGATCACCTCGCGATGGCTCCTGGAAGTCTCCGAGCTCCGGGCGATCGCGATTCGTTGGCGCGTGATGAGCTTGTCCGTGCTCAACGAGGGTCGCGACGACGATCCGGAAGGCGACCCGGAAGGATACCTCTGGGTACCCGTCCGGATCTGCGCCGCCGTGCAGCACGAATACGGACACGCGGCGCTGGGCCGCCTCTACACCGCCATGTGGAGCCGTGCACACGGGGCGGAAGGCTGGTTGGGCGACCTTCACAGTGCGCTGGACGGCGCGGGGCTGCCGCGGCAGCTGGCGGATGTCGGGGCGTCGAGTGACTACGACGCGGTGGTGCGCGCCTCCCACGCCGAAGGCATCGAGCTAGTCGGTTCGCACGTCGGGTCTCCCATCGTCGCGACCACCGGCGAACAGGGCGAACGCATCGCCTTCTTCGGCCCCGTGCTGTCTCGGATCCCCACCGGGGAGCAGGCTGCCGCGCTGTGGGACGGGACCGTCCTGGTGGCGGGAACTCCCGCGTTCCACGAGCTCAAGGGCACGCCACATCAGGAGCCCAAGCTGGACTGATGGAGCATCGCCGCCCACATCCCGCTGCACCAGGATCTGCCGTTGCGGTGACGAGACGAGTGGAACGGAATCGACGGTCTAGAGCGCCAGATACGCCTCAACCACGGATTCGCCCCAGGTCACGGCTATCAACGCCCCCACCAACATGGCCGGGCCGAACGGGATCGCGCTGCGACGCCCGGCCCGGCCCAGAACGAGCAACACGACGCCTACGAGTGCCCCGACGACGAATCCGGCGAAGATCCCGAAAATCAGAACGGGCCAGCTGATCCAGCCCAGCAGCAGCCCGATCGTGCCGGCCAGCTTCACATCACCCAGTCCCAGATCCGACGGGCGCAAAAGTGCGAGCACAAGGTAGAACGCCACCGCAGCTACGGCGCCAGCCCACGCCCGTCCGTAGTCTGTCCACTGCCCCGACAGTGCTGCTGCGGCAGCCATGCCGATGGCCGCGACGCCCAGCGCCGGGAACGTCAGCCAGTCCGGCAGCCGGTGCTCGCGGATGTCGATGTAGGCCATCGCCACACCAAGCGCAGCCACCAGGGCGTACACGGCCGTCGTCGCGACGCCGAGGTCGGTCCCGGACCACCCGATGAGCGTCCAGCTCGCGCACGTGGCCAGCGCGAGAATGACCGGCAGGCCCCGCCGTGCCGCCAGATCGCGATAGGAGCTGTATGAGCTGGCAGGGCGTGTGCCCTCGGCTGGTGGGCGATCCGGAATGCGGGCGATGATCCACGGCAGCATCGCCCCCGCGACCAGGCCGGATACGGCCAGCAGTGCGATCACGACGAGACGCGCGCGGCCAGGGCGTCTTCTGCCGCCCGGCGGGCGACGGCCACGGGCACGTCGTGGCCGGTCATCAGCCTCAACTGGCCGAGGGCCTGGTGAATGAGGAGATCGAGACCGCCGACGACGATCCCGTCACGCTCCTGCCAGCCGGCCGCCACGGCCGTCGGCCAGGGGTCGTAGAGCACGTCGAACAGCACCCGATCCGGGCCGGCCGCGGTACACAGTTCGGCCGCGAGCGGATCGAGCGCTCCGGCCGGGGCAGTGTTCACGGTGAGTTCTGCCTGCCCGCACGGCGGTGCGACCTGCCACGGCAACGTCGTCGCAGGCTGGCCCATCGCGTCGGCGACGGCAAGTGCCGGGCGGGCCCGCTGCTCCGAGCGGGCATGTACGTGCGCGGGTCCGGCACCCATGGTGGCCAGCGCCGCCAGCATGCTCGCGGCGGTGGCCCCACCGCCCCAGACACACGCCGTCGACGGGGCGGCCACCCCGCGCTCGTGGAGCGCGTCGACGGCGCCGGGGACATCGGTGTTGTCGGCGAACATCTCGCCGCCGTCGGAGCGCAGCAACGTGTTCGCCGCTCCGACGGTGCGGGCCAGCTCGGACACGTCGCCGGCGACATCGAAGACGGCCCGCTTGAGCGGCATGGTGAGCGAGAGCCCTCGCCAGGTCTCGTCAAGTGCCGCGACGAAACCGGCCAGGCCGTCCTCGTCGACCTCGTGCGCGGTGTACTGCCAGTCCAGCCCGAGATACTGGTAGGCCGCGCTATGGATCGCAGGCGACAGCGAATGGGTGATCGGTGATCCCAGCACCGCGCAGCGGCGTGCGGCGGGATCGTGTTCGGCATGGCGTTCGGGCATCGCTCTTTTCGACCCGTCTCTCAGCAGTTCCCGCTCTCGCGGCAGTATTCCCGCATTTCCTGCACGTTGCTCTCGTGCTCGGTCTCGGTGGGCGCGAACTTCGTCTCACCGGTTTCGACATTGACGGTGACGAAGAAGCAGTTGCCCTCGTCGACCGGATCCACTGCGGCTTCCAGAGCTGCCTCTCCGGGCGCCGCGATGGGGCCGGGCGGCAGACCGGGGTTGCGATAGGTGTTGTACGGAGAGTCGATCTCGCGCATCTCCGCCGACGTGAACACGGTGGAGTAGTCGTTGGCCGCATAGTGCACGGTGGAGTCCATCTGCAGCAGCCGGTTGCCAACGCCGGCATCCGCACACTGCCCGTCGAGCCGGTTGTAGATCACTTCGGCGACGCGGGGCATGTCCTCGTCCCGCCGGACCTCACGCTGGACGATGCTGGCGACGGTCACCACCTCGTACAGGCTGCGGTCGATCTCCTGTGCTCTCTCGCCCAGATCCAGGGACTGTTCGGCATCCTCGAAACGGTCGATCATCGCCTGCACCAGTGACTCCGGAGTGGCATCGGCACGAAGCTCGTACGTGGCCGGGAAGAGGAACCCTTCGAACTCGCCGTCGGCATAGTCGGGCAGGTCGACCGTGTCGAGTGCCTCCTCGAACTCTTCCACCTCGAATTCCGAGTCCTGGGCCAGCCGTTCGAGGATCTGATCCTGCCGGAATCCTTCAGGGATGACGATCTGGTCGTGGTCACCGCCGGTTTCCACGAGCGTTTCGACGGCGTCGTCCGCGCTCATCTTCCGCGACAGCGTGTACGTGCCGGGCTGGATCTGGCGCGCGCCCGGGTTGCGTTCGGCCGCGTGGATGAATGCTTGCTGGCTGGCGACGACATCGGACTCGGCGAGTGTGGAGCCCATGGCCCGCAGTGTCGCCCCCTCGTCGATGGTGACCGTCACCTCGCCGAACCCCGGACCCGGATAGTCCTCGGGATCGCTGATGAACCCGGACATGGCGTTGATGACGGCGCTGCCGCCGTAGTAGAGCCCCGCAATGAGCCCTCCGACCACCGCCAGTGACAGCACCACGGCCATGAACGATCCGAGACGACGCTTCTTGCGCTTCTTGCGCCGTGCTGCACGTCGCCGGCCCGGTGGTGTATCGGCTGGCGATTCCGCGCGAGTCATCACGCTGCTGTCACAACCTCTCCCGGCGGTGCGCCGTGCTCACGCTCGATGTCCAGGGTCTCCTGCAAGATCACCATAGCGGCCGCTTGGTCGATCGTCTTACGGCTGCGCCGGGAGGAGATCCCCCGAGCTTGCATGTGCCGGGTCGCCACCGCCGTCGTCATCCGCTCGTCGACCAACCGGACTGGACATGGTGCCACATATCGTGCCAAAGCGGCAGCAAAGGATCGAACCTCTCCGGCGGCAAGCTCCTCCTGTCCGCGCAGCGACCGCGGCAGACCTACGATAACCTCCACCGCCTCGCGCTCCGCGATCAGCTGAGCCAGCCGCTGCAGGTCACCCTCGCCGCGCCGCACCGTCTCGACAGGTGTCGCGACCAATCCCCCGGCGTCCGAGGCCGCCACGCCTATCCGTGTCCCGCCGACGTCGATGCCCACCCGAGCTCCCACGCGCATCGTCACGCCGCCGTCACGAACCGCGCGTCACCGTCTCGGCGACGACGTGCTCGACCTCACCCAGCGCCTCGGCGATCTTGGAAGCATCGGTGCCTCCTCCCTGCGCGACGTCGTCCTTTCCGCCGCCGCCACCGCCGAGCACCTGGGCGGCAGCCTTGACCAGTCCCCCGGCCGTCACCCCCCGGCGGCGGGCCTCCTCGTTGGCCGCAACGACGATCACCGGGCGGCCGTTGGGACCGGCTGCCGCGCTCGCCGCCACGGCCGGGCGCTCGTTGCCGAACCTGCCCCGCACGTCCAGCACCAGGCTCCGGAGGTCATCGGCGGTGCTGCCCTCGTCCATCTCGTGGGTGACCAGCCAGACGCCGTACACATCCCGCGCCGACGCCGCGAGCTCGGCTGCCTTCGCCCCGAGCGCCGACTTCTGCATCTGGGTCAGCTTCTTCTCCGCGTCACGTACCTGTCCCACGAGCCGCGACACCCGCTCGGGCAGTTGCTCGGGCTGCACGTTCAACATGTCCGCGAGCTGGCTGACCAGGGTGCGTTCCTTCGCCAGGTACCGGAAACCCTCGATGCCGACGAACCCTTCGACACGCCGTGATCCCGCACCGACAGAGCTCTCCCCGGTGAGTGTCACCAGGCCGATCTGCGACGAATGCGCGACGTGGGTACCACCGCACAGCTCCCGCGACCACTCGCCGCCCATCTCGACGACGCGAACCTCTTCGTCGTAGGTCTCGCCGAACAGCGCGAGCGCACCGATCTCCTGCGCCTTCTCTAGCGGCATGTACGTGGCCGACACCGGCAGGTCGCGCCGGATCCCCAGATTGGCCGCCTCCTCGACCTCGCTGCGTGTCTCCGGACCCAGCGCCTGCCCCCAGGAGAAGTCCAGGCGCAGGTAGCCGGGCTTGTTGTACGAGCCGCTCTGCAGCGCCTGCGGCCCCAGTACTTCTCGCAGGGCCGCGTGAACCACGTGCGTGCCCGAGTGCGCCTGGCAGGCACCGACCCGCCACTCCGGGTCGACCACGGCCAGGACCTCCTGACCGGTGGTGATCTCACCTCTCACGACACGCACGCGGTGCACCACCAGGCCCTTGATCGGGCGCTGGACGTCCAGCACTTCGAGCTCCGCACCGTCCGCCGTGATCGTGCCGGCGTCGCTCTCCTGGCCGCCGGACTCCGCGTAGAAGGGCGTGCGGTCCAGAATGACCTCGACGATCTCGCCTTCGCTGGCCGCGGGCACGCCCACGCCGTCACGCACCAGGCCACGAATGCGGGTGTCGGTGCTGAGCTCTTGGTAGCCGGTGAACGGTGTCGCGCCGATGTCGCGTAGCTGCCGGTAGGCGCTCATGTCGCCATGGCCGGTCTTCTTCGCGCGCGCGTCCGCCTTGGCTCGCTCGCGCTGCTCGGCCATCAGCCGGCGGAACCCCTCCTCGTCAACGGCCAGGCCCTGCTCGGCGGCCATCTCCAGGGTGAGGTCGATGGGGAACCCGTAGGTGTCGTGCAGCTTGAACGCGGTGTCGCCGGCCAGCGTGGCCCGCCCGGCCTGCTTCGTCTCGGTGGCGGCGAGATCGAAGATCTGCGTGCCGGTCTGCAGGGTCTTGCGGAAGGTGTCTTCCTCGGCGTACGCGATCGTGGAGATCCGCGCGAAGTCGGACTCCAGCTCCGGGTAGGCAGCCTTCATCGCGTCCCGGCTGACCGGCAACAGTTCGGGCAGGGCGGGATCGTCGAAGCCGAGTAGCCGCATCGCCCGGACGCTGCGGCGCAGCAGGCGCCGCAGCACGTAACCACGGCCCTCGTTGGACGGCGTTACGCCGTCGCCGATGAGCATCAACGCACTGCGCACGTGATCGCCGACCACCCGCAGCCGCACGTCGTCGTCGTGCTCCGCGCCGTATCGCTTGCCGGAGAGCTCGGAAGCGTGCTCGATGACCGGATACACCTGGTCGATCTCGTACATGTTCTCGACACCCTGCAACAGGTAGGAGACACGCTCCATGCCCATGCCGGTGTCGATGTTCTTGGACGGCAGATCGCCCACCACCCGGAAATCGTCCTTGGCGCGGACGTCGGTGATCTCCTCCTGCATGAAGACCAGATTCCAGATCTCCAGGAAGCGGTCCTCGTCCACGAGCGGGCCACCGTCAGGGCCGTACTCGGGTCCGCGGTCGACGTAGATCTCGCTGCACGGCCCGCCCGGCCCGGCCTGGCCGGTGTGCCAGTAGTTGTCGATCAGCCCGCGGCGCTGGATTCGCTCTTCCGGGAGATCCGCGACCTTCTTCCACAGCGCCGCCGCTTCGTCGTCATCGTGGTAGATGGTGACCCAGATCTTGGCCGGGTCGAAGCCGTACCCTCCGTCGTCCTGGGATCGTGTGATCAGATCCCAGGCGAACTCGATGGCGCCTTCCTTGAAGTAGTCACCGAACGAGAAGTTCCCGTTCATCTGGAAGAAGGTGCCATGCCGGGTGGTCTTGCCGACCTCGTCGATGTCCTGGGTGCGGATGCACTTTTGCACGCTGGTGGCGCGTGGCCACGGAGCTGCCTGCTGGCCGGTCAGATACGGGATGAACGGCACCATCCCCGCAACCGTGAACAGCAGCGACGGATCCGGGGAGATCAGCGAGGCGCTCGGCACGACCGTGTGGCCGTTCCGCTCGAAATGATCGAGAAAGCGGCGCCTGATTTCGGCGGTCTCCATGGCTTAGAACGTGCCTCTCCGTTGATGAGTGGACAACAGGTCGTCGACGGCGGCCATGTCCGGTTCGCGGCCACCACTGCTTCCATTGTCGGCGTCATTGCCGACAATTCCGAGTGCTTCGCGTAGCTCCTGGTCACGCTCGGCCATGCCGGCGCGCACATCCTCGGCGAACTCCCGGATGGCCTCCGACAGCGTTCCCGCCGCCTTCGTCATCTGGTCGGCTGCTCCTTCGGGGGTGAAACTGTCTGCCGCTTTCGTCAGCTTGCGCACGATCATGACACCGGCGGTCGCGCCGAGAGCGATCCAGAAGACTCGTTTCATCGGTTTCCTCCCCACCGGCGGCCGCGGCCCTCACGCCGGCCGACGACGGCCCGGCGGACGCCATAGGTGAACGCGGCGACACGTACCAACGGACCACCGAGTGTCGCCGCGAACAACGACGACATCGCAGCGGCGTTCGTGGTGACCGTTTGCGCGTTGGCGGTGATGGCGTCGATCCGCTGAAGCTGCGTGTTGGTCGATGCCAGCAGCGTGTTCGTCTCGTCGACCGTCACGGCCGACTTCGCGACATGCTCGCGCCGCACGTCACGGACTGTGGCGGTCAGCTCGTCCACCGTCTTGCCGACCTTGATGATCGGCAAAGCGAGGATGGCGACGAGCGCGACGAAAGCCACGGCCGCGATAAGTCCGGCAATCTCGCCTACGGACATGGGTGTGCCGCCCTTCCATGCGGATGGTGGTTCGGTTTCTTTTCCAAGGGCCGACCTTACCGCGCCCGAGGCCCTCACGGCGCCCGGATTCCATCTGGCCGCGCCGCCGGTTCCATCTGGCCGTGCCGCCGGTTGTCACCACGCATCGCCGATCGGTTCCGGTCGCGGAATCGGCGCTCGTGTCACCGCCGCGATGTCCCCGCGTGGGCGCTGATAGCGTATGGTGACGTGCCGTACGAAATGCGCCAAAGAGCATGAAGATCGCTCATGCGGATGTCCTGGTCACCAGCCCTGGACGCAACTTCGTCACCCTCCGGATCACCACCGATGACGGCGTCACTGGTCTCGGCGATGCCACCCTCAACGGCCGGGAACTCGCCGTGGTGTCGTACCTGCGAGACCACGTCGCACCGTTACTCGTCGGCCGCGATGCGCACCAGATCGAGGACACGTGGCAGTACCTGTACCGGGGTGCGTACTGGCGCCGGGGCCCCGTGACCATGACGGCGATCGCAGCCGTCGATGTCGCGTTATGGGACATCAAAGCCAAGGTAGCCGGCCTCCCGCTGTATCAGCTGCTCGGCGGCGCGAGCCGGACCGGCGCCCTCGCGTACGGGCACGCCAGTGGTTTCGATCTCGAGGCGCTGTTCGACTCGATCCGCGAGCATCTGGCACTCGGATACCGGGCCGTGCGCATCCAAACCGGCGTGCCTGGCCTCGACCAGGTCTACGGGGTGGCGACCAGCACGGGGATCGGGCAGCGCTATGACTACGAACCCGCGCAGCCCCGGGCGTATCCCAGCGAGGAGGAATGGGACACCCGCGCGTATCTGCGCCACCTGCCGAGCGTGTTCGAGGCGGTGCGCAACGAGTTCGGCCCCGAGCTTCCGCTGTTGCACGACGGCCATCACCGGATGACGCCCATCCAGGCTGCCCAGCTTGGCAAGGCACTCGAGCCGTACGACCTGTTCTGGCTGGAAGACTGCACCCCGGCCGAGAACCCGGAGGCGCTGCGCCCGGTACGCCAGCACACCACCACGCCCCTGGCCATCGGAGAGATCTTCAACAGCGTCGTCGACTACCGCACGCTCATCGGCGAGCAGCTCATCGATTACGTGCGTTCGGCCATCACGCACGCCGGCGGGATCACGGCCATGCGAAGGCTCCTCGACTTCGCCGCGCAGTACCAGATCAAGTCCGGCATGCATGGCCCCACCGACGTCTCCCCCGTCGGCATGGCGGCGGCGCTGCATCTCGACCTCGCCATCCACAACTTCGGTATCCAGGAGTACATGCGGCACTCCCCGGCGACCTTGGAGGTCTTCCGGACCAGCTACACTTTTTCGGGCGGGCTACTGCACCCGGGCAACAACCCCGGCATCGGCGTCGACTACGACGAGGACGCGGCCGCGCGTTTCCCATACGAGCCCGCCTATCTGCCGGTGAGCCGCTTGACCGACGGCACCGTGCACGACTGGTGAGCGCGGACGTGCCTCCGGGCTGATGCGCGGGCGTAAACGACGAATGGGGCTGGATCATGCGCTATGTCATCATCGGCGCCGGCGCCGTCGGTGGTCTCATCGGAGGGCGGCTCCACCAGTACGGCAGCGATGTCGCCCTGGTGGCGCGGGGTGCCCAGTACGAGGCACTGCGCACACGTGGCCTTCGCCTTGACGACCCCGACGACACCGTGACGCTGGATGTTCCCGTCCATGCTCACGTGAGCGACGTCGACTGGCGGGCCGACGACGTCGCCATCCTCGCCATGAAGAGCCAGGACACGGTGCCCGCCCTCGATGATCTCGTCGTCTCCGCTCCCCCGGACCTTCCGATCGTGTGCGCCCAGAACGGCGTGGAGAACGAACGTCAGGCGCTGCGGCGGTTCCCCTTCGTCTATGCCATGCACGTCATGTGCCCGGCGACGTATCTCGAACCCGGAGTGGTACAGGCCAGGTCGGCACCGATCTCCGGACTGCTCGACATCGGCCGCTACCCACAGGGTGTCGACACGGTCGTCGAGCAGGTCACGGCGGAGCTGTCGGGCGCCAGCTTCGACAGCCGGCCGATGACCGACATCATGCGCTGGAAGTACGCCAAGTTGTTGCTGAACCTCGCCAACGCGGTCCAGATCGTGTTCCCGCACGACGATCTGGACCGTGCTGGCGCCGAGATCGCCACCCGCGCCCGCGACGAAGGCGTGGCCTGCCTTGAAGCAGCCGGCATTCCCTTCGCCTCGCGCGAGGAGGACGAGGCCCGACGCGGCGACCTGCTCAGCGTCCGGCCCGTGGGCGACCAGCCGCGAACGGGCAGTTCAACCTGGCAGAGCGTGGCGCGTGGCGCGGGGTCGGTGGAAACCGACTACCTCAACGGCGAGATCGTGCTGCTCGGACGCCTCCATCGGGTGCCGACGCCGGTCAACGCGCTGCTCCAGCGGCTTGCCGCCGACGTCGCCGCTGGCCGGCTCCCGGCCGGCGGCATCTCGCAGGACGAGTTCTTCGAACGCCTCACGGCGAACACCGACTCGCAACGTCCACCCTCAAACGTGCGCTGATTCGCCAATCTGGCCGTTTCGGTGCACGCCTGGACATCGACGTCGTGGCCTGGCCGATCTCACTCCCCTCGGATGATCTTGCGTAGGCGCGCGTATCGCTCGGCGTAGTCGCGCTCGGCGCCCCGCGTACCCGGCTCGTAGTACTGCTTGTCCATCACCGAATCCGGAGCGTACTGCTGTTCGACCACACCGCGTGGATCATCGTGAGCATACGCGTACGAGCTTCCGTGGCCGAGCTTCTTCGCGCCCTGGTAGTGGGAATCCCGCAGATGCGGCGGTACGGCGCCGGCAAGCCCAGCGCGCACATCCTGCGAGGCCGCTCCGATGGCCTTGACCACACTGTTCGACTTCGGCGCCAAGGCAAGCGCTATCACCGCCTGCGCCAGCGTGATCTGCGCTTCCGGCCAGCCGATCATCTGTACGGCCTGGGCCGCCGCCACGGCCGTCTGCAACGCGGATGGATCGGCCATACCGATGTCCTCGCTGGCCAGAATCATCAACCGCCGTGCCAGGAACTTGGGATCCTCGCCAGCTTCAGCCATGCGGGCCAGGTAGTGCAGCGCGGCGTCCACGTCACTGCCCCGCACCGACTTGATGAGCGCGCTGGCCACGTCGTAGTGCTGGTCGCCGTCGCGGTCATACCGCACGGCGGCGCGGTCCACCGCCTTCTCGGCGACCTCGAGTGTGATGACTCCATTCGTTCCCGCCACGGCGGCCGCCGCCGCTTCCAGGTACGTCAGCGCGCGCCGGGCGTCACCGCCGGCCAACCGGACCAGATGCTCGCGCGCGTCGTCCTCCATTGTCACCGTCCCGCCCAGGCCGCGCTCGTCGTGCAGAGCTTTGGTCAGCACGGCGTCGATACCGTCGGAATCCAGCGGTTCGAGGGTGAGCAGCAACGAGCGCGACAGCAGCGGGCTGATCAGCGCGAAGAACGGGTTCTCGGTGGTAGCCGCCACGAGCGACACCCATCGGTTCTCGACGCCCGGCAGCAGGGCGTCTTGCTGGGTCTTGGAGAAGCGGTGGACCTCGTCGACGAACAGGACGGTGCCGGTCCCCGTGCGCACGAGCTCGCGGCGTGCCCGCTCCATCACCTCGCGCAGGTCCTTGACCCCGGCGGTCACTGCCGACAGCTCCACGAAATGCCGCTGCGTGGCGCGGCTGACCACGTACGCGAGTGTCGTCTTGCCGGTGCCCGGCGGTCCCCACAACACGAGCGCCATGGGTTGGTCCTCTTCGACCAGCTGGCGTAACGGCGTTCCCGGTCCCAGCAAATGATCTTGGGCGATGACTTCGTCGAGGTGGCGCGGGCGCATCCGTACCGCCAACGGCTGGCCTTCATGCGCCTCGTCCGCGCCCGCCAGTGACCCGGCAGGCGTCGCAGGTTGAGCTTGCCCGGCGCCGAAGAGACCCTCTTGATGCATGTCATCGAGCCTATGCTCTGGTCACGACATGCTGGACATCGACGGCGATGGTGACAAAAGAACAGTGGCGTGGCATCCAGATTGGATACCACGCCACTGACTTGGGGGGCCTTGCTTCTGATTTAGAGAATCTCAGAAGTATCTCTCCTTGTCAAGCCGAGTCGCGTGAATGTCATGATGGCAACACCTCCAGCAAGATCAGAAGCAATGATCGTGCGATAATCGCGCACTTCCCGGTTTACCGTCGCCGCCTTTTATTAGGACTCTTTCCATATGCGGCGCGCACGTCGCGACGGATGCGCCGCGCCTGCCCACCACGAGTGCCCGGGCGACGCCGTACCACCAGGTGAGCCGAATCGACCTGGGGCGAGGGCTGGAAGCTGCGTGCCGGAACTCGTGCCGCGATCCACATGTCGAACCGGGCCTGCCACCATGCCACGTCGAAATTCCGGGGTTGGCTCGACGTCACACGCTTCGCAAAACCCCACTCCACGACGAGGTCTGCCGCGACGAGCGCGGTGTCGTCCGGACCGAGAAGGCGGCGCAGAAGCTGGGTGGAGATCGCGTACGGGATACTGGCGACCACGCTGTACGGCCGGTTCGGCAGCGGGACCGCACGGGCGTCCTCGGCGACGACGCGAACGGTGCCGCCCGCGGCGAAGCGCCGTTCGAGACGCCTGACGAACCGGGGGTGATCTTCTACGGCGATCACCCGCGCCCCGGTACGCTCCAGATATGCCGTCAATGCGCCGGTTCCGGCGCCGAACTCGACGACGAGATCTCCGGTCGTCACCGCCGCGGACGTCACGAGCCGCCGCGCGACCGACGCGTCACGAAGGAGGTGAATTCCAGGAGAGTTATTCGGTGAATTGCGATTGTGCCTGTTCCATGCAGTTGTCATCACACGGCCGTCTCGGGTCAGAAACGGTTCGGCGGATATAGCCAGAACCGCTTACGCCGGTCATCGAGAAATGCGCGACCGCGCGGTCGACCGGGAACGAGAGTTCGCCGGGACCTGCGCGGTATGCGGCGTACCCGCGCTTGCCGAGTGTGTGATCAGCCAGCTGTTCGGCTACGCCGCGCTGGTGCGACGCAGCCGGCAGGAGGCCGTGCCTGCAATACCGTAAATCACGTCATTCATGATAACCGATCGCCGTCGTCCGTCGCCCCCGGGGTGCGGGGTCGGCCGACACGTGGACGGTTGGACGGTGCGAGCCGATCGCGGGAGGTGACCGTGCGGGTCGCTGGTGGTCGGGACACCGCTCAGCGTGGTGCCCGGCCGGTACTTCCCCTCGTGACCAGGGCGGGAGTGTCCACCTGATAGTCGTCGACATCCTCGCCCCCGATCTTGGCGAGCAGGTGTTCGGCCGCGCGGGCACCGTGGGCCACGACATCCCGGCTCAGCGCCGACAGCGGCGGGTGCACGATATGGCACAACACGGAGTCCTCCCACGCCACGATCGAGACCTGTCCCGGAACGTCGACGCCCATCTCGTGGGCAACCGACGTGCCGGCCACTGCCATCACGTCGTTGTCGTAGATGATGGCCGTGGGCCGTGGCGTGAGGCTGAGCAGCCGCCGCGTCACCTGAGAGCTCTGCTCCGCGCTGTAGTCCGTGCTCATTCCGGCCGGCTCGTCCAGACCCAGCCGCGCCACCGCGGCGTCGAAGGCGGCCTGGCGCTGCTGGGTATGCAACATGCTCGGCAATCCGCTGACATGTGCGAGCCGGCGATGTCCCAGGGCAGCGAGATACTCGACGATCATCGCCATGCCGGCCGAATCGTCGACCCAGACGCCGGGCAACGTGCTGCGCTCGGCCGGACCACCGATGATCACTGCCGGTAGGTCCAGCTGTTCAAGGACGGGAAGTCGCGAGTCGCCCACCCAAAGATCGGCGATGAACGCGCCGTCGATACGCTGCTCGGCCCACCACCTGCGATAGATCGCGATCTCCGCCTCGTGATCACTCACGATCTGCAGGTGCAACGCCACCGATGCGGCAGACAGCGCCGTCTCGATCCCCGAAATCAATCTCATGAAGAACGGCTCGATGCCGAGGACGCTCGCCGGCCGCGCCAGGGCAAGCCCGACCGCGCCGGCACGAGCCCCTGACAGTGCCCGCGCTGCGCTGTTGGGATGCCAGTTCATCTCGGCCGCGAGCTTGAGGACTCGCTGCCGGGTTGCCTCCGACACCCCTGGCCGGCCGTTGAGCGCATACGACACGGCACCCTTGGAGAGGCCAGCACGCTTGGCGATGTCGGCGATCGTCGGCGGCTTGGTCACTCATCCTCCCCAGAATTCTGCGCATTCCGACGCGCTTCGCACCGTCATCATTCCACCGGCGTCGGCACCACCAACACTCATTTCTGCCAGCGTCGATCCAGGCGCGGCACCGACGCCAGGAGCTGCTGCGTGTACGGGTGCTGGGGATCGGTGAACACGGCCGTCGTCTCGCCCGTCTCGACCATGACCCCTTTTTGCAGGATGACGGTCTTGTCGCTGATGTAGTTGCCCAGCGCGAGATCGTGCGTGACGAAGAGGATACCCAGTCCGTCGGCCTTGAGTTCGGCAAGCAGGTTCAACACGTCGATCCGGGTGGAGGCATCGAGCATGCTGATGATCTCGTCGGCGACGAGGACCTTGATGTCGAGCAACAACGCGCGGGCAATCAGCAGGCGCTGCAACTGGCCACCACTGAGCTGGTGCGGGTACTTGTTCACCACGGCCGCCGGGTCGAGCCGCACCGCGTCGAGAGCGGCCTCCACCTTGTGCTGCCACGCGTCGCGGCCCATCGACGAGAAGTACTGGCCCTTGAGCATCGCGAATACGCGATCCGCCTTGAAGATCGGGTTGAACGAGCTGAACGGATCCTGGAACACACCTTGAACGTGGCGATAGTAGTTCTTCAGACCGCGGCCCCGGTACGTGGAGATGTCGACGCCGTCGAGCGTGATCGTGCCCGAGGTGATCGATGCCAGGCGCAGCACCATCTTCCCGATCGTCGTCTTGCCGCTGCCGCTCTCCCCGATCAGGGACACCACCTCGCCCGGATTGATGTCGAAGCTGACATCCTGCACCGCCGTCAGCTGGTTCGTGCCGAACGCACCCGTCCGATACACCTTCGATACTCGATCAACCGTCAACATCGTCACATCGCCTTCCAGCACGCCACCGAGTGGCCGGGCTCGATCTCCACGAACGGGGGCTCTTCCACACACTTGTCGAACGCCAGCGGACACCGGGCGCGGAACCGGCATCCGCCGGGAGGATCGAGCAATCCCGGTGGCGTTCCCGGAATCCCGGCAAGTTGCTGCTCCTCGTAGCGCACGCCGACCTCGGGAAGTGACGAGATGAGCTGCTGCGTGTACGGGTGCCGCGGCTGTTTCACCAGCGTGTCGGCGGGGGCTTTCTCCGCCAGCTTTCCCGCGTACATGACCATGATCGTGTCGGCGATCTGGTAGACCAGCGAGACGTCGTGGGTGACGAAGATCAGGCTGGTCACGAATTCCCGATCGCGGAACTCCGCCATCGTCTCGGCAACTGCCCGCTGCGTGGACACGTCCAGCGCGGACGTCACCTCGTCGGCGATGAGCAGGGACGGGTTCAACAGCGTCGAGAGCACCATCACGGTGCGCTGCTTCATCCCGCCGGACAGCTCGATCGGAAACATGGTCAAGACATCCCGGGACAGGCCCACTAGCTCCAGGCGACGCTCCAGCTCGGGACGGAGCTGTTTGAAGTCGACGCCACGCGACTCCAACAACTCGCGCATCATCGTGCCGATCTTGCGGATCGGGTTCATCGCGCTCATGGCATACTGCGGAATGATCGACACGTCGGTGAACCGGAACCGGTTCATCGCGCGGTCGTCTTCCAGGGGCAACACGGAGCCGTCAAGTTCGACCGTTCCCCCGATGTGACGCATGCGGCCGTCGAGGCGGATCAGGCTCTTGCTGAGCGTCGTCTTGCCGCAGCCGGATTCCCCGGCCACCCCCATGATCTCGCCGTCCTCCACGGTGAACGTGACGCCGTCGAGGGCCTGTACGTCCCCGTGCACGGTGCGGTAATAGACCCGCAGGTCGTCCACGTGCAGGCTCATACGCTCACATCTCCCTCAACTTGGGGTTGAACACCTCGTCCAGGCCGACGTTGGTGAGATATGCCGATCCGGTGATCGCCGTGATTGCCGCGCCCGGAAAGACGAACCACCACCACAGGCCCAACGACATCGCGGCCTGCTGGTTTGCCTGTTGCAACATCAGCCCCAGCGACATGCCGCCGCGCGGGCCCAGATTCAGGAAGTCGAGCGTGGCGGCGAACACGATGGCACCCGCGAACAGCAAGATGAAGGTCATGACGAGGTACGACGCCATGTTGGGCGCGATCTCGCGGCGGATGATGCTCAACGTGCGCACTCCGCTCAGCCGCGCGAGGTCGACGAAGTCCCGCGCTCGCAGGGACAGCGTCTGGGCCCGTACCGCCCGGGCGACCCAGGTCCAGTTGAACAAACCGATCACGAGCGCCTGCGTGGCGGTGTTGGAGATGCCGAGGTACGCGGTCACGACGATCACGACGACGAACACGGGCAGGACGAGGACGATGTTCGTGATCATCATCAGGATCTCGTCAAGCCGGCCACCCCGGTATCCAGCGACGAACCCCATCGTCATGCCGATGAACGCGGAGATGGCAGCGGCCATGAGCGCGACCTGGAACGTCGCCCGGGTGCCGTGTGCGAGCTGGGTGAACACGTCCTGGCCGGTCCAGGTTGTGCCGAGCCAGAAATCGCTGGACGGCGCCGCTCCCAGCGGTCCGGCGTTGCGCTCGCGCGGCCCGAACTCGCTGAACAACGGGCCCAGCAACCCGAAGAGGAGGAACGCGACGATCACGGACAGGCCGAGGATCACCTTCGGGTTACGTAACGCGAAGTAGAGCATCTCCGAGCGCCGGCGCCCGGCCAGTGCGGGAGCCGCGCCGAGCGGATCGGTCGTCGCCGTCTGGCCTGGTGCGGCACTCGCAGGATCGGGAGCCGGCGCGGCCGCGCCGGAGCGACCGGCAGGGCTGGACTTCATGTCGGTCATGCGCTCGCCCCCTGTAGCCCGGTCCGGGTACGCGGATCGACCCAGACGTAAACGATGTCTATGACGAAGTTGCAGATCAACACGCCAATCACCACGAAGAGCACGATGCCCTGGAGCAGGAAGAAGTCCGTGCTGGTGATGGCGTTGAGCAGCAGCAAACCCAGCCCTGGGTAGTTGAAGACCACCTCGGTAACGATGTTCCCGGTCAGCACCACGCCGAGCTGCAGAGCCAGGCCGGTGATCTGGGGAAGCATCGCGTTGCGGAAGGCGTACTTGCGAATCAGCCGTGGCGGCGCGCCGAGGGCGCCCAGGTAGTTGGAATAGTCCGACTCCAGCTCGTAGATCACCAGGTTGCGCATCCCGATCGCCCAACCCCCGAGCGCGACGAGGAACAGCGACAAGAACGGCAACACCCAGTGCAGTGCCAGACTGCCGATGAAGGACATGGAGAACTCCGGCACCAGGTTTCCGGAGTAGGCTCGCGAGCTCGGGAACCATCCGAGTTGCATCCCGCCGAACCACACCAGCAAGATCGCCAGCCACATGTACGGTGTCGCGGTCAGCAAGTACGAGACGGGCAGCACCGTGTTGTCGAGTGCCTTCCGCCGGGCCGCCAGCGCACCAAGCTTGTTGCCCACGTACCAGCTCAGCAGGATCGCCGGAATCAGCAGCGCGAGTGTGTACGGCAATGCCCCCATCACCAGATCGCCCACGGGCCTGGGAAACGACCACATGCTGATTCCCAGATCTGGCGGCCACGAGAACAAAGAGCCCCAGTAGTTGAGATACTGCTGCCAGATCGGCACGTCGAGGCCGAACAGGTTCTCGTAATATGCCTGCATGCGGGCTGCCGCCTCCGGATCGCGCAGCCCCGCCCGGGACACCATGTCCGAGATCGGGTCACCCGGCATGAACCGCGGAAGCATCCAGTTGATGGTCACGGCAACGAACAGGGTCAGGGCGTAGATCAGCCCTTTTCGTCCGAGATATCGCCCCACAGGACCTCCTCGACCAGAGCCGGCGTCCGGCCCCCTTCGTGATCGGGTGACATCGGTCCCGGCCGGACCGTCACCGGGCCGGCCGGGACCGACGGATCGGTGGTCAGCCAGCCGGCTCGATCTCGGTGAACGTCATCAGCCCACCGAGCATGAACTCGTTGGCCCACGTCGTCGGGTAGTAGTTGGGCGTATCCGGATCATCGGACGGCCAGTTCGTCCAGGTGGAGTCGTTCACCTGCGACCACAGGCCGTTGTACCAAAGCGGAATGATCACCATGTCTTCCAGCGTGATCTCCTGCAACTCGGAGACGATCTCCATGAAGCGCTCGTCGTCATCCGGATCATCGGTGGGCGGCGTGCCCAGCCGGGCGAGCTCCTGCGTGAGCTCCCACGCGTGCTCGTTCTCCACCCGGTGAGGGTTGTCCCGGTTCGCCTGCTCGTCCAGGACGGGTAGCTCATACAGGTAGAAGTACTGGGCAAACAGGTGGTTCTGCAGGAGCATCTGGTTGTCGAACACCAGATCGTAGTCGCCGGAGTCGCGCCGGGGATCCAGCTCCTGTCCGGGGTCGACGAAGTCGAGCACGACATTCACACCGACGTCGTGCAAGTTCTCCTCGATGACCTCGGCCGCCAGCTCCCAGTCGGTCCACCCGCTCGGCACGATGAAGTCCAGCTCCATGTCCTCACCGTCCGGCGTCTCACGCCAGCCGTCACCGTCCTCGTCGACGTAACCAGCCTCATCCAGGATGCGTTCGGCTTCCTCCGGGTCGTAGCTGAAGCCGTGTTCCTCCACCACCTCGTCGTCACGGAATCCCTGGTCGAGCCACAGCGGCAGCATCCCCGTGGGGTCGGCCTTCTCGACGATGCCCTGGTAACCCGTGTCGACGATGTCGTCCACGTCGATGCTGAAGGCCAGCGCACGGCGCAAGTCTGCGTCGTCGGTCGGCGACCGGTCGTGATTCGGGATCAGGGAGGCCGTATTCGCCGAGAGCATGTACGGCTCCTCGGAATAGAACGTGTGCACGCTCTCACCGAACTCAGGCACCTGGTTGATTCCCGGCAAGAAGAAGTTGCTCAGGTCCAGCTCGTTCTGCAGGATCTGGCTCATCGCAACTTCGTTGCTCTCGTTGCGGAAATCCACGACGTAACGCGCGGCCATCTCCAGACCCAGATGCTCCGTGGCCCACCAGTCGTCGTAGCGCTCGTACCGGGCCCGGTTCTCGTCGTGGCTGTGGTATTCGTAGGCACCACTTCCGATCGTGATGTCCTCGCCCGAGGCCTCCGGGATCTCCTCGCGATCCATCTCGCCCCACGTGTGCTCCGGAACGATCTCGCGGTCGTAGAGCACGTTGTCCCACTGCCCGGCACGGGGGTCGGAGAAGTGGAAGCGCACCGTCAGATCGTCGACGACCTCCACCTCGTCGAGCCACTCGTCCAGCTCGGGAAACTCGACGCCGGGAACGTCGCGCAGGTCAAAGGTGAATTTCACGTCATCGGCGGTGAGCTGCTCGCCGTCGTGCCACGTGATCCCATCACGGAGCGCGACCTCGTAGACGTCCTCCTCGATCCATTCGCCGCTCTCGGCCAGCCACGGCTTCAGCTCGGCTTCCCAGGGATCGAACCAGAACAGCGTCTCGTACAGGAATCCGCGCACGAACGTTGCCTCACCGTCGGTGTTGGGGTTCCAGTCCTCGTACGTGCCCCACTCCGCACCGCCGGTATACACCGTCTCGTTGCGTGGAAACTCGCCGGCGTTTGCACTATCAGCGTCGTCAGTGTCCTCGGCCTCGTCGACGTTCTCGCCGTCGGCTACATCATCGGTCACGTCCTCGGTACAGGCAGCCAGCACCAGGCCAGCGCCGGCAAGCGGAACCAGAAATCTCCTCCACTGACGCATCGTGTCGCTCCTCTCTCGGGTACGTCGTCGCGGGTGGCGTTCGCGGGACATTTCGGGAGCGCTCCCGAGGGAGCTTCGGATACCCCTCGATGTCTTGGCTGTGTTGGGGGATGTCGCGTTGGCAGACACTCTGCTAGGCCGCCCGAGGCGCCGAGAGCGACCTACTGAACCGGATCACTAACGCAAAGAGAAACACAGCGGACATTTGACGTCAATACGCACGTACGTTGGTCGTTACGAAGATGAAATAGGAACTGAAACGAATAAGGTCGTCACGCCCCCTCCCATGATCATGAACACCTATCGACCTATGTGGCCGGTTTGTGTTCATGATCATGGGAGGGGGCGACCAACGAACCGACATTATCGAGGTCATGGCCTCGATAATGTCGGTTCGTTGACGACCTCTACGTTCGGTGCCGGCGGCTGCGGAACGCGGTCAGGAGCTCTCGTCCTCGCCGGGAATGACGTCTACCCCGGCCTCCTTGCGCTGCTGCGCGGTGATCGGTGCCGGAGCGCCGGTCAGCGGGTCGAAGCCGCCCCCGGTCTTCGGGAAGGCGATCACGTCCCGGATCGACTCCGTGCCAGCCAACAGGGCAACGATACGGTCCCAGCCGAAGGCAATACCGCCGTGCGGCGGCGCGCCGTACTTGAACGCGTCCAGCAGGAAACCGAACTTCTCCTGCGCCTGCTCGGGCGAGAGGCCCATCACATCGAACACCCGCTGTTGCACATCGCGGCGGTGGATACGGATGGACCCGCCACCGATCTCGTTGCCGTTGCACACCAGATCGTAGGCATACGCCAGCGCATTCGCCGGATCGGCGTCGAAACTGTCCAGCCACTCGGGCTTGGGAGCGGTGAAGGCGTGATGCACGGCGGTCCAGGCACCCGTACCGACGGCGACGTCGTCGGTGTCGGCAACCGCCTCGAACATCGGTGCGTCGACGATCCACACGAACGACCACGCGTCCTCGTCGATCAGTCCGGTTCGCTGGCCGATCTCCAGGCGTGCCGCCCCCAGCAGGGACTGCGACGGTTTCCGGGAGCCGGCCGCGAAGAAGATCGCATCACCGGGATCGGCGCCCACCAGATCGGGAAGTGCCGCCCTTTCGGATTCCGAGAGGTTCTTGGCCACCGGACCGGACAGCTCGCCGTCCTCGCCGACCAGAACGTAGGCGAGACCTTTCGCGCCCCGCGCCTTCGCCCAGTCCTGCCAGCCGTCGAGCTCCTTGCGGGTCTGCGACGCGCCCCGCGGATACACGACGCCGCCGACGTAAGGAGCTTGGAACACGCGAAACGACGTGTCGGCGAAGTGGTCGGTCAGCTCCGTGATCGGCAGGCCGAACCGCAGGTCAGGCTTGTCTGTACCGTAGCGGTCGAACGCTTCCCGGTACGTCAGCCGCGGCATCGGCGTACGCACGTCGACGTCGATCAGCTTCCACAACGCCGCGACCACGCGCTCGCTCAGTTCGATGACATCGTCTTGCTCCACGAAACTCATCTCGATGTCGAGCTGGGTGAACTCTGGCTGCCGATCGGCGCGGAAGTCCTCGTCGCGGTAGCAGCGCGCGATCTGGAAGTACCGTTCGATGCCCGCCACCATGAGCAGCTGCTTGAACAGCTGCGGCGATTGGGGAAGCGCGTACCACGAGCCGGGCCGCAGGCGCGCCGGAACGACGAAGTCACGCGCGCCCTCGGGCGTCGAGCGGGTCATCGTGGGCGTCTCGACCTCGACGAAGCCATCGGCGAGTAACTCTTCCCGGGCCACCCGGTTCGCCTCGCTGCGCAGCCGGATGGCGGCCGCGGGACCGTCGCGGCGCAGGTCGAGGTAGCGATGACGCAGCCGCACCTCCTCGCCCACGGGCGCTGCGGTGGAGGCGTCGTCAATCTGGAACGGCAGCGGATCGGCCGTGCTCAGTATCTCGACGGAACCGGCGATGACCTCGATATCTCCGGTGGGCAACGCCGGGTTCTCGTTGCCCTCGGGGCGCTTCTCCACCTGGCCGGTGATCTTCAAGCAGTATTCGCTGCGCAGCTCGTGGGCCACAGACTCGTCCCGGACGACGACCTGGCTCACGCCCGACGCATCCCGCAGATCCAGAAACGCGACTCCCCCGTGATCTCGCCGGCGAGCGACCCATCCGGCGAGCGTGACGGTCTGGCCGGCGTGGCCGGCACGCAGCGTTCCGGCGTGGTGGGTGCGGAGCACGTCGATGAACCTCTTCTCGGTCGTGAACGGGCTGGACTGGCTGGCGGCGGGCCGCGCGGGCGGCCCGCCGCCTGTGATCCTACGTTGCTCATAGGTTCACACGCGACGTGCCCATAAGTTCACACGCACCTGGCCACAGGTTTATACCCACCTGCCTACAGGTTCACACGCGACCTGGTTGTTCCCGATTCCACGGCCTGGCCCTCCGTAACGATCTCGAACGGATTCTTGCCGGTCCAGTACCTGGACCGTTAAGGTCCCGGTCATTCCGATCCGGAACGCATGCGCCGGAGTTTCACGGGGCGGCCGGCACTGGAAGGGCGGATCACGTACCAGGTGCGCCGCCCTAGCGTTCCTACTGGTCCGTACCCGCTCACCATGCGGGAACGAGGAGGCGACGCGTGGAAACGTTGGAAGACATCATCGGATACATCGGGGAGTTCGTCTGGGGTGGCCTGGACATTCCCGTTGTCGAGTTCGGGTTGCTGGTACCGCTGTTGCTCGGTACCGGCCTGTTCCTGACAATCATGCTGCGAGGCGTGCAGTTCACCAAGCTCTTCTATTCCCTGTGGCTCGCGCTCATCAAACGCAAAGAGGAAGGCGCCCTGGGAGACGTCAGCCACTACCAGGCGCTCACCGTTGCCCTTGCGGCCACCGTCGGCGTCGGCAACATCGCCGGTGTCGGAAGCGCCATCGCCGTCGGCGGCGCGGGTGCGCTGTTCTGGATGTGGGTCACCGGTCTGGTCGGCATGGCCACGAAGTACTCCGAAGCGTTCCTCGGGGTGAAGTACCGCCGGCAGGACGCCGCCGGCGAGCAAAGCGGTGGCCCGATGTTCTACATCAGCGAGGGGCTGCGCGAGAAGTACGGCGACGGCAAGATGGCCGCCCTGGGCAAGGTGCTGGCCATCCTCTTCGCCATCTTCGGAGCGCTTGCGGCGTTCGGCATCGGCAACGGCGTGCAATCCGGCCAGGTCGCGTCCACCCTCGACAACGAGTGGGGATTCCCGACGTGGGCCACCGGCCTGGTGCTCATGCTCGTAGCCGCCCTGGTCATCCTCGGCGGCATCAAATCCATCGGCCGGTTCACGGCCGCGTTCGTGCCGTTCATGGCGATCTTCTACCTCCTGGGCGCCACCGTCATCCTGCTCCTCAACATCGCCGACCTGCCGCAGGCCATCGCGACCATCTTCGAGGGCGCATTCACCGGTGAGGCGGCAGCCGGCGGGTTCCTCGGCGCCGGCATCCTGCTGGTGCTGCGCCAAGGTGTCGCGCGCGGGATCTTCTCCAACGAGTCGGGCCTGGGCACCGGAGGTATCGCCGCTGCTGCGGCCAAGACCACGCACGAGGTCCGCCAGGCTATGGTGTCGATGACCCAGACCTTCCTCGACACGCTCGTGGTGGTCACGTTCACCGGGCTGGTCATCGTCACCACGGGCATGTACACCGAGGTCGACGACGAGGGCGAGCAGCTGCAGGACGCCGTGCTCACGGCCGAGTCGTTCCGCGAAGGTCTGCCCGGAGACTGGGGAGGCACGCTGGTGTCGCTCGCCGTCGTGTTCTTCGCCTTCTCGACCCTGCTCGGCTGGGCCTACTACGGCGAACGCTGCATGGACCGGCTGTTCGGCCGGGTGGCCGTCACGCCCTACCGGGTCGTGTTCTGCCTGTTCATCCTGGTGGGTTCGGTCGCCAGCCTCGATCTGGTCTGGGACATCGCGGACATCCTCAACGGCCTGATGGCACTGCCAAACCTGGTCGGGCTGATCTTGCTAGCCGTCACGGTCCGCCGGACCAACATCGAGTTCTTCAGCCGCCCCGAGTGGAAGCTGATCACGGTCAAGCCAGAAGCGGAGTAGGAACCCCAATCCGCAGAGCCGAATGAGAGCTCGCCCCTCCCCGGCTACCAGCGCAGCCGGCCGGGAGGGGGCGAGCTCTCCATCGTTCAAGCGTTCCAAAGGGCGAGCTCTCGTCGTTCAGTGTCCGGGTCCGTCGTTCAGTGCCCGAGTCGCCGGGTGACGTGAGGCACCACGTCGGAGAACGACACCGCCTCCTGCTCGCCCGAGCGCAGATCTTTCACCTGGACCTCGTCCTCGGCGATGTCGCGCTCGCCGACGACGAGTGCGAACCGCGCCCCGCTGCGATCCGCCGCCTTCATGGCGCCTTTCAGCCCGCGCCCGCCGACGGCCATGTCGGTGCGCACACCTGCGCGGCGGAGCTCGGTCGCGACCCCGAACAGGTGCCGGGAGGCCTCGCCACCGAGCGGCACCGCATAAACGTCAAGCCCGTTCTGGCCAGGAAGCGGCACGCCTTCGGCTTCCAGGGCCAAGGCGGTGCGCTCGACACCGAGCGCCCAGCCCACACCCGGCAAGCGCGGACCGCCGAGCAGCTCGGACAGCCCGTCGTAGCGCCCTCCCCCGCCAACGGCCGACTGCGAACCCAGGCCGTCGTGGACGAACTCGAACAGCGTGCGCGTGTAGTAGTCGAGACCGCGGACGAGCCGGGGGTCCTGCTCGAAGGGCACGCCCGCCTCGGCCAGCAGCTCGCACACCGTGTCGTGGTGAGTGCGGTCGGCCGGGGACAAGAAGTCGGCCACGACTGGCGCGTCGGCCAGCGCGGCCTGGATCTCCGGACGCTTGTCGTCGAGCACCCGCAGCGGATTCGCCTCCACCCGCGCGGCGGTTTGCTCGTCCAGATCGAGGCCACGCAGGTATTCCCGCAACGCCTCCCGGTACGCCGGACGCGATTCCTCCGAGCCCAGCGAGTTCAGGACCACGCGCACGCCCGTCATCCCCAGCGCCCGGTAGGCGTCGACGGCCAGCACGATCAGCTCGGCGTCGCTGGCGGGGTCCTCGGTTCCGAGCACCTCGGCGCCGACCTGCGAGAAGTGGCGATACCGGCCCTTCTGGGGGCGTTCGTACCGGTAGTACGAGCCCGAATACCAGAGCTTGACCGGCAGCGCGCCGCGGTGCAGGTTGTTCTCCAGCGCGGCACGCAGCACCGGAGCCGTACCCTCGGGGCGCAGCGTGACATCGTCGCCGCCCTTGGTGGTGAAGGAGTACATCTCCTTGGTCACGACGTCGGTCGACTCGCCGACGCCACGGACGAACAAGGCGGTCTCCTCGAACGAGGGCGTCTCGATGTATCCGAAGCCGGCGCGCCGTACCTGTTCAGCCATGGCATCGCGCACGGCCAGAATCGTCTCCGCACGCGGCGGTACGTGGTCGAACGTGCCCTTCGGGGCCGCGAACAGGGGTTGATTCACGATAGTCCTCGTACATTCCGCAGGAACGGGTTGGTCAGGCGCTGGTTGCCCAGCGTGTCTCCGTCGCCGTGGCCAGGCAGCACCGAGGTCGCGTCCGGCAGCCCACCGCCGGATTCCGGTTTCGCGATCTCGGCGAGCGTGCGCTCCATGGTCGCCGGATCTCCGCCCGGGAGATCGGTCCGGCCAATGGTGCCCGCGAACAGCACGTCCCCGGTGAAGCACAGGTGTGCCGTGTCCGCGTCCGGCTGGGGCAGGTGGTAGAGCACGGAGCCCTCCGTGTGCCCCGGTGCATGCCACGGACGCACGGTGATGCCGGCCACCTCGAAACTCGCACCGTCACGGACGAAGCGCACGTCTGGCGGGCGCGACCACTCGCCGGCCAGCCCGGCCAGCATCGGAGCGAGCTCGGGGCCCAGCGTACCGATCGGATCATCCAGCCGGTAGGCATCCGCCTCGTGGATGTACACGGGCAGCTCACGACGCTGGCACAACGTCCCGAGAGCGAACGTGTGATCCACATGGCCGTGCGTGACCAGTGCGGCCACGGGCCGTAACGCGTGCTCGGCGAGGATCTTCTCCAGATCGTCGTCGATGCCGATCCCGGGGTCGACGAGCAGGCACTCCTCGCCGCCGTCGCGTGCCACGATATAACAGTTCGTGCCCAGTACGGGGCTAGCGAAGGAAAGTAGGAGCACCCGGGAAGATTACCGGTCGCAGCGCGATCGCCGCGAACTCGTTATCTTCACAGCGGCTCATCCTGCTTAGACTGTCCCCTCGAATACCATGTTCGTCAAAGATGTCTCCTGATGTCGTCTTTGAATACTGTGACGTTTCCCATGCCTTCACCCGAACCCGGATGAGGACTGATCGTGACCGAGACTCCCGGTAGCCCGGAAACCCGGCCGGCGCAGACAGACCCGGGCCAGAAGGACCCGGGCGAGGTGGACTCGGGCCAGACGGACCCGAACCAGATGGACCCGGGTCAGCCCGGTCCCGAGTCGGCCGCTACTCAGCCGGGCAACGACGCAACCAGTGCCGCTCCCGAGACCGTCGCCTCCAACGAATGGGGCCGAGTCGACGCGTCCGGCGAGGTCTTCGTCCGTACCGCAGAGGGCGAGCGATGGGTGGGGTCCTGGAAAGTCGGCGAACCCGAGCAAGCGCTGGAGTTCTTCGGCCGCAAATTCGACGAGCTCGCCGTGCAGGTCGACCTCCTCGAACAACGGCTCGCGTCTGGCGCTGCCGCGCCCGACGACATCGCCGCCGGCGTTCGCAAGCTGCGCGACGCCCTCGTCGACGCCAAGGCCGTCGGTGACCTCGACGCGCTGAGCCGCCGGCTCGACGCGGTCGAACAGCACGTCGCCGAGCGCCGGGCCGAACGCCGGGCAGCTCGGGCCAAGGCGCAAGAGGAGGCTCATGCTCGCAAGGAGGCCATCGTCGCCGAGGCCGAAGAGATCGCCGGCGGCGACGACTGGCGGCACGGCGCCGACCGGCTTCGAGAACTGCTCGAAGAGTGGAAATCCCTGAGCCGGTTGAACCGCGCCACCGACGACGCGCTGTGGCGGCGCTTCTCCACCGCGCGCACGCATTACACGCGGCGTCGCAAGGCGCACTTCGCCGAGCTGGCCCAGCGTCGCGAAGAAGCCAGGGAGATCAAGGAACGCATTCTCGACGAGGCCGAGGAACTCGCGACGTCCACCGACTGGGGACCCACATCGCGGCGTTTCCGCGAGCTCATGGCGGAGTGGAAAGCTGCGGGTCCCGCGCCGCGCAACGTCGAGGACACGCTCTGGAAGAGGTTCCGCGCAGCACAGGACACGTTCTTCGAGGCGCGCTCGCAGCATCAGGCACAGCGCGAGAGCGAGGAGAACGCCAATCTGCAGGCCAAGAACGAGTTGCTGGCCGAGGCCGAGGCCCTGCTGCCGGTCCGGGACTGGAAGGCCGCCCGGGCGGAGTTGCGGTCCATCCAGGAACGCTGGGAACGGATCGGCCCGGTCCCGCGCGATTCCCGGCGTTCGGTGGAGGGTGGCCTGCGCAAGATCGAGGATGCGATCCGCGATGCCGAGCAGGCCGACTGGCGCCGCAGCAATCCGGAAGCCTATGCCCGTGCCCAGGACACGGTCGAGCAACTGCAAGCCCTGATCTCGGATCTGGAAAGCAAGCTCGAAAAGGCACGTGCCTCAGGTGATGAGCGGGCCATCCGCGAAGCCGAGGAAGCGCTGGAGGCGCGGCGTACCTGGCTCGAACAGGCCGAGCAGGCCCGGGACGAGTTCGCCCGCTAGCCCACCCGTTTCACCCTCTTTTCGTCCGCTGATCATGAACACTAGGCGTCCTCATGAGGACGCCTAGTGTTCATGATCAGCGGACGAAAAGAGGGATCAGTTGGAGACGGCTGGCACGCCGCTGGTGAGCCGGTAGGCGTCGAAGACCCCTTCGACACCGCGAACGGCCTTCAACACGTGGCCCAGGTGTTTGGGGTCAGCCATCTCGAAGGTGAAACGGCTCTTGGCGATCCGATCGCTGCCAGTGGCCACGGTGGCGGACAGGATGTTGACGTGCTGATCGGACAGGACCCGGGTGATGTCCGACAGTAGCCGCGCGCGGTCGAGGGCCTCCACCTGGACGGCCACGAGGAACATGCTGTTGGAGCTGGGTGCCCATTCGACCTCGACCATGCGGCCTTCCTGCTGGCGCAGCGAGTCGACGTTGGAGCAGTCTTCCCGGTGAACCGATACGCCCGAACCGCGCGTGACGAAGCCGACGATGTCGTCCCCGGGCACCGGCGTACAGCAACGCGACAGCTTGACCCAGACATCGCTCACGCCCTTGACGACGACGCCGGGATCGCCCCCGCTGCGACGGCGCGGGCGTTCCGAGCTGACCGCCTCGGCGACGTCTTCGGTGGTTCCTTCCTCACCACCGAGGATGTGCACCAGCTTCTGCACCACGCTCTGCGCCGACACGTGTCCCTCGCCCACGGCGGCGTACAGCGCCGAGATGTCTGCGTAGCGGAGTTCGTCGGCCACGGCGGTGAGCGTTTCCTGGCGCAGCATGCGCTGCAGCGGGAGCTCCTGCTTGCGCATCGCCCGGGCGATCGCATCTCGCCCGTGTTCGATCGCCTCCTCGCGGCGCTCCTTGGAAAACCACTGTTTGATCTTGTTCCGGGCCCGCGCACTGGTGACGAACGTCAGCCAGTCCCGGCTCGGGCCGGCCCCCTGTGCTTTCGAGGTGAAGACCTCGACGACGTCGCCGTTGTCCAGTTTGGATTCCAGGGGCACGAGCCGGCCATTGACCCGGGCACCGATCGTCTTGTGACCGACCTCGGTGTGCACGGCATACGCGAAATCGACCGGTGTCGCGCCGGCGGCCAGCGAGACGACGTCGCCCTTCGGCGTGAAGACGTAGACCTCGTTGGACTCCATCTCGAACCGCAGGGATTCGAGGAACTCGCCCGGATCTTCGGTCTCCTTCTGCCAATCGAGCAGCTGGCGCAGCCACGCCATGTCGTTCGCGCCGTTGTGATCCGCCGTGGCGGCCGACTTGTCGGTCTCGCGGCCGGCGTTGCTCTCCTCCTTGTACTTCCAGTGCGCGGCGATGCCGTACTCGGCCCGCCGGTGCATCGCGTTGGTGCGGATCTGCAGCTCCACCGGCTTGCCTTGCGGCCCGATGACGGTGGTGTGCAGCGACTGGTACATGTTGAACTTCGGCATCGCGATGAAGTCTTTGAACCGCCCCGGAACCGGGTTCCAGCGCGCATGCACGATGCCGAGGACGGCATAACAATCCCGGACCGACTCGACCAGGACGCGGATCCCGACGAGATCGTAGATGTCGGTGAATTCCCGCCCCCGCACGATCATCTTCTGATAGATCGAGTAATAGTGTTTCGGTCGGCCGGTGACCGTCGCCTTGATCTTCGCCGCACGGAGGTCTTCTTGTACCTGGTCCACCACCTTCACCAGGTACTCGTCCCGCGAGGGAGCGCGCTCGGCCACGAGCCGCACGATCTCATCGTAGACCTTGGGATGCAGGGTGGCGAAGGAGAGATCTTCCAGCTCCCATTTGATGGTGTTCATCCCGAGCCGGTGCGCCAGCGGCGCGTAGATCTCGATGGTCTCGCGCGCCTTGCGCCGCGCGGACTCTTTCGGCACGTATCGCCACGTGCGGGCATTGTGCAGGCGATCGGCGAGCTTGATGACGAGCACCCGGATGTCCTTGGCCATCGCGATGACCATCTTGCGGACCGTCTCCGCCTGTGACGCCTGCCCGTACTTGACCTTGTCCAGTTTGGTGACGCCGTCGACGAGCATGGCGATCTCGTCGCCGAACTCTTCGGCCAGCTCATCCAGGCCGTAGTCGGTGTCCTCGACCGTGTCGTGCAGCAGCGCGGCCGCGAGGGTGGGTGGCGTCATGCCGAGTTCGGCCAGGATGGTGGCCACGGCAAGCGGATGGGTGATGTAGGGATCGCCACTCTTGCGCTTCTGGCCGCTGTGTGCTTCCTCGGCGACCCGGTAGGCCTTCTCGATGACGCTGAGGTCCGCCTTCGGGTGGATCGCCTTGATGGTTCGGAACAGTGGTTCGAGCGCAGGCTCGGATTGCTGGCGCTGCGACGTCAGGCGCGCCAGCCTCGCGCGCACCCGGACCGGTGCGAGGGCGCCGCTCGGAGCTGTCTGCTCGGCCACAAGCCTCCTTTCGCCTTCTCACGAAGGAGACAACACAGTCTAGGATGCGTATGTTTCATCCGCTAACGCGGTGTGCAAATATGCAGGTCACAACGGTGTGTTACATCTCACACCGTCAGTAACGCATCGAGATGCACATCGGCCAGGCGATCTCGCCCGTGCAAGAAGCCGAGCTCGAGGAGCACGTTGACACCGACGATCTCGGCCCCGGCCGCACGCATCAACTCGACAGTAGCACTCACCGTGCCACCCGTGGCCAGCACATCGTCGACGATGAGGACTCGCTGGCCCGGGGCGACGGCGTCGCGGTGAACCTCGACGGTCTCCTCGCCGTACTCCAACTCGTAATTCGCCGTCGTCGTCTCTGCCGGAAGTTTGCCTTCCTTGCGCACCGGGACGAAACCGGCGCCGAGACGGTGGGCCACGGGCGCGCCGAGGATGAACCCGCGCGCTTCGATGCCGATCACCAAATCGACCGGCGGGCTCGCCGCCGTGACCGGCTCTCCGGTTTCCGGCCCGGCATCACTCAGCAGCTCGATGACCCGGGCGAACGCGGGAGCATCCCGCAACAACGGCGTGATGTCCTTGAACGTCACGCCGGGCTTGGGCCAATCAGGCACATCGCGAATGCGCGACAGCATCATGTCGCGATCGGCGTCGCTGATCATCGATGTATCGTGACGCGGCGCTCAGCGCGACTCGGAATCGTTGGCTTCTTGATGTTTCGGGGCGTCGCCGTCGGTCTCCGCAGAGTCGGAGAACTCGCTCTCGTCCGCCGCCAACGGGTCGGCGTCCGAAGCTTCCTCGTTCTGCTGGCCGTCCAGGACGTTGATGATCGCCCGGCGCACGTACGTGTTGGTGACACCGGGTGCGACCTCGAGCTCCACCTCGTCGTCGTCGATAGACGCGACCGTGGCGATCAACCCGCTGCCGGTCATGACCTTGTTGCCAACTGCGAGGGTCTGCTGCATCTGCTGCATCTGCCGCCGCTGCCGCTGCTGCGGCCGGATGAGCAAGAAATAGAAGACCGCGATGAGCAAGATGGGGAGCAGCAGCGCTTCCATGAGTACGTCGCTTCCTTCGGCTAGGTGTCCGGGAACGTTCGCGTGATTCTATATTGCGAACAGCCCTGATAACAGAATCAAGGCGTTATCTCAATTGTCGTCGTTCGTGCCGAATAAATCGAGCTCTGCCTCTCCCGCGAACGGTGCACGTTGCGGTACCGCCAGCCCGAGATGGGTCCACGCCGCCGGCGTGGCGACGCGGCCCCTGGGGGTACGGGCCAGCAATCCCGCGCGCACCAGGAACGGCTCGGCCACTTCTTCCACCGTCTCACGCTCTTCCGCGACCGCGACCGCCAGGGTGCCCAGCCCTACCGGTCCCCCGCCGAAATTCTTGCACAGCGCGCTCAAGACCGAACGGTCCAGACGGTCCAGCCCCATCGTGTCGACCTCGAAGATCTCCAGGGCCGACCGGGCGATGTCGGCCGTGACCACGGAATCGGCCCGCACCTGCGCGAAGTCGCGCACCCGGCGCAGCAGGCGATTGGCAATCCGCGGCGTGCCGCGCGAGCGGCCCGCGATCTCGTGCGCTCCGTCCTCGCGAAGCTCGACCTCCAGCAACCCGGCCGACCTGGCGAGCACACGCTGGAGCTCGGCCGGTTCATAAAGATCGAGATGGCCGGTGAATCCGAACCGGTCACGCAGCGGCCCCGGCAGCAGGCCAGTGCGCGTGGTCGCGCCGACGAGCGTGAAGCGGGGCAGTTCCAGGGGAATGGCCGTCGCGCCGGGACCCTTGCCGACGACGACGTCCACCCGGAAGTCCTCCATCGCCGTGTACAACAGCTCCTCCGCGGCCCGGGCGGTGCGGTGAATCTCGTCGAAGAAGAGCACGTCGCCCTCGCCGATGGAGGACAGGATGGCCGCCAGATCGCCGGCATGCTGGATGGCGGGCCCGCTCGTGATGCGCAGCGGGGCGCCCATCTCGGCAGCGACGATCATCGCGAGGGTGGTCTTGCCCAGACCTGGCGGCCCGGAGAGCAAGATGTGGTCCGCCGTGTGCCCCCGGGCACGCGCGGCATCGAGCACGAGTGAGAGCTGCTCGCGCAACCGTTCCTGGCCGACGAACTCGCTCAGTGTCCGCGGCCGCAGCACGGCCTCCACCGCTCGCTCGTCGGCGTCCGCACTTCCGCCCACGAGCCGCGACGCTGCCTCGTCGTTGTCGAACATGCTCATCGCCGACACCCCGGTCGAGCCCGCCAGTCCGTCATGTGGCCAATGTTCGCAGAGCCGCCTTCAGCAACGCCGACACGTCCGCCGTCTGGCCGTTCTCGGCCGCCATCGGCGCGACCCGCTCCACGGCCGCATCCGCGTCGCGGGCCGACCAGCCCAGCCCGAGCAGCGCCGAACGCACCTGTTCCTGCCAGCCCTGCGCGGGCGCAGCCAGCCCACCGGCACCCCCGGCCGCTCCGGCCGCGCCCGATACGTCACCCGACGCCGGACCGAGCTTGTCCTTGAGCTCGATGACGATCCGCTGCGCCCCCTTCTTCCCGATGCCGGGAACCTTGGTCAACGCGGTGACATCCTCGGCCGCCAATGCCCGGCGCAGCTCGTCCGGCGTGTGCACCGACAGCATCGCCTGCGCCAGTCTCGGGCCGACACCGCTGGCCGCCTGGAGCAGCTCGAAGACCGTACGCTCGTCGTCGGTGGCGAAGCCATACAAGGTCAACGAATCTTCCCGCACCACCAGACTGGCCGCGAGCTCGGCCTCACTCCCGACATGCAACTCCGCCGTCGTGCCCGGGGTGCAGTGCAACATGAGGCCGACACCGCCGACGTCGAGCACGGCCTCCGTCGGCCGCACGCTCGCCACGTTTCCCCGCACGAATGCGATCATGGAGACTCTCCGTTCGTTGCGCTACGTGGCCACTCGGGCCACTGGGATCCGCTGTCACGTGCTGCCGCCCGCAAACGGTTCGCCGGCGCGGATCCGCCCGCCCGGCGTAACATACCGTCGGCGCTGCCGCGCCAGGCATGGCAGATGGCCAGCGCGAGCGCGTCGGCCGCGTCGGCGGGCGTGGGCTTGGCCTCCAGCTGCAGCAGGCGCATGACCATGGACGCCACCTGGGCTTTATCGGCCTGGCCATTGCCGCTGACCGCCGCCTTCACCTCACTGGGCGTGTGCGCGGCCACGGACAGACCGCGCCGGGCCGCCACGAGTGCGGCCACGCCGCTGGCCTGGGCGGTGCCCATGACGGTGCGGACGTTGTGCTGGCTGAAGACCCGCTCGATGGCGACGGCCTCGGGAGCGTACTCGGCGATCCAGGCGTCCACCTTTTCCTCGATCAGCAGGAGCCGCTGCCCCAGCGGCACATCCGATCCGCTACGCACCACGCTGACGTCGATCAGACGCAGCTTGCGCCCGGGCAGCCCGTCAACCACGCCCAAGCCGCATCGGGTCAAGCCCGGATCAATGCCGAGTACGCGCATACACCCTCCGCCGAACACCAGTTCGGTGGTTCACTCTACTCGGGCGTCCGCAAGCTTCGTGGCCGACGCGCCGGGCAGCGAGGGCCACGCCCGTGTTCTGCCCGCACCCGATCGAGAAACGCAACCCGCTGGCATCGGCTGGTCGCGAGGGTACTTCTCGTTATCCTGGGATACGTGACCGATGACGCGAACGCATCCGAACAGCAGGGAGCGGGACAGCCGAGCGAAGAGGAGCTGCGCGCGTACCTGGAGCAGCTGCGCACCGCACCGGTGGGCCAGGTCATGTCCGATGTCCTCTCCAGCGTCCTCACCGCGGCTCAGGCCAAGCTCGGACGGCGCGACGCACGGCTGATGATCGACGTGAGTGCCCTCATCTTCGATCAAGCCCGGGCCCAGCTCCCGGAGCAATCCGTGACCCAGATCGAGCAGCTGATCAGCCAGCTGCGCCTGGGCCAGGTGCAAGCCGAGCAGAACGTGGCTCAAAAGGGTGAAGACGAGCCCAACGATCTCGCGGAAACGCCCGCTCCGCCGCGGGAGCCGAGCACGTCCAGCTCGTCGCCGGAGCCCCCGCAGCAACAGCAGTCGCGATCCTCGCAGGCGTCCAAGCTCTGGGTGCCTGGTCGCTGATCGCGGCGGGCTCCTCGCCGCTCGGGGCTGCGCCGGGCCCGACGCGGATCACGCGGTCAGCCAACCGCTTCCAGGACCTCGTCGGACACGTCGAAGTTGGAGAACACGTTCTGGACGTCGTCGCAGTCTTCGAGCGTCTCGATCAGGCGGAAGATCTTCTTTGCGCCATCTTCGTCGAGAGGGACGGTCACCGACGGGACGAACGACACCTCCGCGGACTCGTAATCCAGCCCGGCGGCCTGGATGGCGCTGCGGACGTCGACGAGCTCGCCGGCCTCGCATCGGATCTCGAACGACTCCCCGATGTCCTCGACCTCCTCGGCACCGGCGTCAAGCACCACTTCGAGTAGCTCGTCCTCGGTCAGCGTCCGATCACCCTGCTGATGGGGAACGATGATCACGCCCTTGCGCTCGAACAGGTACGACACCGACCCGGGATCGGCCATGGACCCACCATTGCGGGTCATCGCGTTGCGTACATCCGATGCCGCGCGGTTCTTGTTGTCGGTGAGGCACTCGATCAGCACCGCAACACCATTGGATCCGTACCCCTCGTACAAGATCGTTTGATAATCCGATGCCCCGCCGTCGGCGCCCGCACCTCGCTTGACGGCGCGCTCGATGTTGTCGTTCGGCACCGACGACTTCTTGGCCTTCTGGATGGCGTCGTACAGGGTGGGGTTGGCCGCCGGATCTCCTCCACCCGTACGCGCGGCCACCTCGATGTTCTTAATTAGCTTCGCGAAGAGCTTGCCACGCCGGGCGTCGACGACGGCCTTCTTGTGCTTGGTGGTCGCCCACTTCGAGTGGCCGGACATAGGCTCAAGCCTCCTTGACGATCTCGAGGAAGTGCGCATGGATGCGGGCGTCAGCGGTGAGCTCTGGATGAAACGACGTCGCGAGCAGCCGTCCCGCTCGTACCGCCACGATTCTACCGGTGACGGCCTCGGAATCGGGTGCGTGTGCGACACCGCGGCCGGTGGCCCGGCCGGCGACGCGCGCGAGCACCTCTACCCGCTCGCCGACGCCCTCGACCCAAGGCGCCCGGATGAAGACCGCACGCATCGGCGGCTCACCAAGCACCGGGAAGTCCAGCTCGGCCTCGAACGAGTCGACCTGGCGGCCGAACGCGTTCCGCCGTACCGTGATGTCCAGCCCGCCGATCGTCTCCTGCCCGGGCGCGGCCTCTTCCAGCCGATCGGCCAGCATGATCATGCCGGCACAGGAGCCGTACGCGGGAAGGCCGTCGTGAATGTGCTTGCGCAACGGTTCGAGCAATCCGAACGATCGCGCCAAGCGCCACATGGTGGTCGACTCCCCGCCCGGGATGATCAAGCCGTCGACGCCATCGAGCTCCTCCGACGTGCGCACGGGCGCGCCACGCGCGCCCAGCGTCTCGAGGATTGCGAGATGTTCGCGCACATCCCCCTGCAGCGCCAGGACCCCGATGGTCGGTCCGGTCGTCATGGTGGTGTCATACTCCGATCCAGGTGATGATCACGTGTGATCACAGCCGTGCGCGCGAGTGTGCGAGGCGGCTGCCAGCATGCCCCCCGAGCTGCCCGCGGGGCCGTTTTGCGCCCTTATCAACCGTAACCTCTGGCTGGTCAGGACACCGCACGGCCTCCATTGCCAGCTGCGGAGCCCGGCAGTGATCGAACGTGTAACAATGTGGCCTGCATCACACCCTTGCGCCGGGGAAGGGAGATAGACTCCCAAACCACGAAACGATAGTTTCATTCACTACGTTCACCCTTTCCGAGGAGAGCACCTATGGGTCACGTCTCGCCTGCCCTCGATCCCTACTCCTCCGAGCTGCCCGCCAGCGGCCCATACGTGACCCTCGGCGAGGGCAACACGCCGACACTGCCGCTGGAGCGGCTCGCGGGCGAGCTCGGCATCGGTCAGATCGCTGCCAAGCTGGAGTCCGTCAACCCGACCGGCGCATACAGTGATCGGGCCGCCGCCCTGACCATGACCATGGCTCGCCAGCAAGATTATCGGGGATGGATCGTCACCACGTCCGGAAACGCCGGACTGTCCATGGCCGCCTACGGCGCCCGCGCCGGCCTGCCTGGCGTCGTCTTGCTGGAAGACCCCGTGCCAGAGGAGAAAGTATCCGCGTGCATGGGCTACTCCGCCGAGGTCCAGCTCGTACACGGCGTCATCGAAGGCGACGAATCCCGCAGCAATCTCATCTGGCTCTACGACGAAGTGCGGGCGGCCGCCGAGCGATACAACCTGTTCATCGCCACCCCGAACCACCTGTTCAATCCGGAGGGGATCCGCGCGCTCGACACCATCGGCTACGAGATCGCCGAACAACTCCCCTCCGCCACGCACGTGTACGTCCCCACAGGTAGCGGCGCGCTGATCGTCGCCATCGGGCGCGCACTCGCCCAGCGCGGCCTGACGCCCAAACTCGTCGCCGCCCAACCCGCCGGATGTGCGCCCATCGCTCGCTATCTCGTGGACCATGTCGCCACGCCGGAGATCGAGCGCTGTTACAGCCACACGTCGGCATTGCAGCAAGCCCGGCCCGCCGACGGTTACGCTGCTGCCGACGCCGTCACCGCTTCCGGTGGGTGGGGCACGATGATCAGCGACCAGGCGATCCTGACCGCGCAGCGCCGGCTCGTCGCCGCCGAAGGTCTCTTCGTCGAACCGGCCGCAGCGGCCGGTCTCGCCGCGCTCATGACCGACATCGCCGCCGAGCGCATCGATCAGGACGCTCATCCCGTCATCGTGCTGACGAGTGCCGGCTGGAAGGATCTCGCGAACGGCACGCTCGACGCCACGCCGGTGGACACCATCGACGTCGACGACATCCCGGCCACGGTGAACGACTGGGCCGCGATGCTTGACGGCACCAAGCAGTCCACGGCTCCGGCCTAGCCGATACGACGCACGTATCCGTCCCATCCCCGGGCCAGCACATCGTCGACGATCTCGGCAAGCGCCGCCGGATAGATCGTCTCCGAGGTGGCCGACAGCTCGTCGCGATCCCACCATTGCAGGTCCGACATGGACGCGCGTTCGACCGCCGTCCAGCCGTCCATGCGTACCGCCGTCTCCCCAGCACCGAGCGCGGCGAAGAACAGCACCTCGTGCTGGCGGCACTCGCGGCCGAAGTAGCGGAACTCGACGCTACGCGCCGCCACCGGCCCGACGATCTCCTGCGGATCCAGCCGCAGGCCGGTCTCCTCGAACAACTCACGCACGGCGCACGCGCGCTCGGATTCGCCCGTATCGAGTCCGCCGCCGGGTGTGAACCACCACGTACGATCCGGCTCGTCGACGTCGAACCCCTGGAGCAGGAGAACTCGGCCGATCCCGTCGACGACGATCACCCGTGCCGCGCGGCGCACCCAGAGGCCGTCGACGTCTTGCTCCCAATCGGCGAAGACATCGTCGGCGTCAACGGACACCATGCGCGCCACATCCGATCATGCTCGGGAACGGCCGCGAGCCTCTCGCCGTCACCAGCCCCGTTCGGCCAGGCGGTGCGGCTCGGGCATCTCCTCGACGTTGAGCCCGACCATGGCATCGCCCAGGCCGCGGGAAACCTTGCCGATCACGTCGGGATCGTCGTAGAAGGTCGTGGCCTTGACGATCGCCTCGGCCCGCCGGGCAGGATCGCCGGATTTGAAGATGCCCGACCCGACGAACACGCCCTCGGCACCGAGCTGCATCATCATCGCGGCGTCCGCCGGTGTGGCGATGCCCCCTGCCGTGAACAGCACGACGGGCAGCTTGCCGAGCTCGGCAACCTCGCGCACGAGCTCGTAGGGCGCCTGTAGCTCCTTCGCCGCGACGTAGAGCTCGTCGGCCGGCAACGTCCGCAGCCGGTTGATCTCGGCACGGATCTGACGCATGTGTGTGGTGGCGTTGGACACGTCACCCGTCCCTGCTTCACCCTTCGAGCGGATCATCGCCGCGCCCTCGGTGATCCGGCGCAGCGCCTCGCCCAGGTTGGTGGCCCCGCACACGAAGGGGACCGTGAACTGCCACTTGTCGACGTGGTTGGCGTAGTCGGCCGGGGTCAAGACTTCGGACTCGTCGATGTAGTCCACCCCGAGGCTCTGCAGCACCTGAGCCTCGACGAAGTGCCCGATCCGGGCCTTGGCCATGACCGGGATGGAGACGGCGTCGATGATCCCGTCGATCAGGTCGGGATCACTCATCCGGGCAACGCCACCGTGCGCGCGTATGTCTGCCGGCACCCGCTCGAGTGCCATCACAGCGACCGCTCCGGCATCTTCGGCGATCTTGGCCTGTTCTGCGGTGACGACATCCATGATCACGCCACCTTTGAGCATCTCGGCCATGCCACGCTTCACGCGCGCCGTGCCGGTCTCGGTGCTCACCGGGCTGGACGCGGACTGCGACGTGGATTGCGTCTGATCCGACACGGGCTCGAACCTCTTCTGTGTCGTCGGGTTGATGCGGTCAGTACCCATGGTACGTCGTCACCCGCGTTGCCCCCGCCGGTCCCGATCCCGTTCGGCTCCCGGCGACACGTCCGGATGGCACCTCCGGGCGGCGCGTCACCCGGAGGTCACCGCGGCGCCTCCACGAGCCGGATCCCCAGGAGCGAATCGGCCAGCGCGGCGATTGACGACGGCGCCGACGGCTCCTCTCCCCCGTTCGCGAGGGTCTCGTCCACCCAGCGGTCCACGGCGCGTGACGCCCCGGCCGTGTCAAGGTCGTCGGCCAGGCGCTGCCGGACCTCCTCGACGACGGGCCGGGCGTCCGGGCCGGCGGGCGCCGCGACCGCCGCTCGCCAGCGCGCCAGCTGCTCTCCCGCCGAGCGCAGCAAGCCCTCGCTCCATTCCCGGTCCGAGCGGTAATGCTGGGTGTACAGCGCGAGGCGGACCGCCCCGGGCTCCGCATCGCCGAGCCGCAATGACTCCGCGAATACCAGGTTGCCCAGCGACTTCGACATCTTGCTGCCCTCGTATCCCACCATGCCCGCGTGCGCGTACAGATGCGCGAAGGGCTGGTCACTGGAGAGGACGTGCGCCCCGGATGCGCACATCTCGTGATGCGGAAAGATCAAGTCGCTGCCACCGCCCTGCACATCGAAGCCGGCTCCCAGCTCGTCGAGCGCGATCGCCGTGCATTCGATGTGCCAGCCGGGGCGTCCAGCGCCGAACGGGCTCTCCCACGCCGGCTCCCCAGGGCGTGCCTTCCGCCACAGCAGGCAGTCCAGCGGATCCTTCTTGCCGGTGCGCTCCGGGTCGCCACCGCGCTCGGCGAACAGCTCGCGCATCGTCGCCGCGTCGAGCCCGGACAGGAAACCGAACCGCGAATCGGCCCGCACGGAGAAGTACAGGTCACCCTCGACCTCGTAGACGGCACCGGTATCTCGGAGCCGACCGATGACGTCGATGATCTGCGGTATCGCGTCGACGGCGCTCACGAAACGATCCGGCGGAAGCACCCGCAACCAGGCCATGTCCTGCCGGAAGAGCTCGGTCTGCTCCGCCGCGAGCTGTGCCCAGTCCTGTCCGGTGCTCTCGGCCCGTTCGAGCAGCGGATCATCGATGTCGGTCACGTTCTGTACGTACCGGACGTCGTGGCCGGCATCCCGCCAGGCACGGTTCAGCACGTCGAACGCTACGTACGTGGCGGCGTGCCCCAGATGCGTGGCGTCGTACGGTGTGATTCCGCACACGTACATCGACGCTCGCGTCCCGGAGGCAGCCACCCTGGTCTCGCCGGAGGCGGTGTCCCGGAGCCAGACCGGCGCACCTGTTCCGGGCAACGGGCGTTGGTCAGGAACGGCCCAGGCATGCATAAGTGCGACCCTAAAGGTTCAGAACGGCGGCCATGGCACCGGCATCCGCCCTTCGGGCACCGGCATGCGTCCGTCCTGCAATAACGCCGACACCCGTTCGTCCATGGCGATCAGCTCGGTTTCGGTGAGCAGCTCGGCGAGCTGGGAGCCCAGCTCGCCTCCCAGCATCGCCCGGATCCGTTCCAACTCGTCCCGCTCGGCCGCGTCCAGCGCGGTGCCTGCCCATCCCCACAGGACCGTCCGGAGCTTTGGCTCGGCATGACACGACACGCCGTGATCGATCCCGACGATCGTGGCCATGTGCTCGGCCACCCCGCGGTCTCCCGTGAGAATGTGCCCACCTTTGCGGTCGGCATTGTTGATCACCACATCGAAGAGGGCCAGCCGCCGCAGCTCGGGACGGTCGGCGTGCACGAGCACGACGGGCGAGCCATCGCCGTCGATACCCTCGAGGACGGGAATGGTTCCCGACGGAACGTCGTCGGGTGCCACCACGTCGACCCAGCCGGGGGTCCCGGGCTGCTCAAGCCACACTTGACACATGCCGGCGCCCGCCGGGCCGTCAGTACGCAACACGGTCGGGGGCACAACGTGCCACCCCGCTGCCTCGGAGACCAGATAGGACGCGACCTCACGCGCCGCGAGGCTCCCGTCCGGGAAATCCCACAGTGGACGCTCGCCCGTGATCGGCTTGTACACGCACGTGACGCGCTGCTCGCCATGGGCGACGTGCCCGATGAAGGTGGCGTTTGAGGCGACGGCGAGACGCCCGTTAACGGCGAGCTCGCCGTGGGCGAGCAGCCCCAGAAGATCCACGGCGCTCCTCAGCCCTGCCGGCGATATCCATTGGCTCGCGGACAGATGTGGCCCTCCGCTTCCAGGGCGAGCCCGCAAAAGGGGCACGGTGGCCGGCCCGCTGCCACGACCGCTTGTGCGCGCCGCGCGAACGAGCGCGCCTCGGCGGCGGTCAGCTTCACCAGGAACACATCCCTGGTGGATTCTTCGGGGTCGTCGGGCGGCTCCTCGTCCTCGGTACCGGGCTCGCCCGCCGCGTATGCGGTGATGACGACGCGCTGGGTGTCACCTTCCCACGCCAGGGTGAGCGTGCCGACCCGGAACTCTTCGACGATGGGCTGTTCGAGCGGGTCGAGATCTTCCTCACTCACGTCTTCGACCACCGGAATCTCGGTCTGGCCCTCGGTACGCTGGACGATCTCGTCGAGCATCGCGTCGACCCGTTCGGCCAGCACCGATACCTGCTCCTTCTCCAGGACGACACTGGCGAGCCGGCGGTCCTCGCGAGCCTGGAGGAAGAACGTACGATCTCCAGGTTCTCCCACCGTGCCGACGACGAACCTGTCCGGCGAGTCGAATCGGAACACCTGCACAGCCACGATGCTCACCTTAACGTGCACCGCCGCCGACGACGGCATCGCTGGAACGTGCCGTTCGCCGACGCTGCGCCTTCCACAAACCACGCAGGTCACCGCCGGTGTCGTTGAGGCGGAGCAGGAATGGCCGTCGTTCAGTGTATGAGATGGCGGTGACCGAGGCGGGATCGATCACGATTCGCTGGAACTGGTCGAGATGCAAGCCCAACGCATCGGCCACGATCGCCTTGAGCACATCACCGTGTGACACCGCCGCCCAGACGGCGTTGCGCCCAGACGCCGCGGCGACCTCGGCGTCGTGTTCGCGCACCGCTTCCACCGCCCGGGCTTGCATGGCGCGCAAGGATTCACCGCCGGGGAAACTCGCTCCCGACGGGTGATCTTGCACCACGCGCCACAGCTTCAGCCGCCGCAAGTCCGACAGCGAGCGCCCCGTCCACTCGCCGTAGTCGCATTCGAGCAGGCGCTCGTCCAGCTGCACGTCCGCATCCAGCACACGTGCCGTCTGCACGCAGCGATCGAGCGGGCTCGCGACGACGCGGGCAAGCTTCTGCTTGCCCAGCCGCTCCCCCAGCTGCGAGATCTGGTCCTCGCCGGTGGCGTCCAAGGCGATCCCCGGCGAACGTCCGGCCAGCATTCCCGACGTGTTCGCCGCCGTCTGGCCATGGCGAACAAGCAACACAACAGGCACGCTTCGAGCCTAACCATCCCATTCCACCTAGGACTCCCCACGTGTCCCCACCTGCCCGGGCATGACCCCGCTTTCCTGCCACCTTTCCTGCCACTCCGCCACCCGCTCGCACGCTTCGCGCCGTCTTCGCAGGTGCCGCGACATGCCGCGAATCGGGTGATTCTGTAGTATTGACGCGGCTCGGAAAGGAGTTGGTACGAGCAGATGCGGGGGTCCATACGTGTGGTGCCCGTGGCGGCACTCGCCACGGGCGTTGTCTTGAGCATCGCCAGTCCGACCGCTACACCCGGGTACGCGGGCGAAATCCAGGCCACCGACGGGCCGGCGCCGGCATCGATATCGGCGGGGACACTGGCAGCAACACTGACCAGCGATTCCCAGCCGGCCGACAGGCCAACGGAGCCGCCCACCGACGAACTGCCCAGCGACCACGGCGAGCAACAGCGCCGGGATCCGCAGGAGGCATACGAGGAGGCACTACGCGGCGCGCAGACCGTCGCCGTCGCCGAGGCCCAGCAGCTCATGCAAGAGGTGCTCGCCGAGATCGATCTGGCCGAGCAAGACGTCGAGCGGGCCCGCGCCGAGGCCGAGCAGGCTCGCGAGGCGGAAGAAGAGGCCCGCAAACAGGTGAAGGTCGCCGTCCAGGCGCTCGAACGCAGCGAGCGCGAGATCGAGCAGCTCAAGGCGGAAGCCGCCAACGCGCGCAGCGCACTCGGGAGCGTCATCAGCGAGGCTCACCAGAACAACGGTTTGTCCACCGTCGGGGTCCTGGTGGGCGCGGACACCCCCGAAGATCTCAACGACCGCTATCTCGGCTTGCAGACACTGCTCGATGCCGGCGACACCGCACTGGGCCAGCTCGCCGAGGATCAAGCCGAACTACGCAACGCCGTCGACCGGCTCGAGGGCCAGCGCAAAGAGCGCGAGCGGCTCGCCGAGGAGGCGGCGCAGAAGCGTGTCGAGAAGGAAGCCGCCGAGGAGGAGGCCGAGGCCGCCCAGGCCGAACTCGAAGACCAGCTGGACGATTACGAGCACGCCTTGCAGCTCGCCGAAGACGCGATGCTCGAGGACTACGAGCGGTACATGGAACAGCTCGACGAGGCCACCGCCGTCGGCGAGCATCTTCGAGAGCTGACCGAGGAGGACTACGGTTCCGGATCGGGCAGCGGCACGTTCGTCCGCCCGGGGACGGGGCAGACGACCTCCACCTACGGATCCCGGATGCATCCGATCCTCGGCTACGTGAAGATGCACACGGGTACCGACTTCTCCGCTGGCGACGGCAACATCTACGCCGCCGACTCCGGAACGGTGGTCGAGGCGACGTACAACAGTGCTTACGGGTACATGGTCGTCATCGACCACGGTGACGTCGACGGCAGCCGGCTGAGCACCCTCTACGCTCACCAGAGCGGGCTGACCGTCAGCACCGGGCAACGCGTGGAGAAGGGACAGGTGATCGGCCGGATCGGCTCCACCGGCTACTCCACCGGTCCGCACTTGCATTTCGAGGTCCGCCTCGACGGCGAGCACACCGATCCGAGCCCCTGGCTCGACGGCGCAGCAACCCCCTAAATCGCGCTGCCCTGCTGATTTGCCGATCCCGCCCCCGTCGTTGTTAACGTGGAACACGTCATCGGGGCATCGCCCCGGCAGGGGCTTTGTCCCCACGGTTTCTATCCGTACCTTGAGAACTCAACAGCGTGCGATGGCCAACGCCAGGCACCGACTTCAAGCCTGGTACTCACGTTTCTCTAATGGAGAGTTTGATCCTGGCTCAGGACGAACGCTGGCGGCGTGCCTTACACATGCAAGTCGAGCGATCGGCCCGGTCCTCCGGGACCGGGTACGGAGCGGCGAACGGGTGAGTAACACGTGAGCAACCTACCTCTGGCACCGGGATAACCCCGGGAAACTGGGGCTAATACCGGATAACCATCGGCCGGGGCATCTCGGCCGATGCAAATGGTTCCGATCTCTGATCGGTTCTGGCCAGGGATGGGCTCGCGGCCCATCAGTCTGATGGTGGGGTAACGGCCCACCAAGGCGACGACGGGTAGCCGGCCTGAGAGGGTGATCGGCCACACTGGGACTGAGATACGGCCCAGACTCCTACGGGAGGCAGCAGTGGGGAATATTGCACAATGGGCGAAAGCCTGATGCAGCAACGCCGCGTGAGGGATGACAGCCTTCGGGTTGTAAACCTCTTTCGGCGCCGACGAAGCCCTGATTCGTCAGGACAGGGTGACTGTAGGCGCAGAAGAAGCACCGGCCAACTACGTGCCAGCAGCCGCGGTAATACGTAGGGTGCAAGCGTTGTCCGGAATTACTGGGCGTAAAGAGCTCGTAGGCGGTCTGTCGCGTCGGCTGTGAAATGTCGGGGCTCAACCCCGGAACTGCAGCCGATACGGGCAGACTAGAGGACGGCAGGGGCAAGTGGAATTCCTGGTGTAGCGGTGAAATGCGCAGATATCAGGAGGAACTCCGCTGGCGAAGGCAGCTTGCTGGGCCGATCCTGACGCTGAGGAGCGAAAGCGTGGGGAGCGAACAGGATTAGATACCCTGGTAGTCCACGCCGTAAACGTTGGGCGCTAGGTGTGGGGAATGACCATATTCTCCGCGCCGTAGCTAACGCGTTAAGCGCCCCGCCTGGGGAGTACGGCCGCAAGGCTAAAACTCAAAGGAATTGACGGGGGCTCGCACAAGCGGCGGGGCATGCGGATTAATTCGATGCAACGCGAAGAACCTTACCTGGGTTTGACATGCCGGGAAATCTTCCAGAGATGGGAGGTGCCTTAGGGCGCCCGGCACAGGTGGTGCATGGCTGTCGTCAGCTCGTGTCGTGAGATGTTGGGTTAAGTCCCGTAACGAGCGCAACCCTTGTCCCATGTTGCCAGCGGTTCGGCCGGGGACTCATGGGAGACCGCCGGGGCCAACTCGGAGGAAGGCGGGGATGACGTCAAGTCATCATGCCCCTGATGCCCAGGGCTTCACGCATGCCACAATGGCCGGTACAAAGGGCAGCGATACCGCAAGGTGGAGCGAATCCCAGAAAACCGGTCTCAGTTCGGATCGGGGTCTGCAACTCGACCCCGTGAAGTCGGAGTCGCTAGTAATCGCAGATCAGCAACGCTGCGGTGAATACGTTCCCGGGCCTTGTACACACCGCCCGTCACGTACTGGGAGTCGGCAACGCCCGAAGCCGGTGGCCCAACCCCGTTCTACGGGGAGGGAGCCGTCGAAGGCGGGGCTGGCGACTAGTACGAAGTCGTAACAAGGTAGCCGTACCGGAAGGTGCGGCTGGATCACCTCCTTTCTAAGGAGTTCTCTCATAACTTCTTATTTGGCCAGTTCAGCACGCTGTTGGGTTCTCGAGGTACGGCAGAAGCCGCTACCGCTGAGTGCGCTGGCACATAGATGCCTGCGCCCGTACCTTGAGAACTGCACAGCGGCCGTCGCGAGCATCTGACCACGAGTGTCAAGCAAGCGATCAAGGGCACACGGTGGATGCCTTGGCACCAGGAGCCGATGAAGGACGTGGGAGCCTGCGATAAGCCCCGAGGAGCTGGCAACCGAGCTACGATCCGGGGATTTCCGAATGGGGAAACCCGGCCGGAGTCATGTCCGGTCACCGCTACCTGAACACATAGGGTAGCCGGAGGAAACGCGGGAAAGTGAACCATCTCAGTACCCGCAGGAAGAGAAAGCAACCGCGATTCCCTTAGTAGTGGTGAGCGAACGGGGAACAGGCCAAACCGGGCAGGTGAGGAAGCCGGCAGGTGTTTCCTGCCCGGGGTAGAGGGACCCGTCACGCCGGGGCTGCCGACCCGGCAGGGAGTCAGAAACCATCGAGCTAGCCGAAGGCACTGGGACGTGCCGGCACAGCGGGTGACACCCCCGTAGGCGAAAGCCCGATGGCTCCCCGCACGGTGTTCCCAAGTAGCACGGGGCCCGAGGAATCCTGTGTGAATCTGCCAGGACCACCTGGTAAGCCTAAATACTTCCTGGTGACCGATAGCGGACCAGTACCGTGAGGGAACGGTGAAAAGAACCCCGGGAGGGGAGTGAAATAGAACCTGAAACCGTGTGCCTACAAGCCGTCAAAGCCGGCCCTTCGGGGCGCGGTGATGGCGTGCCTTTTGGGACATGAGCCTGCGAGTTAGTGGTGTGTGGCGAGGTTAACCCGTACGAGGGGAAGCCGTAGCGAAAGCGAGTCCTAACAGGGCATACGAGTCGCACGCCCTAGACCCGAAACCGAGTGATCTACCCATGGCCAGGGTGAAGCCCGGGTAACACCGGGTGAAGGCCCGAACCCACCAGGGTTGAAAACCTGGGGGATGAGCTGTGGGTAGGGGTGAAAGGCTAATCAAACTCGGTGATAGCTGGTTCTCCCCGAAATGCATTTAGGTGCAGCGTCACGTGGTTCGCTCTGGGGGTAGAGCTACTGGATGGCTGATGGGCCCTCACAGGTTACTGAAGTCAGCTAAACTCCGAATACCAGAGCGTCAAGCGTGGCAGTGGGACTACGGGGGATAAGCTTCGTAGTCGAGAGGGAAACAGCCCAGACCGTCAGCTAAGGCCCCAAAGTGTGTGCTAAGTGGGAAAGGATGTGGAGTCGCAGAGACAACCAGGAGGTTGGCTTAGAAGCAGCCATCCTTGAAAGAGTGCGTAATAGCCCACTGGTCAAGTGACTCTGCGCCGATAATGTAGCGGGGCTCAAGCACACCGCCGAAGCTACGGCATTCGCGCATGATGCGCGGATGAGTAGGGGAAGCGTCGAGCGATCGATGAAGCGGCAGCGCAAGCTCGCCGTGGAGGCCGCTCGAGTGAGAATGCAGGCATGAGTAGCGAAAGAGGAGTGAGAATCTCCTCCGCCGGATGACCAAGGGTTCCAGGGCCAGGTTCATCCGCCCTGGGTAAGTCGGGACCTAAGGCGAGGCCGACAGGCGTAGTCGATGGATAACGGGTTGATATTCCCGTACTCGCTGACATGCGCCCTGCCGAACCCGGATCTTGGCTAACCGCCCGAAACCGCGACATCTCCTTCGGGAATGTTGCGGCGTAGCGCGGGACCCCAGCCGGTAGTAGGCAAGCGATGGGGTGACGCAGAAGGGTAGCCCAACCCGGGCGATGGTAGACCCGGGGTAAAGGTGTAGGGCGGTGCATAGGCAAATCCGTGCACCTTCAAGCCTGAGACCTGATGCCGAGCCGATTGTGGCGAAGTGGGTGATCCCACGCTGTCGAGAAAATCCTCTAGCGAGTGTGTCAGCGACCCGTACCCCAAACCGACGCAGGTGGTCAGGTAGAGAATACCAAGGCGATCGGGATAACCGTGGTTAAGGAACTCGGCAAAATGTCCCCGTAACTTCGGGAGATGGGGAGCCGGACTGGGTGATCACCCGCGCGGTGTGAGCGTGGTCCGGCCGCAGAGAATTGGCCCGAGCGACTGTTTACTAAAAACACAGGTCCGTGCGAAGAAGCAATTCGATGTATACGGACTGACGCCTGCCCGGTGCTGGAACGTTACGGGGATGGGTTAGCCATCTGTCCGCAGGTGGCGAAGCCCTGAACCTAAGCGCCAGTAAACGGCGGTGGTAACTATAACCATCCTAAGGTAGCGAAATTCCTTGTCGGGTAAGTTCCGACCTGCACGAATGGCGTAACGACTTGGGCGCTGTCTCAACCACGGACCCGGCGAAATTGCAGTACGAGTAAAGATGCTCGTTTCGCACGGCAGGACGGAAAGACCCCGGGACCTTTACTGTAGCTTGGCATGGGCGTCTGGGGCGGTCTGTGTAGGATAGGTGGGAGACTGCGAAGCGGATACGCCAGTATTCGTGGAGTCGTCCTTGGAATACCACTCTGGCCGTTCTGGCCGTCTAACCTCGGTCCGTAATCCGGATCAGGGACAGTGCCTGGTAGGCAGTTTAACTGGGGCGGTTGCCTCCCAAAAGGTAACGGAGGCGCCCAAAGGTCCCCTCAGCCTGGTCGGAAATCAGGTGGCGAGTGTAAGGATAAAAGGGGGCTTGACTGCGAGACCGACAAGTCAAGCAGGTACGAAAGTAGGGCCTAGTGATCCGGCAGTGGCGAGTGGAAGCGCTGTCGCTCAACGGATAAAAGGTACCCCGGGGATAACAGGCTTATCTTGCCCAAGAGTCCATATCGACGGCAAGGTTTGGCACCTCGATGTCGGCTCGTCGCATCCTGGGGCCGGAGTCGGTCCCAAGGGTTGGGCTGTTCGCCCATTAAAGCGGCACGCGAGCTGGGTTTAGAACGTCGTGAGACAGTTCGGTCCCTATCCGCCGTGCGCGTTGGAGACTTGAGAAGATCTGTCCCTAGTACGAGAGGACCGGGACGGACGGACCTCTAGTGTGCCAGTTGTTCCGCCAGGAGCACGGCTGGTTAGCTACGTCCGGCACGGATAACCGCTGAAAGCATCTAAGCGGGAAGCCGTCTTCAAGATGAGGTCTCCCACCGGGTCAACCGGGTAAGGCCCCCAGCAGACTACTGGGTTGATAGGCCGGAGGTGGAAGCGCAGCAATGCGTGCAGCTGACCGGTACTAATAGGCCGAGGGCTTGCTTCACTCCCCCAGATCCGCGACGGATCGCTGTGCGGTTCCCGAGGTACGGGCGCTAGCTGGCCACGCCAGCGGCCTCGAACGCGTCAGCCATCGAACGCAGCGTCTGGCGTTGCTCCTCTACTGAACTCCCTTGCGGGATGACCGAGAGGGTGCTCACGCCCGACTCCGCATAGGCGTGCAGCCGATCCCGTACTCGTTCGACGGGGCCGATCAGGGCCGTCTGGTCGATGAATTCCGACGGTACGGCAGCGGCAGCGGCACGTTGCTGACCATCCAGGAACAGCTCCTGCACGCGCGCGGCCGCGTCGTCGAACCCCATGCGCACGGCGAGCTGGTTGTAGAAGTTCTGCTCACGGCTCCCCATTCCGCCCAGGTACAGGGCCGCATACGGGCGGATCACGTCCGCGCATGCCTCGACGTCGTCACCGATCACCAGCGGAACGGACGGTACGACGTCGAAGCCATCCATGCTTCCTCCCACCCGCCTGCGGCCGGTGGCGATGCGCTCCAGCGCCTCGGGCGCGTACTCCGGCGAATAGAAGACCGCCAGCCAGCCGTCGGCGATCTCACCGGCCAATTCGAGATTGCGCGGCCCGATGGCCGCGAGGTAGATCGGGATCTGCTCGCGCAGCGGACGCATGGCCAGGCGCAGCGCCTTTCCCGGACCCCCGGGCAACGGCAACTGCCACTGCTCCCCCTCGTATTGCAACCGCTGCCGTGACAGGACCTGCCGGACGATATCCACGTATTCTCGTGTCCGCGTCAGTGGCCGGGCGAAGGGCGCTCCGTGCCAACCCTCCGAGACCTGTGGGCCCGAGACACCGAGTCCCAACCGGAACCGCCCGTCCGACAACGCGTCGAGAGTGGCAGCCGTCATCGCCGTTGCAGCCGGAGACCGCGCGGGAATCTGCATCACCGCGGCCCCCACGTCGACGCGCGCCGTCCGTGCCGCGATCCAGGAGAGCACCGTAGGCACGTCCGATCCGTACGCCTCGGCTGCCCACACGCTGGAATACCCCAGCGTCTCCGCCTCGACGGCCACGTCGACGGAGCTGCGGATATCACCGGAATGCCAGTACCCGAGATTGAGAGCTAACTCCACGGCACGACTCTAGACGATCCGGGCATGCTCCCGCTTCGGTGCTCCTTCGACAGGTAACCTCGCACCTGTGGAGATGCGACGGGTAGGCCGCAGTGGCCTGGCAGTCTCTCGCCTCGGGCTGGGCACCATGACCTGGGGGCGAGACACTGACGAACACGAAGCGCGGGAACAGCTCGATGCGTTCGTCGACAGCGGTGGCACGCTCATCGACACGGCCGCTTCGTACAGCCAGGGCCGGGCTGAACGGATGCTGGGCTCGCTGCTGGGCACGACGGTCTCCCGTTCGGAGCTCATCATCGCGACCAAAGCCGGCATCTCGCGCACCAGTGCCGATGTCCGCGTCGACGTCTCGCGCAAGGCGCTGCTGGACCAGCTTGACGATTCTCTGGACCGCCTCGATGTCGACTATGTCGACCTTTTCCAGGTGCAGACGTGGAGCGACAACGCTCCACTCGAGGAGACACTCGACGCGCTCGATTACGCCGTTGCCTCGGGGCGGGCACGCTACGTCGGCCTGTCGAACTACTCTGGCTGGCAGACCGCGTGGGCGTCCATTCATCAGGAACGTGCGGCGACCCGCGCCTCGCTGATCTCCACCCAGGTCGAGTACTCGCTGCTCGAACGGGGCATCGAACGGGAGGTGGCGCCGGCCGCGCAGCAGTTCGGTCTGGGCCTGCTGCCCTGGTCCCCCTTGGGACGCGGCGTGCTCACCGGCAAGTATCGCAGCGGTACTCCAGCCGACTCGCGAGCCGCCACTCCCCAACTCGCCGCTTATGTCGAGCCTTACCTGGACGGTCGCTGTCGCAAGATCGTCGAAGCGGTCTGTACGGCCGCCGACGGCCTCGGCGTACACCCGTTGGAGGTCGCGCTCGCGTGGGTCCGTGATCGGCCCGGAGTGACGGCTCCCATCCTCGGTGCCCGCACCGCTACCCAACTGGACATGCAACTGCAAAGCGAAGAACTCGAGCTGCCGGCCGAGATCCGCAGCGCGTTGGACGAGGTTTCCGAGCCGGAGATCGGTTACCCCGAACGGTTCTGAGGCAGGGATTCCCCAGGCAGCCGGCCCGAGCCGCGCTGTGCGCCGCTCCCCTCACTCCTCCGTGGTCCCGGATTCCATCACTTCGTCGAGCCGGTAGATCAACAACTCTTCATCGACGACGTCGAAGGGTTCACCCACCAACGTGTCCGGGTCACCTTCGGCCAGTTCCTGGACCCACACGGTGCCTCCGCGAGGTGTCAGGCCAGCACCTTCGGCTCGCTGGTCGAGCCCATCCACGCCATACGCATGCAGCAGCTGGTACAACGCCCGTCCGGGATGTGATACATCGGCGATCGCCGCCTCCAACGGATCCGTCGGGTAGAGCTCCCCGTAGGCCTCGCGTCCCGCTCCGAGTAGCTCGTCGGTGTCCGCGATGTCGTAGTCGCGCCGGACGAAAACGCCCACCGCGCTGGGTTCGGCATCGGCATCCTCGTACTCGATGTCCACGTGGGGCCCGTCCGGGAATTCCCACGGCGTGACCTCGTCACGCAACTCGAACAAGAGGTCATCGTATTGCTGTGCCGCGTGACGCAACGCCGTGTACGTCGCTTGCACGGCATGGTCTGCTTCGCCGGAACGGCCGAGGCACGCTTCCAAATGGTTCTCCAGCGCGTCCGTCAGGCCGTCAAGTGCTGCCTGAAGACGGGTGCGATCCTGAGGCTCATTCGTCACGCGATCGACCGTACATCCTCGGTATCGGGAAGTCGTGGCACCATAGATGAATGGAGCACATGGTGGGGGCCGATTCGGGTTCCAAGTTCGCTCGCGCCACCGAATACGAGTTTCGCCACTTACGTCTCCCCCGCACCACATCGCGCCGGGCTGCCCGGCAGTTGCTCAGCGAGCATGCCGAGTACGGGCGCTGGGAACTCGCTCGTCTCCGCCGCTATCCCGACGGCAGCCGCAAGATCGTGCTGCGACGCAAGATCCTTCGCGTACAGCGGGCCGTCTGAGCCACGGCCAGCCCGCATCCGCGTTGATCGCGCTCTCTCGACGGCCGTCCCGCGGCTCGGCTACCGGCAGACGACGGCCCTGCCTTCACATCGTGGAAAGCAGGGCCGTCGTCCAGTAGGTCATGGAGTGACCAGGTAAAGGATCAGACGGTCATCGTGACCCGCCGCCGCAGCGCCATCGCGGCACCGCCAGCAAGCGCGAGGCCGAGTCCACCGGCCAGGGTCAGCCAGATGGCCGCACCGGTGTCCGGAAGATCATCCTCTTCCTCATCCTCCTGGTCCTCTTCGTCCTGGTCCTCTTCGTCCTGGTCCTCATCGTCCTGGCCCTCGTCGTCACCGAGCACGACCAGTGTGGTTGCGGCCGAGTTCGAACCGCCGTTGTCGCCCTCGGCCAGCACGACCGCATCGCCCAGCTCACCAGCCGGCGCATC
>NZ_QMIG01000025.1 GCF_003287285.1 Phytoactinopolyspora halophila
CGCCGATGGTACTGCCCCGGAAACAGGGTGGGAGAGTAGGACACCGCCGGCCACACACTCAGAAAAAAGGGGGCCACCCGCATGCGGGTGGCCCCCTTTCATTTGTTGTCGGAACCTGAACCGCCAGCACGGCCCGGGCATCGTGACAAGAGAACGCATGTACCCCGAATCGGACAACACGACTCGCATGTAAGACTGTGCGTGTTGGCGCATCGTTGCCAGCGGCCGTGGGTATTTCGACAGAGCGGCCGGTATGCGCCGGTGAGCGAGAATGGCGTGCGGCGGAACGGAGGTTCCAGCGCCATGGTGGGGAGGCAAGATGGCGAAATGGCACGACGAGAACGGGCACGTGACTGCCTCGAGCGGTGAGCGGCGGTGAGCGAGAACCAGAACGAGCCGCCACACGGCAAGGGCAAGCGACCGGAGAGCGGCCGTTCCCGGCCGGGGGAACGTGGACGGCGGGACGGTGCCCGTGGTGGCCGCGACGATTCCGGCGGCCCGCGTGGCAACGGGCGCGGCCGCCCACGGCCCGGTGAGGAGCGTCGACGCGGCGACGCGTCCGCCCCACGGGGTGGGCGGGGCGAGCAGACGCGGGAGAAGAAAGCTGACGAGCCGGTGATCGACGAGGATGTCACCGGCGACGAGCTCGACGAGCACGTCCGGGCCGAACTCCGAGGCCTGCCCGGAGGTGTCGCGAAGACGGTGGCGCGTCACCTCGTGATGGCCGGCACGCTGCTGGAGGAAGATCCGGAGACAGCATATGCGCATGCCCGGACGGCACGGCGGAAGGCCGCCCGGATCGGAATCGTCCGTGAAGCGGCGGGAATCGCAGCGTATCGCGCCGGACGGTATTCGGATGCGCTGGCCGAGCTCCGCGCGGCGCGGAGAATGACGGGCTCGGCGGAGTACCTGCCGATGATGGCCGACTGCGAGCGTGGCCTGGGCAGGCCCGTACGCGCGCTGGATTTGGCTTCGGACCCGGCCGTCACGGCGCTGGATACGGCAAGCCGGATGGAGATGCTCATCGTGGCGGCCGGAGCTCGTCGCGACCTGGGTGAGCACGCCGCTGCGGCGGCCATGCTGCAAGTGCCGGAGTTGCGCTCGCAGTCCACGGAGCCGTGGATCGCCCGGCTGCGGTACGCGTATGCCGATGCGCTCGCAGCCTCCGGGCGCGAGCGGGAGGCGCATCGGTGGTTTCTGCGAGCCGCCGAGGCGGACGCCGACGCGGAGACGGATGCGGCGGAACGCGCGGCGCAGCTCGCGCCATCAGGCTGAGCGCGTAGCGTTCTGGAGATCGGCAGCCCGACATGGGGCGCTGTTGTCCACAAGGGTCGGTTCGAAACCTGTGTTGTCCACAATTGCTCGGCACCCAGTAGCGCTCCGGCGAGCCACGGCAGACGATGGTTGCACACATCAACTCGACGGGCTGTGGCCCGTCGTGTCTCTCGTCGAAGGAGCGGAATCAATGAGTGCTGCGTTCGCGCCGGCGATCGAGCATCGCAATGAGGTCAGACTCGTGGGCCGGGTCGCGGCAGAGCCCAAGGTCACGGCGATGCCTAGCGGGGATGAGGTGGTCAACCTCCGGCTCATCGTCGGCCGTCAGCCCGGTTCGGATGGCCGACGTCGTCGGCCGTCGGTCGACACCGTCATGTGCGCAGCGTGGAATCCGCTCGCGCGCCGCCGCGTTCGTATGTGGGACGCCGGAGACATCGTCGAAGTCCGGGGATCCCTGCGGCGCAGGTTCTGGCGCGCGCAGGACGGCCCGCGTAACCGATACGAGGTGGAAGTGGAGACGGGTTTCCGGTTGGCACGAGCGTCCGGGGGAGAATCGCAGCCTGAGCAAATGGACCGGCAAGGGCACGAGACAACGTGAGTACGCAGGCTGCAACGGAAAATCGCGTGCAGGCGGGCACGCTGGCGCAGATGTATGACGTCGCGCTTCTCGACCTCGATGGCGTCGTATATGTCGGTGAGGCACCCGTCGAGCATGCCGCCCAGGCGTTACGTGAGGCGCGGGCGCGGGACATGCGCCTGGCGTTCGTCACGAACAACGCGTCGCGGACGCCAGCTATCGTGGCCGCGCATCTCACTCGCATCGGTATTCACGCGAGCGAGCAGGAGGTGGTCACGTCGGCCCAAGCGGCGGCGAGACTCCTCGCGGAACAACTTCCTCGCGATGCGCGAGTGCTGGTGGTCGGAGGTGCTGGCCTGCACGAGGCGGTGCGCGAGCGTGGCTTGGCACCGGTGACGTCCCTGGAGGAGGACACGCAGGCGGTAGTCCAGGGGTTCAGCCCTGACGTGGATTGGCGTGCCCTTGCTGAAGGGGCGTATGCGGTCGCCCGGGGGCTGCCGTGGGTGGCGAGCAACATCGATCGCACCATACCGACGGCACGTGGGGTCGCGCCCGGAAACGGCGCGCTGGTGGATGCGGTGCGTGCGGCGACCGGGCGCGATCCGGTGGTCGCAGGCAAGCCGGAACCACCGATGCATCGTGAGGCAATGGTACGTACAGGCGCTCACCGCCCCCTGGTCGTCGGTGATCGGCTCGACACCGACATCGACGGTGCACGACGCGCCGGCAGCGACAGCCTGCTCGTGCTGACGGGTGTGACGTCGCCGGAAGAGCTTGTCATGGCGCCGCCGCAGCTGCGTCCGACATACGTGGGTGCTGATCTGCGTGCACTTCACCAGCAGGCACCCCAGCTCGGGGTGGAGCCCGGCCGAGACCAGTGTGGTGGATGGACGGCGACGATCGAGGCCGGCACGATGCACCTGCACCGCTCGGCCGTAGACGGGACCGACACCGACGAGGTGCCAGAGTTCGGGACCTCCGGTGTCGACCTCGACGCGTTACGTGCGGTCTGCGGCGCGGCGTGGGCGTATCGGCGTGAGATCGATGCCGAGTCGATCCGCCGGGTGCTGCGCATGGCCGGAGACGGCTCCGGCAACGGCGGAGGCGACCGTCGTGGCCACCTGTGACGCATCACCCGGCCGGTTCGTGGTGAAGTCCGACCATTCCGTGGGGTTGGCGTACTAGCGTTACTCTCATGCATGACGAGAGCCCGAACGGCACGAGCCAGGCCGACGACAATACCGGCAACCATACCGGCGATCCTGCGGTCGACGAGGCGTTACGGACGTTGCGTGGCCTCGACCAGCGTCCGGTGCACGAGCATGTATCCGTGATCGAGCGAGCTCACCAGGCATTGCACGAGAGGTTGGCGGATGAGCCCGAGGACGAGGTCGGGGACGGTGCAGCGGTGGAGCCAGCCGCCACGACCAACGATGCAGCTGCTGCGGGCGACGGGCAGGGGTGACCACGTGGCGCCACGTCGCCGGCTTGATGCGGAGCTGGTGCGGCGCCGGCTCGCGCGTTCTCGCGAGCACGCCGCCACCCTCGTTGCCGAGGGGCGAGTCCAGATCGCCGGAATGCCAGCCACCAAGGCGGCAACCATGGTAGATCCGGCGGCCGCCGTGATCGTATCGGAACCGCCACACGAGGAGTACGCTTCCCGTGGCGGGTACAAGCTCGCCGGTGCGCTCGACGTTTTCGCGCCAGACGGGCTCGAGGTTGCCGGCCGCCGGTGTCTCGATGCTGGTGCCTCCACGGGAGGGTTCACCGACGTGCTGTTGCGCCGCAGCGCCGCAGCGGTGGTCGCCGTCGACGTCGGCTACGGACAGCTTGCCTGGCCACTGCGCTCGGACGAGCGAGTCGAGGTGCTCGAACGCACGAACGTGCGGGACCTGACTTTGGAGCGGGTCGGTATGCCGGTCGAGCTGGTCGTCGCCGATCTCTCCTTCATCTCACTGTGCCTGGTTCTGGCGCCGTTGCGGGAGGTCGCCACGGCCGAGGCCGACTTTCTGCTGATGGTCAAGCCACAGTTCGAGGTCGGAAAGGAGCGGGTGGGCAAGGGTGGTGTCGTGCGCGAGCCGACGTTACGCGCGGAAGCGGTGCTGTCGGTGGCGGAAGCAGCCGCGGAACTCGGGCTCGGCGTGGGCGGGGTGATCGCGAGCCCGCTGCCGGGACCGTCGGGTAACGTCGAATACTTCCTGTGGCTCCAGCGTGAAGCTCCCGAGCTGGATGTGGCGACGGTGGAACGCGCCGTCGAGGAAGGACCGACGTGAGCGCGAGCATGGAACCGGAGCACGCCCGGGTGCCGGAGGAGGCGTCGTTGCCCGGAGCTGGATCCGGCGGAATGGAGAGCGAGCGGACGGTGCTGCTCGTGACCCATACCGGACGCCAGGAGGCCCGCAACGTCGCCAAGGAAGCGGCGCAGCTGTTCGCCCAGCAGGGCATCAACGTCAAGGTTTTCGCCGAGGAGGCGCCGGACTTGCACGTGGGTGCGTTGGGCGGGCTGGTGGAGCTCGTCAAGGCCATTCCCGACGCGGCCGTGAACTGTGAACTGGTGGTCGTACTCGGTGGAGACGGCACCATCTTGCGCGGTGCCGAGGTCGCTCGCCCCACGGGCACTCCCATCCTGGGTGTCAACCTCGGTCACATCGGGTTCCTTGCCGAGGCCGAGCGCGATGCGCTGAGTTTCACCGTCGATCACGTTGTCGAGCGGGACTACGTGGTCGAAGAACGCATGACCGTCGATGTCACCGTCCGCCAGGATGGCGTGACGCTCGCCGAGGGGTGGGCGCTGAACGACGTCAGCGTGGAGAAGGCGAGCCGGGAACGGATGCTCGATCTGGTCGCGGAGATTGACGGCCGGGCACTGTCGCGGTGGGGGTGCGACGGCGTGGTGATGGCCACCCCGACGGGCTCGACGGCCTACGCGTTCAGCGCGGGCGGTCCCATCGTCTGGCCGGAGCTGGAAGCGTTGCTCATGGTGCCGATCAGCGCGCACGCGCTGTTCGCCCGGGCACTGGTGGTGGCCCCGTCGTCGGAGCTGGCGGTCACCGTGCAGCCGCGCACGGCCGGTGCCGTGTTGTGGTGTGACGGCCGCCGGGCGGTCGACCTCCCTCCTGGTGCGCGCGTGGAGGTGCGCCGTGGACACTGGCCCGTTCGCCTGGCGCGCTTGCACGAGGCCCCGTTCACGGATCGGCTGGTGGCCAAGTTCGGGCTCCCTGTTGAGGGGTGGCGCGGGCGCCGGGACTAGCTTCGGCATCTTCGCGTGGTTGCGTCCGCGTTGCCGGCACGGTGACCGCTGGCGTTTCGGCTAGGCTGGATTCTCGTGCTGCACGAAATCCGGATCCGCGGGCTGGGCGTCATCGACGACGCGCAACTCGAGCTTGGACCCGGTTTGACGGTTGTGACCGGCGAGACCGGTGCTGGTAAGACCATGGTGCTCACCGGTCTGAACCTGCTCATGGGTGGTCGCGCCGACGGCGGCGCGGTCCGGGCAGGCGCGGATCGAGCTGTTGTCGAGGGCCGGTTACAGGTCGAACCGGAGAGTCCCGCCGTCGTCCGTGCCGTCGAGGCCGGCGCGGAGCTCGACGACGGAGAGCTGTTGATGAGCAGGACGCTGTCGGCCGGGGGCCGTTCGCGCGCGCACGTTGGCGGGCGGGGCGCGCCGGTTGGCCTGCTCGCGGAGCTGGCCGAGGAGCTGGTCGCGGTGCATGGCCAGAGCGACCAGCAGCGGCTGCTGCGGTCGTCACGTCAGCGCCTGGCACTGGATCGCTTCGCCGGCGCGGATGTGGCCGAACCGCTGGCCGAATACGGGCACCGCTATGAGCGGCTGCGAGCGGTCGAGGCGGAGCTGACCGAGGTGACGACACGCGCGCGCGAGCGCGCGCAAGAAGCCGATATGCTCCGGTTCGGTCTCGGCGAGATCGAGCGCGTCGATCCCCAGCCGGGGGAAGACGTCGCGCTCGCCGCGGAGGAGGAACGTCTGGGCCACGCTGACGCCCTGCGTAACGCCGCGGAGACGGCGCACCGGGCACTGTCGGCGGACGAGACCGGACCAGGCGAGGCCGATGTGCTGACGCTGCTGGGCAGCGCGCGGCAAGCGCTGGAACCCGAAGCTGGTCACGACCCGGAGCTGTCCGCCTTGACCGATCGGCTGGCCGAGGCGACCTACCTGCTGGGTGACATCGCGGCCGATCTCGCCTCGTACGCCAACAACATCGACACCGATCCCGTACGGCTGGCCGAGGTGCAGGAACGGCGTGCGGCGCTGGCCGACCTCATCCGCAAATACGGCGACGGCGGTCCCGGTGCCGGCCGCGGCGAGCCGTCCGGCGGGCCCGCGGGGGCGTCCGGCGAGCCTGCTGAGGCGTCTGGCGAGCCCGGCGAGACGGAGGCCGGGCGTAGCGAGATCGATGCGGTCCTCGCGTGGGCCGAGCACGGTTCGCGGCGGCTGTTCGAGCTGGACGGCGATGACGAACGGGTCGCCACGCTGCGCGCCGAGCGAGATCAGCTCACGGCCGAACTCACCGAGCTGGCCGGCACCATCACCCGGGCGCGAACGGATGCCGCGGAGAAGTTCAGCTCTGCGGTGGGTGACGAGCTCACCGCGCTGGCGATGCCGCACGCCCGGGTGCAGGTCGAGGTGCGCCCTCGTGGGGAGCTCGGACCGCAGGGGGCTGACGATGTCGAGATCCTGTTCAGCGCCCACACCGGCGCCCAGCCGCGACCGCTGGACAAGGGCGCTTCGGGTGGTGAGCTGTCGCGATTGATGCTCGCGATCGAGGTGGTGTTCGCCGGTGCCGATCCGGTGCCGACGTTCGTCTTCGACGAGGTCGACGCCGGAGTGGGAGGCAAAGCCGCCGTGGAAGTCGGCCGCCGGCTGGCGGCACTGGCCCGGCATGCCCAGGTGCTCGTCGTCACGCACCTGCCGCAGGTGGCGGCCTTCGCCGACCGCCACCTCACCGTCGTGAAATCCGACGACGGTAGTGTGACCAGCAGCGATGTTCAAACCCTCGACGACACCGGGCGGGTGCGAGAGCTGTCGCGCATGCTGGCCGGGCAGGAGGACTCGGCATCGGCCCAGGCCCATGCCGAGGAGCTGCTGTCCGCGGCTGCGGCAGAACGAATGAGGAGCAGAGCGTGAGAATGCCCATGTTGCGCCGGCGACGGCCGGACGACTTACCGGGAGTGTCCGGAGTGGCGCGCCTGGATCACCGAACGAAGAACCTGACCAAGCGACTCAAACCTGGTGAGATCGCCATCATCGACCATCTGGACCTGGATCGGGTGAGCGCGGAGGCCCTAGTCGAACGCGAGGTCGGCGCGGTCGTCAACGTGCGGCCCTCGGTCAGCGGCAGGTACCCGAACCTGGGGCCCGACATCATCGTCGACGCGGGCATTCCCCTCATCGACGACGTCGGTCCGGAGCTGTTCAACGCGGTACGCGAGGGCGAGGTCCTGCGGGTCGACGGCGACACGATCTACCGCGACTCCGTGCACGGCAGCGCGCCGATCGATCAGGGACGACGGCACACTACCGAGAGCCTTGCCGCGCTCATGGACGACGCCCGGGAGGGGTTGTCCGCCCAGCTCGAAGCGTTCGCCGCCAACACCATGGAGTTCCTGAAACGCGAGCGGGACCTGCTGCTCGACGGCGTCGGTGTGCCGGAGGTCCGGACGAACTTCGAGGGCCGGCACGTCCTGATCGTCGTGCGCGGGTACGACTACAAGGGCGATCTCGGGGCGCTGCGGCCGTACATCAGGGAATACCGCCCGCTGTTGGTCGGCGTGGATGGGGGAGCCGACGCTCTCCTGGAGGTCGGGCTGACGCCGGACATGATCGTCGGGGATATGGACTCCGTCTCCGACGACGCCTTGACCAGCGGCGCCGAGCTGGTGGTGCATGCCTACCGGGATGGGCGCGCGCCCGGCACCGGGCGCCTGGAGCGGATGGGCCTCTCCGGCGTGCCGTTTCCCGCCGCGGGTACCAGCGAGGACGTCGCCATGTTGCTGGCCGACCACAAGGGAGCGCAGCTGATCGTGGCGGTGGGAACGCACGCGACGCTGGTCGAGTTTCTGGACAAGGGTCGCGCCGGCATGGCGAGCACGTTCCTCACCCGGCTGCGCGTAGGAAGCAAACTCGTCGACGCCAAGGGTGTCAGCCGGCTGTATCGTAGCCGGGTCTCGGTATGGCTCTTGTGGCTTCTCGTCGTCGCCGGTGCCGCAGCGGTGCTCGCGGCGATCATCGCGACGCCCACCGGACAGGCCTACCTCGATATCGGGGGATCGTGGTGGGACCGTTTCTTCTACTGGATTCGAGGACTGTTCTAAGTGATCGACTTCCGTTACCACCTGGTATCCATCATTGCGATCTTCTTCGCGTTGGCTACCGGCATCGTGCTCGGCGCCGGCCCGTTGAGCGAGACGATCGACGACACGCTGGCCGACCAGACGTCACAGCTTCGCGAAGAGAACCGGCGGTTGCACGACGAGCTGGACACCGCGAATGAAGAACATGCGTACCAGGAGGCCTTCGTCAACGAGGTGACGCCGCGGTTGGTGGCCGAGCAGCTAGAAGGCGAGAACGTCGCGGTGATCGCGCTGCCGGGCGCGGAGGATCAGATCGTGACCGATGTCCAGGAAGCCCTCCAGAACTCGGGCGCCACCGCTGAACTGTTGATCCGGATCGAGCCGAGCTGGACCGATCCGGATTCCGAGCCGGTGCTCGACCAGCTGGCCACGGACCTGGTGTCGTCGGGAACCGAGCTCGGAGAGGGCAACGGCTTCGACCGCGGCGCGACGGTCCTCGCGTCGGCCCTGCTGAGCCGGCCCGCCGACGCTGAGGATGGGCTGGACGATGCCCCGCAGACGGTGGACACCACGGTGGTCTCCGAGTACGAGGATGCCGACCTGATCGAGCTCGAACAGGATACGTCGACGGCGCCGACGCTGGCGGTAGCGATCGCCGGTCCCGTGTCGGGTGATGACGCCGAGGAGCGATACGTCCGGTTGACGTCACTGACACAGGCACTGGACGAGTACGGCGACGGCGTCGTCCTGGCCGGTCCGTCGAGCACCGCCGAGGGCGGCCTGCTGACGGCGCTGCGCAACGGTGATGTCGGGGAGGACGTCTCCACGGTGGACGTCGGCGATCTGCCGAGTGGCCGGGTCGCGGTGGTCTTCGCGCTGACCGAGCAGCAGCACGACTCGGTGGGACACTATGGCATCGTGGGCGACATCGACGGCGCGCTACCGCCGGTGCCGGGGGGCGAGTCCGACGAGTCCGGCGGCTCGGATGGCGAGTCTGACGATAGCTCGGAGGATTCCGGCGATGAACCCGATAGCGGCGATGCCGGTAACGACGCCGACGACGCAGAGGACGGCGCTGACGCGGGTGATGAACAGTGAGTGTGGCACGACGCATTGCGGGACTGGTGACGTGCGGTGCGGTCGCTGGAGCGGCGACATGGGCGCTGACCCGGCGCTGGATGAGCCGACCACCCGAGGTGCCGCGCCGTTCCACCGAGCCGTCGCCGGTGATCGACGAGCCAGCATCCATGGCGGGTGAGCCCGCGGCCTCGTGGACGCGGGAGAATTTCCACGGCGAGTCCGTCTCCCTCGTCGGCGGCCCGGCACTGGCGATTGGCTCGGCGGCGGGAGCCAGCGTCGCGCCCGGGCTGGATGCGCGGCTGCGTATTGCTGGCGCCGGCACGGCATTAGCGATCGGCGCGGTCGGGTTGTACGACGACCTGCTGGGGGACTCGTCGAGCAAGGGTTTGCTGGGCCATCTGGAAGCGCTCCGTTCGGGAAACGTCACCACCGGTGCTGTCAAGGTGGGCATGATCGGTTTGACCGGTCTGGCTGGCGCGTCGCTGGTGAGCCGTTCGGCGGTTGACGCGGTGATCGGCGGCGCGGCGATTGCGGGCCACGCGAACGTGATCAACCTCCTGGACCTGCGACCGGGCCGGGCTGGCAAGGTGGCGTTGCTGCATGCGCCGCTGGTCTTGCGTGGCCCCGGTGCCGGAATCGGGGCGTCGGCGCTGGGGGCGATGTTGGCGGCGTTTCCCGACGATCTCGGGGAGCGGGCCATGCTCGGCGATGCCGGAGCGAACGCGCTCGGTGGCCTGCTTGGTCTGGCGATGGTGGCGGGTGAGGGCCGGCGTGCCCGGCTCGCACATCTCGCGGTGGTGACGGGGTTGATTCTCGCCAGCGAGAAGGTGAGTTTCTCGAAGGTCATCGAGAGCACTCCCGTGTTGCGTGATCTCGACCACCTCGGCCGCCGCCTGTGATCTCCGAATGATCATGTTTGGTACGTTTTCTCGGGCCATACCACGGCTGCAGACGTGTTACGGCCCGAGAAAACGTACCAAACATGATCATTCTGACGGCGGGGTGTGTCGTTGCGTCGGCGCTCGCGCTGAGGAGCCGTAGGTGGGCGCGAAGCGGATCGCGACGGGGGTGACCGCCGGTATCGCCGGTGGTGCCGCGCTGATCGGTGTGATCAGTGTCGTCTCCCGGATCGTCGGGTTCGGCCGCCAGCTCGTGTTCCAGTCGACGGTCGGACAGACCGTCCTCGGCGAGATTTACGCGACGATCAACGCGCTACCCAACGTCGTCTTCGAAATCGTCGCAGGTGGCGCGCTCACCAGCGTCGTCGTTCCGCTGATCGCCGCCGCGGCGGCGCACGGCGACACCTCTCACGTGCGCCAGACCGTATCGGCGCTGCTGGGCTGGACACTCGTCGTGCTCGTACCGGTCGCGCTGCTGGGAGCATTGCTGGCGGGGCCGATCGCGGAACTCATCCTGCGCGGCAGGGGCGGCGCCGACGGCGTGGAAGCCGGTCGCACCATGCTGCTGATCTTCCTTCCCCAGATCCCGCTGTACGGCATAGCCGTCGTGACCGTCGGCGTCCTGCAAGCTCACCGCAGGTTCCTGGCGCCCGCCGTGGCGCCGATCGTGTCCAGCGTGGTCGTCGCCACGGCGTTCGTGGCGTTCGCCCGGGTCTTCACCGGTGATCTCAACGAGCTGTCCACGTTGGATCGGCGCTCCGAACTGTTCCTGGCAGGAGGCACCACCGTCGGCGTCCTGGCCCTGGCTCTGGTGACCCTGGTGCCGATGGTGGTGCGCGTGACGGGGCTGCGCCCGACCCTCTCGTTCCCGCCAGGTACCGGCCGGCGGGCGGCCGGCCTGGCCGGTGCCGGGTTGGCCACGCTGACGGCGCAGCAGCTGGCGTATCTCACCTCGTATCTAATGTCGAACGAGCATGCCGGCACCGGTGGCGCGGTCACGTTTCTGAACAGCTGGATGGTCTACCTGCTGCCGTATGCCGTGCTGGCCGTGCCGATCGCGACGGCGGCGTTTCCGCGGCTGGCGACGTCGGCGGAGGGAGATCCGGACGGTTACGCGCGCACGCTGGCCGGATCGACGAGAGCTGTCCTCGCGGCCTCGGGCGCGGGCGCCGCGGTGCTGGTGGCGACCGCATGGCCGGTCGCCCGTTTCTTCGGATACCTCGATCAGGGTGACGTCCCGACCGAGCGGATGGCGTGGGCGCTCATCGCCTTCGCGCCCGGGCTGCTGGGGTACGGGCTGGTCGCTCACCTGGGCCGCGCGCTGTATGCACGGGGGAGGGGGCGCGTCGCGGCCACCGCCATGGCGAGCGGGTGGCTGCTGGTGGTGCTGGCGGCGGTGGTACTGGCCGGGATCGTGCACGCGGAACGGGTTACGGCGGCTCTGGGCGCGGCACACTCGCTAGGGATGACATTGGCGGGAATCCTGTTGATCCGGGCGGTGGTCGGTGATTCGGGACGTGCGGCGCTTGCTGGTGTGGGCAGGTTGCTGGGCGGCGTGGTCGTGGGCGCGATCCTGGGTGGTGCCGCAGGCTGGTGGGTAGGGGAACGGATCACCGGCGACGGCGCTGGCTCGATCATCGGTGCCGGGGTAGTCTCGGCCCTCGCAGCTACCGTGGTCGTGGGGGGAATCCTGATGGTGACCGATCGCAAAGCGTTCTCGGCGGTTCTGAGGCGATGAGATCTCCGTTGCGCGTGACAGTCGTGCTGTCGACGAGTAGCGGCGGGGTAGGAGCGCACGTCCGTTCCGTCGTCGACAGGCTGCCGGCACTCGGGGTGCGCCCGCACGTGGTCGCTCCGGCCGCTACGGGGCAGAGCTTCGGTTTCGCCGACATGGCAGCACGCGGCGAGAGCGACGGCGGCGTGGGATTCACACCCGTCGAAATCTTCACCCGGCCACGACCCCGCCACGATTTCGAGGCGATCCGCCAGCTGCGTGCCGTCGTGCGAGGCGTCGACGACGCCGGGGATAGCGGGGATGGCGGCGAGCGTCCTGGTGGGGTGCCCCGGCCGGATGTCGTGCACGCCCACGGGTTCCGGGCGGCCGCACTGGTCGGGCTGGCCCTGGGGCGGCGCCGGCACGGACGTACACCACTCGTCGCCACCTGGCACAACGCACTCCTGGGCAGCGCGCCCCGCCGAGCTGTGCTCTCCGGGCTGGAGCGGCTGGCCGCGCGCCGCGCCGACGTGACGCTGGGTGCCTCTGCCGACCTGGTGCAGCGTGCACGCGTGCTGGGCGCGCCGGATGCGCGGTTGGCCCCGGTGGCGGCACCGGCCACGGGTGCACCACAGCGCACGAGGGACGAGGTGCGTGCGGAGCTTGGGGCTGGAGATCGCCCGGTGGTGCTCGCGGTCGGGCGGTTGGCCCCGCAGAAGGACTACGACACGTTGCTGGCCGCGGCGTCACATTGGGCGCTGCGCGAGCCGCGGCCGTTGCTTGTCATCGCTGGTGACGGGCCTGATCTCGGGCGGTTGCGCCGGGCCGCCGAGGATGCACGGGTGGATGTGCGGTTTCTCGGCCGCCGCGACGACGTCGCCGACCTGCTCGCCGCGGCGGACGTTTATGCCATCACCTCCCGCTGGGAGGCTCGTGCTCTGGTGGTGCAAGAGGCCATGCTGGCTGGCGTGCCGGTCGTGTGCACGGCGGTCGGGGGCCTTCCCGAGCTCGTCGGCGACGACGCGATGCTGGTGCCGGTCGGTTCGCCGGAGGCGGTGGCCGGCGCGGTCGAGGCGTTGCTCGACGATCCGGCTCGCGGGCGCGAGCTGGCCGAACGTGGCAGGCAACGCGCCCGGCAGTGGCCGGATGAGGACGAGACGGCGCGTCAGCTGGCCGAGATCTACGCCGAGCTCGCCCGGATCCCGCTCACGCCGCCCCGGCAGGCTCGGTGGCCATGATCTCCTCGCGGTCGCGCCAGTGTGACCAGAATGCTCCCGTGTAGCCGAGCTCGGTGAGCCGCGTGAGGAACGGGTTGTCGGCGTAGTTGTTGTCGTCTTCGCTCAGACCTGGCGCGGTGGGCAGCATGACACGGTGCCGATCGTGCTCGGGAACCCATTCCCACAGCAGGTCGATGCTGCGGGTCCAGCGGTGATCCGGTGCGGGCTCCGCGCCGCCGTCGGGCAGGTCGGGCGAGAAGAAGAACACCGGCCGGAAGTTGCCGGACGCGTCGAACATGAACTGCCGTTCGTAGTGGGCGATGCTCTCGCACTTGGCGAGCGGGCTGAGCAGTATCGGGCCGGTCGCGGTGTTTGACTGCACTCCACGCACGTGGTGTCTGCCGTCGCTGGACGCGGCGAGGTACCGGCCGAGCGGTGAGTAAGGGAACGCGCGAATCCCGAGCGTGTATCCGACCACCGTGGCGTCGAGGGATTGCAGCCCGTCCACACATGCCCGCATGGTCTCCTCGGTCTCGCCGGGCATGCCGAGCAGCGCCTCGACCATGGTGAGCATCCCGTGCTCGCGGGCCAGCTGGCACAGGTGGTGCACGTCGTCGAACGTGTAGAAGCGGCTGCCCCGTCCGGTGACCTTCCAGCCGTTGAGTACGTCTTCTCGCACATGATCGGGCGCGACGTTGATGCCCGCGCAGCCCGCCGCGGCCAGCAGCTCGGCGTACTCCGCGTCGAACGGCGCGGGCTGGACATAGATCCACAGCCGTAACCGGTGGAGGGGCGACGCCCGGTCGGCCTCCTTGCGCCGGGCGATCTCGCGGAGGATGGCCTTGCTGTGGGCGATGTTGAGGTTGAACTCGCTGTCCGTGGTGTGTACGTCGTGGACACCTTGAGCGGTCAGCATCTCCAGTTCGTCGGCGACGGCGTCCTCGGCCCTGCGGGCGAACTGGTTGCCCTTGGCATCGGGTTCGACGCAATGCGAGCAGGCGAACGTGCAGCCGTTCTTGGTGAGGATGTTCCCGAGGCCGCCGCGCCGGTAGTACTCGAGGTTGTCCACCTTGAGCGGCGTCCCCGATCGGCGAACGTATGGCGTGGACCGATTGACCAGGGCGGCCCGTCCGAGCGAGACGAGCTGGCTGGTGTGCGCGACCTGGTACACGTCCCGGCCGGATTCGTTGATGATCAGACCTGGGACCGACGATGCGGGTTCGCCCGCGGCCAGCGCGGTGGCGAGTTCGACGATGGTGACCTCCCCGGGTCCTTTCACGCCGAATTCGAGGTCGAAGTAGTCGACGAGCGCGAACGGCATCGACGAGAACCCGACGCCACCGCCGACGACGGGCGCCCGCGAGTGGCGACGAATCTCGGAGATGATCTGCCGGTGGGAGTCCAGGAACACGCGTTGTTCCTGGGGATAGATGGTGTCGGTGTTACGTATGGTGACACCGACCAGGAGTGGAGCGCGGTGTGCGAAGTAGTCGGCGATCATTTGCGACCATCGCTCGCGGTTCATGGTGAGGTCGAGCACGTCGACGTCGAAACCGGCAGCCTCCAGGGAGGTTGTCAGGATGTCCAGCGCATACGGGCCGATGGGCGGGTGAACCAGGTTGGGGTTCACCAGCGTGACGAGGCCGGTGGATGCGGCCGTGTGTGGCATCGCGGCAGTCAGCTCCTCGCTCGCTCCGTCGTCGTTCGTCGGATACGTGCCAGGGCACGATCGGGATCTTGGTAACTGTGGGTTACGTCGAATCTCCCCGCGATCGTTGCAGGATGCGGACGGGATGTATAGGGGCCAATATTCGGCACACCGCGGTGCGACGTAGGGCTGCGCGGCATGACGCAGAAAACGGACACCATCCCGCACTGCATGGACTGACGCCGCGCGGCCTGGTTTCTAAGGTGAGGTCCCGGGTGGAGACCGACCGCGGAGGTGAGGGATGAAGGGGTGGACACCAGCGAGTGCATCGGTGAGATGATCAGGCGCGCACGCGTCGACCATGGCTACAGCCAAGCCGAACTCGCTGCTGAGCTCGCCCGGAGGTCCGGGAAGCGCACGGTGACGCGCGATCAGGTGAAGCGGTGGGAAAGCGGCAAGCGCATCCCGCGGCCTCGGTTGCGATCGTGGATCGGTGATGTGCTCGGCTTGCCCGTCGACGAACTGACGACGGCGGCCCGGCAAACCCGCCGCATCCGCGGCGAGCGGGCGGTTCCCGAACCTCGGGAGCCGCCCGAGGTGTGAACCGGGGAGCGGGCACGGCTACGCGTTCCCCCGTGCTCGTCGAGCGGTTTTGGGTGCGCGTTTCCGTCGCGCTTCGCCGCGCTGTCCGGATGCGCGTTCTGTGGCGCTCATCAACGGCCGCTGGTGATCGGTTCGAGTACGGCTGTGAAATGGCGCAGCGTGCTTGCCTGTTCGGTGATCCGGTAGCCGGGCACCTCATCCGGGCTCTCGGCGATTCGCGCGGCGACGTCGGTGACGTATTCGAGGTGGCTCTTGGTGTAGACGCGCCGGGGGAGGGCCAGCCGTACGAGTTCGCGTGGAGCGGGACGGTCGGGTTCACCGTTCGAACCAGGTATACCGAAAACGAGCGTTCCCAGCTCCGATACCCGGACGGCGCCGGCGAGGTAGAGCTGGTTGGCCAGCGCGGTTGCGGGGAGCCGTTGAGGGCACAGGTGTGGCAGCAACCGTGCCGCGTCGATGTAAACGGCGTGGCACCCGGTGGGGCGGACTACCGGAAAGCCGGCGTCTTCCAGCTGATCGCCGAACCACCGGGCAGTCTGCTCGCGGTAACGCAGGTACTGCGGATCGGTGACCTCCGTGAGTCCCTGTGCGAGTGCGGCGAGATCGCGGCCGGCCAGCCCCCCGTACGTGGGGAACCCTTCGGTCTCGATCAGGCGATCGCGGCACCGACGTGCGATCTCGGCGTCGTGCAGCGCGATGACGCCCCCGATGTTGGCCACGCCATCCTTTTTCAGGCTGGCCCAGCAGCCGTCGGCGAGAGAAAAGATCGTCTGTGCGGCCTGGCGTGGCGTCAGCGCCTGGCACTCCGGGTCGCGCTGGGTGAGGAGATAGGCGTTCTCCGCAAACCGGGACGCGTCGAGAAGGAAGCGTATGCCGTGCTCGTCGCACAACCGCCGGACGGCGGTCAGGTTGGTGAGCGACACCGGCTGGCCGCCGGTAGCGTTGTTGGTCACGGTCATGACGACGCAGCGCACATTGGTGCCGTGCGGGGCGTCGAGGAACTCTTTCAAGGCCGCGAGGTCGATGTCCCCGCCGAAGGGTGTGTCCGGGTCCGCGGTCACCGGGAGATCGACGGCCGTGGCGCCAATCGACTCGACCGACGCGCGCGTGGTGTCGAAATGCGTGTTGGCGAGCGAGACGTCGCCCGGGCCCAGCACGCTGCCCAGGAGGATGCGCTCGGCAGCCCGGCCCTGATGAGCCGGGATGATCTCGGGATAGCCGGTCAGCTCCTGCATGACGGCCTCGAATTGCTCGAACGAGCGCGCGCCGGCGTACGACTCGTCGCCGGTCATCAGCGCCGACCACTGGGCCGCGGACATGGCGCTGGTGCCGGAGTCGGTCAGCAGGTCGATCGTGATCTGTGATGCGGGAACCCGGAAGAGGTTATAACCAGCCGCGATGAGCGTGTCCCGGCGCTGCTGTTCGTCCGGGAAGGGAATGGGTTCGACGGCCTTGATGCGAAATGGCTCCATGAATGCCGGCATGTGCCAGTCCCTCCTCCAGGGCGAATGGTCACGGGCCCGGTGCTGCGATCACGACGGGACGCTGCCAAGTCTGCGCGATCCGTCGCTGCTATGGGAGGGGCCAGAGTACATTCTCGCGAGCGGACCTCGTGCACGACCGAATGTCACGATAGGTGACGCTTGGTCATTGTTCGGCTATCGTTGGTTTCTACTCGATCACGCGCATTGACACAAGGCGGTCTGGCCCCCGTGGACCTGTTCTGGAATGTCGGCATGGAACCAAGGCATGGTGGGACGGACGCGGCGGATGCGGAGGGGTCATGTCTACCTTGCCCTTGGAGCGTTACGAGCTGTTTCGAGCGGACGATCTCGATCACGCCCGGGAGGGCGTGGCCAGCGTGTTCTGCGACCACCGGCTCGACTTCTTCGGCGGGGCGACGCAGCTGGCGACGAGGATGCATTCGCGGCGGCTCGGCCTCATCTCGGTGAACTATCTCCGGTACGGCGGCGACGTGTCGATCGACCCTGGACCGCTCGGTTCCTTCTACGTCGTGCAGGTGCCGCTGTCCGGGCGCAGCCTTGTCCGTTACCTCGATCGGAAGATCTTCTCGACGGCGAGGCTCGCGACGGTGATCTCACCGACCGAGCATTTGCAACAGATGTGGACGCGTGACTGCGCACAATTGATCTTGCGGATCGAGCGCACGGCGCTGCATTCGAGGCTGCGGGACATGCTGGGCAGGCCGCTGTGGGAGCCCCTGGTCTTCGAGCCGGAGTTCGACGTGAGCAAGGGTGCCGGTGCGCTGTGGGCTCGCAAGTTCCGCCACCTGATCAGCGGCCTTGATCAAGAGGAGTACTCGTTGCAGAGCGCTGCGGACACGATCGAGCACTCGCTCACCACGGGTCTGCTGATGGCCCAGCCGCACAATTACACCGAGGTGTTGAACGAGACCCCGTCCACGACCGTCTCGTCGCGCCCGGTGAACGTGGCGCGCGAGCTGATCGAGGCCCATCCGGAGTACCGCCACTCCGTGACCAGCCTGGCACGTGCCGCCAACGTCAGCGAGCGCACGCTGCACGCGGCCTTCGTCGAACATCTCGACATGAGCCCGAAAGCGTATCTGACGGATGTGCGGCTCAAGCGGGCCTGGGAGGAACTGCGGGCAGCCCATCCGGACACGTCCACCGTCGCGCAGATCGCCCGCGGTGCGGGCTTCGGGCACATCGGGCGGTTCTCGATCGTGTACCGCGAGCGGTTCGGCGAGATGCCGTCGGACACGTTGCGGCGCTGATCGATGTGGAGCTCGACCCCGCCACGCGCGCCCGCGCGATCATTGACGACGGTGAACATGTCCATGTGGGCGATCGTTGACGATCAGCGAAGCCTGGCCATCCGGCCATTCCGGTTTCGCTCGGCTAGGTGTACAGGGCGAGCTCGGGCACGATGTCGCGGGCCTTGGACAGCATCTCCCGTATCGCTGGCAAGTGAGCGTTGACATCGTCGGCAGTGACGCGATTGTCGCGGCCCACTGGTGTGTTCAGCACCAGCATGCGCTGGCGCAATCGCTCGATCTGCGCGAACTGGGCGCCGAACTGGGCCGTGACTGCCCGGGTGATGACCGCGGTGTCGGTGCCCGGCGCCGGGCGTAGCCCCTGGGCCGCCAGCAGGCCCGAGCCGATCAGCTGCGCCGCCTGGCAGAGCAGGATGAACGCCGATCCGGGAGCGGAACCCACCACTTGCTCGGCCGCGGACAGGTGGTTCGCGGCGAGGTCGAGGTACGGGCTCTCATCCGCAGCCGCACCGCCGATGAGCTCAAGCTGGCGGGTCTCGACGAGCTGATCGATACTCTCCGCGCCCGGCGCACGGTAATCTGGCGTGGCCTGCGGTCCTGCCGGTGGTGGTGTTGGTTCCACGTGAACGAGCGGGCTCTGCTGGCGCTGGTGCGGCACGTTCGACGCGCGTGCCGGTGCCGGCGGTGGAGCCGGCTGGGCCAGCGCCGTCGATGACGTGTGGGTCCCGTGTTCGGCCTTGCTCGGCGGAGCAGGGACGACCCGGAATTCCACCGGGCGCCGGAGCCGGCGCGATGCCCGTGCGGCGGCTCCGGACAGGGCCTGGTGATGTGGCTTGTGGTGCGGATCCCCGATCAGCCGCAGCTGTACCTTGTGAGGTTCTGGCCCGACGATGCCGGCGAATCGCTCGGCCCAAGACCCCGTCAGCGCGATCCGGTCGACCCCGCGCACGTGACCGAACTCCTCGGCGATGACCTGGGGAACTCCATACGTCAGCCGGATGAGCTCGGTGAGTGGCGCGAGCACGGGGGTGTTGGACGCCGCCTGCGTCAGCCGGATGGCGCCCTCGTTGCGGGTGGTGAGGATACCGGCATCGGCCAGCAGCTCGGCCTCCTTCGAGACCGAGGCGAGTGATGCCCCGGCGTGTTCGGCCAGTTCGGTGAGGCTGAAGGCACGTTCCGGGTTGAGCAAGGTCGCGGCGAGTACGCCCGCTGCGACACGGGAGCGAAAGATCGGCAGCAGTGCGGGGGTACCCTGCATGCGGCGCGTGGTCTTGGGAGCGTGTGACGGGGGAGTCGCGATAGCGGCGCTGCCGAGCCGGTTCTGCCGGCGCGTGGCGGCGGCCCCTGCGTCGAGCTGTTCTTGCGGTACCTCGAGCACGGCGGACAGCCACCGCCGCCATTCTGCACGTGGAACTTGCCGCCCACGTTCCCAGCGCGCAACACGATCCCTACCCATCGTCGGCTTGCCCGATATGGTGGCGAGGCGTTCGGCCAGCGCGTACTGGCTCATGCCGAGGCGTTGGCGGGCGGTACGGATCATCTGTCCGATCGGTCGGTCTACGGTGGTGACCATCAAAGAAACCCTCCCCTAGCGTGCCTGCCGGTTCCGGGGTTGGCAGGCTTCACATGGGGTGACGTTACGACCCTGACGACATGTGCGGTGGTGCGATTAACGTCGTCCGCTGTCCAGTATCGGAATGCCGATCTGCCTGGGGTTTCGTTCCACCTTCGAGTGTTCCTCGAGCGAGCCCACGTGGCCGGTGAGGCTGGGGAACTCGCCCCCTGGCTCGCCTGGCAGCAGGGCGTGAGTGTGGACCTGGCGGCGAGATTCAGATGTCTGTCACCAGCCACATGAAAGAGGGACGGCGATGCGTCGAAATGGGGTCGGTTTGCCCGACATGGTGACTCATCCGTGGGCATCGATTCGGGATTGCCTGACGGTGATCGAGAAACATGGCGTCGACGGGGTGGTCGTCGTCGATGACGATGATCGCCTCCTGGGAGTGTTGGACCAGGCGGTGATGCGCAAGGCACTGGTCGGCGGTTCGGACCTCGACGACCCGGCGGGTGAGCTGGTCCAGAATCCCGTCACGACGGTTCCCCCGGATTGCGGGCGGGCGGAGGTGCTCGACGTCATGAGCGCCCTGGGCGTCTCCGAGGTGCCGGTGGTCGACGAGAACGGCCGGGTTCGCGGGGTTCACGTGCACGACCGGATCATCGGTGGCCCGCGTCGCGACAACTGGGCAGTGGTGATGGCCGGCGGGCGTGGAAGCCGGCTGGCTCCGCTGACGAATGACATTCCCAAGCCGATGTTGCCGGTTGCCGGGCGCCCGATCCTGGAGCGGCTGATTCTGCACCTGGTGGGTGAAGGTATTACCCGGATCTTCCTCGCGATCAACTATCTGGGTGAGATGATCGAGGAGCATTTCGGCGACGGATCGGCACTGGGGTGCGAGATCGAATACCTCAGGGAGGATCCCGATCGCCCGCTCGGCACCGGAGGGCCACTGCGGCTGCTGTACGACCAGGGCATGTCGCCACAGGTGCCCCTCATGGTGATGAACGGTGATCTGGTCACCGGGTTCGCGGTCGGCGACATGCTCGACACCCACCAGCAGTCCGGCGCCGTCGCGACGATCGCTACCAGCGAGTACCAGCATCAGGTGCCGTACGGCGTGCTGGAAGGCGACGGCACGTGGCTCGAACGAATCGCGGAGAAACCGACGTCGGCGTGGCCGGTGAGCGCGGGTATCTACGTGCTCGAACCGTACCTGCTCGAGCGCATACCGCCGTTCACGCTATTTCCGATCACGAAGCTGTTCGACGACTGCTTGACGCGCGGGGAACCGGTCGCGCTGTGGTCGCTTCGCGATCAGTGGCAGGATATCGGCCGTCCGGACGAGCTGGCTCGTGCCCGGGGTCAGATCTGATCCGGGCACGGGCGGGCACCACACATGCGCCCCGCAACACGCGAGCGGCAATGGTCGCCAGCCAGGAACACGAGGTACGCGAGCACGAGGTACGCGGCAAGTGACGCCGAGAGGGGGCTATGAGGCCCAGCATGAGATGGTCACGAGTGGTGAGTGGCGAATTTGATCATCCATCGGTAATCTGTCCCATATGGACCTCAAACTACTGACTCTGGACGAAGTCAGCGAGGTGCTCAATACCTCTCAGGCGCAAGTGTATGCGCTGGTCCGTAGCGGAGAGCTCCCGGCGATGAAGATGGGTGGCCGTGGGCAGTGGCGCGTTCATCCCGACCGGCTGGACGAGTACATCGAACGTGCTCACCAGGAAACCGCGCGGTGGGTGAAGGAGAACCCGCTGGCGCGTGAGGACGCCACACCGGAGACCCTGCCCGGCGCCGACAGCTAGCGCCGTCGCCCGCGCCGGCGCTAGATTGTCAGTCCTGATCGATCAGGTGCAGTCCACCTGTGATCGATTCCAGGTGCAGCCCATCTGTCCGGCACAACCCCCGTGTGCCGCAGTGGCCTCGGGTCCGCGTCGCCCATCATTCCCTGACGACGTCGAGGCCCGAGACCACCGCTGCGGCTGCCCCTCCCCGATGTCAATGAGGCCACGTTAAACCTACTTGCGCAGATCCTCAACGACTCACCGAAATTCGTTCCCGCGAACTAGTAGTGACGGCCGTGGTACAGAACGTGACATTGCTGATCGGAACGGGTATGTCGGGTGATCACCGGTGGTCCGGACCGGTTCTCCCGTCATCTGTCCCGTCATCGATCAGTCGTCGTCGCCACCGCTGAGATCCACCTCGGCGGGGCGGGGAGCGATCAGTTCGGCTGCCTCGGTCAGCTTCTCCACCGCCCGTTCGATTCGGCGCCCTTCGAACCGGAATGCCGGGGCGCTGATGCTGATCGCCGCCGGGATACGGGTGCCGAGCAAGGGAACGGCGACACAGCGACCGTCTCGCTCGTTCTCGCCGTCGTCGACGGCGTAGCCGTCCTTGCGCACCCGGGCGAGCTCCTCGGTGAAGTCATCGAGATTGGTGATGGACTTCGGGGTGATCGCGGTAAGCCCGGCCCGGCGGAGGATCTCGCGGGCCTGTTCCTCGGGAAGCGTCGAGCAGATGGCCTTGCCCATCGCGGTGGTGTGCAGTGGATCGCGTGACCCTGGTGGCGAGGACAGGCGGACGCCCAGCGGGGAGTCGACGACGTCGAGATACAGCACGGCGTCGTTGTCCAGCAGCCCCAGGTTGGCCGTCTCCTCGAACTCCTTGCCCAGCGCGCGCAGGTGCGGGCGAGTGCGCTCGCGCAACGCCTCGAGCTGGCGCGACTGCAAGCCGGCGAATCCGAGTCCGAGGCGATACAGGCCCTTCTCGTCGCGTTCCACGTAGCTCTGCCGGACCAGCGTCCACATGTACCGAAACGCCGACGGCTTGGCGAGGCCGGTGGCCTCGACGATCTCGTTGAGCGTGACGCCGTCGACCTCGCGCTGGAGCATGTTCAGGATGGAGCAAACGCGCACGACGGAGCGCTGCGTGTAGTCGCGCCCGCCACGGGCCCCTTCACCCCGCGCGGGCTCGGTGGAGTCAGAGTCGTCACCGGTTCCCTCGAGCTGCTCGCCCTCCGCGGAGTCAGGAGGGTCGTCCGTGTGATCATCTATCGTTTTGTCTTCTGCGTTCTCGGTACGCTTTGTCGGGCTTTCGTTCGTTTCGTCGGTCATGTATTTCTCCCCTTGATCCATTTGCCCCGTCGTGGCTCCGCCCTTGTGCATGTTGCTGGGTCACTTTCCCACAGTTTCGTGAAACGAATTCAACGTTTGAGAGTCTAGTCGGTCCGAATTGTGCTGCCCAGGGGCCAGCCTTAAGGTGCATCGATGCACATCAGCGACTTTCGGATTAACCGGCGAAATTCGCCCCCGCATGAATGGCGTCTTTCGACCTTGACGGTGTACCACCGCGTGCGTAATGTGCCCTTATAAATGGATAGATTGTTCCATTCAAAGAAACTCTTCTCTGGTGGTCTCGGTACTACCGCGGTGCCGTGCGGGCGGGTGCAGCTCCGTGGCGTGCACGGGAGCTTGGGCGGGAGTTGGACAGGAGCAGGTACATGGACAGCGATAGGTCGAACCATCCACACTCCGGCGAGCTTCACCGCCGCGCGAATCAGCGGGTACCCGGAGGCGTGCACTCGAACATCCGGCTGGTGGGGCCGCAGGCATACGTGTCCGAGGGGCGCGGTGCGTGGCTGTATGGCGTCGATGGTGAGGAGTATGTGGACTACCTGCTGGGGCAGGGGCCGAACTTTCTGGGGCACGCGCCGACGTCCGTGCTGGACGCCGTCGACGAGGCGAGCCGGAAGGGAACGATCTACGCTGGCCAGCATCCGCTCGAGGTGGAGGCGTCCGAGCTGCTCTGCGAGGTGCTCGGCTGGCCGGACATGGTGCGGTTCTGCGTGTCGGGTACCGAAGCGGTGCAGGCCGCGCTGCGCCTGGCGCGCGCCGTGACCGGACGCACAGGAGTGATCAGTTTCGAGGGTCATTACCACGGCTGGCTGGACAACGTGCTGGCCGCGCCGGGCCCGGACGGGTCGTGGCGGGCGGCGAGCGCCGGCCAGGTGCCGGGTCATCTGGACGATCTCACGGTGCTGCCGTGGAACGACATCGATGTGCTCGCCGAGGTGCTGCGGCACGGACGGGACGAGATCGCCGCCGTGATCATGGAGCCCATCATGATCAACTCGGGCGTGATCGAGCCGATCGAGGGCTACCTGGACAAGGTGCGCCAGCTGTGCTCGCAGTACGGCGTGGTGCTGATCTTCGACGAGGTCATCTCCGGCTTCCGTGTCGGGCTCGACGGCGCCGTGGGCCGCTACGGCGTGCGGCCCGATCTCGCGACGTACGGCAAGGCGATGGCCGGTGGCTGGCCGGCCGCGGCGTTGGTGGGGCGCCGTGACCTGATGGAGTGGTTCGGTTCGGGCACGGTGAACCACTCCGGTACGTTCAACGCCTCGGTCATGGCCACCGCGGCCACGATCGCGTCGCTCACCTACCTGCGAAACGAGTCCCCCTACGCGGGCGTCGAAGAGTACGGCACGGCGTTGATGGATGGGTTGCGGGAATGCGCGGAATCCCACGGGTTGCCGCTGCGCGTGGCCGGCTTGCCCGCTGCCTTCCATGTCTCGTTCGGCGACGAGGGCGTCACTGACTATCGCAGCCTGCAGCGCCTGGACCTCGAGCGCTACCAGAAGCTCGCCGGCGTCCTCGTCGATCACGGGCTCTGGGTGGCCGGGCGGGGCGTGTGGTACGTATCGGTCTGTCATGGCTCCGAAGAACTGGACGCGACGCTGCTGAGGTTCGCCAAGGCGCTGAACGACTGGAGCTGACAACCCGTGCCGTTCGTCGGCGCGTTTTCCGTACGGATACTCGACGGGCTGTTAGGCTGGAGGCCCGTGGGAAATCAGCCAACAAAACATGTCTTTGTGACCGGAGGCGTCGCCTCGTCGCTCGGAAAGGGCTTGACCGCCTCGTCCCTCGGGAACCTGCTCACGGCACGCGGCCTGCAGGTGACGATGCAGAAGCTCGACCCCTATCTCAACGTTGATCCCGGGACGATGAACCCGTTCCAGCACGGCGAGGTCTTCGTAACCGAGGACGGCGCTGAAACTGACCTGGATATCGGCCATTACGAGCGGTTCCTGGATCGCGATCTCACCCGATTCGCCAACGTCACCACGGGCCAGGTGTACTCCGATGTGATCGCCAAGGAGCGACGCGGTGCGTACCTGGGTGACACGGTGCAGGTGATCCCACACATCACCAACGAGATCAAAGAACGCATGCTCGCCATGGGCGGCCCCGAGGTCGACGTCGTCATCCACGAGGTGGGCGGGACCGTCGGCGACATCGAATCGTTGCCGTTCCTCGAAGCGGCCCGGCAGGTGCGGCACGACGTCGGCCGGGATCGTTGCTTCTTCCTGCACGTGTCGCTGGTGCCGTACCTGGCTCCCTCCGGCGAGCTGAAGACGAAGCCGACACAACACTCCGTGGCGGCGCTGCGCCAGGTCGGAATCGCTCCGGACGCGCTGGTCTGCCGGGCGGACCGGGCGATTCCGGAGAGCGTCAAGGACAAGATCTCCCTGATGTGCGACGTCGAGCCGGAAGCGGTCGTCGCCGCTGTCGATTCGCCATCGATCTATGACATCCCGAAGGTGGTGCACTCGGAGGGCCTGGACGCATATCTGGTGCGGCGCCTCGGACTGGCGTTCCGGGATGTGGACTGGACGGCGTGGGAGGAGCTGCTGCGCCGGGTCCACCGGCCCAAGCACGAGGTGACCGTGGCGCTGGTGGGCAAGTACATCGATCTTCCCGATGCCTACCTCTCGGTGACCGAGGCGCTCCGAGCCGGTGGATTCGCCGAGGACTGCCGGGTGAACATCCGCTGGGTGCCCTCCGACGAGTGCCAGAGCCGGGAGGGTGCGGCGGCACGGCTGGGCGACGTCGACGCCGTCTGCCTCCCGGGCGGATTCGGGGTACGCGGTATCGAAGGCAAGGTGGGCGCAGCTCGTTACGCGCGAGAGAACGGCATTCCCGCACTGGGCCTGTGCCTGGGCCTGCAATGCATGGTGATCGAGTACGCGCGCACCCTCGTGGGGCTGGTGGATGCCAGCTCGTCGGAATTCGACCCGGACACCTCGGCCGCCGTGATCGCGACGATGGAGGACCAGAAGGACATCGTGGCTGGAGAGGGCAATCTCGGTGGCACGATGCGGCTCGGCTCGTACCCGGCGCTGCTGGCGGAGGACACGCAGGTACGCGAGCTGTATGGCCGGGAACGGGTGGCCGAACGGCACCGCCATCGCTATGAGGTGAACAACGAGTATCGCGAGAAGCTGACCGGTGCGGGCATGGTGGTGTCGGGCACGTCGCCCGATGGCCGGCTCGTCGAGTTCATCGAGCTGCCAGCGGACGTGCACCCGTATTATGTGGCCACGCAGGCGCATCCGGAGCTCAAGTCGCGTCCGACCCGCGCGCATCCGCTGTTTCGGGGTCTGGTCGCGGCCGCGGTGCGGCGCCAGCAAGAGACCCAGCTGCCTGTCGACGTCGAGCCCGCGAGTTCCTGACACCGCGTCACGGGCGCGTGCCCGCGAGGCGAGCGAGCCGGTCGGTGATCGCTGCGAGGGTTTCGTCGTCGGGAATCGAGAGCCCGGCCAGGGCGCGCAGGTAGATGCCGTCGCCGGCGAGGCAGACGATGTCGGCGATGACCGGATCGTCGATTTTGCGATGGAGTATCTCTTCCCATCGGGCGAAGAAATCGGTGACCAACTGGCGGGCTTCGGCCGTGGCGACGTCGCTGGTCCGCAAGGTGGCGATGAGTGACCACAGCAGGGCGGCCTCGGTGTCGCCGGGAGCGGACGCCCGCAGGTAGGAGGCGACGACGTCGTCCGCCTGCTCGGCCTCGGCGAACTCGGCCTCGGCCGTGTCGCACATGCGCTGGACGAAGGCGTCGAGCATCGCTTCCTTGCTGGGGAAGTGGTAGAGCAAGCCACCCTTCGAGACCCCTGCGGCGGCGGCGACGGCATCGAGGGTGACGGCGTGCATGCCGTCCTCGGTGAGGATCGTCTGGAGTGCGTCGAGGCTGATCATGAACACTATCCGTCCTATGTGGCTGACTAGTGTTCATGATCAGCGGAAGGGGAGGGGCGTAGGGTAGGGCGTCGTGAATGACGCATTGCAGGACCGGCCGGAGCGCTGGCCCGTCGACGCCTCGCAGACCGTCTTCGGGGGCGCAATCATCTCGGTACGCCAGGACACCGTCCGTTCGCCCGTCGACGGCGCGACCTTCACCCGCGACGTCGTCGTCCACCCCGGCGCCGTGGCGATCGTCGCGCTCGACGAGCAGGAGCGGGTGCTCGTGATCTCGCAGTATCGGCATCCGGTGGGCTACCGGCTCTACGAACTGCCCGCCGGCCTGCGCGACGTCGACGGCGAGCCATCACTCCAGGCGGCCCAGCGCGAACTCTACGAAGAGGGCCACGTCCGCGCCCGCGACTGGCGGGTTCTCACCGATATCTTCAGCTCGCCGGGCACGATGGATGAGGCGGTACGCATCTACCTCGCCCGCGGCATCACCGAGGTCGCCTACGGCGAGCGCTACAACGGCATCCACGAGGAGGCCGACATGCCCGTCTCGTGGCAGCCGCTGCCCCGGCTCGTCGACGCCGCACTGGCCGGCCGGATCCAGAACGCAATCGTGTGTGTCGGTGCTCTGGCCGCGTGGGCTGCCAGCCACGACGGCGGCTACGACGCGCTGCGCCGCCCGGACGCGCCCTGGCAGGCCGTTGACGGCGCGCCCGACGGCACACAGAACGGCGCGCCCGACGGCACACGGATCGGCCCGCAGAACGGCCGGCAGAACGGCGCGCCAGATATGCCCGGCGGTACCGCCGGCGGCTGAGATCGGTGCTCCCCCTGACGTCTTGCCACGTGCGCGATGAGACGTCAGGGGAGGGGCTGATCTAGACTTCGGCGCAAGGCTGCTGACGGGGCCGGAGATGCGCGGGTAGACAGTGGAGTCGCCTAGCGGGATAGTGAGGGATCGTCGTGCGCGTCGGCATTCCTACCGAGATCAAGAACAACGAGTATCGCGTGGCCATGACACCGGCCGGGGTACACGAGCTCGTGCGGCACGGTCACGAGGTGATGGTCGAGACCCATGCCGGGTGGGGTTCCTCGATCGACGACGACGAGTATGCCGCCGCGGGCGCGCGCATACTCGGCTCACCGGACGACATCTGGGGCGCGGCGGATCTCGTCTGCAAGGTCAAGGAACCCGTAGCCGACGAGTACGCCCGGATGCGCCCGGACCAGGTGTTGTTCACCTACCTGCACCTGGCCGCATCCCGGGAGTGCACCCAGGCGCTCCTCGATTCGGGAATCACCGGAATCGCCTACGAGGCGGTCCAGGCCGACAACGGCCACCTGCCGCTGCTCGCCCCGATGAGCGAGGTCGCCGGGCGGATGGCCACCCAGGTCGGCGCGCACTTCCTGGAACGCGGTCACGGAGGGCGGGGCATCGTGCTCGGTGGTGTACCCGGCACGCGCGCGGCACGCGTCGTCGTCATCGGTGCCGGCGTCGCGGGCATGAACGCCGCCGTGATCGCCGCGGGCATGATGGCCGACGTGTGGGTCGTCGACAAGGATGTCGACCGGCTCCGTGAGGTGGAAGCCGTGCACGGCGGGCGGATGCAGACGGTTACCTCGAACCTGTACGAGGTGGAGAGCGCGGTCCTCGATGCCGACCTCGTGATCGGCGCGGTCCTGGTGCCCGGTGCCAGGGCGCCGGTGCTGGTCCGCGACGACATGGTGGCCCGGATGCGGTCTGGCAGCGTGCTCGTCGACGTCGCGATCGACCAGGGAGGGTGCTTCGAGAGCTCGCGGCCGACGACCCACGATCAGCCGACCTACCGGGTGCACGACTCCGTGTTCTATTGTGTGGCGAACATGCCTGGTGCCGTGCCCCACACGTCGACGTACGCGCTGACGAACGTCACGTTGCCGTACGTCATGCAGCTGGCCGATCGTGGCTGGCGCGAGGCGATGCGTGCCGATCCGGCGCTCGCTCGCGGCCTGAACACGCACGCGGGTCAGCTCACGTACGCACCCGTGGCCGAGACGCACGGGCTTGCCGTGACCGACCTGGATGAGGTGCTCAACTGAGCGAGACCACCGGTCTGGAAAAGGCGGTCGGAGCCTACCTCGACCACTTGGCGGTCGAGCGTGGCCTGGCAGCCAACACCCTGGCGTCGTATCGGCGTGATCTGCGCCGGTACCTGGACTTCTTGCGCGATGCTGGCCGTGCCGAGCCGACGGACATCACCGAGGGAGATGTCACGACATTCCTGCGCAGCCTGCGCGAAGGTACCGAGACGTATCCGCCGCTGGGCACCAGCTCCGCGGCGCGCACCGTCGTCGCCGTGCGCGGCCTGCACCGCTTCCTGTGCCGCGAGGGGATGACCGTCGCCGATCCGGCGGGCTCGGTGCGCCCGCCGACACCTCCGCGGCGGCTGCCCAAGGCCATCCCGCTCGATCAGGTGGAGCGCCTGCTGGAGGCGGCCTCCGTCGGGGACGGGCCGCGGGCGCTGCGCGACCGTGCCCTGCTCGAATTCCTGTACGGGTGCGGCGCGCGGATTTCGGAGGCCGTCGGGCTGGATCGCGACGACATCGACCTCGAGGCGGGCACCGTGCTGCTGCGAGGCAAGGGCAGCAAGGACCGGATCGTGCCGGTCGGCTCGTACGCGCGCGATGCCGTCGAGGCGTACACGGTGCGCGGGCGCCCGGTGTTGCTCGAAGCCGGCAAGGGAACGCCGGCGCTGTTCCTGAATGCCCGGGGAGGGCGGCTGTCGCGCCAGAGCGCCTGGTCGGTCCTGCGGGCGGCGGCCGAGCGGGCGGGCCTGGCGGCGACGGTGTCCCCGCACACCTTGCGGCACTCCTTTGCCACCCACTTGCTCGACGGCGGCGCCGACGTGCGGGTGGTGCAGGAGCTGCTCGGCCACGCGTCGGTGAGCACGACGCAGGTCTACACGCTCGTGACGGTCGAGCAGCTGCGCGAGGTCTACGCGGCGGCGCATCCACGGGCGCAGGGCTGAAGACGCCACGGCGACGGTGCCGGTCTCAGCTGGACATTCCGGATCGCCGTGCCCGCCCGGACACCGGCTGGGAACCCTCGGCGGTGACGGTGCCGCCCGAGACGGTGACCCGGGTGGAATGCCCGTCGAAGCCGGTGAGCTCGCGATCCGCCACGTCGCCGTCGCCGTAAACGTGCAGCGTCCACGGACGGCCGATCAGGTCATCGGTACGGCGCACGTGCCCGTCCACCGGGACGCGGGGGAGTATCGCGCCGTCGCGGGCCAGCACCGGGATCCGTTCCAGGGGGACCTCGCGGGTAAGGAACGCCGGCCCCTCGACCGTCTCGTCGGTAAGCACGTCGGTCCAACGTCCCGCCGGGACGTAGAAGCGCCGCCGCACGGCCGGGTCGCCGTCGTCGAAGACGGGTACCACCAGCAGCTCGGAGCCGAGCATGAACTGCCCGTCGATCCCGGCGGCCACCGGATCGTCAGGATACTCGAACGCGAGCGGGCGCAGCACCGGCCAGCCGTTGCGGGCGGACTCGTGTGCCACCTGCCACAGGTACGGCAGCAGCTCGTAGCGCAGCCGGATCCACCGCCGGCAGATCTCCAGCGCCCGATCGCCGAATCTCCACGGTTCCCGCGGGCGCAGGCCGTGGGCGCGCATCAGCGGCGACATCGCGCCGAACTGGGTCCAGCGCACGTAGAGCTCCGGCGTGAGCTCGGGCCCGTAGAAGCCTCCGATGTCGTGGCTCCAGAAACCGGGTGCGGACATCGCGTAGGAGAGCCCTCCGCGCAGCGTGGCCTGCATGCCGGCGACGGTGGACTCCGCGTCGCCGCCCCACTGACCCGGGTAGCGCTGCGAGCCGGCCCAGCCGCTGCGGCCCCACACCAGGGCGGACCGGCCGGTCGTTCGCGCGACGGCATCCCACACCGCGCCGTTGTAGTACAGCGGGTACAGGTTGTGCGCGTGGTGGCCCGGCAGCCCGCCGTGCGGGGTGGTGCCGTCGGGCAGCCCCTCGCCGAAGTCGGTCTTGAACACCGCGACGCCATCGGCGAGGAACTCCTCGTGCATCTCCTGCCACCAGGCCACGGCGTCGGGATTGGTGAAGTCCACCAGCATGCGCGGGCGGCCGTCGGGTGCGGGTGTCTTGTCGATCTCCGCGAGCTCGCCGTCCGCGCGGCGTACGAGATATCCCTTGCTCTCGGCTTCGGCGAACCGGGGCGACGCCGGGTCAAGGTAGGGCAACTCCCACACGGACAGCCGCGTGTGCAGCGCCGCAAGATCCTCGACGAATTGCCGGCGGTTGCCGAAACGCTCCTCGTTCCAGATGAAATCGCAGTTGAGCCGGTCGACGACGAGCCAGTCCGGGTCGCAGTGCAGCACGTCGAGCGGGACGCCGAGCTCGCGCGCGCGGCTGGCCACATCGAGCATCTCCTCGCGCGAGTGGTAGCGGCAGCGGCCCATCCAGTATCCGAACGCCCACAGTGGCGGGACGGTGGCTCGCCCGGTCAGCGCGGTGTAGGAACGCAGCCGCTCGCGTGGGCCGCCACCGCCGACGACGTAGAGGTCGAGCGCGTCGTCGGCGACGGTCAGGCCGAACACGCTGGGCATCGAATGCCCGACGTCGGCGGTGACGACGGCACCGGTGTTGACGAACCCGGTGTATCCGGCTGACGAGTGCCAGACCGGAACCGGCTTGTAGGCGAGCCCGGTCCCGGTGCCGAGCGCGTCTTCACAGCGCAGCACCAGCCGCTGGCCGTTCTTCACGAGCCGGCCGAACTGCTCGCCGAATCCGAGGATGTCCTCGCCGGGTCCCAGCTCCAGGTTCAGGGTGATGCCGTCCCGATTCGCCAGCACGGGTGGCGCGACGGGGAGGCCGGCGGCCTGGCGTAGCCGCTCGGCGGTGCGCAGGATCTCCGCGCCGGTGGCGACGTCGTCGAGGCGAAGCGCGAACCGTTCCCGGTCGATGCTCACCCGCAGCGCGGCACTCTCGACGACGACGGCGCGGCCGGTGTCGGCGACGGTGACCGGCACGTTCGCGGCTCCGGGATCGGTGACGACGCCGAGCCAGGTGCCGTCGTCCGCGAGCACGCCGGCACCGGGTGGTGCGACGGTGATCCGCACCGTGTCCGGCGCCACCCAGGAGATCCGCACCGCGTAGGGGTGCGGATCGGCGGGCGGCAGCTCGAGCTCCGGCAAGTTCGGCAACGTGGTCTCGATGCCCTGCTCGGCCAGCGATTCGCCGGTGAGGTAGCCGGGCATGCGGCCCACCGTCCCGGCTGGCCGGGCCGCGATGGAGAGTTCGACGTCGCTCTCTCCGGAGCGGACGCCGGTGACCTGGCGGAGGATGGACGTAGACGGATCCGGCATGATCATCCTTTCAGTGGCCGGGAACGGCGAGCCACCACGCGGCGAGCGGGCGCAGGTTCAACGGCGCCCGGAAGCGGCCGTACCTGTCCACCGCTGCCGGTGTCCGGAACTGGAGGCCGCTGTGGCCATAGAGCACCTCACGCAAACTGCCGGCGACGTCGTCGGCCTCGGCGGCCAGCCCGTAGTGCCGCAGCATGGCGGCGAACATCCAGCCGGATCCGATGAGGACCTCGTTCACCTGCAGCTCCTCGCCACCGTCCCGCGAGTAGTGCCGCAGCTCGCGTTCACCGATGAGAAGCGGCCCGACGCGGCCACCGTCGTACCCCAAGTGGCAGATCTCGTAGCCCGCGCGCAGGTGGCTGCGCAGCTGGTCCCGGTCCACGCCCGTCGGCACACCGCACAGGTCGGCCTGGAAGAGCCCGAAGACCGAGTCCGGCATGATCGCGTCGACGTATTTCCCCTCGGACGCCGCCCGGAAGAACTCCCCGTTCCACAGCTGCGACAGCACGCCTGCCGCGGCCGCGCGGCGGCGCTCGTACACGTGCGGGTCCGCACCGCGTTCCTGGCTCTCGTGGGCGAGCACCGACCACATCGCGGTGCTCAGTGCCGCCGTGTAGGTGGAATGCCCGCGCAGGGCGAGATTGTCCCAGGTCGAATCGCCGAACTCGTCGTGCCGTGGTGCCCCGTGCCCGCGGTCCGCGATGTCGGCGTGCAGCTCTGCCGCGGCGGTCAGCCGCCGCCAGGAGTCGTCATCCACGGGCTGTCCGGTGAGCCGCGCGTGCACGAATCGGGCGAGCACGTGCGCCGGGGTCAGGTCGCGCCAGGTGTTCGGGTCGTCACGCATGACGTACCCGTTGAGCTGCACGAACGGGTCCTCCTGTGCGCAGCCCAGATCGTGCGGGAGCGTGTGCGCACGCAGCATCGGCCGGTTCTCGGCGACCCGGTAGACCGGCCGTTCGCGGGCGTCCTCCCCGGCAAGGGCGTCGGCGAGGTCGCCGAAGACCACGCCGGCCAGGCGCGGCCAGTGCAGCGAGACGGCGGGAAACGCGTAATGCCACAGGTCGCTGGTGTTGTAATAGTAATACCCCTCGTCGAAGCCTTCGAGCACGCCGAGATGCTCGGACTGGCGCAGTACCGCGTGCGCCGGCTGCTCGTGGCCGGGGAGCGTGCCGTCGACCCAGGCGCTTCCCAGCGCGCCCAGCAGGCCGAGCTCGTTGACCACGCACCCGGCCACGGACGGTGACCAGCCGGCGCGTTCCAGGCGGCGCAGGGTGTCCTCGTGCCAGGCGTCGATCGTGGCGAGCCAGCGCGTCGCGGACCGGTGCGCCGTCACGGCCAGCTCGATCGCCGTGGGCGGGGACCCGGTGGCCGCGTAGCGCCGCCGCCAGGTGCGGCCCGCGCCGAACCGCACACGTGGCCAGTCGAAGGCGACGACGAAGCGCGCCCCGGCGCGGCTTCGCCCGGCACCGGTATGTGCCGCCACCGCCGATCCGATCGGCTCGTGCCAGTGTGCCGGCCAGCTCCCGTCCGGCGTCACACCAAGCCGTCCCGTCGTCGCGAAGGTGTGGGCGATCGCACCGATGGTGAAGTACTGCTCTTCGTCCGGTACGCCCGTGGCATTCTGATCGGTCTTGAACTGCACCTGACGCGAGAACCAGTCCGCGCTGCCACCGGCACTGACACAGACACTCCGGGGTTCCGCCACGGCTGCCGTCGCGGCGACGCGCTCCTGGAGCACGAATGCGCCCGGTACCGGCGCGTCGGCGGCCGCATTGATGTTGCCGGCGTGGTGCTGGCCGGGCCACGCGCGATCGCCTCGATCGGCCGTCGTGACCGGCGTGGCGTTCCAGCCGTTCAGGTTCGGCCAGAAGAGCGCGACGTCGACGGCCGGAAGGGAACCCGACCCGGGTAGGGGCTCGATCTGCACGTCGAAGACGACCACCGGCAGCGCCGATTCCGCCTCCAGCCCGGGGATCACCGGTGAGAACGCCGACAACGTCACGGAGAACGGCAGCTTCGCACCGGAGAAGCGCTCGTACGACACCGGGTAGAGCACCGCCGTCTCGTGCCCGGTCACATCGTCCGCGCGCAACCGTACGTGGTGATGTTCGCCGTCCTGCACCCAGTGGAGGGCGAGGAACGCGGCGTCGACGTCGGCCAGCACGTGGGTTCCGGGCTCCAGGTGCCAGCGGGTGAAGCGCCCGGTGAGATCGCGCGAGAACGCGGGCCCGCCGATGGGCCCCAGGAACATGCCCTGCGCCGGGCCGTCGTCGTGGCTGCGGGGTTTGGCGACGAACCGCGCGCCGGGGGTAGCGGTGGTCAGGAAACCGTACGTGCGGGCACGTTCGAGCCGGGTGGCGTGCGCGCCGGTGTCGTCGGCGAGCGTGCCGGTGTCGTCGGCGAGCGTGCCGGTCTCGCGACGTGCGCTGGTGTCGGGTTCGGGGTGCATCGTCATCACTCCGCGATGAGTACGGAGACGCCGGCGGCGGCGAACGCGCTCGCGAGCTCGGGTTCCAGCGGGCGGTCACACACGAGGGTGTCGACGTCCTCCAGCGGGCCGAGGCGTACCGGGGCGGCCGCGCCGAACTTGGTGTGGTCGGCCAGCAGGACGACGCGCTTGACGCACGCGATCAGGGCTTGTTTGGTGGGGCGTTCGTGGTCTGTCGAGACGAACAGATCCCGCTCGCCGACGGCCGCGGCACCGAGGAAGAGGGTGTCGGCTCGCACTCCGGACAGCGCCTCGATGGTGAGGGGACCGATGAAGGCCTGGCTGGTCGGCAACAGCTCGCCTCCCAGGCCGATCACCTGGGCGCGGGGGACGTTGAGCATATGTTGCAGGACCGGCACGGAGTGGCTGATGACACATCCGTGGAAGTGATCGGGCAGTGCCGCCGCCAGCTCGAACGTCGTGGTGCCGGCGTCGATCGCCACCGTGGCGTCGGGGTCGACGAGGCTCACGGCACGCCGCGCGATGCGGCGCTTCGCCTCGGATTCCTGCGCTCCGCGGCTGGTGAAGTCGGCGGTTCGCAACGTGGCGTGCAGCAGGCTCGCCCCGCCGTGCACGATGCGCAGCTCGCCGGCGTCGGAGAGGCGCTTGAGGTCGCGGCGCACCGTCATGTCGGAGACGTTTAGCAGCTCGGTCAGCTGGGTGACCGACTGGAATCCGTTGACGTGTAACAACCGCATGATCTCGGCCCTGCGCTCCGCGCCGTGCCGGCGTGCGCCGTGCCGGTGTGCGCCGGGCGGGCGGCCGCTGCTCATCGGCCACCTCGGTATCGCGTCATGTTGTGATCCTCGCACCGGATGTTGACTTTCGAACAGAATAATGTTTATTTGCCACCATACTCAAGCAGCTACCGTTCCGGAGTGCAGGCATGGCCACCACGCCGCCGAGGCCGTCGCGACGACGCGCCGCGACCCCTCTCGCATCTCCCACATCCACACGTGCCCAGGAGGCTCAATGACGTTCCGCCCGGAGTCAACGACCGATCTGTCCGAGCTGGCGCGCCCGTCCGGCGCCTTCGCGATGCTCGCCGTCGACCAGCGCGAGGCGCTGCGGCAGATGTTCGCCCAACACCAGGTCGAGCCCGTGGATGACGAGCAGCTGACGCAGTTCAAGGTCGCGGCAACCCGAACGCTCACCCCGCACGCGTCGGCCGTCCTCGTCGACCGCGAGTTCGGGCTCGACCGCGTGCTGGCAGAACGGGCGGTCGCTCCCGGATGCGGCCTCATCGTGGCCGCGGATCATTTCGAACCCGCGCACGGCGAGCTCGTCGGCTGGACCGGCATCGACCCCCTCGTGGACCCGCACGAGGCCAAGCGGCTCGGAGCGGTCGCGCTGAAGCTGCTAGTGCTCTATCGCCCGGACGCGGGTCAGCGGGAGCGCATCGAGACGGTCGAGCGATTCGCCGGGCAGTGCCGCGACGCCGGCCTTGTCAGCATCGTCGAGGCGGTGTCGCGCGCACCGGTCGCCGGCGGGACCTGGGACCGGGACGAGGGAGTGCTGGCGGCGGCTGCCGAGCTGGGCAGCCGCGGCGCCGATCTCTACAAGGCCGAGGTCCCGCTGCGGGGCCAGGGTGGCGCCGCCGAGATACGGCGCCGGTGCGCGCAGATCACCGCGAGTGTCGGTTCCCCGTGGGTGGTGCTCTCCAGCGGAGTCTCCGAGGACGTCTTTCCCGATGCGGTCGAGCTCGCGTGTTCCGAGGGGGCCTCGGGGTTCCTCGCCGGGCGCGCCGTGTGGGCGTCGTGCATCGGCGCGCCGGACGTCGAGCACGAGCTGCGCGAGCGCGCCGTGGCGCGGCTGCGCCGGCTGGCCGCGATCGTCGACGAGACGGTGGGGAGGTGATGACCGTGCCACGTGCCGTCGTCATCGCCACCGCGCGGCCGACGTTCGCCGTCGACGCGGCGCTCGAACGCGCGCGGGCCGCGCGGCACCTGCTCGGCGAGCTCGGCGCCGACGTCAGCGGGCCGGACGCGCTCGTGATGACGCCCGACGACGTGGCGCGGGCCGCCGCCTTCGTCGATCACCGGGCCGATCTGATCGTCAACGTCTGCGCGTCGTTCTCGGACGCCAGCCCCGCGTTGCAGTTGTACTCGGGGCTCGACCGGCCCGTGCTCCTGTGGGCGTTCCGCGAGCCCGGCGAGGTCGGGGACCGGCTGTGGCTGAACTCGCTGTGTGGCGCGAACCTGTTCGGTCATGCCCTGGTGCGGGCCGGGCAGGAGGTGCGCCTCCTCTACGGCAACCCCGACGAACCGGGGGTGCGGGCCACGCTGGATCGGGCGCTGGCCGGCGAGCTGCCCACCCCGCCAGCGCTGCCGGACGCACCCGGGCCGCGCGGCGCGGAACGGCCCGTCCGCGAGGCACTCGACTCGCTGCACGGCCAGCGCATCGGCGTGGTGGGGGATGCCCCGTCTGGCTTCACGCCCTGCGAGTTCGACCCGCGCGTGCTCGACGAGCTCTTCGGCCTGGGAGTCGACCCCATGGCGGTCGACGACGTGTTCGATCAGGTGGCGAGCGTGGATGCCGGCACGCGCCAGCAGGAGCTGGAGCGGGCGACGGCGCACCGGCCAAGTCTTGCGGCCCTGGATGCGGAGGAAGTTCGCCAGCACGCGGCCGTCACCTGCGCGTTGCGGGACGTCACCGCCGGGCGGGACCTCGCGGCCCTCGCCGTCCGGTGCTGGCCGGAGTTCCCCACGCGGCTCGGTGTCTGCCCGTGCTCGTCCCTGTCGAGGGTCGCCGACGAGGGCGTGCTCACCCAGTGCGAGCGCGACGTCTACGGGGCGGTGACCATGCTCCTGCTGCGGGCCCTCGGCGCCGGCCCCAGCTACCTTGTCGACACCGTCGACCTGCAAGCCGCGGACAACATCGTCCGGTTCTGGCACTGCGGATCGGCGCCCACGGAGCTGGCGGCCGACCCGTCACGAGCCGAGCAGTCCGTGCACTGCAACCGCAAGATCGGTGTCGCTGGCAACTTCCCGCTGCGCACCGGTCGCGTCATCATCGCGCGGCTGGCCGAGGATACGGATCCGGCAAGCAGGTCCGGCCTGCGCTTGCTGCTCTCCTCCGGGGAGTCCGTGCCCGCGCCCAACCGCTTTCAGGGAAACACGGCGGATGTCCGCCTGGACGGCGATGCGACAACCTTCGTGCACAGTCTCGTCACGGGTGGGTTTCCACACCACACCGTGCTCGCGTGGGCGGACGTGCGCCCGGCGCTGCGAGCCGCTGCCGACGTCCTGGACATGCCCGTCATCGAGTTGTAAGCCCACCCACGGTTCAAAGGAGACCGATCATGACGCAACGCTCCTCCGGCATCGGAAATTCGATCACGCGGCGCCGTGCCCTCCAGCTGCTCGGGCTCGGGGGAATCGCGACGGTGTCCGCTGTGTCCAGCGCGTGTGCCGGGCCCGGCTCCGGCGAGGGCGGCGAGCAGCAGGGCGGTTCCGGCGGTGACGAGCTCGCCACCGGGGGACCGGTGGAAGGCGAGATCTCGTTCGCGCACTGGCGCGCCGAGGACCAGGACGTCCTGGAAGAGCTGTTCGCGCAGTTCACCGAGGAATACCCGGACGCGTCCGTGTCCCAGGACATCTCGCCATCCAACGACTACCAGTCCAGCGCGCTGCAGCGGATCCGCAGCGGCAACATCGGTGACCTGTTCGTGGCCTTCCGGGGCGCCCAGTTCGTGGACATGGTGAATGCCGGCCTGTATGCCGACCTGTCCGGCACCGACGTCGTCGACCTGTACCAACCGGATCTCATCGAGGCCGGAGCGCAGGACGGCACCCAGTACGGGCTGCCGTATCAGCTGGTGTTCAACCAGCCCGTGACGAACCTGGACATGCTGGAGTCGGTCGGCATCACCGAGCCGCCGCCGGACTGGGACAGCTTCCTGGCCATGTGCGAGGATCTGCTCGCCGCCGACGTGATCCCGATGGCCTGGCCGGGTGGCGAGATCGGCAACGCCGGCCACCTGTTCAACTGCATGGTGATGAACAACGCGCCGTCCGACGACATGTGCGTGAAGATCGAGACCGGCGAGTACAAGTGCACGGACGACTGGTTCCTGCGCACGCTGGAGCAGTACGCCGAGTTGCGCCCGTACTTCCAGTCCAACGCCACCGGGACGGCCGTGGAACCCGCGCAGCAGCTCTTCGCGGAGGGTCAGGCGGCGATCATGGTCACCGGCTCGTTCCACATCGCGGCCGCCCGGGAGCTGGGAGCGGACTTCCCGATGGGCATGCTGGCCCCGATCACCGTCTCGGCCGACGAGATGAAGTACGAGGGCATCCACAACGCGACGTTCATCCTGGGTGTGAACACGGCTTCCGACAACCAGGCCGCTGCCATGGAGCTCCTGCGCTTCCTGAGCGCGCCGGAGCCGGCCAGCACGTACGCCAACGGCACCGCCCAGCACCTCACGGTGACAGATGTCGAGTACGAGAACGAGGATCTGGCCACCAACGAGGAATGGCTGCAGAAGCAGACCCTGCTCGCACCGCGGTTCCAGTTCACCGACCTGGACATCCGCAACGCGGCCGAGCAGGCCTGCATCGACGTGGTCGGTGGGGACTCCCCGGAGCAAGCGGCGGAGGCGGCCCAGCAGATCATCGACCAGCGCGTCGACGCCTGAGACCTCACCACGAGGCAGGCGGGTCCAGGGCCGCACGGGCTCCGGAGCGGGCACGCTTCGGAGCCCGTGCGGCCCGGGCTCGGCCCCGGTGCTGGACTGGCCCGCTCCGGACCCGCCTGCCGCTCGGATGCGAGGAGACCTCGTGAGTGCGACAACAGAGTCGGGCCCCGCCCGCCAACCGGTGCGGCCGCCGGCAGCGGACCGGGCCGGCAAGCGCCGCCGCAAGGGCCGCGGCGCCACACGCGTCCACCCGGCGCTGTATCTCTTCCCGCTGCCTGCCCTTGCCGTCTACATCGTATTCTTCGCGATCCCGACGCTGCAGGCCGTGCAGTACTCGACCACCGACTGGGACGGTTTCAGCGCCGACTACGAGAACGTCGGGCTGGGCAACTTCGAGCGGCTCGCGACCAACGACGATCTGTTCACGAACGCGCTGAGCAACAACCTGAAGTTCATGATCGTCGTGGTGGTCTTCCAGACGCTCCTGGGGTTGCTCCTGGCGATCTTCCTGGTGCGCAACACCACCGGATCGTTGCTGCTGCGGGGATTGTTCTTCTTCCCGACCATCCTCTCGTCGGTGTCGGTCGCCTACATCTGGAAGTTCGTCTACGACCCGAACTTCGGCCTGGCCAACACCGTGCTCGAGGCCGTCGGGCTTGAACAGTTCACCAGCTCGTACCTCGGCAACGACGCCGCAGCGATCTACTGGGTGGCGCTCACCCAGATCTGGTTCCACGCGGGGCAGATGATGGTCATCTTCATCGCGGGGCTGCAAATGGTGCCCTCCGAGCTGTACGAGGCTGCGGAGATCGACGGCGCCGGCAAGTGGCGGCAGTTCACCTCCATCACCTGGCCGATGATCGCTCCGGCCACCGCCATCGTGGTGGCGTACACGACGATCCAGTCGTTCAAGGCGTTCGATCTCATTCTCGGGCTGAGTGGCAACCCGCCGCGGCACAGCCTCGACATCCTGTCGACCCGGATCTACTCCACGTTCACCAACTCCCAGTTCGGCTACGCGGCGGCGGAGTCACTGGTGTTCATGGCGTTCATCGCGGCGATCGTGATCGTCCAGCGCCGGCTGCTCAAGCTCACCCAGAAAGACGTCTGAGGAGGCGCGCGCATGCGGTTCACCATGACCAGGGGTGCGGTGCTGGCGGTCTACGCCCTGCTGGTGATCGTTCCCGTCACCGTCGTCGTGTTCGGCTCGTTCAAGACCACGCCCGAGCTGTTCGACTCGCCGTTCGGGCTGCCGTCGTCGTTCTCGTTCGAGAACTACGACGTCGTGCTCAACGAGGAGAACCTCGCCCAAGCCTTCGCCAACAGCGTCGTGGTGACGGCGACGTCCGTCTTCCTCACCCTGCTGCTCGGCAGCCTGGCCGCGTACGCGACGGCGCGCATCCCGGGCTGGAAGGGGTGGCTGATCTTCGGCTTCCTGGTTCTGGGGATGTCCGTGCCGGCGCAGGCGAACATGATCCCCCAGTACGTGCTGTTCAACCAGCTCGGCCTGCTCGACAGCCGGATCGGCCTGGTGATCATCAACATCGTCGTCGGCCTGCCGGTCGCGGTGTTCATCCTGGGCGGCTTCATGAAGACGCTGCCGCGCGAGACGTACGAGGCCGGCTCCGTCGACGGCGCCGGCCCGTTCCGGACGTACTGGTCGATCGTGATGCCGATGTCGATGCCGTCACTCGCGGCCACGGCCATCTTCCTGTTCGTCATCCAGTGGAACGACCTGCTCTACCCCCTGCTGTTCATTAGCACTGACAGCAAGAAGACGATCCCGCTGGCGTTGCTGGACTTCCAGGGCCAGTTCCTGACCGACTACCCGCTCCTGTTCACCGGCGTGGTCATCGCGTCGTTGCCGATGGTGGTGGCGTACGTGCTCCTGCAGCGGTACTTCGTGGCCGGCATCACCGCCGGGGCGGTGAAGGGATGAGCACCGGCTGGCGAGTCATGACGGTTGAGCCGGAGGAAGCGTGGCACCGGCACGTTCGCTCAGCCGCACGAGCGTCGCGGCGGGCTCGGCGAGCCGGCGGCGGCCCGGCCAGACCGCGTGCAGGGGGCGGGTGAGCTCCAGGCCGTCGACGGACACGTCGCGCAGCCGGCCGTCCCGGACCTCGCCCGCGACGGCGAGATCGCTCAGCACCGCGGGCGCCGTACCCGCCTCCACGGCCACCTTGACCGCGGCGTTGGACGACAGTTCGAGCAGCGGCGCAGCCATCCGGTGCGCACCGCGCCGGAGTGCCTGCTCCAGGGCGGTGCGCGTGCCCGAGCCCGGCTCGCGGACCACGAGCGGCGTGGCCGCGAGCTCGCCGGCCGGAACCGGGGCGCGGCGACGGGCCCAGCGGTGACCGGGCGCCACGACCACCACGAGCCGGTCGCTGGCAACGCGCCGGGAACTCAGGTGCGTCGCCACGGTCGGTGATTCCACGAAACCGACGTCGACGTCGTCGTCGCCGACCATCTCGCCGACGGCGTCGGAGTTCGCCACGCGCAGGCTGACCTCGACGTCGGGGCATGCGCGGCGGAAGGCCATCAGCCACCCGGGCATCAGGTATTCGGCCACGGTCATGCTCGCGGCCACCCGCAGCGACGCGGCCCGCTCCCGGCGCAGCGCGGAGACGCCGGCCATCAGGTCGCCGGCTGCGGTGAGGGTGGCGCGCGCCCAGTCGACGACCACCTTTCCCTGGTCGGTGAGCGTGGTGCCGGTGTGCGTGCGTACCAGCAGCGGTACGCCGAGCTCACGCTCCAGGGTGTCCAGCCGCCGGCTCGCCGACGCCTGCGTGATCCGGTGCCGGGCTGCTGCCTTGCCGACGCTTCCGTGCTCGGCCACCAGGACGAACAGCTCGAGATTGCGCAGGTCCGGCCATGTACCGCTCATGCAGTCACCCTATGACCCCTTGCGAGATCGCTCTCTACCGGGCGCGGCTGTCGCATCCCACACTGAGAGGAATGAGGTCAGACCCCATGCTCGGACGGTGCCGCACACTCCTGCCCGGCCTCGCCGTCGTTGCCGCCGGTGTCGGAGCGGCTGTCGTCGTATCACGGGTCATCCCGGTCAGTGTCTTGCTGGTGGCCCTGGTACTGGGGGTCATCGCCGCAAACGCCGGGCTGATCGGTCCCGTGCTGCGTCCCGGGCTCTCATTCGCCGCCCGCCAGTTGCTGCGCGCCGGTGTGGTTCTCCTCGGGCTCCAGCTAGCCGTGCCAGAGGTGCTGTCCCTCGGCCCCGGCGTCCTCGCGGTGGTGGCGGTGAGCGTGGCCGTGACGTTCGCCGGCACCGTGGTGGCGGGACGCGCTCTGGGCCTCTCGCCGCAGCGCAGCATCCTGATCGCGACGGGTTTCTCGATCTGCGGCGCCTCGGCCGTCGCGGCGGCGGGCAGCGTCGTCGACAGCGACGACGAGGACGTCGCGACGGCCATCGCGCTGGTGACCATCTTCGGTACGGCGTCCCTGGTGGTGATGCCCGTGCTGTACGCGCCGCTGGGCATGCCGGCCGACACGTTCGGCATCTGGGTCGGGGCCAGCGTCCACGAGGTGGCGCAAGTGGTGGCGGCTGCCGGTGCGGTCGGCTCGGCCGCGCTCGCCCCCGCCGTTGTGGTGAAGCTGACCCGCGTGGTCCTGCTGGCACCGGTCATCGCGGGGCTGAGCGTGTGGCAGCGACGCCAGGAGCGGCACGGTCCCGGTGCCGACGCGGACTGGGCCGGCACCGACCTCGCTTACGCAGACCGGGCCAGCGCCGGGCCGGCCCACGCGGGCACGCCACAGCCCGGCCATGACGCGAACCGCGGGTCTGGCACGCAGGCAACTCCTGCCGTGGGCCGCAAGCGTCCTCCGGTGGTTCCCGGATTCGTTCTCGGATTCCTGGCGGCCATGGTGGTGCGCAGCGTGGACGTTCTCCCGGCAGCCGTCCTCGATGCCGCCTCCGTCGTCCAGACGGCGTTGCTGGCCGCCGCGATGTTCGGGATGGGCGCCGCCATCCGGCTCGCGACGATCCTGCGGCGCGGCGGCTCCGGGCTCGCCGTCGGGTTGCTGTCGACGCTGCTCATCGCCGCCGTGTCCTACGCCGGCGTCGCGCTGCTCTGAGCTCGGCTCGCCACCGCCCATCGCCGACTTCTTGGGGCTGCGGAACGTCCAGCGGCCCGAATCCGGCTCTGGACGTTCCGCAGCCCCAAGAAGTTGTGCTTTAGAACTCGAAGCCGGCCGGGAACGGATCGCTCGGGTCCAGCATGTACTGGGCGGTGCCGGTGATCCAGGCGCGGCCGGTGATCGTCGGTACCACGGCGGGCCGGTCCGCCACCGCCGTCTCGGCGACGAGCCGGCCGACGAACCGGGATCCGATGAACGACTCGTTCACGAAGTCACGCTCCAGGGGCAGCTCGCCACGCGACCACAGCTCGGCCATCCGGGCCGAGGTCCCCGTCCCGCACGGCGAGCGGTCGAACCATCCCGGGTGGATCGCCATGGCGTGCCGCGAGTGCTCCGCGGTGGACCCGGGTGCGATGAACTCGACGTGGTGGCAGTGGTCGACACCGGCGATCTCGGGATGCTTCGGCGGTGCCTGCTCGTTGATCGCGCGCATGATGGCGAGGCCGGTCTCCGCGATGTCGCGCTGGCGGGAGCGATCGAAGGGGAGCCCGACCTGGTCCAGCTCCACCATGGCGTAGAAGTTCCCGCCGAACGCCAGGCTGTACGGCACGGCGCCGATCCCGGGCACGTCGATGGTCTCGTCCAGCCGCTCGGTGTACGACGGGACGTTCTCGATGGTCACCGAGTCGGCGTGCCCGTCGCTGACGGCGACCTCGGCGACCACGAGCCCGGCCGGCGTGTCCAGGCGGATGGTGGTGATTGGCTCGGTGACCTGCACCATGCCGGTCTCCACGAGCACGGTGGCGACGCCGATGGTGCCGTGCCCGCACATGGGCAGGCAGCCGGAGACCTCGATGTACACGACGCCCCAGTCCGCCTCGGGCCGGATCGGTGGCTGCAGGATCGCGCCGCTCATGGCGGCGTGCCCGCGCGGTTCGTTCATCAGTAGCCTGCGGACGTGGTCGAGATGCTCGATGACGTGCAGCCGGCGCTCGTTCATGGTCGTGCCGGGAAGCGCGCCGACGCCACCGGTCACAACGCGGGTGGGCATGCCCTCGGTGTGCGAGTCGACCGCGGAGTAGAGCGTGGAGGATCGCATGGTGCTCCTCAGCGTCCGGAGAGATAGTCGAGCGCCCGAGCGGTGTCGGCGCGCACGCCGGCCTCGTGTTCGGGAACGAGTGGCCCGCGTGGTGGGCGGGTAGGCCCACCATAGCTCTGTCCGCCGATGTCGATGACGAGCTTGATGGCCTGGACGAACTCGGTTCGCGAATCCCACCGGAAGACGGGCACGAGGTGCCGGTAGAGCTCTCGCGCCTCGTCGATCCGCCCGGCGACGACGAGGTCGTAGATCTCGACGGCTTCCTTGGGAAAGGCGTTCGGAAAGCCAGCGAACCAGCCCACGGCGCCGTCGACGAGTGCTTCGAACAGGAGGTCGTCGGCGCCGGCGACGACGGCGATGTCGGCGTGCTCCTTGATTTCGAGCACCCGCCGCGCGTCACACGAGAACTCCTTGACCGCGACCACCTCGGGGATCTTCGCGAGCTCGCCGAGCACCTGCGGCGTGAGGTCGACCTTCGTGTCGATCGGGTTGTTGTACGCCATGATCGGAAGGCCCACCTCGGCCACTCGCCGGTAGTGCTCGATCACCTCGGTATCGTTCGCGCGATACAGCGTCGGGGGCAAGAGCAGGACGGCGTCGGCCCCATCTTCCTTGGCATACTCGGCCCAGATCTGGGCCTGGTGCCAGCCGGCGGCGTGCACGCCTGCGACGACGACCCCGCGATCACCGACGGTGTCGACCGCTACCTGGATGACCTTGCGCCGTTCGTCTTCCGTCAGCGACGAGTACTCGCCCAGCGATCCGTTCGGCCCCACGCCGTGGCAGCCGTTCTCGATGAGCCAGTCGCAGTGCGCGGCGAAGCGCTCGTAGTCGACGGCGAGCCCGGCCGGAGCGGAGGGGTCCTCGGTGAAGGCCAGGGTAGTGGCGACGATGACTCCGGCGGGGTCGAACGATGTGGTGCTCACGCAGATTCCTTTCGATCGTTGTCCTTCGGATGGTCTGCCAGCTCGGCCAGCCGCAGCGGGAAAGCCAGGGGCCGGTGGTCGAACGTGGCGTTGTCGTTGCGGTGCGCGTGCGGCGCGTGCTGGCGCAGGAGGGCGTCGACGGTGCGCCCGCACATCCGTCCCTGGCAGATGCCCAGCCCGGCGCGGGTGGACAGTTTCAGCGAACGCAGGCTGGTCGAGGCTGTCGCGGCGGCCGTGTCGCGCAGCGGCCCGTGACGGACCTCCTCGCATCGGCAGATGACGGTGTCGTCGTCGAGCCAGCTGGACCAGCCCGGCCGGATGCCATGCGCGGCCTCGATCCGGCGCGCGATGTCGCGATGCACGCCGCGGGCCACCCGGGCCGCTCGCACGGGCGACGTGCCCGTATCCCCGCCGGCGGCATGGTGACCGGCGATGCTGCCTTCGGCCATGGCCAGCTCGACACCGCCGATACCGGTGATCTCACCGGCCGCGTACACCCCGGGTTCGCTCGTGCGCTGGGCGTCATCGACGGCCACGAACGAATCGCCGGTCAGAACGCAACCGGCGGCCACGGCCAGTTCGAGGCGTGGAGTGAATCCGTGCCCGGCACATACCGCGTCGACGGGTATTCGCCGCTCCGTGCCCGGAATCGGGCGCCAGTCCCGGTCGAGCTTCGCGACCGTGACGGCGGTGACGGCATCGGTGCCGTGCGCACGTATCACCGCCGTGCCGGTGCGGTAGGGGATCCGGTGCCGGAGTTGCCCTGCTGCGTATCCGGCGAGCTCGGCGCCCTTCTTCCCGGCACGGGCGAGCCGCCACGGCCGGGACAGCCATCCGGCGGCGAGGGTGCGTGCCCGGGATGCCTCGAACACGCCGACGACGGTGGTGCCGGTCTGGACCAGCGATGCGGCCACGGGCAGCAGGAACGGGCCGGCGCCGGCGACGGCGACGCGTTCGCCGACCGTCACTCTCTCGCCCTTGGCCAGTGCCTGCGCGGCTCCGGGGGTGAAGACGCCCGGGAGGTCCCAGCCGGGAAACGGCAGGGTCCGATCGTGCGCACCCGTGGCGAGAACCAGCGCGTCCGGGGTCAGGGTGATCCGTTCCCGGTCGGTCCCGTCTACCGGACCGGCGAGCGCGTGCACGACGTGGCCACCACGATCGTCGTGTTCGGCCGGCTCGGCGTCTGGGCGTCCCGTGTCTCGGTTTCCGGCGTCTGGACGTGCGGCGTCTGGGCGTGCGGCGTCTGGGCGTCCGGTGGTTTCCCCGCGTTCGATGGCCCACACCTGGGCACCGCGGACGATGCGGCAGCCGGGATCGTCGTCGAGATCGCTACGCAGCGCCGTGAAGGTGGCCCAGCCGTGGTGCAGGAGGTCTTCGCGCCCGGCGGACAGCGACGCGGGCAGGTGCCGCCAGTACTGGCCGCCGACGTCGTCGGCGGCGTCGAGGAGGGTCACGGATGCGCCCCGGGCGCGCGCTGCCCGGGCGGCGGCGAGACCGGCCGGACCGGCACCGATGATCAATATCTCACGCACCGCTGCCTCCCTCCCGAAGCGGGGAATCGGGCCCGGACGGGTGCGGGGGCTCCGGTGCCGATCGATGGGCGGGTTCGGACGCGGACTCGGCTGCGGACTCGGGCGCGGGCGCGCGCGGCGGACGGGGCAGCGGATCGTGCTGGGTGACGACGACGTCGCCATCGACCGCACGGCGCTGGCAGGTGCGAACGTCGCGCTGGCCGTTCACGGTGGCCAGGCAGTCGAAGCAGACGCCGATCCCGCAGAACGCCCCACGCGGCGCGCCGCTGCCCGAGCTGTACCGCCAGGACAACAGGCCCGCGGCGAGCATGACGCCGGCGATGGTCTGCCCGGCGCGCCCGGGATACTCCGTCTCGTCCACGCTGATCCGGATGCTCGTGCCCGGATCGGGGCGGATCGGATCCTGCGACGGTGGCACGGGAAACGGGGGCACGGTCACATCACCTCCTGGAGGTGCTCGGCGAGGCTGGGACGGGCGGGGGAGAAGGGGAGCGCATCGATGGCCGGCTCGGTGCCGGTCATCAGGTCCCGCAAGAGCGCGGCGGTGGCCACGGACAGCCCGATACCCGCGCCCTCGTGCCCGGTCGCGTGCCAGAGGCCGGGCAGCCGGGGGTCCGCGCCGATGAGCGGCAGGTGGTCCGGCACGAACGGCCGGAAGCCGCCGTAGCACCGCATCGCCGGAGTGTCCGCCAGGAAGGGAAAGACGTTGGCGGCCTTCGCGGCGATCTCGCGCAGCACGGCGACCCGAAGCCGATCGTCGAAGCCGATCCGCTGCCGCGACGAGCCGATCAGCACGGTTCCGGCGGCCGTGCTCTCGATGACGCTGGAGGTCTGCAAGGCGGCGTCGCCGGAACCGACGGCGTCGACGTAATCGGCGTCGTACACCTTGTGAAAGATCCGGGGCCGCATGCGGCTGGTCACCAGGACGACGCCGCGGCGTGGCTGTACCGGCACCGGTGCGCCGAGCCGCGCGGTCAGCTCCGCCGACCACGGGCCGGCAGCGGTCACGACGGCGTCCGCGTGCAGGTCCCCTGCCGTCGTGCGAACGCCGCTCAGCCGGCCGTCCGCACCGCGCAGGCCGCCTGTGACCTCGGTACCCTCCAGCACGCTCGCACCGGATCGCCGCGCCGAGGCCAGCAGCGCCTCGGTGGCGATGACCGGCTGCACCTGCGCGTCCTCGGGATAGTAGACGGCCGCGGTCGCCGAGGGGGTGAGATCCGGCTCCAATTCCCGGGCCTCGTCGAGGGTGACCGGCCGGGCATCCACGCCCGCGGCGACCTGCGTGGCCGCGAAATCACGCAGGGGCTCGATCCCGGCGTCGGTGGTCGCGACCACCAGCCCGCCCTTGCGGTCGAACTCGATGGACGGGAACGCCGCACCGGAGCCTGCACGATGCCCGCCGCCGAGCCCGTCGGCGGGTATCGTGCCGCCGAGCTCGTCGGCGAGCTCGCGCGCGACCTGCGGCCACAAGCGCGCGGAGTACTGGGCCAGGACGAGTTCGGGGCCCGGCTCCTTGTCGGACACCAGCACGTTGCCCTCGCCGGATGCCGACGTCGCGCTGGCCGCCGCGCCGCGCTCGATCACCGTGACGGCGATGCCCGATCGGGTGAGCTCGCGTGCGACCGCCGCACCGATGATTCCTGCCCCGATGACGATGACGTCCATGGTGTTATCGCCTTCTGTTTCCGGCTGCGGCAAGGGCCACCGCGGCGAGGATGATGACGCCGGTGACCAGGTTCTTCAATTGTGGGTTCACATTCATGATGTCGAATCCGTTGCCGATGAGGGCGATGAGGTAGACACCGGCCACCGAGCGCCAGACGGCTCCCACACCGCCGTAGATGCTTGTCCCGCCGAGAATGATCGCGGCGATGGCTTCGAGTTCCATCCCGAGCCCCGCCTGGGGCTGGCCGGAAGCGATGCGCGAGACGCTGATGGCGGCCGCGAGCCCGGCGGCGAGACCGCTGAGCGCGAAGACCGAGATGCGTATCCGCGACACGCGGATGCCGGACAGCTCCGCGGCGCTGGAATTGCCGCCGACGGCGAACACGTGCCGGCCGAAGATGGTGCGCTTGAGCACGAACCAGAGTGCGGCGATGAAGGTCGCGAGAAGGATCACCGCGAGGAAGACACCACCGACCCGTTGCCGGCCAAGGTCGGTGAAGCCGGGAACGGTGACCGTGATGAGCGAGCCACCCGTGATGAGCACGGCTATCGCGCTGAACACCAGGCTGGTGGCGAGCGTGGCGAGGAACGAGTGGACCTTCAGCGTGGTAACGGCGATGCCGTTGAACAGGCCGAGGACGAGACCGATCAGGGGCGCGGAGACGAGACCGAGCCAGGGGTTGCCGGTGGCGACCGTGATGGCTGCCGCGGACACCCCGCCGACGGCGAACATCGCGCCGGTGGACAGGTCGAAGTTGCCGGAGATGATCACGAAGGTACCGGCAGTGGCGATCATGGCCAGCGGGGCGCTCTGGTTCGCGACGTTCATCAGGTTCGCGAACGTGAAGAACGACGGCGAGACCAGCGCGAGCACGACGAGGATGGCTCCGAGCAGGATGAGCACCGCGTAGTCGCGCATGACGTACAGCGTGCGGGTGGTGGTCGCCGTCCGCTGCGCCGGCGCGGGTTCCGCGGACACCAGGTCAGTAGTCATGCGGGCTGCTCCTTGCGTTCCTGGATCGAGAAGAGGCGGAAGAGCACGTCGTCGATGGGGGTGCGCTCCGGATCGACCTCGCCGCGCGTACACCCGTCGCTCACCAGGCAGGCGCGGTGCGCCAGTCCCAGCACTTCTTCGTGCTCGCTGGAGATGAGGAGGACCGCGACGCCACGGCGGGCGAGCTCGGCGATCGCCTCGTAGATCGTGTACTTGGCCCCGATGTCGACCCCGCGCGTCGGCTCGTCGAGGATGACCAGGCGCGGGTCACCGAGCAGCCACTTGGACAGCAGCGCCTTTTGCTGGTTACCACCGGAGAAGCTCCCGATGGGCAGTTCGATCGCGGGCGGCCGCATGTCGAGCGAGCGGACCATGTGCGTCACGGCGGCCTTCTCCGCGCGGGACGTGAGCACACCCATGCGGGCGAACCGGCGCAACGTGGCGAGCGAGACGTTCTCGCGGACCGAGCGTTCGAGTACCAGGCCCTGGCCGTGGCGGTCTTCGGGGATGAAGGCGACCCGGCGCTGGATCGTGTTCTTCGGTTTGGCCGAGGTCAGCGGCTCGCCGTCAAGTACCACGGATCCGCGCGTGACGCGGTCCGCCCCGAAGATCGCGCGGGCGATCTCCGTGCGGCCACTTCCGACGAGGCCGAGCAGGCCGACGATCTCTCCGGCCCGGACGCACAGCGAGGCGTCGCGGACCCCGTTGGTGCTGGCCATGTCGGTGACCTCGAGGACCGGCGCGGCATCCGGCGCGACGGCTGGTGGCCGTTCGGGAAAGGTCGATTCGAGTTGCCGGCCGAGCATGGCCTCCACGACGGTGCGCTTCGTCTCGCCGGCTACCGGCCCCGAGCGGACGAGGCGACCATCGCGCAAGATCGAGATGGTGTCGCTGACCTCGAAGACGGCGTCGAGGAAGTGCGAGACGTAGACCACCGTGCATCCCTGCTGTTTGAGCTTCCAGATGAGCTCGTGCAGCCGGGCCGTCTCGTCCGACGTGAGCGACGATGTGGGCTCGTCCATGACGATGACGCGGGCCTCGCGGGCCAGCGCTCGCAGGATCTCGACCTTTTGCTGGTCGGCGAGGCGCAGGTCGGCCACCCGGGCACGGGGCGGCAGGCCGAAGCCGGCTTGCTGCTCCAGGCGGGCGAAGCGTTCGCCCAGATCGGGCCGTAGAACCCCCAGGTGATGGTGTTCCACGCCGAGGAAGACGTTCTCCTCGACGGTGAGTTCGGGCACCAGCGACAGTTCCTGGGCGATCATGGCGATGCCGCAGCGTTGGGCGCGGAGCGGATCCCAGCGCTCCACGTCGCGCCCGTCGACGCGGAGACGTCCGGAATCTGCCGTGTACAGCCCGGTGACGATCTTCCCGAGGGTGGATTTCCCGGCACCGTTTTCGCCGACGAAGGCGTGTACCTCGCCGCGTTCGAGAGACACGCCGACGCCGGAGAGCGCCTGCGTGCCACCGAAGCGTTTGCAGATGTCGCGGGTCTCGACGACCGGATGGCGTTTCTCCTCGGCCACGTCCGTCTCCCCGGGTCTCAGCCGTTCCATTCGCCCGTGAAGTCGGGATGCTCGTCCAAGATCTCCTTGGTCACGTACGGTTCGATGTCGCCGACGGCGTCGGCGTCGACCCAGGTCTCGACGTCGTCACCGGTCATGGCGGCGTGAAGCTGTTCGAACGCGGCCGCTCCCATGCTGACCGGGAAGTTGACGTAGTCGGCCTGCCAGGTTCCCTCGCGCACCGCCGTGATGGCGTCCTCGGTGCCGCCACCGCCGGTGAGGTAGACCTCCGAGGGATCGATCCCGGCGTTCTCCAGCGCGATCTGCGCACCGGAGGTCTGCTGGTCCGCGTTGGACAGGATGACGTCGACGTCCTGGTTGGACTGGAGCACGTTGGAGATGGCGGTGAGCGACTCGTCGCGATCGTACTGGCCTTCGGCCGTGGCAACGATCTCGATGTTGTCTTCGGGTTCGAGCACCTCTCGGTACGCCTCCTCGCGGGCGACATCCAGGGGTGAGCTCAGCTGGCCGACGAGGAGCACGACCCGGCACGGATCGATGCCGGTGCAGTGCTCGGCGACGGCTTCGGCCTGCCGGGCAGCGGCCTCGGCTGGCGGCACCGCAACGGTGGAGACGACGCCCTCGACCTGGGGTTCCATCTCGTTGATGTCGGGGCCGATGGGATTGAGCACGGTGACCACGGGGATGTCGTTGGCGAGCGGGAACGCCGCGGCGAGGCTGGGCCCGTCGTGCGGGACGACGATCACGCCGTCGTACTCCCCGGATGTGGAGGCGTTCTGCATCTGGGAGAGCTGCGTGTTGGCGTCGAACTGGCCGTCGAGAAGCTGTACCTCGACGTCCGCGTCATGCTCGTCGATCGCCTGCTGGACGCCCTCGTGAACGGCCTGGTTGTAACCGTTCTGGCTGGACGCGGCCAGGACCGCGACGCGCAGCCCGCCGTCTCCGTCCCCGTCGGCGCTGGCGCATCCGGCGAGGACGAGGGCGATGGTGGCGGTGGCGAGGCCGGCTCGGGTGGGTATTGGACGGGCGGGACGTGCTCCGGCGGGACGTGAACGGGAGGGGAGTGCTCGGATGGGAAGCGAACGCCGGTGCATGGTGAACCTCCGCGGTTTCGGTGGGTCCGGCTGGCACGATGAATCGGAGTAATATGTCACATATCAGATTCTCGTAGCTGGTGACAACGCCATGGTGGTTGTTTGGTCTGCTATGTAAAGTGTGACATATTACTAGCTACCCATGCTTCGGTCGAGCCAGACGGATGAGAGGACGTGGAGCCGATGGCGGACGACGCGAGAATCGCGGTGGATGTCGGCGGGACCTTCACCGACGTCGTCAAACTCGTCCCGGACACGGGAGAGCTGACGTTCGAGAAGGTCGCGACCACGCCGGACGCGCCGACACGCGGCGTGCTCGGTTCCTTCACGAAGGCCGGCGCGCAGCCGGGCCAGGTCACCATGTTCAATCACGGCACGACGCTCGGCCTCAACGCGCTCCTCACCCGAACCGGCGCACGCACGGCGGTGGTGACGACGGCCGGCTTCCGCGACGTTTACCTGCTGGGGCGGACCGATCGGCGGGTGATGTACGACATCACGTACCGCAAACCACCGGCGTTGCTGAACCGCGAAGACACCTTCGAGGTCGGCGAACGCTGCTACTTCGATGGATCCGTCGCCGTGCCCTTCGACGAGAGCGACGCCCGGAGCGTTGCCCGGCGGATCGCGGAACGGGGGTACCAGGCCGTAGCCGTGGCGTTTCTGCATTCCTACGCCAACCCGGAACACGAACGGCGAATGGCGGCGATCCTCGACGAGGAGGCGCCCGGGGTGGAGGTCACGCTCTCGCACCAGCTCTCTCGCGAGTACCGCGAATACGAGCGGACCAGCACGGCGGTCCTCGACGCCTACATCAAGCCGACGATGCGGCGGTATCTGACGGAGTTGCACGGACAGCTGGAAGCGGACGGGTTCGACGGAACGTTCCTCATGTCACGCTCCGGTGGCGGGGCGATGACCGTGGAGGCGGCGCGCGAGCAGCCGGTGAACTTGATCCTCTCCGGTCCGGCTGGTGGGGTGATCGGCGCGGCCGGGCTCGCCCGGCTCGTCGACCGGCCCAACCTGATCACCATCGACATGGGCGGCACCAGCCTGGACGCGTCACTCGTCATGGACGGCGAGCCGGTGATGTACCAGGGCACCGAGTTCGAAGGGCTGCCGATCAACACGCCATCCCTGTACATTCACACGATCGGTGCCGGCGGGGGATCGATCGCGTGGCTGGACGAGGCCGGAGCGTTGCAGGTGGGCCCGCAGAGCGCGGGAGCGATACCCGGTCCCGCGGCCTACGGCGCGGGAGGCACGCGCCCGACGTTCACCGACGCCGCCGTCGTGCTCGGCTATCTCGGCGCCGATGTCCCGCTCGGCGGGGATCTCACGGTCGACGCCTCGCTGGCGGAGAAGGCGCTGGCCGATACGGCGGTCACGCTGGGGTTGTCGATCACGGAGCTCGCGCGCGGCATCCTCCAGATCTCGACGACGAAGATCATGGGAGCGGTCCGGGCGATCACGGTGGAGCTGGGCCGCGATCCCAAGGACTTCGCCCTGCTCACGTTCGGCGGCGGTGGGGGACTGGTCGCCGTCGACGTCGCCCGCGAGCTGGGCATCCCGACGGTGGTCGTGCCGCCGGGACAGGGAGCGTTCTCCGCTCTGGGCATGCTCATGGCCGACGTGCAGCACGATCTGGCGCGTACCTCGGTGATCCCGCTGTCTGAGGCCAGCGCGTCGTTCTTCGACGAGTCGTTCGCGGCGATGGAGGCCGAGGCGCACGAGATGCTGGCGGGTGAGGGATTCGGACCCGAACGGCGGGTCATGAGCCGGACGGTGGACGTGCGCTACGCCGGGCAGGAGCACTCGGTGACGGTGCCATACCCGGACGGATCCACGGCCGGCGTCGCCGGTAGCTACGCCGGCGACGCCGCGGAAGCCGCTGGTAGCGACGCCGCCGATGCTCACGGCGCTGCCGAACACGCGGCCGACGGCCCATTGTCGCTGCTGGAGCGGCGGTTCACCGTCATGCACGAGCGCATGTACGGGCACACGATGCAGGATCCGATCGAGATCACCACGCTACGGGTGCGCGCCGTCGGCGTCGTCGACAAACCGGCACTGCCGCGCCTTCCCGGGCGGGACGGCGGTGATCCGGCGGCGTTGGGGGAGCGGGCCGTGTACGCGTTCGACGACGCGGGCCGCTCGTATCGGCTCTACCGCCGGGAGGACCTGCGCTCCGGCGACGTCCTCGCGGGTCCGGCGATCGTCGCCGAGCACACGGCGACCACCGTCCTCCATGCGGGTGATCGCTTGCAGGTGGGCGAGCACGCGGAACTGATCATCGACGTCGCGCCGAACGGGAAGGCAGGTCCCCATGAGTGATGTCATCACCACCGAGGTCATCCGGCACGCGCTGCTCGCGGGCACCGAGGAGATGGCGCGCAATCTGTGCCGGACCGCCTACAACACGGTCGTCTACGAGATCCACGACTACGGCATCGGGCTGCACGACGCGACCGGCGACGTGGTGGCCGATGCGCCCGGCATCGCCGTGTTCACCCGCGGTAACGACTACGGCATCAAGCGTTCGCTGGAATTCGTGGGCCGGGACCGGATGCGGCCCGGCGACATCTTCATCCTCAACTACCCGTACTGGGCCTCGGCGCACACCTTGGATCCGCTGGTGTTCGCACCGGTGCACCACGACGGCGAGCTCATCGGCTTCGCCTCGTGCCGGGTCCACGTGCTTGACCTGAAGCAGAAGAATCCCGGGTACGTGCTCGACTCGACGGACATGTACCAGGAGGGCATCGTCTTCCCGGTGACCCGGCTGTACCGCGAGGGCGTGCAGGACGACGACGCCTTCGAGCTGATCCGGTTCAACAGCCGGATGCCGGAGCGCACCATCGGAGACATCCAGGCGCAGGTGTCGGCGTGCATCACCGGCGTGCGCCGCATGACCGGCCTCGCCGACACCTACGGCACGGACGTGCTGACCGGCGCGATGGCCGCGATCAACGACCACGGGGAACGCCTGGCCCGGCTGGCGCTGGCCGAGCTGCCCACGGGCACCTGGCAGGCCGACGACATCATCGACAGCGACGGCGTCGACCTCGACCGCCCCATCCGGGTGGATGCGACGGTCACCATCACCGGCGACGAGATGGTGGTGGACTGGACGGGCAGCGAGACCGAGGTCCGGGGCCCGCTCAACCTGCCGCGGGGACAAACCGAGGCGCTGTGCAGCCTGGTGTTCAAGGCGATGACCACGCCTGACACGCCCGTCGTGGCGGGAAACTTCCGGCCGCTGCGCGTGGTCACCGAGCCGGGGTCGGTGATGCATGCCGTGCCGCCGATGCCGACATTCACCTTGTGGACCGGGCTGCTGTCCGGCGAGGTGGTTCTCAAGGCGCTGGCGCAGGGCATGCCGGATCGCGTTCCGGCCTGTTCTGGGGGTGACGTGTCGTCGATGATGGGACTCGGCGTCAACCCGCGTCGCGGCGACGCCTGGCTGGAAGCTACCAACGAGGCGGTCGGCTTCGGCGGGCACGCGGGCGGCGACGGCGAAGACGGCATCATGCACCTGTCCGAGCCGGGCTGCCGCAACAATCCGGTCGAGGTGCTGGAGACCAAGTCGCCGATGATCATCAACTCGTACGGGTACGTTCCGGATACGGGTGGCGCCGGCAAGCACCGTGGGGGCGTCGGCGTGAGCAGGGTATACCGCTTCACCACGCCGTCGACGGGGATCTGCCTGGTCTACAAGACGAAGTCGGCGCCCTGGCCGGTCGCCGGCGGACGGCCCGGCGTGCCCGCTCGCATCGTGCTGAATCCCGGCACCGAGCGGGAGGTCGTGCAGGGTGGCAGCTACAACCTGCTGGAGGCGGGCGACGTGCTAGCCAACGTCACCGGCGGGGGCGGCGGCTACGGCGACCCGTTCGAGCGGGACCCGCAACGCGTGCTCGCCGATGTGATCAACGGGTTCGTGAGTGTCGAGGCGGCCGAGGGGGATTATGGTGTCGTCATCGACACCACCTCGTGGCAGGTCGACGCCGCGGCGACGGCGGCGCGGCGCGGTGCGCGGGGAAGGACGTGAGCGGACGCTCGACGGGTACGTCGGGCAGGTCCCGCAGGAGAGGATGGCCAGCGAATGAGCGGTACGCAGCGGCCCGGCGCCGACCTCACGATCACGAACGCCGCCGTGTTCGACGGCGTCTCGGATCAGCTGCACTACGCTGACGTGTACATCCACGACGGCGTGATCGCCGAGATCGGCGCATCCGGGGTGACCCGGGCCGAGCAGGTGATCGATGCGCGGGGGCGCACTCTCATCCCCGGCATGATCGACGCGCATTTCCACGCCTACGCGTGGGCGATGGGCGGTGTCGAACTCGAGAGCCGGAAGCTGAGCTACGTGGCCCTCGCCGCGGCGTCCCGTCTCGGTGCTGCGCTGCGGCGCGGTTTCACCACGGTTCGCGACGTCGCCGGCGGCGATATCGGGCTGGCCCAGGCGCTCGACGACGGGCTGGTGGCGGCACCGCGGTACCTGTACACCGGTCCCGCCCTGAGCCAGACCGGCGGCCACGGCGACCCGCGTTCTCCCGAGCTCGACGTGTGCTGGTGCTGCGGGCACATGAACGAATTGGTCGACGGCGCCGACGCGCTGCGCCGGGCGGTACGGGAGCGATTCCGCACCGGCGCGCACGCGATCAAGATCATGGCGTCCGGCGGGGTGGTGTCGCTGAGCGACCCGATCCGGGTGCCCCAATACTCCGCCGAGGAGATCGCCGCCGTGGCGGACGAAGCCACCCGGTGGGGCAGCTATGTCGCCGCGCACGCGTACTCGGCCGAGGCGATCGTGCATGCGGTCGGCAACGGCGTACGCTCCGTCGAGCACGGCAACCTCCTCGATGCGGAGGCCGCCCGGGTCATGGCCGAGCGCGACGCCACGCTGGTGCCGACGCTGGCGACGTACGACGCCATGAACCGCAGGGGTGGCGAGGTGAACCTGCCCGCCGTGTCGCGCGCGAAGAACTCCGAAGTGCTGGACACGGGAAAGCAGGCCATCGAGATCGCCCGGGCTCACGGGGTGCGCATCGGGTTCGGCACCGACTTGATGGGTCCCCTGGAGGGCGAGCAGCTGCACGGCATCCGGCTGCAGCTCGACGTGGAGCCCGTAGAGAACGTGCTGCGCGCGCTCACGTCGGTGAACGCCACGCTGCTGGGACGCTCCGACATCGGCCGGATCGCCGAGGGCTGTGCCGGTGACCTCGTGTTGCTTTCCGGCGACCCGTTCGCCGAACCCTCCGTCCTCTGGGATGAGGTGCGGCCGCGGACCGTAGTTCAGGCGGGCGCCGTCGTGGCCTGAGCGCCTCGAGGGTTCTCAGCGTCCTCTGGGCGTCCGGCCCACCAGCCGAGGACGTGGCCGATGTGCTGATGCATCAGCGACTCGGCCTGCTCACCCTGCCCGGAGGAGAGAAGGTCGAGCAGGGTGTGGTGCTCGTGAGCGGAGCGCTCCAGTTCCACCGTGTCCTTCAGGCTGGCCAGCCCGACCAGCCGGGTCTGGCGACGTAGCTCGGCCACCATGTCCACGAGCCGCTGGTTCCCGGTCAGCTCCAGCAGCGAGAGGTGGAATGCGGTGTCGACCGCGAGATACTCGGGAAAGTCCGCCGCCGCTGCTGCGGTGACGATGCGATCCGCCATCTGGCGATACTCGTCGAGCCGAGCCGCCGGGAAGTTCGCTGCCGTGATGCGCATGGCGGGTACCTCGAGCCAGCGGCGCACCTGCACGATCTCGCGCAGGTCGTTCTCACCGACGTGGGTGACCCGGAACCCCTTGTTCCGTACCGGCTCGACGAAGCCACGCTTCTCCAGATCCAGCATCGCCTCACGCACCGGAGTCGCGGATACCTCGAACTGCGCCGCCAGGGTGGGAACGGTGACGAGCGTACCGGGTTCCAGCTCGCCGGAAACGATGGCAGCGGACAGTTTGCGCTCGACTTCCGATCGCAGGCTGGTGCCGTGTTCGATCCGGCTGATTGCTGGTTTACGGTTCGTCACCGCTAGCTCCTCGCCTTGATCGGCCCAGGTCGGTTGGGCCATCTGCTTCCACCCGGGTGCGCCGGGATCTCCGACACCTGACCCATAGTAATGTATGCCATATTACCCTTCCATTACCCTGCGGAGAAGGCGCTAGCCGAGCGGAGCGAACGTCGCCGTGAAATGGCGCAGGAACGGCGGCTCGTCGGTGATCCGGTAGCCCGCGAGCCGGTCGCGGCGCTCGAAGACCTCGACAATGGCCTCCACCACGTAGTCCATGTGCGACTGGGTGTAGACCCGCCGGGGGATGGCCAGGCGCACGAGTTCCAGCTGCGGTGGGCGCTCGGCGCCCGTGTCGGGATCGCGCCCGGCCATGACCGTACCGATCTCTACGCCGCGGATGCCTGCGTGCTGGTACAGGGCGGCGGCCAGCGATTGGCCCGGATACTGCAGGGCGGGGATGTGGGGCAGGAACCGCCCGGCGTCGAGGTAGACCGCGTGCCCGCCGGCCGGGCGAACAACTGGCACCCCGGCGTCGTGCAGGTGGTCGACGACGTAAGCAGTCGAGACGATCCGGTAGCGCAGATAGTCCTCGTGCAGGACCTCCTCCAGGCCAGCGGCGATCGCTTCGAGGTCCCGGCCGGCAAGCCCGCCGTAGGTGGGAAAGCCTTCCGAGAGGATCAGCAGGTTCTTTTCCCGCTCGGCCAGGGACGGATCCCGGGTGCACAGGAAGCCGCCGATGTTCACCAGCGCGTCCTTCTTGGCCGACATCGTGCAGCCATCGGCATGGGAGAACATCTCGTGCACGATCTCGGGTATGGACGTCCCGGCGTAGCCCGGCTCGCGCTGCTTGATGAACCACGCGTTCTCGGCGAAGCGGCACGCGTCGATGTAGAGCGGCTTGCCGAAGCGGTGGGCAAGCTCCGCGACGGCACGGATGTTCGCCATGGACACGGGCTGTCCGCCACCGGTGTTGTTGGTGATGGTGAGCATGATCAGCGGAACGTCGTCAGCGCGGGCATCGAGGAGCGCTTCCAGCGCGGCGAGATCCACGTTTCCCTTGAACGGTTCATCCGTGGTCGGATCGGCGGCCTCGGCGCAGGGCAGGTCCACCGCGTGGCCGCCGAGGTACTCGATGTTCGCCCGGGTGGTGTCGAAGTGTGCATTGCTGGGGACGACATCGCCGCTGTTCACCGTGCATCCGAAGAGGATCCGCTCGGCCGCGCGCCCCTGGTGCGTGGGCACGACGTGGGCAAAGCCGAACACCCGCCGGACCGTCTCCTCGAACCGGTACCAGCTGCGCGCGCCCGCATAGGATTCGTCGCCGGCCATCATCGCGCCCCACTGCCGGGCACTCATGGCGGCCGTACCCGAGTCGGTGAGCAGATCGATCAGCACCCGCTCGGCGGGCAGCCGGAAGAGATTGTGTCCCGCTTCGGTGAGCCACTCGCTGCGCATCTCCGGAGACGACATTTCGATCGGCTCGATGCTCTTGATCCGGAACGGCTCGATGATCGTCCGCATGCCTGCTCCTCATTCAGAATGATCATGTTTGGTACGTTTTCTCGGGCTGTGACACGACTGTAGACGTGTTACCGCCCGAGAAAACGTGTTGCGGCACCTGGCGTCCGGCCACCAGCACCAGCCACCGGGCGTCCGGCCACCAGCACCCGCCACCGGGCACCAGCTACCGGGCACCAACTACCGGGCACCAGCCACCGGGCAGCCGGCACCCGGCACCGCACGTGTGGCAGAGCCTACGACGGCGAGATGATCTTGTCAGGGTTGAAGTTCGATCGTGGATCGGCGCTCTCGAACAGCCCTCGCATGAGCGCCACACCTTCGGGAGAGATGTCCTGGGCCAGCCAGGGTGCGTGCTCGACGCCCACGGCGTGGTGATGCGAGAGCGTCCCTCCGGCGTCGATGAAGGCTTGCTGGATGGCGGACTTCACGTGATCGTACTGCTTGAGCGGCTCCTCGCCATGCACGAACGCGAACGTGAAGTACAGGCAGGCACCCGAGTGGTACGAATGCGAGAGGTGGCACATGATCCACCCCTGCACGCCGAGGTCGTCGTACGCGGAGTGGGCCGCGGCCACCGTGTGCTCGTACAGCTGCCGGAGCTTGGACCACGGCGCGGCGGTTTCCGACACGTCGGCGGCGGCGCCGCGATCGAGGAGGAAATCCCGGATGTAGGGAGTGTCGAACTTCTTCTGGTCGTAGAGCTCGCCGGGTCCCCGGCCGAGGCCGATGCCGCCGTGCTTGCCGACGATGCGCTTCACGAGCTTCTTCTCGTACTTCACGTGCGAGGCGCTGCCCTCGTAGCCGATGAAGGACAGGCAGACCTGGTCCAGATCCCAGCCCCGCCTGCGTAGCAGCGCCATCAACGCCTGGGATCCGAGCGAGGTGATCTTCTTCTTGCTCGCGGTACGTGTCGCGAACGAGAACGCCGTCTCGCGCGCGTCGGACACCCGCGTCACCGAGGGGCTCGCGTCGCTTTCGGCGATGTCGCGCATGGCGGCGAGCCCGGCCTCCCACGAGGGAAAGAGGTAGCCGAAGATCTCGCGGACCTCGGGGATGCGGTGGACGTGGACGGTCGCCTCGGTGATCACACCGAGCCGGCCCTCGCTGCCGACCACCATCTCCCGGACGCTGGGACCGGTGGACGTGCTCGGGATCGGCCGAATGGTGACGACGCCGCCGGGCCGCACCAGACGAAAGCCGCGGACGATGTCGGCGATGTCGCCGTACTTGTCGGACTGCATTCCCGACGAGCGCGTCGCGACCCAGCCGCCCAGCGTCGAGTGCGCGAAGCTGTCCGGGAAGTGGCCGAGGGTCCATCCGTGCTCGCCAAGCTGGCGTTCGAGGTCGGGGCCTTGCGCGCCAGCCTGGATCCGGGCAAGCCCGGAATCCTCGTCGACGTCGAGCACCTGGTTCAGCCGTCCGAGATCCAGCGACACGACGCCGCGTTCTTCGTCGGTGGCCGGTTCGAGGCTCCCTGAGATGTTGGTGCCGCCGCCGAACGGGATCACGACGGCGTTGGCCGCCACGGCAGCATCGACCAGGCGCTGGACCTCGTCCTCGTCGCCGGGATAGACGACGACGTCGGGTGTGCGCTCCAGGGTGCCCGACCGGACACGCAGCAGATCACGGATGCTCTTGCCGAACGTGTGGACGACCCGGCTCATCGTATCGGTGTGCACATGCTCGGCGCCGACGATCCCGGCCAGCTCGTCGCGCAGCGCCGGATCGAGGTGCGACTCCGGAACGTCGAGGGCATCGAACGGCCGTGCCGTCGCTGCCGGTGCGGTCACGTCCAGGCCGATGGCCTTGCGGACGAAGGGTGCGAACGCTGGCTTGTCGCGGTGCTCGAAGGCGATCCCGTCGTCGCCCCATCCCCACCACTTCATGTGCTTGACCTCGGTCATGCGATCTCCCTCGCGATGCCCGGCTTGGTCGCCCTCTGCTGGCGGCCGGCGGTATGAAGGCGGTTGATCTCGTCCGACAGCCGCTGCGTGAAGTCGCGAGCCGACTCGCCGTCCTTCGCGTACATCGGAGCGCCGATCGACACGGTCACCGGCGGCCTCCCTCGCACCGGCCAGTTTTTCCCGCGCGGCATGGCCTCATAGGAGCCCACGATAGCGATCGGCACGCACGGCACGTCGCAGGCGATGGCCAGCGCGGCGGCGCCGGGCTTGAAGGGCCGGATCTTGCCGGTCGCGGAACGCCCGCCCTCCGGAAAGATCAGCAACGGAACGCCCCGGGCGAGGAGTTTCTTCGAGACCCCGGTGTGAAAGCGGCCACCGTTGCGGTCGACGGGGAAGGTGTTGAAGATGAGGCATGTGAGCCACTTCCGCCAGCGTACTTCGAAGAAGTAGTCCGCGGCCGCACCGGCGGCGAGGTGACGGGTGAGCTTGCGGGGCAACGCGCCGATCACCAAGGGGGTGTCGAGATGGCTCGCGTGGTTTGCCACCGCGATGTACGAGCGCGGCGTCTCCGTCAGCTCGGTCAGGGTGGCCGGTACGGTGCGCGATGCCGCGCCCGACGTGGTATCCGGTGCCGAGCTGGACTCCGTCTGCGGTGCCGAGCTGGACTCCGTCTGCGGTGCCGGGCCGGACTCCGTCTGCGGTGCCGGGCCGGACTCCGTCTGCGGTGCCGTGCCGGATGCCGTGTCCCAGCGAACCTCGACCCGGGTCAGCGACCACACCAGTGGCTTGAGCAGGAGCCGCTGCACGCCGAACCGGAATATGGCCAGACTCCGTGATGTGAAGCGCCAGTAGCGCCTGGGACGAGACCTCAAGCGCGGGACCATCTTCATACTCAACTGATCACCCCGCTCCCGGGCTCGGAGGCCCCACGTTGTGACGTGATCCTCGCCGAGATGGCCCGGACCACGCGCCGGGGCAGGTGACGCGCGCACCACATCAGACCCCGGTACCTGGCGGTGGGGATAGAGATAACCCTGCCTCGTGCCGCGTCTCGAAGGCAAGTACGCACGGCGCGATCACTGCTGGTCCATAGCCACGCCGGTATCGCGGCCGTGTCGATCCCGGCGCGCTGGTGAAACTCCGTTCGTACCCATCCGGGACAGAGCGCGTTCACGCGCACTCCGGTTCCGCGAAGCTCGACGGCGAGGCTTTCGGTGTAGGTGGTGACCCACGCCTTCATCGCGGAGTAGCTACCCATGGTCATGAAGCCGGCGGTGCTCGACACGTTGATGATCGTGCCATGCCCGCGCGGTGTCATGGCACGTGCCGCGGCGGCACCGAGAACCAGGACGGCGCCGCACATCACGGCCATCGCCGTCTCGTGGACGGCGACGTCGGCGGTGACCAGCGGCACGTGGAGACCGAATCCCGCGTTGTTCACCAGCATGTCGACGGGACGCTCGGTGTCCGAGAGCCGCTGGGCCACGCGTTCGACGTCGTCGCGATCCGCCAGATCCGCGCGAAGTGTTTCGACATGGCGTCCGGTGGAGCTGGCGATGGATTCCGCTGTCTCCTTCAGGCGATCCTCGTCGCGCGCGACGAGGACGATATCGTATCCGTCGCGGGCGAGACGTCGGGCGAACGTCAGGCCGATGCCAGAGGTGCCTCCGGTTATGAGCGCTGTTGCCATCGGAGCACCCTATGCTACAGCTACCGTAGGGCCGAGGGTGTGACTCGGACTTCGAAGTCGTCGGGAGGTCGCTCGTGCAACCATCACCGCTACCATCGTGCTGCGCAGGCCGGCTCGTATGGGGCGAACATGGCACCGACCCCCACCAGGTCTCTTACCGGAGTGACACATGACAACGCCTTGGGCCACGCTGTCGGGAGCGCATGTACTGCTCACCGGAGCCACCGGCTTCGTCGGACAGGCAGTGCTCGAGCGGCTGCTCTCCGCCCATCCGGACTGCCACGTATCGGTGGTCATCCGGCCGAAGGGTAACCTCACGGCCGAGGATCGTCTTGCGCGGCTGTTACGAAAACCGGTCTTTCGGACGTGGCGCCGCCAGGTGGGAGCGGCCGAGGCCGACGCGATCGCGGCCCGGCGCATCACCGCGATCGCCGGGGACGTCGGCACCCTCTCCGAGCTGCCCGACGATCTCGACACCGTCATCCACAGTGCCTCGACGGTCAAGTTCGATTCGCCCATCGACGAGGCGTTTGACACCAACGTCACCGGCGCCCTCGGCCTGTACGGAGCGCTGCACGCGTCCGGAGCCACACCACACGTGGTGCACGTGTCCACGGCCTACGTGGGCGGGCTGCGCAAGGGGCGGACGCCGGAGAAGTCGCTGGATCACGAGGTCGACTGGCGGGCCGAGGCCGACGCCGCGCACACGGCCCGGCAGCGCATCGAGCTCGCCTCCCGGCAGCCAGAGGTGCTGCGCGAGCTCCTGGCCCAGGCACGTGCCGAACACGGCAAGGCCGGCCCGCAGGCGGTGACCAACGCCGCCGAACTTGCCCGGCGCGAGTGGGTCACCAGCCGCCTGGTCGACCAGGGACAGCTGCGGGCGCAGAGCCTGGGATGGACCGATGTCTACACGTTCACCAAGGCCCTGGCCGAGCGGGCGGCCGAGGACTTGTGGTTTCGCGAGGGCCAGCGGCTGTCGGTGCTGCGTCCCACCGTCATCGAAAGCGCGCTGCGGCACCCGTATCCGGGCTGGATCGACGGTTTCAAGGTGGCCGATCCGCTGATCCTGGCCTATGGCCGTGCGCAGCTGCCGGATTTCCCCGCGCTGCCGGACAGCGTGCTCGACATCATCCCCGTCGACTTCGTGGTCAACGCGATCCTTGCTGCCGCGGCCACGCCACCGGACGCGGGCGGCCGGCGCTATTTCCACATCGGTTCGGGCGCCAGCAACCCTCTGGCCTTTCACGAGATGTACGAGAACGTGCACGAGTACTTCGTGCGCTCGCCGCTGCCCAAGGACGGCGGGCACATCCAGGTCCCCACGTGGAGTCTCGGCGGTGATCGGCGGGTCGACCGCACCATGCGGCAACGCGAGACGCTGGTGGGGTCGGCCGACTGGGTGCTGACCCGGCTGCCCATGACCCGGCGTTCGCGTTCGTGGGCGGATCGGATTCACAAGCTGCGCCGAGATCTGCAGTCGGTGCGCAAGCTCACCGACCTGTACCGGCCGTACGTGCAAACGGAGATGGTCTTCGACGACACGCGTGCGCGGGAGCTGCACGAGTCCATCCCGGAGGCCGACCGTGCCGACCGGGGATTCGACGTCACGACGATCGACTGGCCGACGTATCTGCAGGGCGTGCACATCCCCGCGATCGTCACCTTGAGCCGGGCGGCGAAGCACCGCCCGGCGGCGACGCCGCGACCGGCCCCGATGCTGTCCGTGCGCTCGGACACGCTCGCCGTGTTCGACCTCGAAGGAACGATTCTCGACTGGAACCTGATCGAGCAGTACCTCTGGCTGTGCCGCTCGCTCACGCCGGTATCACGGTGGCCGCGGGAAGTCGGCAGCATCGCCGTGTCGCTTCCCGGGTATATCCGCAGCGAGCTGCGCGATCGTGGCGAGTTCATCCGCGCGTTCACGCGTCGCTACGCCGGCCTTCCGGCCGAGGAGATCCGGCGGCAGGCACGCGGCGCGTTCGGCCGGGCGATCCATCGCCGTCTGCTTCCCGGTGCCGTGGCACGGGCGCAGGCACACCGCGCCGCCGGCCATCGGACAGTGCTCGTCACCGGCTCGATCGACATGCTCGTCGAGCCGCTGGCGTATCTTTTCGACGACGTCGTGGCGGGCCGCATGCACGAGAACGACGGCGTGCTCACGGGCTATCTCGATTCCCCGCCCCTGGTCGACGAGGCGCGCGCGGCATGGCTCACCCAGTACGCCGAACGGCACGGGATGGATCTGCGCCACTCCTACGGATACGGCGACAGTCACGCCGACGTCGCATGGATCCAGCTCGTTGGCCACCCGACAGCCGTCAATCCGGACGGCAAGCTCTACCGGCACGCACGCAGGCACGGGTGGGCCGTCGTCGATTGGAGCCGCTCGACACCGGCGGAGCCGGAGGCAACAGGAGCGCAGTCGCGTGAGATGGGAGAGGCCGATACACCCCGGGCGGCTGATCCGTGACCGCTGTCGGAACGCGGCACGGCGCGGCCGGACCGCCGGATCGGGCAGCGCGCAGGCTCCGGCCGCTCCTCTCAAGCGTGCTTCGTGCGGCGTGGCGCGTGCGAGTCCACGGCGGCGACGTGATTCCGCGTCAGGGCCCTGCCATACTCGCCGCGAACCACACCGGATTCCTCGACGGCCCGTTGCTGTACTCCGTGGTCAAGCGGCCGGTCCATGCCCTGGTGAAAAACGAGATGTTCACCCCGCCGCTCGGATGGGCGCTCCGCTCGCTCGGCCAGATCCCCGTCGATCGCTTCGCCTGCGACATGCCGGCCGTCCAGAGTTGCCTCGCCGTGCTGCAACGCGGCGGCCTCATCGCCATCTACCCGGAGGGCACGCGGGGGTCCGGTACCTTCGAACAGACCAAGCCCGGGGTGGCCTATGTCGCGCTGCGCACCGGAGCGCCGGTGATCCCCGTGGTGGGGCTCGGCGTGCGCACGTCGTCGTCGGTCGACGGGCTGCCCCGACTGCGCAGCACGATCGACGTGGTCTTCGGCGAGCCCATCGAGACCACACCCATCCCGTGGCCGCGCAGGCGCCACGTAGTCCGCGACCATGCCGACCTCATCACCGAACACCTGCGTGCACACGTGCGCGACGCGTGCGCGCTGACGGGACGTGAGGTCGGTCCGGTCCGGTACCAGCAGCCGCTCGACCCGTCGTGACTCCCGGGAATGAGGATTCGACGATGTCCACAGCACCACGTTCGGGCCAGACCGCGAGCCATTGGGGCCGCTACGAGATCGTCACCGATGGTGCCGAAGTGGTCCAGGTTCACGGAGCTCACGAGGACCCCGACCCGTCGCCGATTGGCGACAACTACGTCGGGAGCTTGCGGCATCGGGCCCGGGTGCTACGGCCCGCGGTGCGCCGGGGCTGGCTGGACGGCGGCCCGGGCAGTACGCGGCGTCGCGGCGGCGACGAGTACGTCGAGGTGTCGCTGGACGAGGCGGTCGAGCTGTGCGCCACGGAGCTGGAGCGGGTGCGCCGGGAGCACGGCAACGAGGCGATCTTCGGCGGTTCCTACGGGTGGGGGAGCGCCGGGCGGTTCCACCACGCCCAGTCCCAGGTGCACCGGTTCCTCAGCGCGATCGGTGGCTACACCCGTTCGCTCAACACGTATTCACACGCGGCCGAAGAGGTCGTGCTCCCGCACATTGTCGGCAACCGCGAGTGGTTCCTGCGGTCGCTGCCACGATGGTCCCAGATCGCCGAGCACACCGACCTGGTTGTGGCATTCGGTGGCTTGCCGCGCGGGAACGTACAGGTCAACCCCGGTGGGCTCGGATCGCACCAGAACGCCGCGTGGCAAACCGGCAGTATGCGCGCCGGCGTGCGATTCGTCGTCGTGAGTCCCTCCCGCGACGACACGGCGAGCGAGCTGGGTGCCCAGTGGATGCCGCTGCGCCCGAACACCGACACGGCGATGATGCTCGCCATGGCGCACACGCTGCTAGTGGAAGGGCGCTACGACCGCCATTTCGTGCACGCGTGCTGCGCCGGGTTCGACCGCGTCGCCGCGCACCTGCGAGGTGAGGACGACGGCGTGGAGAAATCGGCGGCATGGGCGGCCGAGATCTGCGACGTCGCCGCGGAGACGATCGTCGACCTCGCGCGCCAGCTGGCCTCCTGCCGATCCCTGGTGACCCTCTCGTGGTCGCTGCAGCGCCAGCATCACGGGGAGATGCCGTACTGGGCCGGATTCGCGCTGGCCGCCATGGCCGGTTCGATGGGCAAACCGGGCGGCGGCGTCGGGACCGGGTATTCGTCGATACACAACGCCTACGTCCACGACCGCGTCTCGGTCGCGGCGGCGCTGCCGTCGTTGCCGAACAGCGTGCCCGACTTTATCCCGGTAGCGCGCATCAGCGACATGCTTCTCGACCCGGGTGGCGCGTTCGACTACGACGGATCGCGCTCGTCCTATCCGGACATCCGCCTCGTGTATTGGGCCGGAGGCAACCCGTTTCACCACCATCAAGACCTCAACCGGATGCTGCGGGCCTGGCAGCACCCGGAAACCATCGTGGTGCATGAGCCCTACTGGAACGCGATGGCCAAGCACGCCGACATCGTGTTTCCCGTGGCCACATCGCTGGAACGCGACGATCTCGCGATGGGGTTGGGCGATCCCTGGCTGGTCGCCATGCAGCAGGTCGCCGCGCCACCGGAGGGTGTGCGCACGGACTATGACGTATTCGCGCGGCTCGCTCGCCGGCTGGGCGCCGGGCAGCGGTTCACCGAGGGACGCACGGCCGACGAGTGGGTGCGCGAGCTCTACGAGCGCAGCGTCCGGACGTGCGCGGAGATGGGCATCGAGCTGCCCTCCTACGCGGAGTTTCGCCGGCGCGGGCAGATCGAGCTCCCGCTGTCGTGGGACGGGCCGGTGGCGTTCGAGGAGCTGCGGGCCGACCCGGCGCGGCATCCGCTGGAGACGCCGTCCGGGAAGCTGGAGCTCTATTCCGAGACCGTGGCCGGCTTCGGATATGACGACTGCCCGGGGTTTCCCACGTGGCTCGAACCGGCGGAGTGGCTGGGCGGATCACTGGCGCGGGCATATCCGCTGCACATGGTCTCGGCACAGCCTGAACACAAGCTGCACGGCCAGCTGGATCACGGCGCGGCGAGCATGGCGGCCAAGGTCCAAAGCCGCGAGGTGGTGTGGATGGCCCGCGCGGATGCGGTGGCCCGTGGCTTCGACGACGGTGAAGTGGTTCGGGTCTTCAACGAGCGGGGAGCCTGCCTGGCGGCCGTGCGGGTGACCGAGGGCCTGCGGCCGGGTGTGGTCCGGCTGGCCACGGGTGCCTGGTACGACCCGCTGACGCCTGGAGAGATCGGTGCGCTGGACAAACACGGCAACCCGAACGTCCTCACACCAGACATTCCCGCGTCGAAACTGTCCCAGGCGCCGTCGGCGCATACCTGCCTCGTTGAGGTGGAGCGGTTCGACGGTCCGCTTCCCCCGGTGACGGCTCACGACCCGCCCCGCCTTGCTCGCCAACCCCCGGCAGCTTCGACTTCCGAATGATCATGTTTGGTACGTTTCCTCGGGCCGTAACACGTCTACAGTCGTATTACGGCCCGAGGAAACGTACCAAACATGATCATTCTGCATCCCAGTTCGTCTGAGAGCGATCAGGGGTGTTGCCGGGGGTCGAGATCGGGGCATGCTAGGTCAGCATGCAGGACGTCAGATTCGGGTTCAACACCTCGGGGCTCCGGCCGGCGAACGAACTCGCCGCCCTGTGCCGCACCGCCGAAGACATCGGCTACGACGTCGTACTAGGAACCGATCACCTGAACAGCAGCTCACCGTTCCTGCCGCTGGCGGTCGCCGCCGACGCCACCGAGCGGCTACGGGTGGGCACGCTGACCACGAACAACGAGTTCTGGAACCCCGCCCTGCTGGCCCGGGACACGGTGACGATCGACCACCTCAGCGAGGGCCGTCTCGAGCTCGGGCTGGGCGCGGGGCACATGAGATGGGAATTCGAAGCGGCCGGCCTGCCGTGGAGAGGTATCGCCGAGCGCGTCGAACGGCTGGAGCAGACGATCGGCGAGCTGCGACGGTTCTTCACCGACGGCATCAATGAGCCGGAATCGGGGGTGCGCGCCCGCGAGGAGCTGCAACGTCCCCAGCTTCTGCCCGTGCAACGCCAGGGCTTCGGCGGCTCGGGACCGCCGTTGCTGATCGGCGGCACCGGCAACGGAAGTCTCCGGCTGGCGGCGGCATACGCCGACATCATCGGCTTCGGTGGGCTGTTCCAGATGAAGGGGGAGCCGCCCGGCACGTTTCGCCTCGCCACGAGCGCGGAGCTGGAGGAACGGGTCGCGTACATGAGGGAGCAGGCGGGCGCACGGATCGACGAGATGGAGATCAACGTGCTCGTACAGCTCGTGGCCATCACCGGTGACCGGCGAGGCTACGCGGAGCAGCTCGTGGCCGAGCACCTCCCGTACTACACGGTGGAGGAGGCGCTGACGACCCCGTTTCTCCTGATCGGTACGGCGGAGCAGATTGCGGAGCAACTGCGCCAGAACCGGGAGCGCTACGGGTTCTCCTACATCACGGTGCACGAGCCCTACATGCGCGAGTTCGCACCGGTCATCGAGAAGCTGCGCGCCTAGGGCATGTCTGACAAATGTGCGGTCCAAGCGATCACTGCGTTGAGCACGACAGCAGCCCG
>NZ_QMIG01000026.1 GCF_003287285.1 Phytoactinopolyspora halophila
CCGACTCGAGTTTCAAGCTTGATCACCACTCAACGTTAGATAGTCTCGCATCGCCCCTCGCGTCGACTCCCGCCCCCCACGGCCGCGGCGGCAGGCCCGGCCGCCCTCCGCAGCGCCTCGTGCGCACGCTGGACACGTGCCCGCGGCAACGCACAGCGATCACGCCCAGGTCGGCACCTCGATTGCGTCGGCAACGACCGCCCTGGCGCAGATCTCCGGTCGCGCGAACGATCCCGGCACCGTTCCCGACCGTGGCGATGAATTGTCCCGCCTTCGTGCGGGCAGGAATCCGATGATGACTCGAGCCGTGACTGAAAATCTGCCGCCCGGGGCAGGAGCGCACTTATCGATGCACTAATAGTGATAAAAAAGTCATATTTTGTGCGCGACGGTCGTTGAAACTCGCAGTGGAATGTATCCCCCAGCCCGCTGAATGTGAGACGTATTGTCTGCGGTCGTCGTGCGATATTGCGGAATACGGTGCCGAAGCAGTGAAAAGCACGCGCCCCACGGCCGCAAAGACCGTGGAGCGCGTACTGGCCGGGCGCCACGCCGGCGAGCCGCGGATCCTCAGGCGGTGCCGAAGCGGCGGCGAAGCGTGCAGATGGCGGCGCCTGTACACAGGATCAGCGTGCCGAGGAGCAGCAACGACGCGGTCCCAGTGCCCGTGTCGGGCAACGTGTCGTCACCGGTACCGTCGTCACCGTCACCGGTGCCGCCCGGATCGTTACCCGGCCCGTTGCCGGAACCGTCGTCGTCCCCGTTGCCGTTCTCGTCGCCGGCTGGCTCGCCGGGTTCGATGGTGAACTCACCGGAAAGCTCGACCTGGCCGGCGGTCAGTGCCGCAGTTGCGGTACCCAATGGAAAGTCGCCCGGCACGGTCCAGGTCAGCTCGGCGGCGCCGGCGTCGTCGACGGAGGTGGAGCCGACGTCAACCGCCTGCCCGTCGGTGACGGTGACGGCGAAGCTGAGCGGGTCGAGCTCGGCTCCCTCCTCGTAGAAGTCGGCGAAGGCCGGGACACCGCCGGCAGTGAGGGTCGCCGGGACGTCGGTGGCGGAGGCGGTCCCGTCGTCCACGTTGAGCGGGTGGTCGCTCAGGTCGAGCGCCGCGAAGTCCACCTCGGGATACTCGACGATCTCCCCACTGTCGAGGCTCTTGCTCGCCACGTCGGCGACGAGGACGCCGGTGTCGCCGTCGATGACGACCTGCGGATCGGTGATGGTGAGTTCCAGGAGCGGTCCCTGGCCGTGGTCGTGTCCCGCGAAGTGGATCTGGCCGGCAAAGGACAGCTCGGCACGGTCGCTGTCGACGTGCCCCTCGCCGTCGGCGAACCGGAACGTGCCGTCGTCGTTGCGGGTGGCAGGGTCATGCACCTCGATGGACCCGTTCGCGACACCACCTTCGATGTAGTCGCGGAACGATTCGCGAACGCCCCAATCCAGGGTTCCGTCACCGGCGGTGCTGCCTGGCTCGGTGCTGACCGTGACCTGTGCGGTTTCCCCGGCGGGAAGTCCGTCGCCGTGGAACGTCACGTCCTCGCCTTGCACCACCGTCGACGGCGAGATCGTTAGCTCGGGCTCGGGATCGGGGTCCGGGTCGGGTTGGGCGTCGGCGAAAGTCACCGGGACGAGGACGTCCTGGCTGCGGTCTGCCCGGTAGTCGATCGGTGTCGCGTCCTCGGCCTGCGCCGAGCTGAAGCTCGCTACGTAGCACCGCTCCTGCAGGCAGTCCTCACCCGATCCGGTGACAGTGCCGGGGACGGTGAAGGTCCGGCTCAGGTTACCATCGGCGTCGGCGCGCACGACACCGTGCGCCAGCCAACCGGTGGGCCAGCCGTACTCCTCGTGGGTGGACGTGTTGGCCGTGATCGCCACCGAGATGGGCCGATTCGGTGCGTACCCGGTACCGGTGACCTCGATCTCCTGGCCGACCTCGATGTCGGTGGCCGGCTCGACGGTCAGCTCGGGCGTGCGGGCGTCGGCGAACGAGATCGGCGTGCTCGTCGTGTACGCCGGGTGGGCGTCCCCGTCGACCGGCGCCGTGTGGACAGCGAGCGTCGCCCCGGGCTCGACATCCACGGTTTGCAATTCGACCTCGAAGGAGCCGTCGTCGCCGAGCGCGTGCTCGTCGTTGCCCGGCTCCAGCGTGAGAGCGGGATCGAGCTCGGGTACCGGACCGTCCCCGGCCTCCGGCCCGATGCCGACCCGCAGGCCGCTCTCCAGATCGCCGGGTGCGAACCCGGTGCCGGTGACGATGATCGAGTCGGCGTACGGATCGAGATTCGCCGTCTTCGACACCTCGATACCGGGCTCCGGAGTCTCCTCCCCGTCATCGGCCACCGTCACGGGGATGCCGAACTCGTGCTCGGCGGTGACGGCGCCGCCGGCGGCATACGTGTAAACGCCGTAGTTTCCTGCGGCATCCCCGTCCGTGCTGACCGTCAGGGTGGCCTCGAACGTGCCGTCGGGCGTGAGCTCGACGTACTCGTCGAGGATCGCATCCCGGTACCGCTCCGGCACCTCATCCAGGGTGGCGCGCGTCATCGCCCAACGCTGGTCCAATACGGTCCGGGCATCCGAGCCGGCGCCCAGCGACGGTTGCCATTGGTCGGCGAACGCGCCGAACACCACATAAACGCCGGCTGGCAGCCCTTCGGGTACCGGTTGGCGGGCAGCGGGGTTGGCCTCGGGGTCGAAACCCGATCCCCGGACCACGATCTCCTCGCCGGCCGTGACCTCCGTGTCACCGAGCGGCGTTTCGCCGTCAGCGGCAAACACCTCGACGACTGGATCCCACTCCGGATCCGGTTCCTCGTCGTCGGGCTCCAGCGTGGCGGTGAAACTGACCGGGTCGAGCTCGATGTCGGGTAGTTCAGCGGAGTAGAACTCGTCCCATCCAATGGCTTCCATGGCCTCGAGCACCCCGGTTGTCGGCGCCTCCTCGACGGTGACGACGCCATCCTCGTCCGGTGTGAGATCTGCGGTGCTGAGATCGACCGTCGCGAATGCGAGATCCGTGGCCTCGACCGTTTCGGGCGGTTCAAGGCCGGGATCGGCACCGGCGAAGGGGCGGTACTCGGCATCGACGACGAGCGTCGCCCCGTCACCGTCGAGCTGGAGCCGCACGTTGCTGATGGTGAGCTCGAGGATGGGGCCGTCGCCGTAATCGTGTCCCCAGGTGTACACCTGGCCCTCGAACGCGATCTCGCCGGTGCCCGTCTCCGGATCGGCGGTGCCGGAGGCGTTCGGGAACGTGAACGGGCCGCGGGCGTTGCCCGGCCCGTCGAGCCATTCGGCGCCGTCACTGGTGACGATCTCGCCTCCGGCGATGGGCCCGGCGATGTAGTTGCGATAGGACTCGCGCAGGCCCCACGTGAGCTCACCCGCCGATACCTCATCGGAGATGGCGGCCCCGGCCCGGGCATCCGCATCTGTATCCGCATCCGGCGTGGCGGCGCCGGCCGTGGCGAGGGTGGCGGCGACGAGCGTAGCGGTCAGCCCGGTGGCTGCCGCGCGCCCCGCGTGCCGGCGGGAGTGTGTCGTGGTCATGCTGTGCTCCTCACGTTGTCAGCTGCTCGGGGTCGGTGATCCAGGAGTCGCGGAACGGTGGCGTGCGACGGCGAGCACGGCAGGACCGGCGATCAGGGCGAGCGCGCCCGCGACGAGCGGGGCCGTCGTCGACGAGCCGGTGGCTGCCAGCCCGTCATTGGTGTCGTCGTCGGCGTTCGGTGACGCACCCGAGGCGGCTCCGCCGTCGGCGGACTCGCCTGGCACGCCGCCGGATTCGTTGCCGTCCTCGCCGCCGGCCCCATCGCCGGCCTCATCGCTGTTCCCCGCTTTGGACTGCTCATCCGAGCCGGATGTGGCGAACGTCACGGGGATCAGGACGTCGGCGCTGCGATCCGCGGAGCGGGTGTGGTCGGCCCGGGTCCCGACGACGCAACCGTTCGGGGCGATCGACGTGTCGAGACAGTCGGTGTACTCGTCAGCTGCGGAGACGGTTAGCTGCACGCTGAACGAACCGGTGCCGTTCTCCTCGTCGAACGGTTGTGCCAGGCCCTCCCCGTAGGACGGAGGGTTGGAGGAGATCCAGGCCGACGAGCCGGTGCCGCCTTCCATGTCCATGCCGCCCAGGCAGGGCGTGGGCTGCTGGCCGGGACCGTTGTCGACGCAGAGCACGACGTAGATGCCGGTGTTCAGGTCGAAGCCCGAGCCGGACACGGTGATCGTCTCGCCGTCCGGATCGAGTTCCTGGCTTTTCGAGACCGTGACCGTCTGTCCCTCGGGCCCGGTCTCCGACGTCGCCGACGCGGGCGCCGCGAGGGCGATCGAGACGCCGAGGCCGAGACCCAGCGTGGTCACCAGCCGTGTAGTGGGTAAACGCATCCTTCACCTCGGATGTGTGTGAGCGGACGATGTGCGTGACTGCCAAATAGGTAAGGCTTGCCTAAGCACGATATCGTATAGGTAAGCCTTGTCTAGCTTTGGTAAGCCTTACCTGATATGTCGTAGGAGGCGCCGTGACCGCAACGACCACGCTGGATCGACCACCGTTCTCGCAGGCACTGCGCGAGCGCAGTCGCGAGGTGCATCGCCAGGCCGAGCGCTCGGCATTCGTCACCGCCCTGATGAACGGCCAGCTCGACCGTTCCGGATACGCGCTGCTGGCCAGCCAGCACCTGTTCATCTATGACGCACTCGAATCCGTGGCCGAGCACCTGCGACACACCCACACGGCCGGGCCGTTCATCACCGACCGGCTGCGGCGCCTGCCGAGCCTGCAAGCCGATCTCGATGTCCTCCTGGGACCGGGGTGGCCGCAGCGCATCGCGCCGCTACCGGCCACCCAGCGCTACGTCGAGCGCATCTACCAGACGATCGATTGGCCGGGCGGTTACGTCGCTCACCACTACATCCGATACCTCGGAGACCTGTCCGGTGGACAGGCCATCCGGGCCGTGCTGGCACGCTCGTACGGCATCGACGGCGACGGGGCGAGCTTCTACCGTTTCGATCAGATCGAGAAACCGAAGCGGTTCAAGGACGAGTACCGCGCCAAGCTTGACGCGGCACCGTGGGAACTCGACGAGCAGGAACGGGTAGTCAACGAGGTCCTGCTCGGCTTCCGGCTGAACGCCGACGTCTTCGCCGACCTCGCCCGTGCCGTTGGCCTGGAGCCGAGCCAGTGATGCGCCCGCACGGCCGCCGTTCGCTCGCCGTGGCAATGATCCGTGGCTACCGGGTGCGCCGCCGGAGGCACCCGCTCCCCGGCGCCTGCGCCATCCTGGCTGCGCTCGTGCTCGCGACCGGGGCAGCGTGCTCCGGCGAGCAGGGTGGCGCCGCGCACGGCCGCGAGCCACGCACGGTGGACGCGTGCCCGGAGCCGGTCGAGGGATTCGCCGTCAGCGTGGACGGCGATGGTCAACCGTTGGAGCCCGCGGATCCTTCCGAGAATCTCGCGGGCCGCGGCGAGCAAGCCGATCCGCGGTCGCTGTCCGGGCGCACCACTGCCGAACTCGACAACGAGCGTGTCCACCCCGTCGTCGATGCCCCCGCGCCGGAGCTACCCGTGGAGGTGGCGTCCTGCGACGGCGAGATCGTCGAGATAGATGACGCCAGCCGGATTCTGGCGGTCGACTTGTACGGCACGCTCGCGGAGATCGTGTTCAGCCTTGGCCTGGGAGACCGCGTCGTCGGCCGGGACATCTCCACCGGCTTCCCGCGGGCCGAGAACCTGCCCGTGGTCACGCCGGGCGGGCACGACCTCAACGCCGAGGCCGTGCTTGAGCTGAACCCCACCGTCGTGCTGACCGACTCGAGTATCGGCCCGCCCGAAGTTCATCAGCAACTGCGTGATGCCGGTATTCCGGTCGTGTTCTTCGACGACTCGCGCACCATCGACGGCATCCCCAGCCAGATCCGGGCCGTCGCGGGGGCGCTCGGCGTCCCGGACGCGGCGGAGGCGTTGATCGACCGCACCGAAGGCGAGATCGCCGGCGCCATGGCGATGGCGCCCGACGACGTCGAGCCACTGCGCATCGCCTTCCTCTACACCCGCGGAGGCATGGTGCAGCTCCTGGCCGGCCCGGGATCCGGCGCCGACGCCATGATCCGGGCCATCGGCGCCGTCGACGTCGGTACCGACATTGGCCTCGATCAGCCGTTCACCCAGATCACCTCCGAGGCACTGATCGAAGCGCAGCCGGATGTGGTCATCATGATGACCAAGGGGCTCGAATCGATCGGTGGGGTGGAGGGAATGGCCGAGTTACCCGGTCTGGCCCAGACACCCGCCGGCGAGCACCGCCGCGTGGTCGATATGGACGATGCCCAGCTGCTGAGTTTCGGACCGCGCACCGGCGCGACGATCGCGGCACTGGCCGAAGCCGTCTACGCGCCGTGACCACTGTCCGGGACATCGTGCCGGGGCCGGAGACCACGGCGCGAGGGTCGCGGGGCTCTCCCGAGCCCGCACGTGCGTCCGAGCCCCGGAAGGGCCGCGGACGGAGTGCGGCGCTGTTCGCCGTCCTGGGCGCGGCGCTCGTGATCGCCACGGTCGTGGCCGCCGGACGCGGCCAGCTGACGATCGTTCCCGCGGAAGTTGTGGGCTCGATCGCGCATCGCGTCGATACCGGCCTCGAGTGGTTGCTCGCCCGTGCCGGGCTCGCCGTCGACATCCCGCTCGACATCGGCCGGTTGCCGGCACATCCGCAGGGAGAGAACACCCTGTGGCTGGTGCGGTTCCCGCGGGTGGTCCTGGCCATCATCGTGGGCGCCGCGCTGGCCGTCGCCGGTGCGTTGATGCAGGGTGTCTTCGGCAACCCGCTAGCCGAACCCGCGATCGTGGGAGTCTCGCCAGGCGCGGCGGTCGGTGCGAGCCTGGTCTTCGTCACCGGGGCAAGCTTCCTCGGCGAATGGACCGTCCCCGCAGCCGCGTTCGGCACCGCGCTGTTCGCGACCCTGCTCGTCTACGCCCTGTCGCGATCGGGCGGGCGGACCGAGGTCGTAACCCTCATTCTCACCGGAGTGGCGGTGACCGCGGTCGCCTTCGCCATCGTGTCGTTCGCCACGTTCATCGCCAGTCCTGACGCTCGCGAGCAGATCGTGTTCTGGCAGCTCGGTAGCTTGAACGGGGCACGCTGGACGGCCGTGAGCGCCGCGTTCCCGCTCATCGCCGCCGGGCTGATCACGGCGATCGGGGTGACCGGCCCGCTGGACCTGTTGGCACTCGGTGACCGGTCCGCACGGCACCTGGGTGTCAACGTCGAGCGGCTGCGCATCGTCGTGATCGTCACCGTGGCCCTGCTCGTCGGAGCCGGCGTGGCGTTCGCCGGGGTGATCGGCTTCGTCGGCCTGGTAGTGCCGCACCTGATCCGTATGATCGTCGGGCCCGGTCACCGGGTGCTGGTGCCGGCCAGCGCGCTGGGCGGCGCGGTGCTCCTGGTGACCGCCGACCTCGTGGCCCGCACCGCCATCGCATACGCCGACCTGCCGATCGGCATGCTGACAGCCCTCGTGGGTGGGCCGTTCTTCTTCTGGTTGCTGCGCCGCACCCGCACGCGTGCCGGGGGATGGGCATGAGCGTCGGGCTCCGCCGCGGCACCGGCCTGCCCGAACCGGTCGACGTGGGTGACGTGATCGCCGCGATCCGCGACGCGGAGGTCAGCCTGGGCGGCGCACGGGTCCTGCAACGGGTCTCGCTGGAGATTCGTGCCGGCGAGGTTCTCGCGCTGGTGGGGCCGAACGGTGCCGGCAAGTCGACACTGCTGTCCGTGCTCACCGCCGACGTGATGGCGGGCGCTGGAGACGTCGAGCTGTACGGCCGGCCGGTGGCGTCGTGGTCGCCCGTTGCGGCCGCGATGCGGAGAGCCGTGTTGCTGCAGCAGGTCACCGTCTCGTTCCCGTTCACCGTCGCCGAGGTGGTGGCGATGGGACGCGCGCCGTGGACGAACACGGCACGAGAGCGCGATGACGGGGAGGCGATTGCCGAGGCGATGCGGCTGGCCGATGTGGAGAGGTTCGCGACGCGCCGGTTCCACACGCTCTCCGGCGGGGAACGAGCCCGCACGGCGCTGGCACGAGTGCTGGCCCAGCGCACCCAGCTGATCCTGCTTGACGAGCCGACTGCGGCACTGGACGTCCGTCACCAGGAGCTCGTGCTCGGCCTGGCACGGGAGCGGGCCGCCGCTGGTGATGCGGTGGTGCTCGTGCTGCACGATCTGAACTCGGCCGCGGGCTTTGCCGACCGCGTCGCCGTCCTGTCCGGTGGCCGGCTTGTGGCCGACGGCCCGCCGTCGAGCGTGTTCACCGCCGATCTGCTCAGCGACGTGTACCAGCATGGAATCGAGGTGCTCACGCACCCGCGCACCGCGACGCCGATCGTCCTCCCGGTCCGGGTATGAGGTGGTGGAAGGCCCGTCCGGTCGTGACCATCTGGCATCCTCGAGTCGGCGTGAATGCCGCCACGCAGCGCCCATCACGCCACCGCGTGAGTCACGCCAACGTGCTCTCGGTGTCGCCGCGGTTCAACCGCGTGCTCACCGCACGCGTCCGTCCCGTTCGCTCGTTTCGATAGGCACCCAGCACCGTGCCTTCGGTGCCATACAGCTCGATGACGACGGCGTCGCCCGCCACGCTCCACGTGTCGTTGCGGTCTCGGGTGCGCACTCGCAGCTCCGATCCTCCGTCGACGTCGATCGTGACAAAGCTGGCCAGGCGGGTGTGGGTGATGTCCGTTATGGTTCCCTGAGCGGACACCGGTGGCACCTCGACGCGTGCCGCGCGCCTCCACGCGGCGCTGCGAGAGTGAACGACCGCCAGGGACATGACGGCGATGCCGATGCCCACGATCAGCAGGAGAATCGCTACGAGGGGATTGATATCGTCCCGGAACCCGCTGTCGTCCTGGCTGGCGAGATTTCCCACGATGGCGATGCCGATGACAAATATGAAAGCCCAGAGGGCGATGGCAGCCCAGCGATATTTCCGGCCGAGCCGGCGGCGTTCCTGTAGCGGGTACAAGGCCGACATCGACAGTCCTCCTCGGCAATCGGCAGCATCACGTGGAATTCTCGGGTCGCGGATGAGACGGCCCTCGGTTTGTACCATATTTACCGCCGAGATGGTGGATTCTCGTGCCGGCTATCTAGCGCCCGGAGACGGTAGCTGACCAGCGGCCAGTGTGGAGGCGAGTGGGGTGGAACGGTGAAGAAAGAAGTATTGATCACGCTGGCCGTGTTTTTCGGCATCGGCATCGCGGTCATCGTCCCGTTCATCATCGTGTATGGCGACAGCATGCCGCAGGCAGACGATGGCCGTGCCTTGGGTGCCAGGCGTGCGATAGGCGAGGACCCGGTCGTGCTCATCGTGGTCGTCGGGACCGCTGTCGTTGCCGGGACGGCTGCCGAGTTGGTCTTCAGACGGTTGCGGCCGCGCTTCGCGCGGCTGGAGACGACCCGGGATGTCGCCGCGGCTGCCCGGGCGGTGTCCCAGGTCGGGGGCTCCGGTGGCGAGAGCGGTAACCATCTGCGGGAGCGCGCCCAGCAGGTCGCCACGTCGTATCTGCTAGGGCTGGACAAGCGGCAGTGGCCCTATGAAGCAGACCGGGTATGGGCCTACATCGATACCGGTGATGTCGAGGTGGTCGCGGAACGCAGCTTCCAGAAGCCCGGCCTGTTGTGGCACTGGGGAGACCGTCATCGTGCCACTCGAATGGATGTCCGGGGGAGGGCCCGGGTGCGCACAGATGGGACGGAAGCGAGTGAAGCCTTCATCGTCGAACCCCACGTGTGATCATGAATGATTTCCTCACTCAGAGAGGGGGAAATCATTCATGATCATGGAATTGTCACGCCGGAATCACGGTAGCGTCACGCCCTCTGTGTCTTACTGGATTTTCAGTAGAGGTGGGTTTTCTGCGTCATCGATTTGGGGGCAACACGGTGCCGATGTCATCGGACGAGCTGGCGTGGTCATGCAATGACGCCAGCAACACGACAACATCCACATTGATAACTGGAGGTGCGGGGTTCATCGGGGGACACCTGGCGGAGCGTCTACTCGCCGCTGGGCATCACGTGATCTGCATCGACGATCTCTCGACGGGCAGCGTGAGCAACGTCGCCAGGTTGAGCGATTATCCCGGATTCGAGTTCGTGCGCGGCTCGGTTCTGGACGAGAAGCTGGTGGACGGCCTGATGTCCCGGGTCGACACCGCGTTTCACCTGGCAGCGGCCGTGGGCGTCCAGCTCATCTTGCAGGAGTCGTTGCTCGGGCTACGCACCAATATCCAGGGCACGGAGAACGTGTTGGACTGTGCCCACCGCCACGGCGTGCGCACGCTGATCGCGTCGACGAGCGAGGTCTACGGCAAGAATCCCGCGGCCCCACTCAGGGAAGACGACGATCGCCTGATCGGATCGCCACTCATTCGCCGCTGGTCCTACTCGGAGGCCAAGGCGTTGGACGAGACGATGGCGTATCTGTACTGGTCCGATCTCGGGACTCCGGTCGTGATCGCTCGGCTGTTCAACGTGGCCGGCCCGAAGCAGACGGGGCGCTACGGCATGGTCATCCCGAGATTCGTCGACCAGGCGTTGCGCGGCGAACGGTTGACGGTCTACGGGGACGGCAAACAGACCCGTAGCTTCTGTCACGTCTGGGATGCCGTGGATGGACTGATCGCCCTCCTGGAGCATCCGGCCACCTACGGGAAGGCCGTGAACATCGGAAGGCCCGAGGAGGTTTCGATCCGCCAGCTCGCCGAGCGCGTCATCGCCGTCACGGGTTCCGTGAGCACGATCGAGCATGTGCCCTACGCCGACGCCTACGGCGACGGGTTCGAGGACACGATGCGCCGGGTCCCGGACATCGCCCTGGCACGTGAGCTCGTCGGATTCGATCCGCACCTCGGACTCGACGACATCATCATGAGTGTCGCCGCCGAGCACGGCTCGGCGGCGACGAACGGTTCGACGATGTCGCTGGGCTCCGAGCCCGGCGGAGCGGAGGTGGCCGCACGTGTTCGGTGATGAATTCCTGGCGAGGCAGCGGCTGCTGGTCATCACGCCGCATGCCGACGACGAGACCTATGGATGTGCCGGCAGCATCGCGCGCATCAAATCCCTCGGCGGTGAGGTGTTCGTCGTGCTGGTGTCGGCGGGCGACCTGGAGCACTTCGGTGACGACGGGCAGGGGCACAACAGGAAACTGGTGTCACATTCGACGAGGTTGAACGAGTTCGACTCCGTGATGCGTCGCCTGAAGGTCGACGACTGGGATGTCCTGTTCACCGATGAGCAGACCCATCTCGCTCTGGACACGGTGCCGCGCAAGGAGCTGGTGCGGCTGCTGGAGTCGGACGGCAGGCTCGCGATCGACCAGATTCGCCCGACGATGATGATGATTCCAGCGGTGAGCTACAACCAGGATCACGAAGCGCTGTACCGGGCGTGCGTCACGGCGACCCGTCCCGGAGTGCCTGGCCAGCGGCATCTGGTTCCGTTCGTGCTGGCGTACGACAACACGTCGTTGTTCTGGTCATTCGGCGATGATCGATTCCACCCGAACTGGTACATCGACATCTCGGATTTCCTCGCCACCAAGATCGAAGCGATGCGCTTGCACGAATCCCAGGTCCGGCCCCCGATCTACCACGGAAGCCCGGAAAGCCTTGAACTGGCGACGCGGGTCCGTGGGCGCGAGGTCAGCGTGGAAGCAGCCGAAGGCTTCGTCGTACTCCGTTCGCTCATCTAGGGGAGGGGCGAGATGGGAGACACGATCGTTTCGATCCACCAGCCGAACTTCCTGCCATGGCTCAAGCTCCTCGACAAGATCCTGGCCAGCGATGTCTACGTGGCCTATGACACGGTCTTGTACACGAAGTCGGAGTACCACGCCCGGCAGAAGGTGAAGTCCCACGCCGGCCCGGTGTGGCTCTCGGTGCCTGTCCGTCATGTCCGGGGCCAGCAACAGGTCATCGAGGAGGTGGTGATCGACAACGGCCAGCCATTTCGTAGCCGGCACCTGCGCCGCATCAAGCTGTCGTACGGTTCGACACCGTACTTCGGTGAGGTCTTTCCGATCCTCGAGGACGTCTACGGGCGCGGGCAGGAGCGGCTCGTCGATCTGAACGTGGACCTGATCGGGGCGCTGTGCAGCTACCTCGACGCCCAGGTGAGAATCGTGCGGGCAAGTTCCGTGCCACACGACGGTGACCGGACCCAGCGGCTGATCGACCTGGTGACGAATCTCGGCGGGACCGAGCACCTGACCAGTACGTTCGGCACCGACGGCCCACCGGTGGACTGGCATCGATTCACCGCGGCCGGAATTCCCGTCAGCTCCCAGCACTTCGAGCATCCCGAGTACGAGCAGGTCGGCGACGACTTCATCCCCGGCCTGGCGGCGATCGACATGCTCTTCATGTACGGCCGCAAGGTGGGCGAGGTGCTCGCGAGCCGGAGACGCAACGTGCGTGTCGATCCGGCGAGCGGAGCCGAGCCAGGCAGGTAGGCACTACATCGATGGACGTCGCGCTGTTGCTGCTCGTCTTGGGCGTCAACCTCACGTTCTGGACGCTCGTCGGGGGAGTCCGGCTGGCGAACGAACGTTGGGCTCGGCGGCGACGGGCCGGCGCCTCGCGGGAGACATCCGCACCGCTGGGGCCGGACGATGTCGCGGTCCTCATCCCGGCGCACAACGAGGAGCCCGTGATCGCGGCGTCCATCGCCTCCGCACTCCGGTTGGTGCCGAGCCAGAACGTGCACGTCGTCGCCGACGGGTGCACCGATGACACCGCCCGGATCGCGCGGGACGCCGGAGCGCAGGTTGTGGAGCTCGACCCCGGTCGTGGCAAGGCCGGCGGGATCGAGGCGGCAGTCCGACACTTCGACATTCCCGGCCGGTTCGAGGTTCTGCTCATCGTCGACGCGGATACCGAACTCGACGAGCACTATCTGGAACGCGGCTTGCCGATGCTCGACGAACCCGATGTCGTCGCGCTGGCCGGCTACGCGAAGGCGAGCTGGCGACCCGCAGAGCTCGATCCGATGGGCCGCTTTCTCGTGGCGTACCGCACCCGGCTGTATGCGGTGATGCAATGGCTGAAGTACGGTCAGACGTGGCGCTGGACCAACGTCACGTCGATCGTTCCGGGATTCGCCAGCATGTATCGGACTCATATGCTCTCCCGGATGGACCTGAACCCGCCGGGGCTGGTCATCGAAGATTTCAACATGACATTCGAGATACATCGCAAACGGCTGGGAAAGATCGCTTTCCGGCCGGGTGTGAACGCCACGACGCAGGACCCCGATAATCTCGCTGATTACTACCGCCAGGTGCGTCGTTGGTTTCTCGGTTTCTGGCAGACCTTGCGACGACACGGATTCTGGGCGAGCGGATTCTCGCTGGCGCTGCTGCTGTTCATCGTAGAGGTGATGGTGGCCAGTATCGGGCTCGTCGTGCTGGCGCTGGCACTCGTGTTTCTCGGGCTGAGCGCGGCGGCAGCGGCGCTGGGCGTATCCGGTGGCTGGATACTCGACCTGCAGATGTCGCTGAGCTCGTCCCTCGATCTGTGGATCGTACTGTTCCTGCTGGTCCTCCCGGACTACCTGCTCACCTGCCTGACAGCAGCAGCCTTCCGGCGCCCCAGCCTCCTGTGGTACGGCGTCGGCTTTCTCGGCCTGCGGCTGCTCGACGCGATCGCAGCGCTGCTCACGCTGCCGCAGGCATGGAGTTCGCGGTCCACCGGCCGATGGGTGAGCCCGGCCCGGCGCGTTGTTGGATTGGTACCCGGGACATCGGGTGCGGCCGTACTGCCGGGCTCGCCGGGCGCTGAGCACGGCAGCACGGCCGCGCCTCCGGGTCCGGATTCGGGTGGCCCGCCCCCGGGAGAGACGTCGGGTGGTCCGAGCCCGGGAGAGACACGGCACGACGATGATGGGCCGAGCGCCACGTGACCGGGCCGGTGCGACATCGACGGGGGCGCATGCCGACGGGGCCGTTCGCCGGGCTCGTGGCGCTGCTCGTGTTCGCTGCCGTCCTGGTGTTCGCGCTGTTCCTGGCCCGCGGCAATCCCCTCGCCGGCAGCCCGGATGGTGACGGGGGACGGCCGACGGTGATCGGCTACGTGCCGTACTGGGATCAGGTGCGCGCTTTCGACGTGGCAACAGCGCATCTCCACCTGTTCGACGAGATCAGTCCCGTGTGGTACGCACCGGAACCGTCGGGTGGGGTAGAACTGGCCGATGCCGAGCACACCGTCGTCGATCCCGCCGCGGTGGCGCACCTGCGGGCAGAAGGCGTCCGGGTGGTACCGACGGTCACGAACCTGCGCAGCGGGGAGTGGGACACCGAGACCGTGCAATCGGTGGTGCGTGATCCGGACACCCGGCGCGCGCATATCCGGGAGCTGGTGAACCTGGCTGTGACGGAGGATTACGACGGCCTCGACATCGACTACGAAGATCTCGATGCGGCCGACCGCGAGCCGTTCACCGAGTTCGTCGTGGATCTCGCCGCCGCCTTGCACGCCGAGGACAAGATCCTGACGGTGGACGTGCACCCCAAGACGTCGGAGTCCGGTGACGACGGCCGCAACCAGGCACAGGACTTCGCGGCGATCGGGGCGGCCGCCGACCAGGTTCGGCTGATGACCTACGACTACTCGTGGGACACGTCGCCACCGGGTCCGGTGGCACCCGCCGACTGGGTCGAGGAGGTCGTCGCCTGGACCGTGACCCAGATCCCGGCACACAAGGTCATCCTCGGCATCGATCTTCTCGGCTACGACTGGGCCGACGGCCACGGCGAGACGGTCGACCACGCGCAGGTGCAGGATCTGCTGGCCGAGCACGGATCCACCGTGAACCGCACGGATGACGGGACGCCCTGGTTCGTGTATCACGATGCCGGCGGCACGCGGCACGAGGTGTGGTTCGAGGACGCGGAGAGTGCTGGCGCCAAGCTCGAACTCGTTGCCGACTACGATCTCGGCGGCGCGTTCTTCTGGCGGCTCGGTGGGGAGGACGCGGCCGTGTGGGACGACGAGATGTGCCACCTCGGCTGTCCCGAACAGCATCCCAGGTGAAAAGTGGTCCGAATGGCCCTTGGTAGAGCGGTTATGCCGGTGTACATTCAGAGTGCTTTTCCTTGGGGGGCCGAGTATGAAGCGAAAAGATTCACGTCTGCGGTTGCGCCTGTTCGGGTGCTGGCAGATGTCCGTCGACCATCGAACGGTTGACATGCCGTTGCGCGCCCGGCGCATCATCGCGTTGCTCGCACTTCGCGGACGGCTGCCACGGTCATATGCAGCTGCGACGCTGTGGCCGGACACCGACGAGCAGCGGTCGCAAACCAGCCTGCGGGCGGTGCTGTCCGACGTGCAGCGGCGCATGCCCGGGATCGTGCACGCGTCGAATGGCGACCTGGAGCTGTCCGCGGAGGTGTCCGTGGACGTGCACGAGTTCCGTGCTGACGCCGCGACGGTGCTGCGTGGCGAGAGGCCGGACCTTTCCGGTGTGGACGACCTCGCGGCCGTCGCCGGAGGCGAGCTCCTTCCCGGGTGGTACGACGAATGGGTGCTCGTCGATCGCGAGCGGCTGCATCACCTGAAGCTGCACGTGACGGAGGCGCTGTCGGATCGCCTGATGAAGGACGGCTTCTTCCCGCAAGCGCTCGAGATGGCGTTCCGGGCGGTCGAGCTCGATCCGCTGCGGGAGAGCGCGCGCCGCGCCGTGATCCAGGTGTATCTGGCGGAAGGCAATCCCGCGTCGGCGGTGCGCGAGTACCGGCGCTTCCGGGCGACTCTCCGGGAGGAGCTGGGCGTCGAGCCGACGTACCAGCTGAGCGAGCTCGTCGAGCGGGGGAGCCAGTCTTCGTGGCCGGTGGAACCGGGCAGGCAGCCGGTACCGGATCGAACCTACCTGCCGACCGCCTGAGGGAGGTAGCGCGTCAGCGGGGCACGTGGCCGGGCGTGGCGAGCCAGCTGGTGAGCCGGCGGGCGAGGCCGGCGTCGAGCGTCTTCTCGGCGTGCCCGAAGCCCGGTTCGAGCCAGAGCGTACCGAGCTCGCCAGCGGCTGCGCTCACGCGTTGCGCGTGATCGATGGGGAACAGATGATCTCGATCACCGTGGACGACGAGCAACGGCACGTCGAGCTGGCCCGCGGCGGCGACCGGATCGATGGGGAGCGGCTCGGTCCACGGCACGTGCGTGACGTATGTACGGCGGAGCATCCGGAGCGCCAGCCTGCCGCTCCTGGTGAGAACGAGCTGGTGCAGCAGTCGCATGCGGGAGGTTCCGCGGTAATACCACTGGCTGGGACCGCTGACCGCGGCGATCCGGTCAACGCCGCCGTGCAGTGCGCCGTGCCGGACCACCACGGCGGCACCGAGCGAGAAGCCCAGCGTGACCACCCGGTGATAGCCGAGGCACCGTGCCCAGGCGACGGCCGCTTCGACGTCGTGAACTTCCTGCCAGCCGAGCGTGGACGTTCCGGTGGAGCCGCCGTGGCCGCGAAGATCGACGTGAACGACCCCGACACGTTCGCTGATCCAGTGGCCGATCTGCTGGAGTAGCGGATGCCGGGAATGGAGCGTGAAGCCGTGTGCGACGACGACGGCCAGATCCCGATTCCCGGACGTGGCCGGGAGGTGTGCCGCCTCGACGATCGTTCCGTCCTCGGTGAGCAGCCGCTGGCGGCGGACGTGCTGCTGGCCCGGGTGCTGATTGTTCATGGTTGTATACGAGACTACAGGGTGGAGTTGGATCACCGGTGCCTTCGGTGTCGTGAGGCTGACGGCAGCGGATCAAAGGAACCGACATCATCGAGGTTATGGCCCCGACAACGTCGGTTCTTTCGCGGCCGCTGGGTGAACCCGTCATTGCATGTCCGCGTGGCCACCAGCGTCAGGTGCGGGCATGGCATCACGGAAGCGGTGTCCCTTATTCATGGACCCACGCCCCGCACTTCTTGGTTCTGCGGAACGTCCAGCGGCCGAATTGCGCCCCTGGACGTTCCGAAGAACCAAGAAGTGGGCGTGCGGCAGTCCAGTCGCCGCGATTGTGGGTGTAGCGGCCTGCCGTGGTTGGTGATGTAGACCAATCCGCTGACCGATCGGCCCCGAACCAGGGGTATGAACGCTTCCCGCTCTTCGGCGCATCCACCAGTCGTGCGGATCATGGCCGCAGCCGCCGGCGTGGTGGCAGGTGCCGTGACGCTCGCCGCCGGTGAGCTCGCCGGATTGCTCGTCGGCCCACGGTCGGGGCCGTTCTTCGTCGTCGGTAACACGATCGTTGACCTCACACCGGAATGGCTCAAGAGCTTCGCCATCTCCACCTTCGGCGAGAACGACAAGATCGCGCTCTTCGCGTGCCTGGCCACGATGCTGACGTTGCTGGCGGCCATCGCCGGGTGGTTGCAGCTGCGACGTCCGCCGTGGGGTCTGGTACTGGTCGGGATACTTGGTGCGGTGGCCGCGGTCGCGGCGCTTACCCGGCCCGGTTCCGATGCCTGGTACGTGATCCCGGCGATCGTAGCCATCGTCTCGGGGTCCCTGACGCTGTGGCTGCTCATCAGTGTCCTGCGCGAACGGCCCGAGCAGCCGAGCGATTCGGCGCACGCAGACGCACCGCAGCCGCTGCCGAGATCGAGCCGGCGCCGGTTCCTCGTGCTGACCGTGGCGGCCGCCGGTCTGGCCGTGGCAGCGGCGGCCGGGTCCCGCACCCTCGGGCAGACGAGACAGGACATCCTCGATGCCAGGGCACGGCTCCGGCTGCCCTCCGCGGACGATCCGGCCGCGCCGCCGCCTGTGGATGCCGAACTCGACGTTCCCGAGATCACGCCGTTCACCACGCCCAATTCGGAGTTCTACCGGGTCGATACGGCGCTGGAGATCCCCAGGCTGCATCCCGGCGAGTGGCGGCTGCGGATTCACGGGATGGTCGACGAAGCCGTCGAGATCGACTTCGACGATCTCGTGTCATTGCCGCTCGTCGAGCGAATGATCACGTTGACCTGCGTGTCCAACGAGGTTGGCGGTGAGCTGGCGGGTAACGCCGTGTGGCTGGGATATCCGCTGCGCGCGCTCCTGGAACGGGCGCGGCCGCACGACGACGCGGACATGGTGCTGTCGACCAGCGTCGACGGCTTTACCGCCAGCACACCACTCGAAGCCTTGACGGATGGCCGGGACGCATTGCTCGCCGTCGGGATGAACGGCGAGCCGCTACCGATGCGGCACGGATTTCCGGTGCGGATGGTGGTTCCCGGCCTCTACGGCTACGTGTCCGCGACGAAGTGGGTCACCGACCTCCGGGTCACCAGGTTCGACCGGGAGACGGCGTACTGGACCGACCGTGGCTGGGCGGAGCGGGCACCGATCAAGACGGCGTCGCGGATCGACGTCCCCGGCTCGTTCGCCCGCCTGGACGCGGGCCCGAACGTCGTCGCCGGCGTGGCGTGGGCGCAGCGCCGGGGGATCGGCGCCGTGCAGGTCAACGTCGACGACGGGGAGTGGTACGAGGCCGAACTCGCCGGTGAGGTCTCGGTGGACACGTGGCGCCAGTGGTTCTGGGAATGGGACGCCGAGCCTGGCCGGCACACCGTGCGTGTGCGGGCCGTCGATGGCGACGGCGCGCTGCAGACCGGCGAACAAGTCCCGCCGATACCCGACGGCGCGAGCGGCTGGCACTCCGTAGTGGTGGAGGTGATCTGACCAGAAGCATCTCACCCGTTGGCACACAGCACCCAGAACGCGAAACCCAGACACGAAGATTCAGCAACTCGATCATGGAAGGAGTCGCGATCATGCGACAAATCACCCGACGTACATCGGCGGTCCTGGCGGCTGCCGTGACAGTGTCCCTTGCCGTCGCCGCCTGTGGCGACGATGCCAGTGAAGATGCCGGCAACGGGAGTAACGACGACGCGGCCAGCGCGCCGCAAGAGGACGAATCCGGCGACGACAGCAGCGACATCTCCGACGACGAAGGGGAAGCCTCCGACGACGAGTCTCGGGAGGGCGAGGCGATGGCCGGGCCCGTCGGGCCGGGATGCGCCGACTATGCGGAGGCGGTTCCGGACGGTCCGGGCTCGGTCGATGGCATGGCCGAGGACCCGGTGGCGACGGCGGCGTCGAACAACCCGTTGCTGACGACCCTCGTGTCCGCGGTTTCCGGGGAGCTGAACCCGGACGTCGACCTGGTGGACACGCTCAACGGCGACGAGTTCACCGTGTTTGCCCCGGTCGACGACGCGTTTGCCGAGGTGGACGACGAGACGCTGGATGCGTTGTCCGAAGACGCCGATCTGTTGACGACGGTCCTCACTTACCACGTCGTTCCCGGACAGGTGCCACCCGACGAGATCGCCGGTGAGCACGAGACGGTGCAGGGCGAGAGCGTGACCGTTGAGGGAAGCCCCGACATGCTGACGGTGAACGACGCCGACGTCATCTGTGGTGGCGTCCAGACGGCCAACGCCACCGTGTATCTCATCGACGCCGTGCTGATGCCACCGATGGAGTGACAGGCGGTGCCCGTCTCCGGCAGCGGGGACGTGACGGGTGGTCTCCCGCCTCCCGGGGAGGGCGGGAGACCACCCGATCGAGAGTTCATATCGGCGGGCGACCGGGAACGAGGAAGGTATCATCATGCATCTGCGCAGCTTGAGGATTGGCCACTGATGCCTGGGTTACGATCCGTCCCATCGGGCGACGACGCCGAGCCGGAGTCCGGTGATGTGCTGGCCGGCTTGTTGAACAGGTCGGCCCGGGGCGACATCGCCGCCTTCGAAAGGATCTATGACGACGTGGCCGGTGCGGTGCTGGGTCTCGCGCTGCGGGTGGTGCGCAACCGGGCTCAGGCCGAAGAAGTAGCACAAGATGTGATGGTCGAGGTGTGGCGCTCGGCAGCGCGATACGCCCCGGAGCGGGGCAGCCCGATGGCGTGGATCATGACCATTGCCCACCGCCGTGCTGTCGATCGGGTGCGCCACGAACAGGCGTCGGCTGAACGGGATGACCGGGTTGTGGCCCGGGACGAGCGGCGGCCGGTCGATGAGGTCGCCGAAGAGGTCGAGTCGCGCTTCGAGCGCGAACGGACCAGGCGCTGTCTCGGCACGCTCACCGACCTTCAGCGGGAGTCGGTGACCCTGGCGTACTACGACGGCTACACCTACCGGGAGGTCGCGCAGCTGTTGAACACTCCGCTGGGAACCGTGAAGACGCGATTGCGCGACGGTCTGATCCGGTTACGCGACTGCATGGGCATGGGGTGATGAGGATGGCCGCGAACGCCGAGATCCACACCCTCGCGACCCCGTATGCGTTGCATGCGTTGTCGGACGAGGACGTAGAGCTGTTCGAGCAGCACCTGGCCGAGTGCGCGGCGTGCCAGGCAGAGGTCGACGAGATCCGCGAGACCGCGACGCGGCTGGGAACCGCCGCTGCCGTCGTGCCGCCATCCGAGTTGAAGGCCGACGTGATGCGGCGTGTCGCGCACGTCCGGCCGCTGCCACCCACCGAAGACGTGGATGACGGGGATCGCCGTGCGCTGGAGGCGGGCGTTCGCCGCCGGGGGTGGCGTCGCTGGTGGGGGCCGGCGGCCACCGGTCTGGCCGCGGCGATGACAGCGGGAGTGATCATGCTCGGCGTCCAGCTGAACGAGACTCGCGATGACCTCGAACGCGCCGAGCAGCTCGCGACGCAGGTGGAGGAGCTGGTGGCCGCGCCGGACGCGGAGATGATCCACGCCGACGGCGACGCCGCCGCCGGTACCGTCGTCATGGCGCGTTCGCTGAATACCGCCGTCGTGCTCGCTCGTGATATGGACCCCGTGTCCGCGGAGGAGACGTACCAGATGTGGTTCATCGGTGACGACGGCGCCCGTTCAGCGGGTGTCCTGGGTGACACCGACGACGGCCAGCTCGGCCCCGTCACGGCGCACGGCCTCGACGATGCGGAGCACATCGGCATCACCGTCGAACCCGCCGGTGGGTCCGAGCAACCCACGACCGATCCCGTCATGGTGATCGACCTCCCCACCGCACCCTCCTCCCCGTCCTCGTCCCGCTGATCATGAACACTTGGCAGGCCGCACGGCCTGCCAAGTGTTCATGATCAGCGGGACGAGGGCGAGGTCAGAAGATGCGGGGGGACTGGGGGAAGCGCAGCTGGATGTTGCCGGTGTCGTCGAACGCCCGCGCGAAACGGTAGAAGGCCTTCGTCAGGTGCTCCCGCATCGCGGTCTCGGCTTCGTCCGGATCACACGCCTCGATCGCGTGGGCCAGCCGGGCGTGCTCCTCGATCGTCAACGCGCCATTCGTGTCGGGGGAGTAGAGGCGGAACGCGTGGAAATGACAGTGGGTTTGATCATAGGCATTCTTCACGACGTCGTTTCCGAGTGCCCCGAGGATGAGCCCGTGAAACCTAGTGTCGTGTTCCAGCAGGTGCTGGCGGATGTCCGGGACTCCCACGATGGCCCGGGTGAACCGTTCGATCTCCTCGTGCAGCCACCCGCTGGGGTTACCCAGCCGGTTCACGGCCACGGCGCGCACCGCCCACAGGTCGACCACCAGCCGGAACTCGAAGAGCTGGCGCAGGCTATCGAGGTCGAGCAGCGGTGTGGTCTGGTACCCCTTCCCGGGAACCTTGTGCAGCAGGTGATCGCCTTCCAGCCGACGCACCGCCTCGCGGATCGGTGTCTGGGACACGCCGAGCTGCCGCGCGAGCGCGTCGATGTTGACCCGCTCTCCAGGAGCGATGGCGTTCTCCAGGATCAGCGTACGTAGCTGGTGGTAGACATCGTCGCTCGACAGCCGGCGGGAATGCGCACCATCCGCGGTCGGCATCACGGCTCCTCCCGGGAACGGCTACCGTCACGCTGGCAGGTCTCAGGATTCCTGGCCATGACGGTACGTGTAGTCAAGTACTCAGTCAGCGCGCGAATCCCGAACGTCCATTGCGGCAGGGAGGCGGTGTCCGCGACCTCGTTGACCAGGGTGCCCAGATGCGTGCTGTGAATCGACACGCGGTCGCCGTGCTTGTGGGTGAATCCCATCCCGGGAGTGTCCCGATCCTGCACCGGCGCGAACAGCGTCCCCGTGTACAGCGCGAATCCGTCCGGGTACTGGTGGTGTGGGCCGTACGTCGCGTCGATGAGCTGTTCGAAGGGACGGCTGAGCCGGCCGACGCTGTTCTCGCCCTCCAGCACGTATCCGTCGTCGGCCCCGTCGACCCGCAACGTGATCCGCTCCTCGCGGGCGGTGTCCACCGTGAAAGATTCGTCGAACAGCCGGATCAGCGGGCCGATCGCACTGGAGGCGTTGTTGTCCTTGGCCATCCCCAGCAGCAGGGCGCTGCGGCCCTCGACATCGCGCAGGTTCACATCGTTGCCCAGGGTGCAGCCGCGTGCCCGGCCCCGGGAATCGACGATGAGTACGAGCTCGGGCTCCGGGTTGTTCCACGACGAGAACTGCGGGACGCCGATCCCGGCCCCGTAGCCGACGGACGAGAGCACCGGGGCTTTGGTGAACACCTCGGGGTCCGGCCCGAGCCCCACCTCCAGATACTGCGACCACATGCCTTCGCGGACCAGCACCTCTTTGATCTCCTCCGCGGCCGGGGAGCCGGGTACCACCGCGCCGATCTCGTCGTGCAGCACGCCGCCGACGCGCTCGCGCAGCTCGGCCGCCCGTCCGGGGTCTCCCGCGCAGCGTTCCTCGATGACCCGTTCGATCATGCTGTCGACGAAGGTCACCCCGCAGGCCTTGACCACCTGCAGATCCACGGGGGCGAGCAGGTGCGGGCGATCGTGGTCGCGGGCGAGCGACGCGTCGACGAGATCGGTGAGCCGCCAGCGGCGGGCACTTCCGATGTCGCGGATACTGGCCGTATCGGCGGCGTCGACGGTTTCGAGCAGCTGCGACGTGGTGGGCGCGACGTGGAAAAGGTCGACGACGTCGTCGCCGGAAACCAGGACCGGCCGGGGCCCGCCGGTCTCGGTGTCCCAGACCCGGCCGACGAGCGTCGCGGAGGCGGCGTCGTCGGGAAGCATTCCAGCCGTGGCCATCAGGAACGTCCCTCGCCACCTGCGCCGGCCTCCAGCTCGCGCCACCCCGGGCCATCCGGATAGACCCACGTGTCCAGCGAGCTCTCCAGCATCTCCGCGCCGATCCCGGGCGCGCGGGGAGCCAGGTAGTTCCCGTCGCGCATCCGTACCGGCTCGGCGAAGTGCTCGTGGAGGTGGTCGACATATTCGATGACGCGGTCGCGCATGCTCGCGCTGACGGCAGCGTAGTCGAAGAACGAGAAGTGCTGCACCAGCTCGCACAAGCCCACGCCGCCGGCGTGGGGGCAGACCGGAACCCCGAATTTCGCGGCGAGTACGAGGTTGGCGAGGTTCTCGTTCACCCCGGCAACCCGGGTGGAGTCGATCTGCATGACGTCGATCGCGCCGGCCTGCAGCAGCTGCTTGAACACGATCCGGTTGGCGACGGCCTCGCCCGTGGCGACCTTCACCGGAGCCACGCCACGGCGGATGTCGCGATGACCGAGTACGTCGTCGGTGCTGGTCGGTTCCTCGATCCACCACGGGTCGAACTCCGCAAGCGCGTTCACCCAGGTGATGGCGTCGTCGACTTCCCAGCGCTGGTTCGCGTCTATCCCGATCTTCACATCAGGTCCGACGGCTTCGCGGGCCAGGCGCATCCGTCGCCGGTCGTGGTCGAGATCGCCACCGACCTTCAGCTTGACCATGTCGAACCCCTCGGCGACGGCGTCCTTGCACAGCCGCACCAGCTTCTCGTCGCTGTAGCCGAGCCAGCCCGGCGTGGTCGTGTAGGCGGGGTAGCCGTGCTGCTGGAGCTCGTTGATACGTTCCTGCTTGCCCGGCTCGGCACGGCGCAGGATCTCCAGCGCCTCCTCAGGGGTGAGTGCGTTGCCGATGTGCGTGAAGTCGATCGCGCGCACGATCTCCTCGGCAGGCAGCTCGGCAAGCAACAACCACAGCGGCTTGCCGGCCCGGCGGGCACGCAGGTCCCACAGGGCGTTGACGAGGCCCCCGCAGGCCATGTGCGAGACGCCCTTCTCCGGACCGAGCCAGCGCAGCTGCGAATCGTGCACGAGCAGCCGCGACGCGGCGGCCATGTCGCCGAGGAGCTCGTCGACGTCGCGTCCGCGCAGCAGCTCGCCGTAGCTTTGCATGGCCCGGACCACCAGCTCGTTCCCGCGGCCCCCGGTGAACACCAGGGCGTGCCCGGTCTCGTCGTCGCTCGTGGTGATGGTGACGTAGGCGGCGGAATAGTCAGGGTCGACGTTGACCGCGTCGGAGCCGTCCAGCTCCAGCGAGGTGGGAAAGCGGACGTCGCGGGTGTGTACGGATGTGATGCGGGACAAGAGCGATCACCTTTCTGATGCATCCTAGGCCAGTCCCAGGAGGGTGGGCAGCCACAAGCTGACGGCGGGTACGAACGTGACGACGAGCAACACGACGAGCATCGGCACGTAGAACGGCATGACACCGCGGATCACCGTCGTCACCGGTGTGGAGGTCACGCCCGACAGCACGAAATGCAGCAGGCCGACCGGCGGTGTCAACAGGCCGAGCAGGAGATTGAAGATCACGATCGCCGCGAAGTGCATCGGGTGTATCCCGAAGGTTTCGGCCACCGGGGCGAGCACCGGGACGACGATGAGGATGGCGGCGGTGGGTTCGAGCACGGCACCGATCACCAGCAGGAACACGTTCACCAGGATGAGGAAGATGATGGGGTGATTCGTGACCTGGAGAATGAGATCGGCGATGGCTTGCGGTGCGCGTTCCCGGGCGAGCACCCAGCCGAACAGAGCGGCACCGGCGACGATGAGCAGGACCGACCCGGCTGTCTCCACCGTCTGCAGGATGACGTGGTAAATCTTTCGCCAGGTCAGCGCGCGATACGCGAGGGCGAGCAGGAAAATGTAGAGAACGCCGCTGGCCGAAGCCTCGGTCGGGGTGACGATGCCGCCGAGGATTCCACCGAGAATGATCACAGCAGCACCGGCCGCCGGCAGTGCGGCCAGCAGCTCCTTGCCCCGGACCGACCATGATGCCCTGGATTCTCGCAGCTCTTCCTTGGCGCGCGTCATCCACCACACCGTGACGCACAGGCACACGACCAGGACGAGTGCTGGCAGGATGCCGGTGACGAACAGCGCTCCCACGGACAGGCCGGCCGTCACCGCGTAGATGATGGCCGGAATGCTCGGCGGGATCAGCGGCGCGATGACCGACGACGCGCCGGTGATGCCGACGCTGAAGGAACGGCTGTAACCACGCTTGACCATCGCCGGCACCTGTACCCGGCCCATGGCCGCGGCGTCGGCGATGGCGGCGCCGGACATCCAGGAGAAGCCGAAGCTCGTCGCCACGTTGACATAGCCGAGACTGCCGCGCACGTGCCCCAGAAACGCGACCGCCGCACCGTAGACCCGGTCGGTGATGCCCGAGACGTTGGCGAGATTGCCCAGCAGGATGAACATGGGCACGGCCAGGATCGGGAAACTGTTGACCCCGGACAGGGTCTGCTGCACCGCCAGCTCCAGCGACGCCGATCCGTCCACGAGGACATACACCAACCCGGGTGTGAGCAGCGCGATCGCGACGGGAACCCGCAGCATGAGAAGGACGATCAGGGCGGCCAGCATGAGGAGGAGAGTCATGGCAGCCTCAGATCCCTTCCTTCTCGACGCTGTCCATGGCCTTCGGGACTTCCCGCGGGTGGCGCACGTTCACGTAGATGTTGAACAGGCTGTGCGCGAGCATCAGGCCGAACCCGATGAAGCCGGCCAGGTAGATGACGCTCACGGGCAGCCCGGTCGCCGGCGCGTGGGTGGTCGCCTCCCCGGCGGCGCCGAACGCCGCCACCGTCATGGAACCGGCCACCAGCACGACCACGAGCATGGCGAACGTGTCCACCGCGACCGCCAGCCGCCGGCCGAGCCCGGCCATGAGGAGGTCCACCGAGATGTGCAGCCGGCGAGCGGTGACGTAGCCGGCCGCGGCAAACGTGAGCCAGACCAGCAGGAAGCGCGCCACCTCCTCGGTCCACGGCAGCGGGCTGGAGAACACGTACCGCGTCACCACCTGCAAGAAGATGACGGAGAACGTCGCCACGAGCAGCAGGCAGCACACCGCGCGTTCGAGCTGCATCGCCGCCCGGTAGGGACGGGATACGCGCTCAAGATAGTCGGGAGCGTCCGGCGCGTCGTCCTCCCCAGATGGGGTCATGGAGTGCCCCGGATTTCGAGGTAGAGATCACCCCAGGGCACCTCGTCCGGCAGGTGATCGGCGACCGCGTCGGCGAAGGCCTCGCGATCGACGTCCTCGACCACCTCGATCTCGTCGGAGCCCTTCCACTCCTCGATGAACTCTTCCTCCTCGCTCACGATGCACTCACGCACGGCCTCGCTGGCCTCGTCCATCGCCTCGTCCAGGAGCGCGGCCTGCTCGTCGTCCAGGGAGTCGTAGACGCCGTCATGCGTCACCGTGTGCACGGCCTGCACCATGTGCCCGGTGAGGTTGATGTAGTCCTGGACCTCGTGAAACCCGGACGAGGCGATCGTCGGGACCGGGTTCTCCTGGGCGTCGAGAACTCCCTGCTGGAGAGCGGTGTAGACCTCATCCAGGGCCATCGGCGTGGCCGTTCCGCCCATGCCCTCGATGTTCGTCAGGTAGAGGGGCGCATCCGGGGTGCGTAGCTTCACGCCCGCGAGATCCTCCGGAGAGTTGACCGGGACATTCGACGTGACGTGCCGGGTGCCGTAGTACCAGGTGGACATCACCCGGATGCCGGATTCCTCGTAGAGGTCGTCGTGGATCTGGGTGATCTCTTCCCCGTTGACCGTCTCGATGAAGTGGTCGACGTCGTCGAACAAGTAGGCACCATCGAGCACGGCGGCCGGCTCGTGCCACACACCCAGGAACGACGGGCCGGCGACGGCGATGTCGAGGCCACCGTTGGCGATCTGCTCCAGGGACTCCGCCTCGTTGCCGAGCTGTGCGGACGGGTAGCTTTCGATGTTGATCCCGCTGCCCTCGAGGTGTTCCTGGATGGCGGGCACGCCACAGGTCTCGACGGGATGGGAGGCGTCGTAGACGTGTGCGAAGCGCAAGATCTCGTCGTCGGACGTAGCAGCCTCTGTGTCCTCCTCGTCGACGGTCTCTCCGACGTCGCAGGCGGCCAGGGCGGTGGCCACCAGCAGCCCGACGCCCGGTACGAGTGCGAGGGAGCGCTGGCGGTTGCGGGTGCCGTTCGTCGCGTTGGTCTTGATCATGTGCGTTCTCCGTTGAATGTCGTGATGGCAGTTGTCGACCAGGCTGGAATCATCCGTCCTGGCCGCCGGCGTCGGTGGTGCCCGCCACTCTGGGGATGCCGAGCGAATCGGCGAGCTGGTCAAGCTGCTCGGCTGTAGACGCGGGGAGCATGACCGTTTCGGCACGGGCCCGGCCGTACTCGATGTCGCCGGGCGCGTATACGTCGGCCGCGTCCGGAGCCCCGCTGTCGCGGACGCGTTCTTGCAGGCGCGCCACCCGCCGCTCCGTCGGCGTCCGGCCGGCGAAGGATGCCGTGTCGATGGCGATCAGCAGATGCCCGGTGTTCATCTGCACCGCGTGATCGTTCCAGATGTCCCGCGTCTCGTGAGCGAAGGCGGCAGTGGTGAGTGAGGCCCCGAGGGCTTCGAGCACCACCGAGAGCGCCGAGCCCTTCGGTCCTCCGAAGGGCAGCAACGCTCCCTGGAGGGCACGTTCGGCATCCGTGGTGGGATCCCCGTGCGCGTCAACCGCCCATCCGGCCGGGATCGGCCGGCCGTCGTTGCGGGCGGCGACGATCTTTCCGTACGCCCCTTCGCTCGTCGCGAAGTCGGCGGTGAGGGGGTGATCATCGGTGCTGGGAACGGCGATGGTCAGGGGATTCGTCCCCAGGAGCTTGCTCGCGCCGCCGTAGGGCGTGACAGAGGGTCCGGTGGTCGACGTGAGGATCCCGATCAGGCCGTGTGCGGCGAGTTCGTCAGTCCAGTACGCGCCGGCACCGTAGTGGACACTGTTTTGCACCGCCACGACAGCGGCTCCGTGGTGGTGCGTGATGCTGATCGCGCGCCGCACCGCCGCGTTCATGGCGACCTGGCCGAGCCCGGCGTCGGCGTCCAGCAGGGCGGTGGCCCCGCGTTCGTCGATCCAATGCAGGTCCGGTCGGGGGTTGATCCCTCCGGCCTGGAGCGCGGAAACGTACAGCGGTAACCGCAGGAGACCGTGCGAGTGGATGCCCCGCTGATCGGCTTGCACCAGCGAGCGGCTGGTGACGTCCGCATCTTCTGGCGGCACATCGACTGCTCGTAGCGCCCGGGAGGCGAACTCGGCCAGTACACCGGGACTGTACTGCATCGTCATCTGCGCGCAATCCCCTAACCTATAGGATTTTGCGAAAGCCTATAGGGAATGCGCGTGTATGGCAATGGTCTGTCCTCTTTCGGCGCTCACTCCATGTCTCGCGCCGCCTCCACCGCCCCCACGTCTCCCACCCCCGGCATCTGGCCGCCCCGGCATCTGCGCGCCCCGGCATCTGGCCACCCCGGCATCTGCATGATCATGAACACTTGTTGGGTCATATGGGTGGTGAAGTGTTCATGATCATTGGGAGGAGGGGTGGATTGCCGACGATTGCCTCGGCGAACCACACTTCTTGGGCCTGCGGAACGTCCAGACGGGCATAGAGCGTCCTGGAGGTTCCGCAGGCCCAAGAAGTGACCTTTCCAGTGTGCGATTGGATGGATCGGCGCTCGGTGCGCGTCGAGGACGATGCTGCGGGCCCTGGCGTTACTGCGGCGCCGCCGGCAATTCCCCACTTCTCGTGATCATGAACACTTCACCCGCCACTTGGCCCAACAAGTGTTCATGATCACGAGAAGTGTGCGGGCGTGCGGGTAGGTGGGTTGGCCTCAACCCGTGCCGAGTGCCGTCAGGTGGAATGGCCTGCCGCCGACGTCGTAGCTCTCCCGCACCTCGCCCGCGTTCAGGTCGATCTCGTGCACCCGGCGCGCCTCCGGGTCGCTGACGAACACGAGACCGTCCGGTCCCGTGGCGAGCTGCGGCGTGGGCTCGGTCCACTCGGCGTCCTCGTCGTAGGCAGCCGTCACGTCCCCGATCGATTCGACGTCACCCGAGGTGATGTCGACGACGTGAAGGGTGCCGCTCGCGGACATGCCGAGCAGCTTGCCGCCGTCGTGACCGGTGACGCCGAACGTGCTGAACGGCTCCGGAATTGCCACGGCATCAACCGCGTGTCCGACGGGATCGATGACCAGGTATGCGTCATCGCTGTAGTTGCCGACGACGACGTCGAGACCGTCGGCGGTCAGAAGGGCGCCGGTGCGCTCGTCGTCCCCGGGATAGTCGAGCTTGTGGCCGTCGACATGGCCGCCGTGCTGGTCGAGCACGAGGACACCGTCCGAGCAGCCGAACGCGACGGTGCTGCCGAGCGCCACCCCGCCGTGAAGGTCCGGGCACTCGGGAAAGCCCTCCTCGACGAGCTCACCGTCGGCATTGTGAATCACGACCTCCGGAGGCAGCGTGGTCTCGTCCGGGTCGGTGTCACCGAACCGCGTCACGATGGTGCGATCGTCGTACCAGGGCACGGCGACGCCATGGTGAGGAGCGTCGACGGGGAGCAGGTGACCTGGCCCGCCCTCGGCAATCTCGGACTCGTCCAGCAACCGGTACTCGCCGTCGTCGTCGTAGAAGATGGCGGCCCGGCCGTCGTGGCTGACGGCGTGTGCCGGGCGGCCTCCCGGGTACAGCTCCCGTGCTCGTGGTGGCGCGGTGTAGTAGTGGTCGTGGTCACCGTGTCCGACGGTCCAGGCGCCGCCGTCGATCACCTGGACCCCATCACGGTCGTAGAAGATGGCGAAGGCGTGCCGACCGTCCGGTGCCGTGGCGAACATGGTCGGTGTGTCCTGTGGCGCCTCGGTATCGATGACGTCGACGATGACGCCGGAGCCGGAGCCGGAGCCGGAGCCGGAGCCGGAGCCGGAGCCGGAGCCGGAGCCGGAGCCGACGTCGACGATCGAGATCTCGCCGTCCTCGGCGTCGGCGACGAGGAGCCGGTGGGTGGGAGCGTCGACCTCGGTGGCCTCGGGCATGGACTCGTCGTCACTCGCCTCGTCACCCTCGTCGTGCTCGTGGTCGTGCCCATCGCCGTGATCGTGGTCGTCATGGTTGCCGTTCGGGTCGGCCTCGCTGGTGCCGGTGTCGTCGGCGGGGGAGGCGTCGGTGTCGTCGCTCCCGCATGCGGCCAGTAGCAACGCCGCGGCGGCGACCGCGGGCCACGTAGGTCCAGCTTTCATCGCTGCGTGTCTCCTGATTCGTCGGTCGGCGGGCTTCCTGGCTCGCCGCTGTAGAGGGGAAGGCCGAGAAAGAGTATATGAGACTCATTATCATTACAATCTAGGAGATCGGCGACCTGTATCGCGCGCTTGCTCCGGGGTGAGTGCGTCAGGTGCCCGCGTCAGGTGTCCGCGTGGGCCCTGGCCGGATGGGTGACGCCGGAATTCCGTCGATCGTCGCCGGAATTCTGTCGACGAGTGAGTCTTGTCACCGCCCGGCGCGACTGATTTACTCCCCGAGAGGTCTAGTCCACTCGCCGAGGGAGTCGTCGTGCAGCCGCTCAGTCGTCGCCAGGTGTTGTCGTTCCTTCCCGCCGCCGGCCTGCTGGCCGTCACCAAGCAGCTCCCGGCCGGTGCAGCCCCAGCAAGAAGCAGCGACGATCATGCCCGGTTCCTCGCGAACACCATAGAGATCTTCGCTGGCACGGAGGAGTCGAATGCGCGACCCGAAGTCGCGGACAAGCTCACCGCCATCGCCCGGACCGCCAGAAACCGGCTCGCGGCGATGGACGACGCGGGAACGGGCGAGCTCTTCGCCGGTCAACCACTCGGTACGTCCGAGTCGAACCTGAGCCGCTCGTTCCAGTACCTCTACGAGATCGCGCTGGCCACCAAGACGCCCGGGATCGACGACCCGGACCTCGCGAACAATACGGATGTGCAGCAGCGCGTGATCGACGGCTTGATCTGGCTGCACGAGAACTACTACGGCGACCAGGACGAGGGCTACTACGGCAACTGGTACCACTGGGAGATCGGCATCTCCACGCGCGCCACCAGGACATTGGTGCTGCTGGCCGATCAAGTGGCCGAGTACGCTCCCGAGCTGACCGCGACCTACGTCGAGTCGATGGACGGCTACCTGCGCAAGGGCAAGGACGGCGACGTCGATCTCGATTCGCGCTTTCACACCGGCGCGAACCTGGCCGACATCACCACCAACCGAATCCTGCAGGGCGCGCTGCTCGGCGACGATGCGCGGATCGAGAAGGCGATCAGCGATCAGCAGACCGTCTTCGCCACCATCGACCCGTACGATCTCCAGCACGGCGTTACCGACGGCTACTACGAGGACGGATCGTTCATCCAGCACCACTCCGTCGCCTATACCGGCTCGTACGGACGGATCCTGCTGGGACGTGTCGTGCAGTCCGTGAAGATCCTGGACGGGACGTCGTACGCGGCGGGCGACGAGCTCGTCGACGTCGTGCATGGCTGGCTGACCGACGGGTTCGCACCGGTGATCTTCGAAGGCTGGATGATGGAGATCGTCAAGGGCCGTGCGGTATCGCGGACCACCACCGGCTATGCGGACGTCGGTGCCGTGGTCGAGGCGATCGTCGACCTCACCGACTACGCCGAGCCCGCGACGGCGACGGCGTTCGAGTCGTACGTCAAGTTCATCCGGTCCACCTCGCAGGCGACTCTCGACCCGACGAGCTTCGAATCGCCGGTCAGCATCCCGCGCTACACGGACATCCTGGGCGACGACTCCATCCCCGCCGAGGACCTGAATCCGCCCGAGCGCAGCGTCGCCTTCAACGCGATGGACAAGACCGTGCACCGCAGACCCGGATACGCCTTCGCGTTGGCGCGCAGCTCGGACCGGATCAGCAAGTACGAGTACATGAACTACGAGAACCTGATGCCGTGGTTCCAGGGCGACGGCGCGTACTACCTCTACTTGAGCGGGCAGGATCAGCGGGAGGCGTTCGGCGTCGACTACTACACGACGGTCTCCCCGTACCGGCTGGCCGGCGTCACCTCGCCGGTGGAGGAGCGGCAGACCATACCGGAGCTGTACGGGCAGGCATGGTACGAGAATCCAGATCACCCGCTCGAATTCACGGCGGCATCGGAGTCGCAGAACACCTACGTCTACTTCCCGCGTGGCACGAACGGCTACTCGGGTGGCGCGACCCTGGGAGCGTACGGTGTCGCGGGGATGGTGCAGTCCGACGACGTCGCCTACGCGGACAAGCAACGCGGCATCCTGCCGGATGATTTCGTCGTCTACCAGAACACCCAGGCGATCAAATCGTGGTTCATGCTGGACGAGGAGATCGTCGTCCTGGCGGCCGGCATCGTCGATCCGGCCGGGCGGGACGCGGTGACCACCGTGGACAGCCGTATCTCTGCAGCGGCCGACGACATCGCGATCACGGGACGCGAGCGGAACGGCGGAACGTGGTCGGGCACGGGGACGTCGCAGCTGGATTGGCTGCGCTACGCCAACGCCGGTCAGGGCACTGCCGTGGGCTACGTCTTTCTCGACCGGCAGGACGTGACGGTGAGCGTGGAGGAGGTCACCCGGAGCCGTCAGGTGGTGCGGGCGTCGAACCCGGATACGGACGTGACGAAGAACGTGTTCGGGGTATCGGTCGACCACCCCGGCGGTTCGTCACCGACGGCGCTGGCCTACGCGCTCGTACCGAATGCCGGCGAAGAGCAGCTCCAGTCCTACGCCGACGGGCCGTTGAGCGTGCTCGCCAACGACGAGCGGATCCAGGCGATCAAGCACTCGGAGCTCGGCGTGATCGCGGCCAACGTGTTCACCGATCGGTGGCAGCATGCCGGGCGCCTGGCCATCGGCGGCCCGGCTTCCGTGATCATGCGGGAGGCCGACGACGCGGTGACCGTGGCGCTGTCCGACCCCACGATGGATCGCGACACCGTGTCGGTCATCGTGCGGGGACGCCCCCTGAAGGTAGATACGGCCGATCCGGGCGTCGAGGTCACCCGGATACCCGGCGGCACCCGGATCGTCGCGGACACCCACGAGGCGTACGGGCGCAGCTTCACCGCGACGCTCCGGCCAGGCTGGCCGCGCTGAGTGGCCGCGACGTCGACGGTGTCGATCGGGCGTGCGGAGATCACGGTGCCGGAATAGTTTCCCGCCGCGTCCCTACCCGTCTTCGGCGTTCTTCAACACGTTCGTGAGGTGTTCCGCGGCGGCGAGTACCGCGGGAGCGTGCACGCGCCCGGGCTGGCGGGTCAGCCGTTCGATGGGTCCGGAGACGGAGACCGCTGCGACGACGCGCCCGCTGGCGGAGCGCACCGGCGCGGAGACGGACGCGACCCCCGGCTCGCGCTCGCCTACGCTCTGTGCCCAGCCACGACGCCGAACGGCGGCGAGCATGGTGGCGGTGAAACGCGCGCCTTGCAGGCCGCGGTGCATCCGTTCGGGCTCTTCCCAGGCGAGCAGGACCTGGGCGGCGGAGCCCGCGAGCATGGTGACGGTCGCGCCGACCGGGATGGTGTCGCGGAGTCCGGAGGGACGCTCGGCAGCGGCTACGCAGATGCGTTGCTCGCCTTGCCGGCGGAAGAGCTGTGTGCTTTCGCCCGTCGCGTCGCGTAACCGCGCCAGGACGGGACCGGCGGCGGCGAGCAGCCGGTCTTCTCCGGCGGCCGTGGCCAGCTCGCCGAGGCGGGGGCCGAGGACGAACCGGCCGTGCAGGTCCCGCGACACGAGCCGGTGATGCTCGAGGGCGACGGCGAGCCGGTGCGCCGTCGGACGGGCGAGACCCGTTGCGGCGACGAGGTTTGCCAGCGTCGCTGGACCAGCTTCGAGCGCCGATAAGACCAGGGCGGCCTTGTCAAGCACGCCAACTCCGCTAGAGTTGTCCATGACTCGATATTGCCATCTCAGCATTCGAGATGCAAGTCTCAAGCCGCAGGCCCTGACGAAGGGTCACATATCAGTAGATCATGGACGACGAGGAGACGGCGATGGGAAAGACCCTGGCCGAGAAAGTGTGGGATGCGCACGTAGTGCGCCGAGCCGAGGGCGCGCCTGACCTTCTCTATATCGATCTCCATCTCGTTCACGAGGTCACCAGCCCGCAGGCGTTCGAGGGGCTGCGCTTGGCCGGGAGGCAGGTGCGTCGCCCGGATCTGACCCTGGCAACGGAAGACCACAATACTCCGACACTCGACATCGACAAGCCGATCGCGGACCTCACCAGCCGCACCCAGATCGACACGCTGCGTCGCAACTGTGAGGATTTCGGTATCCGGTTGCATCCGCTGGGTGACACCGAGCAGGGGATCGTTCACGTCGTAGGGCCTCAGCTCGGGCTCACGCAGCCGGGCATGACGGTTGTGTGCGGCGACTCGCACACCTCCACGCACGGCGCGTTCGGGGCGTTGGCATTCGGCATCGGCACGTCCGAGGTCGAGCACGTCCTGGCGACGCAGACGTTGCCGCTGCGTCCGTTCAAGACCATGGCGATCAACGTTGAGGGCAAGCTGCGCCCCGGAACCACGTCCAAGGACATCATCCTGGCCGTCATCGCGAAGATCGGCACTGGTGGCGGGCAGGGGTACGTGTTGGAGTACCGCGGCGAGGCGATCCGTTCGCTGTCGATGGAAGCGCGGATGACGATCTGCAACATGTCCATCGAGGCCGGGGCCCGCGCCGGCATGATCGCGCCGGACGAGACGACGTTCGAGTACGTCCAGGGCCGCCCGCACGCCCCCAAGGGCAAGGAGTGGGATGCCGCGCTCGAGTACTGGAAGAGCTTGCGCACGGACGACGACGCCGAGTTCGACACCGAGGTCACGATCGACGCCGAGGAGCTCGAACCCTACGTGACGTGGGGAACCAATCCCGGTCAGGGGCTGCCGCTGTCGAGCGCCGTTCCGGATCCCGCGAGCTTCGCCGGGGAAGCCGAGCGCGCCGCGGCGGAACGTGCCCTGGAGTACATGGATCTGCGGCCCGGAACACCGTTGCGGGAGATCACCGTGGACACCGTGTTCATCGGATCGTGCACCAACGGGCGGATCGAGGACCTGCGCGCGGCGGCCGAGATCGTCAAGGGGCGGCGCAAGGCCGACGACGTCCGCGTGCTTGTTGTCCCCGGGTCGGATCGAGTGCGCCTTCAGGCCGAGAGCGAGGGTCTGGACAAGATCTTCACCGAGTTCGGTGCCGAGTGGCGGTTCGCGGGCTGTTCGATGTGTCTGGGGATGAATCCGGATCAGCTCTCGCCGGGTGAGCGCAGCGCGTCGACGTCGAATCGGAACTTCGAGGGCCGGCAAGGTAAAGGCGGGCGCACGCACCTGGTCAGCCCGCTCGTGGCGGCAGCGACGGGTGTGCGCGGCACGCTGTCGTCTCCCGCCGACCTCGACCCGACCCCACTCCCGTCCCGTGATCATGAACACTAGCCGGGCATACAGGCCGGCATAGTGTTCATGATCATGAGAGTTTGATGAAGAGCGAGGAACCATGGACAAGTTCATCCGCCACACCGGCGTCGGTGTGCCGCTGAGATACAGCAACGTCGACACCGATCAGATCATCCCGGCGGTGTACCTCAAGCGCGTGTCGCGCACCGGCTTCGAGGACGCCCTGTTCTCGGCATGGCGCCACGACGAGTCGTTCGTGCTCAACCACCCGTCGTATCGCTCCGGTTCGGTGCTCGTCGCCGGTCCGGACTTCGGCACCGGATCCTCGCGGGAGCACGCGGTCTGGGCGCTGAAGGACTACGGCTTCAAGGCCGTCTTGTCGGCCCGCTTCGCCGACATCTTCCGCGGAAACTCCGGCAAGCAGGGCTTGCTCACGGGGGAGCTGGATCAGGACGACATCGAGCGGATCTGGCAGGTGCTCGAAGACGCGCCGGGCACCGAGGTGACCGTCGACCTCGAACAACGCGAGGTGCGCTGCGCCGAGATCGTCGCGCCCATGCAGGTCGACGACTACACCCGGTGGCGGCTGATGGAAGGGCTCGACGACATCGGGCTGACCATGCGGCACATCGACGAGATCGCCGACTTCGAAGCGAGCCGGCCCTCGCACAAGCCGCGAACCCTCGCCTGAAGGTCGGCAAGGAACCGACATTGTCGCGGTCATGGCCTCCACAATGTCGGTTCGTTTCATGTGCCGCGTCAGTTCGTTTCATGTGCAGGGCATGCCTCGGCCGAAAGCTCCAGGAACGACGCCCGAGAGCGAGACATCCACGCGCATAATGCGCGACACGGGCGGCGATTTCTTGGCAGGACGTTGTATTCACGTGCGCTCACCAGGAAGACTGTGATCAGGATCCTGTGCGTCCATCCAGCATGAGGGAGCGACGATGGACAAGAAGAACTTGGTCGACCGCATCGCCGAGCGGTTCGACGGCAACCATGAGAAGGCGCAAGAAGCGCTGGACTCCGTGATCGATGCCATCACCCGATCCCTAGCGTCGGGGGAGAAGGTCGTCATCAAGGGGTTCGGCGTCTTTACCCAGACGAAGGAGAAGCAGAAGGGGAAGGGGCAGAAAGCGAAGCGGGCTGTCCCCACCTTCGACCCGGCCGAGGAACTCAAGGACGTCGTCGCTGGTGTGAAGAAGGTGCGCGCCCGGGTCTTCGGCTCGGTCTCGCAGGTTTCCGCGCAGGCCACGCACGCGGCAGAGGTGGCCTCGCGCGCCGCGTCGTCGGCTGCCCGAGCTGCGGCCGATGTGATTCGCGCCGAGCGGGAAGAAGGCGAAGGCCGCCAACCCGGCGCGCAGACGACGGGGACGACGGGCCGCGAACCCGCTGCGACGACGGGAACGGCGTCGTCGGCTGCCAAGAAGTCGACGGCAACGAAGTCTCCGGCGAAGAAGAGCACGTCGACGACGTCAGGCACGGCCGAGAAGTCGGCGGTCAAGAAGGCCCCGGCGAAGAAATCGGCAGCGAAGAAGTCGACTGCGAAGAAGTCCAGCTCGTCCAGCTCCTCGGCATCCGGTGGGGCGAGCAAGGCCGCGTCGGCGAAGAAGAGCAGCACCGCGAAGAAATCCGCTGCGAAGAAGTCGACTGCCAAGAAGACGACGTCGACGAGCTCTGGCAGCACCACGGCTACTCCTTCTCAGGGAGCGGCCTCGTCGGCCACCGACCGTGAGGGGACCGGCACCCAGGAGACCTGAGCGGCCCGGGACCCGGCCCCGCCGGGCCCCGTCGGCCCCGCCGAGCGCCGCCGAGCCCCGCCGAGCGGCCCCAGAAGGCTGGCCTCAGAAGGCGGCGTCGAGTTGGAGGATGACCGACTCCGTGCGTGGCCCCAGACCGATGCGCATGCCGTCCCACAGATCGACGGCGGTGTCGATGTCTCGCCGCACCGTCGGCACGTCGGCGATGTCGAGTTCGACGGCACCGGCCTCCTGGTGCGCGGCGCGCGAGCGCTCGCCGAACCGGGGAAGGAAGGGCGCACCCGTCGTGGAGGCATACAGGGTGGTGCCGACGCCCACGGCATCCGCGAGAAACGAGATGGGATACTCCGCCGCGTGTTCCAGGACTCGCTGGAGCTCGGCGGCGCGCAGCGCCGGAAGATCGGCGGACAGGGACGCCACCGGAAGCGCCGGCCGATGGCCCCGCAGGTGGCGCGCGCCGTGGCGGAGTGCCGCGTTGAGCCCGGCACCGGGGGTGTCCGCGATCACCTCGGCGCCGAGGCGTCGTGCCTCGGCGCGGAACTCGTCGTCGTCGGTGACGACGAGCACGGAGCGCACGGGCGGGCAGGCGAGCGCGGCGGCGACCGTGTCTGCGGCGAAGGCGCGTGCCATGTAGGGTCGCAATTCGCCGACCGTGTCGGCCAGGCGCGTTTTGGCGAGCTCTGGCCGTTTCACCGGCACGATGATGGACCACGAAGCGGCGACAGGCGTCACGCATCCTCCAAACCGGGGGTGGGCTGCCGTTGCTGATTCGACTCGGACATCATTGAGGGCCAGGCCGTCCGTGCGGTCGAGGCTGAGGCAGTGGACGCGGCCCGGATGGCCGACCCGGAAGGAGGATCCTGTGGGGGGACCGAAACAGCGGCTGGGCATCGCCTACCGGCTCGTGGTGTTCGTCCTGCGGCCGATCCTTCAGGTGATCACCCGGCGGCACTGGGTCGGAGCTGACCGGGTCCCGCCCGAAGGCACGGGAGTGGTGATCGTCGCCAATCACATCTCGCATCTGGACCCCATCACGTTCGCGCACTTTCTCTGGGACAACGGCCGGGCCACACGATATCTAGCCAAGGACACCCTGTTCCGTATTCCGGTGATCGGTAAGATCATCAAATCGTGCGGCCAGATACCCGTGTACCGGGAAACCCACGACGCTGCGCGTGCCTACCGGGACGCGGTAAAGGCGGTCCGCGAGGGCGAGTGCGTGGTGATCTATCCGGAGGGCACGATTACCAGGGATCCCCAGCTGTGGCCGATGACCGGCAAGACGGGTGCGGCGCGGGTGGCGCTGGAGACCGGATGCCAGGTGCTCCCGGTGGCGCAATGGGGCGTGCAGACGATCCTTCCGCCCTACTCGAAGCGACCCCGGCTTTGGCCCCGCAAGGCGGTCCACGTCCGGGTCGGTGCACCGGTCGACCTGGGTGACCTGCTTGGTAGGCCGGTCACCACGGAGAGCATGCGGCAGGCGACGGATCGGATCATGGCGGCGGTGACCGCTGAGTTGGAGATCATTCGGGGCGAGACCGCGCCCGAGCTGCGGTTCGACCCTCGTCGCGCCGGGACCTCGTCGACCGGCAAGCCGAGCGCCGCGGGCAGTGCCGCGGGCAACGACCGCGACGACGGGGCACGCGTGGACGACGAGGGTGCGGGCGAGGATGGTGACCCCGGCCCGGAGAGTGAGGTGCAGTGATGCAGGGGGGCAACGGTCGCGGCGCTCGGGTTGCGGTGCTCGGCGCCGGTTCGTGGGGCACCGCGTTCACGCTCGTCCTGGCCGATGCCGGCGCCGACGTCCGGCTCTGGGGGCGGCGCGAGGAGCTGTGCGACACGATCAACCGGACCCGGGTCAACCGGGACTATCTCGACGGCGTCGAGCTCCCGCCCGCGGTGCACGCGACCCCCGACCCGCACGAGGCGGTATCCGGCGCCGAGCTCATCGCCCTGGCGGTTCCCGCACAGAGCCTGCGCGCGAACTTGACGGAGTGGGCCCCGCTCATTCCTCCGCACGCGGTGCTGCTCAGCTTGATAAAGGGGATCGAGCTGCGTACCACCAAGCGGATGAGCGAGGTGATCGCCGAGGTCACAGCGGCGGGACCGGAGCGGATCGGCGTCGTCTCGGGCCCCAACCTTGCCCGTGAGATCGCGGGACGCCAGCCGGCGGCCAGCGTCATCGCGGCACATACCGACGAGCTGGCGCAGCGGGTGCAGGGACTGTGCCACAACCCGCACTTTCGCCCCTACACGAACACCGACGTCGTCGGTACCGAGCTCGGCGGTGCGGTGAAGAACGTCATCGCCCTCGCCGTGGGGATCGCTGTCGGGTTGGGGTTCGGCGACAATGCACGCGCCAGCGTGATCACCCGTGGTCTGGCCGAGACGGCCCGGCTGGGCCAGGCGCTCGGCGCCGATCCGTACACGTTTTCCGGCTTGGCGGGACTCGGAGACCTGGTCGCGACCTGTTCGTCGCCGCTGTCGCGCAACCGGACGTTCGGCGAGCGCCTCGGGAGCGGGATGAGCGTCGACGAGGCCGCGGCGGCCTCGCGGCAGGTCGCCGAGGGCGTCAAGTCGTGCGAGTCGATTCTGGAGCTGGCGACCAAGGCGGGCACGGAAATGCCCATCGTGGAGCACGTGGCGCGGATGGTGCGTGGCGAGCTCACGCCGCAGGACATGTTGCGCTCGCTGCTCGCCCGCTCGGCTAAGCCAGAACGGCATGGACACTAACGGTAGGGTCGAGGCGATGAATGCGACGCCATCCCGGATCCGGATCGCCCTCGTCTTCGGAGGACGCAGTTCCGAGCACACGGTCTCTTGTGTCACGGCAGGAGGCGTGCTCTCCGCGCTCGATCCGGCGCGTTATGAGGTGATACCCATCGGGATCACCACCGAAGGCCGCTGGGTACTTTCCAGCGGCAAGCCAGAGCAGCTTGCCATCGCCGAAGGACAGCTTCCCGAGGTGAGCGACGAAGGCGGCTCCGTCGTCCTGTCGGAACGATCCAGCCTGATCGTGCAGTCACCCGGCGAGGTTCCCGAAGAGCTCGGCACGGTCGATGTCGTCTTCCCCCTGTTGCACGGCCCGTTCGGTGAGGACGGAACCATCCAGGGCCTGTTCGAGCTGGCAGGCGTGCGCTACGTCGGCTCCGGCGTGCTGGCCTCGGCAGCGGGCATGGACAAGCACGTGATGAAGCTGCTGCTGCAAGCGGCAGGTCTACCCGTCGTCCCGCATGTGCTGGTCGGGCCCGGCGCGTGGGACCGGCAACGTGATCAGGTGCTCGCCGACGTGGAACGGCTGGGCTGGCCGGTCTTCGTCAAGCCCGCACGGGCGGGATCGAGCATGGGCGTGAGCAAGGTCGACGGCCCGGACGGGTTGGAGAGTGCCGTGCTGAGCGCCCGCGAGCACGATCCGAAGGTGATGGTCGAGGAAGCGGTCGAGGGCCGGGAGATCGAATGTGGGGTGCTCGAAGGCGTTGACGGCGGTGAGCCGGAAGCGAGCGTGGTCGGCGAGATCCGGTTCGACGCCAGCCACGACTTCTACGACTTCCAGGCAAAATACCTGCCGGACGACGGCGTCGCCCTCGACCTCCCGGCGGACATCCCCCCGGAGACGGCCGAGCAGGTACGGCACATGGCGGTGACCGCGTTCCAGGCGCTGTCGTGTGAAAGCCTCGCGCGGGTCGATTTCTTCCTTCGCCCGGACGGCTCGGTTCTGGTCAACGAGGTCAACACCATGCCCGGATTCACACCGACGTCGATGTTCCCGATGTTGTGGGCGAAGTCGGGCATCGACTATCCGGCGCTGGTGGACCGGATGATCTCGACCGCTCTCGGCCGGCCGCTGGGGCTGCGCTAGGGGGTGCGCTAGCGCAACTCGCGTTCCGGGATGTGGCTGGCGATCGCGGGGGCGAGATCGTGCAGGAGCTCTCCCTCGGGCGCGTAGTCGTCGGGAACGGCCACCTCGACCAGCACCTCGCGATCGGTCGACGTGAAGAACATGCCGCCGTCGCCGGGCTCGGGGAACCATCCGATCCCGTCGACCTCCAGTAACCGGGCACCGGGTTCGTAGGCGGCCGGCAGGTTGACGCCACAGCGGAGCACGATGGCTGGTTCGCCCCAGGCCGCGGCCGGGAGTGACTCGGGCTCGACGTCGCGCCGCACGGCGTCGCCGACGACCTCGGGAAGGTCCTGCAGTACAGCTGCGCAGGTGTCCGCTGCTGCGGGATCGACCTCGAACGGTTCGACGTCGACGGGGCCGAACCCGCACCCGCTCACGGCGAGCGCGGCCACAGACGCGATCAGAGGTGAACGACGGGACACGTGAGCGTTCGGGTGATGCCTTCGACGGACTGGACTCGCGCGACGACGAGCTTGCCGAGATCGTCGACGTTACTCGATTCTGCCTTCACGATTACATCGTACGGCCCGGTGACGTCCTCGGCGGAGACGACACCGTCGATCTCGGAGATCTGCCGCGCCACCTCGGCGGCCTTGCCGACCTCCGTCTGGACCAGGATGTATGCCTGTACCACCACGCGTTGCCCTCCAGCTCCTACGGAAAGATTGACTGAGCGCCAACCTATCGTGTTCCCCGGCAAGTTCCCGCGAATGAGGAGTGGATGTGGCAGACCGAATTTCCGATATGGGTGAGTTCGCATTGATCGGCCAGATAACTGCCCGGTTGCCGCAGGGCGCCGGCGTGGCGCTCGGCCCGGGAGACGACGCGGCGGTCATCGCGGCACCGGATGGGCGGACCGTCGTGACGACGGACATGCTGATCGAGGGCCGGCACTTCCGCCGGGACTGGTCGAGCGCGCGTGATGTGGGCCGGAAGGCCGCGGCGCAGAACCTTGCCGACGTCGCCGCGATGGGCGCCCGGCCCACGGCGGTGACAGTGGCGCTGGGCGCGCCGGGCGATCTGGAGGCGGCGTGGGTACTCGAGCTGGCCGATGGCGTACGCGCCGAATGCGGCGACGTGGGTGCGTCGGTGATCGGGGGCGACACGGTGGGATCCGAAGCGATCGTGGTGGCCGTCACGGCACTGGGCGACCTGGAAGGCCGCGATCCGGTGCCGCGTTCCGGTGCCCGGGCGGGTGATGTCGTCGCGCTGTGTGGCCGGCTGGGCTGGTCCGAAGCCGGCCTGCAGCTGCTGCTGGAGGGCCAGCACGTACCGGAGGAGGTGGTGCAGGCGCACCGCAGCCCGCAGGTTCCCTACTCTGCCGGCCCGCAGGCGGCAGATCTGGGAGCGACGGCGATGTGCGACGTCAGCGATGGCTTGCTGGCCGATTTGGGACACATCGCGGAGGCGAGCAGCGTCCAAATCGGCGTGGACGTCTCCGCCCTGGAGGTCGCCGACCCGGTGCGCGAGGCGGCGCGTCTCCTCCAGGCCGACCCGATCTCGTGGGTACTCACCGGTGGCGAAGACAACGCGCTGGTGGCGACGTTTCCCGCCGGGACCGTACTGCCGGACGCCTGGCGCGTCATCGGTGGTGTCGAAACCGGAAGCGGTGTGCTGGTCGACAGCACGTCGTATGCGGGCAGGGCCGGATACGACCACTTCAGCTGAGTGTCGTTCCTACCCGAAGTCGAGCGAGAGCCGGCATTTGTCGAGGTCATCGCCGTGATGATGTCGGTTCTTCACCGATGCGTGACGTAGCCCGCCTACGTGTCGTGGAAGAGGGCGCTGACGGATTCACCGTTGTGGATCCGGCGGATCGCCTCGGCGAGCTGTGGTGCGACCGACAAGACGTGCAGCTTGGGATGCCGCTTCGGCTCGGGGATGGGCACCGTGTTCGTCGTGACGATCTGGTGGACGTCGTCCAGCTCACCGAGCCGTTCGAGTGCCTTGTCCGTGAACAGGCCGTGGGTACAGGCGATACGGATCGACCGGACCCCTTGCTCGCGTAGCCGTTCCACCAGCTCGATGACCGTGCTGCCCTTGGCAATCTCGTCGTCCAGCACGATGATGTCGCGTCCGGCGACGTCGCCGATGACAGCGCTGATACTGACCTGGTCGTCGGCGTAGCGCTGCTTGGCGCCCGCGGCCACGGGAACGCCCAGCATCCGAGCGAACGCGGAAGCCTCCTTGGCGTTTCCGAGATCGGGGGAGACGACGACCACGTTGGACAGGTCGCCGGCTCGGAAGTGGCTGGCGAGTTCCCGAAGCGCGTGCAGCTGGTCGACGGGCACGCTGAAGAAGCCGTGGACCTGTGGCGAGTGCAAGGTCATCGCGAGCACGCGACTCGCTCCGGATGTGACCATGAGATCGGCGATCAGCCGCGCCCCGATCGAGATCCGGGGTGCGTCCTTCTTGTCCGAACGGGCATAGGCGAAGTGCGGCATGACCACGGTGGTGCGGGCGGCCGAGGCGCCGCGGGCGGCGTCGAGCATGAGCAAGAGTTCGACCAGGTTCTCCTGGACCGGCGGGACGATCGGCTGGATGACAAAGACGTCGTGCTCGCGGCAGTTGGCTTGTAGTTGGACCTGAAGGCAGTCGTTGGCGAAGTGCTGCACGGTACTCGGCCGCAGCGGCAGCCCGAGATGGTCGCAGATTTCCTCGGCCAGGCTGAGATGGGCGCTTCCACTGAAGATGGCGATATTACGCATGCCTGGTACGTCCCGGTGGTCGAAGTGGCGTGACTGTCACCAGGATGTCATGAGTGTGGCGATGGGGCGGGTGAGCCTGACTTCTTGGCTCTGTGGAACGTCCAGGCGGGTATCGAGGGCTCTGGGCGTTGCGCGGAGCCAAGAAGTGGGCTTTCCAGTTTTCGTCGAGCGGAAGGGCCGGTGCCAGAGAAGCTGGTGCTGAAGGGGCGATCGGAGATGGCTGGTGCCGACGGCTACGAAGGAACCGACATTGTCGAGGTCATGGCCTTGATGATGTCGGTTCGTTAGCTGTGCTCCGACGGCGCGAGCACGAGATGCCGTGTGAGCAACGGCACTCCGTGATACCTGATGGCGTCGCTCACCAGCCCCGGTCTGCCCGGATTCGCGGTGGTTCACCGCATGCCCCGATGCGACGATGCAGTGGAACGCGAACAGTTCCACCAGCTCGTGACAAGACCAGCAGGGGTTCAGCACAGGGCTGAGACCGGGGTTGCGTTATGTCGAGAGCACTGAGACCGGTTGCGCTATGCCGAGAGCACTAGGCCGAGCGAATGACCTTGCCGGCCTTGATGCAGGATGTGCAGGCCCGGATCCGCTTGGGGGTACCGCCCACAACGGTCCGCACGGTCTGGATGTTGGGGTTCCAACGGCGCGGGGTCCGGCGGTGCGAGTGCGAGATCTTGTTGCCGAAGCCCGGGCCTTTGCCGCAGACGTCGCAAGTGGCAGCCACGGGTATCTCCTATGAAGGTCACGGATCTGGAATGCGGAACTCCTCGTACTGCGACGCGAGGCGCTACAGCAGAGGCAACCGCTTTAGGATACCGGCTGGTGCCGCCAGCCCCAAAACCGGGAGGGTGACTGACCCCGCCGCTAGTCGCGCTCCGGCCCGCCGAGTCGCCCGTGCCCGCTGAATGACCGGCTCGTGCCCGCTGAATGACCGGCTCGTGCCCGCCGCGCCCGCCGCGCCTGCCGCGCCCGCCAGCCGTACGTGCCATGCACGCTGAGTCCACATTCATCGATCGCGGAAAGCGCTTCCCGACGTGCACTGGGCGTGCACGGCGCACTCCTGGGTACGCGGGCGGCGGCCGGGCGCGCTGATGGCGGGCGGGCGCGCTGATGGCGGCCGGGCACGCTGAGGGCGGCCGGGCGCGGCCCTCCGGTGTTCCCGGCAGAACGGGTCTGCCGTCGAGATCCGGTGGCACCGGAAGCGGTACGCTCCACCGACAGGTGGTCGCTACCGAGAGGGGAGGCATGGCCGGTGCAGCCGTTGCCGGACGTGGAGATCGTCCGCCGCTGGTGCCGCGCTGGACTTGACGGACTGGCCGAGGCGCGTGAGGAGATCGACGCGCTCAACGTCTATCCCGTACCGGACGGCGATACCGGCACGAACCTCTTCCTCACGATGGAGGCCGCCGTCGCGGCGGCGGAGGAGTGCCCACCCGAGGCAGAGCTCGCCGACGTGGCCGATGCGATGGCGCGTGGCGCCCTGCTCGGCGCACGTGGCAACTCGGGCATCATCCTGGCGCAGATGCTGCGTGGCGTCGCCGACGTCTTGGGCGTGCGGGGCATCACGTTGGCTGATGGCAGGGCGCTGGCTGAGGCGTTGCACCATGCCGCCGAGGCGGCCTACGAGGCGGTGCACGATCCCGCCGAGGGCACCATTCTGACCGTGGCTCGTGCGGCGGGCGATGCGGCTCGCAGGCATCTCGACCAACTCGAGGGATATGGACCCCCGGAGTGGCCGCAACTCGGCCTGCCGGGCGTCGCGCTGGCCGCCGCTCGTGCCGCACGCCACGCCCTGGCCAAGACACCTGATCAGCTCGACGTGCTCCGGCAGGCTGGAGTGGTCGACGCGGGCGGGCGGGGGCTGACGGTGTTGCTCGACGCCTTCGACACGGTGCTCACCGGCCGGCGGCCGTTGCCGTCTCCTCGTCGTGTCGGTGAACATCACGTGCCGGTGCCCGTCTCCGACCTGCCGCGATCCCTACCTCAGCCGGGCGACGAGCACGCGGCGTTCGCCTACGAGGTCATGTACCTCCTTCGCGCGCCCGACGAGACGATCCCGGGCCTGCGCGCGGAACTGGCCCGGCTCGGGGATTCGCTGGTGGTCGTGGGTGGCGCTGACGAGTGGAACGTGCACGTCCATACCGACGACGCCGGTGCTGCCGTCGAGGCCGGAGTGCGCGCTGGCCAGCCGCATCGGATCAACATCACGTACCTGGCAGCGCACGGGGGTGCCGCGAGCACCCAGGAGCCGCCGCCGGGTCGCGTCGTCGTCGCCTTCGCCGCCGGGCCGGGCCTGGCCGAACTCTTCGCTTCGGCCGGTGCGGTCGTCGCGGACACACCGGCGGGTCACCGCCCGTCGACGGCGGAGATTCTGGCGGCGGTCGGCGATGCTCCCGCCGGCGAGGTGGTTATTCTGCCCAACGAGCGCGATACCGTGCCGGTGGCCGAGGCAGCAGCTGCCGAGCTTCGAGGCCAGCATCGACGCGTGGCCGTTATCCCCGCCATCGCACAAGTGCAGGGGCTGGCCGCGATGGCCGTGCACGAGCCGGGCAGGGCCTTCGACGCCGACATCGTGGCGATGACGACGGCGGCCGGGCACGCGCGGCACGGCGCCGTGACGGTTGCTACCCGGGAGGCGGTGACAATGGCCGGTATCTGCCGCCCAGGCGACGTTCTGGGGGTTGTCGAGGGAGACTTCGCCGTGATCGGCTCGGACGTCCTCGACGTCGCCAAGGATGTTGTCCATCGCATGCTGTCGGCGGGAGGGGAGCTGGTCACGGTGGTCACGGGGGCGGATGCCGATCCGGATCTTGCTGCCGGCGTCGAGGAATCGGTCCGCATCAGTCACCCCGAAGTCGATACCGTCGTCTATGACGGTGGTCAGTCCCGTTACCCGCTACTTCTGGGGGTGGAGTAGATGCGCCGGCGTGGCGTCCGTGCCCAGGATGCGCCTGTGCGGTGTCTGTGTCGTCTGTGTCCAGGTCGCATGGCGAGCAGGCTAGCCGGATCGATGGGGCCGGCGGTGTGTCCCGGCGGAGCGGCGTGATGGTCGAGCTGCATTGGGACCTCGACGTCGCGCTGGGAGACAAGACGGCCAAGACGCTGGCGAAAGAGCTCGACCTGCACACGGTGGAAGACCTGCTGCGCTACTATCCCCGCCGGTACATCGAGCGTGGTGAGCTCACCGAGCTCGACTCGCTGGAGGAGGGCGAACAGGTCACGGTGCTGGCGAAGGTCAAGGAGGTCCACAAGCGGTCGATGCGCAGCCGGCGCGGTTCGATCGTCGAGGCAGTGGTCACTGACGGCACCGGCGAGCTGAAGCTGACGTTCTTCAACCAGCCGTGGCACGAGGAGAAGCTGCAGCCCGAGCGGCTCGGTATGTTCGCCGGGAAGGTCAGCACCTACCGGGGCGTGCGCCAGCTCGCGCATCCGGACTACAAGCTGTTCGTGGACGAGGACACCGACGTGCGCAGTGCGGCCGAGCTCTACGCCGAGGCGATCATTCCGGTGTACCGGGCAACCCAGCGGCTGGCCTCGTGGCGGATCGAGAAGTGCGTGCGCACGTTGCTCGATCAGCTGAGCGACGTGCCCGATCCGGTTCCTGACGACGTCTTGCGCCGGCACCGCATGCCGGGTCTGGCCGAGACGTTCCACGCCGTTCACCGGCCTGCGGATCGGCAGCGGCTGTGGCAGGCACAGGCCCGGCTGCGATTCGAAGAGGCGTTCGTCTTGCAGACCGAGCTCGCTCGGCGGCGCGCCTCGACGGCGGCGCTGCCGGCCACGCCGCGCCGGAGCGCCAGCGGCGGCGTGCTGGAGGCGCTGGACGCGCAGCTGCCGTTCGAGTTGACCCGGGGCCAGCGCCAGGTGGGCGACATGATCGCTGCCGATCTCGGTCAAGAACATCCGATGCATCGATTGCTGCAAGGCGAGGTCGGTGCGGGGAAGACCGTCGTCGCCCTGCGCGCGATGCTCGCCGTGGTGGACTCCGGAGGCCAGGCCGCACTGCTCGCGCCCACGGAGGTGCTCGCCCAGCAGCACTACCACTCGCTGATGGAGTTGCTGGGACCGCTGGGCCAGCGCGGCATGCTGGGCGGGCTGGACATCGGCACCCGGGTCGCTCTGGTGACCGGCTCCATGGGTGCGGCCGCGCGCAAGGAGGCGCTGCTGGACATCGGGGTCGGCGACGCCGGGATCGTCGTCGGCACGCACGCCCTGCTGGAAGAGCAGGTTCAGTTCTTCGACCTCGGTCTGGTGGTCATCGACGAGCAGCACCGTTTCGGTGTCGAGCAGCGTGCTGCGCTGACCGCGAAGAGCCGTGACGAGACGCGCCCGCACGTCCTGGTGATGACGGCCACACCGATCCCGCGGACGGTGGCGATGACTGTCTTCGGTGACCTGGAGATCTCCACCCTGTCCGAGATCCCGGCAGGGCGGGCGGATGTCGCGACGCACGTCGTGCCGGTGCAGGAGAAGCCGCACTATCTCGAGCGAGCGTGGCAGCGCGTGCGCGAGGAGGCCGAGGCCGGGCGCGGGGTGTACATCGTGTGCCCGCGGATCGGGGGCGACGTCGCCGACGACGCGGACGGGGGAGGTGGCACCGGCGGCGACATCGACGACGATGCGGTCCCGGCAGCGAGCGCCGGTGATCCGGACGATGATCTGAGCGACACCGCCCACACCGCCGGCACGGGTGGCAGTGCCGGCACCGGTGGCACGGGTGGCAGTGCCGGCACCGCCGGCCATGTTCCTGGGGACGCCTCCAGTGGGGGCGAGTCGGGTTCGGGTCGCCAGCCGATCGCCGTTCTCGAGCTCGCGGAGATGCTGCGCGAGGGCCCGCTGGAGGGTATCGAGGTCGAGGTGTTGCACGGGCGGCTGGGACCCGAGGCGAAGGAGGCAGCGATGCGCCGCTTCGCCAGCGGCACGAGGCCGGTCCTGGTGGCCACGACGGTCGTCGAAGTCGGCGTCGACGTGCCCACCGCGTCGACCATGGTGATCATGGATGCCGACCGGTTCGGGGTATCCCAGCTCCATCAGTTGCGTGGCCGGATCGGTCGGGGCAGTGTTCCCGGTCTGTGCTTGCTCGTCACGGACTCGCCGGCTGGAACGCCTGCCCGGGAACGGCTCGACGCCGTCGCGGCGAGCCGCAACGGGTTCGAACTTGCCAGGGTCGATCTTGAACAGCGCCGCGAGGGCGACGTCCTCGGTGCCACCCAGTCCGGCCGGCGTTCGAGCCTGAAGTTTCTCCGGGTGATTCGCGACGAGGACGTGATCCGCGAGGCCCGGGAGGATGCGGTCACAGTCGTGTCGTCGGATCCCGAGCTGCGTGAGCACCCGGAGCTGGACAGGGCCATCAGCGCATTCCTGGCCAGCCAGGACGACGATTACATGGACAAGGCGTGACCCGGATCGTCGGAGGTAGTGCGCGCGGGCGGCGGTTGCGGGTGCCGTCGGGCAGCATCACGCGCCCCATGACGGATCGCGTCCGCGAAGCGATGTTCTCGTCGCTTGAGTCGATGTTCGGTGGTCTCGAAGGTCTGCACATCTTGGATCTGTACGCGGGCAGTGGCGCGATCGGCCTCGAGGGCCTGTCCCGGGGCGCGGCGCGCGCGACGCTCGTCGAGTCCGACGCCGGGGTGGTACGGACCATTCGGTCCAATGCTCAGGCGCTCGGCCTCCCGGGTGCCACGGTGGTGCATGGCGCGGCCGAGCGGGTACTCGTGCCAGATACGAGATCAGCGGCGAAACCGGATGCGAGACCGGATGGGGGTCGCGAGGCCAGGCACGCCGATGGTGACCCCGCGTCCTCCGGGAGACGCGGCGGTGTCGAGGTGTACCGGGGACGCATGCCCGACCTTCGCTACGACCTCGTGGTGGCGGACCCGCCGTACGCGCTGGACTCCGAGATCTTGGACACGGTACTGGCCCACCTGGCATCGAGATGGCTGGCACCGGATGCCGTCGTCGTGGTCGAACGCCGGCAGCGCAGCGCGCCCGTTCGCTGGCCCACCGGGCTCACCGAGTTGCGCGAACGCGCGTATGGCGAGACCGTGCTCTGGTACGGTCACTCGGCTGGTACACAGTGACGAGCGTTGAGGAGGCACGGTGCGGCGGTGCGTCTGTCCAGGATCGTTCGATCCGGTGACGAACGGGCATCTGGATGTGATCGAGCGAGCGGCCGGCCTGTTCGACGAGGTCGTCGTCGGAGTGCTCACGAATGTGTCGAAGAAGGGGCTCTTCACGTACGAGGAGCGGGTCGGCATGCTTCAGGAGGTCTGCGGCCACCTGCCACAGGTGCGGATCGAGGGGTTTCACGGACTGCTGGTGGACTTCGCCCGGAGCAATGACATCCCGGTGGTGGTCAAAGGACTGCGCGCCATGACCGACTTCGACTACGAGCTGTCGATGGCGCAGATGAACCACCGGCTGACCGGATTGGAGACGTTCTTCGTGGCCACCAACCCGGAGTACTCGTACCTGTCGTCCAGCCTCGTCAAGGAAGTGGCGTCTTATGGCGGCGATGTCACGGGTTTGGTGCCTAAGGTGGTCCTGGAGCGGCTGGATCGCCGGTACGGTGAAGGTACGTCCGTTGACCGCTGACGTCGCGCGTCCAGCACGTCTCCTGGGTACGTCTCGCGGGACGGACCGGCAGGACGACAAGGGGGATTGGTCGTGGAGATCCACAGAAAGCTTGACGAGCTGACCGACATGGTCGAGTCCGCACGGACGATGCCGATGTCGTCGTCGGCGATCATCAATAAAACCGAGATCCTGGCCATGATCAGCCAGGTGCGTGACATGTTGCCAGAGAGCCTGGCGGCGGCGGACACGGTGATCGCGCAGCGTGAAGAGCTTCTGGAAGAAGCGCGCGCGAACGCGTCGAAGATCATCAACGATGCGAAGATCGAGCAGGCGACGCTGGTGGGTGACCACACGATTCTCGTGGAAGCCCGGCGCGAGCGTGGCCGCACTCTGGAGAAGATGCGGCAAGAGATCGAAGCCATGCGGGCCGCGCTCGACGATCACGTCGACGCCAAACTGGCCAACGTGGAGGTGGTCGCCTCCCGGATCGTCGACACCGTCCGCGAGGGCCGCGACCAGTTGCGCCAGTCGTCGCCCTATCAGGAACTCGCTGCCGGAGCCGGCCTGATGGACGATGGCGATCTTCCGGACGAGCTTTCGGGTGGTTTCCCCGGGGATTATCCGGGTGGCTTCCCCGACGAGGGGGAGCCCGCATCGGCGGGCGACAGCAGCGACGATGCGGCCGAGTTGGCGCAGCCGAAGCCGTCTAGTAACCTAGATGACGGCCTCCCGCCGAGGTCTTGATGAGCTTGTCCACACTGCACGAGAGTTGATACCGCTGAACGTCCTCGATCCGCGAGCACCGTTCGTGCTCGACGTCCGTGAACTCGGGCGCCGACCCGGATCGATGCAGCATAAGACTCTCGTGGTGCATGCGCCAGCTGATCTGGGCATCGGCGGCGTGGTGGAGGTGCCCGAAGGGTCCGACATCGGGTTGACCATCCGGCTCGAGTCGGTCATGGAGGGCGTGCTCGTCTCGGGTGAAGCGCGTGCACTGATCTCCGGAGAGTGTGCACGATGCCTCGACCCGTTCGACGACCAGCTGGCCGTCGAATGGCAAGAGCTGTATGCCTACCCGGAAGGCGAAACCGACACCGAGTCCGAGGCCGACGAGGACGGTCTGAGCGTCCAGGACGACATGATCGACCTTGAGCAGCCGGTGCGTGACGCGCTCGTATTGGCGTTGCCACTGGCACCGACCTGTCGGGACGATTGTCCGGGGCTGTGCTCGCAATGCGGGGCACGGCTCGAGGACGATCCGTCCCACCGTCATGAATACACTGACCCGCGGTGGGCAGCTCTGGCCGAGTTGCTGACCAATGAAACGAACGAGTCCGGCTCCTCAGGGGCCGGCCCGACGGAGGAGATGTAGCCGTGGCCGTCCCCAAGCAGAAGAAGTCCCGCAGCAACACCCGGCATCGGCGTGCGCAGTGGAAGATGAAGCTGCCACAGTTGCAGCGGCGTACCGTCAACGGGAAGACGACGTGGGTCGTGCCGCACCGTGCCCACGTCGTGGAGGATTCTCAGGGCACGCCGTTGTACCGGGAGTACAACGGCCGGCAGGTGGGTGACGCCTGATCGGATCACGCGATGTCCGCTGAGCCGAAGGAGTTATCCGAGCTCCAAGCCCGTCTCGGCGTGCCGGTGGATGATCAGATCCTCGAGCAGGCGCTGACCCACCGGTCATACGCGTATGAGCACGGCGGGCTCCCGACCAATGAGCGTCTGGAGTTCTTGGGAGACGCCGTCCTCGGCTTGGTGGTCACCGATTCGCTGTATCGGCGTCATCCCGATCTTTCCGAGGGGCAGCTGGCGAAGCTGCGTGCCGCCGTGGTGAACATGCGTGCGCTGGCCGATGTCGGCCGGTCGCTGAACCTGGGTGCCTTCCTGAAGCTGGGGCGTGGCGAGGAATCGACAGGTGGCCGCGACAAGGCATCCATCCTCGCGGACACCATCGAGGCGTTGATCGGTGCCGTGTACGTTGATCGCGGTATCGACGTGGCCACCGACCTGGTGCACCGGCTCGTGGACGATTTGATCGACATGTCGGCCACGCTCGGAGCGGGGCTCGACTGGAAGACATCGCTCCAGGAGTTCACGTCGCGGCACTCGCTCGGCGTGCCCGAGTATCACGTCAGCGAAGAGGGACCCGACCACGAGAAGACGTTCACCGCGCAGGTGATCTTGCGTGACGAGGTTTACGGCACCGGGCAGGGCCGGAGCAAGAAGGAAGCCGAGGCCAACGCCGCGGAGCTCGCCTGGAGTGCGCTCAACGAGAAGTTGGGCGATGCGATGATCGACGAGGTAGCGGCCGAGCACGAAGGCGCGTCCAATGGCGACGGTGCGGGAACCGGCGCGGACGGTGTCGATGGCACGGAGGTCCGCACGGATCGTGCTGATGGCACGGGGGTTGGCGCGGACGGCGCCGACCACTCGGCTGACGCCTCGACCCGCCGTGCCTGAGCTTCCCGAGGTCGAGGTCGTGCGCCTCGGCCTCCAGGCGCACGTCGCCGGGCGGCGCATCGCCCGCGTGGAGGTGCTGCACCCACGTTCGGTTCGCCGTCACGGTGACGGAGCGGCCGATTTCGCGCACTCGCTGGCCGGCGCGCGTCTGGGGCCGCCGGGGCGGCGAGGAAAGTACCTGTGGCTGCCGGTGGAGGATGGTGGGGCCGCTGCGGACCGGGCGATTCTGGGGCATCTGGGAATGAGCGGACAGTTGCTGCTGCAACCGCCCTCGGTGGCCGACGAGCCGCATCTGCGCATCCGTTTCATCTTCGACGACGCCGGACCCCAGCTGCGCTTCGTCGACCAGCGTACGTTCGGCGGTCTTGCGGTGGCGCCCGTGGACGAGACGGGCCTGCCCGCGGAGATCGCGCACATCGCGCCCGATCCGCTGGACCCCGCCTTCGACCTCGACACGTTCACTGCCCGGGTGCGCCGGAAGAAGACTGCTGTGAAGCGGGCCTTGCTGGACCAGTCGCTCATCTCCGGGATCGGCAACATCTACGCTGACGAGGCCCTGTGGCGGGCGCGCCTGCACTACGCCAGGCCGACGGAGACGTTACGGCGCGCCGAGGTGGCCCGGCTGGTGCAGGCTGTCGGCGACGTGATGCGGGCGGCGCTGGTCGAGGGTGGCACGTCGTTCGACCGGCTGTATGTCAACGTGAATGGCGACAGCGGATACTTCGAGCGCTCCCTGCGGGTTTACGGCCGTGGCGGAGAGCCATGCGCGCGCTGTGACACGCCGATCCGGCGGGATCCGTTCATGAATCGCTCTTCTTATACGTGTCCCGCCTGCCAGCCGCGTCCGCGCCGGGCACGCTGGTGATGAGCTGGTGGCGAGCCTGGTGACCTCGGGGGGCTGAATCCGGCCGGAGGCCCGGCGTGCCCTCCTGGTCGAGGTGCGTGGCCAAGGTTGAGTCCCGTCGTATCCAGTCTCAGCTTGACCGCGGGCATGCCAGGATGCCATCCTAGAAATGTAGCTGCGGAAGGCGTATGCCTGTCGTCAACTTCATGTTGGCTGTGCAATTGTGCGCGCCCGTAGCGGTCCTGAATTATTTTTCGAGAATCAGCCTGTGGAGGGCACCAGCGATGGCAAAGGCGCTGTTCGGTCACGTAGGGGGCCCGGATCCAAGGCTCGTCACCGAGGTACAGAGACTCCGTCGTCGAGTCAGCGACCTCGAGGCCGAAATCACACGGCTCCAGGCGGCGAACGATGACCTCGCCCAGGCCGCGCTCGAGCACGAGACCATGGTCCTTGACGAGTCGCAGGACCGTCAGCCCGCGTTGACATGAGGAAGGTCCGGCAGCATTGCTGCCGGACTTTTCTTTTTTGTCCCTGAGGTGGCACTGGCCAACCCGGGGCAGTCCGGCTCGTAGCCGACGCGGCCACGAGGCGGGTCGGCTTGTATTCAACACGTCCGGGCCCAGGTTCGTGGTTCGTCACGGCGCGGCGTCGCTCACGATGCCCGGATGAACCAGTAGTCTCGTAGTGTCACGGTTGCCGTTCCGTGTCATACTCGAATGCTGCTCGTGCGGGGGCGCGGCGAGAGAGAGTCATCCGTTGCATCTGAAGAGCTTGACACTACGGGGGTTCAAGTCCTTCGCGTCGTCGACGACGCTTCACTTCGAACCCGGCATCACCTGCGTCGTCGGTCCGAACGGATCGGGGAAGTCGAACGTCGTCGACGCTCTGGCCTGGGTCATGGGCGAGCAGGGAGCGAAGAGCCTGCGTGGCGGCAAGATGGAAGACGTCATCTTCGCCGGGACCACGGGCCGGGCCGCGCTCGGCCGGGCCGAGGTGCTTCTGACGATCGACAACACTGACGGCGCGTTGCCGATCGAGTACTCGGAAGTCACCATCTCGCGGACGATGTTCCGCAATGGCGGATCGGAGTATTCGATCAACGGCCAGTCGTGCCGGCTGCTCGATGTCCAGGAGCTGTTGTCGGACTCGGGTATCGGCCGGGAGATGCACGTCATCGTCGGTCAGGGCCAGCTCGATTCCATCCTGGGCGCGACACCCGAAGGGCGACGAGGGTTCATCGAGGAGGCGGCCGGCGTCCTCAAGCATCGCAAGCGCAAGGAGAAGGCGCTGCGCAAGCTCGAGGCGATGGAGGGCAATCTCACGCGCTTGCAGGACCTCACCTCGGAGGTGCGCCGCCAGCTTGGACCGCTGGGCAAACAGGCCGCGCTGGCCCGTCGTGCCGCGACGATCCAGGCCGATCTGCGGGACGCGCGGCTGCGGCTGCTGGCAGACGACCTCGTTCAGGCGCGCGCGAGCCTCGAACAGGAGGTGGCTGACGAAGCCGCGCTGAAGGCCCGCCAGGCCGAGCTGACCCAGTCGCTGGAGCAGGCACGCGCTGCCGAAGCACGGCTCGAATCCGAGGTCAAACAGGCCGAGCCCGTGCTGGCCCGGGCGCAGGATGCCTGGTATCGGCTGTCCAGTCTCCGCGAGCGGATCAACAGCACCCTCTCGCTCGCCCGTGAGCGCGGCCGGCACCTGACGACGGCGGAGGAACCGGCCTCCTCGGGCCGGGACCCGGAGGAGATGGAGGCCGAAGCGGCCGCGGTGCGCGAGCAGGAATCGGAGATCTCCGAGCAGATCGAGAACGCCAGGGCCACACTCGACGCGGCCATCGCGGAACGTTCGGAGGCCGAGGACGCGGCGGCGGCCGAGGAGCAGCGCCTGGCCGATCTCACCCGGGCCGCGGCCGACCGGCGGGCGGGTGCCGCCCGGCTCGCCGGGGAGGTCGAAGGATTGCGCAGCCGCGCCGCGGCGGCCGAGTCGGAGCTGAACCGCCTGAAGGCCGCGCGCGCCGAAGCGCAGGAGCGCGCGACGGCCGCCGAGAGCGAGTTCACCAGCCTGGAGACGACTATCGCGGGTCTCTCCACGGGCGAAGAAGGTCTCGACGCCGAGCACGAAGAAGCTGCCGCGGAGCTCGCCGCTGCCGAGGAGGCCCTTGCCGAGATCGTCGAGAACGAACGTGCCGCCGAGCGCGAGCGGGCAACGCTGGCCGCCCGCAAGGAGGCGCTGGAGATGGGGCTGGCGCGCAAGGATGGTTCCTCGGCGCTGCTGGCCGCTTCCGATCGGGTGTCGGGAATCCTGGGCTCCGTGGCCGCCCTGCTCACGGTGGAACCGGGGTGGGAAGCGACGGTGGCCACCGCCCTCGGAACGGCGTCGGACGCGGTCGCGGTGGGCTCGGTGGATGATGCCGTCAACGCGCTCCGGTTGCTGCACGACGAGGATCTCGGCCAGGCGGGGCTGCTCGTCGGCGGCGCGCCGTTCGACGACCCGGGCAGCTGGCACGGCCTTCCGGCCGGCATGCGCTACGTCGTCGATCTGGTGACTGCCCCCGCCGAGCTGCAGCCCGCACTGACCAGCCTGCTACGGAACATGGTCGCGGTGGATGACCTGCCGGCCGCGCGCGCTCTGGTGGCCGAGTATCCCGACTTGTGCGCGGTGACCAGGGCAGGTGACCTGCTCGGCCGCGGTCGGGCCTACGGCGGATCGAGTAATACGCAGAGCTTGCTCGAGGTCCAATCCGCGGTCGACGAGGCCGCTGACCAGCTGGCCGAGGCCACGGCACGTGCCGAACGACTCCAGCGGGAGAAAGAACAGGCCACCCGGCGCCGGGACGAAGCACAGGCACGCGAGACGGCCGCCCTGAACAAGCTCCACGAGTCGGATGCCGAGCTGTCGGCCACGGCCGAGCAGCTGGGCCGCCTCGGTGACGCCGTGCGCGCGGCCAACGAGGAAGCCGAGCGGCTCACCGCCTCGATTGCCGAGGCCGAAGATGCCCGGGACCGGGATCTGGCGAAGCTGGCCGAGATGGAGGAGCGGCTCGCCACGGCCGAAGAGGCCAGTGACCCCGACGACGAGCCGTCGACCGAGGAACGTGACCGGTTGGCCGAGCAGGTGCGGCTGGCCCAGCAGCGCGAGACGGAGGCCCGGCTGTCGCTGCGCACGGGCGAGGAGCGAGCACGGGCGCTGGCCGGACGCGCGGAGAGCCTGGAGCGTGCCGCGCGGGAAGAGCGCGCCAACCGGGAGCGCGCCGAGGCGATGGCCCGCAAACGTGCCCGGCAGGCGGAGATCTGCGCGGCCGTGGCTCGCGGCAGCGAGATGTTGCTGCGCCAGGTCGAGGAGTCCTTGGAGGTGGCCGACGCCGAGCGCCAGACGGCCGAGCAGACGCGGGCCGAGCGGAACGCGGCGCTGGCCGAGGAGCGAGAGCGGACCCGCACGATCGCGACCGAGCTGGAGGAAGTGACCTCCACGGTGCATCGCGACGAGCTGGCCCGCGCCGAGCACCGGATGCGTGTGGAGTCACTGGAGACCAAGGCGCGCGAGGAGATGGGTGTCGAGCCGGACACGCTGGTCGACGAGTATGGCCCGCACCTCGAGGTGCCGGTGTTCGAGGCGCCGGATCAGGCGGGCAAGGGACAGCAGAAGAAGCGCAAGGCGGCCGGCGGGAACGGCGCCGCCGGCGCGTCCGGGAACGGTGTACCGGAGGGTGCCCCGGATGGCGTCGCGGAAGGATCCGGCGAATCCGGGGACGCACCGGCCGACGGCGAGCCCGGTGACGACGGGACCGGCAGCGACGGGACCGGTGGTGACGAGCCGGACGGTGATGGCGCCGGCGAGCGGCCGTCGTCGATCACGCAGCCGGTGGCCGAGCCGCAGCGGTACGTGCCGTTCGTCCGCGACGAACAGGAGAAGCGCGCGCGCACCGCGGAACGCGAGCTGAACAAGCTCGGCAAGGTCAATCCGCTGGCGCTGGAGGAGTACGCGGCCCTCGAGGAGCGGCACGCCTTCCTGAACGAGCAGCTTGAGGATCTCAAGCGCACCCGCAAGGACCTGATGGACATCGTGAAGGAGGTCGACGATCGGGTGCAGCAGGTCTTCACCGAGGCGTTCGAGGACACCGCGCGCGAGTTCGCGACGGTGTTCTCGCGGCTGTTCCCCGGTGGTGAGGGCAAGCTCGTGCTCACCGAACCGGACGACATGCTGACCACGGGTATCGACGTCGAGGCGCGCCCGCCGGGCAAGAAGGTCAAGCGGCTGTCGTTGCTGTCGGGTGGCGAGCGTTCGCTCGTCGCGGTCGCGTTCCTGGTGGCCCTGTTCAAGGCGCGGCCCAGCCCGTTCTACATTCTCGACGAGGTCGAGGCGGCCCTGGACGACACCAACTTGAGCCGCCTTCTCGGGCTCTACGAGGAGCTGCGGGAGCACAGCCAGCTCATCGTCATCACGCACCAGAAACGCACGATGGAGATCGCGGATGCGCTCTATGGTGTGTCGATGCGCGGTGACGGCGTGACCGCAGTGATCAGCCAGCGGCTGCGCGAATCCGAGCCGGCATAACGACACCCTACCCTCCACCCGCCACCCTCCTCCGATGATCATGAACGCTTCTGGTCCTATGGGCAGGTTCAATCGGTGCTTGCAATGAGCAGCTGGTTGAGCCGCTGGGTTGGAGTCT
>NZ_QMIG01000027.1 GCF_003287285.1 Phytoactinopolyspora halophila
TGGACGCCGGGGCGGCAACGGCGGCGAGAGATGCGGCCGCGAGCATCGCAGCCGCCACGATACGGAGGAAACGTGTGAGACGCATGACGGCGATCCTCGTGGTCTCGGATGAACACCCGAGTACCACCCGATGAACTCGGCTCGGACGGCATCTGTGCTCCCGGCAGAACCATCGAGGTCCCCGAGCATCCACAACGACGTCCCCGAGCATCCAGCAGGGCCCGGATCTTCCTGTCCGAGCACCTTGACCTGGACTGCACTCCAGATCGCAGCATGCCGACATGACGACAACACAACGCACACTGGGACGCAGCGGAATCGAGGTCAGCGCACTCGGCATGGGTTGCTGGGCGATCGGCGGTCCCTTCTGGGCTGGCACCCAGCCATGTGGATGGGGCGAGGTCGATGACGCCGAGTCGGTGCGCACCATACGCCGCGCTCTCGACCTGGGTGTCACGCTGTTCGACACGGCAGACGTGTACGGAACCGGGCACAGCGAGCACATCCTCGGTCAGGCCCTGGCCGGGCACCGCGACGACGTGGTGATCGCCACCAAGTGGGGAAACACGTTCGACCCGGACACCCGCCAGATCACCGGCACCGACCCGACGCCCGGGTACGTACGCTCCGCCGTCGACGGATCGCTGCGCAGGCTGGGAACGGACTACATCGATCTGTATCAGCTTCACCTCAACGGGCTGCCCCTCGACCAGGCAGAACCGCTGCTGGACACGCTTGAGGAGCTCGTCCAGGAGGGCAAGATCCGCTGGTACGGCTGGAGCACCGACTACGCCGATGGTGCTGCGGCCTGGGCCGATCGCGGAACGCACTGCACCGCGATCCAGCACGCTTTCTCGGTGTTGCAGGATGCGCGCGAGGTCGTGCACGTATGCGAGACCCGTGGGTTGGCCAGCCTCAACCGGAGCCCTCTCGGGATGGGGCTGCTCACCGGAAAGTTCACATCCGATTCCACGCTCGGCCCCGACGATGTGCGGGGGATCGCGCCAGATTGGCTGCCCTACTTCCGCGACGGCAAGCCGGCGCAAGAGTGGCTCGATCGGGTGAGCGCCGTACGCGAGATCCTGACCAGCGGTGACCGCACGCTGGGGCAGGGCGCCCTGGCCTGGATCTGGGCGCGCAGCGACGCCACCATACCCATCCCGGGTTGCCGGACCGTGGAGCAAGTCGAGGAGAACGCCGCGGCCATGGAGCACGGTCCGCTGAGCGCGGACGAGCTGGACGAGGTCGAAAGGCTGCTGGCGGACCTGCGCGCGCAACCAGCAGCCGCGATGTGACAGCCGCGCGTGACAGGCGCCCGTCGAGGGTACGGTTCGCCACGAGAGGATGCGGCATGTGCGATCGTAGTTCTTGCCGACGTGAAAGTAACGACAACCCGTAAAGGACACCTCAACGACATGAGTGCAGTTCCCAACCTCACACTCAACAATGGCGTCCAGATCCCCCAGTTCGGCTTCGGCACGTTCCAGATCGAGCCGGAGAAGACGAAGGAGACGACCCTCAAAGCGATCGAACTGGGCTACCGGCACATCGACACCGCCGAGATGTACCGGAACGAGAAGCAGGTCGGCGAGGCGGTGCGCGCTTCCGGCATCGACCGCAGCGAGTTCTTCGTCACCAGCAAGCTCAACAACGGCGCCCACGCCTACGACGACGCGCTCGCGGCGTTCGACCAGACGATGGCGGACCTCGACATCGAGTACCTCGACCTGTTCCTGGTCCACTGGCCGCTGCCGCAGGTGGGCGACTTCGTCGAGACGTGGCGGGCCATGGAGGAGATCTACCGATCCGGTCGTTGCCGGGCCATCGGCGTGTCGAACTTCCAGCCGCATCACTTGCAGCGGCTGTTCGACGAGACCGAGATCGTTCCGGTGGTCAACCAAATCGAGGTTCACCCGTACCTGACGCAAGACGATGTCCGGGAGTTCGGCACCAAGAACGGCGTCCTCACCGAGTCCTGGGCACCGATCGCCAAGGGCAAGGTCGTCGACGATCCGACGATCACCCGGATCGCCGAGCAGCACGGCAAGACCGCGTCGCAGGTCACGTTGCGCTGGCACATCCAGCGCGGCGACATCGTGTTCCCGAAGTCGGTCAATCCCGATCGGATGCGGGAGAACATCGACATCTTCGACTTCGAGCTCAGCGACGACGAGGTGGCCACGATCAGCCAGCTGAACCGCGACGATCGCATGGGTCCGCACCCCGACGAGTTCAACTGGACGCCCTGAGCCTTTTCAACGAGACACCCTGCCCCGATCAGCACGAGTCCCGGACCTCACGCTGGCCGAGGCGTTCTATCGGCGGATGTACCGGGTGTCGTGCGGCCGAGAACGCGCGACCTCGAAATGGTCGGGCTTCGACACGCACGACACCCGGCCCGCCAGACCCAGGCCGCAGGACAGCCGCTCCAGCTCGCGGTACCTGATTGGTATCAGGATTGATACCATGACGTCTATGGCGATGACGTTGAGGTTGAACGACGAAGACGCGCAGGCACTGCGCCGCCGCGCCGAGCTCGAGGGCCGTTCGATGCAGGATGTCGCCCGGGAGGCCGTGCGGGAGTACGTCGAGAACCACAGCCGAGCCGATCTCCTCGACCGCGTCCTCGACGAAGATCTTCCTCGCTACGCCGAGGCACTCGAACGCCTCGGACAATGATCTACCTGACCCTGTCCGAGCTGCTGCACATTGCAGATCGCGCCCTCGACGGCCAGGTACCCGCCCGCGATCTGGGACTTCTCGAAGCCGCACTGGCCCGGCCACAGGCCAGCTTCTCGGGTCAGGACGCCTACCCTATGCTCGACCAGAAGGCCGCCGCGTTGCTCCACTCCCTCGCCCGGAATCGCGCCCTCGTCGACGGCAACAAACGTCTCGCTCTCGCGGCGCTCATCGCGTTCTACGGTTTGAACGGCCGGCAGCTAACTCTCACCAACGACGACGCATACGAGCTCGTCATGGCCGTCGCCTCCGGAGAACTCGACGACGTTTCCGACATCGCCGGCCAGCTCGCATCCGCGACCAAGCCACGCTGATCTACCGGACGTGGAGTCGTCGTCACGGAGGACCCGGCACATCGTCATCGCGGACGACCACACGAGCGCGGCGTCACCGATAGCGTGACATGGCAATCAACCAGACTGTGATGAGGAGAGTCGATGCCCGCGCGATCGTCCGCCCTGCAATGGATCGCCATCCCTCTGCTCGCCGCCTCGACAGCCGCTGCCACCGCTCTATCGGCCCAGGCCCAACCCGGCGAGCCTCCGCAACCGGCCGAGACAACGGAATCGGACGGTCAGATCGAGGCACCCGTGCCCGAGCTGGACTGGCAATCATGCGGCGAGGGCCTCGAGCATTTCCTGTGCGCCACCGCGGAGGTGCCCACTGACTACGACGATCCGGCTGGTCCCACGACGAGCATCGCGCTGACGAAGCTTCCGGCGACCGAGCCGGACTCCCGCATCGGCACCCTGTTCACCAATCCCGGTGGCCCGGGCGGCTCCGGCGTCGAGTTCGTCCACACGATGGGAACCATGGCGTTCACCGACGACGTCCGGCAACACTTCGACATCCTGGGCTTTGACCCGCGGGGCGTGGCAGGCTCCGACCCCGCCACGTGCTACCGGACTCTCAACGATGAACTGGAAGCCACCGCGTCGCTGCCGGCCTTCCCGGTCACGGACACCGAGGAACGGCGGTACCAGAGCACCAGCATCCGGCTTTCGGTGAACTGCCGGATGACGTCACGCGAGCGGTTCGAGCACGCCTCCACCGCCAACGTCGCCCGCGACATGGATCTCCTCCGCCAGGCCGTCGGCGATGATCAGCTGACCTACATGGGCTACTCCTACGGCACGTTCCTCGGAGCCACCTACGCCAAGCTCTTCCCGGATCAGGTGCGCGCGCTCGCGCTGGACGGCGCCATCGTTCCCGAGGACTACGCGGGCGAGCCGGGTGAGGAGTCGGCAACCGTCGGCGAGCGCTTGAAGCAGGGGCCCGGCGCCAGCGCGACGTTCGCCGAATTCCTCCGCCTGTGCGCGGACGCCGGCCCACAGCGATGCGCGCTCGCCGCACTCGGCGACCCGGAGACCGTAGTGAACGACACCTTCGAGTGGCTCCGCACGGAGCCGGCCGAAATCCAGATGCCTGACGGCAGCACGATCACGGTGACGTACGCGACGGCGGTGACTCTCACGTTCCAGAACCTCTACGAGCCAGCCGGGTGGGCGGCGCACGCGGAACTGCTGGCCCAGCTGGCAACCGAGGACGCCGAGCTGAGCGATGAGGCGGGAGCGCTGGTCGAGCGCTCGCTGCCCGATCCGTCGGATCGCCGGCGGCGCGGGGAGGACTACGACTCGGTCGGTTCGGCCCTGGCGTCCGTCTGCACCGACACCGGCACCACCGGCGATCCATTCAGCTACGCCGAGCGAGCCGACGCTGCCGACGAGAAGGCACCCCACTTCGGCCGGTTCCGGGCGTGGACCGGGCTGAACTGCGAGTACATGCGCATCACCGACGACGACGCCTACACCGGCCCGTGGGAGCAGGACGTGGACAGCCCGGTGCTGGTGATCGGCACTCGGTTCGATCCGGCGACGCCGTACGAGAGCACCCAGCCGTATGCCGATCATTTCCCCGACGCGCACATCCTGACCGTGGACGGCTGGGGGCACACCATTCTGAACAAGAGCAGCTGCGCCGATGAAGCGGTCGGCGCATACCTCGTCGAGCTCGAGACACCGGAAGAGGGCAGTACGTGCCCGCAGGACATCACTCCCTTCGCCGGCGGACCTAGCACGCTCGACGAGCAGGCACCGCAGGTGCCACGCATCCCGCTCCCCCAGCTCACCACCCCAGCCACCACTTCCGAATGATCATGTTTGGTACGTTTCCTCGGGCCGTAACACGGCTGCAGACGTGTTACGGCCCGAGAAAGCCTCATGAGGCATAGCCGATTGACCTGGTAACGGCACCCTCGCTGGGCTGGCCGATCCCGTCCTGTGCCCGGTCGCTGCCAGATCTGTGACGACGACGTATCATGGTGACCAGTTACAGGGCTGACTGACGTGTCTGAGTGGCGGGGAGGCACGTCACCGTGTCGCACCCGAGGAAAGCCCTGTGTCGCCCATCACCTCCTACCGTCGGCTTCTCCGTCTAGCCGGTCCCGCCTACGTCCTCATCGCCTTTCTCGGCCGCCTGCCACTGGCCATGAGCCAGATGGGAACGCTCCTCCTGGTCGCCGACACCAGCGGCAGCTACGCCGCCGGTGGGCTCGCGGCCGGGACCGTCGCCGTCGCCAACGCCGTCGGCGCTCCCGTCGCCGGTGCGATCGCCGACCGGACGGGACAACGGCCCGTCGTCCTGGTGCAGTCACTGGCCGCCTCGGCGGGGCTGACGGCGCTCGTTGCGGCGAGCGCGGCGTCCGCCCCGGTCCCGCTGGTGGTCGTCATCGCCGCGTTGGCCGGAGTGTCGATACCGCAGGTGGGGCCGCTCGCCAGGGTGCGGTGGCGGCCCATCACCGAGCCGGCGGGTGAAGCTCAACCGCGACTCGTCGATGCCGCGTTCTCCTACGAGGGCGCCGCCGACGAGGCGTCGTTCGTCCTCGGACCCGCGCTGGTGGGCGTCCTCGCAGCCAGCGTCAACCCGGGCATAGCACTGATCACGGCAGCCGCGCTGCTCGCGGTGTTCGGCAGCTGGTTCGCCGCTCACCCATCGGCCGAGCTCACCCATACCCGACGCCGCGCCGCGGAGCATCGGCCCAGCCGCCTGATCACACCGGAGCTGGTCGTTCTCGCGACCGCGCAGCTGCTCATCGGCATGATCTTCGGTGCCACGCAGACCGGCACCACCGTGCTGGCCACCGTGGAGGGCAACGCCGGGCACGCGGGCCTGGTGCATTCGTTGCTGGGGGTGGGAAGCGTCATCGCCGGGCTCTCCCTCGCCGCCGTTCCGGCCCGGATTGGCTACGAGCGGCGGATGGTGATCGCGGCTTCCGCCCTGCTCGTCCTGTCCGCGCCGCTGCTGGCGGTCGGCTCGCTCGCCGCGCTCATTCCGGTGATCGTCGCTCTGGGGTTCGCCGTCGCCCCGTACATGATCAGCGTCTTCAGCCTGACCGAACGCGTCGTCGCGCCCAACCGCGTGGCTGCCTCGTTGACCCTGCTCGCCGGTGCCACCGGAATCGGATACGCGCTCGGTGCCGCCATCGCAGGACGTCTCGCTGACGCCGGTGGACATCGCCCGGCATTCGCCGTCACGGTCACCGCTGCCGCGATCGCCCTCACCTTGGCTCTCACCGCACGTCGCCACCTCCGCACGGCCCTGGCACGCAAGCACACGGAGTATGCGGAGTACGCGGAGCACGCACACCGCAGGGCACGCCAGCACCCGGAGCACACCGAGCACGACCACCGCCGTGCACGCTGAATACCCCAGATTCGACCGCAGAGGGCGTTTTCTGGTGTGCGGCCAACGTGCACGGCCGCGTGCCGAGCATGCTCAGCCGAGCTCCACGAGGAGGTCCCCGCCTTCGACCTGTTGTACCGCGGTGATCGCGAGACGGCGTACTGTCCCACCTTTCGGCGCGGTAATCGCCGCCTCCATCTTCATGGCCTCGACCGTCGCTACCGTGTCTCCGGCTGCGACGGTGTCGCCTTCGGCGACCGTCAGCGTGACCACTCCGGAGAACGGCGCGGCGATGTGGTCGGGGTTGGTCTTGTCTGCCTTCTCGACCGCTGGCAGGTCGGACGCCACGGAACGGTCCCGGATCTGCAACGGACGGAGCTGGCCGTTCAGCGTCGCCATCACGGTGCGCATGCCGCGCTCGTCGGCCTCCCCGATCGCCTCAAGCTCGATGAGCAGCCGCACACCCGGCTCGAGGTCGACGGCGTGTTCCTCGCCCGGCCGCAGGCCGTAGAAGAAGTCCTTGCTGGGCAGCACGCTGGTGTCCCCGTAGGCCTCGCGGTGTGCCCGGAAGTCTTTCGTCGGTCCGGGAAACAGCAGGTGATTCAGGGTGGCCCGGCGATCGTTCCGCAGCCCATCGCGATCCTCATCGGAAAGCTCGATCACCCCGCGCGCCTCGGCCCGGCCTTCCAGTGCCTTGGTGCGGAACGGTTCGGGCCAGCCTCCCGGCGGGTCGCCCAGCTCGCCGCGCAGGAAACCGATCACCGAATCGGGAATGTCGTAGCGTCCAGGGTCGGCCTCGAAGTCTTCCGGCTTCACCCCCGCGCCAACCAGGTGCAGCGCGAGATCACCAACCACCTTCGACGACGGCGTGACCTTGACCAGGCGGCCCAACATTCGATCGGCCGCGGCATACATCTCTTCGATCTCTTCGAACTTGTCTCCCAGTCCCAGGGCAACCGCCTGAGTACGCAAGTTGGACAGCTGCCCGCCGGGGATCTCGTGGTGATACACCCGCCCGGTGGGCGAGGCAAGCCCGGCCTCGAACGGGGCGTAGATCTTGCGCACGATCTCCCAGTATGGCTCCAGCTCCCCCACCGCCCGCAGGTCCAGGCCCGTAGGCCGTTCGGAGTGGTCGGTGGCCGCCACGATTGCTGACAGCGGCGGTTGCGACGTCGTGCCCGCCATCGACGCCATCGCACCGTCGACGGCGTCGGCTCCGGCCTGTATCGCCGCGAGGTACGTGGCGAGCTGGCCACCCCCGGTGTCGTGCGTGTGGATGTGCACCGGAAGGTCGAACTCGGAGCGCAGCGCCTTCACCAGGCGGGCGGCCGCCGGTGCACGCAGGAGTCCAGCCATGTCCTTGATCGCCAACACGTGCGCCCCGGCGTCCACGATCTGCTCGGCAAGCCCGAGGTAGTAGTCCAGCGTGTACAGATTCTCGGCGGGATCGGACAGGTCAGCGGTGTAGCACAGTGCCACCTCCGCCACCGCCGTTCCCGTCTCCCGCACGGCTTCGATGGCCGGGCGCATCTGGCCGACGTCGTTGAGCGCATCGAAGATCCGGAAGATGTCGATCCCGGTCGACGCCGCCTCGTCGACGAACGCGCTGGTCACTTCCTCCGGGTAGGGCGTGTATCCGACCGTGTTGCGTCCGCGCAACAGCATCTGCAGGCAGATGTTCGGCACCGCTTCCCGCAACGCCGCGAGCCGCTCCCACGGATCTTCGGCGAGAAAGCGCAGCGCGACGTCGTACGTGGCCCCACCCCAGCACTCCAGCGACAGCATCTGCGGCAGGGTCCGAGCCACGACCGGCGCCACGGCCAGCATGTCCTTGGTGCGTACCCGGGTGGCCAGCAGGGACTGGTGCGCGTCCCGAAACGTCGTGTCGGTGAGTCCCAATGTCGGCGACGAGCGCAGCCACTGCGCGAACCCGTCAGGTCCCAGTTCGGCCAGCTTTTGCCGGGAACCGGAAGGTGCCGGGCCGTCAGGCGTCGGCGGCAGCTTGCTCACCGGGTCGACGACGCGGGGACGTGGCCCGTTCGGCTTGTTGACCGTCGTGTCCACCAGGTACGTCAGCAGCCGCGTGCCCCGGTCCGCCGATTGGCGCGCCGTGAGCAGGTGAGGACGTTCGGCGATGAACGACGTCGTGACCCGCCCGGCCCGGAAGTCGGGATCATCCAGAACGGCTTGCAGGAACGGGATGTTCGTCGCGACACCGCGCAGCCGGAACTCGGTGACCGCACGCCGGGCCCGGCTCACGGCCGTCGCCAGATCCATTCCCCTGCACGTGAGCTTGACCAGCATCGAGTCGAAATAGGCACTGATCTCGGCCCCCGCAAACGCCGTACCACCGTCCAGGCGGATCCCGGAGCCGCCAGGCGAACGATAGGCACTGATCATTCCGGTGTCTGGACGGAAGCCGTTGGCGGGGTCCTCGGTGGTGATCCGGCACTGCAGCGCCGCGCCGCGCACTCTGATCGACTCCTGCGCCAGCCCGAGTTCGCCCAGGCTCTGCCCCGCAGCGATCCGCAGCTGGGACTGCACCAGATCGACGTCGGTGACCTCTTCGGTGACCGTGTGCTCCACCTGGATCCGGGGGTTCATCTCGATGAACACGTGGTTGCCCTGCTCGTCGAGCAGGAATTCCACGGTCCCCGCGTTGACATACCCGATTTGCTCGGCCAGCCGAACCGCGTCAGCGCAGATCCGCTCCCGGATGTCCGGATCGAGATTCGGCGCCGGCGCCAGCTCGATCACCTTCTGATGCCGCCGCTGTACCGAGCAGTCCCGCTCGTAGAGATGCATGACGTTGCCGTGGCCGTCGGCAAGGATCTGCACTTCGATGTGGCGGGGGTTCACCACGGCCTTCTCCAGGAAGACGGTGGGGTCGCCGAACGCGGATTCCGCCTCCCGCGAGGCCGCCTCGATCGCCTCACGCAACTGGGAACGCTCGGTGACCTGGCGCATGCCCCTACCACCGCCACCAGCGACGGCCTTCACGAACACCGGAAACCCGATGTCGTCGGCGGCGTCTACCAACTCGTCGACATCCGTCGAGGGTGGCGAGCAGCCGAGCACGGGAATTCCGGCCTCCATAGCTGCGGCGACGGCACGCGACTTGTTGCCCGTGAGCTCCAGGATCTCCGCGGTAGGGCCGACGAATGTCAGGCCTGCCCGCTCACATGCCCGTGCCAGCTGCGGGTTCTCGGACAGGAACCCGTATCCGGGATACACCGCGTCAGCTCCGGCCCGGACGGCGACATCGACGATCTCCTCCACCGACAGGTATGCCCGGACCGGATGGCCACGCTCACCGATCTCGTACGCTTCGTCGGCCTTGAGCCGGTGCAGCGAATTGCGATCCTCATGCGGGAACACCGCGACGGTGCCCAGTCCCAGCTCGTATCCGGCGCGCAAGGCGCGGATCGCGATCTCACCTCGGTTGGCGACGAGCACCTTGCCAAACATGCGCAGCACCTCCCTGCTCCCGGCAGCGGATCAGCGCCCGAGCGACACCGGACGCGGCGAGGCGATGATAACGGTCCGGCGCCGCCCACACCGGAGACGTCCTCGTCGTGGACACCAGACGGCATTCGACCAGCCGAGCCGAGGTCGGCACGGCCAAGATCGGCACGGCCGAGATCGGAACGATCGAAATCGGCCTCGTCGGGATCGGCGCGGGCGAGAGCTGCCGCTGGTCAGCAGAAGATGTCGTCGATCGAGGTGGCCGTCGCCGCCCGCGAGAGCCACGCCTTCAGCTGGTCCAGATCCGTGCATTCGCTGATCCGCCGCCGGGCATCGTCGGGCACGCCAACACCGCGCGCCGCCAACACCGACAACACCGCGTCCGCCTCGGCCTCAAGCTGGCCCTGTGCCTTTCCCTCGGCACGGCCCTGGTTGACGTAGCGGCGGACAAAATCACTCTGGTATTCGCGAAGCTTGGTCGTCATCAATGCCTCCAGGTAGTGCCGGGCCGCCTCGGGCAAGGCGCCGAACACAACATCAGAATACAGGGCCGCGTGCTCGTCATCGACAATCGTGAAGGCACTCGCCACGGCGTCGAGCACCTTGTCACCGTCCGTTTCGGCACCATGTGCCATCGCCGACATGACCGCCAGCTCAGGGGAGCTTCGGGCCTGCTCGACGTCTGTGACCACCGGCACCCGGTGGGGCCCGAGTACCAAGGGACGAAGGATCCACCCCGGATGGCCGAGATCGATGGGCGCACCACACCAATCGGCCGTCGCCGACTCGACGCAGACCACGAGCAGCGTGACAGCACAGCGGAGTCGAGCACGCAGCGTCGTGAGGTACACGGGCCAGCTCCACCGTTTGCCCCCGTCCCGGCCGAGCTGAACCTCCACGACGATCGCTTGAACTGGCTCGTCGCTGGCCTCACAGAGGACGACGACCGCATCGGCCCGGTACTCCGTGGGTGCGAGGTCGGGCAGGTCACCCGGTTCGAGACGGATCTGCCGATGGATCGGCACGGAAACGCCAAGGGACTCGCGGAGCAGCTCCACAGTGAGCGACGGCCGACTGCGGAACATCTCGATCAGTGCTTCGTGCATGGCGGATGGCATGTGGTGAGAGTACGGCGCGGCACCGACAAAGTTGGATCGAACAAAAGATCGAATAAGAATATGTGAGCAGGAACGATATTTCTATCCCAGACTAGACGCCACGCACCACGGGTCCGGTAGCCGGGTAGCTCATCCCGGCGGCCGGGAAAGCTCGCGCCACGCGCTCAGCCCTGGATCCGCACGTACCCGTACCGGGGCTTGAGCCGCGTGTTCAGGTACGCACCTCGGCTCTCGGCAGCCATGAAGCGCCGATACTCGGACGGGGGCACGCCGATGTACTGGTACACCGCGCCCGAGCGGAACTCGACCTCCAGCGTCCGGCTCGCCGCGTCGTAGCCGACCGAGGCGATCGCCGACGACGAAATCCGCTCCCGCCACACCGTCTCACGCTCCCCTGTGTGTCTGAGCCGGACGCCATGTCCACCATGCTCGCGGACATGTCCAGCATGCTCGCGGATCGGCGGGCGATACCACCGCCGCCGGTCGCGCTTGCCCGCGGGCGCGGTCACGCCCGGACCCACGGGCACACGAGCCACGTTGCGGCGGGCCCCACTTGTGGCCGCGTGGCGGGCATGGCAAGGTGTCAACCACAAAGGTGTCAAACACAAGTGCACACGCGGGAGCTCGCGCCTTGGCGGGCTGAGAGGGCGGCTGACGTCCCAGTGAGGGACACGGCGCCGCCGACCGCACGAACCTGACCGGGTAATGCCGGCGTAGGGAGGGAATCTCCGTGACGACATTGCACGACTCTACCCAGCTCAGCGACGCCACCCCGACCATTACCACCGGGCCGATCACCGGCTCTCGCAAGGTCTACACCACCACCGACGACGGCTTGCAGATACCGGCTCGGCGGATCGAGCTGTCCAACGGCGAGCATTTCGACGTCTACGACACCTCCGGCCCGTACACCGATCCCGACGCCGACATCGACGTGCATCGCGGACTCCGTCCGGCGCGGGGCGAGTGGATCGACGCCCGCAAGCACGACACCCAGCTCGGCTGGGCCAAGAAGGGCGTGATCACCAGGGAGATGGAGTTCGTCGCCGCCCGCGAGCGCATGGACCCCGAGTACGTCCGGTCCGAGGTCGCCCGCGGGCGAGCGGTGATCCCGGCCAACCGCAAGCATCCTGAGTCCGAGCCAATGATCATCGGCAAGAACTTCCTGGTGAAGGTCAACGCCAACATGGGCAACTCGGCCGTGTCGTCCTCAGTGGAAGAAGAGGTCGAGAAGATGGTGTGGGCCACCCGCTGGGGCGCGGACACCATCATGGATCTGTCCACCGGGAAGCGGATCCACGAGACCCGCGAGCAGATCCTGCGCAACTCCCCCGTTCCCGTCGGCACGGTGCCCATTTACCAGGCACTGGAGAAGGTCGGGGGTGACCCGGCGAAGCTCTCGTGGGAGGTGTATCGAGACACCGTCGTCGAGCAGTGCGAGCAGGGCGTCGACTACATGACCGTGCATGCCGGTGTCCTGTTGCGCTACGTGCCGCTGACCGCTCGCCGCGTCACCGGGATCGTCTCCCGGGGTGGTTCGATCATGGCGGCCTGGTGCCTGGCACATCACAAGGAATCGTTCCTGTACACGCACTTCTCCGAGCTGTGCGAGATCCTGCGGGAGTACGACGTCACGTTCTCGCTGGGCGACGGGCTACGTCCGGGCTCGATTGCCGACGCCAACGACGAGGCGCAGTTCGCAGAGCTGCGTACCCTGGGCGAGTTGACCCACATCGCCCGGGACCACGACGTGCAGGTGATGATCGAGGGGCCCGGTCACGTACCCATGCACAAGATCAAGGAGAACGTCGAGCTGGAAGAAGAGCTGTGCGGTGAGGCACCGTTCTACACGCTCGGCCCGCTCGCCACCGACGTCGCGCCCGCCTACGACCACATCACGTCGGCCATCGGAGCAGCGCAGATCGGCTGGTACGGCACGGCCATGCTCTGTTACGTCACCCCGAAGGAACATCTGGGGCTACCCAACCGCGACGACGTCAAGGCGGGCGTGATCGCTTACAAGATCGCCGCGCATGCCGCCGATATCGCCAAGGGCCACCCCTATGCGCAGGAATGGGACGACGAGCTGTCCAAGGCACGGTTCGAGTTCCGCTGGCTCGACCAGTTCAACCTGTCGCTGGACCCGGACACCGCACGGGCATACCACGATGAGACGCTGCCCGCCGAGCCGGCCAAGACCGCTCATTTCTGCTCCATGTGCGGGCCCAAGTTCTGCTCGATGCGGATCACCCAGGACATCCGCGACTACGCCGAGCAGAACGGCCTGTCCACGGTCGAGGCGATCGACGCCGGGCTGGCGGAGAAGGCCGACGAGTTTACCGCGCGGGGAGGTCAGGTCTACCTGCCGGTCGTCGACGGGTGAACTGGCTGCTCAACCACGCCACTTCGATGCCGAGACGTGCGTTTACGGCGGCCTGTCGCGCCATTTCCGCACGTCTGGGCATCGATGTCGCAACGCTCACGCCACAGCGGCCGGCGGCAGCTCCGCATCGTCGGCCACTGGCCATCCGAGTGGATCGTCACCGAGGCGCCACAATGCCATGACCTGCAACGCGCACCAGGGAGAGACCGACGACGGGTCGTCGCCCACCGTTTCACAGAAGTCGAGCCACGGCACCCACGTGTACCGATCTACCTCGTCGGCCGCCGGCACTACCGATGCACCGCCGGACACGACGACCCGCCATACCGGGCACATCTCGTGTTCGACGATCCCCGTCTCGGCCATGACTGCCCGGTACCGGAATCGTGGCAGCAAAAGATGTACCTGAGCACGCTCGACCACGAGTCCCAGCTCGTGCCACATCCGGCGCGCCACTGCGGCACGCATTTCCTCACCGGGCAGCGGGTGCCCGCAGCAGGTGTTGGTCCGTACGCCCGGCCAGGTGAGCTTGCTCTTCGCCCGCCACGTGACCAGAACCCGCCCCTGCTCATCGAAGGCGTAGCAGGAGAAGGCCAGATGGAGCGGCGTGTCCGTGTGGTGCACCGACCTCTTGGACATGGTACCCGCTGCATCACCATCTGGACCACACAGCACGACCCGCTCATCACCTGTCATAATGTCCACTGCTACCCGATGGCGAGAATTCTGGAAAGTCCCCCAGTTACGACACCATTTTTCGGCGTGGTGGTCACGTCATAATGATCTCGTCATAGCCGAAATTGCGCACCGGACGCGACGACTCTTGCGGGTACGATAAAGTAGGAAATCGCGCCGACTGCACGTAGTGAAAGGTAAAACCCGGTGAGTTCTGTCGAATATACCAGTCCTGTGGATTTCATGTCAATGACGAGCACAGATGATGAAATCGCGACAGAACAAGACACCATCACGGCGATCTACAAACGATTCGACGCATTACGCGAGAAAGCCGATCATCGCTTCTCTAGTGCGATTCAGCCGACGCAGGTTTCCACTCCCGGAGGAAAACTCGAGCGTAATATCCGGGCCCAGCATTTCTCCGAACGCGCCGCACAGTTGTCCGCCGCCGAACACGGCTTGGTGATCGGGCGCCTCGACCTCGACCACGATGAACACTTCTACATCGGCCGAACCGGGCTGTACAGCGAAGATTACGATCCCCTCCTGATCGACTGGCGTGCCCCGGCCGCCACCCCCTTCTACCGTGCCACGCCGATGGAACGCCTCGGCGTACGCCGGCGCCGGCACATCCATCTCAAGGGACGCCGTGTTGTCCGGCTGGACGACGACATCCTGGCCATCGACGAGCTCGACGACGACGAGCGGCAGCACCTCACCGGGGAAGCCGCACTGCTGAGTTCGCTGCAGTCCGCCCGTACCGGGCGCATGGCAGACATCGTGGCGACCATCCAGGCCGAGCAGGACCGGATCATTCGCTCGGAGCTCGACGGCATCCTCGTCGTCGAGGGCGGCCCGGGCACCGGCAAGACCGTCGTCGCCCTGCATCGCGCGGCCTACCTGCTGTACACCCACCGCGACCAGCTCGCCAAGAGCGGTGTGCTCGTCGTCGGCCCGAACGCGACCTTCCTGCGCTACATCGACCAGGTGCTGCCCGGGCTCGGTGAGACCGACGTGGTGCTGGCCTCCATGGGTGACCTGTACCCCGGTGTCGAGACCAGCCGCACGGACGCCCCCTTCGCGGCAGCCGTGAAGGGGAGCTTGCGCATGGCCGACGTCCTGGAACAAGCGGTGACGCGTCACGAGCGGATACCGCCGGGCAGCCTGAAGGTCACCACCGATCGCGACACGTACCTGCTCGACGAAGAAACGTGCCAGCGCATCCTCGACGAGACCCGCGAGCGCGCCGAACGCACGCGGCAGCCGCACAACCGGATGCGGCAGTTTGTCGCCAAGAAGGTGCTCAACGAGCTCGTGCGCCAGGAGTACGAACGGCTCGACTCGGTGCTCGACGGGATCGACATCCCGCTCGAAGCCGACGACGAGGAGGATCGCGACCTCGGCGAGCTCATCGACCAGAACGCCCTGTACCGGGAATTTCGCACGTCGCCGTCAGTGCGCGAGGCCCTGGACATCCTGTGGCCCGAGCTCACACCCCAGCGGGTCCTCACCGACCTGTACACGGATCCCGACTTCCGCGCCGCGGTCACGCCCCAGCTCAGCCAGGCCGAGCGCGACGCATTGCACCGTGCCGACGCCACCGCATGGACGATCTCGGACGTGCCGCTCCTGGATGAGCTGGCCACCCTCGTCGGCGAGCTCGACGCGACGATCAACCGGGCGGAACGGCGGCGAAGGCAGGCCGAGGCCGCGCGCTCGCAGCACATCGAGGAGCAGCGCCAGCTGGTGCACGACGCCTACGACGTGGCCATGGACATGGCCATCGACGAAGAGGTCACGATGCCCGTCGACGCGTCCCTCGTGCTGGAGCGCTACCACGACGTCGACGATCGCGGTTTCCTCGCCGAACGTGCCCGTCAGGACCGCGAATGGGAGTACGGTCACGTGATCGTCGACGAAGCGCAAGAGCTGTCTCCCATGGCGTGGCGGCTGCTGGTGCGCCGCTGTCCGAGCCGATCGATGACGGCCGTCGGCGACATCGCGCAGACGGGCGCACCCGACAGTCCCGGATCCTGGTCCGAGGTGCTCGACCCGGTCGCCCCGGGTCAGTGGCGCCGGGGCCAGCTCACCGTCAATTACCGCACCACCGAACAGATCATGAATGTGGCCGCCGACGTCCTCGCCGCCAGCGGCGCCGATGCCGTCGCACCAAGGTCGGTCCGTCCCGACGGCGAGAAGCCGTGGGCCTGGCAGGTGACTGACGACGAGCTGGCGGATGCGCTGCCCGGCCTCGTGCGCGAGGAGCGCGTTCACCTCGAGACGGGAACCATGGCTGTCCTGGCGCCACGGTCGCGCATCGACAGCGTGCTCGCCAGCGTGCGCCACGCCTGTCCCGAGGCGACAACCGGTGACGACGAGAACGTGTTGGACGCGCCGGTCGCCGTCCTGACTCCGGCTCAGGCCAAGGGTCTGGAGTTCGACGGCACGATCGTCGTGGCTCCGGACGAGATCGTGGCCGGTTCGTCGCGCGGCTACTCCGATCTCTACGTCGCGCTGACCCGGCCGACCCGCCGCCTCGGCGTCGTCGCCACCGGCCCCCTGCCCGACGGCCTCGCCCACCTCCGCTGATCATGAACACTAGGCGACCACATAGTCCGCCTAGTGTTCATGATCAGCGGAGGTTGCGGGCGGCGGCGAGCGCGTTCTCCAGATAAGGACGGACGCGCTCCGCCGCCTCCTTGCCCTGATTCACGTTCCACGTGCAGGCCAGACCGACGGCGGCAACCCGGCCCGTCTCGAGCACCCGGTTGATGGCCGCGAACGTCGCGTCGAGCCCTGGACCACCCGCGACCGGGATAGTCTGGCCGGGAAGCTCGCTGGGATCAACGACGTCGAGGTCGACGTGCAGATACAGCGGCCCGTCCGGCAATTCTTGCGCGCTCAGCTCGTACACGCCGGATCGTCCGATGGCCGCCGTGGCCAGGTACTCGACTTCCGGTGGGTCCAGATCACGGGCATCGACCAAGACGGCCCGCTCCTCGGGGACCGCTCGCAGCCCAAGCGGCTCGGCCATCAGCTCGGGCCGGTACCCGACGAGCATCCGCAGCGGCATCCCGCCGAGGTATCCCGACGACGACGTCTCCAGCGTCTGCACATCGCCGTGCGCGTCGAACCAGACGATGCCGGGATCCACTCCCTCACGCTGCAATGCCGCCATGACGCCGAATGACGTGGTGCAATCTCCGGACAGGACTATCGGCGTGCCGCCGTCGCGGGCGTCGGCGGCCACGACGTCGGCGACCCGCCGATACAGGAATGCCATACGCTGCCAGGTGTCGCCCTCGGGCAGATCCACGACGACGGTGGAGTCGATGTCGAGCGGAACGTCCAGACCAGATAGGTACTCGTCGAGATGATACGGGACAAGAATGCGTGCCATGAACTCACGCTAGACCATACTCGCCCGCCTGCGCCTTCTCGCCCGCCCCGCTTTTCCGCTGATCATGAACACTAAGCGACCTATGTAGCCGCTTAGTGTTCATGATCAGCGGAAAAGCGGGGCGGGTGGGTTCACTGGTAGGACACGAACCAGGGCGCCGGGTCGATGTCCATCGTCTCGGCGGGTGTGAACGTCGGCGTGTCCTCGTCGTAGAAGTTCTTCCAGCCCCACCACACATCATCGGGAGCATCGGCGCGCAGGCGATTCCACGTCTCGAACTTCAGGTCCGGCGTGCCGAATCCATCGGCGTGAATCAGCACCGCCAGCTCGTCGTGGCTGGTGTCGACCTCGTCCCGGTTATCGATCATCGACAGTTTGAACTGGTGCAACACCAGAAGCTTCTGCGGCAGCTGATGCTCCGCGGTGAGCTCCGCGAGCCACTCGGCCACCTCGTTGATCTCCTCGGCATCGACCGAGCCGATCTGCTCCAGGTGCCGCTGCCCTTCCCCGATCCGCCACTCCGGATCCAGGGCGAGGCCGACGTGTGGTTCCGCCAGCAGCTCCTCGTACTCTCGGGCCTGCGTCAGGAAGTCGGTGCGGCCAGGCTGCAAGTCCAGCACGACGTAGACACCCGCCTCGGCAGCCGCATCGACCCACGGCCGCACTTCCGACACCGGAGTCGTCAACGAGTAGGCACCTTCAGGGCCCGGCTCCGTGTGCGCGATGGTCGTGATGAGCTCCAACGTGGGAACGACCGGCTCGTCCACAACCGGCTCGTACTCGGCCGCGACCTCCTCGGCACGTTCAAAGGTCTCATCCATGGATTGCTCCCCCAACGCACCCATGGCGGCGGAGCGTGGCGTTCCGTACAGGGCGATGAATCGGCGATGCGGCAGCAGCACCTGACCCCCACCGGGAAGCTCGGCCCCCGTGGCCGCCACATCCAACCGTGCCCGTAGCCGCTCCGCCGATTCGAACTCGCTTCCGATGGCCATGGTCGGGCCGGCCGGGCTTTCGGCCAGCTCGTCGATCAGTTCGCCGTCGGCCCGCGGATCGGATTCCTCGGTGACGAGCACCCGGGCGCCGCTCGCCCGCGCCGTCGCAACCGTGGCGGTGCCTTCAGCCTCGGGAGCAGCAAGAACCGTCAGGTCGTCCAACGGCTCCGGCGGTGTCATCGCCGGTAAGGTAGTGCCGTCACCGCCGCTCGCTGCATCGTCCTCGGATCCTTGCGTGGTAGGCGAACTCTCCGGCGGCTCGGCACCGTCGACAACGAGCCGCTGCACGCCGTCGGCCTCACTAGCAGCCACAGCGGCTACCAGGTCATCCTGCGTCACATCCCGCTCGCCGTGCAGCTGCACACCGCTCACCTCGGCGAGCTCGTCGCGGTCCGATGGAGCTTCCACGACGATGTCCGCCTGCTCCATCTCCTCGGCCCGACGCGTCGCCTCCGCGCCAAACGTCAGGATCGCCTCGGCGTCGAGGCGGCCGATCTCGTTCTCCACCGCGGACGTCTCAACCGCATCGTCGCCCGAGGCCCCAGCGTCGTTACTCGAGGCTCCCGAGGTCCCAGCGTCGTCGCCCGAGGTCCCAGCGTCGTCGCCCGAGGTCCCAGCGTCGTCGGCGGTCTCGCCCCCGTTCGAGGAGTCCGCGTTCTCCTGAGAGGAGCCGGTCCCGTCTCCGGTATCCGGCACCAGCAGGAGCGGCACACCAAGTGCGACGGCCACCGGCGCGGCCGCGGCCTGACTTGCGAGCTCATCCTCCTCGGCCAGCAGCACCACCGGTGCATGATCGTAGATCGCCTCGCTCATGGCGATCGCTTGTTCCGCGCCGTCGTCGGTGGAGAGAACGGTGACGTCGTCTCCACCGGCGGCCGGCATGCTCGTTGCGGATCGGGCAGGCTCCTCGGTTTCCGCGGTTCCCTCCTCACCCGGAGGCGCGCCGTCCGGGGCTTCTTCACCTTCGGGCGAACCGCTACATCCCGCCGCCAGACCCGCCCACACCCAGGCCATGACGACGACGGTACGTGTCCACTGTGTCACCGTCACCAACGTAGCAACAGCAGATCGAATTATCGCCGGTGCGAGCACCACAAATCGTCGACTCTTCCGTTCGGCATGCGCGGGAACATTGCCGTCCCTGGATGGTCCACATACCCGGCGTGAAGCTTGACCTGGAGTACACTCCAGGTGCGATTCTCGGATCGTGACGCAATACTCGCCGGCGCAGGTCGCCGAGAAGACCGGATTCAGCATCGACACGTTGCGCTACTACGAGCGCATCGGCCTCCTGCACCACGTCACTCGCACGACCGGTGGCAGGCGAATCTTCACCGACGACGATCTCGGCTGGCTCGGCCTGGTGCGCTGTCTACGGGACACCGGTATGCCCATCGCGGACATGCTGCGCTTCGCAGAGCTGTGCCGGGCGGGTGACGACACGGTCCCGGCCCGGCTCGAGCTGCTCGAACAACACGACGCGGCGGTGCAGGAGAAGATCGCGCACCTGCGTGCTCAGCAGCGCCGCATTCGCGACAAGATCCAGTGGTATCGAAACACCGAGGGGTGCCAGGTCGACCGCTCGGCACCGGCGGACCGCTCCGATTCCGCGGAGGCTGTGAGCCGCTGACGGGTGTCCGGGGCCGCAGACCGTGAGCCGGGCGGAACGGCTCGAACGGACGATCCCGGCCCCGGCTACGCCTCGTGTCGTGGCTACGCCTGGTGTCGTGATCAGAACGCCTCGTGTGACCAGGGTGCCCGGCGCCAACCGAACGCCGTCGTTGCCGCCGCCAGGCGACCGGGCCGGTGTTCCGTCACGAGTCCTGCCGCTGCCAGCGACTGCAACGACGTGCCCCCGAGGTAGGCGGCACCGAGCCCGCGGACGTCGAGCGAGAGGTCGGGCTCGGCCGTGGTCGCCTCGCAGGTGGCGGAGTCGGCATCACCCCTGAGGTGCCAGCGCCCGGCGTTGTCCGGGAACATCGCGTCGGTGATTTCCAGAACGACGTCTATCGGTGCGGCATACCTCCGCCGGGCCAGCGCCGCGGGGACGTCCACCACGCGCACCCACAACCCGGGGCCCATCGGTGCCGTCAGGGCGTGAACGTTGGTGGCCATGTGCCGCAGCGGTTCGTCGACGGCCCCGAACGGGCACCGGACGGTACGCACGAGGTCGATCGACAGCAGGTAGCGCCACAGCGCCGCGTAAGCCTCGGTGTTCGTCGCCAGCATCTCGGTCACCAGCGCTTCGCCACCGGGACTGTTCATATTCCACTGCAGCTTGGTGCGCAGCAGCGCGTAGCCGTGCGCTCCGTCCTCGTCCTCGTATACGACGGCACGCTCGGCCGACATTCCTCGCCGGCGCGACTCCGGATCGAGTGTACGCATCTCCCACCAGCGACCAGGACGAGCTGACACACCCGGGCGCTCGTGGCGTGCCCGATCGTGGATGTCGGCAAGCGTCTTGCTGATCTCAGCAGGCTGCTCGTGACGCAGCCGGCCAGGCGGCGTGGTTCCTGGCACCTCGGTCTCGAGGACAGGGATCTCGTACTCGACGTTCCACGACGCGACGCCGTAGCCGTAGCGCCCGTAGATGCCGCCCTCGCTGGCCCACAACGCCGCGATCGGCTCGGTGCCGCGCTCGCGGATCGCGTGCAGCTGTTCGTTCATGATCCGCCTGAGCAGCCCGCGACGGCGATGCGTGGTGGCGACGGCGACGGCAGTCACATGAGCGGTGGGCATCGGTCCACCGGGAACGGTCATGTCCCTGGTCAGCACACCAGCACTGCCGACGAGACGGTCCCCGTCAACGGCGACGTGCCGGCGGTCCGGTTCGAACACTTTCGGAAGCGCCTCCAGCAACTCCTCCCGCGGATCGTTGAGGAAGGCGCGGGAGATGAGGGCCACCAGCTCGGGAAGATCGTCGTCAGTACAGGTGCGCACGGTCAGTTCGTCAATGGGGTCAGTCACGCTGCTTGTCTAACCGATTCCAGGTCGGCATGCCACGTGTTTTCCGGGCGCTCCGGTGGAGGCCACCCCCGGGGCCACTGCCGCGTATTCACGCGGAGATCGGGGTATCAAGGACATATGGTCCGCCTGATCGAACCCGAGCACCACCTTTCGCTCGGCGACTACGAAGCGGTTGCTCATCTTGGCGCCGCCGTGAGCGATCTGCGGCACGAGGCCGAATCATTGCGGTCAGCAGTCGGGACACGCCGGGTGTGGATGGTCAACAGCACGCCACGCGGTGGCGGCGTGGCCGAAATGCTTCCACCTCTGATCAACTTGATGTCCGAGCTGGGCGTAGACGCGCGCTGGCTCGTCATGCAAACCGACGAGCCCGACTTCTTCCGGCTCACCAAGCGGGTGCACAACCTCGTGCAGGGCCATGGCGAGCCCGAGATCACCGAGGACGAGCGCGGCCTGTACGAGAAGATCAGCTACGAGACCGCCGAGGCCATCAGCGAGTACCTCGAAGCTGGCGACGTGCTCGTCGTCCATGACCCCCAGCCGCTGGCGGCCGGTGCCCTCATACGCCAGGAGCTGGGGCCGGACGGGCTCGTGGCGATCTGGCGCTGTCACATCGGCCTCGACGAGCACAGCCCGCAGACCCGGACCGCGTGGGACTTCCTGTGCCCGTATACCGAACCGTATGACCACGCCGTGTTCAGCGCACCCGAATACATACCGGGGTGCCTGTCGGGAAAGTCGACGATCATCCATCCGGGCATCGACCCGCTGAGCCACAAGAACCGCGAGCTTCCCGTACACAAGATCGTCGGCATTCTCTCCAACGGCGGGCTCACCGGCTCCGCGGAGCTGGTGCCCAGTCCGTCCTTCGACCACCGGGCCAAACGCCTGCAACCCGACGGGAGCTGGGCGGCGGCCACCGAGCCCGAGGATTTCGGCCTCCTGTACCGGCCCATCGTCAGCCAGGTGTCCCGCTGGGACCGCCTGAAAGGTTACGTCCCGCTCCTTCGAGGATTCTCCCGTTTCAAGGAAACCCTCGGCGACCTCGACGAGCTCGACGAACTACCTCGCCGAACACTCGAGCGGGTCGGCCTGGTGCTGGCCGGCCCCGATCCCACCGGCGTCAGCGACGACCCCGAAGCACACGACGTTCTCGACGAGATACGCCAGGCCTACATGAGTCTCTCCCCGGAGATCCGGGAAAGCATCGCCGTGATCACGCTTCCGATGGCGTCGGCGAAGGAGAACGCTCTGATTGTCAATGCCCTGCACCGCTGCTCGGACATCGTCGTCCAGAACTCGCTGCAGGAAGGCTTCGGATTGACGGCGACCGAGGCGATGTGGAAACAGACGGCCGTGATCACGTCCGAGGCGGCTGGCCTGCGGCAGCAAGTCCGGCCAGGGCTCGACGGTCACACTGTGCGAGACGCCGAGGACCCGGACGCGATCGCAGGAGCGCTCCACGCGATGCTGCGCGATCAGAAGCGGCGGGAGTTGCTCGGACACAACGCCCAGCAGCGGGTGTACAGCGACTTCCTGATCTTCACCCAGATTCGTTCGTGGCTCGAGTTGATCGTCGGCACCCTGGCGAGCGAGCCCGACGGCTGAGAAATCCATCCGCTCTGCCATCACGCGGGTTTGCGTTCCGCCACTGTCCCGACCGCTGCCAGCGGTCTGTGCCTGGACCCGATGTCCGAGGGCTCTGGTTAGATTGGAGCCAAGCACCGTCGGCAGGCCGCCGTCGGCAGGCCGCGGGGCGGGCCACGTCACGGATGGAGACACGATGAACATGGTTACGGATACGGACACGCAGCCGCCCGTGCTGCACGCTGCCGACAGCCACGACATGATCCGCGTACACGGCGCGCGCGAGAACAACCTCAAGAACATCAGCGTGGATATCCCGAAGCGCCGGCTGACGGTGTTTACCGGCGTTTCCGGCTCGGGCAAGAGCTCTCTGGTGTTCGACACCATCGCCGCGGAATCGCAGCGGATGATCAACGAGACCTACAGCGCCTTCCTGCAAGGCTTCATGCCGAGTCTGGCCCGGCCCGAGGTCGACGTCCTCGACGGGCTAACGACCGCGATCATCGTCGACCAGGAACGGATGGGTGCCAATGCCCGCTCCACGGTCGGCACCGTGACCGATGCCAACGCGAGGCTGCGGCTGCTGTTCAGCCGGCTGGGATCTCCGCACATCGGCCCTCCCACCGCCTTCTCGTTCAACGTCCCGGCGCGGAAGGCGAGCGGCGTGATGACCTCGTCCACGGGAGAGAAGACGGTGGTGCGCGAGGCCATCTACCACGGCGGCATGTGCCCGCGTTGTGAAGGCATGGGATCCGTGAGCGACATCGACCTCACCCAGCTGTACGACGAGACCAAGTCGCTCAACGAAGGAGCCATCCTCATCCCGGGCTACAAGGCCGGCGGCTGGTCGGTCCGCATGATCACCGAGTCCGGCTTCGTGGACCCGGACAAGCCGATCAGCAAGTACACCGAAACCGAGCTGCATGACTTCCTCTACCGCGAGCCCACCAAGGTCAAGATCAACAACATCAACATCACCTACGAGGGTCTGGTCCCGCGGGTCCAGAAGTCGTTCCTTTCCAAGGACGTCGACGCGTTGCAGCCGCACATCCGCGCATTCGTGGAGCGGGCGGTGAAGTTCACCGCCTGTCCCGAGTGTGACGGCACCCGGCTCAGCGAGTCGGCGCGGTCGTCGAAGATCAACGGCATCACTATCGCCGACGCCTGCGCGATGCAGGTCAACGACCTAGCCGAATGGGTCCGCAGTATCGACGAGCCGTCGGTGGCGCCACTGCTCACAGCCCTGGGGGAGAACCTCGACTCGTTCGTCGAGCTCGGGCTCGGCTATCTCAGCCTCGACCGCCCGTCCGGCACCCTCTCGGGCGGCGAGGCGCAACGCATCAAGATGCTCCGCCACTTGGGCTCCGCGCTCACCGACGTCACCTACGTCTTCGACGAGCCCACCATCGGCCTGCACCCGCACGACGTCGAGCGAATGAACAACCTGCTGCTGCGGCTGCGGGACAAGGGCAACACGGTGCTCGTCGTGGAGCACGAACCGGAAACGATCGCGATCGCCGACCACATCGTCGACCTCGGCCCCGGCGCCGGCACCGCTGGCGGCACCATGTGCTTCGAGGGCACCGTGGAAGGGCTGCGCGGCAGCGGGACCCTGACGGGCCGCCATCTGGACGACCAGGCCGCGCTCAAGGACACGGTGCGGACCCCCACCGGCGCCCTGGAGATCCGTGGCGCGACGGCACACAATCTGCAGTCGGTGGATGTCGACATCCCGCTCGGGGTGCTGGTCGTCGTCACCGGCGTTGCCGGCTCCGGCAAGAGCTCGCTGGTCGACGAGTCGATTCCCGCCGACGCTGGCGTGATGTTCATCGACCAGACCGCGATCAAGGGGTCGCGGCGCAGCAACCCGGCGACCTACACCGGTCTTCTCGATCCGATCCGCAAGGCGTTCGCGAAGGCCAACGGCGTGAAACCGGCACTGTTCAGCGCCAACTCGGAGGGTGCCTGCCCCACATGCAATGGTGGCGGTGTCATCATCACCGAGCTCGGCTTCATGGAGACCGTGGAAACGCCGTGCGAGGACTGCGGCGGGCAGCGATTCCAGGCATCCGTGCTCGAATTCACCCTGGGCGGCCGCAACATCGCCGAGGTCCTCGCGATGTCGGTGGCCGAGGCTGAGGAGTTCTTCAGCACGGGTGAAGCACGTACGCCGGCGGCCCACAAAATTCTTCACCGGCTGGCCGACGTCGGCCTCGGGTACCTCAGCCTGGGCCAGCCGCTCACCGCGTTGTCCGGCGGTGAACGGCAGCGCCTCAAGCTGGCCACCAACATGGGCGGCAACGGCGCTGTCTATGTCCTCGACGAGCCGACCACCGGCCTGCACCTCGCCGACGTCGAGCAGCTGCTCGCCTTGCTTGACCGGCTCGTCGACTCCGGCACCTCGGTCATCGTCATCGAGCACCACCAGGCGGTCATGGCACACGCCGACTGGATCATCGATATGGGGCCGGGCGCTGGTCATGATGGTGGCCGGGTCGTCTTCGAAGGCACGCCAGCCGACCTCGTCGCCACCCCCACCACCCTCACCAGCGAGCACCTCGCTGCCTACGTCGGCGCCTGACCGAGGGCTGGCACGGGGTTCGGGCCGCCACGGGGCATCGCTCCGGCCCGCACGTCGGGCTTGGCCACGCAGGTCAGGCTGGCCGCACAGTGAGACTACTCGATCTCGCTGCGCACGGTCGTGATGGCAGCATCCAGCCGGGTCCGCAGCTGCGGATCGTCGAGGTCCAGAGCCGCGTCGACGACGGCATTCCACACGAGGCTGCCGTCGGCCCGTCGCCGCCCGGTCACCTGGACCCCGTGCTCGCCGCTGAGCGGCACGTGCCGGGTGATGACGACGCTGGCCGTCACCTGCTCGCGGACCACGTCCACCAGCCGGGTCGGCTCGTTCAGGACAAGCCGGTACGGCCCGGCATGTTCCGATGTCGCCACCGGTGTCACCAGCAGGTGCGCAGCGTCGCCGTCCCACGAAGCCCGCTCGATCTCGTACCAGTGGATCGAGCCGTCCGGCCAGATCAGGCGCCGGTTGGTGGCGCTCACCTCGCCATCCGGGCCACTGGCCCGGGCCAGCACCCGTTCTCCTGGCTCCAAGTTCGGCATGGACACGGTTCGCCGTCGACGTTGCAACACCCGTCAACTCTACGGTCTACCCACAGTCAGCGCAGATACTCCCGCAGTGCCGTCGCCGCCTTCTCCTGCCGCAGCTTGTTCAGCGTCCGCCGCTCGATCTGCCGGATCCGTTCCCGCGTCACACCGAGAATGCGCCCGACCTCTTCCAGCGTGCGCACCCGCCCGTCGTCGAGCCCGAACCGGAGCCGCACCACCCGGCGTTCGCGCTCGTTCAGGCACGACAGCGCGGCGAGCACCTGGTCACGCAACATCGACTGCGTCACGATCTCGGCAGGTGACAGCTCATCGGTGTCCTCAACCAGTTCACCGAAGGATTGCTCGGCGCGCTCGCCCACCGGTGCCTGCAAGCTCACCGGCTCATCGACGAACGTCAGCAGCTCGGTGACCCGCTCCGGCTCGATGCCGGACAACCGCGCGAGCTCCTCGGGCGAGGGATCACGGGTCTGCGTCTGCCACATGGCGCGACGTGCTCGCAGCACCCGGTTGAGCTCGTCCACCACGTGCACGGGCAGCCGTATCGTCCGGCTCTGCTCGGCCAGGGCACGGCTAATCGCCTGGCGAATCCACCAGGTCGCATACGTGGAGAACTTGAACCCGCGGGTGTAGTCGAACCGCTCGACCGCACGCATCAAGCCGACGTTTCCCTCTTGCACGAGGTCGAGCAAGGTCAATCCCCGTCGCATGTAGCGGCGGGCCACGGATACCACCAGCCGCAGGTTGGCCTCGGTCAGCCGGCGCTTGGCCGCCCGGCCGATCAGGACCAGCTGGTTGAGGTCGTCGTAGTCCGGATCCGCACGGCCGTTCTTCGCGATCCGTTCCTCCGCCAGCACACCCGCTTCGATCTCCCGGGCGAGCGTGACCTCTTCGGCCGCTGAAAGCAGCGGCACCCGGCCGATCTCGTCGAGATACCGGCGAACCAGATCCGGATTGACGCCCGGCGCCGCGTAATCCGCCGCACCGGGCACCTCGCTGGCTACCTCGGCGTCTTCGAACCCTGGATCGGGGCGCGCGTACGCGCCTGTACTCCCCCGTGCGTCATCTGTCGTCCGGTCTTGTACCGGCACGGTCGCCCTTGCCGTGGTTGTCAATGCCACCGGCACCACCTCCGGGGGTCGGGACGAGACCCTCGACGGTGTCTAAGTCTGCCGTGTATTGCCCAACCTTTCTACCCGTTGACAAACGAGTGATGGCTTGTATGGATTCAGGAATGGATTTCCGATTTGCCTTCGCCGCCTTGCCATGATGTGAGATCGACCAGCACATCGGCCTTGTCCCGTGTCTCCTGGATCATCCGGGCATTCGGCGCGTCGACTCGTTCCACCCACCTCGTTGCGAATTCCGGCGACTTGCCGAATCGGACGTGCCGATCGACGAGCCGGCGCATCCGCGTCTCGTCGTCGGTGTGGACGAACCACACCTCATCCAGGCAGGAACGGACGTCCCGCCACTCGGGGCGATCGAGCAGAAGGTAGTTTCCCTCGGTGATCACCACGTCGGGCTCCGGCCCGATCGGAATGGCGCCAGCGATCGGCTGTTCCAGCTCTCGCTCGAAGCCCGGCGCGTAGACGACGTGTGCGGGCCGCGCGCGGATCCGGGCCAGCAACGCCACGTAGCCGTAGGCGTCGAAAGTCTCCGGGGCCCCTTTCCGGTCACGCAGACCGAGCCGTTCCAGTTCGACGTCCGCGAGATGATAGCCGTCCATCGGCACCGATGCCGCGACCGAGCCGAGCGTCCTGTCCAGCGCCTCGGTAAACGTCGACTTGCCGGCACCGGGAACGCCGACGACGCCGACGACGACGCGAGCGGTGTCGCCGGAACGGCGGCGAAGCAGGCGATCCGCCAGATCCTCGAACTCGGCTCCTGACGGTGACATGACGACGCGGTGCTGCATGTCACGGCTCCCTCTCTGCACGCCGGCCCGCTGCGGGGACGGGGCCGCGGCCTTCAGTCGTGAATGACGAACTCCAGGGCGGAGCGTACCGGGGCCACCGTAGCGCCCCCGGCCACGTTCAGCAGCGCCGAGCGCCACGCCGCGACCAGCATGCCTGCCGCGTACTCGAGGTCTCTGGATAGCATCGCCCGCACCGTCACCTCGATCGGATCTGCGTCGTCGTGCGGCGGTGGCTCCCCCAGCACCCGGCAGGCATCAAACCGGACAGCGGCATCGAACGCGACGAGAACCGCCGAACGCACCGCCGCCCGGCAGGTGGCATCACCCGGAGTATCCGGAATGGCATCCGACATTCCGGCCGACTCCGCCGCGCCCTCCATCCGGTCGGTCACCCGTCTCTCCAGGTCGGTCCGCACGACGGTGTAGAGGCCGAGCTTGGAACCGAAATGGTGGTACAGCGAGCCGGTGGTCACGCTCGCCTTCGCCGCGATGTCGGTGACGTTGCTCCCTTCGAACCCAGCGCGTTCGAAGTGATGCAGCGCTGCCTCGATGAGCCGCGCCTTCGCCGAGCCCGGGACAGGGATCCATTCCGGCATACCCATAGGATAACGCATTGACGGTATATCATAATCCGATTACGGTTCTCGTCATGAAGCTCACATTCATGTACCAGTCGGTCACCGATCTTCCCGCTGCGCTGGGGTTCTACCGGGATGAGCTCGGCCTCGTCGAAGCGTGGCGCGAAGGCGAGTCCACTGTCGCGTTCGAATTGCCCGGTTCACCCGTCCAGCTCATGGTCGACGTCGTCGCCGACGACCACCCGCGCTGGGCGTCCGGCATGTTCTTCGAGGTCGACGACGTCGACGCCTTCGTCAAGCAGCATTCCGCACTGCCCTTGGTCGGGGAGATCCTCGACATTCCCGACGGCAGGCTGGCCACATTCAACGACCCGTCGGGCAACACCATCCACGTCTTCGACGAGAGCACCGCCGCGGACTAGTACCACAGCCTCGGTCGATTACACCCGAGCCAGCTACGGGCGACCTCAGCCCGACCGGAGAGCGACGGCCGCGGCATCCTGCACGGCGGCGGTCAGGGCCGCGAGGGCAGGTGAGTCCAGTCGCCAGCGTTGCCAGAACAGCGGCACGTCGAGATGGCGTCCAGGCACGAGCTCGACGAGGGAGCCGTCGTCGAGCGCGGGCCGCGCCATCTGTTCGGGCACCATTCCCCAGCCGAGTCCTAGCTGGGCAGCTTCCACGAATCCTCGTGACGACGGCAGGTAGGTCACCGGCAGCTCCTGCCGTGAGCCCGTCACCATCTCAGCGAAGCGATCTTGCAACGCGTCCTTGCGGTTGAACACGAGCATCGGTATCGACCCCAGCGCATCCGCCCCCTTCCGATGATCATGAACACTTGTCGACCTATGAGGTTGATAAGTGTTCGTGATCATCGGAAGGGGGTCCACGCCGAGTGCGGGCGAGGCGACCGCCAGATAGCGCATCGCACCCAACCGCTCCGTACGGCACCCCTGGACGACCTGCGGCTCAGCCGTCACGGCGGCCATCACCGAGCCGTCTCGCAAGAGCGCTGCCGAATGATCCTGATCCTCCTGGCGGATGTCGAACGTGAGCCTGCTGTAGTGCTCCCCAAGGGCGGCAAGGGCCGGGAGAAACCACGTGGCCAGCGAGTCCGCGTTCACGGCGATCGGTATCTGCCGCGCGAGCCCCGCGCTCTCGCGGCCACCCGTCAACTCGGTCAACGCCTCGCTCTCCAGCAGCGAGATCTGCCCGGCTAGGCGTGCCAGCACGTGGCCGGCCTCGGTGGCCTGCGCCGGCTTCGTACGCCGCACGAGTATCTGGCCCATGCGGGATTCGAGCGCCTTGATTCGCTGGCTCACCGCCGACGGGGTGAGGTGCAGGCGCCGGGCAGCCGCGTCGAAGCTCCCCTCTTCGACGACCGCGGCGAAGGCGGTGAGGTGCGCGATGTCCAGCTCCATTAAGCAATGCTAACTCAGCCTTAGAAAGATTAGCTGGATTCACTATCCGGGACCACATAGCGTCAGGTGTCGTGCTCCCCGCGCTCTTGCCGACGTCTCCACCCATGTCTCTCGCGACGCCTCCACCCATGTCTCCAACTACGTCTCCAGCTATGTCCTTGCCGCTTCCCGCACCCACCGCCACCGTGGCCGTCGGATTCGTCACCGGCCTCTCGCTGATCATCGCGATCGGTGCCCAGAACGCCTTCGTCCTTCGCCAGGGAATCCGACGCGAACACGTACTCGTCGTCATACTGCTGTGTTCCGCCGCCGACGCCCTGCTCATCACCGCCGGCGTCGCCGGCCTCGGAGCCGTCGTCACGGCACACCCCGCCGCCGTCGAGATCACCCGCTACGCGGGTGCGGCGTTCGTCCTGGGCTACGCGGTCCTCGCCACGCGCCGGGCACTTCGCCCGAACGTGTTGACCGTCGACGACGCGCCACCAGTGGCGGCCCGGCGCCGGGCCGCCATCATGGCCTGCCTCGGCTTCACCGTTCTCAACCCCCACGTCTACCTCGACACCATGATCTTGCTGGGTTCGCTCGCCAACCAGCACGGCAGCGGGCGCTGGCTGTACGGCATCGGCGCGACGCTGGCGAGCTTCGTGTGGTTCTTCGCGCTCGGCTACGGCGCCCGCACACTACGGCGATTCTTCGCACGCCCCAGGTCATGGCAGATTCTCGACGCTCTCATCGCCGCAGTGATGTTCGTCATCGGCGTCACCCTGCTGACCCGCTGAGTTGCCAGCCTTCCACGTGCCGAGCCGCTCGCGTCGCCGGCGGAACGCGACACTACACTCGGCCGCGTGGCACGCATCCGTGACGAAGACATCGCCGCGGTACGCGAGCGCGCCCAGATCGAGGAGATCGTCTCGCAGTACGTGACCCTGCGTCCGGCCGGCGGCGGCTCCCTGAAGGGATTGTGCCCCTTCCACGACGAGAAGACGCCGTCGTTCAACGTCCGCTCACAGGTCAACCTGTTCCACTGCTTCGGGTGCGGCGAAGGCGGCGACGTCATCTCGTTCCTGCAGAAATACGAACACCTGACCTTCACCGAAGCGGTCGAGCGGCTCGCCGACAAGGTCGGTATCCAGCTGCGCTACGAGGAGAGCAGAAGCGGCACCGCACCACGGCAGAGCCGGGAACAACGCACCCGGCTGATCGAGGCGCACCGGATAGCGGCCGAGTTCTACGCCGACATGCTGACGTCGTCGACGGAGGCCGTACCGGGGCGGCAGTTCCTCGACCAGCGCGGCTTCGACCGTTCGGCAGCCGAGCACTTCGGCATCGGCTACGCGCCCAGGGGCGGCGAGGTACTGCGGCGGCACCTGCTGCAGAAAGGGTTCAGCGATTCCGAGCTGATCACGGCCGGCCTCCTCGCGCAGGGACGCGGCGCCCCCTACGATCGCTTTCGCGGCCGGCTGATCTGGCCGATCCACGATCTGCTCGGCGACGTCGTCGGATTCGGCGCCCGCAGGCTGTACGACGACGATCGCATCGAGGCCAAGTACCTCAACACGCCGGAAACACCCATCTACAAGAAAAGCCAGGTGCTCTACGGCGTCCACTACGCCAAGCGGGAGATAGCCCGCAGCTCGCAAGCCGTCGTCGTCGAGGGCTACACCGACGTCATGGCATGTCACCTCGCCGGCGTCACCACGGCCGTCGCCACGTGCGGCACGTCGTTCGGGGACGACCACGCCCGCCTGCTCCGGCGGCTGCTGCGTGACCAGGACGAATACCGGGGCCAGGTCATCTTCACCTTCGACGGCGACGAGGCCGGGCGCCAGGCCGCCATCCGCGCCTTCGAGGGTGACCAGCGCTTCGTCGGGCAGACGTACGTGGCTGTCGAACCCAACGGCCTCGACCCCTGCGAGCTACGGCAGCGTTCCGGAGACGCCTCGGTCCGCGAGCTGATCGCGCGGCATCGCCCGTTGTTCGAGTTCGCCATCCGCGCGCTCGTGGACGACTTCGATCTCGACCATCCCGAGGGGCGTACCCAGGCATTGGACAAGGCACTGCCGCTCGTGGCCCGGATTCGCGATCGCGCGCTGCGAGACGAATACGCGCGCCGGCTGGCCGGCTGGGTCGGCGCGCCCGACGAGCTGTCCGTCATACGCCGGGCCCGCGCCGCGGCCGGTACCTCCGAGCGTGGCGGCCGCCGGACGGAGACGCCGCCGGCGGGCCAGCAAGCGCTGGGCGTGCCCGATCACGGGTCCGCCGATCCGCAGACGCTGGCGCTCGAACGTGAGGTGCTGCGTGTTGCCGTGCAACGGCCTGCGCTCGCCGGACCCGGCTTCGACGCGATCGAACCGGACGCCTTCCAGTCGCCCGTGTTCCGGGCAGTGCGCGAAACCATCGCCAAGGCGGGCGGTTGCGCCACGCAGCCGGGCGGCGCGAGCTGGATGGACACCCTCACGCGGGCCGCGGATCACGACGTGACCCGGCACATGCTCTCCGAGCTCGCAGTCGAGCCCATCCCTGCCGACGAAACGGACATACCGCGATACGTGGAGTCCGTGGTCTTGCGGCTCACCGAGGTGTGGGTGTCCCGCAAGCTTGTCGGGCTCAAGGCGCGCCTTCAGCGGACCGACCCGGCCGAGGACGTCGAGACCTACAACAAGCTGTTCGGTGAGCTCATGGCACTCGAAGTACACCGGCGCGACCTGCGTGAACGCGGCCTCGGCACCACCTGACGTCTCCCCGCTGCAACCACCTATCCCAGGGTTCCGAATGATCATGTTTGGTACGTTTCCTCGGGCCGTGACACGTCTGCAGACGTGTTATGGCCCGAGGAAACGTACCAAACATGATCATTCGGAAAGGGTGGTCGGCCCGTACACGAACTGTTCATGCAGCTCTATGTCTCGCGACGCTCGAGATAGGCCCGCGGATCGAGCTGGTCGGGACGGCCGGCCAGCCAGCGGTCGAACGCTTCCGGATCGCGACGCTGCATCTCGTCGAGCAACGCTTGGCGCACGCAGGCCAGCGACGCGATGCTCGCCGGAAGGTACGATCGCCGAAGCTGCTCACCGGTTTGTTGCCACAGCTCGCCCAGCTGCTCGTTCGAAGTGCGGCTGACGGCCTCTTCCACGACCTCTCGTGGCTGGCCGGCGATCTCGTTGACTGACTCCAGGTTCGTCCCCTCCGGCATGATGCGCATCAGCCTCGCGACCAACCAGCCGATGCAGACGGCGAAGATCGGAAACCAGCCGAATCCGATGGTCGTCACGATGACGCCCACGGCCAGCAGCGGTGTCCACGCCCACCACGGAACACGTTTCAGATATTCGACGACCGACATTGCAGAGGCACTACCTTCCGCTGTCGAATCGAGATAGGGGCACCGGCGGCGTGCCGCACACGAGCACGCCCCAAGCCGGCTGGTAGAAGTGCGACGATCAACCGTTCGCCGGCGCCGCGCTGATGTCCGCCAACGCGGAGCGACGATCCTCTTCGACAGCGAGATCACCGATCGATACGACGCCGACCAGTTGCCCATCTCGTGCCACGGGAAGCCGGCGCAGCGTGTTCTCGCGCATGAGCCGCACAGCGTCGTCGACGTTCGAGTCCGCGTCGACGCTCACCAGATCACGACTGCAGATCTCGCCAATCCGCATGCTCCTGGTATCACCATCTCGGGTCAGACCACGTACGACGATATCCCGGTCGGTGACCACGCCGCACAGGTTCCCGTCCTCGGTGACCAGCACGTCGCCGATACCACGGTCACGCATCATCTCCGCGATCTCGGCAAGCGTGCGGTTCGCGTCCACCATCGTCGGGCCAGTGGTCATGACATCGCTGACCTTCTGTGCCATGGTTCTATCCTCCCTACAACGTTCCGCCTGCGTTGTGATCTGCGATACCCGATGGGCCGGAGGTCATGCCGGCGCCCGCTGACTCATTCGAGAAACCGAGCGGCGCCAGACGTGTCGATGGCTCGCCCGGACCCAAACCCCCACCCGGGCTCGAACGCTCTGCCAGGAATGACAGTCGCATACACCGGGTAATTGACGACGTGTCCGACGACGGATCCCAGGTACCGCTCCGCAAGGGCCGGCCTATCGTCGCAGCAATTTCCCAATCATCGCGGCGATTTCCGAGCTGGCCGGGAGGTGATTCTCGTGGCACGGCCGGTGTGGACGGGCACCATCAGTTTCGGTCTGGTGAACATCGGTGTCGGGCTCTTCGCGGCGACCGAGGCCCGTGGGGTTTCGTTCCGCCAGTTCGAGAAGGGCACCGACCAGCGGGTGCGGTACAAGCGCGTCGCGGAGGGAACCGATCGGGAGGTCGACTACGACGACATCGCCAAGGGCTACGAGACCGAGAGCGGGGATCACGTCGTCGTCACCCAGGAGGAACTGGCCAGCGTGCAGCCCGAGACGTCGCACACGCTCGCGATCGAGGACTTCGTCGCACTTGCCGAGATCGATCCGATCCACTACCAGAAGGCCTACTACCTGGCGCCGCGCGGCGACGGCCAGGAATATCCCTACGCCTTGCTACGCGAGGCGATGAAGCAGACCGGGCTGGCCGGAATCGCGACGCTGGTCATGCGGAACAAGGAGCATCTGGCGGCCATCCGTGCCGACGGCGACGTCCTGGTACTCAACACGATGTATTTCGCCGACGAGATCCGTGACCCGCACGAGATCGCGGACATTCCGGGGGACGTGGAACTCTCCACGAAGGAGCTCGACACGGCGACCGACCTGATCGAACAGCTGAGCACCGCATGGAGACCGGAAGATTACCACGACACGCATCGTGAGCAGGTTCTCCGCCTGGTCGAACAGAAGGCCAGGGGCGAAGAGGTCGACGTCGAGGAGCCGGAGGAGGAACCCTCGGCCGACGTCATCGACCTCGTGTCCGCGCTGGAGCAAAGCATCGAACAGGCCCGCACCAGCGGCACACGCAAGAGTGGCAGGAGCAGCCAGAAGAGCAGAAGCAGCAAGAAGAACGGCAGCGCCCAGAAGAGCAGAAGCAGCAAGAAGAACGGCAGCGCCCAGATGAGCAGGAGTGGCCAGAGCTGACGCAGCTCGCCTGAAGGCTGCTCGACGATGCCCGGTGCGTGGCTCCGGCGGGCGGTGCGTGGCTCTAACCGGAGGTATGCACCGGGGCGTGCAGATCCCACGCGGACAGATGCCCGCACATACCGAAGGTTGCTGGCCGGGCGTCCGCGCTCGTGACACTGGAGGATGCCAGGTGGGGAGCGGCCCCGGACTCCAGGAGATCCAGGTGCGCGCCAGTCTTCACTGCCTGGCCCAGGGGCCGCAGCTGCCAGATCGACCTCCAGCCGGCGACGCGCCGGCGCACCAGGGCGGCCGCGGCCTCGTAGAGCGGGGTAAGCGCGGCCGGTCCATCGGCCGCGACCCGTTCGCGCAGCGCGAGGTATCCCTCGATCGCGAGGTCACGCCGGCGACGTGCCGCCTCGCTCCGCTCCTCCGCGTCGCCGGGCGGCAGTGCCGCCTCCCTGGTGTAACGTTCGGGGTCTTCGAGCACCTCGGGCGGGAAGGTGAACACCGCGTCGCCCGCCTCGGGAAGTCCGGCGTTTTGCATGACGACCAGGATGTCCAGGTCACCGCTGACATTGACCAGCCGGTGAATCGTCCCGGGCGTGAACCACAGCACGGTGTCCGGCGCGAGCCGGTACTCGGCATAGCCGTCACCCGACAGGGTTTCGAGGACTCCTTCGCCGCCCAGGACGACGTAGCCCTCGGTCGAGGCCGTGTGCAGGTGCGGCGATCCACCTCGCTGCCCGTCCGGGGTGGGCCAGTCGTACACGCGGACCCGGGAGACGCCGGTGCCGCCGGGAAAGCCGGCCGCGCTCGGCGTACCCTCCCCATCCGGAACAGCTCCAGGGATGACCCCACCCGGAACGCGCATCCCATCGGGAGAATCCGCCATCGCTGCCTCCTTTCGCTGAACGATCTCTTCGAGATGGACCGGGCACGCCGGGATCGGATCTAGAAGGCGCCCAGATCCGAACTGGCCAGCGCGTCGAACCCGAGCTTGGCGAGCCCTTCGGCGCCATCCGCGCCCGGGTCGCCGTCGGCCACCACCACGGCGTAGCGACGCTCGATCGATTCGTCCGGCGCCACCTCGATCTCGGTGTTGAAGAACGGCGCCGGGCATACGCATGCGAACATCTGCGAGCGGACGAACCACTGCGTCGGATGCTGCGCGTTGGCCGGATCGTCGATGAACACCAACGTCGACGCCCGGCCGTGCTCGTCGTGCACGCCGCTGAGGCCCAGCCATGGGGACCGGGTGCCCATCAGCTCGTCGCCCCCGGACGTGCCCGGCGCGTAGACGGTGCCACCGGTGAAGGAGCGGGGGCCACGCCAGAACAGGCCGCCGTATCCGGCGTTCTCCCGGCCCTGCGTGGTCGGGCTGCCGAAGGTGAGGTAGTGACCGCTGACGTTGGTCATCCGCGTACCGAACGTGAGCACCCACGCGGCCGGGCCCACGGTCGTGTCCGCCGCCGACTCCCCTGCCGGGATACCCACGGGGCCGACGGTGATCGCGAACTCGCGTACCTCGTCAACCCAGCGGCGCCCGTCCTGGGTGAGCCAATCCAGACCGTGGGCGACGTCGACGTGCTCCCGGCTGGCGTCGAGCCGCGTGAATTCGCGATGGCGCATGGCGCCGTCGTTCTCCAGTTGCTGGTAGCCCGTGCCGCGGACGAAGGTGGTGCCGCCCCAGAAGTTCTCCTGCGGGGGATCGTCGGCCACCCGGCCGGCGCCGACGTTCGCGACCGACCAGGCGATGCCCTTGTGCCACACGTGGTCGTGCGGCCGGTACAGGCTCACCACATCGCCACGGAGCGTGCGGACCGGATGGAAGTAGGGACGCGGGGATTCCAGTTGCGGGTCCCACGGCTCGTAGACGTAGCGTGTGAGCTCGCGCTCGCCGTACCGGATCCGAAGCGATCGGCCGTGTTCGTGATCGAGATGCAGGCCCTCGCGGGCGGGCTCGGTCACGCCACCGTCGATCACGCGAGGTTCGGTCATGCTGGCACCTCCGTTTCCTTCGCCGCCGCCCACGGCGCGCCGTCGCCGTTCATCCGGTCGTAGAAGGGTGAGCCCGGCCCGAGATCGCCACGGCGCACCGTCTGCCCGGTGAACGACGACGCGTAGATCGCTGCGACCAGCTCCATCGTGTCCCGCGCGTCCGCGGTGGTGACCGGGGGCGGCGCTCCGGCGTCCAGCGCGTCGAAGAGCGCCGTGTACTGGGCGGCGTGCCCGCTGCCGCGTCCCTTCGGCCCTTCGGCCCACGCCGCGGCCACGGTGTCCTCGTGCTCCGGCGCGGCGCTGACGCGCCAGCTCGCATCGTCGTAGCCGTAGAGATGCTCCAGCTCCACGGTCGCGTGGGCGAAGTCGAACCGCAGGTAGCTGGTCTCCCGTGGCGACAGCAGGCTGTTGACCACCGTCGCCACGACGCCGCTGTCGAACGTGACGAGTGCGGCCGAGAAGTCCTCGGTGTCGGTGGGCCGGGCTCGCCGGGCCGCCACGGCGCTGACGTCACGCCACGGTCCGAGCACGGAGAGCAGGAGGTCCATCTGGTGGATGCCGTGGCCCATGGTCGGGCCGCCACCTTCGACGCCCCAGACACCCCGCCACGGGGCGGCGAAGTAATCGTCGGGGCGATACCAGAGCGTGTGGCACACGGCCGTCATCGGCGGGCCGAGCCGCGGGTCTCCGACGAGCCGGCGCAACGACTCCGCGCCACTGCCGAACCGGTGCTGGAACACCGTCGCGAACCGGCCATCTCCGGCGTCCGCACGCTCTGCCCCGATGATGGTGTCCATCTCGGCCAGGCTCAGGGCGGGCGGTTTCTCGCACAGCACGGTGACGCCATGTTCGAGGCAGGTCAGCGCCTGCCCGGTGTGCAGGCCCGGTGGCGTGCACAGCACGACCACATCGGGACGCTCGAATTCCAGCATCGATTCCAGCGCCGCGTAGGTACGCGGCACGGACCAGCGCCGGGAGAAGTCGTCCAGCCGACCGGCGTCGGTGTCCACGGCGGTGACGATCCGTGCCCGCTCGCCCAGCTCGGCCAGATCACGCGCGTGAATGGCCGCGATCCCTCCGGTGCCCACGATGGCGACGTCATACGCGGCGCCGGCGGCGCCAGACGTCGTACTCATGACACGCTCACCTCCGCTGTCAACTCTCTCTCGTCTCCCACGACTCGTTCCGGGCCGGTCAGCGTGACATTGACGGTATGCCGCACGTCCTGGGCCGACCGGGCAAGCCGCAGCTCCAGGTCGCCCGGTTCGACGATGCGCCGTCCGCTGCGGCCCGTGAACGACACCAGGTCCGTATGCACGCGGAATGCAACGCGGCGCGTTTCGCCGGGTTCCAGCGGCACCTTGGCGTACCCGATCAACTGGACGACGGGACGAGTCACCTGTGCCACCGGGTCGTGCAGGTACAGCTGGACCACCTCGGAGCCGGCGCGCTCGCCCGTGTTGGCGATCCGTACGGAGACGGTGATCTCACCATCGGTGCCGACCTCGGCCGGGTCACCTGCAGCGGACCGAGCCGGACGTCCGGGCCCGTCGACACGGGGATCGTCCCAGGCGAAAGTCGTGTACGACGCGCCGTGCCCGAACGGGAACAGCGGCGTCGGGTCGATGGCACTGACCTCGCTGTGATGGCCGAGGGGCGGCGCCAGGTACGTCGTCGGCTGCCCACCCGGACGGCGTGGCACGCTGACGGGCAAGCTTCCCGACGGATTCACCCGCCCCGACAGGACACCGGCGACGGCGGCGCCGCCCTCTTCACCCGGGAAGAACGCCTGCACGATCGCACCGGCACGATCCGCGATGGTGCCCAACGCATACGGGCGCCCGGACATCAAGAGCACGACGACAGGGGTGCCGGTGTCGAGCAGCGCCTCGATGAGATCCTCCTGAAGGCCCGGCAAGTGCAGATCTTCGGCGTCGCATCCTTCGCCGGAGGTGCCCCGGCCGAACAGCCCGGCGCGATCGCCCACGACGACGACGCAGACATCGGCGGCCGCGGCAGCATCCACGGCCTCGGGGATCCCGGAGCCGTCGAGTTCCGTGACGTCGCACCCCCGCGCCTCGTCGATCCTCCCGCTGGTGAACTCGGCGCGCATTGCCTCGACCACGGTCGGGATCGTGACGCCAGCCGAGGCGGCCGGCATGCTCGTACCATCGGCCTTCGCACCATCGGCCGCTGCCGACTCGGCGCGAGCGACGTGGCTGGGAAACGCATAGCATCCCAGCATTGCGGTCGTCTCGTTCGCCAGCGGACCAACCACGGCGATCCTGCTCTCCGGAGCGAGCGGCAGCACGGACTCGTTGCTCAGCAGGACGATCGATTCCTCGGCGATCTGCCGGGCGAGGTCACGCGCCTCGGGCGGGTCAAGGTCGACCGGCGCCCCGTTCTCGTGGACACCGCTGGTGGCCGGCGTCCATGCCGGGTCCAGGAGGCCGAGCTCGCATTTCTGCCTGAGCACGCGGGCCGCCGCCTGGTCGACAAGCGCTTCCGGAATCACGCCCGAGCGAACCGCTTCCAGCACTGGCTCGCCGTAACACCGTACCGACGGCAATTCCACGTCGATGCCGGCTGTGAGCGCGCTCACGGCGGCCTCACCCGGAGATCCCGCCACGCCGTGTGACAGTTCGAGAAAGGACACCGCGAAGTAGTCCGAGACGACCGTGCCGTCGAACGACCAGGTCTCGCGGAGAAGATCGGTCAGCAACGCCGGGTCGGCGGTAGCCGGCATCCCGTCGATCTCGGCGTACGACGGCATCACGGAGCCAGCCCCGCCGTAGCGGATGGCCATCTCGAACGGGGGAAGGATCACATCGGCGAGCTCGCGCGGTCCGCTACGCACGGGGGCGTGATTGCGTGCCGCGGTCGAGGCCGAGTATCCCGCGAAATGCTTGAGAGTCGCGATCACGCCGGCCGACCGCAGTCCCCGCGAATAGGCGGCACCCAGCGTGCCCACCAGATAGGGATCCTCGCCGATCGTCTCCTCGGTGCGCCCCCAGCGCGGATCCCGGGTAACGTCGACGACCGGTGCGAGCCCCTGGTGCACGCCGACGTCCCTCATCGCCCCGCCGATCTGAACTCCCATCTGTTCGATCAGCTGGGGGTTGAACGTGGCCCCCCATGCCAGAGGTGTCGGGTAGATGGTGGCTCCGAGCGTCATGAACCCGGTGAGGCACTCCTCGTGCACCACGGCCGGAATCCCGAAGCGGCTGGTCGCGACCACGTCTTCCTGAACCCGGGCCAGCGCCTTGGCTCCCTCGACGGGATCCACCGCAGCGGTGCCGAACGGGCGCGTCAGCTGGCCGAGCCCGTGCCGGATGAGGGTGTTGAAGTCCAGGTCAGCATCGGCCAGCGTGTGCTGGTGCGGAGCCACCTCGTCCCCGCTCGGATCCACGCCTACCCAGACGCCGTACAGTTGACCGACCTTCTCCTCGAGACTCATCGCTGCCAGCAATGCATCGATCCGCTCGGACACCGGCAGCGACGCATCGCGCCATGGACTGTGCTCGTCGGTCAGCGCATCAGCGACAGGATCACTTCCGTCGTGGGTCCGCATGTGCTCCGCTCCGTCGTTCCATTCCGACAATTTCCGGTCATTATGCCGGATGTTTCGATGAATTCGGCAACGCTATCATCCACGCAACAGCAGTAGATAGTGGATCATCGCTCCTCACCACGCCAGTTCCGCCTAGCCGGGTCGTCGCAATTTTCGCACATGAACCGGAAAACTGGCCCAACACATCCGTAGCACACCGGCCACAGCCCGGCCGGTGGCCCGGTGAACGCGACTCACCGCGGCCCTGCCACCGCTCACCAGGCAAATGGGGGCGATAATGGGCGGCATGGACGCCAGCGCCGAACGTCGGGTCACCATCAGCGCCATCGCGCACGAGGCGGGGGTCTCGGTGCCCACCGTCTCGCGCGTGGTCAACGGCCGATCCGACGTCGCGCCCGAGACGCGCCAGCGAGTCGAGGAGCTGCTCCGCCGCCACGGCTATCAGCGGCGCACGTCTCGCACGCGCAGCACCGCACGGCTGATCGACCTGGTCTTCAACGACCTCGACAGCCCGTGGGCGGTGGAGATCATTCGAGGCGTGGAGGACGCCGCCCATGCTGCCGGTGTCGGCACGGTGGTGTCCGCCATCCATCGCAGCACCGAACCCGCCCGCCAGTGGCTGCAGAATTTGCGCGCCCGCGCATCCGACGGCGTCATACTGGTCAACTCGACCCTCGATCCCCGGATTCAGGACGAGTTGCGGCGCCTCAACGTGCCCATGGTCGTCGTCGACCCCGCCGGCGGGCCCACGCTCGACGCACCCACCATCGGAGCCACCAACTGGGCCGGCGGCCTCTCCGCCGTCGAGCACCTGCTCGAACTCGGACACCAGCGCATCGGGTTCATCACCGGCCCGCGCAACCGGCTGTGCAGCAGGGCACGGCTCGACGGGTACCGGGCCGCGCTGGAGTCCGCCCACCTCGAGCTTGCCGGCGACCTCACCTGGGAAGGCGACTTCTACCACGAGTCGGGCTATGACGGTGCGGCCGCACTGCTGGCCCGCCCCGAGCGGCCGACGGCCATCGCCGCCTCTAGTGACCAGATGGCCGTCGGCGCGTATGAAGCGGTACGCGTGCAGGGCCTCCGGGTGCCCGACGACGTCAGCATCGTCGGTTTCGACGATCTCCCCGAGGTGCGCTGGGCGTCTCCGCCCCTCACCACCGTGCGCCAGCCCCTCACCGAGATGGGCGCCGTCGCCGCCCGCACCGTTCTCCGGCTCGCCGCGGGCGAACACGTCGAGACCCCGCGGCTCGAACTCGCCACCACGCTCATCACGCGCGAAAGCACCGCGCCACCCAAGAGCTGAATCTGCCCTGCTGGTCTCGGCACGGGCCGCGTCGACGTCGATACCGAATACCCGCACGTTCTCGCTGTTCTCGCCGGGTTTCCGCTCGTCGCAGCGGTGCCGTCGACGCCCCGAGCGCGACCCGGTACGTGGCGCTGCCCCGGGCTCGTGCCGACACATCCGGGGGTTGACCCGCGACGTAACACCGCCTAATGTGCAGCGACAAGCTCGGTAGTTGCTGAAACTTTCGGCCGGTTCCACGGCGAATTCCGGCCGCGAGCCACGATCTCATCGCAACGGATCCCGGTCCATGACAGCCCGCTACGCACCCGACCAGGAGGGAAAGCGCTTTCCATCCCGCGCACACGCAGGAGCTCGGAACACACGGAGGAGGGAGTCTCACCCATGAACCACCAACGCCCCACATCTCCCCTGCTTTCCCGGCGGCGGCTGCTGTACGGGGGCGGCCTCGTCGTGGTCTCGGCCGCAGCCAGTGGATGCGGCTTCTTCGAAACCGATCCCGGCGGCGAGGGCGATGGCGCTGACCCCAGCGTCGACAAGGGGCCCGAAGCCCCCATGCTCGCCGAACAGGTGGACGCCGGTGATCTCCCGCCCGTCGACGAGCGCCTCCCGGTCAATCCCCTGGTCGTGGAACCCACCGAGCGCATCGGTACGTACGGAGGGACCTGGCGCACCGCCGTCACCGGGGAGGGCGACGGGCCGTGGATGCACCGCACCATCGGCTACGAGAGCCTGCTGCGCTGGACACGGGACTGGGACGAGCCCATCCTCAACGTGGCGGAGTCGTTCGAGGTCTCCGACGACGGGCGAGAGTTCACCATCCGGCTGCGCGAGGGGCACCGGTGGTCCGATGGTGAACCGTTGACCACCGAAGACGTTCAGTTCGCCTTCGACATCCTCACCAACCGCGACATCAATCAGTCCGTCCACTCGATGCTGCAACACGAAGGCGAGATCGCCGAGCTCGACATCCTCGACGATTACACATTCGTCGTCCGGTTCGCCTCGCCGCACGGCCTGTGGCGGATCAACAACGCCAACGTCGTCGACGGCGATCGGCTGATCTCCTTCCCCAAGCACTACCTGGAGAACTTCCTCCCCGAGAACAATCCCGATATCGAGGACGAAGCGCGAGAAGCCGGCTTCGAGAGCTGGCAGGAGTATTTCAACTCCATCGGCAACGGTTTCTCCGTGACGTGGAACAACCTCGACCTGCCGACCCTCAACCCGTTCATCGTCGTCGAACCGCTGCAAGGAGCCACCGACCGGGCGCTGTTCCGGCGCAACCCGTACTACTTCAAGGTCGATCCCGACGGCAGCCAGCTACCGTACCTAGACGAGGTCCGCTACGACATCATCGCGGACGAAGAAGCCATGCTCCTGCGCGCCACCAACGGCGAGTTCGACCTGCACACCCGCCACTTCAACACGCTCGAGAACCGGCCCGTCGTCGCCGAGAACCAGGAGGACGGCAACTACCGCATCCTGGAGCTCGACAGCACGTGGCACAACCAGATGACCATCATGCTCAACCTGCACCACCGCGACGAGGCCGTGCGGGAGCTGTATCAGGACCGGAACTTCCGCATCGCGCTCTCCCACGCGATCGACCGCCAGCGCCTCGTCGACGCGGTGTGGAATCGCCAGGGCGAGCCCTACCAGGCGGCGCCCGTTCCCGGGTCAGAATTCTACGACGAGGAGTTCGCTACCCAGTACCTCGAACACGATCCGGACCTGGCCAACGAGATCCTCGACGACGCCGGTTACGACGAACGCGACGGCGATGGCTACCGGCTGCGGGCGGACGGCGGACGCCTCAGCGTCCGGGTGTCGATCGCCGATCCCGGTCCCGTCGACGGATGGGTACAGGCCATGGAACTCGTCGCCGACGACTGGGAACAGATCGGCGTCGAATGCACCCTCGATCCCAAGCCTCGCGAAGCGTTCGAGACGGAGAAGAGCGAACGGGACCACGACGCCACCGTGTGGGTGGGCGAAGGCGGGCACAACGACGCGCTCATCCTCCCCCGGCAATATTTCGCGTTCGACTTCGAGTCGCACTTCGGTAACAGCTGGGCCACCGTGTGGGAAGGCGGGGAATTCGACGATCCGGACGACGTGCCCCCGCCGATGCCCGAGCCGATGGCCGAGCAGCAGCGCCTCTATGACGAGCTGACGGCCGAGCCGGACGAAGCGGCGCGCAATGAGATCTTCCAGGAGATTCTCGAGATCGCCAAGGAACAGTTCTGGTGCATCGGCACGGTCCGCTTGGAGGGTACATACGGGATCGTGCACGACCGCTTCCAGAACGTCGGCGGTCCCATGCCCGAGTCCAGCGTGCTCAACACCCCGGCACCGGCCAATGCCGAGCAGTTCTTCGTCGATGAGGACGCCTGACGCGCTGTCCGCGACGAGCTGTCAGTGCGACGAGCAGTCAGCGCCCCGACGCCGACGGATTGATCGGGTGATCAGCCGATGCTGAAGTTCGTAGGCCGCCGGACCCTGTACATGGTCCCCACGCTGCTGGCCATCTCGGTGGTGATCTTCGTGGTCATCAACTTGCCCCCGGGCGACTACGTCACGTCGCTGGTGGCCGAACTGCGGGGCCAGGGACAGGTGGTGTCGATGGAGCGCGAACGCGGGCTCCGCGAGCTGTACGGGCTGAACCGGCCGCTGTGGGAGCAATACGTCGCCTGGGTCTCCGACCTCCTCCGGGGTGATCTCGGCCGCTCGTTCGACCTGCAGCAACCCGTCGCGGAGGTGATCCGCGAGCGGTTGCCGATCACGGTGGCGCTCGCCGGCGTCACCTTGCTGTTCACCTGGATCGTCGCGTTCCCGATCGGGGTGTACGCCGCCGTCAAGCAATACTCGATCGGCGACTACCTGGCCACGACGTTCGGTTTCCTGGGCCTGGCCATCCCGAACTTCCTGCTGGCGTTGCTCCTCATGACCGTGAGCGTGCAGTACTTCGGCTACGTCCCCGAAGGGTTGTGCTCGCCGGAGTACTGCGACGCCAGCTGGAATCTCGGCAAGGTCCTCGATGCGCTGAAACACTGGTGGCTTCCGGTGATCGTGATCGGGACGGCAGGCACCGCCGGACTGATCCGTATCCTGCGCGCGAACCTGCTCGACGAGCTCCGCAAGCCGTATGTGGTCGCGGCTCGTGCCCGCGGGGTTCCGAAACGACGCCTGGTCGCGCGCTATCCGCTGCGGGTGGCGATGAACCCGTTCGTCTCCACCGTCGGATGGGTGCTGCCGCTACTGCTCGCCGGCGACGTCATCGTCGCGCAGATCCTCTCGTTGCCGACCCTCGGCCGGGTGTTCCTGACGTCGCTCCAGCAACAGGACATGTACCTGGCGGGCTCGATCCTCATGATCTACAGCCTGCTGACGGTGATCGGCACGATGATCTCGGACCTGCTACTGGCCTGGCTGGACCCCCGGGTCCGCCTCGGATACCAGTGAGGGAGGACCCATGAGCGAGGGCACGCCCACCACCACGGAGCACTCGGCGTCGCAAGCCAGGCTGGTCTGGTGGAATTTCCGCAAGCACAAGCTCGCCGTCACCGGGGCCGTCGTGACGGTCGCCTTCTTTCTCATCGCGATCTTCGCCGAATTTCTCGCCCCGTTCAGCCCCGGGCGGGTCAACGAGGAGTACACCTACGCGCCACCCCAGATACCTCGCATCGTGGACACGAGCGGGGAGAGCTGGGACTGGGGGCTGCACGTGTACGGGTACAGCGCCGAGCAGGATCCGGAGACGCTGCGTGTCACCTACACGACGGACGAGACGCAAAAGATCCCCTTGCAGTTCTTCGCCAAGGGCGAGGAGTACAAGCTGTTCGGCTTGATCCCGTGGGATCGTCATCTGATCGGCCCGGCGAACCCGGACGATCCGATGTACCTGCTCGGCTCCGACGGGACCGGGCGTGATCAGCTGAGCAGGCTGATGCATGCCACCCGGATCTCGATGACGGTCGGGCTCGTTGGCGTCGCACTGGCATTCCTGCTGGGTGTCACGCTCGGCGGCATCTCCGGATACTTCGGTGGCCGGGTCGACACGTTCATCCAGAGGTTCATCGAGTTCGTAATGTCGATCCCCACGCTGCCGCTATGGCTCGGGCTGACCGCAGCGATCCCGGTAACCGTGGGTCCGGTGAAACGCTACTTCCTCATCAGCGTGATCCTGGCGATCATCGCCTGGACCACGCTCGCCCGCGAGGTGCGGGGACGCTTCCTCGCACTGCGCAACGAGGACTACGTGACCTCGGCCTGGCTCGACGGGTCGAGCCGCCGCAGGGTCATGTTCCGGCACATGCTGCCATCGACGACGAGTCACCTGATCGCGGCGCTCACCCTCTCCATTCCCGGGGTGATCCTCGCCGAGACGGCCCTGAGCTGGCTCGGTCTCGGGCTTCAGGCACCCGTGGTGAGCTGGGGTGTCTTGCTGATCGACGCCCAGAGCGTGCGCGTGATCTCCCATGCGCCCTGGTTGCTGCTGCCCGGTCTGGCGGTGGTGATCGCAGTTCTCGCACTCAACTTCGTCGGTGACGGCCTGCGGGATGCGGCGGATCCATACCGATCGTGATCGATCACCACCCACCCGGAATCGCCCGGCTGACGAGCACCCACCGGCCCATCGAGGTAGCACGCACGAGGAGGAGCAGTGACCGAATCCGACGCGCTGCTTGAGGTCAACGGCCTGAAGACGCATTTCTTCACCCCCGATGGCGTGGTCCGCGCCGTCGACGGCGTGGACTTGACGGTGCCCCGAGCGCGGACCGTGTGCATCGTCGGCGAGTCCGGCTGCGGCAAGAGCATCACGTCCCGCTCCATCCTGCGGCTCATCGACCCGCCGGGGCGCATCGTCGATGGCGAGATCGTGTGGCGGGGCGGGCAGCAGAGCGGCCGCACACCCGGCGACGGTGCGGCCGTCGATCTCGTCTCGCTGGATCCGGACGGCGAGCGCATCCGCCGGATACGCGGCAACGAGATCTCGATGATCTTTCAAGAGCCGATGGCGTCACTGTCACCCATGTACACCGTCGGTGCACAAATGATCGAAACGATCCGCCTGCACCGTTCCATGAGCAAGGACGAGGCCCGCGAACACGCCACCGCCATGCTGGCCAGGGTCGGCATTCCCCAACCCGAGCGCCGCATCGATGCCTACTCGTTCCAGCTCTCGGGTGGCATGTCCCAGCGCGTCATGATCGCCATGGCGCTGGCCTGTCAGCCCGATCTGCTCATCGCCGACGAGCCCACCACGGCGCTCGACGTGACCACGCAGGCGAGGATCCTCGACCTCATCCGCGAGCTGCAAGCCGACACCCACATGTCAGTCCTGTTCATCACGCACGATCTCGGGGTGGTCGCCGAGCTCGCCGACGACGTCGTCGTCATGTATCTCGGCACCGTCGTCGAGACCGGCAGCGTCGACGACGTCTTCCACGATCCGAAGCACCCGTACACGAGGGCACTGCTGCGTTCCATTCCGACCATGGGCCGCGGAACCCGCGAACGCCTGCCGTCGATCCGGGGCATGGTTCCACATCCCTCCCAGCGCCCACCTGGATGTCCCTACCATCCGCGTTGCGACGAGGCCATCGCCGGCCGCTGCGACCAGGAGGATCCGCCGGTCGTCGCGCTCGGCCCGCGGCGCACGGCCCGGTGCGTGCTCTACGACCCGTCCGGCGGTCCGCCCGGGCCGTCCCCGGCCAGCGCTGGAGCGTCCGGCACAGCTGAAGCAGGCATGGAGGACACACCATGAACGACGACGTCCCGCTGCTCGACATCCGCGGCCTGACCATGCGGTTTCCGGTCAAGAAGAACATGTTCGGGAGGGTGACCCGGTACGCGCGGGCTGTCGAGAACGTCGACCTGGCCATCGCCCGGGGCGAGACCCTCGGGCTGGTCGGCGAGTCCGGGTGCGGCAAGACCACATTGGGACGTTGCATCGTGCGGACGCACCGGCCCGTCGGTGGCTCGATCTTCTACCGGAACGACGACGGCTCAGCGGCCGACCTCGCGGCGCTCACCACCAAGCAACTGCGCCCGTACCAGCGTGAGGTGCGGCTGATCTTCCAGGACCCGTTCTCTTCGCTCAATCCCCGCATGACGCTCCTGCAGATCGTCGGCGAGCCGCTGCACACCCAGGGCATCGCCCGGGGATCCGAACTGGAAGACCGCGTGGCGGAGATGCTGCGCCGGGTGGGCCTCCGGCCGGAGTACATGCGGCGCTATCCCCACGCGTTCTCCGGAGGGGAGCGCCAGCGGGTGAACATCGCCCGGGCGCTGATCCCGCAGCCACGGCTCGTGGTGGCCGACGAGCCGGTCTCGGCGCTCGACGTCTCGGTCCGTGCGCAGATCCTCAACCTGTTGCTGGAGCTCCAGGAGGAGCTGGACCTGACCTATCTGTTCATCTCGCACGACCTTTCCGTGGTGGAGAGTATCTGCCACCGGGTCGCCGTCATGTACTTCGGCTCGATCGTCGAGACTGCCGCCACGAGCGATCTCTACACGCAGCCCCAGCACCCGTACACCGAGGCGCTGTTGTCCGCGGTTCCCCAGCCCGATCCCCGGCTACGCGGGTCGGGCCGGATCCGGCTCCCCGACGATCTGCCGGACCCCACCGATCCGCCTGCAGGTTGCTCGTTCCACACCCGCTGTCCCTACGCCCGTCCCGACACCTGTGCGGTGGGAGACCCGCCGGGGCTGCACGCGGCCGCGCAGGATCACGAGGCGGCCTGCCACTTCTCCAGTCAGCTGCACCTGACCGGTGTCGCATCCGGCCCGGAGGGGCTCGCACCACAAAAGGACCTCGCACAACAATACGAGTGATCTCTCCCGGAGCATTCACCCGCGGGAGCCGGGCGAGAAACCGACATTGTCGAGGCCATGACCTCGACAATGTCGGTTCCTTCCCGCTTGTAGCCGCACGGCACGGAAGGCGTGTGCCTGGAGCTCACATCCTCGCCGGATCAGTCGCTGAACTCGACCGCGTCGAGGTTGAACATCTTCAGATTCGCCCGCGGGTGGTTCTCGAACACTAGATACATGTCGTGGAACCCGTACGCGCCGTCGTCGGGATCGGTGTCGATGTCCGTCGAGACGGTGATCCACTCACTGGGGCACCAGCCGGCCCACGGGCGTGCGCACGCGTGAGGATCGTCAGCGGCGGGCACATCCAGCTCCCCCACCACCGGGCCGTTCCGCGGATCGTCGAGGCGAACCTCGATGGTGCCGCCGCGCATGGGCGCGACCCGCGCGTGCATGCGCAGCTCCCCCTTCTGGTCGAGGAAGCCCGCAGCCGACCCGTCGGCGAAGTTCACGTTCGCGTATTCGACGTGGGTGCCGTGGCGGATGTTGGTGAGCATCGCCCCGCCGTCACCGTCGTCGCGGATCTTCAGCCCGCGGGACATGCCGTCGTTTTCCTCCGCGGGGTACGTCGAGAAGACATCTCGCACCCTCGGCAGGTCCGGCAGCTCGGCCTCCTGCGGGACGAACGTGGTCACGCTGGAGCCGCGAAGCTTCACATCAAGGGTGCCGTCGACGACGTCGACGTCCTCCTGCTTCCACAGGTTCTCGCTGGCCGACGTCCGGTACGGCACGACGGAGTCGAGGTCCGACGGGAAACCGTCGAGGTCGAACCGGATGGCCCGATCGTCGTCGGCGTTGTTGACGGCGACGATCGCGAACTCCCCGGTCCCGGGATCCTTATACGCGGTGACGAGGACATCGTCCGCCGGGCGCGCGTCGGTTCCGATGGCCACGTCTCCGGGTTCGATGAACCGGCTGTAGTTGCCGAAGGTGTAGTAGCGCTTGAACGTCCGGTACTCGCCGGTTTCGGTCGGGTTCCCCGACTGCGGTGAGCCATCGTTCATCAACCGGATGAGGTTGGAACCGTCCGCGCCGCTATTGGACGCCGGCCACCACCAGAAGTAGGCGTTGAGATCCACCATCTCGATCATGTTCCCGATGACGTTGGCATAGCGCAGGCCATCGGTGATCGTGTTGTTCTCGAAGATCCGGTCCTGCGGCGCGCCCTGGTTCATGTACTCGGTCTGCCAGATCGTCTTGCCGAGATCGTTCGACGTCGTCCACTCGTCCGGATCCGGCGCCGTGGCATCGTCCACCAGGCCCGCGTACGCGTGCGCGGCGACCACGTCGACGTCGTCGACGGTGTCCGGGTCGTTCAGGGCGGGCCGCACGTACTCGTCACTGAACTCGATCGCCTCACCGAGCAGGATCTGGGCCGGGACGTCGCGTTCGTCGAACGTCGGCGCCAGGTAGTCGCGCACGAACTCGTTGAGCTCCTCGGGAGTCCAGAGGCTGCTGGAGTAGCCGCCGCTGAAGTCCGGTTCGTTGGCCGGAGAGATGTAGTCGATCTCGATGTCGAAGTGCTCCTCGTATCCGAGGACGTATTCGGCCAGGTAGTCCGCGTACTCCTGGTACATGTCGTCGCGCAGCCGGTTGGGCCCGTCGCCGCCGCCGGTCACGCTCGCGTTCTCCTTCATCCAGGCGGGCGGGCTCCAGGCGCTGGCGACGAAGGTGTCGACGCCACGTTTCTTCGCCTCATTCATCAGCCAGATCTGGTAACGATCGAAGTCGTCCTTCTTCTCGTCCCAGTCCGGCTGGTCCCACACCAGCTCGCCGGGTTCGGGCATGATCGTGTCCGTGGGGCCGTCATAGACGTCATCGCCCCATTCGCCGAGACCGCCGTCACCCACCATGACCCGGACGATGTCCATGCCGATGCCGTTGTCCCGGTTGAAGATCATGTCCAGGATCCGCGTGCGGATCGGCTCATCCAGGCGCTGGATCGAGCCGGCCTTGTGGAACGCGAACGAGCCGCCGAACCCGTCCACGGTCTGCCGCTCGTCGTTCCAGTTCACCACGCTGATCGGCCGGTCATCTGGCTCGTGGCCGGGTTCCGTGCCGGCCGAGCTTGCCGCACCACCTCCGACCACCAGTGCCAGTCCGGAGCCAATGGCAAGGGCGCGAGAATGTTTCCGTCTCACGTCGATCGACCTCCTCGGCGTCATCGGTTACGCCCTCGGTCCGATATCGATAACTTCCGGAACAGTGTGCCGGAGACAGGGCATTTCTACTACCCCTAATAACGACCTGATCTCACTTCCAATACGCCTCTGAGGAGGGTTGACCGGCGTGGAAGAGCGACTGTAACGTACCCGAAACTATCGAAAGTTCGTTGCCGCACGGCCGTTCGGCATAAGCCCCATCGACGTCGGCCGCGGGTGACGCGGCCCGAGGAGCCTCATCAGGAGGACGGAGATGACAGCATCCAGCCCCATCCGCCGCCGGACGTTTCTGGCGGCTATCGGCGCCAGCGCGACGGCGCTGGCCACTGGCGCTTGCGGGAGCGACGACTCGGACAACTCCGGTGCCGAGACCGTCGATCCCGCTGATGCCAGCGGCGAGATCGACGTGTGGGCCCTCACCGAGGACGCACTCAACCCGGTCAGTCAGGACTCGCTCGATCGGTTCTTCCACACCGAAGAGTCGAACGTGACGGCCAACCTGATCACCGAGTCCAACGACAGCTATCGAGACGTTCTGCAAACGATCATCGACACCGACCAACGCCCCGACATCTTCTTCAACTGGGGCGGTGGCAGCATCCGTTCCTACGTCCAGGCGGGGCTGGTCGAGGATCTCACGCCGTACCTCGAAAACGATCCGGAATTCCGGGACACCTTCCTGCCGTCCGTACTCGAAGCGGGCCAGATCGACGGCGCCTACTACGGCATTCCGATGCGGACGATGCAGCCCAAACTCATGTTCTACAACACGGCTGTTTTCGACGACGTCGGCGTCAGCGTTCCCACCACGTGGCAGGAGTTCCTCGATGCCGCGGATGCGTTCAACGACGCCGGCATCACTCCGGTCGCCGTCGCCGGCGCCGACTCGTGGACCCTGCTCATGTGGGTCGAGTACCTGACCGATCGGCTCGGCGGCGCGCAGGTCTTCCGCGACATCACCGAGGGCACCGGAGAAGGCTGGCGGCATCCGGCCATCACCGAGATGGTCAACACCATCCGGGATCTGGTCGACCGGGGCGTGTTCGGCAACGCGTTCGCCTCCGTGCAGTACGACGATTCGGGACCGCTGCTCGAAGACGGCATGGCGGCCATGATGCTCTCGGGGAGCTGGGAGTACACGAACTTCCTCAACAGCAATCCCGACTTCGTCCAGAACAGTCTCGAATGGGGCCCGTTCCCGGCCATCGAGGGTGGTGAGGGCGACCCCGACAACGTCGCCGGCAACCCGACCAACTACTTCTCCGTGCACGCCAATTCGCCACTCAAGGAAGTGGCCATCGAGTACCTCAAACAGGAGATGGGCTCCGACGAGTACGTCCAGGATCTCCTCGACATCGGAGACATCCCGGCGGTGGCCGACATCGAGCCGCTCATCGAAGGACACGAACACGAGGAATACTTCAGCTTCGTCTACAACATGGCCGCGAACGCGCCGAACTTCCAGCTGTCCTGGGACCAGGCGATCGATCGCCCGCAGGCCGAACCCATGCTCGAAGCCATAGAGAACGTGTTCCTCGGCAACCTCGACGCGGAAGGCTTCATCCAAGCCAATGAAGACGCCGCAAGCTGAACGTGAGCGCTCGCTTCCGGACTCGCGGCTGCCTCACCGGAAGCGAGCGCTCCGCACCAAGTCCGATTCGGACACCCTGCCCCGTCCGGGCGCGGCCTACCTCCTGCCCGCTGTCATCTTCTTCGGCGTGTTCGCCGTGGTGCCGCTCGCCCTCGTGGTGGTGCTGTCGTTCTCGTCGTGGCCAGGCTTCGGCGAGATCCAGTGGACCGGCCTCGACAACTGGGAACGGCTGCTCGGCGACAGCCGGGTGTGGGAATCCACCCGGATCACGCTGATGCTGACGGCGCTGGGTTGGCTCACCCAGACGCCCATGGCTCTTCTCATCGGAGTCTGGGCGGCCGGCCCACAGCGCAACCGGGCGGTGCTGTCGTCGATCTTCTTCCTTCCCCTGTTGCTCTCGTCCGCGGCGATAGCCGTCCTCTTCCACCGGTTCCTCGATCCGAACTACGGCATGGCACGAGAGCTGGGCCCACTCTTCGGTTTGCCCGACGGCAACATCATCGGCTCGTCGCAGGGCGCGTTCATCACGATCGTGTTCGTCAGTGGGTGGCAGTGGATACCCTTCCACACTCTCCTCTACCAGGCCGGAGCACGGAACATCCCCACCGTGCTCTACGACGCCGCGACGATCGACGGGGCCAGCCGCTCCGCGATGTTCTGGCGGATCACCGTGCCACAGCTGCGGCACACGATCGTGACGTCGTCGGTCATCATGGTCGTCGGCTCGCTGATCACTTTCGAAACGGTGCTGCTACTCACCGGCGGCGGGCCTGGTGGCGCTACCCGGATCCTGCCGTATCTCATGTACACCGCCGGGTTCGAGTCGTTCGAGATGGGCTACGCCGCCGCGATCGCGACCGTGCTCGTGGTCGTGGCCACCACGATGTCGCTCATCATCGTCAAGTTCTCCGGATTCGCCAAGATGCGCTCCACTCTGGAAGGTATGTAGCCGATGGCTCGCGGATCGACGAATCGACCCAATTGGCTGGCCGGAGCATTCTCGCTCGTCTGGCTCATCATCATCAGCGTTCCGATCCTGAGCATGATCATATGGAGCCTGACCACCGAGCGCGCGTTCCGCGAGGCCGGTCCGCTGGCGTTGCCGACCGAGTGGACACTCGGCAACGTCGTCAACGTCATCGAACGCGGGTTCTTGCAGTATTACTGGAACACGGGAATCGTCACGGTCGGCAGCATCGTGCTGTCGCTCTCCCTGGCCCTGCCCGCGGCATACGCCATCGTCCGCTCGAAGAACTGGCTGGCCACCACATCGTTCCGGATGTTCCTGCTCGGGCTGGCCATCCCGGCGCAGGCCGTGATCATCCCCCTGTATCTGATCGTCACCGAGATGGGCCTGTACGACACGCTGATCGCGGTCATCCTGCCGACGGTGGCGTTCACGCTGCCGCTGGCCATCCTGATCCTGTCCGGTGCGCTACGAGACGTGCCGCGGGACGTGTACGAGGCCATGACTCTCGACGGCGCGGGAACGTTCCGTATCTTGATCAGCGGAGTCATCCCGGTTGCCCGTGGCAGCATCGCCGCCGTGGGTATCTTCATCGGCCTGCAAGCCTGGAACAACTTCATCTTCCCGCTGATCTTCATCCGCAGCGAGGACAAGAAGGTCGTCACGCTCGGGTTGCGGGAGTTCCAGCAGGAGTTCGCGGTCGACATTCCCGGCCTGATGATGGGCGTGTTGCTCTCGGCCGTTCCGGTGTTCCTGCTCTACCTGTTCGCCCGCCGGTGGCTCATCGCCGGGCTGGCGGGGCTCGGCGGCAAATGAGCATGGTCGGTGATGCGATGTTCGAAACACCGTTGCGAACACCATTGCGGACACCGTTCCGGGCGCCATCCGAAACACCGTCCGGAACCGGATGGCCATGCCCGTAGACGACACGAGCCGCGACGAGCGCCGGGTGACCATCAGCGCGATCGCCCGGGAAGCCGGGGTCTCCGTACCCACGGTTTCCCGGGTGGTCAACGGCCGCTCCGACGTCGCACCACAGACGCGGCAGCGGATCGAGGATCTCCTGCGTCGCTACGGCTACAGCAGGCGGACGAACCACAGCACCCCTACCGCCCGGCTCATCGACCTGGTATTCAACGATCTCGACAGCCCGTGGGCGGTCGAGATCATCCGCGGCGTGGAAGACGTCGCGCACGGTGCCGGCGTCGGGACCGTGGTCTCGGCCACCCACCGCGAACCCGCAGCGGCGCGGCAATGGCTGCAGAACCTGCGTGCCCGCGAATCCGACGGCGTGATCCTCGTGATCTCGCCGCTGGATTCGCCCATGCAAGAGGAATTGCACCGGCTCAACGTCCCGATGGTCGTGGTCGACCCGGCGGGAGGATCCCCGCTCGAAACCCCGACCATCGGCGCCAGCAACTGGGCCGGCGGCCTGTCCGCCGTCGACCACCTGATCGAGCTCGGACACCGGCGGATCGGATTCGTCGCGGGACCCCGTACGCTGCTGTGCAGCCGTGCCCGGCTCGACGGCTACCGGGCCGGGCTGGAAGCCGCGGGCATCGGGATCGACGATGCGCTGATCCGGGAAGGCGACTTCTACCACGAGTCCGGCTTTCACGGCGGCCGTGAGCTGCTGGAGCTCGACGATCCACCCACGGCGATCTTCGCGTCGAGCGACCAGATGGCGTTCGGCGTCTACGAAGCGGTCCGCCAGCACGGGCTGCGCATTCCCGACGACGTCAGCGTCATCGGCTTCGACGACCTCCCGGAGGCGCGGTGGTCGTCGCCACCGCTCACCACCGTGCGCCAGCCACTCGCGCAGATGGGTGTGCTGGCAGCGCGCAACGTGCTGCGCCTGGCCAGCGGCGACGGTCTGGAGAGCCCTCGGGTGGAGCTCGCGACCAGCCTCACGGTCCGGGAGAGCACCACCTCCCCTCCCGCTCCTCCCGCTGATCATGAACACTAGTCGACCTATGGGCAGGTTCAATCGGTGCTTGCAATGAGC
>NZ_QMIG01000028.1 GCF_003287285.1 Phytoactinopolyspora halophila
GCCACTGAGGCCTTGACACGCCGTGTCGCCGATGACTTGAGAGATGTGTCGCCGATGTCCTGAGCCAGAACACCCTCAGCTCCACATAAGTTGAGAAAGTCGAAACCTGCCCCGTCTGATGACGGGGCTGTTTCGTGTACGGACCCGGTCCGATCATCTCGCTGTTGTGGGCATGAGTGATGATGGTAGTTGCGGGTTCGGCCGGGTCGAGTGTGACCTGTTCGTCCTCGTCGACGATGATCTGCTTGAACGGGGCGCGGTTGAGGATGCGGCGTTCGGTGGGTCCGCACTTGCTGTAGAGCTCGCCGAGGTCGGTGAGGATGTCGACGATCTGGTCGAGGCCGGACCGGGCGTCGCTGTAGGCAGTGGCGAGGTTGTCGGGCCTGCTGGTGATGGCGTCGAGGTTGGTCCGGATGCGGTCTTGCTCGGTTTTTAACAGGTCGAGGGGGATCGCGTCGGCGTAGTGTGCTTGGACGAGCTTGAGGCGTTCGGCCTCGAGCTTGTCGCGCTGACTGGTGAGCATGGCACGTTCGTCGTCGCTGGAGGCTTCGAGCTGGTCGAACACCCGATGGAGCACTGCACGAACGGTCTCGGCTTCATCGACGGTGAGGTCGTTGGGGTGCGACGCCTCCGATGGCTTGGCCGGTGGTGATCGGCATGCTCGAGCGGACCCGGCGCCGCTGGTAGGCCAAGGCCCGAGAGGGCGGGCGAAGGGCCGTGCATGGCCTTCGGGCCTCTGGGCCACGCCGAACACGTGTTGGACATGGTCGCCGGAACCAGCCCAGCCCACTTGACTCTTTGGTTACAAAGTACACATTGGTGACACTGTAACCAACAGAGGTGGAGTCATGAGTACCAGCACCACACAGCACCGCGCGAAGACCGTCGCCCATGCGTTCGCGGACCTGATGAACGATCACGATCCCGACGCGGTCGACGGTTTCATCGCCGAGGACTACATCAACCACAACTTCCACGTCGGGAACGGCCGCGAAGCGAACAGGGCGTTCTGGAAGGCGTGGTTCGCGGCGTTCCCCGACACCGAGGTGACCCTGGAGGACGTCCTGGTCGATGGCGATCGTGTCGCGGGCCGCTTCACCTACCGGGCAACATTCCAGGGCCCGTTCCTGGGCCTAGAGCCCACCGGCCGACCGGTGCGGATGCACTCCATCGACATCTGGCGGGTCGTCGACGGGATGGCGGTCGAGCACTGGGACCAGATCGACGGGCAGGCGTTCTTCGCACAACTGGCCGGCGAGAGCGGTGACCAGTGACTCACGATCCCCCAACGTTCGAAACGTCGCCACCGGACCCGTCCGGGCCGACACCGTCGCAGCGACGGAGGGACCGGGAGCGGGCCGCCGCGCGGGAGACGATTCTGTCGGCGGCCCTGGACGTGGCCCGCCGCGACGGGTGGGACGCGGTGACCATGCGCCGGCTCGCCGAGGAGATCGAGTACTCCGCGAACTTCGCCTACCGCTACTTCACCGGCCGTGACGACATCCTCCGCACCCTGGTACGCGAGGCGTTCGCCCGACTCCGGGACGCCATGATCACCGCTGCCCGGCGTCCGGGGTCCGACGGCGACGGTGGCTGCGACACCGGTAACTCGAGGACGGACGCGTCGCGCACAGCTGCGGCAGTACGACGTGCGGGCCACGCCTATCTCGATTTCGCCCTGGCCAATCCCGACCTCTATCAACTCATGTATGGCCTGGGCGGTGTACGGGTGCCCGCTACCGACGCCTGGACCGAAGGGCAGGCCATCGGCGACGTCATGACCGACCTGCTCGCCGCCGCCGGAGACCCCCATCCCGAGCAGCACGTCCTGCAGCTGTGGGGAACCGCCCACGGGCTGATCGCGCTACTGATCGTCGGTCGCGTCGACGTCGACGCCGACGGACTGCACGTCCTGTTCGAGGACACAATGACCGACTGCCTCACACGGGCCCTGCCCGGGCCCCCTCCGGCCCGACGGCGGGAACAACGCCGTGAACACCGTCGTCATCACGATCGCCGTCGTGGGCATCCTCGGCGCAGCCATCATCTACGGCACCGACCTGTTTTGCGCGCTCGTCGTGCGCCCGGCAGCGAGCGACGCCGCCGACGCCTCCGTCGCCGACCTGATCGGCAGGATCCACGAGTACGGCGACCGCCGACTCCCCGTGCCGGGCGTGGCCTCCGTGATCGCCGCCGTAGTTGCCGTCGCGCTTGGCGACAGCGCCCCGGCACGCATCGGCGCAGCCACCGCTCTGCTCGCACTACTGGCCTGGCTCGCCGTCTACCTTCGCATCAGCGCGCCCATCAACACGAGGCTCCGCGCGGCCGCGGCCGGCCACACGGTCCCGGTTGACACCAGGGAACTTCAACAACGCTGGGACCGGGTCATCTGGCTCCGAGCCGCGCTGCAGACCATCGCGTTGGGTGGTCTCCTCGCGGTCATCGTCGCCCACTGAAACCCCGCCCAGGATGAGCCAACGACCCCACCGGTGGACCTCCGGCAGAGCTCGCCACACTGGAGCAGCCCTGAAACAAGACACGGCCCCCGCGAAGCGGGTGGCCGTTCCGAGCTCTTCGGCGTTGAAATCCATTTCACCCACGCGGGCACGCCCGCCGATGCCGCCACCGAGGCAGCGTACGACGGCGAGTACGGCCAACTGTGATCTGGTCCCCGAGCACGCCGTCCTCTGACACGCGGCCTGAGTTCCGGAGAAGCGAAACCGCGTCGGAGGCGAAACGGACCGTATGGCCAGGCAGTATCGCCTCATCCGGCGGGGCCCGTCGTGGACCGCGCTTGCTCGACGGGCCCGCCCTGTCGAGCAAGCGCGTTGGCGGCCGCGGGGGACTCGCTCGACGTAGCACCTGCAGCGGCCGGAGCGTTGGACCTCGTGCTGTCCGCACGGCCCCTGTGACAGGAGGGCGGCGCGGGTCACCAGGGGACGGTGCCGTCGTCGTTGAAGAAGCTTCCTCGTGGTCCGTCGTCGGGCAGGGTGGCGAGTCGGACCGCGATCGCAGCTCCCTGTTCGGGTGTGCGGGGGGCGTTGTGGCCGGTGAAGTCGGTAGCGACGTAGCCGGGACAGGCGGCGTTGACTATGATCTTCGTCTCGACGAAGCGGCGTGCGTACTGGACGGTGATGGCGTTGAGCATGGTCTTCGATGGTGCATAGGCAGCCAGGATCGGACCGGTCCGCAGTGTCAGGGAGCCCATGTCGCTGGACATGTTGACGATCCGTGGTGACTCGGCCCGTTGCAGCAGCGGGAGCATCGCATTGGTGACGCGGACGACGCCGAGGACGTTGGTCTCCACAACGGTGCGGACGACCTCGAGGTCGAGCGTGGTTGGGTCCTGCGCGCCGTTATCGGTGGGCCCTGAGATGCCGGCGTTGTTGACGAGCACGTCCAGCCGGCCCGCCTCGGTCTCGATGGACCTCGCCGCGGCAGCCGCACTCTCCTCGAATGTGACGTCGAGGGCGACCCCGAACGCGTCGACACCGGCATCCTGCAGATGCTGGACCGCTGCGTCGCGCCGCGCGTCATCGCGAGCTCCCACGGCCACACGGAAGCCGGCTGCTCCGAGTCCCTGGGCGATAGCGAAACCGATTCCCTTGTTCGCGCCGGTCACCAGCGCCGTCTTCGTCTCACTCACGCAATCCATGTTCAACCGCAGAGGGTTTGCGGGGCCAACACCGATCCGGTCCGCTGTGATACCTGCCAGGTATCTCCCGGGTAGGCTTGACCTGTGGATCAGTTGGAGACTCGCGAGCTGCGCTATTTCCTCGCGGTCGCGCAGGAACTGCACTTCGGACGTGCTGCAGAGCGGCTCGCGATCGCGCAACCGCCGCTGTCGCGGGCGATCCGCCAGTTGGAACGTCGGCTCGGGGTTCAGCTGTTCGTCCGGAACCGTCGTGGCGTGGCGCTCACCGATGCGGGCGAGGTCCTGTTCCGGGAGGCCGGAGCGGCTCTGGACGCCGTGACGGCCGCCGCGCGTCGCGTCCGGCGTGCCGGGGACCCGAAGCGGTCGCTTGTGCTCGCGACGAAGGCCGGAGCGTCCCACGAACTCCTGAGAACTCTGATCGACGCACACGCCGACGAACGCGGTACGGCTCCGGTCGAGGTGCTGCTGTGCGAGGTCGGTGAACAGGCAAGGCTGCTCCGCAGCGGAGAGGCGGACGTGGCGCTGATGCATCGCCCGTTCGACGACCTTGCCGGGTTCGACACCGAGGACCTGCTCACAGAGGGACAGGTCGCCATCCTTCCGGCAGAGCATCCTCTGGCCTCGCGCGAGCAACTCACGCTTGCCGAGGTCGAGAACGTTCCGGACCTGCCGATCGCCCGCTGGCCCCGACTGGACGGCACGTATCCCGACGGTCCAGGGCCGGAGGTCCGCACCCAGTCACAGCTCGCACAGCTCGTCGCGCTCGGCAAGACCCTGCTCGTCATCCCCGCGTCCAGCCGCGCCTGGCAGTGGCCCGAGCACGTCGCCGTTCCAGTCCTCGACGCACCACCAGTCACCACCGTGATCGCCTGGCCACCAAACAGCCGCTCGCGCGAGATCGCCGCACTCATCCGTACAGCAGCGCGGCTGAGTGGCGCCGATCAACACCCCACCGTTCCCTAACACCGTCGCGGCCTCTCAACGCCCCTCGCGGGAGCCTGAACCGCCCCGCGTGTGTGCCGGGCAGGGATTCTGTGTTGTTTGCGTTCTGTGCCCAAGCTAGTGCGTTGGCGTTGGTCTCGAACGGTCGAGCAGCATCTCGAACGGTCGAACGGGCATCGGCGTGGCCGAGGTCATAGCGCTGCTGGTCGGTGTCACCCGTGCTAGCGAGTACGCGGGTCTGGGTCCCAGACGTCCAGTCGCGGGTGCACGCCGTCCATGTACGACGGCGTGCACCCGCGGACGGGAGGCTGGCTACCGGCGCTCCAGCGTCGCATCCAGCGGCAGGCCGGCATCCGCGATATCCCCGGCGCTGGTCTCGGACAGCCCGATGCGGTCGTGCAGTCGCCGCAGCGGCCGGGGCGCCCACCAGTTGGCCGATCCGGCCAGGCGCATGAATGCCGGAGCCAGCACGCCGCGAATGAGGGTGGCGTCCACCGCGACGACGAGCGCCATGCCGATACCGAGCTGCTGCAGGAAGGACACGCCGCTCGTGGCGTAGACGGCGAAGGAGGCGGCGAGGATCAGCGCAGCCGCCGTGACGAGTGGTGCCGAGCGGGCGATGCCGCGCGGCACCGAGCCGACCACGTCGCCGGTGCGTTCGTAATCCTCCTTGATCCGAGCGAGCAGGAACACCTCGTAGTCCATGGACAGCCCGTACGCGACGCAAAACATCAGGATGGGGATGCTCGGCTCGATGCTTCCGGTGGGCGTGAACCCGAGCAGATCGGCCAGGCCGCCTTCCTGGAATCCCCACACCAGGACGCCGAACATGACCGACAACGAGAGCATGTTGAGCACCGATGCCTTCAGCGGCGCGACGACGCTGCCGGTCATCAAGAACAGCACGACGGCGGTGACCAGCAGGATCAATACGGCAACGAGGGGAAATCGGTCCACGACGGCGTCGCGGTAGTCGGCAAGCTCGGCCGGGTACCCGCCGACGACGGTCTCGAATGGTGCCCCGACCGCACGAACGTCGTCGACCAGGCCGGTCGGATCGTCGGCAAGGCGCTCGCCGGTGGGCACCACGGCGAGCCAGGTCGCATTCCCCTCGACGAACCGCTCCGTACCGCCGAGACCGGGCTCACCGACGCGGGTGCCGTCCACGTAGCTTCCGGCCGCGGAATCGACGCGAAGGACACCGTCAATCAGCGACAGCGTCGTCGCGTAGGCCTCCACCTCCTGAACGTCGGCGTCGTCGGCGACGATGTTGAGCGCATCCACGTCCTCGGTGGTGAACTCGTCGCGGATGGTGTCATACATGCCGACGACCGGGTGATCGGGTGGCAGCACCCGGTCGTCCGGTGCGCCGAAGTTGATGCCGAGCGCTGGCGCGCCGAGGGCGACAAGCACAACCAGGCCGGCGCCGCCGGTAAACACCGGGCGACGCATTACCACGGTTGCGATGGCGAACCAACGCTGCCGTTGTGGCGCCGGCCCACGCCGCACAGCGCGCTGGCCTAGCAGCCGTAGCGCGGCGGGCAGCACGATGACCGCGCCGATCGTCGCCGTCGTCACCACCGCGACGCCCGCATAGGCGAACGACGCCAGGAACGGGAACGGGATCGCGAGCAACACGGCCAGAGATGCGGCCACCGTCAAGGCGCTGAACACGACCGTCCGTCCCGCGCCGGCGACGGCGCGCTGAACGGCCTCAGGCACGGTACGGCCCGCGGCCAGTTCCTCACGGAAGCGGTAACTGACGAACAGCCCGTAGTCGACGCCGAGCGCGATGCCCATGACCAGCGCGATGTTCGCGGCGAACGTCGAGATCTCCACGACGGCGGTGAGAGTGCGCAGGATCGCAAGGGTTCCGGCTACCGCGAACAGCCCGACGCCCAATGTCACGAGCGCGAGCCGGAAGCGCCGGTAGACCACCCAGAGCAGCAGCGTGACCAGTGGAATAATGATCATCTCGGCGCGGAGGAAGTCGGATGCCGCCTGCTCGCCCACGACCCGGAACACCTCGTCGGATCCGCCGAGTTGCACGTCGACACCCGACACGTCGATGGGTTCGATCAGGTCGGCCTCTATTTCGGGCAGCACCTCTTCGCGCACCTGATTGACATCGCCTGGCACCCAGGCCACGACAAGCGCGTGACGGCCGTCCTCGCTGGCCAGCGTCTCGGGCGCGTTCGGCGACCAGTATGACCAGGCATCGCCCACCCCCGGGTAGTCGGCCAGCTCGTCTGTCAACTCGCGGCCGACCGACGTCGCCGGTTCGTCGTCGACAGTGCCTTCGCGTGGAGAGATCAGGATCACGACGTTGGGACTGCCCGTGCCGAACGTGTCACCCAGCATCTCCCGGGCGTCGACCGCCTCCGAGTCCGGCGCCTCGAACCGGCTCAGCGACAGCGCATCCATCGCACCGGCAGCCACCGCGACAAAGAGCACGAACCCGCCTATCGCTGCAGCCAGCACCGATCGCGGGAACCGTGCCACCGTACGTCCGATCACTTCTACCTCTCCTCCATACACGTGCGTGATCGACCGGCGGCGATCACAGTGAGCACAAGGCCGGCGACGGGTCGCCCCGGCCAGTACGGGCGCGGGACACCTGGCCACCGCGCTAACGCACCGCTGAGTTGCGTTAGTTCTGAACGCTAGCAAAAGCGTCGTAGCGTTGCAATAGTTATCGCTATACTCTGTTGCGTTAGAATTCGGTCATGGCATCGACGAGCGAGCGGGCTCTGACCCAGAAGAGACCGGGCGGACGAAGCGCTCGGGTGCGTGCAGCCGTCCTGAAGGCGACTCTCGAGGAGTTGGTGGCTGTCGGCTACGGGTTGCTCACCATCGAAGGCGTGGCCGAGCGCGCCGGCGTGCACAAGACCACCATCTATCGGCGCTGGGGGGACCGGGAAACCCTTGTACTGGAGGCGATGCTCGAACGGGGCAGCCGCGAAGTTCCGATCCCGGACACCGGCTCGCTCCGACAGGACCTGTTGGAGTACGGCAGAGCAGTCCTGGCAAGCAGCATGGAACCCGAGGTCGAAGCCGTGGTGAGAGCGGTCGCGGCGATCGGTGACAGCGATCCGCGGGTAGCCGAGGCTGCACGGACGTTCTGGAGAACGCGATTCGCATTGGCATCTCGGATGATCGAACGAGCGACCGAACGGGGCGAGATTCCACCGCCGCCGGATGCCGCGCTGATCGCGGAGATGGTGATCGCGCCGATCTACTTCCGCATGCTGGTCAGCCGGGAACGGATGGACAGCGAGTTCATGGAGCGGGTGGCTGACCTCGCAGCAGAGGTGGCGGGCGCGCAGCGCTGATCTCCGTGCCGCCGCACGCGGTGGTGGCCGTCCTGGCGCGGCCGGTTAGTCCTCGCCGTCGAGGCGTCGTCGCAGGTCTTGCAGCAGGCGGGAGACGTGCGCACGCCCCGCCTGTTCCGCCTGCGAGGGGTCTCCGGACACGAGCGCGTCGACGATGGCGTGATGCTCGGCCAGCGCCTGAGGCATGCCGCCGGGAGAGCGGCGAGTCGTGTACATCGCGACCCGGATCTGTTCCTGCAATCGATCAAGCGACTCGATCAGACGATGATGCTGGGCGATCCGCCGTATCGTCGCGTGGAACTCCTGATCGAGCTCGTAGTGGCGTTCCAGATTCCCCGCGGAGATTGCCTGTTCGTGCTCGTCGAGGATCGTCCTGAGTTGCGTGACGTCCTCCTGCTGGAGGCGTTCGGCCGCCAGGCGACACGCCAGGCCCTCGAGGACCTCGCGCAGCGAGTAGATCTCGATGAGATCTTCGATGCGGATCTCGGAGACCACGGCGCTGCGATTGGACTCGATGTGAGCGAGACCTTCGTAGGTGATGCGGGCTATGGCCTCGCGGACGGGGCTCCGGCTGATGCCGAGCTGGCGCGCCATCTCGGGAACGGAGAGACGTGTGCCGGGCGGGAGCTCGTGCGTCACGATCGCGTCGCGCAAGGCGATATAGGCCTGGTCCGCCAGGGCTTCGCCGCGTGTCGGTAGTCGCAGGGCCACGTTACGTTACCTTCCTGTGCAGCGCGCTGCATCGATGCGCTCTGAGTGTCCCCTCGCGCACGGTGTCCTGCGCACAGCGCCTGTGCGGCGTCGGCTGTGCGGCATCGGCTCTCCCGTACGCAAGCGTGCGAGTTTGAGGTCTCGTGCTGGACACGGCCACCAATACAACGTACATGCAGGACGGCTTCGAAGGGGACATGCCACGGTCGATGCGGGACCGTGGCATGCGTCGGTCCGTTGGGGCATGTCGCGCTCGTCGAGGACGGCGCGTCAGCGTCGGATGAGTGAAGATTGGTTGACAGTTACATGCAACATGTAACACGCTTCGTGCATGCTGCTTGTGTGCCGAGGGCCACACGTCCGGTCGTCGATGGAGCACACGTCAGCTCGGGCGGAACGAGTCCAGTGGATCAACGACATGCCGCGCCCACTCAGGTGAGGGCATGTGCTCGACGATGAGGAGGTCAGGTGGATCAGGCACGTCCGGTCATGGTCATTTCGGGTTTCTTGCTGTCCGCCTCGCTTGCCGCGTGCGGCGCCACGGGAGACGAGAGCAGCGAGGAATACCCGACGCAGGCAGTCGAGTATGTCATTCCTTTCGATCCCGGCGGTGAATCCGACATCACGGCACGGCTTCAGCAAGAACCTCTCGAAGATGTTCTCGACACGAACGTCAACATCACGTATCAGCCTGGTGCGGGCGGTGCCCTCGCGTGGTCGGAGCTGACGCGCGCCACTCCCGACGGCCACACGATTGCCGGATTCAACTTGCCGCACATCATTGCGCAGCCGATGGCCTCTGGAGACGTGGGGTACGAGACGGACGATTTTAAGATCGTCAACATATTCCAGAGCACGCCAAACCTGCTCGTGGTTCGCGAAGACAGCCCCATCGAGACGCTCGACGAGTACATCAGTGCCGCGAAAGAGGGCGCCGATGCGATGAGTATTGGCGGGACCGGCACGTACACGCCGAACCACCTCGGCACCCTGTTGTTGGAGCGGGAAGCCGGCATCGAGCTGGGATACACCGAATTTTCCGGCACCGGCGCTACTGTGCCGGCACTGCTCGGTGGCCACGTCGATTCCCTTTTCACGTTCCCCACGCAGCTGGAAACGCAAGAGGGTGAGATGCGGCCACTCGCCATTGCTACCGAGGAACGGCTGCCGGGCTTGGAGGACGTTCCCACCTTCCAAGAGGAGGGCTACGACGTGGTTGGTGGAGCGTATCGCGGCACGATGGTTCCGAAGGACACTCCAGACGAGGTAGTCGAACAGTTGGCTGCCGCCTTCGACGAAATACATTCCATGCCCGAGGTCCAGGAAGACTTCGAGGAGAACAGCTTGAAGATGGAAGATTACGGCCCGGAGGAAGCGGCCGAATTCATCGACCAACGCGAAGGGGAACTCGAAGAACTGTTCAACGAGATCGGAGTTCTCGAGTGACCGTGCCGCTGCGGTCTCGCGGTTGATCTGCTCGTCATTCGGATAGGAAGCGGTACAGGACCGTGTTTGAGTCGATTCTTGCGGGCATAACGCAGGCCCTGAGTCCCTCCATGCTGCTGCTGATCGTGATCGGGACGGTCAGCGGAGTGGCAGTGGGGGCGATGCCGGGACTGAGCGCCACCATGGGTCTCGCGCTACTCGTTCCGTTCTCTTTTGCGATGGACCCCACCGCGGGCCTCGTCCTGCTGGGCGGCTTCTACGTGGGAGCCATATACGGGGGTGCCTTCACGGCGATACTGGTGAACGCCCCGGGCACGCCGTCCTCGATAGCGACGGCTCTCGAGGGCTATCCGATGACGAAACAGGGCCGGAGCGAGGAGGCGATCGTCGGCGCCACCATCGGATCGTTCGTCGGTGGTGTGCTCGGCGTCGTGGCGATGGTCGTCGTCGGGCCGCTGCTGGCCGGGTTCGCGCTGAACTTCGGGCCACAGGAGTACTTCTGGGTAGCCGTCTTCGGCCTCACCATCATCGTGACCCTGGCGGAGGATTCGCTACTGAAAGGAATCCTCGGCGTCGTGTTCGGCTTGGTGCTCGGCACCATCGGATTGGCTCCCGTCGGGGGTGACGTGCGGTTCACCTTCGGCATGTCGGAGTTGCAGGGTGGCGTCGAACTGATTCCGGCGATGATCGGCTTCTTCACGATCCCCGAGGTGATCCGGTTGATCGCCAATCGTCACCGGGACGTCGAGGTTTATGAACAACGTGCTGAGAAACAGTCGCAGGTGAAGGCCACCGTGATCGCCGTCTTCTCCCGTCCTCTCAACCTGGTGCGCTCGTCCGCGATCGGTGCCGTTGTGGGCGCACTACCTGGCGCGGGCAGCAGCGTGTCGAACCTGGTGGCCTACAACGAGGCGAGGCGGGCGTCGCGGACACCGGAGCGTTTCGGCAAAGGTGAGGTGGATGGCGTGGTTGCCTCGGAGACGGCGAACAACGCCACGATCGGCGGTGGACTCGTTCCCACATTGAGCCTGGGCGTGCCGGGTTCGCCGCCGCACGCCATCATTCTCGGCGCCCTGCTGTTACACGGTCTCCGCCCGGGTCCTGGCCTGTTCGAGAGCTCCGGCGACCTCGTGTACACGTTCGTCACGGCCCTTGCCATCTGCGCTGTCGTCATGGTGCCGGTCGGGTTGATCGCAGGCCGGGGCTTGCAGCGCGCGGTGGTGGTCATGCCGACGCGCTATCTCGCACCCGGAATCGTGGTGCTCAGCATGGTGGGCGCGTACGCGATCCGGAACTCGATCATCGACGTGCTGTTGATGGGGCTGTTGGGCGTTGTCGGTTACCTGCTGCGCACGATCGGTATCGGGCCGGCCACGGTGGTCCTCGGTCTCATCCTCGGCCCGATCGCGGAAGAGGGGTTGGTCCAGGGGCTGCAGTCTTCGGTCGGCATGGACATGCCGTGGACGTCGTTCTTCAGCCGTCCGATCAGCATCGTCTTGATTCTGGCATGTGTGTTGTCCGTGGGCTGGTCGTTGCGTCGGGCGCGCCGGGGGCCGAAGCGCGACGAGGTGACCTCAGGCGAGGACGGAACGTGATGGGCACTGCGTGGGAGAGCACGATGGAAGCGAACAGGCGGCGCATCGGTAGTTATCTCGATCTGGTGGGCGGCCTGCTCTTTGCCGCGTTTGCGGCTGCGATGTGGGTGCAGCGTGATTACACGAGTGAGTACAGCGGGTACTTCCCGGACTTCCTGTTGATCGCGATGGCCGTGCTCGGTGTCGGACTCGGGATCAGCGCCTGGTTCGGGCGTACGGTCCGCGCGGACGAGCACGGTGATCCGCTATCCGGACTCCTGCGAGCCGTGGTCTTGTTGTTGCTGTGCTTTGCCGCGTTGCCGGTTCTGGGCTACGTGATCACCAGCATCGTGTTCTTCGCCGTGACGGCAACGCTGATGCGGGGCAAGAGCTGGTCTTTGAAGGGTCTGGTCGTCGACGTCGCGGTGTCGATCGTGTTCGTCGGCGCGATCTACCTGCTGTTCTCGGAGGTGCTACTGGTTCAACTTCCCTGACCTCGGGCCGGCTCTGCGGCTCGGTGCGGCGGTGCGGTCAGTAGACAACAAGCGGGTGTGAAACAGGTCGGAGGGTATGCGCGTAGAGAGGCTTGGCGTCACGGTGTTGTCCGCTCCGCTCGGGGCGACCGACACGGTGGCGATGTCGTTCGGGAAGCTGACAGATCGTCGGATGTGCGTGGTGGAGGTCGAAGCCGACGGCGCGGTCGGTATCGGGGAGAGCTGGATCAACTATCCGGCATGGGCACCCCGCGAGCGGTTGGGCACGCTGTGTGATGGAGTGGCGTCGCTGCTGGTGGGAATGGAGGTATCCGATCCGCGAGAGATCCACGGTGAATTGACGCGGCAGTTGCTGCCTCTTGGCCGGCAATGGGGCGCGTTGGGCCCGATCTGGCAATCGTTGAGCGGAGTCGACATGGCCCTGTGGGATTTGCATGGCAAGTTACACGGGCAGTCGGTGGCGGCGCTTCTGGGTGGCGACGGCGGCCGGGGGCACGTGCCCGCATACGGAAGCGGTGTGGGGCCGACGCGGGTGGCGGAGCTGTGCGAGCGCGCCATGCAGGCGGGACTGCCGGCGGTAAAGACCAAGGTCGGGTTCGGCGCCGAGCGTGACGCCGCCATCCTCGGCGAGGCGCGGAGCACCCTGGGCGAGAAGCGGCGGCTGTTCGCGGACGCGAATCAAGCGTGGAACCTGGCAGAAGCCAAAGCGATGTGCGAGCTCCTGGAGCGCCATGACGTGGAATGGCTCGAGGAGCCGTTGACTCACGACGACCTCGACGAACTGGAGGAGCTGGGCGCCGACACGACCATCCCGCTGGCGACGGGGGAGAACGTCTACGGCATTACCGAGTTCGAGCGGTACGTCGAATCGCCGGCGATCCATCTGATCCAACCGGACCTGGCGAAATGTGGCGGAATCACGATGGGTGCCGCGGTTGCCGAGCATGCCGGGCGATGCGGTACGGGCGTGGCGCCGCACTGTTACGGAGGTGCGATCGGAATCGTTGCCAGCCTCCACGTGGGTGCCGCCTTTCCGTCCGTTCGCTGGATCGAGCTGGATGTGCGGGACAATCCGTTGCGCACCGATGTGCTGACGACGCCGTTGCGGCTCGACGACGGGGAGTTGGCGGTGCCGAACGGCCCGGGGCTGGGGATCGAGCTGGCGGACACGGTGATCCAGCATTATGAACAGTACGTGGAGGAGCGCACGCGGCGCGATCTGTGAGCGGAACTGGCAGCGCCGCCGTACTTGCCGTCGGCACGTGACGGCACGGACGGAGCGGCGCGTCGTCAACTCGGAGTGCCAGTAGTCTCCGCAGCGCCAGCTGCGGCCCCTGGGTGCGAGCCCGTGTCGGTCTGGGGCGCGGTGAGCGTCTGCATCGCGACGTTCACCGCTTTGGCTCGCAACTCGTCGTGCGGGATGTCCGTGAACAAGGTGGCACACCGGCTGAGGCCGTTCGCAACGATGACGGCGCGGATACGGTCCTCGTTCGTTGCGTCGGGTCCGAACAGCAGTCGCTGGAACGTGGCGGCCAAGCGAGGTATCCAGTTCTCGACTTCCAGTTCGGCCATGCCCGATGGATCGAGACTGAGCGCGAGGAACGCGGTGCGGTGGGCGTAGTTGAGGTCGAAGAAGCGTTCGAGGATCTCGCGCCGGGACAAGGTCTCGCGCTCGGTGTCGCTGAGAAAGGCCTCGACGTCGTCGATGCCCGGCTGGAGGATGCTGCGGATCAGGTCCCGCTTGGTAGGGAAGTGATAGTACAGCGCCGCCTTCGTCAGGCCGAGCCGGTCGGCGATGTCCTGCATCGTCGTGTTCGCGAACCCCTGGGTGACGAACAACTCCAGCGCAATGCCGTGGATGCGCTCCCTCGTGTCTCTGGTCCGCCCGTCCCGGCGCTGAGGCTGTTCTGCCTCCATGGACCCTCCTGCTGGCGCTCTCTCGCGTGCTCGTTCGTGTTCCCGATTGTCGCGGTACCAGCCTATATGGTTGGTAACTTACCATCCCGATGGTAGACAACTGACTAGACGGTAAGTTACTTTATGGTCAGCAGAATCTGGAGGCGCGCACGGCCGCCGCATGAATCAGATCGGAGTGACAGCGGCATGAGACCCGTCATCTCGGTGGAAGGCCTAGTCAAGAATTTCGGCACGACACGGGCGCTGGATGGAGTCAACCTCGTCGTCGAGGGTGGCGAGGTGCACGGCTTCCTCGGACCGAACGGGGCCGGGAAATCCACGACCATTCGGATCCTGCTTGGCCTGTTGCGAGCCGACCACGGTACGGCGACCGTGCTCGGCGGCGACGCCTGGGACGACGCGGTGGAGTTGCATCGACGGCTCGCGTACGTGCCCGGCGACGTCGAGTTGTGGCCGAACCTGACCGGTGGCGAGGCTATCGATCTGCAGGCTCGGTTGCGCGATGGATTCGATCCCCGCCACCGGGACGAGTTGTGCGAACGATTCGATCTGGATCCGAGCAAGAAGGGCCGCACCTACTCCAAGGGCAACCGGCAGAAAGTCGCCATCGTCGCGGCGCTGGCCAGTGACGCGGAATTGCTGATTCTTGACGAGCCCACAGCCGGTCTCGACCCCCTGATGGAAGCGGTATTCCAGGAGTGCATCCGCGAGGCCAAGGCGTCCGGGCGGACGGTGTTGCTGTCCAGCCACATCCTCGCCCAGGTCGAGGCGCTGGCCGATCATGTCTCGATCATCCGCCTCGGCCGGGTCGTCGAGGCCGGAACGCTCGCGGAACTCCGGCATCTGACCCGAACCACGATCGACGTCATGACCAGCCGTCCAGCCGACTCGGTGAGCCAGTTCACCGGCGTGCACGACCTGCGGCTGGAGGACGGGCGGGCACGGTTCGACGTGGACACCGAACATCTCGACGCCGTTGTCGGACATCTTCACGAGCTGGGCATACGCGCCCTGGTCAGCCAGCCTCCCACGCTCGAGCAGCTGTTCATGCGGCATTACGGCGCTGAACTTCCTGGCGCCACCACCCAGGACGGGGTGTCGCGATGAACGCCGGGATCTCCACCACGGCGGCTCGCGATGCCGACATCGCCCGGAGTGGCAACGGCGCATTGGCAGGTACCGGGACGCTGATCCGGTTCATCCTGCGCCGCGACCGGATACGGATTCCGGTCTGGATCGTCGCGATCGTCGTATCCCTGGTGGGCGTGGCCCAGAGCTATGCCGACACCTTTCCGACGCAGTCCGACCTCGACAGCCGTGCGAAGCTGGTCGACAGCCCGATCTTCGTCGCGTTCAACGGCCCCGGCTACGGACTCGACAACTACACCCTCGGCGCGATGGTTGCGAACGAAGGGCTCTACCTCGGAGTCATCCTGGTCGCGCTCATGAGCGTGTTCCTCGTGATCCGGCACACCCGAGCCGAAGAAGAGAGTGGGCGGGCCGAACTGATCAGATCGGCAGCGGTCGGGCGGCACGCTGGCACGGTGTCGAGCATCGTCGTGGTCGCCGCCGCGAACGTCGTCGTCGGCCTGCTCGCTGCGGCCGGCCTGTCCAGCTTGGAGGAGCTCGATGGGACCGGATCGTTGACGTTCGGTCTCTCGATGACCGCGGCCGGGTTGGTCTTCACCGCGGCAGCGGCGATCGCGGCCCAGGTCGCTGAGTACGCCCGGGGCGCCATCGGCGTCGGCGTGGCGGCGCTGGGCGTCACCTACGTACTCCGGGCCATCGGCGACATCAGCGAGACGGGCCTGTCGTGGGTGTCTCCGTTCGCCTGGTCGCTGGAAACTCGCGCGTTCGTCGACGAGCGGTGGTGGCCGTTGCTGCTGTCGCTGTCGCTGGCCGTCGTCGTGACGTACGGCGCCATGGTAGTGAGCGCCCGCCGTGACGTCGGGGGAGCGCTCGTGCCTCCGCGTCCGGGTCGTTCGCGTGCCACGAGCCAGCTCGTTCGACCGGTCGGGCTGGCGTTGCGGTTACAGCGTGGTGGGCTGATCGCCTGGGCCATCGGACTGGCCCTCCTGGGCGCCAGCTTCGGGCCACTCGTCGGCGATGTGGGGGAGTTCGCCGCCGAGAACGAGCAGCTTCAGGACATCATCGCCGCCGCGGAAGGAGCTACGGTGACCGAGTCATTTCTCGGCACCGTGACCCGGATGCTGGCCTTGATCACCACTGGCTTTGCGATCCAGTCCGCGCTGCGGATGCGCGGCGAAGAAATCAGCGGGCGGGTTGAGCCGATGCTTGCCACGGCGCTGTCCCGGCAGCGGTGGGTCTCCGGCTATCTGGCGGTGGCGACGGGCGGCAGTGCACTCGTCATGCTGGCCGGCTCGATGCTGCTCGGTGTCACGGCTGCCGCCGGCCAGCAAGACGCGTCGTTGCTGTTCGAGTTGCTCGCTGGTGGTGTGGCGTACCTTCCGGCCATCTGGGTGGCGGCGGGAGTCGTGGTTGCCCTGTTCGGCGTGCTACCGGGTGTCGTGAAGGCGGCCTGGCTCGTGCTCGTCTACGACGTGCTCGTCGGCCTGCTCGGGGCACCCTTGGGGCTGGACGATTCCCCGGCCCGTAACCTCTCGCCGTTCGGTCACGTGCCGCAGCTGCCCGGAGTGGATTTCGACGCGCTTCCGATCGTGGTCCTCGTCGCGGTGGCTGGCGGGTTGATCGGTGTCGGCGTGGCTGGATTCCGCCGCCGGGATGTGCAGAGCTCCTGAACCCGTGATCCGAGCGTGCTTCGGTCCTGCCCGGGTCCATGGCCGAGCTGCCGGCCAATGTGAAGCGGCACTGGCCGAAACAAGCCCCTGGCTGATGCTCTGTCACGCCGATATAGCACACAGTTATCGTTGATCTCAATCAACGATCTTCTTCGTTCGATGTTCGGCCCAGATCGCCCGTTCGCTGCCGACCCGTTTCCCCGATCGCCCGTTCCCTAGTTTCGGGTCCGCGACGGCGCTCTGCCGCTGAGGAGGTGCGCAGTGATGACTCACGAACCCGCTCATGCAGCAGGTCCAAGCACGATCATGGAGATGACGTCCGGGCTGTGGGTGTCCAAGACACTTGCGGCGGCACTCGAGGTGGACGTCTTCGGAGCGCTCGCCGAGCGACCGGGCAGCACTGTGGAGGAGCTCGCGTCACAACTGAACCTGCGACGACGGCCGACGCGTTCGCTCGTGTTGGCCTGCGCTGCGCTGGGACTCCTCATCCGGAGCGGCGACGGGTACAGCAACTCCGCGTTGGCCGATCGGTATCTGGTGCGCGGCAGGCCCGACTACTTCGGTGGCTGGGTAGAGTTCATCGACCGGCACAACTACCCCGGGTGGATGCGGCTTGCCGAGTCGCTGCGCGCCAACCGCCCCACGACATGGGAGCCGGACCAGCAGCAGACGCTCTTCGAGGATGCGGATCCCGTCCTCCTCGAAACCTTCTGGGAGGCGATGGCGGCGGTTTCGTCGGTGACCGCGCGCGAAGTCGGCAAGCACGTGGACCTGACGGAGGCGCGCAGCCTGCTGGACGTCGGAGGCGGTGGCGCGGCCTGGGACATCGAGCTGTGCCGGATGTATCCACAGCTGCGAGCGGCGGTCTACGACCTGCCTCATGTCTGCGAACTCACCCAGGCGAAGATCGATGCCGCCGGGCTTGAGGATCGCATCTCGACGATCCCCGGCGATTTCTTCGCTGACGACAAGCTTCCGGATGGCTACGACCTGATGGTGCTCTCGTCGATCCTGCACAACTGGAACGACGGTGATGATCGGGTGCTGCTGGACAAGTGTTTCGCCGCCTTGCCGCCGGGTGGTCGGCTGATCATTGGCGAGCTCTTGATCGATGACACCGAGGACGGCCCGTTGAACGCGGCCCTCATGGGCTTGGCCATGCAGGTGGAGATGTGGGGGCGCAGCTTCACCGAGGGGGAACTGCGGACATGGCTGCTGGAGGCCGGGTTCGCCACGGTCGACGTCGTTCGCTTCACCGCACCGGTGGCGAACGGTGCCGTCATCGCCCGCAAGTCGTGATGGCTCCTACCCGGCCGATGGCGTGTCGGGCGCGTCGTCGGGGTGGATCATCAACAGCAGGGCATGGTTGTCGTCCTCGACGCCCTCGTAGCTGTGCTCGGATGATGCGACGAAGCGGATCGAGTCGCCGGCCTGGAGATCGGCGGGATCCTCCGCCGGGCCGGTTGCGATGCGTCCCCGCGTGACGACGAGGCATTCCTGTACACCCGGGGCGTGTGATTGTGAGACCTGCCGGCGCGGGTCGATGCGTAGGTCGAAGACGTCGACGCTGCCGCGTACCGGGATGCGGTGCAGCAACCGGGCGTGTACGGCGTCGCCGCTCACGTAGGGTCCCTCGTTGGCCCTGACCACGTTCACCGTGGATTGCCGCTGCTCCAGCAACTCGCCGAGCGATACCCGTAGCGCGGTGGCGAGTGCCCACAGCGTGCCGAGGGTGGGGTTGGCTTCGCCTTGTTCGATGCCGTGCAGGGTCGTCTTGCTGATGTCGGCGGCGCTGGCCAGCTCGGCCAGCGAGCTTCCAGCGGCGCGGCGGATACACCGGATGTTGCGTCCGACATCGCTCGCGATGCTGCTGGCGCTGTTGCTGGACATGGTCATGTGTATCAGTATACTGGTACATCTTTATACTCCAGTGGTATGGGAGTGAGTGCGATGACGGTGACCCGGCTGCGTGAGATCCCCGGCATCGGCGTCGACGCGGTGGGCGACGCCGCCGACGCCCTGGGCGATCCGGAGTTCCTGCGTCTGGAAAATCTCGACACCGATCTCCGTCCGCCCGAGGTGGCGATGGCGGCGACCCGGAACGCCCTCGATGACGACGATGCCAACAGCTACCTGCCGTTTCAGGGTCACACCGCCCTGCGGAGGGCCGCCGCGGCACACGTCGGGCGGATCGCCGGGCACGCCTACGACGCCGATACGCAGTGCGTCTCCGTCGCCGGTGGTCTCAACGGCATCCTCAACACGCTGCTGGCGACCGTCGAACCCGGCCAGGACGTCGTGGTGTGCGATCCCATCTACGCCGGCCTGATCAACCGGATCCTGCTTGTCGGTGGGGTTCCCCGGTTCGTGCGCGCAACGGCCACCCCGCAGGGGTGGCGTACCGACGCGGAAGCGCTCGCCGAGGCCGTCGGCCCGAACACGGCCGCGGTGCTGATGATGGGGCCGGCGATGCCGACAGGCGCGGTGCTCGACGACGAGCATTGGCGCGCGTTGCGCGAGCCGCTGGAACGATACGGGGCGTGGCTCATCTACGACGCAGCGATGGAACGTATCCGATTCGACGGGCGGGGGCCGAGCCATCCTGCAAGCCATCCAGGGCTGGCCGAGCGCACCATCACGGTCGGCTCGGCATCCAAGGAGCTGCGGATGATCGGCTGGCGGGTCGGTTGGGTGGTCGGCCCGGCTTCGATCATCTCCGACATCGGGCTGGTCGGTCTCACCAATGTGATCTGCCAGGTCGGCATCGCGCAGCAGGCGGTCGCGGATGCGCTCGACGCCACAAGCGCGGATGACGACGTGGCCGCGGCGAGCCGCATCTGGCAGCAGCGCTGCGAGACGATTCTCGACCAGCTCGCCGATTACCCGTGCGTGCGTCCGCACGGTGGCTGGTCGCTGCTCGTCGATACCACGGCGCTGGATCTCACCCCGGCCGAAACATCGACGCGGCTGTTCGAGCGCGCGAAGGTCGCCGCCACACCCATGTACGGCTGGGGTCCGAGCGGCGACGCGTACCTGCGGCTGGTCTTCACCAACGAACCGGTCGAGCGCCTCGGTGACCTGCGTGAACGGTTCCGCTCTGCCTTCGGGTGAGCATCTCGTGGTGCCGTACGAAACGATCAGTCTCCGGGGTCCTGCTCCTCCGGAGGGTGTGGTTCGCGCGCCAACGCAGACCGGCCTCCGTCGACCGGCAGCACCGCGCCGCTGATGAAACTCGCCTGTTCGGACAGCAGGTGCACGATGGCCGCGGCGGCCTCGTCGGGGCGGCCGACCCGTTCGAGCGCGTGCAGGAGCTCGGTGTCACGTGCCCAGCTCTGGCCTTCTGCGGGACCGAAGCGCTCGACGTCGTGCACATATCGTTCGACGGCAATGGTTCCCAGGGCGACCGCGTTGGCCCGGATGCCGTGCTGGCCATAGTCGACAGCGACGGACCGCGTCAATCCCTCGATGGCGGCCTTGGCGGTGGCGTACGGCAGGCACCCGGGTACTGGTCGCTGTGCTTGATGAGATGAAACGTTCACGATCGCGCCGGCGGTCCCGCTCGACAGGAAGGCTCGCACGGCTGCTCCGCATCCCGCGAGCGTGGCTTCGAGGTTCGCGTTCACCAGCTGGAGTACGGTGGCGGCGCCATCCGTGTGCAGCGTGGCATCCCGGAAGATGGCCGCGTTGTTGACCCAGCCGGACAGCTGCCCACGAGACTGCTCGCGCTCGACAGCGTGATGCAACACGGTCTCGTCGGCGGCGTCGCCGATCACCTTTTCGATTCGATCACTGGCCGGGTGCTCGTCGGCCCATTCGAGGGACCCTTGGTCGAGTTCGATCGCGACGGCGACGTGTCCGGCGTCCAGAAGCCGTTCGATGACCGCCCGGCCGACGCCGCGTCCTCCACCGGTCACAACATACGAAAACATGAGGGTCGAAAGTCTACAGCCAGGAAATTCTACTCCGAGTCAGTAGTCCCGCTCGCCCATTCGGTTTCACGCCGATCAGGCGAGAGACGCGGGCTCGAGGTCGAGGGCTGCCGGATCGATCCCGAGCAGGCCAGACAGCGCGGCCTGTCCGGCGGACGTGAGCCGTACAGCCCGGTCGGTACCGATGCGCCGAATCCACTCGCGCTCCTGGAACTGCTGGCACAGGTGAGCACCAGCGGCGCCGGCCAGGTGAGTGCGCCGTTCGGTCCAGTCGAGGCAGGAGCGCACCAACGGCCGACGGCCGGCATGCAACCGTTCCATATCGATGCCGATCGTGTCCGCCAGCCACGAATGCCCGGCATCGGTCAGTGCAATGCCACTGCTCAGATCGAGGAATCCCCGCTGCGCCATGGCGTCCGTGACCGCTACTCCGAGCCGGCCGGCGAGGTGGTCATAGCAGGTGCGCGCGCGTGCCAGCGCGGTCGACGTGGTGGCGGCTCGCAAGGTGCGTCCACGCTCACGTACTGGTCGCGCCGCTGCGGCGAGATCCTCGATCAGCTCGGCCACCCGATGATCGGTCAGCTGGATGTAGCGGTGGCGCCCCTGCCGTCGCTCGGCGAGCAGCCCGCGTGCGACCAGCCGGTCCAGATGTTCGCTGGCTGTCGAGCGCGCCACCCCGACATGGCGTGCGAGCTCGCCAGCGGTCCACGCACGTCCGTCTAGAAGCGCGAGGCAGAACGCCGCCCGGGTGTGATCAGCGAGCAAGGCGGCCAGTTCTGCGAGCGCCGTGCCGCGCGTGTTCGGAGTCGGCTCCAGCTGCTGCGACATATCTCCATTCTGGCCGACGAGTGTTCGGCAGGCGCCGAACAATGTGCCCCCTAGCCTGGCGGTCATGCGAATCACCACCCACTCGGGTATCTGGGCGGTATTGACCGACCCGCGGTTCGTCGTGCCACCGGTGCCAGACGATGGGCCGCCGGCTACCATGCGCTGGCTACGGGCACACGTTGCGCGGTTCAGCTCGGGGGAGGACCACCGGCGTCGGCGTGCCCAGGCGGCTGGAGCACTGGCGAGCCTGGACGGTATCGCCTTGCGCCGTGATGCTGCTCGCCGGACGGCGACGCGGTGGGAGGGGGAAGACGATACCGAAGCGGTAGTAGCCGGAACGCTTGCGGCAGCCTTCGGGTTGACTGTCGACGTCGCGGACATCGTCGCGGCGGCGCGGGCGTATCACCCGCAGGTCGAGGCGAGCCCGGAGGTAGATCAGGCGGTTGCCCGGCTCGTCGATGCTTTCGGTGGCCGCGCGGATGAGGCCGCTGCCGCGCGCGTGGGACTGCTCATGCAGGGCACACTCCCTACTGCCGGGCTCGTCGAGAATGCGATGCGAGAGTTGCGTGGCCGCCCGTGCTCGGCCGAGTCGACCGACGCGACTCTGGCGGAGACGCTGCACCACGACCCACCCGTGCGTGTGACCAGGCGGCTTGCGACCGCACCAGCTCGCATCGGCGGCGCGGATGTTCCGCCCGGTGTCGTTGTGGAGCTGGATCTCGCGACGGGAAACCAAGACCCGGCGGTGCTCGTTGACCGGTTCGCATTCGGTGCTGGCGAGCATGCGTGCCCTGGTGCGGCGTATGCGCAGGCGATCGCAGCGGGGATCATCGACGAGCTGGCCGCCCGCGCGGGCGGCCGCAGTAGTGACCCGTGAGTCAACCGCGGTGATGCCGAACTCGGCCGGTCGCGTATCAGAAGTTCGGCTCGGCGCCGCTGCGACGTCGGAGGCGTGGCGAGCTGCGATAGACATCGGCCGGCTTGACCCAGATGCCGTCGAGATCGGTGCGGTGATCATCGATCGCGACGTAGACATGGCTCGCGTTCCACTTGGTGGCCCAGCCGGGAACGAACGTCTCGCCGTCGTGTTCCCACACGAGCCGTACCCGGACCGGGATGCTCGGCTCGCGCACCTTGAAGGCGAGCGGGTCGGTGGGCCAATGGCTGTTGAGGACTTCTTGCTTGTCATGATCTATCGCGCCTGGCACAGGAGGCACAATAGAACGTGTGTTCGCGAGATCGCCAGATTGGCCCCTGGCGGCGGGCGTGTCGCCGCGGTGGACCTCGTATTGACAGGCAAGTATTTACTTGCATAATTGAGGCCGTCACCACGGATGCTCGAAAGGAACGGGACCGATGTCGCCGACGACACCACAGAAGATCACAACAATGCTGATGTTCGAAGGCCAGGCCGAAGAAGCGATGACGCTCTACATGTCGCTGTTCGACGACGCCGAGGTCATCGCGATCAGCAGGTACGGCCCTGACGGGGCCGGCGCCGAGGGAAGCGTGGAACATGCCACGGTCTCGCTGGCCGGGCAGCAGTTGATGTGCATTGACAGCGTCATGCAGCACGATTTCAGCTTCACCCCCTCGACCTCCCTGTTCGTCAACTGCACAACGGAGGACGAGATCGACCGCCTTCACGCAGCGCTCAGCGATGGCGGCGAGCAGTTGATGCCGCTGGGGTCGTATGGATTCAGTACCAAGTTCGCATGGCTGAACGACCGGTTCGGCGTCTCGTGGCAGCTGAACCTGGCGTGAGCGGGCCGAAGTCCAGTGTGGTCGTGGCGCATGGCCGAAGAGGTCAGTGATGGGTGACGTGTTCAAGGCGCTCGCCGATCCGACCAGACGTGCCATCCTCGACGAGCTCACCGACCGCGACGGTCAGACGCTGTTCGAGATCTGTACCCGGCTCACCATGAAGCACGGCTCGGGTTCGTCGCGCCAGGCGATATCGCAGCACCTCGAGGTACTCGAATCGGCCGGGCTCGTGCGTACGAGACGTGAGGGCCGCTACAAGTATCACTTCATCGACACATCGCCACTCCGGAACATCGCGACGCGGTGGCCCGGGAACCAGTAAGGGAGCATGACCGATGAGAATTGTCGTGACGAGCGTGTTCGTGGACGATCAAGAAAAGGCGCTGAGGTTCTACACCGAGACGCTCGGCTTCGTGAAGAAGGCCGATGTCCCGCTCGGTGACGCGCGCTGGCTAACCGTCGTGTCCCCGGAGGACCCCGACGGCACGGAACTGTTGCTCGAGCCCGACGGTCATCCTGCCGTCCGCCCGTTCAAGCAGGCGCTGGTGGAGGACGGGATCCCGCTCACGTCCTTCGCCGTCGACGACGTGCAATCCGAGTTCGAACGGCTGCGAACGCTCGGCGTTGCATTCACGCAAGAACCCGTGGCTGCGGGTGACGTGACGACCGCCGTCTTCGACGACACCTGTGGCAACCTCATCCAGATCGCCAACACGTAGATGGTTGCCCCTCTGGCGCGCGAAGGGTGAAAAGACCGACATTATCAAGGTGATGACCTCGATAATGTCGGTTCTTTCCGGGCTGCGCGAGCTGAGCTCCACACCGTAGCCCGAGGTTGTCACCGTCGGCGCGTCCAGAGTTCCCCGAGATGTCGCTCGTTGAGATGTCACGAGACCGACCGGCCACCTCGTCTCCCTCTAGAGGGATGAGCGAAGGATCCGGGAGGTCGGTATGGGTGGCAAACACCGGGTGGTCGTTCTCGGCGCAGGATATGCGGGGCTGGCGGCAGCGACCCGCCTGGCCAAGCAGGTCCACCCGGACATGGTGTCCGTGGATCTCGTCAATGCACGCGACCACTTCGTCCAGCGACCACGGTTACATCAGGTCTCGACGGGACAGGTCGTATCCCACCCGTCTCTAGCGGAGGTCATCCGCGGAACGCGGATCGATCTCACCGTGGGCTGGGTCCACGGCATCGACCTGGCCGGCCGCCGGGTGGAGATCACCACCCGTGACGGCGAGACGTCGCTGTACTACGACACGCTGGTCTACGCGCTGGGCAGCGCGACCGACACGCGTGCCGTTCCGGGGATCGACGCCCACGCGCACACGCTCGACCCCGCCGAGGCGCCGCGAATCGCCGAGCGGCTGGGGGGCATGGCGACCGGGACCGTAGCCGTGTGCGGGGGTGGGCTGACGGGTATCGAGACGGCCGCCGAAGTAGCCGAGCGATACCCGGACACGACCGTCCAGCTGATCACGCGTGGTGAGCCCGGGGACTGGCTGTCACCCAGGGCACGCGCATACCTGGGGAAGGCGTTCGGACGGCTCGGAATCCGGGTGCGTTCGCACAGCGAGATTACCGAGGTCGACGACGGCGCGGTCCGGCTCTCCCGTGGTGCAGACGTGCCGTTCGACCTGTGCCTGTGGGCAGGCGGATTCCGGGTACCGGCGCTGGCGGCGAACGCCGGACTGGCCGTCGACGAGCGCGGCCGTGCCCTGGTGGATCCCTATCTTCGCTCCGTGTCCCACCCGGACGTCTACGTCGTCGGCGACGCGGCAGCAGCCCGCGGCGAGTGGGGCGATGCCATCGCGACGCCGTGGTGCAGTTCGTCGGCAAGGTCGATGAACGCGCGCGCAGCGGACCCCTGGCAGTGCTGACGGGGCGAAAGGCCGTCTGGTACAAGGACATGGTCCTCAACAGCGGGATCTGGATCTTCCGATGGCCGGGGCCGTACCTGCCGCGCCGGCGCGCCACGGTGCCGGACGAGCTCGTGCGACACCATCACGATTTCCAGCGGTGACCTGTCTCGGCTGAGCTGCCCCGGCTGACCTGTCTACGCCTGATGTGACAGCGTTCGGCGAGCGCGGTCGAGGAATCGGACCTGGGCAGCGTTCTCGGTCCGGGCGATTGCCGCCTCGTAGGCCCGTGCTGCATCACCGGTGCGGCCCAGGCGCCGGAGCAGATCGGCCCGGATGGCGTGGAACAGGTAGTAGTGATCGAGGCCGAGTTCGTCGACGACGGCGAGCGCCGCTTGCGCCCCCTCGACCTCGGCGACCGCCACGGCCCGGTTGAGGGCCACGACCGGACTGGGATCGATCGCCCGGAGGTGGTCGTAGAGCTGCAGGATCTGCCGCCAGTCGGTGGCGGCGGCGGTGGGAGCATCGCTGTGGACGGCGTTGATGGCTGCCTGGATCTGGTACGGGCCGGGCCGGTCACGCCGCAGGCACGCGCGTACGAGAGCCTGGCCCTCGACAACGAGCTCGCGGTTCCAGAGTTTCCGGTCCTGGTCGGCCAGCAGGATCGGCTCACCGTCCGGGCCGGTGCGGGCCTCCCGGCGCGACTCGGTGAGCAGCATGAGCGCGAGCAATCCCACGGCTTCGGGTTCGTCCGGCATGAGCTCGACCAGTAGCCGTCCGAGGCGGATCGCCTCCTTGCAGAGATCCGGACGGAGCAGCTGGTCGCCCGAGCTCGCCGTGTGACCCTCGTTGAAGATGAGGTAGACGACGGCGAGCACCGACCGGCAGCGTTCGGGAAGGTCGGAGTCGTCCGGAACCCGGTACGGAATCCCGGCATCGCGGATCTTGGCCTTGGCCCGCACCAGCCGCTGCGCCATCGTCGGCTCCTGCACCAGGAAGGCGTGCGCGATCTCCGCAGTCGTGAGTCCGCCGAGGAGCCGAAGCGTCAGGGCCACCTGCGCACTCGTGGCAAGCGCCGGATGGCAGCAGGTGAAGATCAGGCGCAGCCGGTCGTCGCGCACGGCGCCCTCCTCACCAGATTCGTCGTCGGGGTCGAGCTGGGAATGCAGCAGGGCCGCTTGAGCGTGCCGGTCCTCCCGCGACGCCTCGCGGCGAAGGCGGTCGATCGCCCGGTTGCGAGCGGTGGTGATGATCCATCCGATCGGGCTGGGTGGCAGCCCGTCCGACGGCCAGCGCTGCACGGCGGTGGCGAACGCGTCCTGGATCGCTTCCTCGGCGAGATCGATGTCGCCGATGCGGCGGACAAGTGCGGCCACCGCGCGGCCGTACTCCTCACGGAACACCCGCTCGATCTCCGAGGTCGGCAGGACCGGCACGCTACGGGTCACCCTTCGTCTTCGTCGTAGAACGGGCGCACCTCGACCGGCAGGTGCACGAGGGCTTCGGCGAGCTTGCGCCCCCAGGCGAGCGCGGAGTCGAGGTTATCCGTCTTGATGACGGTGAAACCGCCGATGTGCTCCTTGCCCTCGATGTACGGACCGTCGGTGGTGAGGACGTCGTTCTGGTGGGCGCGCACGACGGTGGCGGTGTCCGGGGGATACAGTCCGCCACTGAAGACCCACACGCCGGCGGCCTTCATCTCGTCCTTCACGGCGTTGACGTCCCGCATGATCGGTTCCAGGAACTCGGCGGATGGCGGCGGGCCGTCGGGCTGGTAGATGCTCAGCAAGTACTGCTTCATGGGATGTTCCTCCTCGAAGGTTCGACGTTGCTCCGGCACCGTGCCGGCGTCTCACCTCCTACACGAACGGCATACACCCAATTCGACATGTGGCGAGCATCGAATGGCGACGATTCCGGAAACGATCTCGATTTCACCCGTCCGACGGGGCACGGTATCCGAGGTAGACGCTGCGTGCGCTGAGCGAATACACGTCGTCGCGGTGTCCGAGCCACTCGGGATCGTCCGGGTCGAGTAGCCGGGACCAGGCGCGGGCATCGTCGTCGGCCATCTCACCGTCATCGGTGACTCGCCTGACCCGATGGGCGAGGCTGTCGAGCACCCTGGCCCGGGCGGACTCGTCGAGCGGAGCGGGAGTGTGGAACGTCCATGTGCGAGTGGCGACATCGACGAGTCCGGCGCGCCGCAGTGCCGTGGGCCATCCGTACGGCATGCGCACGCTGCCGGGCAGGGACGCGCGCATCCGGGCGAACCACCGGTCCTCGGCGGCGTGCAGGCGGGCTTCGAGGCCGGGCTTCCCGAGACCGAGATCCCACGGGAGGTGGCGGCGAGGTAGCCCGCCTTCGGCCAGCGCGAGCCGGCCGCCCGGAGCGAGGAGGCCGGCCAGAGTGTCCAGCGCGGCCTGCTGGTCGCCGAGGTGGTGGATCGAAGCCGCCGCCCAGATGACGTCGGCGCCCCGGGCGGCGTCCAGGCCGGTGCCGCCACTGGTTTGGAGCTCCTCGTGCAGATCGGCACGCACCAGCCGGACGCGCTCCTCGTCGAGCCCGGCGTGGACGACATTGCGCCGGGCACCAGCGAACACGTCGTCGTCGCCGTCCACACCGATGACGAGTGTGTCCGGCGGGAGCGCTGCGGCCAGGGCGATGGCCATGCCGGCACCGCCGCAGCCGATGTCGGCGGCCAGCCGGTCGGTGGGCCGCACGAGTGCACGCGCCATCGCCGCGTACCAGTCCGCGTCCTCGGTGACGGCCGCACTGAGCCGGCTAGCCTCGGTGGACCAGTCCACGGCGACGGCCCGCTGGGGCGTGCTCATCTCAATCGATCGGAGTGAGCACGAAGACTGGAATCACCCGGTCGGTCTTCTTCTGGTATTCGTCATAGTCCGGCCACACCTCGGCTGCCCGGCGCCACCAGATCTCGCGTTCCTCCCCGGTGACCTCCCGGGCCACGTAGTCCCGCTTGACCGCTCCATCCTGGAGCTCGACCTGTGGATGGGCGACGAGATTGTAGTACCACGCCGGGTGGTGCGGCGCGCCGCCGAGCGACGCGACGACGGCGTACTCACCGTCGTGCTCTACTCGCATCAGCGGCGTCTTGCGAAGTTTCCCGCTCTTGGCGCCGATCGATGTCATGACGACGACGGGGCGGTCGCGCAGCGTCGCTCCCTCGGCACCATCGGTGCGTTCGTAGAGTTCTGCTTGCTCGCGTGCCCATCCCATGGTGCTCGGTTCGTATTCTCCGGTAAGAGGCATGTTCGCGAGAACGCGGACGCATCATAGGGTTATTCCGCCGGGTCCCACCCGCTCGCCGTGTGGAGTGCTCGTGGCGAACCGCGCCGGGCGGAGCCGGCGTGCGGGCGGCTGGTCGGCGGACGACATGTGAACGGTGACGGTATTCGAGGGGTGAGACGGTAGCGGTGAGAGTGGCGACGTGGAATGTGAACTCGGTGACGGCACGCCTGCCCCGGCTGATCGAGTGGCTCGACCTCAACGAACCCGATGTGCTGTGCCTGCAGGAGACGAAGTGCTCTGCGGATGCGTTCCCGGAAGAGGACATCCGGAAACGCGGGTACGAGGTCGTCGCGCACGGGGAGGGGCGCTGGAACGGGGTGGCGATTCTCTCCCGCCTGACCCTTGACGACGTCTCGCTCGGCTTCGACGGTCAGCCGGGTTTCACACCCGCAGCGGACGATGGCGAGGCCGCGCTGGTGGAGGTTCCCCGTCCGGCCGTCGTCGAAGCGCGCGCTGCTGGTGCCACGTGCGGCCCGCTGCGGCTCTGGACGGTCTACGTGCCCAACGGGCGCTCGCCGGACAGCCCGCACTATGCCTACAAGCTGGAATGGCTGGCGGCGTTGCGCGAGGCGTTGCGGTCGGAGATTGCGGAGAAGCGGCCGTTCATCGTCACGGGAGACTTCAATGTCGCACCCACCGACGACGACGTCTGGGATCCCGCCGTGTTCGTGGATTCGACGCATGTCACCGAGGCCGAGCGCGCAGCGCTCGCCGAACTTCGTGATCTCGGATTGGACGACGTGTACCCGCGTCCCCTGAAATACGACGCCCCGTTCACCTACTGGGACTACCGTGCGGGAATGTTTCCCAAGAACCAGGGGATGCGCATCGATCTCGTATACGCCAACCGGGTGGCCGCGGCGGCGGTGACGGATGCGTACGTGGACCGGGAAGCCCGCAAGGGCAAAGGCCCGTCGGACCATGCCCCCGTGGTGGTCGATCTCGAATTGTGATCCTGTCAGTCACGTATTGTCATTGTCCATGAAATCCTCTCGGACGAGGATGGCAGGTTTGTCGTGCAACATGATTCGATAGAGCCGTGAGAAGGCGAACTCTGACCCAGTCCGAACCCAGATCAGCTCACGCCTGTTGGAAATGCGTGACTGCAATAGCTGGGTGCCCAGGCTGGCCCCGGCGCGAGACAATTCTGCCAAGAAATAGTCTGGAATTCGGGGTGGGTATAGATACGACAGTGCGCGCACGTATGTCTTTCCCGACGATGCTCCTGTCAATTCAACTCGTCGCCGAATGCACGGCTCGCCGTCGATTTCCAGCCACTTGCAGTCCTCGGGTTCGGGAAAACCGTGGCCGTTCTCGACGCACTTCGTGTCGATGTCTTCCAAGTGCATGGCTGACAGCATCTGCGTGAGTGTTCCGTCGCTGACCATGACAGCGCGGTAAGCGGGATAGAGTCCTTCCAGACTCGATAACGATCGATCTGTTTCGTCCTGAGACACGAAGAACTTGGCGAGATCAGAGAAATTCAACGTCAGAACCGTTTCATCGTGGTGCTCACTCCGTCCTTGACCCGACGCGACAGCCGCGTCGTGCGGACGGCAGCGTACTCGATCGGCGGGCCGCCGCCTAGACCGCGATGGTGGTCGCCTGTCGTCGCCGTGGCGCGGGTGACGCGCAGGTGACGGCGGTGTCGCTCTGCGTTCACCTCGCAGATCGACGCGCCAAATGGGGTGTTTATCCTGCTCAAAGGCTTATGCGAGGAGTGCGTAGGAATGATCCGGCCCCCGGGCGTGGTTGGCCCGGGATCGGTCATGCTTGGTCATTCTGAATGATCATGATACGGTCCATAACCGCATGATCTTCGCGTTTGTCGCACGGGGTGAACAGCATGTGAAGATCGTGTGCCGCCGTTCCCGGGCAGCGTGCGAGCAAGGTCCCGGTGGGCAGGCTGGGGAGTAGAGCGGGTGTTTCGTCGCTCTTGGCCAGATGGGGCAGTATCCGGCGAGAAATCTCGTGGTTGGCTGTCTTGGTACGAGAGCCCCGGGCGTCTTCGGGTCGAATGCCAGGGAAAACCGTGGTGCGCCGGTCAGCGGTGCAGCTTATAGCCGATTCCCCAGACCGTCTCGATGTATGACGTTTCCGGGTTCACGGATTTGAGTTTCTTGCGGAGATTGCTCATGTGAGTATTGATGAGCTTGTCGTCGTACGCGTAATAGTCGCCCCACAATGCTTCGAAGAGGCTCTTCTTCGAGTGGACGAGGTTGGGCCTGCGCATGAGGATCGCCAGGAGCCGGAATTCGGTGGCCGTGAGCGTGACCAAGTTCCCGGAGACCGTCACCGACCAGCTGCTCTCGTCTAAGGAGATGTCCTTGTAGCTCAGCGTTGCCCGTGGCTCGATAGCCTTTCCGGCCCGCCGAAGCGTGGATTCGGCCCGGGCGAGGACCTCGTCGACGTCGAAGGGTTTCGTGACGTAATCGTCGGCACCGAGACGCAGAAGATCGACCTTGACCTGACCGGTGTCTTTCGCGGAGATGACGATGACGGGGACGTCCGAGCGGCGCCGCAGTTCTTGGAGGATGCGGTCGCCACTCTTGTAGGGGAGCATCAGATCCAGCAGCACCAGATCGAAGTCGTCCCGGGCGGCGAGATCCAGTCCATCGAACCCGGTATAGGCTGAGGTCGTCGCGTAGCCACTGCGCGCGAATATCTCGGACAAGAGCTGGTTGGCTTCGTAGTCGTCCTCGATGATCAGCACGTGTGACACTCTGGCCGACCTCCGGAAATTCCCGCGATTCTCGGGCACGTGACAGAATCCGCGACCAGTGACGCTAGCACCCCGTGATGGCCGAGTCCAGGTAGCCACGTTGACACGAGCGTCGTCCCCTCGGTATCAACATCCGACGGTGTGCCAAGATCGGTCCGGATGGATACGATTTGGTGGGTTTGTATGGTGATGACGGGTGCGCCGCGCCCGCGACCGTGGAGGCCGTCGTGACGAGTCTGTATGCGGTGAGTGACTTGCACGTCGGCCATACCGACAATCGAGCGCTCATCGACGACATGCTCCCCTCCTCGCCGGATGATTGGCTCATCGTCGCGGGGGACGTGGCCGAGCGGATCGCGCAGATCCGGGACACCCTGGCCCGGCTGCGGGAGTCGTGGTCCCGGGTGATCTGGGTGCCCGGGAATCACGAATTGTGGTGTATGAAGAACGATCGTGCCGATCTGCGTGGCGAAGAGCGATACCGTCACCTGGTCGACATGTGCCGGGGAATCGACGTGACCACGCCCGAGGACGAGATGCCCGTGTGGCCGGATGATTCCGGGCCGGTGGTGATCGTTCCACTGTTCGTGCTCTACGACTACAGCTTCCGGGATGCGGGCATGTCGGCCGAGGAAGCGCTGCAAGATGCTTATGACAAGGGAATCGTGTGCACGGACGAGTTCCTTCTGGATCCTGAGCCGTACCCGACGCGACAAGCATGGTGTGCGCAGCGGGTTCGCGAGTCCCAGCGACGGCTCGACCTGATTCCCCGGGAGAGCAAGACCATCCTGGTCAATCACTATCCCCTCAAGAGAATTCACACCCGGCGCCTCTTTCACCAGACGTTTGCGCAGTGGTGCGGAACGACCGCAACCGAGGACTGGCACACCCGGTACCGCGCGACGGACGTCATCTTCGGCCACTTGCACATTCCGGGGTCGAGCGTTGTCGACGGGGTCCGGTTTCACGAGGTCTCGATCGGCTATCCCCGAGAGCGGCGCTACCGGGGAAACAGTCCCTTGGCTCCTCGCCTGATCCGGACGCTGTCATGATGCCGATCGGCGAGGGGCTGCGCACCCAGGTCGTGCAGCTGCAAGGCTCCGAGTCCCTGTACCGGTGTCAGCTGACCGTCTTCGCCTACGACACGCCGCAGGTCGATGCCGCCTACGATGCCGCCTACGGCTGCTTGAGCTCCGCCGAGCGGGCGTATTGCGATCGGCTCAAGGTACGCAAACGAGCCCTCGAGTTCACGTTCGGGCGATACGTCGCCAAGGAAGCGGCGCGTGCCGCCGCCGACGGTGCGCTCGCGCGCGAGTCGTTCGAGATCCGGCAAGGCTTGTTCAACCAGCCGATACTCGTGTGTCCGGACGGGAGAGACCTCGAGGTCAGCATCGCCCACAGCAACGGTGTGGCGATGGCTCTCGTCCATCCGCGAGCGTGCCCGCTGGGGATCGATCTGGAGGTCCTGGACGGCAGGACACTTTCGACCATGACCGAGCACCTGACAGAACACGAGTCCGCGCTGATGGACCGGCATCCCGTCGCGTCGGACCGTTCCTACCTTCCTGCCGTGATCTGGACGGCGAAGGAATCGTTGTCCAAGGTCTTCAAGAGCGGTCTGCTCGTCCCCTTCGATCTGTTCGAAGTCCAGAGCATCTCGACCCGAAGCGAGGTGATGACGTCGGCGTTCCGGAGCTTCTCGCACTACGTCGCCGCCTCCGCGCGGGTGGGTGATTTCGTCGCGAGCATCGCGTATCCGAAGATGACTGACCTTCGCACGGAGTCCGGTGCCCCGTTTCCGTCCCTGGCGTTGCCGGGTAGCTCACAGGCCGGGTAGGCAGCACGCTTTCCCCAAAAGGCCGATGCTTCCGATAGTCAAGCACGCAGCACGCGTGATGCGCGTGCCCCCCGAGCGCCCCTGTTCGAAGGCAGCTAGGCGGGACAGTGGGCCGGAAGTTACCTGATCAGCGTGGGTGAGCGTCGGTATCGACACCTGATGGCTGCATGCCGGTCAGGGCGATATCTCCGAAATGTTAGTCATCGTTCACTATACCCGTCATGCCGTCCGTCATGCCGGGAGTGTAATGCGCTGACCTGCGGATGTATTCGGGCAGATGATGCGCGGTGGCGCCCGACTGCCCCGAATTGCCGCTGTGTCGCCTACGTCCCCGAAGGTGAGGGGTTGCCCCATTAGTCATGGTCAGTATAGTGTCACGACCGATGTCGACCACCGGATGTGATTGGCGGTGCTCAGCCCATGCGTGACCAGGGGTTTCGAGCCGTCGTGACGACGTGCTGGCCTGGTCGGTCAGGGGCGTCCCGGCGCTTCGTGACGTCGTTGGCCACGTCCGCGTCAGCCCTCCAGGGCACTTGCCGGGGCACCGTGCCGGATAGCCTCAGGAGCGGTGCGTGACGGACGTCTTGAGTGGAAACATGCGCTCGATGACGCAGATATCCGAAGAATCGATTTTCTTGTTCGGTGGGCAGGGATCGCAATACTTTGGTATGGCCCTCTCGCTTTATCGAGAGAATGCTGAATTCCGGCGCAGCATGGACTGGTTGAATTCAGTGTGCCAGAGCCGCCACGGAATTTCGGTGATCGATTATATTTACGACGAACGCCGGGGTATGTCCGAGCCGTGCGACGATCTCGCGCTGTCCAATGCCGCGATCTTCATGATCGAATACGCGCTGAGTGACGTGCTGCGCAAGGATGGCGTGATACCGAGCCGGCTGATCGGATGCAGCTTGGGTGAGTTCGTCGCCATGGCTGTGGCCGGTCACATCTCGGCCGAGCGCGTCCTGGACTTTGTTGTCGAGCTGGCTCGCTCCGCGGAACGGTATCTGCCGCCCGGCGGCATGCTGGCCGTGCTCGGCGATCCCGGGCTCTACAACTCGCTCCCGGAACTGCGGGAGAACACCGAGATAGCGTCGGTAAGCCACGACCGCCACTTCATCGTCGCTGGTGGTAGCGGTGGGCTGCGGCGTGCCGCGCAGGCGCTCGATGATCGCGACGTGATCGCCGTCATGTTGCCCGTGCGTTTCGCCTTCCATTCCTCGGCCATGGATTCGCTGCGTGATGTGGTGTCTGAAGTGGCCGATTCGATGGCATACGACGAGCCGGCGTCGACGGTCGTATCGGCGAGCACGGGCGGGGCGATCACGCGGTTCGAGCCCGTGGATTGCTGGAGAACGTTGCGGAATCCCATCGCGTTCACCGACGCGATCTCGTCCATTCCTGCGGCGGAGAGCTATACGTACATCGATCTGACGCCTTCGTCGACGCTGGCCACCATGATGAAGAGCAGCCATCCAGAATATGTCGCATATCCGATAATCACACCGTTCGGGAACGAGCTAGCGAACCTGGAATCCATCCGGTCGAGCTTGCCCCGAGTTTCGATGAATAATTAGGAGGTAAATAGCCGTGATCGGAGTACTGTTTCCCGGGCAAGGGGCGCAATTCAAGGGAATGGGAGCGGAGGAATTCGCCCGCCATCCCGAGCTGGTTGAACAGGCCAACGAGATCCTGGGCTACTCGATCGAAGAGCTGTGCACGAACGACCCGGATGGAAAGCTGGGACAGACCCAGTACACGCAGGTCGCGTTGTACGTGGTCAACGCCCTACAGTACCTGACGTGGCACGCTGACGGTAACCGGGCGGATTACCTTGCCGGGCACAGCGTGGGTGAATACGATGCGCTCTTCGCTGCCGGAGCGTTCGACTTTTCGACCGGACTGGAACTGGTCAAGCGCCGGGGCGAGCTGATGAGCAGCGTCGGCGGCGGGGGAATGGCCGCCGTGATGAGCCTGAGCGAAGACCAGGTCAGGAACGTCTTGACGAAGAACGGTCTCGAGGCGGTCGACGTCGCGAACCTGAACACCCCGCAGCAGACCGTGATCTCCGGTCGCCGCGAGGACATTGACGCCGCCGAAGAGCACTTCACGCAGGAAGGCGCGTGGTACGTGAAGTTGAACGTGAGCGGACCCTTCCACTCACGCTACATGTCCGATGCCGCCAAGGAATTCGGGGAATACATCACACAGTATTCTTTCAAGCCCCTGCAGGTGCCGGTGATCTCCAACCTGAAAGCGCGTCCGTACTCGGACGAGGAGATCGCACAGACACTGATCGACCAGATCTGCTCTCCGGTGAAGTGGTCCGAGAGTGTCCGGTACATGATGGGCAAGGGCGTCGAGACCTTCACGCAAGTCGGGCCCGGAAGGGTCGCCAAGGACATGGCGAATCAGATCACGCGTCTTGCCGAGCCATTGGTCGTCGGAGACTGAATCAGCCGACGTCCGTCGACGTGACGTCGATACGACGTCGATACCAGGGGAAATGCTCATCCACCGCCTGATGGGCTCCGTGCAGAGGAATTGAAGAGATGGAAAACTTGGGGGTATTCGAGACGCTTCGGGAAGCGATCGTGGAGACGCTTCCCGAGCTCGAGCCCGCGGATATCCGCGCTGATGACACACTTCGAGATCTCGGTGCCAACTCGGTGGACCGGATGAACATCATCTCCGAGACGCTCGAGGCGCAGGACTTGAAAGTTTCGATGGTCGAGTTCGGTGAGCTGAGGACTCTGCAAGAGATCGTCGATCTGATCGAGAAGAAGCGTGCTGCGGCAGCGCAATGAGCGGTGAGGACGATTTCCCGGACGGAAGCGGCGTCGCGATCACCGGGCTGGGAGTGCAGTGTGCCATCGGTAACGACATCGACGAGTTCACGGATGCGCTACGACGGGGAGCGTCGGGTATCTCGTACGAGCCGTCGGGGTCCCCGGAGGATGAGCTGCCGGCGGCATTGGGCGTCCGGGGCCGGATTCGACGGGCACCGGCAGCGGTCCTGGAGCGGCTGACCGAGGTAGACGCGGACGTGCTTGACCGGCTGCGTCGGCTCGTGCGCCGGGCCAGCCGGTCGAAGCAGTACTCCCTGCTCGCGGCGGTCGAGGCGTGGTCTCAGGCGGGTATACAGGCAGGGCACGACGGTTCCGAGGTGGGCGTCCTGGTCGCCGGAAGTAACCACGGGCACCAGCTGTCGTTCGAGATGAGCCAGAAGTACCAGAAGTCGCCGTCGTTCGTCAGGCCGAGCTATGCCCACGAGTTCTGGGATACCGACGTGCTGGGCGCGGCGAGCGAGATGCTGGGCATCGTCGGCGAGGGCTCAAGCGTCGGTGGTGCGTCCGCTGCCGGGAACGTCGGACTGGTGAAGGCGTTCCAGCTCATCCGCAGCGGTGCTGCGGATGCCTGCCTGGTCATCGCGCCGATCACCGAACTGTCGATCGTCGAGATGATGGCGATGTGGAACCTCGGAGCTCTCGGCGGTAAGAGCCGTCAAGAACCGGCCGAGGAACTCAGCCGGCCGTTCGACCGGCAGCACGAGGGCTTCATTTACGGCGAAGGAGCGGCGGCGCTGGTCCTGGAGTCGTATCACCACGCGGCCACGCGGGGTGCGCGAGCGCTGGCTCGGGTGCGCGGTGGGGTGATCACGCTCGATGGCAACCATCTGACCACGCCCTCGGTGGACGGCGAGGTGCGAGTCATGAACCGGGCCTTGCGTTCCGCCGGGATTTCGGCGGCGCAGGTCGACTACGTGAATGCGCACGCCACGTCGACACCGCTGGGAGATCAGGCGGAGGCCGAAGGCTTGGGACGAGTGTTCGGCGAGTACGGCGACCAGCCGTGGGTGAACTCGACGAAGTCGATGCTCGGCCACTGCCTGGGCTCCGCGTCGGCGCTCGAAGCGGTGGCCACGGTCCAGCAGCTCCGATACGGATTCGTGCACCCGAATGTCAACCTCAAGGAACCCATCGTCGATACGCTGCGGCTCGCTCCGGCGCACGCAGTGGACGAACCGTTGAGCTGTGCCATCAACAACGGCTTCGGGTTCGGCGGGATCAACACGTGCGTCGTGCTGGGAACTGGAGACGAAGATTGAGCGCGGTCGGAATAGAAGCCATGAACTTCTACGGTGGTACGGCCTATCTGGATGTCGCGGAGCTGGCCGAGCACCGCAACTTGGAGACGCAGCGCTTCGAGAACCTGTTGATGCACGCGAAGACCGTGGCGCTGCCCTACGAGGACCCGATCTCGCTCGGAGTCAATGCGGCAAAACCGATCGTCGATTCCCTGTCCGACGCCGACCGGGACCGGATCGAACTGCTCGTGACGTGCACTGAGTCAGGCATAGATTTCGGGAAATCCATCAGTACCTATGTTCACGACTATCTCGGGCTGAACAGGAATTGCCGGCTCTTCGAGGTCAAGAACGCGTGCTACTCGGGGACGGCCGGGTTCCAGATGGCGGTGAACTTCATCCTGGCCCAGGTCTCACCTGGCGCCAAGGCGCTCGTCGTGGCGACCGACGTGTCCCGGTTCCACGTGGCCGATGCGGGCGAAGCGCTGTCCGAGGACTGGTCGTTCGCCGAGCCGAGCGGCGGTGCCGGAGCGGCGGCCCTGCTGGTCAGCGACAAGCCGGAGGTCTACCAGGTCGATGTCGGAGCCAATGGCTACTACGGCTACGAGGTCATGGACACCTGCCGGCCCATTCCCGACAGCGAGGCGGGCAACGCGGACCTGTCCTTGATGTCCTACCTCGACTGCTGCTACGAGACCTTCGCCGAATACCAGCGACGCGTTCCCGCGGCGGACTACCGCGAGTCGTTCGACTACCTCGCCTTTCACGTTCCCTTCGGGGGAATGGTGAAGGGTGCGCACCGAAAGATGATGCGCAGGCTCTACCGTGCGGCGCCACAGGAGATCGAGGACGACTTCGAGCGCCGGGTGGGACCGGGCCTGGCCCATTGCCAGAACGTCGGCAACGTCATGGGTGCCACGGTGCTGCTCGCGCTTCTCAGCACGATCGACAACGGAGTCTTCGAGAAGCCGAAGCGTATCGGTTGCTTCTCCTACGGATCCGGGTGTTGCTCCGAGTTCCACAGCGGGGTCGTCACCCCGGGCGGACACGAGAAGCTGCGGCAGATGGACGTCCCGGGGCATCTGAAGCGGCGCCGGAAGATGAGCCTCGAACAGTACGACGCCCTTCTCGTGCATAACGAGGCCGTTCGTTTCGGTACCCGGAAGGTCGATCTGGACCTCGACCCGTTCGCCGATTTCGTCCACGACATCCAAGGGGCGGGTGTCTTGATTCTGCGCAGGATCGACGAGTTCCACCGGGAGTACGAGTGGCTGTAAGCACCGAAACCATCCGCGTCACGTTCGAGGGTGGCGTGTGCTGGATACGGTTCGACCGTCCGGAGGCCAAGAACACGATCACGCCGGAACTCATCGCCGAGCTGACGCACGCTCTCGCGTCGTGCGAGGGCTCGGCAAGCATCGTCGTGCTCGAAGGAAGCCCCGAGGTGTTCTGCTTCGGTGCCGATTTCGAGAGTGTCAGCAGTGGAGCCCGCGCGCACCAGGCGCACGATCAGAATCAGGTCAGCGATCTCTACGACCTGTGGCTTCGCATGGCGAACGGTCCGTACGTCGTGGTGTCGCACGTACGCGGACAGGCCAACGCGGGCGGGGTGGGATTCGTCGCGGCCAGCGACGTGGTCGTCGCGGACGAGTCCGCCGTGTTCAGCCTGTCGGAGCTGCTGTTCGGGCTGTTCCCCGCCATGGTGCTCCCGTTCCTGTCGCGCAAGATCGGGCGGCAGAAGGCGCACTACATGACCTTGATGACCAAGCCCGTCCCAGTCGCGCAGGCGGCGGAGTGGGGACTGGTCGATGCGTACGGGAAGAACAGCGACAACGTGCTGCGCCGGCATCTGTCGCGGCTCACCAAGATCCCCGCCGAGGCGATTCACCGATACAAGCGGTACATGGCCGAACTCGACACCCTCGTGCACGACAGCAGGGACGCAGCGATAGCGGCCAATCTCGAGATCTTTTCCGACAGCGCCAACCTGGCGCGTGTCTCCCGGTTCGTCGAGGACGGCATCTATCCATGGGAGGCATTGCCGAATGACTGAGCCGGTGGTGCAGCTGGAATCCCCGGCGCCCGGAGTGGCGCTGATCGTGATGCAGGACAAGGACAACAAGAACACGTTCACTCCCGAGCTGGTGTCGGGCCTCGCCCAGGCTTTCCAGGAGGTTTCCGACGACGAGAGCTACCGCGCGGTGGTGCTGACCGGGTTCGGGAACTACTTCGCGTCGGGCGGGACCCAGCAGGATCTGATCGCGATCCAGGAGGGTCACGCGGCCTTCACATCGGACGACGGCGGCAGCGGAGCAGGCACGTACAGCATCCCGCTGGACTGCAGGATTCCGGTGGTGGCGGCGATGCAGGGACACGGCATCGGCGGCGGGCTGTGCCTGGGCCTCTTCTGCGATTTCGTCATCATGTCCGAGGAGAGCGTGTACACGGCGAGTTTCATGAAGTACGGCTTCACACCGGGTTTCGGCGCGACGCTCGTGCTGCCGGCCAAGCTCGGAACGGTCCTCGCCGAAGAGTTCTTGATTACCGCCCGCACGTTCCGGGGATCGGAGCTGGCCAAACGGGGTTGTCCGTACGAGGTGATGCCGCGGCGCGACGTGCTGGACCGCGCCGTGGAGCTGGCGACACTCATCGCGGAGAAACCTCGCCTGTCGTTGGTCACCCTGAAAGATCATCTGGTGGCGGACCTGAGGAATCGGTTGCCAGGCGTCATCGAAGAGGAGCTTCGCATGCACGATGTGACATTTCATCAGCCAGAAGTGCGTGAGCGAATTCTCTCCCTCTACGAGTGAGAGCTGATCGGAACAAGGGACTCGAGGTCGGGGCGAGACATGCGCCGAGGTGGACGACGGCCAGGCCGGATAGGACGACGGACGAGGGGACGAGACATGGACGACGCGCCCGCGCCGGAGCCATCGGTGCGCACTCTTGCTGATCTGCCCGAACGCTATCCGGCAGACCGGCATCTCGTCTTCCGCGAGGACGTCGGCACGCAGGCATCGCTGTCCGGCGACCAGCTGCGTCGCCGGGCGCGCCAGCTCGGCGCGGCACTGCAGGACCGGCTCGAGCCGCACGCGAAGGTGCTGCTCTTCCTGCCGGATGCGCTGGACTACATCTGCGGGCTCGCCGGATGTTTCTACGCGAACGAGGTGGCCGTACCGATGATGGCGGACGTCACCGACGACCCGGATGACGTCGTGAAGCGACTGCGCACCCTGGCCGGATCGGCCGATGCCCGGTGCGTCGTCACCACCGCCGAGGTAGCTGATCGCCTCCAGGACGAGCCCGAGTTGGCGACGCTGACCGTGCTCGACATCCACGACATCGCCGGTGTCGCCGGTGCCGACGGGTCATCCTCGGGTACGGCCGATGCCGAGGCCGAGGAGGCTAATTCCGCGTCGACGTTGCGGTTCCCTGCGGCAGACGACCCGGCGATGTTCCTGTTCACCTCGGGATCGACCGCTGAGCCCAAGGGCGTGATGATGACGCATCACGCCTTCGTGGAGCAGTTGCGGTTGACGGTGGATCTCTGGCAGGCACGTCAGGACAGCGTGGTGGTCTCCTGGTTGCCGCTTTCTCACAACTTCGGCCTGTCCGTGGGTGCGTTGGTGCCACTGTTGGTCGGCCTGGATAGCGTCATCTTGCCGGCCAGCAGTTTCGTGAAGCGTCCAGAACTCTGGCTACGGACGATAGACGAGTATGGCGCCACCCATACGGGCGCGCCGAACTTCGCGTTCGACTACCTGTGTGATCACGTCTCTGTCGACGAGCTGGCCTCGGACGGCGTCTCCCTGGCGTCACTCACGGAGGTCCTGTGCGCGGGCGAGCTGATCCGCGAAGAGACCTATCGGCGCTTCGTGACCACGTTCGGCGCGATCGGGATGTCGCCTTCCGCTTTCTGTCCCAACTACGGCATGACCGAGGCTGGTGCGTTCGTCACGGACCCGCCCACGGCCGAGCCGGTGTTTCGCACTGTCGATCTGGCGGAACTGGAGCAGGGACGGGCCGTGCCACCGGGCGATGGCGGGGAGGGCAAGGTCGTGGCCTCCGTAGGTGAGCCGAGCCCGGGTGTGGACCTGCGAATCGTCGATCCGCAGCGGCACGTGGAGTGCGCTCCCGGCGAGGTGGGAGAGCTCTGGGTCAAGACGCCCGGAGCCTTCAGCGGGTACTACAAGAACGAGTCGGCGACACGTGAGGTGCTCTCGGCGGCCCTGGAACACGGTGCCGGAGGCTACCTTCGCACTGGCGATCTCGGATTCGTCGAGGATGGCCGGGTCTTCATCGTCGGGCGCGAGAAGGAACTCATCATCGTCCGCGGGGAAAACCACTATCCCGTGGACATCGAAGCCACCATCACGGCGACGATGTCCGGTGAATCCCGGCCGGTGACCGTGTTCGGCTGCGAGATCGACGACGAGGAGCAGGTCGTCGCCATCCAGGAGGCCGACCCTTCGACCAGCGAGGAGGAATGTCGCCGGCTGCTGGAGTCGGCAGTCGTGGCGATCTCGGAGAAACATCGGGTGCGATGCTTCGAGATCGCGCTCGTGGCGCCCGGCAGCATCGCGCGCTCGCCGATCGGGAAGATCTTGCGGAAACGGACCAGAACGGCCTATGTGGATGGCGAGCTGCCCATCTTCTACTCGTATCGGGACGGCGAGTTCGCTTCGCGTGGCGCAAGCCAGGGTTCGGCTGCGGCGGCCGGCTCGTCGCAGGGCAGGCACGGTTCCGATGAGCCGGAATCCGGTGCGCGGGAATCCGATGAACCGGAACCCGATGAGTTGGAAGCGGTGCCCGCGGCACCGAGAGGCGTGGTGGACACCCTCGTGTCCGAGGTGTTCGGTCCGGTCCTCGGGCGTTCATCGGAATCGCTGGCCGCCTCCCGGCGCTTCGCAGAGCTCGGGCTGGACTCGGTCGACTATGTCCAGCTGGCGCGTCGCATCGAGGACGTCTTCGGTATCTCCTTCGGCCCGTCCATGCTGTTCAAGCACAAGACCATCGAGGAGCTGGCGGCATTCCTCGCGTCCACGGCCCCGGCTGGCCAGGTGCGCGCTCCCACCGTGTCGAGCAGCGTTCCGGCCCATGCGGAAGTCCCCGAAGCCCCGCAAGGGATCGCCGTCGTCGGTGTGAGCTGCCGGTTTCCCGAGGCAACGGACGTGGAAAGCTTCTGGCAGAACCTCGTCGCCGAGAAGGACTGCATCACCTCGATCGAGAACGAACGACCGGAGATCATCGAGGCGTACCGTCGCCACTACGGCGACGGTATGGATTCCTTTCCCCGGTACAGCGGATTCGTCGACGACGTCGCCGATTTCGACGCCGACTTCTTCGGTATCTCGCCGCTCGAAGCGCAGAGTATGGACCCGCAGCAGCGCAAGGTACTGGAGATGTCGTGGCGGGCCATCGAGGACGCCGGCTACGGGCCGTCGCAACTCGGTGGCCAGAACGTGGGCGTGTTCGTCGGCGTGCACAACGTCGACTACTCCGAGCTGGTGTCGCTGGAGCCCGGGGTCGTCGACGTTTACGGTGCGTACCTCGACTCGGGGCTGCACACGAGCTTGGTCGCGAATCGGGTCTCGCGATGGTTCGACTTCCATGGCCCCAGCGAGATCATCAACACGGCCTGTTCCAGCTCGCTGATCGCGATACATCACGCCATCCAGTCCATCCGTGCGGGCGCCAGCTCCACCGCGCTCGTGGCTGGTGTGAACGTGCTGCTGTCGCCACGTCCGTATCGCGTGAGCATGCGCGCGGGCATGCTCTCCGGCGGCGGGCGGTGCCGCACCTTCGACGCTGCCGCCGACGGCTTCGTCCGCTCGGAAGGCTACGCCGCCGTCCTGTTGAAGCCGCTCGAGCAGGCGAAGGCGGACGGGGACACGATTTACGGCGTCATCAAGTCGTCCGCGGTCAATCACGACGGCAGATCCAACTCGCTGCGGGCCCCCAACCTCACGGCGCAAAAGGAACTGATCAAGTCCGCCTACCTCGATTCCGGGCTGCCTCTGGAGACGGTCGGATACATCGAGGCCCACGGCACCGGCACGGCCCTGGGCGATCCGATCGAGGTGCAGGCGTTGCAGGAGGCATTCGCCGAGATCGAGCCGAACCTGCCCGAGAGATTCTGTGGACTCGGTTCGGTCAAAGCCAACATCGGTCACCTCGAATCCGCGGCGGGACTTGCCGGTCTCATCAAGGTTCTGCTCGGGCTGCGCCACGGGACGCTACCGGGGCTGGCGCATTTCCAGAACCTGAACCCGCACATCTCCCTGCAGGGCAGTCCGTTCTACGTCGTCGAGCGGACCCGGGAGTGGAACCGCCACGTGGACGAGAACGGCAACGAATCTCCCCGACGGGCCGGGATCAGCTCGTTCGGATTCGGCGGCGCGAACGGGCACGTCGTCGTCGAAGAACACATCGACCCGCGCGAGCGGCGCGCTGTTCGGCATTCCGCTCGGCGTTCCACGCGGCCGGTCCCCATCCTGCTCTCCGCGAAGACCGCGGACGCGCTGACCGGCCGGGCACGGGAGCTGTCGGCGTTCGTGCGTGAACGCTCCGTCTCGCTGGACGACGTCGCCTACACGCTGCAGGTCGGGCGGGACGAGATGGCACGACGGGTCGCGTTCCTGGTCGGCAGCACCGAGGAACTGTGCGAGAGCCTCGACCGCTTTGTGCGTGGCGACGACCCGGCCGAGGGAACGTTCCAGCCCAGGCCGTGGCAGAACAGCGAGCTGCTGTCCATGTTCTCGGACGCCGAGATGCAAGAGGCCATCGAGAAATGGATCGCGAGGGGGAGATACGAGCGCCTCCTCGAGCTGTGGGTCAACGGATTGGACCTCGATGGCAGGGTGCTGGGCGGCGAGGGGAACCCGTGTCGCATCCCGCTGCCCACGTACCCGTTCGCTCGTGAACGGCACTGGTTGTCGCCGGCTCCCGCGTCCGACGCGGCACCGGTGGCGCCGGCGGCACCTGCTGCCGTGCCGGACACCGGGGGTCAGCGGAACGCCGGGCACGAGCCGGGTGAGCTGATGCTGTTCGAAGAGGTCTGGGAGGACGAGCCCCTCGCAGACGCCACGGCAGACGTTCGTACCGTGATCTGCCTGCTCTCCTCTCCCGAGCATCAGGCGGCGTTCACCGAGCAGCTGCGCGCCGCCGATCCCCGGGCGATGCCGGTGTTCGTGTCGAAGAACGGCCGGGGCATGGACCAGGGCGAAGGCAACGACGGTAAGGACCGCAATGACGGGAAGGACGGAACCGGTCCCGTCATTGCCGTCGACCCGGATGACGTCGAGTCCTTCGTGACGGCGTTGCAGACCATCGCCGATCGGTACGGCAGGCCCGATGCCGTCGTCTATCTGTGGGCTTTCGAGGATCCCGCCGAACTCCACAACTACACGAACATCGTCCACTTGCTGCATGCCATGGCGCGCACATCCCTCGGTGCGCAGCGGCTCGTCCTGTCCGCGCAGCCAGCCAGCGAGCTTGACCGTTGCTACGTGGAGTCCTGGATCGGGTTCGAGCGGTCGTTGCGGCAGGCCATCCCCGACCTCCGCGCTGCGGCGATCTGCCCGATGGACGTTGGCACGAACCCGGCCGAGGACCTGCGGGCCTGGCTGCCCACGCTGACGAGCGAGCTGCGGGCCGATCGGGCCGGGAGCGTCCTGTACCGGGACGGCAGGCGTCAGGTGAGCGCGCTGCGTGAGGTGAGCGCACCGGCCGCCGGAGACACCATTCGGCGTGGTGGGACCTACCTGATCACCGGAGGATGCGGTGGCCTGGGATTCCTGTTCGCACGGCACCTCGCGTCAACGGCGAACGTCAATCTGATCCTTACCGGGCGCTCCGCGCTGGACGAGCGGCAACGCGAGCAGCTGTCGGAACTGGAGGCGCTGGGTAGTCGCGTGCTGCACATCCAGGCCGACGTGAGTGACGAGACAGCGATGCGCTCCGGACTGGAACGGGCGCGCGCGACGTTCGGTCCCGTCCACGGTGTCGTTCATGCTGCCGGTGTCGATGCCCGCGGAACTGTCGTCGACCGCACCGCGCAGGCCTTCGACGAGCTGTTACATCCCAAGATCTCGGGCACGCTCGTGCTCGATGAGCTGCTGAAGGACGATCCGCTGGACTTCAGCTGCTACTTCTCCTCCGTAGCGGCGGTCGTGGGTGACTTCGGCTCCTGCGCGTACGCTGCGGGGAACCGTTTCCAGAACGCGTACGCGCGTTACCGGGAGGAGCGGGGCTACCCGGGACGTTCCATCGCGATCAACTGGCCGTTGTGGGCGTCCGGCGGCATGAACCTCGCCAGCGAGGACAGCACCAAGCTGTACCTGAAGTCCAGCGGTCAGCGGGCACTGGAGAGCACCGAAGGTGTCGACGTCTTCGACCGTCTCCTGCCTGGTGGCCCGCGCCAGTGTCTGGTGATGAGCGGTGATCCGGAGCGTATCCGCCGGTTCTTGCGAACGGGTCCCGCCGGCGACGCGACGCGGCACCCGGTGCACTCGCCGGGCTCGGCCCCGGAGCGGATAGGGCCCACGGCTGAGCCGGTGCGGGCCGTCCAGCCGGGGCGGGCTGTCGAGCCGGAGCTGGACACCGGGAGCCTTCAGGCGCGCGTGCGCGCCGACCTGAAGGAGAAGGTCAGTGCCTTGCTGCGGATCCCACGCGAGCGCATCGACCCCGGCGAGAACCTGGCCGACTTCGGGTTCGACTCCGTCAGCCTTACGGACCTGGCGGGCGAACTGTCGTCGCACTTCGGCATTGCGATCACCCCGGCACTGTTCTTCGACTGCCCGACCCTGGAGACGCTGAGCCGGCACTACGCGACGGAGCACGCGGACGTGCTCGCCACCTTCTACGTGGGCGGGCCGGATCCGGGCATCGACGACGAGCAGCGTGCGGTGGCCGTATCTCCACACGAGGCGGCAGATCCCGCTCCTGTGGTGGGAGATCCCGCTCCCGTGGCGGCAGATCCCGCTCCCGTGGCGGCACGCTCGCCCGTCCGTGCTGCGGGCCGGTCCGATGACGTGCCAGAACCCATCGCCATCATCGGTATGAGCGGGCGGTTTCCGGACGCGCGCACCGTCGACGAGCTGTGGGCCATCCTGCGCGACGGGCGCGAGGCCGTCCGGGACATCCCCGAGGATCGCTTCCCCGGCTACGGCGGCGCCTGGCGCTGCGGCCTGGTGCCCGGCGTGAGCGAGTTCGATCCGCTCTTCTTCGAGATCACCCCGGCCGACGCGCGCGCGATGGATCCCCGGCAGCGATTACTCCTGCAGGAATCGTGGAACGCGCTGGAAGACGCCGGATATGGCGCGGACAAGATCGAAAGCCAGACCGTCGGAATGTTCGTCGGTGTCGAATCCGGGAACTACGCGACCTTGCTGGACGAGCCCGGGAAGGTTACCTCGAATCACGAAGGTGTCCTGGCTGCGCGCCTGGCGTACTTCCTGAATCTCGGCGGGCCGGCCATGGCGATCAACACGGCCTGCTCGTCGGGCCTGGTAGCCGCGCACGAGGCATGCTGGAGCTTGCGCAACGGCGAATGCGACACCGCACTCGCCGCGGGCGTCAACCTGATGACCACCTCGGACAGCTTCGTCGCGGCCGACGAGGCGGGGATGCTCTCGCCGGACGGCCGGTGCTACGCCTTCGACCAGCGGGCCAACGGGATGGTGCCCGGTGAGGCCGTCGCCGTCGTCGCGCTCAAACGCCTCTCCGACGCCGAAGCGGACCGGGACCGGATCCTGGGGGTGATCCGGGGAAGCGGCCTGAATTACGACGGCAAGACCAACGGCATCACCGCGCCGAGCAGCCAGTCACAGACCGACCTGATACGCGGTATCCACGATCGGTATCGTATCGATCCCGCCGCGATCGACTGCGTGTTCACCCACGGCACGGGCACGCGGCTCGGCGACCCGATCGAGATCAACGCACTCTGGCGGGCCTTCGACGGGCGCACCGCAGAGAGGGGAAGCTGCGCGCTCGTCACCACCAAACCGAACGTGGGACACGCGCTGGCCGCCTCGGGCCTCGTGAGTTTGATCGGCCTCGTTCAGGCGCTGCGCCACCAGACCATTCCGGCCAGCCTCTACTGCGAGCATCCCAGCGACTACGTCGACTGGGATACCAGCCCGTTCTACGTGAACACCTCCAGGAACACCTGGCCACGGACGTCGTCGCGGGGCCGGATCGGTGCGGTGAGCGCGTTCGGCATCAGCGGCACCAACGCCCACATGATCGTCGAGGAGTACGCGGCAGAACCCGCGGCGCCACCCGTCGGGCACCCGGCATCTCACCTGCTGGTGCTGTCGGCCCGTACGCCCGAAGAGCTGGACCAGCTGAGAACGCAGATAAGTGATCATCTGCGTTCCGAAGCGAGCGCTGGCGTGGACTTGACGCGGGTCAGCTACACCCTGCTCACTGGCCGGCACCATCACCGGCACCGCTGTGCCATCGTCGTCCGGGACGTGGACGAAGCGCTGGACGTGTGGTCCCAGTCTGGACGGGCAGCTCGTCCGGACCAGATGTTCACCGGGACCGTGCCGCGCGAGTTCCAGCCGCAGGAGATGTTGCAGGACTATGCCGTCGGCCTCCTGTCTCGGGCTCGCGAGCGGCATGGTGACGGTGCCCAGCAGGTCTTGCTGGCGCTGGCCGACCTGTACTGCCAGGGCTACGACCTTCCCTGGGCGTCCCTGTTCGGCGAGCCATCACCCGTCCCGGTCAGCCTGCCAACCTATCCCTTTGCCCGGGAACACCACTGGGCATCGGGTCCGGCCAGCCGTGGCGGCGCGGACGGCGAGCCGGCCGCACGTGCCGGAATCGTGCACCCGCTGCTGCACGAGAACACCTCGGATCTGACCGAGCAGCGGTTCACCTCGACGTTCTCCCCCGAGACGGCCTTCGTTCAGGATCACGACGCGTGGGGCGCTGGCGTGGTGCCCTGGGCAGTGCAGCTGGAAATGGCCCGGGCCGCCGTGACGCTCTCGGCCGCGGGCGATGAACGGACCGGCCGGCGGTTGCGTGACGTGGTGTGGAGCGGCCCGGTCCGGGTGGGCGAGCCACCCACACCGGTGAACATCGCCCTGTACCCGGCTTCGAACGAGGCGATCGAGTTCGAGATCTACCGCGAATCCGGGGATGCCGAGGCCGGACGAGACGTGCTTGGCCAGGGCGTTGCCGAGACTCACGCCAGCCGGCACGGCACGGTCGATCTGGAGCAGGTTCGGGCGGCGTGTGGGGTGCGGAGCATCGGTGCGGATCGCCCGGACGGTCGCGAGCTTGGCCCGTGGGGGATCGGCGAGGTGCACGTCGGCGAAGCGCAGCTGCTCGCCGAGGTGCGGCTTGCGGACGAGGCAGAGCCGGGGCCGGCATGCGTGATCTCGCCGCTGCACGCGGAGGCGGGACTGCGCGCCGCGGCGCTGCTCGTGACGGAGGACCCCGCCGCGGCCGCCCGGCTGGTGCCGGCCGGCGTACGCGAGGTGGTGATCCCGCCGGCATCCGAGCCGTCTGGTTCCTCCGAGCCGTCTCATTCCCCCGATCCGGCCGGGCCGTCCGAGCCACCGCAGCCATCTCGACCATTCGGGCGGCCGGCGTGGGCCGTGGCGCGTGATGCCGGGCAGGGATGCGCGGACGTGGATCTGGTGGACGCCCAGGGGCGAGCCTGCCTGCAGCTGCGGGGTATCACCTGGCGGGAGGCCGAACCCGGCGTGGATGGCGCCTCCGACGATACCGGCCTCCTCATGGCCCGGCCGGTGTTCGTGGAGCAGCCGGTGAACGAGCCGGGCTCGGCGGCGACGAACGGAGCCTTCGAGCGCGGCGACCGCCTGGTGTTGCTGGGTGGGCTGGATGAGGCGCTGACCGAAGCCGTCCGGAGCGAGCTTCCGGCGCGGAGCATCGTCCTCGCCGGCGGGGACGGGTCCATCGGTGATCGTTTCGAACGTGCGGCGCTGGGCGTGTTCGGCACCGTACAGGAAATACTTCGCGACAGCCCGCGGACGGACGTGCTGATACAGCTGGTCGTTCCGAGTGGCGGCGAGAATCGGGTGCTTTCCGGACTGGCTGCCATGCTCGAATCGGTCCGGTTGGAGAATCCGAAGGTCCGGGCCCAGCTCATCGAGGTCGATCCGCGCGAGGCCGCCTCCCGAACCGTCGACATCCTGGAGCGTGAGGCCACGCAGGCGCACGAGCGCCGGGTCCGATACGTGGAAGGGCGGCGCTACGCCGGCCGGTGGGAGACGGTTCCCGAGCTGGACGATCCGGCCGGCACACCGTGGAAGGACGGCGGTATCTACCTCTTGACGGGCGGGGTCGGGATCGCCCCGGCCGTCGGCGCGGAGATCGCGGAGCGAGCCGGGCGGGTGACACTGGTCTTCGCCGGGCGTTCCCCGGCCGACGACGAGCGCCTGGCCGTGTATCGGAACGTGGGCGGCCCGGACACGAAGGTGGAATACCGGCAGGCCGACATCACCCGTGCTGACGACGTCCGCGCTCTCGTCGACGGAATCCTTCGAGACTTCGGGACGCTGGACGGCATCGTGCACACCGCTGGTGTGATCCGGGACGGCTTCGCGATCCGCAAGTCGGCGGAGTCGGTCGGGGAGGTGCTGGCGCCCAAGGTCACCGGCCTCACGCTGCTCGACGAAGCCACCAGCGAGCTCGAGCTGGATCTGTTCGTCTTGTGCTCGTCGATCGCGGGGGCGTTCGGGAACGTCGGCCAGCTCGACTATGCGGCGGCGAACGCATTCCTGGACGCGTACGCCTCGTACCGCGACGAGCTGGTTCGGGCGGGTCGCCGGCACGGGCGAACGCTGTCCGTCAACTGGCCGTTGTGGCGAGCCGGAGGGATGCGGATCGATTCCGCGTCCGAGCAGAGCATGAGGGACGACACCGGCATGATCCCGATGCGGACGTCGACAGCGATCCGCGCGCTGCGCCAGGCGCTGGCTTCGGGCCGGGCACAGGTCATGGTGATGGAAGGCGACGTGGCGCGGATGCGGGCCTACCTGTCCGGGCGGGAGGCCGGGACAGGTAGGCCCGCATCCGCGGACGGTGCACGCCGGCAGCCGGCGAATTCGCCCGGGCTGGAGGACGCGCTGCGGCAGCGCCTGGTGGGGTTGTTCGCCGAGGCCACCGGGATGAGCGAGGGCCAGATCGACCCGGACGAACCGCTGGAGAGCTACGGCATCGACTCGTACCTGATCGCCAAGCTCAATCACATGCTGTCCGGCCCGTTCAGCTCGCTACCGAAAACGGTCTTCTTCGAGCACCGCACCCTGGCGTCGTTGTCGGCATATGTGGCCGAGGAGTTCCCCGAGGAGAGTCAGCGCTGGGTGGAACCCGAACGGCCTGCCGTGCCGGAGACTGCGGACGATTCGCCCGTGGCTGCGCGCGGGGCACCGGCGCTCACGTCCCTGCGCCGCACGATCGATCGCCGGTCCGGTGATGTGGCGCGGGATCGCCAGGTCGACGAGCCCATCGCGATCATCGGCATGAGCGGACGGTTCCCGCGAGCGCGCACCGTCGACGAGTTCTGGGACAACCTCAGAGCAGGAAATGACTGCGTCACCGAGATTCCCGGTGATCGCTGGCCGCTGGATGATTTCTACACCGAAGACGTGGAGGAAGCCATCGAGTCGCGCCGGAGCTATTCGAAGTGGGGCGGCTTCCTGGACGACTTCGCCGACTTCGACCCGTTCTTCTTCAAGATGTCGCCGCGCGAGGCGCTCGAGATGGACCCGCAGGAACGGCTCTTCCTCGAGGAGTGCTGGAAGACGTTCGAGGACGCGGCCTACACCAGAACGCGCATCGCGCGTCAGCACCAGGGCAAGGTGGGCGTCTTCGCCGGGATCACGCGGACGGGCTTCGAGCTTTACGGCCCCGACCTGTGGCGCCAGGGACGTGCGAGTCATCTCAGTACGAACTTCAGTTCGGTCGCCAACCGCCTGTCCTACGTGTTCGACCTGAACGGGCCGAGCCTGCCTATCGACACCATGTGCTCCTCGTCACTGTCTGCCGTCCACGAGGCGTGTGAGCACCTGCGCAGGGGCGACTGTGAGATGGCGCTGGCGGGTGGCGTCAACATCTACACCCATCCCGCGACCTACGTCGATTTCTGCAAGATGCGGATGCTGTCGCCCGACGGGGAATGCCGGAGTTTCGGCGCGAACGCGAACGGAATCGTGCCCGGCGAGGGCGTGGTCGGCCTCCTGTTGAAGCCCCTGTCGAGGGCCGTGGCCGACGGCGACCACATCTACGCGACCATCCGGGGCAGCAGCATCAACCACGACGGAAAGACGAACGGGTACACGGTCCCCAACCCGACGGCGCAACGTGACGTGATCCGGCAGGCCCTCGATCGGGCCGGTGTCGAGGCGCGGACGGTGAGCTACATCGAGGCGCACGGCACCGGGACCGAGCTGGGCGACCCGATAGAGATCGCCGGTCTCACGCACGCGTTCCGGCACGACACCACCGACCGGCAATTCTGCGCCATCGGTTCGGCGAAGTCGAACATCGGCCATCTCGAGGGAGCGGCCGGTATCGCGGGAGTAGTGAAGATCATCTTGCAGCTCAGGCACGGGCAACTGGCGCCATCCCTGCACGCGAAGGAACTCAACCCGAATATCGACTTCGACAACAGCCCGTTCTATGTCCAGCGGCAACTGGCCGACTGGTCCCGGCCGGTGATGAGACGTCATGCAAGCGTGTCGACGCTTCCCAGGATCGCCGGCGTTTCGTCGTTCGGAGCAGGTGGGGCGAACGCCCACGTCGTGATCGAGGAGTACGACCCCGCATGAACACGGTCCCGGAGCCGGCGCCGAGCCGGCAGCACGCCATACGGGTCGCCCGCCCTTACGGACGGGTGATCGTCCCGGTGGACGCTCCGGATGTTTGTCTCTGCACGTTTCGTCAAGCAAGGAAATAGACAGATATGACACGGCACCAGCACGACGGATACCCGGCCAGCATCCACGCCGACGATCGTCCGGTCATGATCGTCTTGTCCGCGCACGATCACGACCGGCTCGAGGCCCAGGCACGTGAGCTGCGCGAAGCGCTTGACAGGCGCGGCGTCACGGACGAACACCTGGCCGACATCGCCTACACCCTGCAAATCGGCCGGGAGGAGATGGAATACCGGCTGGGTGTACTCGCCGGCTCCGTCGACGAGCTGAAAGACAAGCTCGCGCACGCCTTCGACGACGGCGCTCGGGCACCGGAGGTGTATCTGGGGCATGGCCGTGGAGTCGAGGCCGAGCTCGACGGCACGAGTGTGTCCGACCAGATGGGACTGGTGACCCAGCTCGTCGCGTCGCGCGACTACGGCCGGGTGCTGGAGCTGTGGACGAAGGGCATGCGGATCGACTGGCACGCCCTGTACAGCAGCCCGAAGCCGGGCACCGTCAGCCTGCCCGCGTATCCGTTCTCGGGCGAGCGGTACTGGGCACCGGACGAGGCCGGATTGGTTTCCGGCGGGGATGGTGTGTCGGTGTCTGGTGGTGTGGGGGTTTCTGAGGGGGTTTCTGGTGTGGGTGTTTCTGG
>NZ_QMIG01000029.1 GCF_003287285.1 Phytoactinopolyspora halophila
CGGAACCGGTCACCACGGACGAGCACGATGCCGACGCGACACTCGAAGCCTCCGATGATGTGCCGGCTTCCCGTGGCGTGCCGGCTTCCCGTGGTGCGTCGACGTCTCGCTCTCGTGGTGCGTCGGCGTCTCGCTCTCATGGTGTGTCGGTGTCTGGTGGTGTGGGGGTTTCTGAGGGGGTTTCTGGTGTGGGTGTTTCTGGGGGTGGTGTGTCGGTGTCTGGTGGTGTGTTGATGACGTTTGAGGAGGTGTGGGAGTCGGAGGGTGTGGGGGATTTTGTTGTGGGTGTGGGTAAGCGGGTGGTGGTTTTTTCGTCTGATCCGGTTGTTGAGGGTGTGTTGCGGGGGGAGTTTGAGGGTCGGGGGGATTGGTCTGTGGTTTTTGTGGGGGTGGGTGATGGTTTTGAGCGGGTGTCGGAGCGGTGTTTTCGGGTGGGTGTGGGTGATGTGGGGGATGTTGCGGCGTGTTTTTCTGCGGTTGAGGAGTTGTTGGGTGGGGTTGATTGTGTTGTGTATTTGTGGGGGGTTGAGGATCGGGCGCATGTGGTGGATGCGTCGGGTTTGGTGTGTGTGATTCAGGGGTTGTCGCGGGCTGGTGTGCGTCCGGAGCGTTTGGTGGTGGGTGCTGAGTTTGGTGATGGGTTGGAGCGGTGTTATGCGGAGTCGTTGATTGGTTTTTCGCGGTCTTTGCGGATGCCGTTGGCGGGGACGTTTGTGAGTGTGGTGTGTCGGGAGCGTGTTGCGGGGGTTGTGGGGGTTGATGCTTCTGGTTGGGCGGGGGTTTTGTGGGATGAGTTGAATGGTGGTGGGGCGGATGCTGTGTTGTATGAGGGGGTGGGTTCTCGGCAGGTGTGTCGGGTTCGTCCGGTGGGTTTGGATGAGGATTGTGGTGGGGTGTTGCGGCGTGGTGGGACGTATTTGATTACTGGCGGTATGGGGGGTCTGGGAAAGATTTTCTCGGATTGGTTGGCTGCTGAGTATGGCGCGAATTTGGTGTTGGTGGGTCGTGGTGAGTTGGATGATCGTCGTCGGGCCAGGGTGCAGGAGTTGGAGCTGGCTGGGGCGTCGGTTGTGTATGTGTCGGCTGATGTGGGTGATGCTGCGGCGTTGCGGGCTGCTGTGGAGCAGGGCAAGGCTCGGTTTGGTGGTATTGATGGTGTGATTCATGCTGCTGGGCTGGAGTCTCGGCGCAGTGTGGTGGATAAGGATGTGGGGGAGTTTCACCGGGTGGTGCGGCCGAAGGTGGCTGGCACGTTGGCGCTGGATGAGGCGTTGTCTGGTGAGTCTGTGGATTTTGTGTGTTATTTCTCGTCGAGTTCGGCGATTCTTGGTGATTTTGGTGGGTGTGATTACGCGGTTGGTAATCGCTTTTTGATGAGTTATGCGCAGTATCGTGAGGCTGTGGGTGGGCCTGGTCGTGCTGTGGTGATTAATTGGCCTTTGTGGAATAGCGAGGGCATGGGTGTGGCCGATGCTGATGCGGCTGCGTTTTATTTGAAGAGTAGTGGTCAGCGGTTTTTGGAGGCGGCTGAGGGGACTGCTTTGTTTGAGCGGTTGTTGGGTCAGTCGCGTGGGGGGCATTTGGTGTTGGTGGGTGAGCCGGCGAAGGTGGCTCGTTTTGTGGGGGTGGACCCGGCCGAGATTGAGGTTGGGGTTTGTGGTGGTGCTGATGATGCGGCGCAGGTGTCGGTGTCTGAGGGTGATGGGGGGCGTGTTGCTGGTCCTGG
>NZ_QMIG01000030.1 GCF_003287285.1 Phytoactinopolyspora halophila
GAAACCACGACGCCGCCTCGACATCCCGTGTGCCGACAGCCACGGCCGCGACACCGGCCTCTACCAGGTCGAACGACGCTACTGGCTCGATGACATCCCCACCGACAAGAACCAGCAAATCTTCGACACCCTACACACCTACTGGACCGACCAAAACTACGAAATCACCGAAGACGTCCGCGACCGCCACCTCGCCCGCGCTCTCACCGCAGAATTCGAGGGCTTCCATGTACGCGTCTTGGAACGTGACGATGGACGCCTCAGCATCCGAGCCACATCACCCTGCATCGAAACCAGCGAATCCCCCAATGACACCTGACCCCCTCTCCCGCTGATCATGAACACTAAGCGACCACATAGGTCGCTTAGTGTTCATGATCAGCGGGAGAGGGGGGTGGTGGGGAGCCAGGGGCGCAGGGCCTCCCGGTTGCCCCGCTGATCGTCGAACGCCCGATTCGGCGGGTCGGACGGCGACGGCGCCACATCCTGCTCGACGACGAGCCACCCGTCGAACCCATCTGCCATGACGGTGTCCATGAACGTCGGCACGTCGAGATCACCGGCACCGAGCGGCACGAAGGCACGCCGCTCCCACACGGCCCGCATACCTGCTCGTTCCCGCAATACGCCGGTGACTACCTCGGTACGGACGTCCTTGACGTGCAGGTGGTTGATCCTGTCCCTCCAGCGTTGCCACGCCGCTACCGGGTCTCCCCCGCCGATGATCAGGTGCCCGGTATCCAGCGTCAGATCGACATCGGAGCGCGCGAGAAACTCGTCGATCTCTTCCGGGGTCTCCACGTACGTGCACGCGTGGTGGTGAAACGTCGGCTCCAGGCCGGCCGCACGCACTCGCTCGGCAGCCCGCCCCACATTCGCGGCGAGCCGCTCCCAGCCGGCGCTGTCGAGCATGACTTCCGGAGCCCCACCGGGGGTGGCACGCCTGGTCTCGGAGCCCTGGTCCGCGAGGGTCGGAAGCGGTGGCCGTTCCGGCGCGACCGCGGCAGCCGCGGTGAAGATCTCCAGCACGTCGTCCAGTCCGCTCAGTGCCGTTTCGAATTCCGCGTCCGGGGCGGTGAAGGGCATATCGACCCAGCCGCCCGCCAGCGCCATCCCGTATTCCCGCAGCCTGTCCTGCAGCTGCTCGCCGCGCCCCAGCCAGCCGGCCGGACCCAGGTCGATCCCGTCGTAGCCGGAATCGCGCAACGGCGCCAGTATCGCCTCCGGCTCGGGAAAATCCTGGTCGGTGGTCAGCTCGAAGATCCCGAAGCTGACCGGAGCGTTCGCGATTCCGTTGATCATCACCGTGATACCTCCGGCATGGTGAAGCGGTTTGGATGGTCCCGTATGGGCGGGCCGGGTCGCGGACCCGGCGGTCAGGACGTCGGGAAGTGGTAGCTCGCCCCGACGGGTTGCTCGACGTGCGGCCAGCGGGACGTCACCACCTTGGCCCGGGTGTAGAACGAGATCCCTTCGGGGCCGTGGACGTGCTTGTCGCCGTAGAGCGACTCTTTCCACCCGCCGAACGAGTAGTAGGCCATGGGCACGGGAATGGGCACGTTGATGCCGACCATGCCCACCTGGACACCACGCTGGAACCGTCGCGCCGCCTCGCCGCTGGACGTGAAGATCGCCGTGCCGTTTCCGTACGGGTTGGCGTTGATCAGCGCGATGGCGTCGTCGACGGAGTCGACCCGCACTACCGACAGGACGGGCCCGAAGATCTCTTCCTGGTAGACATCCATCTGCGGCGTCACCCGATCGATGACCGTCGGGCCGACCCAGAACCCGCCGTCGTAGCCGTCCACCGCATATTCGCGACCGTCAACGGTCAGCCGCGCGCCCTGCTCGGCACCGGACTCGATCAGCCCGACGATCCGGTCGCGTGCCTGCGCGGTGATCACCGGTCCCATCTCGCTCGCCGGGTCACGGCCCGGCCCGACACGGACCTTCTCCGCCTTGGCCGTCACCGCGTCTACCAGGCCGTCGCCGGCGTCACCCACGGTCACCGCCGCCGAGATCGCCATGCACCGCTCGCCTGCCGAGCCGAACGCCGCGGCCACCATGTGGTCCGAGGCGAAATCGACGTCGGCATCGGGCATGACGATCGCGTGGTTCTTCGCCCCGCCGAGCGCCTGCACCCGCTTGCCGTTGGCGCTGGCACGCTGGTGAATGTAGCGGGCAATCGGGGTGGACCCCACGAAGGACACGGCCGAGATCTCCGGGTGATCGAGAACCGCGTCGACGGCCGACTTGTCGCCGTGCACGACGTTGAACACGCCGTCGGGCAAGCCCGCCTCGGCCCAGAGTTCGGCCACCAGCATCGACGCCGACGGGTCGCGCTCGCTCGGTTTCAGGACGAACGTGTTGCCACACGCGATCGCGATGGGATGCATCCACATCGGCACCATCACCGGGAAGTTGAACGGCGTGATGCCGGCGACGACGCCGAGCGGCTCGCGGAAGCTGAACATGTCCACGCCCGTCGAGACCTGGTCGGAGTACTCGCCCTTGAGCAGGTGGGGGATGCCGCAGGCGAACTCGATGACCTCCTGGCCTCGCTGCACCTCCCCGAGCGCGTCGGAGACGACCTTGCCGTGCTCGTCGGCGATGATCTCGGCGAGTTCACGCGAGCGTGCGTCGACCAGCTCGCGGAACTTGAACAGGATCTTCGCCCGCTTGCTCAGCGATACCTGTGACCACGACTCGAACGCTTCGCGAGCCACGCTGACGGCCGTGCCGACGTCGTCGGGTTCGGCCAGCAGCACCTCGGCCTGCTGCTCCCCCGTCGCCGGATTCCAGACCGGGCCAGTACGGCTCGACGACGCGGCCGACCGGCGCCCTCCGATCCAGTGTTCGATGGTACGCACGCTGCTCACATCCCTTGATCTTCGATCTCGCTTCGTCGATCTCGCCTTGTCGCCGAGCCTCGCCGCCGGGCACTGCGACCCGCTCGTCGTCGCGTCCTCGGCTCACAGGTACGGGCGCTGGAACGCCTTGTGTGCTTCGTAGACCTTGCGCGCATCACGTGTGGTTTCGAGCTCGGCGGTTTCCGCTACCGGGACGTCCCACCAGGACTCGCTGCCCGGCGCCGGCACCATGGGATCGGTGTCGACGTGGATCAGGACCGGACCGTTCGCCTGCGTCGCGTCCTTGGCCGCGCGCAACGCCGACCGCAGCTCGTCTACCCCGTCCGCGCGCAGCACGTGCGCGCCGAGGCTGGCGGCGTTCGCCGCGAGATCGACCGGCAGTGTCTCGCCGTCGAGCGCGCCCGTCTCCGGGTCTCGGTAACGGTAGCTGGTGCCGAACCGCTGGGCACCTACCTGCTCGGAGAGCCCACCGATGGACTGGAAGCCGTGATTCTGCACCAGCACCACGATGATCTTCACGCCTTCTTGCACCGCGGTCACTAGCTCCTGGGCCATCATCAGGTACGACCCGTCACCCACCATGACGACGACGTCACGCTCGGGCTCCTGTCCCGACACCGCCAGCTTGACGCCCAGACCACCGGCGATCTCGTAGCCCATGCACGAGTACCCGTACTCCACGTGGTATCCCTTCGGGTCCCGGGACCGCCACAGCTTGTGCAGATCACCAGGCATGGAGCCGGCGGCACAGAGGACGACGTCGTGCGGCTGGCAGGTCTCGTTCACCGCCCCGATGACTTCCGACTGTGCGGGCAACGGGACGTGGCCGCGGTGGTAGGCCGCCTCGACGAGGTCATCCCATTCTGCCGCCAGCGCCCGGGCTTCCTCGCGATACTCGGCACCGGTGTCGTATCCCGCCAACGCCTCGGTGAGGGCAGCGAGCGCCGCACGCGCATCCGCGACGACGGGAATCCCCGCGTGCTTGGCGCCGTCGAACCCGGCGACGTTGATGTTGACGAACCGCACGTCGGGGTGCTGGAACGCCGTCCGCGACGCGGTGGTGAAGTCGCTGTAGCGAGTGCCGATACCGACGACGACGTCGGCGTCGCGGGCGATCCGGTTAGCTGCCGTCGTCCCGGTTGCGCCGACGGCTCCCAGCGCCAGCGGGTGATCGTAGGGCAGCGATCCCTTGCCGGCCTGTGTCTCCCCCACCGGGATGCCCCTCGCCTCGCAGAACTCGCGCAGCGCTGCCGTCGCCTCGCTGTAGATGACACCGCCACCGGCGACGATCATGGGCCGCTCGGCCCCACGAATCGCCTCGACGGCCCGGTCCAGCGCGGCCGGCTCGGGTACCGGCCGCGGTACGTGCCACACCCGCCGGCGGAACAGCTCCACGGGCCAGTCGTAGGCTTCGGCCTGCACGTCCTGCGGCAAGGCGATGGTGGCGGCACCGGTCTGCGCCGGATCGGTGAGCACCCGCATCGCGCCCATCAACGCCGAGGGCAGCTGTTCGGCGCGCCACACCCGGTCGAAGAACGCCGAGACGGGGCGGAGCGCGTCGTTGACCGAGATGTCGTATCCGGCGGAATCCTCCAGCTCCTGCAACACAGGATTGGCGACGCGGGTGGCGAACACGTCTCCGGGAAGCAGCAGGACGGGCAGCCGGTTGATGGTGGCCAGCGCGGCCCCGGTGACCATGTTGGTGGATCCGGGACCGATCGACGCGGTGCAGGCCATGGTGGCCAGCCGGTTGCGCATCCGGGCGAACGCGACCGAGGCGTGCACCATGCCCTGCTCGTTGCGGGCCTGCCAGTACGTGAGCGCGCCGGGATCGTCGACCTCGGCCTCAAGCAGCGCCTGCCCGATCCCGGCGACATTGCCGTGGCCGAAGATGCCGAAACAGCCGTCGAAGAACTTGTGCTCGGTCCCGTCGCGCTCGGCGTACTGCTGGGCGAGGAACCGCACGGTCGCCTGCCCGACGGTCAGCCGTTCCGTTTCACTCACGACTCTCTCCTCTCGCACCCGATCCCCTGATCATGTGCACTAACTCGCCTCATAGGACGGCTAGTGTTCATGATCATGTGAAGGGGAGGCGGGGGTCGGGATCCTGCGCCTCCCACTCCCCGCGCACCCACGCGTGCTCGGGGTCGTCGCAAATCAGCCACTCCCGCTTCGCGCCGGGACCGGCCATCACGTTCAGGTAGTACATGTGGTATCCGGGCGCGGCCACCGACGGCCCGTGCCACCCGTGCGGAATCAACACGACGTCACCGGTGCGCACCTCTTCCAGCACCTCGATCGGGCGTTCCGGCGTCCCGTACACGCGGTGGAAACCGAAGCCGCGCCGCCGCGTCGTCCCCCGGCTCGGCACGCCGCCCTCGCCGGGACCGTCGGAGATCTCGAAGTAGTAGATCTCCTCCAGCACCGCCTCCTCGCCGGGGCGATCCTCGTCGTGCTTGTGCGCCGGATACGACGACCAGTTGCCCGCCGGGGTGAGGACCTCCACGGCGATGAGCCGGTCCGCCTCGAACGCGTGTGCCGCGCCGAAGTTGTTCACCTGCCGGGTCGAGTTGCCGGCCCCGCGCACCTCGACGGGCACGTCGTCGGCCGGGCGATAACGCGCCGGCCACCGATTGCGGCACGCCGCACCGGGCAACGCGAAGCGCCCGCGCCCGCCAGAAACCGTGGAGATGATCTGCACGTCCGCATCGCGCGGGACGTAGACCGAGTCGGAAACCTGGTTGAAGACGTTCTCCCGGCCCCGCACCGTGAACTCCTCGCCATCGCAGACGACACGGCACGAACCGGACAGCGGGAGGACGAACATTTCCTCGTCGCCGGTCGCGAACCGGTGCTCCTCATCCGGTCCGAGTTCAACGACCCGCAATGACGACCAGCTCAGCGGCGCATCCGTCGCCGGGGTCGTCTCCAGCACATACGGTTCGCCGGCTGCCCTGCCCGCCGGGAGATAGTACTCGTCGCGCTTCGCCTCGCCGCTCATCACGTCGCCGTTCCTCGCTCGACTGCCTCTACCGTCTCGACTGCCTCTACCGTTCCTGATCTCACGCTCACAGCAGATTCACCGCCGTATCGACCGCCCCGGCCACGTCCCCGTCCGGCGGATACAGCAGCGTCCGCCCGACCACCAGGCCCATCGCCGTCGGCAGCCGCAGCACCTTCTCCCACTGCCGGAACGCCGCGTCCGGATCCTCCGGAACCTCGCCACCGAGGAGGACCGCGGGCAAGGTGGAAGCCGCGAGCACGCGCTCCATTCCGTCGGGATCGTCGTCGACGACGGGAAGCTTGAGCCACGTATACGCGGAGGTGGTGCCGAGTCCGGCGGCCACCGCCACCGACCGCAGCACCGCCTCGGTCGACAGATCGTTGCGGACCCGGCCATCTGTCCGGTACGAGATGAACGGCTCCACCATCGCGATGCGCCGCCGCGCCGCGAGCTCCGACACGGCCCGGGCACAGGCTTGCAGCGTGGCTGGCGTCGCCGGATCCTCGGGATCGATACGCAGGAGCATCTTGCCCATCTCGAAACCCATGTCCTCGATCGCCGCCGCGTCGTACCCGGTGAAACGGTCGTCGATCTCGAACACGCTACCGGCGAGGCCCGCGCGATTCATAGAGCCGACGACGACCTTCCCGTCGAGCGCCCCGAGCAGGAGCAGGTCTTCCAGGACGTCGGCAGTCCCGAGCACGCCGTTGACGCCCGGGCGCTCCAGCGCGATCATCAACCGTTCGAGCAGATCCGCGCGATCGGCCATGGCCAGCGGGTCGGAACCCGCCCGGAGCGAGCCACGCGCCGGATGATCGGCGGCGATCACCATCATCTTGCCAGTCGAGCCGAGCATGCCGTCCGGCTGCACGCGCCGGGCGGCGGCCTCGGCCACCGCCTCCGGCCGCGTCGTCCTGGCCCGCACGATGCCGTCGATCCGCGTTTCCCCCAGTCGCGCGCGTTCAGCCGACATCGGCGCTCCCCTCCAGCACGGCCTCGACCTCGGCGGTGGTCGGCATGGCGCTCGAGCACGCCAGCCGCGACGCGACAATCGCACCGGCGACGTTCGCGAACCGTACGGTGCGTTCCAAGTTCCACCCGCTCAACAGGCCGTGACACAGGCCACCACCGAACGCGTCACCGGCACCGAGCCCGTTCACGACGTCTACCGGCGTCGGCGGGACCTCGTAGACTCCGGTCTCGTCCGAGGCGAGCACGCCCTTCGGCCCCTGTTTGACGACCGCCGTGCGCAGGCCCGCGTCGTGCAGGGCGCGTGCTGCGGCGCCAGGCTCGTCGGCACCCACGGCGGTGCGGCACTCGTCGAGATTGCCGACGGCTACGGTCGCGTACGGCAAGGCCCGCTGGATCTGCTCCCGCGCCGCTTCCGGCGAATCCCAGAACATCGGCCGGTAGTCGAGATCCACCACGGTGATGCCGCGACCACCCCGCGCCTCCAACGCGGCGAGCGTCGCGCTGCGGCTGGGCTCCTCCGACAGGCCGGTGACGGTCACCCAGAACACGTCGGCGGCGCGAATCGCGTCGAAGTCGAGCTCGTCCCGTTCGATCTGCATGTCCGGCGCGGGCGTGCGGCCGTAGAAGTAAAGGGGGAAATCATCCGGCGGGAAGATCTCGCAGAATGTCACCGGTGTCTGAAGTCCCGGCACGGAAGTGACCATCCGGTCGTCAACGCCGAAACCTTGCAGCTCGGCGTGGAGGAACCGGCCGAACGGATCGTCACCGGTGCGGCTGATCGTCGCGGCCCGCCGGCCATGCCGTGCCGCGGCCACGGCCACGTTCGTCGAGCTTCCCCCGAGGTACTTGCCGAAGCTCTCCACCTGTTCCAACCCGACGCCCACCTGCAACGGGTAGACGTCGACGCTGATCCGACCCATCGTCACGATCTCGAAAGACGGGGTCACGCGGCGCGCACCTCCTCGATCCGTACCGGGCGATGTTCGAGCCGCGACCGCGTGGACGCCTCGGCCACGTAGAAGCTCTCCAGCGCATCGGCGACGGTGCACGGGCTGGCCAGCTCGCCCTTCGCCACGTTGATGAAAGCGTTGATCTCTGCCCGGTACGCCGGAAGGAATCGCGACCAGAATTCCCGAAATGGAGGATCCGTGGGAAAGTCGACGCCCGGTTCCGCGGAGATCAGGGCGGACTGCTCGTTCAACCCGACGGCGTAGGTGGCCGCGGTCCCGGCGACCTCCATCCGCACGTCGTAGCCGCCACCGTTGTACCGGGAGCCCTGGGCGGTGACGATCGTGCCGTCGTCGAGCGTGAGCAACGCGGCCGACTCGTCGACGTCGCCGGCGTCGGAGAAGTACGCGGCACCACGATTGGCGCCCGTCGCGTACACCTCGGTGACCTCACGCCCGGTCACCCAGCGCAAGATGTCGAAGTCGTGCACGTGGCAATCGCGGAAGATACCTCCAGAGTAGGGCACGTAGCCCGCCGGTGGCGGCTCCGCATCTGCTGTGACCATGTGCACCCTGCGCAGCTCTCCGAGCGAGCCCGCCCGGACGGCCTCGCGCGCCGCCGTGTACCCGGCATCAAACCGGCGCATGAAGCCGATCTGGTGAGCCACACCGGAACGCTCCACTTCACCGAGGACCTGGACGGTGCCCGCGACGTCCGGCGCGACCGGCTTCTCGCAGAAGAACGGCAACCCGGCGCGGGCGGCAGCGGTGATGAGATCGGCATGCGCCGAGGTGGCGGCAGCGATCACGACGGCGTCGGCACCGTCGTAGGCGTCCTCGGTACGCTCCACTGACCGCACTCCCAGATCGGTCGCGACCTTGGCCGCACGCTGCGGATCAGCATCGGCGATGACGACGTCGGTGACATCTGGATGCTGCCGGACCACGTCCGCATGAGAAGCTCCGATACGCCCGACCCCGACGAACCCGATCCGCATGTTGCCGCTCCCGTGTGTTGAAACCGTGCCCAGAGGATTCCCGCCCGCGATGCCCGTACCGACGATGGGGTCCCACGATGGCGAGTCTGCTCCGAACCGATGCGAACGTCAAGATTTGTCCTGACATTCTTACGTCATATCGTCGACCTCACGCTACCGGGTTCAGCGCGCGCCGACCGATCGGGGTCGCGGGCCAACCGATTGGGAATGCGCGGGCGGTTCCTGGTAATCTTTAGCTTCGGTTGGCACGTTGTATGTGCTGCCCGGTCCCGCATAGCTCAATTGGCAGAGCATCTGACTGTTAATCAGAGGGTTGCTGGTTCGAGTCCAGCTGCGGGAGCCCCATCTGACCTGCACTTTTAGTAGCAGGTTCCGGGTTTATAGGTCGATTTTCGCCGTCGACAGCAACGTTTACAGCAATGGAGCGTTACGCGCGGCACGCAGCATGACAGGGGCGGGCTAGCTCGCGGCCGCAGAACATGCCGCCAGCGAGCTCATCGCCCTCACTCCGGTTAATCTGAGCCATGCGGCGCACGCCGCGACCTCGGTTCCACTGCCCCCTATGGCGGAGGCACAGGCTGCGGTCCGCGTCGGTGTCACGTCGTAGCCATGCAAGCGCAGAGTCTCCTGGCAATCGTAGAGCGAGAGTGGCTCGACGTGATCCCCAACGTGAGTCGCTCCGCCTGGCGGCGCCGCGTGTGGAAGGACTGACGCTCCCGGTGCGAGGAGTAGTACAGCGCCAAGTGCCAGCGTAAGGACAGACCGAAGTCGGCGCATGATGGATCCCCCTTTTGAGGTGACATGCTCGCCATCAGGATTGGCGGCGAGACAGGAAAAGCCGCGTACGCTCGTTGAGGCGTCTCCACGAGTGGCTCGTGCCACACCCTTCGGACCGTGCCATTCGCGCACTGACATTCACAAGGGGCCAGAATTTTGTCATCACCACTCTGACGGTTATCTGCCTATTCACGAGAAATCTGTTCCGGACATGGCGTTCACATGACTCAACGTTGTAGCGATTCGACAGTGACGACGCCACGAGTGGATTCGAGGTATGGTCGATAAATGAGCGACGAGGGCGGCTCAATCGAGTTCCCTGACGGACGGCGCTTCAGCGAGGCGGACCTGGTCCAGGAGATTCGCAGGTCGCTGCTTGGGCCTGCGCAGGATGCCGAATCGGCCACGACCGACGAGTACGGCAATCCGCTCCCTCAGTTGAACCTGGATGAGCGGCCTCGTGAGACGGATGATGCCTTGTCGAGAATAGGGTACGCGTTGCTGGCTCAGCTGCCGGAGCGCTGGGAGACCGCGATTCTCGAGATGGCGGTCGCAGCGGATGATGTCCGGGCGACTGCAATCGTGAAGGTGCAAGACAGCGATGACGCCTCGTACGCCGTGCGGTTCTTCTTTCCAGACGTTGAGCCAGATCTTGCTGCCGCGTGTGTGGAGCTGCGGCGATCAATGTATGAGCCACACGGACACGGCGCCTGGTACAACATTCAGATCAAGCTAAATCGCGACGGCACGATCGTCCCAAGCTACGACTTCTCCAACCCACCATTTGTCTTATGGGGCCCCAACGAAGTCGACCTGGTACGCCGCGACCACGAGCTCTACCCGCGCGACCCCGAACTGCTACCGGCCTGGCATCCAAGCCGGGCATGACTCTTCAGCGAGAGCCGGCGTCGGCACGATTCAACGATTGACTCGTTGTTCGACACCACGCCACCCGGCCACCGCATCGATCCGCCGTGCTGGTCAGTGATCGAGTGGAGTTTGGGCACGTTGTGTGTGACGAATCGGCCGCTATCACGACCGCTGTCCCGCACGGCCCCGGCCAGAACTCCACGCTAGGCAGGCGTGAGGCCAGGCTGACCATCCTCCATGACGAACGATGCGGCAGTGCGCACACTAGAGGTCGTCTCCTCGACGGTGTCGACCAGGCGGAAGTCACCCTGGCATTCCCGCGCCGAAACCCGGAAGGCGACATAGCCCCGCCCGCTGCCCTTCAGCCGGATATGCGGATTGTCCGGATCCGGATCCATATCCGCGCTCTGGTCGGTGTCCCCGCCGCTGCTGATGGACGTGCCGGTGAACTCGCCGCCCACGGTGGCCGACTCGGGATCCTGGAAATCGGCCTTGATGTTGGCCGCGCGGTTAGCGTGGATATCCCCGGAGAGGACCAGCGGGTTGCGTGCCCGCCCGGTGGCCAGCTCGTCGAGAATGCGCTGGCGCGCCACCCGGTAGCCGTCCCACTTGTCGCTCTCCAGGCCGACGTCGGCGTCCTCGAAGAACGGGACCTGCTGGGCCAGCACGTTCCACCGGGCGCTGGATGTGGCGAGCTCGTCGAGCAGCCATCGCATCTGCTCGTCACCGAGCATCTTCCGCTCCGGGTCCCATGCCTCGGGCGAGTCGGCCTCCGGATCGTCCACCTGGTCGCTGCGGTATTGCCGGGTGTCCAGCAGGTTGATGGTGGCGAGATCGCCCCAGTGCAGCCTCCGGTACATCTGGATGTGCGACCCCGACGGGCGCTGCGCCTCACGCAGGGGCATGTGCTCCCAGTACGCCTTGAACGCGGCGGCCTTGCGCCGGGCAAACTCCTCGGGCGGCACGTCCGGATCGGCATCGTCGGCTGTCCAGTTGTTCTCCATCTCGTGATCGTCGAACGTCATCGCGAACGGTGCGGCGGCGTGCATCGCCCGAAGATCTTCGTCCGACTTGTACTGGGCCAGCCGCACCCGGTACCCGGCGAGGTCCCTGACCTCTTCGGACGGCACGTGCCCCCGTCCCAGGCTGCCCTGCGCCCCGCCCTCGTACATGTAGTCGCCGAGGTGGAAGACGATGTCCAGGTCCTCGTCGAGCATGTTCTGGTAGGAGGTGTAGTAGCCCGCCGGGTAATTCTGGCAGCTGGCGATGGCAAACCTCCACACGTTGGGCATCTGGCCGTGCCCGGGCGCGGTGCGCATCCGGCCAACCGGGCTGATCTCGCGCTGCACCCGGAACCGGTAGAAATACCATCGCGCCGGGTCCAAACCGGGCACGTCGATATGCACCGAGTGCGCGTCGTGCGGCGTGGCTCGCGTGACGCCCCGCCGCACGACCCGGGAGAACCGCTCGTCGTGGGCGACTTCCCACTGCACCGGCACGTCCCGCGAGGGCATGCCGCCCGAGCCGTCCAGCGCCAGCGGCTCGGGCGCCAGGCGCGTCCAGATCACCACGCGCTCGGGCAGCGGGTCCCCGGATGCCACCCCGAGGCTGAACAGGCCATCTGGGAGGCGCCCACCGGCCGGCGCGGCCCATGCCCCGGCCGCCGGGGCGAGCACCGTGGCGGCGGTCGCGCCGCCGAGCTGGAGGAAACGTCGACGTCCGAGTTGCTGGCTCATGGTGGGCTCCTCCCAACGTCTGCGAGTTGTCGCACACGCTAGGGAGCCGAGATGTCGGCCCGGTGACGCCGAAACGGCCGCCCGTGGGCCGGCGTTCAACCCGAAGCTGACGAAGAACGGCCAACCGCTCTGGACCACCCTCGACGCCGGCGACGTCCGTTGACGGTGTTCGCGTCACTCGCTCGTCTGTAACCCGAGGATCTCCAGATAGTGCGGGTTGTAGATCAGACCGAGGACGTTCCCGAACGGGTCGAGCACGGACGCGGTGATCCAGCCCGCCTCGCGGTGGATGATCGGCTGGTATTCCGTCGCACCCATCGACAGCAGCCGTTCGAACGCGGCAGGCACGTCGTCGACGTGCCAGTACATGACGACCCCGCCCGGACCGCTCGCCGCGTCCTCGGGTGCGTAACGCCGGTCGATGATGCCCAGCTCGTCCTGGTAATCGCCGATGCGGAACTCGACATAGGCGGGCGGTCCCTCTTCCGGGCGGACGAAATACGGCTCGGCACCCAGCAGCTCGGCGTACCAGCGTGCGGCCACCGTCACGTCGTCGGCCCAATAGCTGATCGTGGCGAATCCTCGAAGCATCGTTCTTCCTCTCGTCGTGGCGGCGGTTCCGCCCGGGATGACGCCCATCATTCCGCGTGAAGTGCTCACCAACTGAGCACTTTTCTGGAAGACTTCGATGCGTGCGTGCTGACCGGCTCGTCGCGGCCGTCTTGCTCATGCAGGCGCGTGGGCGGGTGACCGCTGCCGAGCTCGCGGACGAGCTCGAAGTGTCCGTCTCCACCGCGCGCCGCGATCTGGAGGCGCTGTCCACGGCCGGCATTCCGGTGTACCCGCAGCGCGGGCGCGGCGGCGGATGGTCCCTGATCGGCGGCGCGCGCACCGACCTCAGCGGCCTGTCAGCCACCGAGGCACAGGCCCTGTTCCTGCTCGTCGGCCCGGCCGCGGCCGTCTCGGACGAGGCCAAGGCGGCCTTGCGCAAACTCGTGCGAGCGCTGCCGCAGACCTTCCGGGCCGACGCCGAGGCCGCCGCCAGCGCCACCATGATCGACCCCACCCGCTGGGGCGAGCGCGGCCGCGAGCGACCGCAACTGGTCGACCTGCTGCAGTCAGCCGTGGTACAGCGGCGAAAGGTCCACCTCACCTACACCAACAGCACCGGAGAACGCAGCGAGCGCCGCATCGATCCGTGGGGTCTGGTCGACAAGGACGACATCTGGTACCTCATCGCCGGAACCGAACACGGGCGACGCACCTTCCGCGTCGACCGGATCGTCGAGGCCCAGCAGATCGATCAACCCGCCGAGCGTCCCGACGGCTTCACCCTTGCCGCCGCCTGGCACGAGACCGTCGACGAGGTGGAGCAACGCAGATCTCGCACCTGGGCAACCGTGCTCATCGAACCCAGGTTCGTGCCGGTACTGCGCGATCACTTCGGGCGACACTGTCACTCCGACGGCGAAATCGACGGGCGCGCCAGGATCCGTCTCGCCGCACCGACCCCATTGGACATTGCCCGTAAACTCGCCGGCTGGGGCGGCATGATCGACGTCGTCGAACCAGCATCCGTGCAAGCCGAACTGGGCCGTATCGGGGCCGAACTCGCCAGCCGCTATCGGCACCGCACGTGACTAACAACGCCGGCAAGCTCAGACGGAGACGGCATCACGAGCACGGCGACGGCTCGCCGGAGGATCCCCGAGGTGAACAGCGAGCGCAGCCCGGGCAACCCGGCCCGTCACGCGCGGCGGATCTGATCGCCCTCCACCACGATGCTGATCTCCTCCAGGGCCTGCTCGGCGGGGCCCTGCTCCACCGAGCCATCGACCGCCGAGAACTGGCTGCCGTGACACGGGCAGGTGATCAGCCCATCGGCCGCCTCGTCCACCGCACATCCTCGATGGGTGCAGACGTTGCTGAAGGCCACGAACTCGCCTTCCTCCGGCTGCGTCACGACGATCTCGGGCCCCTCGAGGATGACACCGCCGCCGACCGGCACATCGTCGACGCTCGCCAGCGCCTCCGCACTGTCCGACGTCTCCGTCTCCCCGGCTCCGTCCTCCGGAGTGGTGTCGCCCTCGTCAGTGGGGCTTGCGTCGCCGGTGGCGTTGTCCGGGCTCGCCGCGCCACCGGGCTCGTCCGCCGGCTCGTCGTCGCCACACGCGGCCACCAGTCCACCGAATCCCACGGTGCCCATGGCCATCAGCGCGGTCCTGCGGCCTACCTCAACTCGATGGCCCGACCCTCGATGGCTCGACGCGCTCGCCATCCTGGCCGTTCCCTCCGTGCCGCCGCTGTCTCTGCTGTCATCCATGATCTCTGTACGATGCCGCAGCCCTCGTGGATTGCACGGATCCCGATACCCGCCGGCGGCGAGCTACTGGGGCTACCGAGCATCTCGGCATCACGGTCCGGAAAACAGGAACGGAACGTGCACGATGAGTTCCGCGTTCCCATCAGGTCTACATCCACATGGCAGAGCAATTGGTGACGGTCACCGGCGTCGAGCTGTGCGTGGAGACGTTCGGCGACGACACGGACCCTGCGGTCCTGTTGATCTCCGGCCTGGCCGCTTCGATGGACTGGTGGGATTCCAGGTTCTGTGAGCGGCTTGCCGAACAAGATCGCTTCGTCATCAGGTACGACCATCGAGACACCGGCCGGTCCGAGGCCTCGCCGGTGGGCGAACCGTCGTACTCATCCGGTGACCTCACGAACGACGCGATCCGTGTCCTTGAGGCGTTGGACATTGCTCACGCCCACATCGTCGGGGTGTCCGCCGGTGGCGGTATCGTTCAAGAGCTGGCGGTGCAGCACCCTGACCGGGTACTCACCCTGACGTTGATAGCGACCTCTCCCGCCGGAACACGCGCAGATCAGAGGCCGTTGCCGCCGGTGGACGCCCGGCTCGCCGCGACGTTCGAGAACCCGCCGCCCGAACCCGCCTGGGACGACCCCGACGCCGTCGTGGACTACATCGTCGCCGGGGAGCGCAACTTCGCTGGCTCGCTCGGATTCGACGAGGAACGGGTGCGCCGCGTGGCGAGTACCCTGGTCGAGCGCACGCGCGACATCAGGGCAAGCATGGCGAATCACTGGTTGCTCATCGAATCCGGCGCGTCCACGACGTTCCGGCTCGCCGACATCGACGTGCCAACTCTGGTCATGCACGGCACGGATGATCCCCTGTTTCCGTTTGGCCACGGTGAGGCGCTGGCCGCCGACATTCCGGGCGCCACGCTCGTAGCGCTGGAAGGGATGGGACACGAGGTGCCGCCGCCAGATCTATGGGACGTCGTGGTGCCTGCCATCGCGCGGCACACGTCGCAAGGGGCGCCTCGGCATGCGCGACATGGCGGCCCACGATCTTCGTGATCGGCAGCCGCGACAGCCAGCCGGCCGGCCCAGATTGACGCATGCTGCGGCCCGGCCGAGACTCTCCGGATGGGACGGTGTCGCCGCCAGGTACGCCTCGCCCCCGCTCGCGTGGCCTCCGCGGTCACGATCGCGCTCGCGGTGGCCATGCCCGCTGCTGCCGGCGGCCAGCCCGCTGACCAGGACGAATCCGCCGGTGAGAACTCCACCGGCGACACCGTGCGTCTCGCCCGCGCCACCTGGGACACCGGCTGGTTCCAGGCCGAGGTGTACCGGCAGCTGATCGAGGAACTCGGCTACACCGTCGAGCCCATCACCACCATGGAGAACGAGGATTTCTACCGGGATGCGGCAGCGGGTGAGGTTGACCTGTGGGTGAACGGCTGGTTCCCGCTGCACGAGTCGATCATCGACGAGCTCGGCGTCGGCGATCGGCTCGACGTCGTGGGAACCCAGGTGGACAGCGGGGCACTCCAGGGATACCTGGTCGATCTGGACAGCGTCGACGAGCACGGCGTGACGTCACTCGCGGATCTCGCCGACCCCGAACTGGCGGCCCGGTTCGACACCAGTGGCGACGGCAAGGCCGACCTCGTCGGCTGCTCGGTCGGGTGGGGCTGCGAGGCCGGCATCGAGGAGCATCTCAACGAGCTGGACCTGCGGGATACGGTCAACCATGTCCAGGGCGACTACGCACCGCTGATCGAGGACGTCGTCGAGCGTCACGAGAACGGTGAGCCCGTCCTGTTCTATACCTGGACCCCGAACTGGACGGTGGGACAGCTCGTGCCCGGCGAGGACGTCGCCTGGATTGACGTGAGGTCCTCCGGTTCCACTGGTGCGCAGGACACCACCATCGACGACGTGCCCGGCTGCGTGAGCGACCCGTGCCGGCTCGGATGGTCACCTAACGACATCCGCGCCGTCGCGAACAGCGATTTCCTCGACGCGAACCCGCCCATCCGGCGCCTCCTGGAGGCCGTCGAGATACCCCTGGAAGAGATTTCCGATCAGAACGCGCGAATGCGTGACGGCGAGGGCACGCCCGACGACATTCGCCGCCACGCGCGCGAGTGGATCAGCGCCAATCACGGTGCGGTGACGGAATGGCTCGACACCGCCGATCCGGAGCGGGAACGCGACGACGACGGGGACACCTCCGGCGCGACCCCCTGGAGCCCGGGAGGCACCCCCGACGCGAACACCCTGACCGTCGTCACGCGCAGCCTCTCACCGTTCGTCGTCTACGACGGCGGGGAGTACACGGGTTTCAGTGTCGAACTGTGGGAGCATGTGGCGCGGCGCCTCGGCGTGGACTACGAGATCGAGCAGGTCAACAGCCTCGCCAAACAGATCGACGACGTGCAGCGCGGCGCCGCCGATGTGGCGCTGGGCGGCCTGGACATCAACTCCGCCGTGGCCAACGATCTGGCACTGTCGCAACCCACCTTGCGTTCCGGATTGCAGATCATGGTCAGGAACGACGAGGACACCGGCATCGTTTCCACCCTGGCCCGGATCGCCACCAGCGACTTGACGATCTGGATCGGCTGGTTCGTCGTGATCTTCGGGATCATTCTCCTGGCCGTCGGCCACGTCATCTGGCTGCTCGAACGGAATCGGAATCCGGACATCCCGGCCAGCTATCCACGCGGCATCGCCGAGGCCATCTGGTGGGGCGTGGTGGCGGTCACCCCGTTCGGGGCGGGGAACAACACGCCGAGCCGCAACGCCGGGCGCGTGTTCGCCGTCGGGTGGATCCTCGCCGGCTATTTCCTGCTGGCCTACTTCACCGCCAGCATCACCAGCACGATGGCTGTCGACGAGATCCACGGAGACATCACCGGCCCGGAAGATCTGGCAGGCCATCGGATCGCGACGGTTGCCGAGACGCCGGGCGCGGAGTATCTGGCCACCCTCGGCGTCGGCCCGGTGCTGTTCGACGATCTCGACGAAGCCGCCCAGGCGCTCCGGGACGACGAGGTCGACGCGGTGGTCTTCGACGCACCCGCCGTGCGCCATTACGCCGCGCGCGCCGGCGCGGGTGATGTTCGGGCCGTCGGGCCGGTGTTCCAGGAGTTCAGCTACGGCCTGGGAACCGCCCTCGACGGGGACCTCAACGCATACATCGACGTCGCCCTGCTCGAACTCGTGGAAAACGGCGTGTACGAGACGCTCTACGAACGCTGGTTCGGCACCTCCCCCTGACCCCGTCCTCCTTGTCCCGCTGATCATGAACACTAAGCGACCTATGAGGTCGCTTAGTGTTCATGATCAGCGGGACAAGGAGGACGGGGAATGTGCGGATTCGTGCCCTGCGTTGTCCAGGTATGCGGGTGGACCAGCCACATACCTCCATACGGCGCTGGCCGGGGATGCGATCCGAGTACAACTGGCTGCCACCCGATGACAGCGTGACCGTCACGAAGCCGTTCCAGATCGGTGTCTCGTTCAGTAGCCATGATCAGCTTGAGTTCGAGCTGGACGGCCGAGCGCGATACCTCTCCGTGCCCTCCGGAGCCGTCTTCGCCACGGGGACGCAGCAAGCGCTCTGGGCCGACGTCAGCGAGCACACCGAGGCCCTCGAGATCTACCCCGATCTCGACCTCGTGCGCGATGCCGTCGATCCCGGCGCGACGGCCCTGGTCGATCTCGATCCCGCCATCGCCGTGCGCGATGCCACCGTGCTCGGTCTGGCATCCCTCGTCAGGCGCAGCCACCTGCACGACGACGGCGACCTGGAACCCATGCACGCCAGCACGCTGACCCAGCGTCTCGTCCATCACCTGGCCGAGCACTACTGCCTGCCCCGCGCACGCCGCACGACCCGCAGCGGCCGGCTCGATCGCACGCTGGTGGACCGGCTCGCCGCGTTCGTGGACGACCGCCTGGCCGAGCCGCTCACCCTCGACGAGCTCGCGGCGCAGGCAGCTCTGAGCGTGTACCACTTCGCGCGCGCCTTCAAGAACTCCACGGGGCTGGCTCCCCACGAGTTCGTCACCATGCGACGCATGGAACGCGCGAAAATCCTGCTACTGGCGACCCGTCACAGCGTGCTGGACATCGCGCACATGGTGGGCTTTTCCAACATCAACCATTTCCGGCGGCTCTTTCGCCGCTACACCGGATTCGCCCCGTCCGACCTGCGCCCGCGCTGACGAAAACAGCAAGATTCGACCCTCCGCCGGGCAAACTTCCGTGCCAGCCTCGATCTCGTTCGGGCGAACACCAGAGGCGCCAGCGAAAGGGCGAGACACATGACAACGGAGATCACCACGTTTCCCGTCGTGTTCACCAGCGGCGGGCACCCGATCGCGGGGCGAGTACATCGGCAAGCCGGGAACGTCACCGAGCGCCAACCAGCTGTCCTGGTCACCGGTTCGTGGCTGACCGTGAAGGAGCAGATGGCCGACGGGTACGCCGCCGCCCTGGCCCGTCGTGGCTACACGTCCATCACGTTCGACTTCACCGGATGGGGCTCCAGCAGTGGCAAGCCGCGGCATGCGGAACTTCCGGACCGAAAGATCGCGGACATCGAGGCCGCAGCCCGATTCGCCTCCACCCTGTCGTTCGTACAGCCGGGACGGCTCGGCCACGTCGGCGTGTGCGCCAGCGCGCAGTACGCGCTGGCCGCTATCGCACAGGGAGCACCGATCGCCGCCTACGCCAGCGTCGCCGGATGGTTCCACGACACCGGATCGGTGGCACCGTTCTATGGCGGTATGGATGGCGTGATCCTGCGCATGCAACGCGGCCAGGAGGCGACCGATCGGTTTCTCCAGGGCGGGGAGATCGTGACCGTTCCCGCGTATGACCCGGGAAACGACCGGGCCGGCATGCCCCTGGAGCTGGACTACTACGCCGACCCGAACCGCGGGCGCGTTCCGGAATGGCCGAACGAGATGGCCGAGATGAGCTGGATCCCGTGGCTCACCTTCGACGGACTGGCAGCGGCCAGCTCGGTGTCGGTGCCGTCGCTGTTCGTCCATTCCGACGGCTGCGTCTTCCCGGAGAACGTGGAGCGGATTCGCCACAGCCTGCGCGGGCCGGTCGATGTGGCGTGGGGTGACGGCGGCCAGATCGACTTCTACGACCAGCCGGCTCAGATGGACTTCACGGTCGATGCTCTCGACCGGCACTTCTCGAAGGCATTGCAGGACTGACGGCAGGATTGAGGGGACGACCGGGATGACGACATCCAGTGCCGACGTGACCACGACGATCACCGCCATGCTGCACGCGGTCGACGATCGCGATTGGGACACCGCCCGCGCCTTGCTCGCGCGGGAGGTGACCGTCGACTACAGCTCCCTGTGGGGCGGAGACGCCGCGACGATGCCCTCCGGCACGCTCGTCGAGAGCTGGCAGGGGTTGCTACCGGGATTCGACGTGACCCAGCATCTCCTCGGTCCGGTCGTGCTGGCCGAGGCCGACGAGCAGCATGCGAGGTGCACGGCGAACGTCCGCGCCTACCATCACCTCAGCGACGGCGATACGCCTCGCACGTGGACCGTCGCCGGCCGATACCAGATGAACCTCGTCCGCGACGCGCACGGGTGGAAGGTCAGCGGCATCACCCTGCGGCTCGCATACGAGGAGGGAGACCGCAGCGTGGTGGAGATCGCTCGCAAGCGCCTGGCCGACGGTGCCGCATTTGGGGGATTCCCACGAAAATCGCGCCCCGGGACTTGAGGACGCCAACGACCCCATTACCGGCGAGTAAGCGAGATGCTATACAGGCGGGCAAAGGCCGCGTTTCGTGTAGTCGTCGACCTTGTGAGGGCTCGTCTTGGTGTTCCGTCGTGTCGCGATCGTCAACCGAGGAGAGGCCGCGATGCGGCTCATCCACGCCGTCGGTGAGCTCAACGCGGAGGGCGGGCCGTACATCGAGACGGTAGCCCTCTATACCGACGCCGACGCCACGGCCACCTTCGTGCGGGAAGCGGACCTGACGTATTACCTCGGCCCGGCCTCGGCGCACCCCTATATCGACCTCGCTGTACTGGAAAACGCGCTGATCGGGAGCGGGGCCGATGCCGCGTGGGTCGGCTGGGGCTTCGTCGCCGAGGATCCGGCGTTCGCCGAGCTGTGCGAGAAGCTGGGCGTGACGTTCATCGGCCCGGACCCCGAGGCGATGCGCAAACTCGGAGACAAGATCGGCGCCAAGCTGATCGCCGAGGAGGTCGGCGTGCCGGTCGCGCCGTGGAGCCGCGGCCCGCTCGAGGACGTCGACACCGCGTTGCACGTCGCCGAGCAGATCGGATATCCGCTGATGCTCAAGGCCACCGCAGGTGGCGGTGGCCGGGGCATCCGCGTCGTCCACGGCCCTGAGGAGCTCACCGAGGCCTACGAGCGCACCAGCCAAGAGGCCGAGCGCGCGTTCGGCAGCGGCCTGGTCTTCCTGGAGCGCCTGGTCACGGGTGCCCGGCATGTGGAGGTCCAGGTGATTGCCGACGGCCAGGGCACGGCCTGGGCACTGGGCGTGCGGGACTGCTCGATCCAGCGCCGCAACCAGAAAATCATCGAGGAGTCGTCCTCGCCGGTGCTCGCTCCAGAGCAGGCCGACGAGCTCAAGGCGGCCGCCGAGCGGCTCGCGCTCGCCGTCGGCTACCGGGGCGCGGGCACCGTGGAGTTCCTCTACCACCCGAAGGATGAGTTGTTCGCCTTCCTGGAGGTGAACACCCGGCTGCAGGTGGAGCACCCCATCACCGAGGCCACCACCGGCATGGACCTGGTCAAGGCCCAGCTGCACGTGGCGGCGGGAGGGACGCTGACCGGCCCGCAGCCCGCTGAGCTGGGCCATGCCATCGAAGCACGGCTCAACGCCGAGGACGCCGACCGCGACTTCGCGCCCGCCCCGGGGCACATCGCGCTGCTGGAGCTGCCCGCCGGTCCGGGCGTCCGCGTCGACACCGGGGTCAGCGAGGGCGACGAGATCCCGGCCGAGTTCGACTCGATGATCGCCAAGATCATCGCCTATGGACGCACCCGCGACGAGGCGCTGTCCCGGCTGCGCCGCGCGATGCGGGAGACGGCCGTCGTCATCGAGGGCGGCACCACCAACAAGAGCTTCGTGCTCGACCTGCTCGGCGAGCCCGAAGTGCTCGACGGGAGCGCCGACACCGCGTGGATCGATCGCGCGCGAGCCGCGGGCCGGCTGGTGTCCCAGCAGCACTCCGGCGTCGCCCTGGCCACGGCGGCGATCGAGGTCTACCGCGACGAGAAGCAGGCCGAGCTGCAGCGGCTGCTATCCACCGCACATGGCGGACGCCCTCAGGTGCAGCACGAGAGCGGGAGCCCGATTGACCTCAAGCTGCGTGGTGCGGGCTACCGGCTCACCGTCGCCGAAACCGGGCCCGGACGCTATCGGGTCGGGTTCATCACCGGCGACGACGTGCGGACGGTAGACGCCGTTCTGGAACGGTTCGATGAGCACACGGGGCAGATTCAACTCGACGGGCACCGGTTCCGGCTGGTCATCGGCACCCACGGCCCGATCCACCTGGTCGAGGTCAACGGCGTCACGCATCGGATCAGCCGGGACGAAGGCGGTGTCGTGCGTTCCCCGGCGCCTGCACTGGTGGTGGCCACGCCCATCGAGCTCGGGGACGAGGTGGAGGCCGGCGCTCCGGTGCTGGTGCTGGAGAGCATGAAGATGGAGACGGTGCTGCGGGCGCCGTTTCGCGCGGTCCTGCGCGAGCGCCTGGTTTCTGTCGGCAGCCAGGTCGGGACCGGCGCGCCGCTGGTGCGTCTCGAACCCCTGGGTGATGCCGACGCCGCGGCGTCGTCCGAGGCCGGCTCGGCCGACCTGGATCTGCCGGCCGAGCCGTACGGACTCTCCGCCGACCTTCAGGTGCAGCGAGGGCTAGCGGACCTGCGCAGCATGCTGCTCGGCTTCGACGTCGACCCGCGGGACGACGACCGGACGTTGGCGGGCTACCTCGCCGCACGAGCAGAACTGCCGGAGCGGCCGTTGGAGGCCGAGGTCGGGCTGCTGGAGGTCTTCGCCGACCTGTCCGAGCTGACCCGCAACAAGCCGGAAGGTGAGGGAACGAAGGCCGAGACGCGAGTGCGCAGCCCGCGCGAGCACTTCCACACGTACCTGCAGAGCCTCGACCCCGAACGGGCCGGGCTGTCCGAGACCTTTCAGGCGCGGCTCACCCGGGCACTGAGCCATTACGGGGTCGAGAGCCTGGATCGCACGCCCGCCCTGGAAGAGGCCGTGTTCCGCATCTTTCTCGCTCAACAGCGTGCCAGCACCGACGCCGCGGTCATCACCTCGCTGTTGCAGCAGTGGCTGACCGAGGCGCCGCCGACGGGCAATCTGCGGCAGGTCGTCGGTCAGGCGCTGGAGCGGCTGATCGTCGCGACGCAGGTGCGCTTCCCGGTGATCGGCGATCTCGCGCGCAGCCTGGTGTTCCGCTGGTTCGCCCAGCCGCTGTTGCGCCGCAACCGCGCCGAGGTCTACGCCCGGGTCCGCAGTCACCTGCGCTACCTCGACCAGCACCCGGACGCGGCCGACCGGGACGAACGCATCGCCGACATGGTCGCCAGCCCGGAGCCGCTGGTGCGGCTGCTGGGCCAGCGCATCACGCGTCCGGGCGCCGACTCGGGCCCGCTGCTCGAAGTCCTGAGCCGCCGCTATTACCGCGACCACGGGTTGTCCGGCGTGCACTGCGAACCGCTCCAGGATCGGCCGCTCGTCACCGGCAGCTACGAGCTCGACGGTGAGCAGCAACGGCTGCTCGCGACCGTCGCCGACTTCTCCGAGGTGGACCACGCGCTGGCGAGCATTGCGCAAGCGGCCGCCGGGGAACCGGAGTCGGCCGCCCTCGTCGCCGATGTCTACCTGACCTGGGCCGACCAGCCTGCCGACGCCGACGCCATGGCTGCCGAGCTGCATGCAGCGCTCACCGCTGCCGCGTTGCCGGCCAACCTGCACCGGATCACCACGACGGTAGCCGGCACCAGCGGCGCCGTGCTGCATCACCACTTCACGTTCGTGCCGTCACCGGCGGGACTGACCGAGGATCGGCTGATCCGCGGCCTGCACCCGATGATCGCGCGGCAGTTGCAGCTGCACCGGCTGCGGCATTTCGACCTGACCCGGCTGCCCTCCGCCGACGAGGACGTCTACCTGGTGCGCTGCGTCGCGCCAGCCAACCCGTCCGACGAGCGGCTGATCGCGATGGCTCAGGTTCGCGACCTGACACCGCTGCGTGACGCCGATGGCCATATCCACGCGCTGCCCGCGGTGGAGGGTGCGCTCGGTGCGTGTTTCGACGCTATCCGCAAGGTACAGGCACAGCGCCCGGCGAAGAAGCGGTTGGACATCAACCGGATCGTCCTCTATGTGTGGCCTCCCAGCGAGCTCACGCCCGACGACCTGCGAGCCGTCGCCGAGCGCGTCGTGCCGACCACGGCCGGCGCCGGTGTCGAGGAGGTGCTCTTTCTCGGCCGCCAGCGCGACACGTCGACCGGCCAGCTGCACTCGATCGCCGTGCGCATCTCCTACGACGTCGCGACCGGCGTCCGGCTGGAGGTCATCGAACCGCCGTCCGAGCCGATCCAACCCCTCGACGACTACGGCCAGAAAGTGCTGCGGGCGCGGCGCCGTGGCACCGTCTACCCGTACGAACTGACCGACGTGCTCGCGGGACCGGGCGGCTCGTTCACCGAGTACGACCTCGACGATTCCGGTGCGCTGGTCCCCGTCGAACGGGAGAAGGGGCTCAACACGGCCGGGATCGTGGTCGGGATCGCGACCACGCCGACCGAACGGTACCCCGAGGGAGTGACCCGGCTCGCGCTGCTCGGTGACCCGACGAAGGCGCTGGGCGCGCTGTCCGAACCGGAATGTGCCCGGGTGATCGCCGCGCTCGACCTCGCGGAGCGGATGCAGGTACCGGTGGAGTGGTACACGTTGTCGGCGGGCGCGCGCATCGCGATGGACTCGGGCACCGAGAACATGGACTGGATCGCCGCCGTGCTGCGCCGCATCGTGCACTTCACCCAGCACGGTGGCGAGATCAACGTCGTGGTGGCCGGGATCAACGTCGGTGCCCAGCCGTACTGGAACGCCGAGGCCACGATGCTCATGCACACCAAGGGCATCCTCGTGATGACGCCGGACTCGGCGATGGTGCTGACCGGCAAGCAGTCGCTGGACTTCTCCGGCGGCGTGTCGGCCGAGGACAACTTCGGCATCGGCGGCTACGACCGGGTGATGGGGCCCAACGGCCAGGCCCAGTACTGGGCGCCGGACCTGCGCGCCGCGCACGGCGTACTGATGTCGCACTACGATCACAGCTACGTACTGCCGGGCGAGAACGAGCCGCGTCAGGCCGGCACCACCGACCCGGTCGACCGGGACGTCTCCAGCTACCCGCACGCCGTCGTGGACAGCGAGTTCACCACGGTCGGGGAGATCTTCTCCGAGGAGCTCAATCCGGACCGCAAGAAGCCTTTCGATATCCGCACGGTGATGCGCGCGCTGACCGATCAGGACCACCCGATCCTGGAACGCTGGGCGGGCATGGCCGACGCCGAGACCGCCGTGGTCCAGGACGTGCATCTGGGCGGGCGCCCGGTGTGCTTGCTGGGCATCGAGTCGCGGTCGGTGCCCCGGCGCGGGTTCCCGCCCACGGACGGCCCGGACACCTACACCGCTGGAACGCTGTTCCCGCGCTCGTCGAAGAAGGCCGCCCGTGCCATCAACGCGGCGAGCGGCAACCGGCCACTGGTGGTGCTGGCCAACCTGTCCGGGTTCGACGGCTCGCCGGAGTCGATGCGCAAGCTGCAACTGGAGTACGGCGCCGAGATCGGCCGGGCCGTCGTCAACTTCGACGGTCCCATCGTGTTCTGCGTCATCTCCCGCTACCACGGTGGCGCCTTCGTGGTGTTCTCCAAGACACTCAACCCGAACATGACAGTGCTCGCGGTCGACGGCTCGTACGCCTCGGTCCTGGGTGGTGCGCCGGCCGCAGCCGTGGTGTTCGCCGGAGACGTCAACGCGCGCACCGCGAGCGACCCGCGAGTCGTGGAGCTCGAGAACCGCATCGCCGAGGCTTCCGGAGCCGAGCGCGCCTCCCTGGTCACCCGGCTGGCGGACGTTCGGGCGTCGGTGCGGGCGGAGAAGCTGGGTGAGGTCGCCACCGAGTTCGACCAGGTGCACTCCATCGAACGGGCACAGCGAGTCGGTTCGGTGGATGCGATCGTCCGGCCCGAGGAACTGCGTCCGCAGATCATCGCGGCCGTGGAACGCGGACTGACCCGGACGTGAGGGCATCGTTCCTTCCCAGCACTATGTAAACCGCCGGCCAGCCGATCGTCGCCGATGCCGCGCCGGGTGGCCAACCCGTCAGGAATCGAGAAGCGGAGATTCTGGGCCCCTACTAGCATGGCTTCATGGCAACCATCGAGTTCGTCACGATCGAGGTGGCCGACACCGCCGCTGCCGACCGCTTCTACTCTGCCGCCTTCGATGTCGGCGCTCGGGTACGGCTGCGCACCTCGGAGGCGCCGACCACGGCCTTTCGCGGGTTCACCCTGTCGCTCGTCGTCTCCCAACCGGCCACCGTCAGGAGTTTCATCGACAGCGCCCTCGACGCCGGCGCCACGTCGTTGAAACCGGCCAAGAAGTCGCTCTGGGGCTTCGGCGGCGTCGTCCAGGCCCCGGACGGTACGATCTGGACGGTCGCGTCGTCGACGAAGAAAGACGCCGGTCCGGCCACCCGGCAGATCGACGAGATCGTGCTCCAGCTAGGCGTCGCGGACATGGCCGCGAGCAAGCGGTTCTACGTCGACAACGGCTTCACCGTGGCGAAGAGCTACGGCCGCAGGTATGCCGAGCTCGACACGGGTCCCGTCAAGATGGCGCTCTATCCGAGACGCACCCTCGCGAAGGTCGCCGGCGTCTCGGCCGACGGCACCGGATCGCACCGGCTAGCGATCGGCAGCGACGCCGGGCCCTTCACCGACCCGGACGGATTCGTGTGGGAGGCCGCATCGGCCTGAGCCGGTGCGGCACGCTCGCGTGCCGCCAGCCCAGCTCCGTGATCCGTCCGGTAATCCATTGCGATTCGAACCGAGCGTCCGATCGCTCCCCCGCCGGCATCCACCAGGTCATGGGGCGACACATCCGTCAGTCACCATGCCTGCTCCCCTCGACTGTGTGGAACGATGTACTCGCCCGCGCGATCGCGTCCCAGTCCAGTCCCAGGCCCAACCCGGGCTCGGCCGGTGGGGCGATCGTGCCGGCGGATATGTCGACGGTCGTTGTCCGGAACCGGTCGGCGGCGTCGAACCTGCCATCGGCCGGGAAGATCTCGACGTATTCGGCGCCGGCCGCGGAGTGCGCGAGGTGTTGATGGATCTCCGGGTAGATGTGACACCCGACCGGGTAACTGCGGTCGTGAGCCTGCCGGATCACGGCCGCGGCACCGGTCAGGCCCCCGATGGTGGTGGCATCGACCCGCACAATGTCCGTGCGGCCGAGGGTGGCCAGGTCGCGCAGCACACAAGGATCGGTGGCCTCGTCGCCGAAAGCGATCGTCGTGTCGAAGGCCTCGTGGGCGAGGTCGCCGTCCCGTAGCATCTGACCCGGGTACGGATCCTCGATCCACTCGACATTCAAACCGTCGAGTGAACGGGACACCGCGCGCCCCGCGTCCACCGACCTGAGAGTCCAGATCATGTCCACGACGACGGACAGATCTGCGTCACGTGCCTCGGGCGCGACATCGTCGATCATCCGACGCATCGCGTCAGGGTCATCCAGGTAGGCGAACTTCACCGTGCGTATCCCCGCCTCAAGCGTCGACTCGACGCTGCGTCGGATATGAGCTGTCTCCCCAGTCGCAGGGAGGTAGCCGTCCACGCTCATCAACGTTGGCGATGAGCCGTCGCCTGGCCCGATGAGCTCGCTGACCGGCCTTCCCACGTGCGATCCGCAGGCGTCCCACATGGCAATGTCCAGCAAGCTCAAGCCACGCCGCACACAACTGTCATCGCTCAGGATTCCGAGCTTGCCGCTCACCCGGTGGTACGTGTCCGCCGGAGCACCAATGTCTTCGTCGAGGTACTGGGGCGCGACGATGCGCTCGATTGCCGACGCGACCGGCAGCAGCCTGGTGATCCCGTAAGAGCAGCCATGGGTCCCGGAATCGGTGATGATCCGAACGAACGTGTAGTCCCGGTCAGTGACCGTGCGGCCGCCCATGGTGACTGGCTCGATCAGCGCGAATCGAGCTTCGGCCACGTCGATCCGCTCGATCGCAGGGAAATCCGAGCTCGTCATTTCTTTGTCACCACCCGCGCCTGCTCGACGATGCGCTCGACGCTCGGCATCAGTGCGTGCTGCAGGTTCGGGGCCGCCGGTATACGCACATCGGGCGCGCCGAGGCGGGTCACCGACGCTCGTCCCATCTCGGGATGCCGCTCGCGTATCCGCGCCGCGACTTCGGCGCCGAAGCCAGCCGTCACGTTCGCTTCGTGAACGATCAATACCGTGCCCCCCGACGACGTGACGGCCTCGTCGATCGCGTCGTCGTCGAGCGGCGAGAGCCACCGCAGATCGAGGACCGACGCCTCGACCCCATCGCCGGAAAGCACCTCGGCCGCTTCCAGGCACTGTCCGAGCGTGGCCCCCCAGGTAAGGATCGCCAGGTCCGTGCCGGTGCGATGCCACCGCGCTCCGCCGATGGCCTCGTCTGGCTGGTCCGGCCAGACAGGTCCCTCGTCCTGGTACAGAACGCGCGACTCGATGAGGATGCAGGGGTCGGTATCCTGCGCCGCTGCCCGCAGCATGACGTACGCGTCGTGCTGGGTAGCCGGAAGGCCGACGTTGATTCCGGGAACGTGCGTGAGCAGTGCCTCGACACTCTGCGAATGCTGAGCGCACGATCCTGGCGTGGCGCCTTGCTGCGTGCGTACCACCATCGGGGCATGTAGCTCACCCCTGCTCATGTAGCGGACGTTCGCCGCCTGGTTGACGAGCTGGTCGAGCGCGACGAGGAGGAAATCGGCCCACATGATCTCCACGATCGGGCGCAGGCCCGCCAGGGAGGCGCCAACAGCGGATCCCAGGATGGCGCTCTCCGAGATCGGTGTGTCGAAGACGCGTTCCGGCCCGAATTCCTTCTGGAGCTTGCGGCTCACGCCGAAGATCCCGCCAGCCTGGCCGACGTCCTCGCCGTAGACCACGGTCTCCGGGCGATCCTGCAATTCGGAGCTCAACGCGAGGTTGACCGCACGCTGGTAGGTCAATTGCGTCGCTTCGCCACCCGGGCTTCGGTGACGCGTCACACCCCTCGGGCCCGCGACCACGTGCTCACGGGCGGTGTCGGGATCCGGAGCCGGCATCGCTTCCACCGCCGCCACCACATTGTCGATCTCTCGCTGTGCGTCAGCTTCCAGGCGATCCAGCGCCTCGTCTGAGGTTTCGCCGGTCTCTACGAGAGAACGCCGCAAACGTGCCAGCGGCTCGTCGTGTTCGGCCCGTTCCAGGTCGGCTTTCGGCCGGTAGTGTTGGATGTCGCGGTTGTAGTGCCCCGAGAGCCGGACCGTGCGGCATTCGAGGAACACGGGACCGGAACCGTTCACTGCGGCGGCGCGCGCCTCGCGTACGGCATCCTGCACTGCTGCCGCATCACATCCGTCGACCACCCGGGCGTCGATCCCGTAACCTGCGACGCGCTCCGTCAGCGGTGCACGGATCATGGAGTCGATCGGGGTCATCTCGGACCAACCGTTATTCTCGCAGATGACGACCAACGGGAGTGAGCGCGCTGCGGCGAACACCAGGCCCTCGTGCGTGGCGCCCTGGTTCATGGCGCCATCACCGATCGACACCACGACCGCGCTGTCGCCTTCCCGCCCCGCTTGCATCGCCAACCCACACGCAACGGGGACACCGGCGCCGACGATCGAGTTCTCGCCGTAGAAACCGTATCGGGGTGCGGTCAGGTACGCCGATCCGCCGCGGCCACCGTTCACGCCATCCGCGCGATGACAGATCTCACCGAGCAGTCCATCGAGCGGCACGCCGGATGCTATCGCCCACCCGTGACCACGGTAGGTCGCCACGACCGGATCCGCCGGAGCGAGGGCTGCGCGGGCACCGACCGGGATGGCTTCCTGCCCAAGACACAGATGCACCGAGCCTGCGATCTTTTGCTGTACGGACAGATCCAGGCATGTTCGCTCGAATGCCCGGATCACCGACATGCGACGGTACGCTTCGACTCCAGTGAGCCGTTCAGAACTCATGGACTTCACTCCACTCATCGATCTGCCGTCGCCCGCGGAGCGGAACGACGGGCGGACAAAACTCTCGCCATGCCGCGTCCGAGCAGCAGACTCAGCAGCGCCAGCAAGAGCAACGTCGAGACAGCCGCTATCACCGGGCTGATCTCGGTCTGCAGGAAAGAGAAGATACGCACTGGCAGCGTCTCTCCGTGTACACCGGAGACGAAGACGGCGATCACGATCTCATCGAACGACATGATGAACGCGAACAGCGCCGACGCCGCGAGCGCAGGACGTAGCGAGGGAATGGTGATCTGCCAGAACGTTCGGAGCTTGGAGGCCCCGAGCGTCCACGCCGCGCGTTCGAGTGTCTCGTCGAAATTCTGCACGGCGCCGGACATCACCAGCACCACGAACGGCAAGCCCAGCGTGGCGTGTGCCAGGGCCAGAGCCCACACGGAGCCGATCATTCGCAGGTCGGAGTAGACCGCATACAGGCCGATCGACAGCACGATCAAGGGAACGGTCAACGGCAACATCAGGGCGCTGCGTATCAGCTGCTTGCCCCGGAAGCGCCCGCGCACCAGGCCGAGCGCGGCCAGCGTGCCGACCGGCGTCGCGATGGCGGCGGCGAGGAAGCCGACGATGAGACTGCGCCACAACGAAGCCGTCCAGCCACCGCTGTCCAGGAACTCTCGATACCAGCGCAGTGACCATTCCGGCGGTGGGAACTCGAGAAACCGGGTCGAATTGAACGAGACAGGGACGACGATCGTCACCGGCGCGATCAAGAACAGCACCACGCCGATCGCCACGATCCACAGCAGGATCGAACTCCGCCTGCTCGACACACGCTTCGTTGCTCTCATCGCCGCACCGCCCCGAACAGCTTGTCCAGTCCGACCAGCCGGTCCATGCTGACGAACAGCACGATGGAAACAGCGGAAAGCAGCACCGCCGACGACGTCGCCGATCCCCAGTTCAGGAAGAACGTCTGCCGCTCCATGTACACCGAGAGCGTCATCTCTCCTGGGCCGCCGAGCAACGACGGAACCACGAAGAATCCCGTCGCGAGGATGAAGACCAGCATCGAACCGGCGAACACGGCTGGCAGGCTCTGCGGCAGGTAAACGCGACGGAACGCCTGCAACGGCGACGCTCCCAGCGTCTGCGCTGCCACCGTCAGGCCACGGTCTATGCCCACCATGCCGCCGTACAGCGCGAGGATCATATACGGGAGCAGGTAGTGGACCATTCCGATGATCACTGAGACCCGATTGAACAAGAGATCGAGCGGCTCGTCGACAAGTCCGAGACCCACGAGCGCGTCGTTGACGAGACCGTTGCGGCCCAGGATGACCATCCATGCGTACACGCGCACGATCAGGCTGATCCAGAACGTCGTGACCACGATCAACAGGAAGCGTCGGGCCACGTTCTCCCGGAAGCTGGTGATCAGGTAGACGAACGGGTATCCGAGCAGCAAGCACACCACCGTGGACGCGACCGAGATCTCCACGGTGATGCGCAGCGTGGACCAGAAGACACCACTCTGGAACAGTTCCTGGTAGTTCGCCAACCCGTCGCCGAAGCTGATCATCACGATTCGCACGACCGGCACGACGGTGATCGCCCCGACGAGGATGAGAGCGGGGAGCAGGAACCCGAGCCCGCGAGGTAGCCGGAACCGCCGCGCCGGCGGCGTCATCACTGCGCGAGTCGCCATTCGCTGAACCGTTCCTCGGCGGACTCGCCATGCTCGTACCACCACTGCTCGTCCTGGACCGTCAGGACCTCCAAGTTCGGTCCGTAGGTGGCGACGAAGGGGCGGGCGTCCTCGTCGATCAGCTCGTCCGTAGCCGTGTTCGTGTTGCCGTATCCCACCTGATTCGCCGTCGAAGCGCCGACCTCCGGCAGCTGGTAGGTGGCGAGCAACGCGTACGCGGATTCCGGGTTGGGCGCGCCGCGCGGGATGACCCAGTAGCTGCTGGCCATGATGCCCGCTTCCCACGCCACGCCGAGATAGTCGATGTCGTCTTCGTTCTGGGCGCCGAACGGGCGACCATTCCACACCGTGCTCATGACGCATTCGCCGTCGGCCACCAGCTGGATCGATTCTGCGCCCGCGCTCCAAAACGTCGCGATGTGCGGTACGAGCTCGTCGAGCTTTCCGATGGCCCGCTCGACATCGAGGGGGTACATGTCGTCGGCGTCAACGCCGTCCGCGGCCAGCGCGATCTCCAGGTTGTACAACGCCTGCTCGTGTATGCACCGTGGTCCCGGGAACTCCTCCACGTTCCACAAGTCGGTCACCGAAGACGGCTGCGGTTCACCCTCCGGGAACTCTCGCTCGTCGAACATGAGGATGGTCGCGAATGGCGCGTGCCCGATCCCGTGCGTCGCCACCGCCTCCGGCATCAGGTCGTCCCCGTCGCCGCCCAGCTGCTCGAAGTACTCTCGGAAGCGCTCCTGATCGAGTTCGGTGAGCAAGTCCTGCTCGACCGCCTCGAGGTACTGTCCGCCCGTCGATATCTCGGTGACGTCCCACTCGACGTTGCCGGATTCGACCTGGGCACGCAGCCGGGAAAGGTCAGCCGGAGAGCTCGTCCGAATCTCGACGCCGGTCTCGTCCATGAATCGTGCCCACCACGACTCCTCCCAGATTTCATCCACCACGCCACCCGACGTGTTCAAGTTCACCGAACCACTGAGGCTTTCGATGTCCGCGGGGCTGTCGGGTTGTTCGTTGGCTCGATCATTGCCAGACGAGCCAGCCGACGTGGGTTCACCGCATGCGGCGATCAGGCTCGCGACCGCCATGAACACGACCGGCGTTGTTGTCGCTGCTTTTTTGTTCATCAGGACTCTCCCATCCAGGTAGGTGGGTCCGCGCTACTCCGGCTTCCCAGCCCCACGCTGGTCAGCAGGCTCACGCTCGAAGACGAAGGTGTTCTCGACCGGGAAGTGGAACGCTGCTGGTTCCCCGGTCGTGATGTCGCTGTTCTCCGGCCCCTTGCACGCGACAACTCCCGTCTCCCGGGTGCGGCCCACGCCGTCGACGTAAGTGAAGGCACCGGCATATCTGATGTATTCGACGGTGAGGGCCAGCGAGTTGACGGCCGTGCCACGGGGCGGGGACGCGGTCACCGACACCTTTTCCGGGCGCACCGCGACCGTGACCGGAGCGCCGGCCGTGAGCGATCCCTGCGACAGCCGTGCCGACTCGCGTGATGCTCGAACCACTCCGAGCTCGGTATCCACGTGTACGCAATCGCTGTCCGATCCCGTCACTTCACCGGGAATGAAGTTCATCTTGCCGAAGAACCCGGCGACGAACTGGCTGCGCGGATTGCGGTACAGGTCTCTCGGCGATCCCATTTGCTCGATCCGGCCGTCGCGCATCACCGCGATCCGGTCAGAGAGAGCCATCGCCTCGTCCTGGTCGTGCGTCACGTACACACACGTCACGCCCAGACGCTGCTGTAGCTGGCGTAACTCGAGCTGCATATGCTCGCGCAGGTTCTTGTCCAGAGCACCCAACGGCTCATCCATGAGCAATACCTGAGGCTCGTACACGAGTGTGCGTGCGATCGCGACGCGCTGCTTCTGTCCACCGCTGAGCTGAGCCGGATACCGATCCCCGTGGTCGCCCAGCTGCACGGTATTCAGCACCGCGTCGACGGTTTGCCGGATCGTGGCTGCCGGCACGCGCCGCACCTGCAACGGAAACGCGCAGTTCTGGTACACGGTCATGTGGGGGAACAAGGCGTAATCCTGGAACACCACGCCCATCTCCCGCCGCTGGGGAGGCACGCTGGTGACATCCCGGCCATTCAGTAGCACCTGTCCCCGGTCCGGAAACTCCAACCCAGCCAACAGGCGCAGCACGCTGGTCTTGCCAGCGCCGGAAGGGCCCAGGAAGGTCACGAACTCCCCGGGGGCCAACCGTGCTGACACGTCGTCCAGGGCGCGAACGTCGCCGCTCTCGTACGTCTTGGTCAGGGAAATAAGATCGATCTCGGCGCCGCCACTGTCTCTCGTCTCGCCGCCACTGCCCGACGAGCGGCGCCTATCCGATTCCGGCGGCGAGGTGGACGTAATTGTCCCAGGGCGTCGTTGCATATTCTCCGTCACCTTTCGGACTCGGAGGTGCGGCCGGGCTCAAGAAGACTTCTGTCATTTGCTTGCTTTCCTGGCCGTTGGGAATTCAACCTGTCGAGATCACTGCCTCGACCGACTGCGCGACCGACCTGGTAGCCGCAATCAGAGATTCGCGTTTCTCGGTGAACCGCGAACTCGGAGCGGAGATGGAGAAGGCCGCGATCGCGAACTCGCCAGTCAGCACCGGTACTGACACGCAGCTCACGCCGGCATGGAATTCCTCTTCGTCTATCGCGTAGCCACGCTCTCGCGTACGTCCCAGTTCGTCGTCGAAAGCGTCTGGATCTGTGATCGTTGACGAGGTCAGGGGCCGCATTGGGTTGAGTTTCAAGTAGGAATCCCGCGTTTCCGGGCGGGCAAAAGCCAAGAGGGCCTTTCCTGTGGCCCGAGCGTGGGCGTCGACGTATGGACCCGAGGGCACGTCCACACGAAGTGGCTGCTGGCCCTCGATCGACGCCAGCATCCGGATCTCGGTGCCGCGCCAGGCCGCCACGTACGAGGTTTCACGCGTCAGATCGGCCAGCTGCCGCAGGGCGCCGATCATGTACTCGGGCGCGCTGCCGTCGCGGTAGAAGGCATCCGCCAGGACGAGCACCTGCGGACCGAGGACGTAGCGCGCCTGATCGACGCGCGCCAAGAGTCCCTCGTCCACCAGGGTGCTCAACAAGTGGTGGGTCGTGGGCACAGGTAACCCGAGGGCCTTGGCGAGTCCCTTTCCGGTGCCATCGGTATTCCCGTTGGCCACCGCCATGAGGAGTCGAGAGGCCCGTTCGACCGCTTGAACTCGCGTCTTGCCGGAGCCGGGATCGATCATCTCTACCTCGATTTCATATTATGAAATCTAATTTCATCTTGTTTGAGCGTAAGCATCACCAACATTGGGTGTCAAGAATTCGATCTCCGATCGCCACGGCACACGAGCAGCCTCAGCTACGACACCCGGATCGTTGGCTCCTCGACGACCGTCAATGACCACGAACGGCGGTCATCCATTGGTAACTTGGGCGTCCCAGACTGGTGCCCGATGCAGCTACCATCCGAGCCGGCATGCCTCATCCCATGCAGGATCGAGTACCTTCGTAGCTCGACCGAGACGGCAAAGTAGTATTGCCGTCGACGGGGCGGTAGCTCAGCAGGTTAGAGCAGGGGACTCATAATCCCTTGGCCGCGGGTTCGAGTCCCGCCCGCCCCACTACCTCACGGTCGCGCTGATCGTTGACGACAGTGCACACGCCCATGGAGGCGATCGCCGACCTCGACCCCGATGACGATGTCTGACGGGATCAACGTTGCCCGCCGACGGTCGCCAGCCCGCCCGCTCAACCATTTCGCAGGTCGGCGAGGCGATTCCTCACCCGTTCATGCCGATCAACACGCACCGCACCGAGGGTCGTGACGCCGCAAGCGTGCGGCACGCCGACTTCGATACCGAAACGTGCAACTATTCGCCGATCTGGCGCTGTTTCCGCGTGTGTGGGTATCGAAGTCGGCCGCGTTCCCTCGGCCGCGTTCCCTCGGCCGCGTTCCCTCGGCCGCGGTCCCTCGGCCGCGGTCCCTCGGCCGCGGTCCCTGAAGCCGGAGGCGTTCCAGGAATCAATTGGCTAGCCACCGTAGGGGGCGAGGGCCGCCGGTCCCGCGTAGCGGCCGGCATTCGAACCGGCGAGCTGGTGTTCGAGCTGCAACAGCCGGTTCCACTTCGCCGTACGCTCGGAACGCGTCGTGGATCCGACCTTGATCTGGCCAGCGCGAGACCCGACCGCCAGATCGGCGATCCAGGTGTCTTCGGTCTCTCCTGAGCGGGCCGAGATGACGGGCGCGTACGCAGCCGCACGGGCCCGCGTCACGACATCCAATCCCCCGGTCAGAGTTCCGTTCTGGTTCACCTTGACCAGCACGGCGTTGGCAATACCGTCCTCAACACCACGATCGAGCCGGTCAAGCTGGGTGACAAAGAGGTCATCGCCGAGAACCTGGATCGTTCGCAACTGTTGCGATGCGTAGCGCCAGCCCTCCCAGTCGTCTTCACCGAGGAGATCTTCCACGCTCACGAGAGGGAAGGCCGCGCACCAGGCGGCGATCTCGTCGACGAGCTCGACGGCGTCGAGCGTGCGATCTTCGGTCTCCAGCCGGTACCGCCCGTCGGCTGTCAGCAGCTGCGTGGCGGCGATGTCGAGGGCGAGGCCGATCTCCTCACCGAGTACGAGCCCACTCGCTTCGACACCCCGCGCCACGAGTTCCAGAGCGGCCCTGTTGTTCGGAAGGCGACCGGCGATGCCGCCTTCGTCGGCGACCAACGAGGCGACGATCCCCAGCTCCTCCGCAGCACGTGCGGTGCCGAGCCGGACACGACCCGCCCATTCGATGGCCTCGGCAAAGCTGGTAGCGCCGACCGGCACCGCGAGGATGTCCTGGATGTCGATAAGACCGTCGGCGTGGGCGCCGCCCGAGACGATGTTCACCATGGGCAACGGCAGCAGCGGGTCGGAGCCGATCACCTGCCACAGCGGCTGGTCGTGGCTCGCAGCCGATGCCCGGGCGGTCGCCACGGAGACGGCCAGCACCGCGTTCGCGCCGAGGCGCTCCAGGTGACGAGTGCCGTCCGCGCGCCGCAGCGCATCGTCCACGGCACGCTGGTCTCCCGCCAGGCGGCCGACGACGGCCGCGGCCAGCTCACCCCTGACGTGACCGGCAGCCGCGCGCACACCGAATCCCCCGTATCGTTCGTCGCCGTCGCGTAGCTCCCGTGCCTCGTGCCGCCCGGTCGACGCTCCCGAGGGGACGGCCGCCACACCTTGCGTGCCCTCGCTCAACGTGACGCAGCACGCCACGGTGGGCCGGCCGCGACTATCCAGGGCCTCCCAGGCATCCACGTTCGCGATCTCTGGCATCATCGCGCGTCACCCGGTGAACGGGTACGGGTGACGCCCGACCGCGTGCACCTGGCACGCGAAGATCCCTCCTGCGAGCGGCTCTGCCGACGCATCCTGACCGGGCTGCGGCATGGTGGTGATGTAGAGCGTCGACAGGTCCGGCCCTCCGAAGGCACACGAGGTCGGCGCCTGGACGGGAACGGTGACGGACGCGACCGCGCGACCGGAGGGGGTCAGGCAGGCCACCTGGCCGGCCGACCACAGGGCAACCCAGATGTTTCCCTCGGCGTCCACCGTGTGCCCGTCCGGCAAACCCGCAGGCACCGGGATCGAGTCGCTGAGTTCTCCCACTGCGCCGGTCTCCGGATCGTACGGGTATGAGTCCAGCTTCCTGGTGAGGGAGTCGGTGAAGTAGAGCGTGCGACCGTCGGGTGACCAGTCGATGCCGTTGGGAAGCCCGATCCCATCCGCCAGCAGGCTCGTACGCTCGGTGGACAGGGAGTACAGTCGGCCATGTCCCTCGCCGTCGGGCGCCGTGCTCATCGTGCCGGCCAGCAGGCGGCCGGCGGGATCGCAGGCGGCATCGTTGATCCGCCGGCCGTCCGACTCGCCCTCGAGAGTCAACAGCCGCTGCGCCCGTTCCCCGGGGTGCCAGGCCAGGACGGCTCCGGGAACCGCCACGACGTAACTCCCGGATGCGCGCAGGGCAGCGGCCCCGACGGGTACGCCGAACGACTCGCTCTCGTCCAGGCCGGTCGCGGGGTCGAACAGGTGAACCGCGCCACCCAGGACGTCGACCCAGACCAGACGTCCCGCCCGGACGTCCCACCGGGGTGACTCCGCCACCTGGGCTCGGGCGTCGAGCACGAGTTCGGCCGTGTAGCTGCGCATCGTCATCGGGCCTCCTGCTCTGCTGATCCGGATGCGTGCCCGAATACCACGAGTGGGCTTCCTGGCGGCTGCCGAAGGAGATCAATGCCCAGCTGACGGGCAGTGGCACGCTGGGGACTCGTCAAGTACTCGATCGGTGACTTGCCATCGATTCTGGCAATCAACAGGGCACCCATCTGCCGAACGGTGGAGGCGAGCACGCGTTCCTCGTCGTCTGCGGGCAGTCCGTCGCGGTAGCTCGCCAGGAAGTCGCGTGCCAGCGCCAGGTAGCGCTGTGACCATCCGGGGCGTCGCACGGACTTGAGAACGAGGTGCGTGAGGCAGAAGGCCAGGTCGAACGCCGGATCACCGACGGCAGCGCACTCCGCGTCGAGCAGCACCACCCGATGCGCTCCCACCAGGATGTTCTTGGGGCTGACGTCGCCGTGGATCACGGCACGCGGTTCGAGAACGTCGACGATCACCTGCTGCAGCTCGGCTTCGACCTCCGGGTGCATGCGCAACACTGCCCGGTAGAAGGGATCCACGCGCAGCGCGTCGAACGCCCGTTGATCGGCGAATTGCCGCATCACCTCCGCAGACGCCGCACTCGCACGATGCAGCCCGGCGAGCTGCCGGCCGAGGGCCGCCGCGACGGCCGGATCCGCTTGCCCTTCGAGCAGCTGGGACTTCCACGTGGGGAACTCGTGCTGATCGAGGAGCTCCATGGCGAAGGCATTGTGCTCCGGATCATGGCCGAGCACCCGGGGCACGACGTCCTGATGGACCCCGGCCGCGAATCGCAGCCACTCTTCTTCTCGCCGGCCGCGCTCGATGGGTGCGTGCCACGAGGCGGACACGCGCAGCGTTTCAAGCGGCCGCTTCACGCACATCCGCCGGGCGCCGACCGCGACCTCGTAGACATCGCTGCTGACGCCCCCGGTCAGCGGCTTCGCCCACACCCGCTCTCCGGGCGCCGCCGCCAGTCCCATCCGCTGGACGGACTCGACCAGCCACTCGGGAACGCCGTCCTCCCCGACCGGCTCCACGAGGCCCGAGGCCATCTCCGACCCCCTCATATCCCCGAGATACGGCGGTCGACGTGCGGCGCGTGCTCGAGCCCGTCGATGAGGTCCACACCGAGACCGGCTCCCTGCCACGGGCGAAGGGAACCATCCTTGATCAACGGCTCCTGGGTGACCAGCTCGCGGTACCACCCGTGGTAGAACGCCCGGCACGTCTCCTGGATCAAGCCGTTAGGGCTGGACATCAACAGGTGCACCGCCGCCGCGAGGCTGATCGGCCCCGTGCAGTCGTGTGGGGCGATCGGAACGCCGTAGCTGTCCGCCATGGTGGCGATCTTGCGCGCTTCGGTCAGGCCGCCCGTCCAAGCTACGTCGATAATGGCGATATCGATCGCGCGAGCTTCCAGCAAGCTCCGGAAGTTCCGCTGGCCGCAGACCGTCTCGCCGACGGCGACGGGGATGGACGTCGAGCGCGTGAGTTCCGCCAGCGCTCCGACGTTGTCCGGGCGGAGCGGATCCTCCAGCCAGTAGATGTCGTACGGCTCCAGGGCCCGGGCCAGGCGCATCGCCGCGGGCAGGTGCCACAACCCGTGGCATTCGACGAGCAGTCTCATCTCCGGGCCAACGGCCCGCCGGACGGCAGCCACGATCTCGATTCCGGCCTCCAGGGCGGCGGCATCGATCTCGGCACCACCCGTGGCTTCCGCGGCACGATCGAAGGGCCAGATCTTCATGCCCCGGAATCCGCTGTTCCACAGGTCGAGCGCCAGCTCTCCGGGGCGGGCGAGGAAGGCCGCCAGATCTTCATACCGCCCGTCGGCACGATCGGAGAGATCCAGGCCCCAGTTCTCCGACGACTGGCGCGGCTGGTCTTTGATGTATCCGCTCCCCGCACACGTGTTGTACACGGGGATGCTCTCCCGCACCGGACCACCCAACAACTCGTAGACGGGCTTGCCGGTCACCTGGCCCATCAGATCCCACAGCGCCATGTCGACGGCCGAGTTGCCGCGCATCTCCGCGCCGCTCCCCTGGTATCCGACGTACGGCCGCAGCATCGACGACACGAACTCGGGCGACGGGTTGCTCTTCCCGAGAAGCAACGGCGCCACCGACTCGTGCAGGTAGGCCTCGACCGCACGCGCGCCGTAGAACGTCTCGCCCAATCCGGTGCGGCCGTCCTCCGTATGGAGCTGTACGATGCAGACGTTCGGCTGCACGCTACTGCGCAGGGTCTCCAGCCCGACGATCTGCGCTCCCCGCTCTCCCCGGCTCGTGGGCTCAGCGTCCACCGACACCTCTGCGGGCTGACTAGGCATGGGCATCTCCACGTGCGGTCGACTGCATCAACTCGATCAATTCCGTGGCCGACATCGTCGCTTGATCGGCTTCCATGCCGACCCGTCCCCGGTCGAGAATCACGATCCGGTCGGCTACCTCGTGCGCGTGGAACATGTTGTGCGAGATGAACAGCACCGACGTGCCGTCGTCGCGGACTCGCCGGACGAAGTCGAGCACCTCCTGTGCCTGCCGCAACGACAGTGCCGTCGTCGGCTCGTCCAGGACGATGAGATCGGCGTTGAAGTGAACCGCACGAGCGATCGCCACTCCCTCGCGCTCTCCACCGGAAAGGTGCTGCACGGGGGAATCCGGACTCAGCACCTTCGATGTGAATCGCATGCCGCGCATCAACCGGTCGGCTTCCTGGCGCTGGGCACGATGCTTGACGAAGCCGAACCGATTCGTGATCTCGCGGCCCAGAAAGACGTTGCTGGTCACGGGTTGTTGAGCCGCCAGTGCCTTGTCCTGGAAGACGGTCTCGATGCGCTGTTCGCGTGCCTTGGCCGGATTCCAGTGACTCACTCGCTCTCCCCGGACGTACACCTCTCCCTCGTCGGGTTGGTGGACGCCCGCGACGACCTTGACCAGCGTCGATTTGCCGGCTCCGTTGTCCCCGAGCAACGACAGCACCTCACCGGGCCGGATGCTCATGTTGACGCCTTCCAGCGCGTACGCATGGCCGAAGTGCTTGGACACGTTCCGGAGTTCGAGTAGCGGTGTCATGGTGGACTTCCTCCCGACTCGGTTACCGAGTCAATGCGCTCTTGTTGGAGATCCGGTGTCCGACGAGGGAGAGCAGGATGACCAGCCCGTAGAAGAGCTGCGTGTAGTTGCCCGTCAACCCTGCGGAGATGATGCCCGTTTCGATGAAGCCCACGGTGGCTGCGCCCACGATGGCTCCCGCCACGGTCCCGGTCCCGCCCCAGACCGGCGTTCCGCCCACGAAGACGGCGGCGAGAACCAGCAAGAGCAGTCCATCGCCCGTCGTCGGGTAGAAGGTGCTGTTGATCGTGACGGCCAGGACACCCGCCACACCGCCGGCAGCGCCGACGTAGACGAACGCCAGCACCCTCGTACGCCGGACCTTGATGCCCATCTGGTTGGCGGCCGCCGAGTTGTCGCCGATCGCGCGGACGTGGGCACCGAACTTGTGCGCGCTGAACAGCGCGAGTCCGAGCACGGCGAGGAGCGTCGCCCAGGCCATCGGCGCCGGCAACCACGCCCATTTGGCCATGAAGATCTGCTCGAACAGCGTGTCGTGGAGCCCGATGAGCGACGTGGCCTCTCCGTCGGACAAGACCTGCACCAACCCGCGAAGCAGGAACAGCATGCCCAGCGTCACGACGAGCGACGGCAGCCCGACGTAGGTGACGATGCAACCGTTGATGAACCCCACGAACGCCCCGACCACGATGGCGAACAGGGTCGCCGCGAAGGGGTCGAGACCCTGTGCGTACGACGCCGCGAATGCGTACGCGGCGATTCCGACCACGGAGGGGAACGAGACGTCGATCTCGCCGCTGACGAATACGAACACCAAGGGCACGGCGACGATCAGGACCAGCGGAAGCGACGAGGCGAAGACCGACAGGTAGATACCAGTGCTGAGGAAGACCGCCGGCGACGTGATCATGAACGCGAGCAGCATGACCACGAAGAAGACAAGCGAGGACAGGAACGCCCGATGCCGATCCACCTGGACGCGCCATCTCGGCGGCGACGATGCTCCCTCTTCTGGGACTTCTTGCCGCTCGGTCGGTTGAGAAGCCTGAAGCGCCATGTCAGTCCTCCTTCTCGATGTGGACGGCGCCGTCCGCAGGCTCATACCGCACCGTCACCTGGCCGTTCTCCGGCTGGACGTGCCATCCGGCCCGCGATTCCAGGTCCTCGATGCGCTCGACCTGAGCAAGCGGGTTACCTCCGACCGAAATCTCTTGTGGCCGTCCGTGGTACGGCAGCGTCAGCAGGAGCGGCCGCCGGGCGTCGCCGTCGACGACGATCCGCCGGTTCTCCGGTGGACCATGCCCTGACACCGTCCACGTGTGGCCGTCGTGGTGTACCTCGAGCTCGTGGCGCTCACCGGGAAAGAACGTCAGCCGGAGTGTTCCTGCCAAGGGTTCGGTATCCGGCATCCGGCTGGCGACGACCGATCCGTCACGGACGAAGAGCGGCAACACGTCCAGGGGTGCCGCGTAGTCGACTACCTGTCCACCGGCGTGTTCCGAACCGGTCCAGTAGTCGTACCAGTGATGGCCCCGGGGCAGGTAAACCTCGCGCCCGTTCTCGTCGCTGTAGACGGGCGCGACCAGGAACTCCTCACCGAAGACGTACTGATCCTCCCACCGAGCGGCATCCGCGTCGTCGGGAAACGCGAAGCCCAGCGCCTGCATCATGGGCACGCCACTCGTCGCCGCGCGGTGCGCGTACGAGTAGATGTGCGGCATCAACTCCATACGCAACCGGGCGTACTTCCGATAGATGTCCAGGACCTCGGCATCGTCGAAGGACCACGGCTCCGTATGGCTGCCCTGGTTCCAGATCGAGAACAGCGGGCCGAACACTCCGAACTGCACCCAGCGCAGGAACGGGCCCTTGGCATGGTCGCCCCAGTACCCGCCGAGGCAGTGCGACACGTAGGGAAAGCCGGACAGGCCGGCCGACTGGAGGGCGGCGAGGACGACGGGGATGAACTCGTAGCTCGTGCCCTGATCACCCGTGATCAGTCCGGCGTACTGCTGGAGGCCCGTCCATGCCGATCGTGCCGTCAGGTAGTAATCGTCGCCACGCACCTCTTCGCACACCTGCGCCACGGCCTGGTGATAGGCCAGCGTGTACGCGCGCCCCGCCGACTCACCGTCGCTGCCGTCGGCGAACGTGGCAGTCCGGATGTCTTGCGTCTCGCCGAAGTCCGCGAAGAACCCGTCCGCGCCAGCTTCCAGCAGCGCCCGCAACCGTCTCTGGTGCCATGCGACCGCGTCCGGGTTGGTGAAGTCGATATACGCTCCCCACCAGCCCGTATACGTGCCACCGCCGACTCGGGGCACGTCGGGCTCGGCACCGACACCCGGCATGCGCTGCAGGAAGTAGCTCTGCTCCGCCCCTTGCGGGGCTACCTCGGCTGCCGTCGAAACGTACGGAGCGGTCCAGAAGACGACGCGGAAACCCCGGGAATGAAGCTCGTCGAGAAGACCCTTCAGATCCGCGTGCTTGCGAGACACGAGGTCGCCGACGTAGGTCTCCCAGTAGCCATCGAAGTAGAACGTGCGGTGGGGCAATTCGAGCGTCTCGATGCGCTCCATGTACTCGTCGAGCAGCTCACGGTCCAGCTGCCGGGGATAGGCCGGCCCCAATAGCGGCTCGTATGCCCACTCCGGCATCAGCCGCGGGTGCCCGGTCGCGCGAATATACGCCTGTAGGACGTCCCGCAAGGCCGGACCGAAGAACAGCGTGAACTCGACGTCCGGGGAGTCGAACGGGGCGAACTGCCGCACCTCGTAGCGAGCGCGCCGCTCGGCTCGGAAGTCGAACAAGGAGGCGCGGTTGCTGTTGTGCAGGAAACCGTACCCATCCGTTGACATGAACCACGGCACGGGCGCGTAGGTGAAGTCGTACTTGCTCGTCAGCAGGTCCAAGGACTCGTTGAAGACGACCTTGCCCGCCTGGTCGACCTGGTCGAAGCGTTCACCGCACCCGTAGATACGCGCACCGGGGTCGTTCGGCGTCAGGTGGATCTCGTGCGCGTCGGCGGTCCGCTCACCGAAGTGGCTGCTGGGTGAGGTGTCGACGACGGTGACGTCCACGCACGGCGGGGAACCGGGCGCGCCCACGCGGATCCGCAACGGTTCCGGGCACAGCTCGACCTGCATCGCCGCCGTGCTGTACGTGGTGAGATTGCCATCGGCCACGTCCGTGACCTCGACCGTCGACGAGGCCGGGCGCGCGCCGGCAGGAGATCGGCCGACCCGGACACGAACCGACCGCTCGTCGAGAAACGTGAGGGTGCAGTACGAATCCGTGTGCTGCCCGAGCGCCGTCCCGACGGACACCGCTACATCCGCGAATCGTGTCATCTAGCGAATCCCCTGTTCGACCGGCTCGGCCACCTCGTCGACGTTTCCCTCCGTCACGAATCCGGAGCCGGTGTCGACCTCGATGGGACCCATCCCGTACGCCTGCCGCTGACAGAGGTTCAGCACCGGCAGGTATCCCTGCATATAGGGCTGCTGATCGGCCGTGAGCTGCACATGGCCGGACTCGATCGCCTCGAGCGTGGCCGGGGTGAGATCGAACCCGACGTTCAGGATCTCACCGGCTTCCATGCCCGCCGCGTCCATGTACTGCGGGGCGCTACCGAGGACGGTACCCGGATAGACAATGAGCTCGGTATCGGGATTCTCCTGCAGGTACCCGGTCACCGTCGGCGTGAGCAGGTTCGGGTCGGTGAACGCCTCCATCGGTGGCGTGACCCGGTCGACTTCCAGGCCGGCGTCCTCGAGGGTCGTGGCAGCTGCCTCTTCGCGAACGGCTCGCGCCTGGTCGCCGAACGGCCCCATCACGAGGGCCCGTGCCGCCGAGTCCAGTTCGAGGGTGCTCAACGCTTCCTCGGCCAGCGCGATCCCCTGCTCTTCGAGGTCCGCTCCGACGAAGCCGCCACCCAACTGCTCGCGCACCTCGGGCACGTCGACGTTCTGGTACGTCATCAAGATGCCCTCCTCCTCGGCATCTTCGGCGAGCGGCATGATCGCGTCGTCCCCGGGATGACCGGTCAACGCGATGCCGTCCACGTCCCCTGCGATTGCATCGCGCAGGTCGCCCAGCATCTGTTCCGGCTCCCACTCGGAGTAGACGACTTCCACCTGCGCACCGATGTCCTCGCCCGCTTGTTCGGCTCCGTTGGCAAGGATGGGCGCGAAACCGTCGCCGGGCGAGCCACCAGCGAAGTACCGGATGGTCATGCCGTCGCACCACGCATCCGAGCTTTCCTCGGCAGTCCGCTGCTCGTCTCCCGTACACGCGGATAGCACGAGCAACCCCAGCGCCGTTCCCGCCATGGCCATCCGAGCCCGCCTCGCGGGTCCATGCTGTCGAGTCATGAGCTTCCTCGCCTTCTCGCCGGCCGCGTTCGGCGGTTGGTCTGACCGGTTAACCAGTTATACCGATGCCGGATCCGAACCGTCAAGGGTTCAGCGCTGGCGCTAGCATGGGCGAGATACGACTGGTCGGATAGATCCCGATACGGAACGGGAGGGAGACCCGCGGTGACAGCTTCCTCGGATGAGGACCGGAGCGTCGACGACGGCACCTCCGCAGCTACGAGGGGGCCGCGCCACGCCGCCGCAGATCCCCCGATCACCCGGGCCGGCTTGGCGGCCATGCTCACCCGCGAGCTACTAGACGGCACGTTGCTGCCGGGCACGATGCTGCCCTCGGAGCGTCAGCTCGCAGAGCGCTTCCAGGTTTCCCGTCCCCTGGTACGCGAGGTCCTTCGCGAGATGCAGGAGCGCGGCCTGGTCGAGGTCGTACCCGGCCGCGGTGCCTTCGTCACGGCGCCGGGGGTCATGGCGGGCATGCGCCCCATGGATGCGATCTATCGACGCCGATCGGCCACGCCCCGGCACCTGGTCTATGCGCGGACGATGCTCGAAGAGCAGGCTGCGGGCCTGGCCGCCACATCGGCGACCGCCGAGGATCTCGCGGCCCTGGAGCGAGCGCTGACCTCCTTCGACGACGCGTCGTCACTGCTCGAACGCGCGCGCAGCGACATCGCCTTCCACTTCCTCATCACCCGCGCCTCGCACAATCCGGTCATCGAGACCATGTTCGCCTCGATTGCCGGCATGGTGTTCGAGCTGATGCTGCGAAGCCTGGACGACCCGGAAACGGTGCGGCTCGGCGCCCCGCATCACCATGCCCTGTTCACCGCGATCCGCGAGCGCGACCCGGAGGCAGCCGCGCAAGCCGCCCACGACCACCTGCAGGTCGCGGAGCGTACGTACGGGCAAGACATGGACGAGCTGCTCGACACGATCGCGCGAGATCGTCTCGAACGCTTCTTCGGCCAGACCATCAACCTCGACGAAGTCATCGGCGCGGCGGTCGACGAGTTCATCCGGGCCTGACTCCCCGAATCTCCCTGGGTTGACACCTGTTGCGGCGCACCCGTACGTTGCCGGTAAGACCGGTAAGTCCGGGTGAAATGAGGTGGTCATGACGACGCGCGACATGGAAGGACTCGGTGTCCTGGTCACCGGGGCCGCAGGCGATATCGGCGCGGCAATGGGCCGGGAGTTCGCCCAGCGAGGCGCCCACGTGACGGCCGTCGACATCAAGGACCCCGACTCCGCTGCGCCGTGGCTGGACTCGATCCGCGCCGTCGGGGAGGCAACGTACGTCGAGGCTGACGTGCGCGACCGGCACGCCGTCGCCGCGGCGCTCGCCGGGGTGGAGAACCTCTACGCGGTCATCGGCAATGCGGGAATCGGCGGGTCGGCGCCGTTCCTGGAAGTCTCCGAACAGTTCTGGTCAGATACTCTCGCAATCAATCTCACCGGGTGCTTCAACGTCGGCCAGCTCGCGGCGCAAGAGCTGGTATCGCGCGGGCGCGGCGGCCGCATCGTGTTCACCGGCTCGTGGGTGCAAGACATCCCGTGGCCCGAGATCACGGCGTACTCGGTGGCCAAGGCCGGCGTGCAAATGCTCGCCCGCCAGATGGCACTCGAGCTCGCCGATCACGGAATTCTGGTCAATGTCGTGGCACCCGGCATTGTCGACGCCGGGCTCGCCAAACAGCTCAAAGACACGGACCCCGGGTACGCGCAACGGATCAAGCGTGTCATTCCCCTGGGAGACCTCCAAACGCCCGAACACGTCGCCCGGGCGACCGCGTTCCTGTGTGCGCCGGACAACGACTACATGACGGGGTCCGTCCTGCTCGCCGACGGCGGCTGCTCGCTCCACAAGGTCGACTAGGTACGGGCGATCGGGAGATCACCCGCGCTGAATCGACAGCCGAGATTTGCTGGGAGGGCCGTTGTGACCGACGAACTCACGGGGCGGACCGTGGTGGTGACCGGTGCCGCGTCAGGTATCGGGTTCGAGGTAGCCCGGAAGATGCGCGACGCGGGGGCGCTGGTCTATGCCGTCGACCTCGCGGCGCCGCAGGAAGAACTCGACGACGTCCACCACCTGACCGCCGACGTCTCGTCGCCCGCCGACGTCCAGGGCTTCATCGAGATGGCCGTCCGGGAGACAGGTGCCCTGGATGTGGTCTGCAACAACGCGGGTGTTGGCTCGTCCACCGACGTCGTCACGTGCCCTCCGGACGAGTGGGACCACGTCTTTGCGGTCAACGTACGCGGCGTGTTCCTCGGCACGAAGTACGCCATCCCGCACATGCTCCACCGGGGCGGGACGATCGTGAACACCGCCTCGGCCGCAGCGCTCGTCGGGCTGCCGCAACGCGCGGCCTATTGTGCCAGCAAGGGCGCCGTCGTCGCGCTCACGCGACAAGTGGCCGTGGAGTACGCCGCCCACGGCATCCGCTGCAACTGCGTCTGCCCCGGTACCGTCGACTCTCCCTGGGTCGAGCGGCTGATGGCCGAGACGGACGATCCCAGCGCCACCCGCGACGCGCTAATCGCGCGCCAGCCCATGGGTCGACTCGGCTCACCGGCGGAGATCGCCGAGGCGATCGTCTTCCTCGCGTCCCCGGCATCATCGTTCATGACCGGCTCGTCGATGGTCGTCGACGGCGGCGTCGTGGCCGGATAGGGCCGTGATGGCCGCGGAAACGTGACGTGATTTACACGGCCCTTCGCCGGCGGGGTGCCGACGTCTACGAGGCTCTTGCTGGATTGTGCCAGGCGAGTTCGGGGAATCGGGCGAAATCGGAGTCGGTGGAACACACACCAACCCCGTGCTCGAGCGCGAGAGCGGCGAGGTGGGCGTCGGTGACGAGATTGCCGCGGAGGTCGCCGTCGATGACCAGCCTGCTCAAGATCACTGCGTGGCGGTCGCCCGGGTGCGGTATCCACGACTGATCGGCGTCGAGCCAGTCAGAAACGTGTGACCATGCCTGCTGAGGGCTCAGTGGGTTAGCGGATACGCGGGGGTGGGTGGCGATCCGTTGGAAGGCGGTGAGCGATACCCACGGGAATCCGACCCGGCTAGGGCCGTTGAGCGCGCCTTCGAGCCAGTCCCTGGCTGGCTGGTGGAAGGCACTGCTGGCATCCACCGCATACAGGAGAACATTGGCGTCGACGATCACTCGTCAGCGCTCCATGTCGTCGAGGAGTTCTAGGGCCTCGGCGACGTTGGAGACGTCCACGCGCAGGCCAATGTTGTGCGTGCGCTGCGTGAACGGCCGCCGCTGCGGAGTGCGCTCAAGCCCGCTGCGTACCAGCTTGTTGATAGCTTCGCTCAGGCTGATGTGCTGTTCGCGCTGAAGCCGTTCCACTGCGGCCTGGACGTCGTCGTCGAGTCTCACCGTCGTCCGCATAAACATCAGGCTAGCATCACCGATGCATACATACGAGCATCAGTGATGCTGGAGATACCTACACATCCCTCCCGTCGGCGTTGTGGTGCATCTTGACCATTCAGCGCGACCCTCGGGCTTGCCTTTCTTCTCCCGACGCGAGGATGCGACAGTAATGAGCCAGCGACACGTCGTCACCCGCGGGAGTGCGCCCGATCGCCTCTTCAACGAAGCTGAATCCGGCGCGCTCCAGGCTGCGCTTGGACGGTAGATTCTCGGTCAGCGTGCGCGCCGTGAGTTCCGTCAACCCGCTGCGGGCAGCGAGCCTGGCTGCCAGGTCGAGCGCGCCCGCGGCGTGGCTCGCTCCTCGTGCCTCTGGGTGGAGCCAGAATCCCACCTCGGGGGTAGTAGCGGTCACGTCGAACATGACGAGGCTGCCGAGAAAGGAATCGACCTCTATTCATCCCTGCACGGTGATGTCGCCGCAGACCCTGAAGACGTCCTCGTCCGGGCGCTGCGATCATTGCTTGGAGAAGACTGAACTCGTGGTTCTTGTCCAGCCACCAGCCGAGGAAGGGACCTTTCATGTCCGTCGAGCTGATGAACCCGCCGGGATTGCACCAACCCGAGGCGTACCGTCAGATGTCCGTAGCCCAGGGCTCGAAACTGGTGTTCCTGGCCGGCCAGGTGGCGCGCGACGCCAACGGCCAGCCGGTCGGCACGGGAGACCTGGCCGCCCAGGTGGAGCAGGTCTATCTCAACGTCGGCACAGCCCTCGCGGAGGTCGGCGCCTCATTTGCCAACATCGCGAAGCTGACCATCTACGTCGTCGACTGGAGCGCCGACAAGAGGCCCCTTCTCAATGAAGGTGTCGCCCGGGCAGCAGCACAGCTCGGCGTCGACCCCATCAAGCCGTCCACCCTGCTGGGGATCTCCGCGCTGGCCGAACCCGACCTCATGGTCGAGGTCGATGCCGTGGCGGTCCTGGACTAGCGGCCGAGCATCATACGGAGTTGCTGAGTGGCTCGCCCGTGCCACCACGTGCCCTCTCCGCCACGTCGGAGCAGCTCCTCGAGCTCATCGCCGAGGCGGACCTCGTCATTGTGGAAAGAACCCCACGCGTCGATCACGCCGCACTCAGCCAACCCTCTCTCGGTCCACCTTCCCCAGTACGCCGCACGGGTGCCCCGGGCCCGTCGGTGCTGGCTTGTACGGTTCCGGGCATGTCGAGTCAGTCGGGTGGGGCCCATGATGCGGTGTTTCGTCGGATTCTTGGTGAGCCCGCGAATGCGGCCTCGCAGATCCGCGCGGCCGTGCCGGCCGCACTGGTCGACCGACTCGATCTGGACCGGCTCAGCCGGGCCTGCGGCAGCTTCGTCGATGCCACGCTGCGCTCAGCGAACATCCCCGGGCCACCCGCTTGCCTGCGATCATCCCGCTGGTCGTGCACCACAACCGCCGCCCATGGGCCGGGCCCACAAACGTGCTCGACCTGCTCGACCTCGACCGCGACACCACCCACGCGGCCCAGCCCTACCTGCCCCAATTCCAATTCCTGCTCGACGACCTCGCCCACCTCGACGAACACGCACTGCGCACCCGGCCGCTGACCCCGCCGGTTCGCCTCACCCTGCTGCTACTCACCATC
>NZ_QMIG01000031.1 GCF_003287285.1 Phytoactinopolyspora halophila
CGAGGAGGCCGACGTCGTCGGCCTGCAGGAAGTGGACCGGCACTGGTCCGCGCGCAGCGACTTTGTTGACCAGGCGGCATGGCTGGCCCGCGAGCTGAACATGCACGTGGTCTACGGGGCGAACCTCGACCGTGATCCGCTGAACCCGGGGGAGCCGCGGCGGCAGTACGGGACCGCCATCCTGAGCAAGCAGCCCATTCTCGATTCGGAGAACACCTACCTGCCCCGGTACGACGGCCACGAGCAGCGAGGCTTGCTGCGTGCGCGGATCGTGGTGCGTGGCGTGCCGGTGCAGGTCTACAACACGCACCTGCAGCACAACGACGCCGCCGAGCGGCTCGATCAGGTTGAGGCGATCAAGAACCTGATCGGGACGCCGGACGAGTCAGTCGTGCTGGTGGGCGACCTCAACGCCACGCCCGGCGCGCCCGAGATCGATGCCCTGGTCGACGAGCTGGTGGACGCCTGGGAGGCTGCCGGTGTCGGGGACGGCTACACCTACCCGGTGGAGGATCCCGATCGCCGCATCGACTACGTCATGTCATCCGACGGCGTCGTCGCGCGCACGGCCGCGGTGGTGACCACCGACGCGTCGGATCACTTGCCGACCTGGGCGGATCTGTTGTTGCCCGGCTCGAAGGTGGGCGTCGAGAGGTCGACGACGGGGCGCTCCGACTGACACGGGCCGGGATCAGAACGTCAAGCTCGACTGCGAGAAGGCGATCATGAACAGCACGATGATCGCGATCGCGATGACGCCGCCGGACGCTCCCGCCAGAAGCATGCCGGAACCGAACGATTTCCATGGCGACCCTGGCCGGGCGAAAATGAGCAGGGATCCCACAAGTACGGAACCGGCCGCGACGCCGACGAACGCATAGGCGTACTCGCCTCCGTGCCAACCGATGCCCGCGAAGGACCCTGCCTGGTAGGCAAGCGCCACCGATACCAGAAGCACGAATGGTAGGGCGAAACCCGCGAACGCTACTCCCGGGCGTTTCGGGCGCTGGTCGAGTTCGTTCATGTCCCCACTTTCCCGAGCCCGTCCCAGATTGGTGCGTGAGCAAGACTACCTGGTGCTGGTAGCCGTGTTCGGGGACGCGCGTGCAAAGTCCTGCGCATCTGCCCTCGAAGTCTCAGCCCCGCATCGACGCCCACATGATCGTTGACCACCATGCACATGTCCATGGTGGTGATTGTTGATGATCAGCAAGGTCGACGGTGATCGGTATGGGCCTCTCCAGCAGCTCCGTGATGGGTGCGCAGTTCCACCGCGGCGGTGACGATCCGCTCGAACAGTGCCACCACGGTGAAGAGGAACAGTGCCGAAGTCTCAGTTACGAACCAGGCGAACAGCAGCGTGGCGTGCATCATGCCGGAAGCGGCCCAGAACCCTACGAGTCCGAGTGCGAGGTAGGCGGCGAAGGCAGCGATGAGCAGTCTGATCCTTCGCAGGATCTGAACGGTGTGGGCCGAAAACTGGTGACCACGATCGACCACGCGCAGGAAGTCGAACATGGACATGATAGCCGCGGCGACCGGGATAAGTCCGATCAGTGAAGCGACGTAGATGGGGAGCCGCAGATGTGCCAGGGTGGGCCAGTTCTGCGCTGACTCCAGGCTGAGGAAGTATAGGAATCCGCAGCCCACAATGAGTGCGAACAGCTGCGCCACCAGCAAGAAGCGGAGGAGCTTCGTCTCCCATCTCATGTTGCCACCCTAGCCAGGGTCTTATGGGAGTCGACGGTGATTCGGCACGGTGTTGAGTGGCCTGCCGAGCGGGCGGCTGGCGAGGACATGATCACGTCGCGTTCGACTGCGGAATAGCCGCGATCGGCCGTGCTCGTGCAACGCACCTGGTCACCGGCACTGGGTGTCATATTTCGCAGATGTGACAAGCGCCGCGCTCGCGACGTCTCGCCCGAGTGAGCACGATGTGATTCGATCTTCTTGACGACGTTACGGGCGCGACAAATCTGGCCTACACGCTCACCGGAGCGTCCAGGTCTCGAAAAGGTAGGGGCGGTGCCGCGGCGTCGTCTTTCATCCCCGGAGAGCGCGAGGAGCGATGTCATGTCCTATCTCAGCCCACCCGAGTTCGCCACGAAGATGATCGACGCCGGCGAGTCGAAAGTCTTCATGGCGACTCGGGACACCGTGATCCGTGCATTCATGGCCGGTGCGATCCTCGCGCTCTCGGCTGCGTTCGCGGTCACGGTCACCGTGCAGACGGGGAGCGCCCTGGCCGGTGCCCTCCTCTTCCCGGTCGGGTTCTGCATGCTGTACCTGCTCGGGTTCGACCTGCTGACCGGCGTCTTCACCTTGGTTCCGCTCGCGCTGATCGACCGGCGGCCGGGTGTCTCGCTGCGTTCGGTGCTGCGCAACTGGGGTCTGGTCTTCGTCGGCAACTTCGCGGGTGCGCTGGCCGTGGCGGTCATGATGGCGGTGATCTTCACGTACGGCTTCTCCACCGCGCCCGACGAGGTTGGCCAGGCGATCGGCACGATCGGAGAGGGGCGGACGGTCGGTTACGCCGAGTACGGGGCGGCCGGCATGCTGACGCTGTTCATCCGGGGTGTGCTGTGCAACTGGATGGTGTCCACCGGCGTCGTCGCGGCGATGATGTCGACGTCGGTCTCGGGCAAGGTGATCGCCATGTGGATGCCCATCCTGGTCTTCTTCTACATGGGATTCGAGCACTCGGTGGTGAACATGTTCCTGTTCCCTTCCGGGCTCATGCTCGGCGGCGAATTCTCGGTTTCGGATTACCTCCTCTGGAACGAGATCCCGACGGTGGTCGGAAACCTCGTCGGTGGCCTGACATTCGTGGGCCTCGCCCTGTACGCGACGCACGCGCGGACGGGCGCGACCCGCAACCAGCCAGTGCCGGCGCAGGCGGACACACCGGCTCAGCTCGACGTGTGACGCCCGAGCTGGTTGTTGACCGCGGCGAGGATGGTCACCGGGGTGACGAGCTGTTCGTGCGGGTCCGGCGCCTGCCCGGCGAGCACGGCATCGACGAACCGGTCGAGGCCGCTGCTGTGGTCCAGCATGTCGGTGGTGATCTCCGTGCCGTACAGGTCGTGCGGATCCGCGACGGTGACGTGCCACGGCATCGGACCGGTCCCGGCGACGAAGTTCAGCACCAGCTGGGTGCCACCGGCCCGGGCGATGGCGGTCACGACGTCGTGTCCCCGGTGTACGCTCACGTCGTCGCCGTTGAGGGTGGGGTTGCCCAGCGCTTCGAGCGCGAGTTCCACGATGTGCGGCCCGTAGAAGAACAGCCCGGCGTGCGGGTTCGCGGGATCGGCCGGGCCGGTCACGGTGATGACCGACGGCGTGCGATCCGCTGCCTTGGCGCGGAGCGCCTCGACACCCGGGGCGTGGCGCAGGATCGACCACGAGGCGAGGATCGCGCCGGCGGAACGCGCGGCGGCGATCATGGCCCTGACGTCGCCGGTGGTGGTGGCGGTGGGCTTGTCGACGAAGACGTGCTTGCCGGCCTCCAGGAGGGGGAGGGTGTTCGCGCGGTGCCGGCCGCCGTCCCGGTCGCAGACCACGGCGGCGTCGATCTGGTCGGCGACGTCGGAGATCGAGTCCGCGACCACCTCGATGCCGCCCTCGGTGGCGAGCGTACGGTTCTTGTCGGTCTCCCCGCCGGCGAGGGCGACGACGCGGGCGTCCGGCCGGTGGCGGTCCACGTTGAGGTGGCGGACGAAGTGGTCGGCATGCGAGTTCTCGGTGCCGACGATGCCTATCCGTAGCATGTGCCCGTCCTCTCCTCGACGGCGGTGTTGGTGCTCGGTGGATCCCGGAGGATCGTGCATGTCATGCGTGTATGCAAACGAGAGTGCAAGCGGTTGCAGTAGCTCTATGGTATCGCTAGCGTGGTGAGCTCCGGCGGCGAGGGAGGATCTCGTGGTGAACGATTCCATCGGTGTGGGCATCGTGGGCATGGGCAGTATCGGCGTGCGCCATGCCGAGGTGCTGGCCAAGCTGGACGCGCCGGTGCGGCTGGTGGCGGCCAGCGGGGGCGCGGCGGAGGTGCTATCCCGCACCGGCCACCCGGGTGCCCGGCACTGCGCGCCCGACGAGGTGATCGCCCATCCAGACGTGGAGATCGTCGTGCTGTGCACACCCAGCGGGCTGCACGGGTCGCAGGCCCTGGCCGCACTGGACGCCGGCAAGCACGTGGTGGTGGAGAAACCGCTGAGCGTCGACGTCGCCACGGCCGAGGAGGTCGTCCGGCGGGCGGAGCGGCAGGACCGGTTCGTCAGCGTGATCTCCCAGCGGCGCCTGGAGCCCGTCAGCCAGTACCTGAAGCAGCAGCTCGATGCCGGGAACCTGGGACGGCCGGTGCTGGCGGAGACGTTTTGCCACTGGTTTCGCGACGACGCCTACTACGCGCGCGCCGCCTGGCGGACCCGGCAGGACCAGGGGGGCGGCTCCCTGATGAACCAGGGCCTGCACAGCGTCGACCTGCTGGCGTGGCTGATGGGCCCGGTGATCGCGGTGACGGGGCAGTGCGGCACCCTCGGCCACGCCATGGACGCCGAGGACACCACGGTCGCCACGCTGCGCTTCGCATCGGGTGCGCTGGGCCTGGTGGCGACGTCCACCGCCACGCCACCGGGCCAGCCGGCCACGATGACCCTGATGACCAGCAAGGGGTCGGCCGAGTTCGCCGACGGCAGCCCCGTGCGGTGGGAGTTTGCCGGTATCGAGGCGCCCGTGTCGCCCGGCGCTGGTGGCGCAGGTAGCGGCGCCGCGGACCCGCTCGCCATCGGTGACGCCGGGCATCTCGCCCAGTGGCAAGATATCGTCGACGCCTACCGGTCCGGCCGCCAGCCCGCCATCGGCGCCCGCGACGGGCTCGCCACCGTCCGGCTGCTCTGCGCCATCTACGACGCCGCGGAGACGGGCCGGGAAGTCGAGCTTCCCGCCGCTCGCTGACCCGTATCGGAGGAGCGTTCCATGATCCGTCTGGCGGTGGCCGGCATGGCCCACCAGCACGTGCTGTACATCTTCGACGAGCTGGCGCACCAACCCGGCGTGGAACTGGTGGCGGTGGCCGAACCGGACCCCGCCCTGCTGGCCCGGTACGAGGACCGGTGCGGCGGCGTGCCGGCCTATGGCGATCACCGGGAGATGCTCTCCGCGCACGACCCCGACATCGTGGCCGTTGCCGGCGTCTACACGCACCGCGCCGACGTCGTGGCCGACGCGCTGCGCGCCGGAGCTCACGTGATTGCCGACAAGCCGCTGTGCACGTCGCTCGAACAGCTGGAACGGATCGAGCAGGCGGCCCGTGAGACGGGCGGCGTGGTGTCGGTGCTGTTCGAGAAGCGGGGATACCCGGTGACGCTGGCGGCACGGAGGCTGCTCGCCACGGGCACGCTCGGGGAGCTGACGCTGGTGGCGAGCACCGGCCCGCACGTGTTGCGGCATCGCGAGCGCCCGCCGTGGTTCTTCTCCGGCGCCTACGGTGGCGTCCTGGGCGACCTCGCCGTCCACGACGTCGACATGGTCCTGGCGATTACCGGAGCGCGTGACGGTTACGTGGTGGGCTCCACCGGCAACCGGGCCCACCCCCAGTACCCGGAGTTTCACGATCATGGCGCCATGCTGCTCGTGGCGGGACCGGTCACGGCCACCATCGATGCTCACTGGCTCGCTCCCGAAGCCGCGGCGGGCAGCGGCAGGTACGTGATGCGGCTGGTCGGCACCGGGGGAACCGCCGAGATGCGCTGGACCGACGGGGAGCTTGAGGTGGCCACGCACGAACGGGACACGTGGCTCGAACCCCTCCCGACGGGCGCACGCCCGGCGGAGGACGTCGTCACGGCACTGGCCGCGGGCAGGCCACCGGAGGTGGGAACGGCCGAGAGCCTGGCAGCCACCCGGCTCGCCCTGCTGGCGCAGCGCAGTGCCGACCGCGGCGGCGTGGTGGAGCCGTGGAAACTCACGGGGTAGCCGGCGGGCCGCTCGACTCGCGCAGTGCGGGCGTGCCCGGAAGCGTGCGGTTCTCCGGCCCGGCCCGCGGTTCGTCGATGGTGCGGTCGAGGAGGTCCACGGCAGCACTGCCGAGCTGATCGGTGGGTGCGGTGACGGTCGTCAGGCTGGGGGTCACCATCCGGGCCATCAGCACGTCGTCGCACCCGACGACACTGCGCTCGCCCGGCACCGTGACGCCGCGCCGGGCCAGCTCGGCGAGGACGCCGCAGGCCATCACGTCGTCGAAGGCGAACACCGCGGTGGCGTCGGTGGTGAGCAGCGCCGCTCCGGCCGCGCGTCCGCCGTCGAACGACGCCTCGAACGGGCCGAGATCGTCGAGAATGACGCCGGCGCGGCTGGCCCAGCCCCGCACGGTGGTGGCCCGCTGCGCCGCGACCCAGGAGTCCGCGGGGCCGCCGACCAGGGCCACCCGGTGATGTCCCATCTCCAGCAGATGGTCCCCGATGCTGGCCAGAGCCGCGCTGTTGTCGCAGATCACCGACGCCAACCCGGCGATCTCCCGGTTGATCAGTACGCAGGGCAGATCCCTGATCGCCTCCCGCAGCGCCACGGGATGGGCACGCGGCGAGGCAAGGATCAGCCCGTCCACCTGCCCCTGGAGCTGGGTGATGAGCTGGCTCTCAGCCGTCGGATCTCCCTCGGCGTCGACCAGCAGGACCGACCAGTCGGCGAGCCCGGCGGCACGCTGGACCGCGCGCACCAGCAGCGGCAGGAACGGGTTGGTGATGTCGGGCACCACGAGGCCGATCATCCCGGTGCGTCCGGTGGCGGTGGCCCGAGCCGACCTGTTCGGACGGTAGCCCATCTCGGCGGCCGTCGTGAGAATGCGCTGCCGGACCGACTCGTTGACCAGATCTGGCCTGCTGAAGGCGCGAGAGACGGTGGACGAGGAGACGCCGCATGCCTGCGCGACCGAGTAGATGGTGACTCGCCGCACTCGAGACCTCCCCGGACCCTGATCAACCGGCCCCTGACCGGCCAGCCTCACGTCGTATGCACCGCGCGTGCCCACCTTACGGGTCCGCAGAATCCGTGATCAGGAGAATCCGGCCCGCGCACGGGCCCGTTCCATCAGCTCGATCTGGCGGCGCACGCTGCCCGGCGTGACGAACAGCTCGGCACCGTCGCGCAACGTCGCGGCCAGCCGTTCGTAGTAGTGAAGGGTGCGCGCTTCGGTCGGGGGATCGAGGACGGTCGTCTCCTCCTGCCAGTCGATCTGCTCGCCGGTGCCGTACCGGCGGCCCGGCGCCATCCCCTCGTCCGCTTCGAGGGGCGGCAGCGTCGCCGGATCGAACCAGCGGACAGTCATCGTGTTGTCCTGGCTGAGCAGGGATCCGCTGGTACCGGCGATCAGCCAGTCGGGCTGGGTGAACGCCACGGCAGAACTGGACAGGACCTCGACGGTGGGTCCGGTGCCCGGCTTCAGCACGAGCTGCACGTGGTCCTCGGCGTCGCCGGCGGAGACGGCACGCCGCAGGTCGGCGCAGAGCTCGACGGGGCCGTCGTCGAGAAGCGTGAGGACCTGATCGAGCAGGTGTGACGCCGTGTTCGGCAACTCGCCGCCGCCCATCGAGCGCAGCGCCTGCCAGTCGGCCCGCCGGGCGAACCGGCCGAGGTTGCGGCGGATCAGGATCAGCTCCCCGAGCCGTCCCGACGCGATGACGTCGCGGATGGCCAGCAGCTCCGGATCGAACCGGCGGTTGTGAAAGCACGTGAGCACCCGCCCGGCCCTTTCGGCTGCGGCGACCATGGTGTCCACCTCGGACACCGTCTGGGCCAGCGGCTTCTCCACGACGACGTGCTTGCCGGCCTCCAGCGCCGCGACGGCCAGGGGCACGTGCGTGTGCGACGGCGTGGCGACGACCGCCAGCTCCACCCGGTCGTCGTCGATGAGCTCCTCCGGTGTGGCGTACGTGGCGCAACCGAACCGTTCCCCGGCTTCCGCCCGGCGCTCGGCAGCCGGATCGGCCGCGGCCACCACGTCGCAGCGATCCAGCTGGGCCAGACCCGCGGCGTGGATGTTCCAGCCGCTACGGCCCAGTCCGATAATGCCGACCCTGATGCGAGCCGTTGTCATGCGCGGTCCCTTCCTCGGTGCGGTCGGTATGGGGGAGGCGAGTTATCGCCGGTGCCGGCGGCCGTGTCGTCGTCGGCGTGGTCGTCGTGCACGAGTTCCCCGTTGACGACGGTGGTGCGGACGTGCCGCAGATCGGGGGAGAGCAGCGTGAGATCCGCGCGTCGGCCGGGTTCGATCGCTCCACGCTGGTCGAGCCCGAGCAGGCGGGCCGGATTGCACGAGGCCATCGACGCCGCCGTGGCGAGATCCAGGCCGGCCTCGTGTACCGCCCAGGCGAGGCAGCCCGCCTGGTCCGCGGTGGACCCGGCGAGCGAGGACGAGCCGGTGAGCGTGAGCCGCCCGTCGGTGTGCAGGGTGACGTCACCGCCCACGGGCGTGGAGTAGCGGCCCGGGGAACACCCGGCCAGCGCGACGGAGTCGCTGACCAGGACGCAGGACGCGGATCCGGTGGCGCGGGCCATGGCCAGGAAGGCGTCGACGGGCAGGTGATGGCCGTCGGCGACGAAGGTGGCGGCCAGCCTCGTGTCGGCGAGCTGCGCCCAGATGTGATTCGGATGCCGGGGCAGGACCTGGTGGGTGCCATTGCCGAGATGCGTGGACAGCCGCGCGCCTGCTGCTGCGGCGGCATGGATGTCCTCCGGGCTCGCCGCCGTATGACCGATGGCGACAGTAACGCCGACGCGGGTGGCTTCCCGGATGTAGTCGATGGCACCCGGCGTCTCGGGGGCAAGGGTCACGAGGAGCCGCGCGTCGCCGGCGGCCTCGCGCCAGCGGGCCAGCTCGCCGGGATCGGGCGGGCGGATGTGGTCGCGCTCGTGCGCCCCGCGGGGACCATCCTCGGGGGAGAGGTACGGCCCCTCGAGGTGGATCCCGGCGGCGCTGTGCCAGGTGAGGGGGTCGGCGGCGCGCGCCTCGGCGACCGCCCGGATGGCGGCGAGCATCCGGTCCGGCGGCCCGGTGACGATGGTGGGCAGCACCGTGGTCACACCCCGCCGCCACTCGGCACGCACGAGCGCGTGCACGGTGTCGGCGCAGACGTCTTCGCCGTTCATGTCGATCCCGGCGTAGCCGTTGACCTGGAGATCGACCAGGCCGGGGAGCAGCCACGGGAGGGCGTCGGCGGCTCGGGAGCCGGTGTCGTCGAGGTGGGCGTCTCCCGCGGGCTGCACCGCCGCGATGCGGTCACCGGCGAGCCGGACCCGGGCAGGCGTACCGTCGCCAAGCCGTCCCAGCAGCTGCATCGTTCCTCCCCGCCGTGGTGGTGACGCGTCCTCGACCTTCGCGCGTGCACCTCGTCGACCTTCGCGTGTAGCGCCGTCATTGCCCGCCCGAACCACCCGTCCGGATCGCACGCCCGGACCGCACGCGCTTTCCGTGTCACTGCGCCGGGATATCGCTTGCGGCCGCGACGTCGGCGTGGACGGTGGCGTGCGCGTGCATGCGGATGGCACTGGCTGGACAGGAGGGGTCGAGAGGGCCGGTCAGCGCGCTGGCGACGGCGCCGGACTTGGGTTGCCCGACCACGGTCACGACGACGCTGCGTGCGGCGAGCAGCGCCGGGACGGTGAGCGTGACCGCCGTGGCCGGAACCTCATCGATGTGGTCGAAGAGTGCCTCGTCGACCTGTTGCTGCCGCGAGGCCGGATCGAGCGTGACCACGCGTACCCGTTCCGGATCGTCGAAACGGGTGTCACCTGGCTCGTTGAAGGCGATGTGACCGTTGACCCCGATACCCATACAGGTCAGGTCGACGGGCGCGGCGCTGATCAGGGCCGCGTATCGGGCGGCCTCGCGAGCGGCATCGGTGCCCGGCCGGATCCGTTCGAGGCTGCCGAGCGCGCTCGCCGGCAGCCGGTCCTCGATCCACTGCCCGAAGCTGCGGGGGTCACTCTCGTGCAGGCCCACGTACTCGTCCATGTGGAAAGCGTCGACGCGTGACCAGTCGATGTCCGGATCGGCGACGAGCGCGGCGAGCATGCTCTCCTGTGACGGCGCGGACGCGAAGATCACGCGGGCGCGGCCGCGGGTGCCGATGGTGTCCCGTATCGCCCGGGAAGCCTCCGCCGCGGCGGCGCGGCCGACGTCGTCCGCGCCGTCTCCTACTCGAAGCGAGACGCCCTCGGCCAGCCCTGGAGGCATAGTCATGCACGGCCCTCTCTGGTGTGCAAGCGGTTGCAACCGAGTTCAACGGTATCCGGCTCCATCGGGCGGGTCAACGTGTCCCTGGCTCGTCCACGACGAAGCGAGGAGAAGGCGGCACGGAAACCACTCGCTCGACGCACATATCAGGACGGATGAACAACACGACACCATGCAGGACATGCTCGTGGGTGGCATCCGCGATCGCCCGGGCATAGATGGCGAGCTGTCTTTGATATGTCCGCAAAGTGTGGTCATCGGGCTCGGCATCGGTCTTGTAATCGGCGACCACCAGGCCGTCGGGAGTGCGGTAGAACAGGTCGACGTATCCTTCCACCGTCGTGTCGCCGAGCACGGTCCCCACATACGTTTCACGCCAGTGCGGGTACATGGCGGCGGCCCGGATGGTTGGCGATGCCAGCGCGGAACGCACGCCGGCGCAAATGTCCCCCGTCGCATCCGGGATTCTCTCGACGAAGGCCTGCATTCTTGCGAGGTCATCGATGCCCTCGCCGGTCGCGAGATCGATGACCTGCATGACGGCGTGCACGGCGCGGCCTAGGGCAGTGCCATGACGGCCCTTTTCCCAAACCGGAACGTCGAACCCGTGTTCTTCGTCGTCAAGGCCGTCGGTGATGTGCTCCGGCGGGAATGCCGAGATGTGACTGTGTGCAACGGTACTGGCGGACACGGCCTCGGCCTCAAGGGCGTGTTGCCGGGCACGGGTATCGCGTTGCTGCCACCGCGACCACGACATGGGAGGATGCACACCGATCGGCTGTACGGTTTCGAGCGGTTGGAGTCGGTCGGGCGCGCTCCAGACCTCGGCATCCGTGGCCCCGTGGGTCTCCGCGATGGTGGCAGCAGGGCACTGCCTCCCCGTGCGTCGATGGAGCGAGACAGCGAGATGGAACTGCGCGCGAGTGCACGCCACATAGAGCAGCCGGGTCGTCTCGTGCTCTTCGATCGTCCGTTCATGCTGATCTGCATCTTCATATCCGGACGTCTGTACGCCGGCGCGTATGCGGACCTCGCAGTCCTGCTCGGAAGACCACAGGATCGTCGGTCTCTGGTTTGAGCCTGGCGATCCCAGACCGGCCACGATCACGAATGGGAATTGCAGGCCCTTAGAGGCGTGAACCGTAGTGATGCGAACGGCCTGACGATCGGTTTCCGGAAGCACCGGCTCGCTGACCCGTGCGACATCTTCAGCCTGGCGTTCTGCCCATCGGAGATACTCCCGCAGGGAGCCTCGCGTCTCTTCGAACCAGGCGCGCGCCTGGTCGACGACGAATCGCAACCGGCGCCACGTTTCGCGATAGCGCGGGGAAGCCGCCGCAGTCTCCAGAATCCGACGCTTGGCGATGATCTCGTCGAGCAGCTGTGCGGGCGACAGCAGCGTCTGCCGAAACGTCCAGTCACGCAGTTGTTCCAGGCTGTCGGCGACGCGGCCGTGATGCACGGGCTCGGCCATCGGGTGCCACGATCCGCCGGCGGAACGCCACTGCCAGAGCTCGGCATCGGTACAGCCGAACATCGGGGTTCGCAACGTTGCGACGACGGCGAGCTCGTCGGTTGGATCGTCCACCGCCTTGGCGCAGGTAAGCAATTCTTTGACGGCGATCGTCGAATAGACGAACGTGGCCGCATCGGTGCGGTAAGGGATGCGGGCGTGCGCGAGTTTCTCCTCCAGGCCGTCGATCGAACTGCGGCTCGGCGCCAGGATGGTGATGTCGTCGAGGCGCAACGGGCGCCCCGCCACCATCCATCGCTCGTGCATCGCGCGTAGGACGAGGCCGGCGATGTCGTGAGCCTCTCGAGAGCGAACGACATCCGCGTTCGGTTGGTCGGCATGCGCATCCGTCCCGAGTACGATGACGGATGGCCCTGTGGCAGGTGGTGAAGCGAAATCCGGTGGTGGTTGGAGATGTTTGTATCCGGCCTGCACATGCCCAGAGTCGCGAATGAGCTGCGAGAAGACAGAGTTGATCCAGCTCAGTACCTCCGGCGTCGAGCGAAAGTTCGTTGTCAACGTGACAGATTCGCCTACGGATTCGCGTGCACGCAGATACGTTTCGATGTCGGCTCTCCTGAAGCGATAGATCGATTGTTTCGCGTCCCCGACGAGAAAGAGGGAGCCGTCCGGGATTGTCACCTCCCGCCAGTCGGTTTCGCCTGCGTCCGGGCCACCGGCGATCCGCACGGCGAGTTCGAACTGTATGGGGTCGGTATCTTGGGATTCGTCGAGCAGCAGGTGAGAGTAGCGTTGCGTCAATCGCGCTCTTGCCTCAGCGCTGGTGCGAGTCAGTCGGCGCGCCAGCACCAGAAGGTCGTGGTAGTACAGGTCGCCTCTCGATATTCGGTCGGCAGAGGAATGGAGTGTGGCGCGTGCCATCCGAGTGAGCAACCAGCGTAAGGCTGTGTCAATAGCCTGGATGCGCGCTTGCGTCCCGATCTCGCGCACGCTGTCGAAGGTAGATTTGATCTGGTCTATGGGGCATGCCCACGATGTCTTGCTTCCGGCGTTGCCACGCTTCGGTATGCCGCCGAGCAAATCAATAAGCTCGGCGGTGCCTGCGCCGACCGTCGTGCTGAGCCATCGTTCCAGCTCGCCGATGCGTGCAAGGAGCTTGTCATTGGGATTCACGCATTCCCGGCGACGTTCGAACAGATCGCGGGCCCGCGTGTTCAAGTCGGCGAGGTCGATCTCAATGTGGCTGGAGAGGAGACGTGAGGTGCCGAAGCGTTCCTCCACTAGGTCCCAGTTGTCGTGCAATCTGTGCCAGAGCACCCGTAAGTCGTCGAGCCTGACACCGCTGGCCAGTAGCACCTCGAGTGCAGATGCAGCCGACGTGTCGCAGAGCAGGTCTGCCTGGAATACATCCCAGCGGCGATCGACGTCGAGTTGCGAGCCGAGCTCGTCGAGCACGGTGAATAGTGGCGGGACGGACGCTTCGACCGGCTGCTCGCTGATCAGCCGGTGTGCGAACGAGTGGAGCGTGCCGATGGCCGCGCCGTCCAGGTCGTCGAGAGCATCGACGAGACCCGCTTCGCTCAGGCCAGCGCGCACTCGGTCGCGGAGCTCGGTGGCGGCGCGCTCGGTAAACGTGACAGCCACGATGCTGTCGATCGGCACACCGTGCCGGACGAGCGCGACGACGCGCTCCACCAGGACGTTCGTCTTCCCTGATCCGGCACCTGCCTCGACGAACAGCGTGCTGCTGAGATCACCGGTGACGCGGTCACGCACGGCCTGGTCGGACAGCGTCACGACAGCCCGCCGAAATTGAGGAGTTCCTGCAGCTCCGCCAGTTCTGGAGTGTTGGTTTTCGCCTGCCAGGCGACGGCGATCTGACGATCTTCAGGACCGTGGATCTCACACGCATTGCATTCGAACAGGACGTTGCCATCGTCGTTGGGACGCTGTGGGAAAATACCACCGGATATCCCGTTCATGATGGTACGAAGGGCCTGCGTGACCCTGCCGAGGACGGCGTCGTCGACGTCGTATCCGACCCGGGCGAATCCCGCACGACGGCTTGTGAACCAGTACTCGGAACGCACTGGGCGAGTTTCGCCGTACGCGGTGCCGACAGCGATGGCGTAGATCGGTAGCTGTAACCGCTGGCCGCGATCGCACGGATCTCCCGTCAACCGGGTGTACGACCGACCGAGCCGACCGGACTTGTAATCGGTGACCACCAGCCTTCCGTCCAGGCCGCGATCGATCCTGTCGATCTTTCCGCGCACGCGAAGGGCGCGGCCATCCGCGAGGGATATATCGACGTCCTCGAACGGCCACTCGGCGGCATATGGCGCAAGGTTTCCCAGTTCGGCGCGCCGCCGATCGTCATGGCTGACCCAGGCGTGCAGGTCGGCGCGCAGCGCCTCTCGATCGGCATCCCACAGGATCGGATATCCGGTGAGGCCTTCGGCTTTTGCAACAGCGAACTCCTCATCGGCGATCTGGTCGATCATCCGATGGGTGTAGCGGGGCCACGACTGGCCATGGCCAGGTGCCCAGCCGTCTTCCAACGCTGAGGTGACGAGCCGTTCCAAGATCTTGTGTAAGACGTTGCCGCGGTCCCGTGCGGAGATCCGGACCGCGTCCTCGGGATCCTCAATCGGAAGCACGCCCAGAATGTGTCGGACGAAGTAGCCATGTGGGCAATGGACCCAGCTCTCCAGAGCGGTTACCGAAACCGGTGCAAGGGTGGGATCGGGCAGATTCGTCATACCTGCTAGATTGCCGTCGAACGGCGTAAACTCCGAGGAAAGCCTCGCTTGGTGGACTGTCAGCGCACGCGTGACGATGCTGTCGTCGCAGCCTGGATCGGTGACTGCCGTGCGTTGCCGCCACTCCTGCGCCGTTGCCGGCTGGAGGTCACGTTCGACAGCACCGGTGTACGAGGGGATCTCGGTCAAACCCCGCGCACGTTCCCAGTGCGTGATCACGAGATCCGCTCGCCCATCGAGTGCGCGGATGGTGGGCAGCGTCCAACGTGATGGGCTCTTCGTTCCGCCTTGCCTGAGGTCCCCACGGGGAAATGTAAGAGTCCGACCACCGCGCGGTGCTGCCGCAAGCGAGGCCAATATGAAGTGATGTTGAGTACTGAGACGTTCGCGTCGCGTTCCGAGCGCACCGTTGGTGGCAACCCTTGCCCGGTCCGGTACGAGCGGATCTTCGTGAATGCGCGCTGGAATGAAGCCTTCGGCCGCACCCACCACGAACACCAGGTCCACATCTGCCCCCGGGCCGTGTGAGATCGGTCCGACATGCACCCCTCTGCCCACGGTTCCGTGTCCTCCGAGCTCGTGATCGAGTTCGATCTCCACGAGCTGTCGTAGCAAGAGCGGGTCCGGCGCTCCGGCGGTGCCGTCTAGCTCACCAACCCGGACGATGAACTCGGAGATACGTCGGTGGCCACGCACGTCCTCCTGTCTCGCGAGCGTGGCTGTGGCTGGACGCCAGTCCCGCTCGACGAGTGACCATAGCTGCTCTACACCCTCGCCGAGTTCCTGCCATGACGACGCACTCTCGATCTGCGCGTGACAGTGCTGGAGAAATGTGACGAACTCGTGGAGCTTCTCGGCATGTTCTGCGGCCTGTTGCGTGCGGCGGGCTGTGGCCTCGTCCGTGTCCGGATAGTCTGCGAGCCACCTTCTGCGGCGTCGTGCGAACTCCCGGACGCGGTTCCAATCGTCACCGCTCACGACGCCGGCCGTTCTCGAGATGCGTTCCCACGCGGTGCGTGGTGCGCGGATCCCGTCGTAACTGATGCTCGTATCTGCCAAGAGTGCCAATACGTCGTCTCGGCGGAAGCTCTGTGCGGGGAGTGCGAGCAGACGACGGAAGGCCCGGCCGGGTGTCGTTTCGGCAAGGCTGCGGGCAGTATTGCCGAAGATCTGGACTCCGGCCTGGTCGAAATGTTCGTCCAGCAGGCGTGCATAGGGGGAAGCCGTGCCGTACCAGACAGCTATTCGGTGGCCAGGATGTTCGACGAGCGCTTCCTTCACTCGACGTACGACGGCACGCACCTCGTCATCGGGATCCGACGCGTTGAGGAGTGCGTCCGCCACCGGGGGCTGCCATGTAACTTCCATGTCGGCGCCGAGATCGCGACACAGCCTGTGGGCAGCCTCGTCGGCATAAGCCTCACCGGTGAAACCGAGAATCACCCTGGTATTGGCATACATGGCTATGACCCTCAGGAGTTCGGCGTCGCATGCGCGTCTGGGTTGTGGCAGGAAGACGACGAACGACCCGGAAATCCCGTGTGTACGGATCCGATCCGTGGTCGCCTGTATGAGGTCGACTTCGTCGAACACGGCGGGAGCGAGCAGCCGATGAGCCGCATCGTAAATACGCATGACCTCGGCGACGACGGGCCCGTGGTCTGCCAATGACCTCCGAACGGACGCGGGAAGCCCTCGAAGTTCTCGATAGGCGTGCGCGAGCGCCCGAACCGTACCCAGCTGATGTGCGACCGGCCTGAAAATGCCGGGTGAGTTGTCCAGAACCGAACGCAACGTGCCGAGAACGTCAAGTCGAGTTGCGGAGCGGCGACCGGTGCTCAGCAACGCGCGACCCGCTCGGTGTTCGGCCAGTCTGGCCAGCGTCGTGACATTTAGGGCGGCGATTCCCGGTCCGGACTCATCTGAGCCTCGCGTTAGGGAGCGTCGAGCCCTAATACCGATTCTCCTATCGGGCACGATCAACGTGACAGGTGTAAGCGGATCGTCGCCTTTCGTTTCGGCGACCGCTTCATGCAGGCGCCGATATGCGTCCGCTCCGTATGCCGTTGCGCGAACATCGACCGCCATGCAGTTCCCCTCTCTGAGATCGTGTGCAATGTTCATCTCACGCAAGCACGAACGTCGGACAGAACTCGGCGGAGCGAGACTGCTGTATATCCCTCAATCCTTCCGTGTTGTTCCCCACCTTCACCTTTACGTCTCACGCGCGAAGTGTGCTGTACCTCTTGCCGCTGAGGAGCTACGCTGCCGCAACTCTGACGGCATAGATCGAAATTGTTTCAGAATTTGCGCGTATGGGTCGGTACTGCAATGGAGTCCGGCCGTAGAGGCCGGAAGAGCTTCGAGACCGGCGAGATCATGAACATCGAGGTCCGGCCGCAATGGAGTCCGGCCGTAGAGGCCGGAAAGAGAACCGCGAAGCGGTGGCAGCACGGATGGGAGCTCCAGCCGCAATGGAGTCCGGCCGTAGAGGCCGGAAAGAGCTGAGAGGGCTGTGGGACGGTGACCTCACCCAGAGGGGCCGCAATGGAGTCCGGCCGTAGAGGCCGGAAAGAGGCAGGCCGCGTCGGAGGCGATCCTCGACACGGCACGGCCGCAATGGAGTCCGGCCGTAGAGGCCGGAAAGAGTCGTCATCGTGCGTGAGCCCGTCGCAGAGGGCACGGGCCGCAATGGAGTCCGGCCGTAGAGGCCGGAAAGAGCTCGTGATGAATATGGTCGAATGCTCAAGCTCAGAGTGCCGCAATGGAGTCCGGCCGTGGAGGCCGGAAAGAGGAGGTGCGATGTGGTCGCCACTGAGGCTGATCACATGCCGCAATGGAGTCCGGCCGTAGAGGCCGGAAAGAGGACCTGCTGGTCAACGGCGGCACGCAGCCGGACGAGCCGCAATGGAGTCCGGCCGTAGAGGCCGGAAAGAGCGGAGATCGGGACGCTCACCGTCACCGACGAGGGCCGGCCGCAATGGAGTCCGGCCGTAGAGGCCGGAAAGAGCAACTGCGCCCGCCGCCCGAAGACAAATCGTGGCTGGCCGCAATGGAGTCCGGCCGTAGAGGCCGGAAAGAGCTCGAGCATCACTACTACCTCACGTGGGCGTCGCTGCCGCAATGGAGTCCGGCCGTAGAGGCCGGAAAGAGCACCGAGTGCTGATCGAGCTTGACAGCGGCGGCGAGCCGCAATGGAGTCCGGCCGTAGAGGCCGGAAAGAGCGTACGGCAACCGGGTGGAAATCGAACACGACGGGGCCGCAATGGAGTCCGGCCGTAGAGGCCGGAAAGAGGGGTAGAATTCTGCGACGTTGTATTCGATCTCTCAAAGCCGCAATGGAGTCCGGCCGTAGAGGCCGGAAAGAGCCAATAAGGGGGAACGCGAACGACTGCTCGCCCGTGCCGCAATGGAGTCCGGCCGTAGAGGCCGGAAAGAGGACCTGCACATCACGAACATCCGCACTGGACAGCGGCCGCAATGGAGTCCGGCCGTAGAGGCCGGAAAGAGTCGCCCATCCTGGTGTTGCCGCACGTGCGGATGATGCCGCAATGGAGTCCGGCCGTAGAGGCCGGAAAGAGTGCCTTGCAACGTGGACGTTCCGGAGCTGAAAGCGGGCCGCAATGGAGTCCGGCCGTAGAGGCCGGAAAGAGAGCAATCGCAACAACATGGCCCTCACCCAGGCCGCGCCGCAATGGAGTCCGGCCGTAGAGGCCGGAAAGAGACCTGGCGGATCCATGCCGACTTCGAGGCCTGGGGCCGCAATGGAGTCCGGCCGTAGAGGCCGGAAAGAGTCTCTTTCGCAATGGCCCACCAGTCACGCGTTGACGCCGCAATGGAGTCCGGCCGTAGAGGCCGGAAAGAGCGTCGTATACGCTCTTGCGCAGCAGCAACCGGCACGCGCCGCAATGGAGTCCGGCCGTAGAGGCCGGAAAGAGAATGGAGCCGATGCGGTAGCGGTCACTAGCCAGATCGCCGCAATGGAGTCCGGCCGTAGAGGCCGGAAAGAGCGCCCGTTCCTCGGTGACATCAACGACTTAAACGAGCCGCAATGGAGTCCGGCCGTAGAGGCCGGAAAGAGGTAGGTGCGCATGATTCCTCCCCAAAGGTTGTGCTGCCGCAATGGAGTCCGGCCGTAGAGGCCGGAAAGAGTCCGGCACAGCAAACGGCGGCACAGTTTGCTGATGAGCCGCAATGGAGTCCGGCCGTAGAGGCCGGAAAGAGGCGCAAGAACTCTACGCGGCCTATGACTCCCTCCAGGCCGCAATGGAGTCCGGCCGTAGAGGCCGGAAAGAGGGCGCTGCATACGGCCGGTTGGCTGCCCCTAGAGGAGGCCGCAATGGAGTCCGGCCGTAGAGGCCGGAAAGAGGGCGCACCAATTTGGGCACGACACTTACGTGCGCAAGCCGCAATGGAGTCCGGCCGTAGAGGCCGGAAAGAGTCGTACGAGCCCGCGTTGGCTGGCGCATGTCTCCTCGCCGCAATGGAGTCCGGCCGTAGAGGCCGGAAAGAGCCCTCACCGGAGACCCCACTCATCACACGCACACATGCCGCAATGGAGTCCGGCCGTAGAGGCCGGAAAGAGCGCCGATCGCGATGCTGCTCCCGGAGGGGCAGAATCGCCGCAATGGAGTCCGGCCGTAGAGGCCGGAAAGAGCGATCGCCTTGGCTGTCTGTCTCTTGCCGGCATCCCCGCCGCAATGGAGTCCGGCCGTAGAGGCCGGAAAGAGGCGCGTTCGCGTGGCACCGTTGGAATACATCGTTGCGCCGCAATGGAGTCCGGCCGTAGAGGCCGGAAAGAGAAATTGGTACAGGATTCGCGCAACTGAAAGACAAAGGCCGCAATGGAGTCCGGCCGTAGAGGCCGGAAAGAGGGCTCCACCGCTGGTACGACGGCATCCCGCCCGGCGAGCCGCAATGGAGTCCGGCCGTAGAGGCCGGAAAGAGCACACAATTCTGTGGCCCGCATCGCGACCCTTTCATCGCCGCAATGGAGTCCGGCCGTAGAGGCCGGAAAGAGGACAGAAACGCGTGACTCAATATTAGCAATGAGTGTTTTGCCGCAATGGAGTCCGGCCGTAGAGGCCGGAAAGAGGCGTATTTGTAGCCGCCATGAGCGGTTGTCCGAGCCAGCCGCAATGGAGTCCGGCCGTAGAGGCCGGAAAGAGGCATCGGCACTCGCAGCGAGCACGGACGCGAGAGGGCCGCAATGGAGTCCGGCCGTAGAGGCCGGAAAGAGTTACGGTTGATGGTCAACGTGTCCCCGCCGGAGATGGCCGCAATGGAGTCCGGCCGTAGAGGCCGGAAAGAGAGGCTCGCCGCACGTCAATCTCGACTCGATCGAGGGCGCCGCAATGGAGTCCGGCCGTAGAGGCCGGAAAGAGAGCCAGATCTCGCAATCTCCCAGGGTCGGCGTGATCGCCGCAATGGAGTCCGGCCGTAGAGGCCGGAAAGAGTCATCAACCTGACCCCGCACGAGGTCCGCGTCATCGCCGCAATGGAGTCCGGCCGTAGAGGCCGGAAAGAGCACCGCACCCGCGAAAACCTGCACATGCGAGCTGTGCCGCAATGGAGTCCGGCCGTAGAGGCCGGAAAGAGGGGTGCTCGCCGCAGGTCGCCCCGGCCGGTCTACCTGCCGCAATGGAGTCCGGCCGTAGAGGCCGGAAAGAGGATCTGGCCGACGTCGTCGGTCTGCCAGTCCTTCACGCCGCAATGGAGTCCGGCCGTAGAGGCCGGAAAGAGGCGCTGAGCGTGTGGCGGCTTCTCGCTGGTGACGAAGCCGCAATGGAGTCCGGCCGTAGAGGCCGGAAAGAGCGGGTGCAGGCCGGTGTCGCCCCGGAACGCGACGAGCCGCAATGGAGTCCGGCCGTAGAGGCCGGAAAGAGCACCCGGACGAGTCGCAGATGGTGATCCGCACGGTGCCGCAATGGAGTCCGGCCGTAGAGGCCGGAAAGAGCACGGCGGCGCCTTCCTCATGATCGTGGGCAACGACGCCGCAATGGAGTCCGGCCGTAGAGGCCGGAAAGAGGACCTCGACGGCGTCGAGGCGTTCGCGCACGCACTGCCGCAATGGAGTCCGGCCGTAGAGGCCGGAAAGAGCACAGGCCCTCGGAGAACGAGTCGATGATGTCGGCGCCGCAATGGAGTCCGGCCGTAGAGGCCGGAAAGAGCCAGGCGACCACGCTGTCCGAGACGCCGGTGCCGGTGCCGCAATGGAGTCCGGCCGTAGAGGCCGGAAAGAGCGAGGTGCTGTCCACCGCGTGGATCGCACGCCAAGGCCGCAATGGAGTCCGGCCGTAGAGGCCGGAAAGAGGGCCGCCCGTCCCTGCGGGTCGTCGCGGCGCGGTTGCCGCAATGGAGTCCGGCCGTAGAGGCCGGAAAGAGGGGCACCGCGCTCCTCGTGTACGTCCTCGCCACCTACGCCGCAATGGAGTCCGGCCGTAGAGGCCGGAAAGAGCGTTGGCGCGCCGGAGGAACATTCGCATGGTCTCACCGCCGCAATGGAGTCCGGCCGTAGAGGCCGGAAAGAGGACTCGATCGGGACGGGTTCCTCCCCGGTCGGCTGGCCGCAATGGAGTCCGGCCGTAGAGGCCGGAAAGAGGCGGTGGGAGACGAAGGACACGGTGTGTTTCCAGGACGCCGCAATGGAGTCCGGCCGTAGAGGCCGGAAAGAGCGCATACGACGGCGAATCCCCAGGCTGCGCAGCACAGCCGCAATGGAGTCCGGCCGTAGAGGCCGGAAAGAGCTATCCGGAAAGGGGCAAAGATAATGAGTTGGCCTCTGCCGCAATGGAGTCCGGCCGTAGAGGCCGGAAAGAGTTCGTTTGTTTCATCATGCGTATCATCCCTATTCGGCCGCAATGGAGTCCGGCCGTAGAGGCCGGAAAGAGGTGAAGGATGCGACGAGGCTGTTGCTGGCCACCATCGGCCGCAATGGAGTCCGGCCGTAGAGGCCGGAAAGAGCATCGATCGTGCTGCGCTACCTGCGGACGATGGCGGCCGCAATGGAGTCCGGCCGTAGAGGCCGGAAAGAGGTGACACGACGCAGATCCCCTTTGGTGCGAGTGAGGGCCGCAATGGAGTCCGGCCGTAGAGGCCGGAAAGAGGTACTCCGTGCCATCGGTGGCGCACATCCGCGGGCTGCCGCAATGGAGTCCGGCCGTAGAGGCCGGAAAGAGGGGACGCCTGGCGCCGCACCGCCGGGGCGGCGCCCGGCCGCAATGGAGTCCGGCCGTAGAGGCCGGAAAGAGCCCCCAGGCCCACACAATGAATACGGCCGCTCCGCTGCCGCAATGGAGTCCGGCCGTAGAGGCCGGAAAGAGCCGATGGTGTCCGACGTACCTACGAACTTCCCGCTGGCCGCAATGGAGTCCGGCCGTAGAGGCCGGAAAGAGGGCCCCTGAGGGCCGTCTCTCACAAGTGCTTAATTTGCCGCAATGGAGTCCGGCCGTAGAGGCCGGAAAGAGCATGAGCGTATCTTTGGAGAGATTTCCATCTGCCCGCCGCAATGGAGTCCGGCCGTAGAGGCCGGAAAGAGCCGACGGGCTGCAGATCACGATCGCGGCGGACCGGGAGCCGCAATGGAGTCCGGCCGTAGAGGCCGGAAAGAGGCCGCTCTCCCGCAGTTTCCCCAGCGGGACGTACTCGCCGCAATGGAGTCCGGCCGTAGAGGCCGGAAAGAGGCGGCGGTGAGCATGACGTTCTCGCGTGTCAGCTCGCCGCAATGGAGTCCGGCCGTAGAGGCCGGAAAGAGAAGGCCAGCCAAGTTGTTTGATTGGGCGCGCCCTGTATCGCCGCAATGGAGTCCGGCCGTAGAGGCCGGAAAGAGTTACTTCAAGAAGAAGTATTGTCCGTTCCATTGACAGCCGCAATGGAGTCCGGCCGTAGAGGCCGGAAAGAGCTTGACCTCCCTCACCTCCGACAGGAGCGTGCCCGCGCCGCAATGGAGTCCGGCCGTAGAGGCCGGAAAGAGGTGACGGACTAACTGACGATGATCGGGACGTGATCGCCGCAATGGAGTCCGGCCGTAGAGGCCGGAAAGAGACTGGTCTGTCTTTAAAAATGGATCGTACATTCCTTGCCGCAATGGAGTCCGGCCGTAGAGGCCGGAAAGAGGGCTCGCGATTTACGACCCTTCTGACCTGCAACTGTACCAGCTTGTGCGAGCACCTGCGCGCGGTGGAGTTGAAGAACCGGAGTAGGATCGCGGATGGGACGCCAAAGTGTGGGTGTGCCCTGGGCGCGAGCGCTTCCCGGTTCACGAGTAAGAACTGGACCGCTCGCATGCATCATACGATCTGAGATCCGCTTCCTGGAACCTCGCGTGCACGGCCAATCGAGCGAATATGTGCTGGTGAGGAGGTTGGGCCGAGATCGATTTCGATGATGCTGTCGTCGCGGAGGTGCATAATTTCTTTTGCGGCCGCTTCCAGCTCGGCGAGCTCTCCGGCAGATAGGTCGCACAAGAAGACAGAATACTGGAGTCGCTGCCCAAAGTCCTCCATCAGCTTGCATATATTACGCAGGCGCTTGGGATCGGCTATATCGTAAGCGATCAGATGCCTTCGTCTTGCCATGAGTTCACCGCGTGACCATGGCGGTGTAGTCGGGAATTTCTCCGACAATCACCGCGGCGAGAAGCCGTGCTTGTACGTCGAGAACGCGTCGGTAGCTGATGCGGTAGTCGAAGATGGGGTGACGGATTTGAGTCTTGAGTCGGCGCTCGTACGACCTGAGGACAGTGCGCCTGCCATCTTGCGTCAAAGTAGCTGCTCCGGCTCGGCGGATGAAGCTTGATGATGTGATCTCACCGTTGTTCAGTAGCGCCAGAACAACCGAATCTGCAACGAGTGGGCGGAACTCTTCTGCTAGGTCAAGTGCCAGAGCTGGCCGTGCATGCCGTGCTCGATGGTAGACACCGAGCAGCGGATCCAGACCGACGGCAAGCGTAGTGGCGACGAGATCCTTGGTCAGCATCGAGTAACAGAAGGACAGCAGGGCGTTGAGTGGATCTGGAGGAGGCCGGCGTTGACGCCCTGACTCGGAGAAGTCGGTACACAACTCTGCCGCCTCGGGGGAGAGCATCGTGGGGAACGCGGCGAAGTACAGTCGTGCCGCTGCGCCCTCGATGCCCAGCAGGGTCGCGAATGTTTCTGCGTTAAGTGCTTGCTCGGCCAGTCTCTTCATGGCGTCGATGGTCCGGGTTGGCCTGTCACGAGTGTTCCGGCGCAGAAGCGTCCGCGAATTGAGGATCTTGCCCGCGATCATCTTCTGGGCGACGCCGATGCCACCCTGGGCGTGAACCGCGACTTGTCGTCGACGTAACTCGACATAGTTCGACGGCTGGCCGATGGCGAATCCCTTGAGCCATCCACCCGCGCTGAGCCAGAGCACGGGTATGTCCCTGGCGAAGAACTCGTGGAGAGCTTGAGTACTTATTTGAACCTTACCGAAGACGGCTACGTGAGAAACGTCGATCAACCGGAATTCGGCCAGTTTCTCTTTGTCTCTGCTAATGATCTCGATTCGTTTGCTCTTGATGCGGACATAGGAGCCGGGCTCGGTTACATATACGGGCAGTTGGTCAGGATCTCGTGGAACCAGCTTACGAGGCGGATGTTCGCGCCGGGAGAGCAGCGCATTGGTCTCATCGGGTAGGCAGAGCCCGACAAGCGAGCACCCGTTGCATTTCGGGCTGTCGACGAGAGGGAGTGGCGGCTGCGTTAGGTCTGCAGTTTGACGTGCTTCAGAGACGAGGCTGCGTGCCCACGAGACACGTTCGTCGGTGATCTCGACTCGTACTCGCTGACGCGTCGCGTCGTACCACAATTCAGCGTACCTACATGAATATCCCTGTTCGCGCAGGAGAATTGCTTGCAGGCAAACCTGTACCTCGTCACTTGGCCACGGTGTTCCGTCTTGTTGGGGACGACCCTTCTTGAAGTCGACGGGTACGACGACGCCGTCCTCTCCTTCAAGGAGGTCGAGTCTGGCGATGACGCCTATCTCGTCTGAGCTGAGGGTGATCGATCGGGCTTCCTTGAGTTCGCCTTCGTCCGGTAGGGGAGCTGCACCAGCTTCCTTGTCGACGCGTGCATGTACCCGCCTACCGATTCGTACGTGGTCGTTGACCGCGAAGCGCCCGTCGACCCACTCTAAATAGAACAGTCGCGGACAGTAGACGAATGCGTTGACCATTCGTGCGGGTATGGGCGCCTCGGTCATCTCGGGTCCGTCGTTGGTGAGAACAGGCCCATTCCGAAATGGCTGTTGTGACCCAGGGCGAGTGGGCCGCGCACGGGTCGGCCGGTTCTCAGGGTCAGGTAGGCGGAGCGGCGGCGATCGTCTCGTGTCGCCGGCCGACCCTTGCGAAACGACGGCCCACCGTGGCGCACGGTCAAGTTGACGTCGAGATCCAAGTAGGACCGATAATCGAGCTCGCGGGTGACCTCGTGGTGGACAAACTCCGACCATTCATGCCGCTTCTTCGCATACCGTGACGGCACGAACGGCGTCGTCGTGGTCCACACCGTGGACGGCCCGACGAGCTCTGGCGCGATGTCGTCCACCATGCCCAGCCCGGCGATCCGGATGGTCAGGCGCCACTTGTCCATAAACGGTGACTGGAGATGTGTGACATCGGTCAACGCTTCCAGCTCGTCGTCACCGAGCCCGGCCGGTACCCACACCAGGAGATCGGTGATCCTGCCGCCCGGTTCTGTGATAGGCAAGTAGTGGGCATGCCGATGACCGTCGTCCGTGCGGGAGCCATCGGCGCGGCGACCGGCGAGCATTGTGTCTCGACGCTCTTCTCGCCGGCGGCCGAGCTTCGCCAGCGCTGACGTGCGCAATAGATCGGTGTAGATCAGGGTGTCTCGAACCGATGGGTAAGAACGTTGAGCGACGGCAAACCGCACGGCCGTCACCGGGATGTGCTTGATCCGCCGGTGGCGACGTCGGGGGGCCGGCGTCTGTGTCCGCTGATAACCCATCAATTTGGTACCGGCCGGGTACAGCAGATTGTGCCGCCGTATGTCAACAGGACGGGCAGTGAGTGAATCTATCCGAAGGGGCAGGTCGGGTGTGAGCACCCGCGCGACATTCGCGTTGTCCGGGATGAACTCCGCCGCGTCCACGGGTTCCCACACGTCGTGGTCGGTCGCTGCCCAGTCGTGCGCGAGTCGAACTTCGCAAATGCTGTCAGCACGTCCGAGGTAGGGCACGGCAATGGCGATCTTGGCGAGCACGTCGTGCTCGTCCTGCGTCAACGCGACGCCCCGCCACTGCAGGGCAAGCTCAGCGTTCCGGTCGAGCACCGCGAACGTGTCGAGTGTCGCGTCAGTGCTGGTGACGCACCGGGTATGGGTGCTGTCCGGATAGTAGTGTCGCGTGTGGGAGAACGTGTGCGGTGGCACATACGCTGTGGGCGGCGTAGCAAGCTTCGTCAGCAGCCCGTGCACTGTATCGGCGTCGAGCTCGGGAACCCGCGTTCGCCAGACCGCATATAGGGCGCGAAGCAGCCGCCACGGCGACGGTGGCAGTTCGACGGCGCCTTCGTTGACGTGCCTCGCCCACGGCGTGGCGTGATAGCGGCCCCACGGAAAGCGGAAAGCCAGAGTGACCGTCATTTTTTCTTCCCCTTGTCGGCCCACTCCACGGTCAGTGGATTGCCCGGGCCGAAGATGTCGGAGCACTGGGGAACGAGCTCCTTGATTCGTGCGTTCAGTTCGGAGAGCGACGGCAGCGGGCGTTCACCTGCACGGACCTTCACCTCGCCGACCACAGCAAGGTCACAGGCGGTGCGCAGTCTCAAACTGCCGTCGAGCAATGACCGAATCTCCCACAGGGCGATGCTTTCGAGCAGTTGTTGAACCGGATCCGGAAGGCCGTACGAGCGCAGCAGCTCCGTATCGACGACGAAATACGCCCGGATGTGCCGAGCGGTCCACTCGGTACGCGGATAGGGCACCGATCCGTACCCTTCGGCCGTGCCGCCCAGCTCGTCGGATAGCTGATGGCGCACCCGGTCGGCCTTGCGACCGCCACTGTCGGCTCGCCGTACGTCGTGTGCCTCGATCACGGCGGAGACTGCCCGCTCGAACTTCGGCTGTCCCCACCATTCCTTCTGCGAGAAGAACACGCCGTGGACCAGACACAACGGATCGAGTGCGGCGACGGCCCGAGCCATTGACCGCCGATCCAGTGGGGTGTCCTTCTCGAGCCCGAGCCGCTTCTTGATGACGTCGAACATGTGCTCACCATCGAGCGTCGACGCATGCACGAACGGCGAAGCCAAGCGGTGTGCCTCCAGCCGACTGGAGGTGAGGAACTCGCCGGTGCCGGCGCGGATCACGCGTACCCACGGCAGACCGTCCAATTCGGACGCGGGCCGATCCGAGGCGTCGTCCCAGGCGGTTGCTTCCAAGCGGTTGGCCATCGACTGCACCGATTCCACGAGTAGGGAGTCGACCTCCTCGCCGTTCTCGAATCTGGTGAACGTGGCCGCGCCGATGTCCGGGAAACCGGTGGGCTGGAATGTGCTGCCGATGATGGGTTCGAGGTCTGCCTGGTAAGAGAGACGATCAGGCATGGATGGGTTCCTTTCGTTCGCTTGGGATCGTGGAGATACGCGCCAGGCTGGCGAGACGGTCGCGATCGCTGACTGCAAGCATCAGGCATGCGGCTAGCCGGTCGGACTCGATGTTCGTCGGTGCGGGGGTCACGACGCCGGGTACTCCGCTGATGCGCAGGCGCCGGGCAGCGTCTCGGAGTACGTCCGTGCTGCGTCCCGCTCGGAGTTGAGCGGGCCAGGCACGTCCCGGCCGCAGTAGCGTCGGAGAGGTCGTGCCGTCCTCGTTCGGCACGTCCAAGTGCTGATCGGAGGAGAACGGCAGCATGAAGTCGAGCCCGCCGGTCGAGGTGGTGCGTCGCCGTGCAGGCGGGGACAGCTGCGCCGTTGACCAGTCCACCGTGAGGAATCCGGCGAGAAGCTCGGCCGTGCGAACCTCATCGAGGTGGCCGGTGGCCAGACGGAACACATCCTCGGCGAGTGCACGCATGCCGTAGGTGTGCACGATCCTGGCGCCGCGAACGGCGGGGGCTACCTCAGATTCCGTTGTGTCGTCGTTCGGGCGTGGCATGCTGCGATACCGTGCGGCCACGCCGAGAGCCGGGATGAGTCCGGCCGCCAGTGACGCCGGCGCGGGACGTTCGGACCAGGCGGGCCGGCCATGGTCGTCAACGACGGGCGACACATACGGCCGAATCCCGCCAAGCGTCGGCGGCTGCTTCGGATCGTGCGCCGTGGCCAAAGCGAGTGCCACGCGCAGCTGAGCATCATCATCGACCGCAGGTTGCAGGGCATAGGCGATCGCCCGGCCATCCCTCAAGATCAGCGGCCGGGTCCGGCCTCGAGCGTGTCCGGAGCGGGCCACGGCCTCGTGGCACCGGCCGAGTGCGACGAAAACATCGACCAGGTCGTTCAGACTGCCCGACGACGCGTGTGTGAACAGTGCGTCCTCCAGCCGATGGATCTCGGCGGCCACCCCGCGTGATGAACGGGAGCGGTCGACGTCGCGAAGCCACCGGTCAAGACCCGCCAGAAGCTCGACCCCTGGTCGACGCTGCACAGCGACCCGGCCGGCAGGCACGGCGAATGGATTCTGCCCGAACCTGTCGGCGAAGATGAACCTCTCGAAGGTATCGATGCCGCGGTCGACGCCCAGATTGGCGACTGCCCTGGCGAAGTCGAGTCCGGACCGCGCGGGTTTGCCGCGCCAGTCGGCGCGGCCCTCACTCAGCAAGTGTTCAACAGCTGCGAGGTCGAGTGGGTCGCTCCACAGCGGCGCCCAGAACTCGCCATGCACGGTCTCACCGTCGGTGGCGGTGGCGAACGCGCTCGTAGTGCCTCGAACTTGAAACGGCAATGCGGCGTCGTCGTACTCGGCGCCATGCCGCCGGACCACGGCCGAGGCCAGCAGAAGGACGCCTTCGAGGGTCAAGATGAATGCCCAGGGATTGGCGAACCCTGCTTCATCTTTTTTCTCGAAAGGTGACGAGTGGATACCCCCGGCCCGGCCCGGATCGAACTGGCCGACGGGATCCCGGAGGTACGGGATGGTCTCCGAGCCGGTCAGAAGCGAACGCAACCACTCCTGGCTGGATTCGTGGGTGAGGACAGTCTGCACTCGGGCCAGGTAGGTACTGGACAGCTCTTGTCGGCCGAATACCCCGCCTGTCCCGAGAAGTCGACTAAAGGCGATCTTGGCGTCCTGGGTTAGCGTCGTGGCGACATCAAGCCAGGGCAATGCTTCGTCCGGAAACTCGTTCCGGCACATCTGGATGACCTTCGGCTTGTACTTCTTGTCCCAGAAGTCCGAACCGCTACCGCCCCATCCGCGCTCGCGTGCACGGTCCACCACACTCTCAGCGGCGGCGATGGTGCGACGGAGCGCGCCTAGCCGGGGGTCGTCCGAGGTACGCACCCAGTCGAGAAGCGCTGCTTTTGTTCCGGTCGAACTGGCGAATCCCGCCTCCTTGTTCCACGGCGAGATAACCGGAGCCGGTTCGAAAGCTCGCTCGAATTCGGCAACGAGCTTGTCCACGTCGTCGAACCGGGAGTGGAGGATGAATTGGCCACCGCGCCAGGCTCCCCGAGCGTCGCTATCGAACAGGCGTGACACCGCACGAAGGGTTCCCAGCGACCACAGGTAGCTGCCCAGCGGAGTCCCACGGTATCCCGCCAGTGGTAGTTCAGGCATCAGCATTTGTCCTCTCGACAGCGCTGGCTCGCCAATCCGCTGAGCGAAGAACCGCTTCACAGAAGGCGAGTCGGAACGGGCCCAGATCGGTGCGGTCGCGCAACTTCAAGGCGCGGTCGGTCAGCGAACCCGGGCCGAGCTGGGTCGGTGTGAGATCCATCAACATCGGCGGGAGCTCGCGGCCGCCGGGCAGCGTAGCCGGCACCGTCGACGAACCCTGCCGGACACCGAGAACAACGTCCTCGGTTTCGTCCGGCTGACGACGGATTCCAAGGCGGACTTTGCCATGGTGTGCCATGGCCAGATAGACGACCAGATCGCGTTCTGTGACGCCGTCCAGCAGTCCTGGCTCGTCGCTGAGCAGCATCAACGCGGTCGCCAGTTCATGCCGGAAATGCGGCGGCTTGTGACGCAGCGGCCGGTGGCTCGGCGACTTCGCCCACACGGTCGTGTCATCCGGTGGCGGAGACTCTTCGTTGGCAGACCTTAGCGAGGAGACAAACGTGTCATGGCATTTTCCGAGATCGTGATAGCGAGCGGCGAGCGCCACGGCGTCGCACTGATCGGCCGATAGCGCCGGAGCTAACTGCTCCAGCAAGGCACGCGTTTCGCGCTCCGTATCGGACAGGTGTACGTCGAGCGGGACCCACCCGACGCCGGCGGACTGCGGATCAGTGTCCATCCCGTCGGGAAGTGGATCGGCATCGGGGATCGCCACCGGCGCTACCGCAGCCTTGCTTGTTGGGGAGAAGCCGATCTCCGGGGAGTAACCGCCACGCGTCGCGTCGAACAGAAGCAGAGCGGTCGGGCGAAGATCGTCCGCACGGGCCGTACGCCACATGCTTTCCCGCTGGTCATAGACGAGAGCCGATGAGTTAGGGAGAAGTTTGCGGGCTTGGTCGATAGGAGCCGTGCACAACTCGGCGCGTGACGGCATCGGCAGCCGCTCTCGCGTGTCAAGATCGGTGACCGACGACAGATCGCGCCAGGCAATTGACACCGTCCGCTCGGTGGCGTCGCGAATGAACGGGCTGACATCGATGTCGTTGCCCGACAGGTCGGGTGCTGTGTCGAAGAGTCCAAGCAGGTCACGCCGCCGGAGTACGGGATGAACGGGAACGTCTTGCGGCACGTCCAGACTGGCGAGTTCGCTGCCGGTGACATGCCTACCTTCAAGCTGCCCCAGCTGATCGGCGGTCGCTTTCAGGTCGGCCTCCTCATACGGCAGGTGCCAGTGACGGCCCGCAGGGGGAGACGTCCACAACAGCCGCGCCTGTTCGGCGTGGCCGTCGCGATTGCACCGTCCCGCCCGCTGAACGATCGACGTCCACGGTGCCACCTCGGTGATCAGAGTCTCCGAGGTGAGATCGACGCCGGCTTCCAGGACCTGGGTACTCACCACGATCGACCCGGCGCCGGACGGTGTGTGGAGCGCCCGGTCCGTATGTGCGAGCCGGTCGCCGAGCCGGAACCGCGAATGCAGGAGGGTCAGCGAAGCCTCCGGCTGTCGCTTCTTCAACGCGAGGTACACATCCGTGGCCCGCTCCACGGTGTTCAATACGACGAGGGTGCGGGTGCCGGAGACATGCTCGGTCAGGACGTGTTCGGCCACAGCCGCGGGGTAGTGCTTGGCATCGGTGTCCACGAGGGGTAGCTCGTGGAAGGTGCGTGTCGCCTCGAGCCGTGTGCGAAGGTCGCCTTGGATGTCGTCGTCGGACAACTCGACGACGTTGAGCGGTCGTGTCATGTCTGGGGTGACCAGGTCATCGGGATCGATTGTGGCCGACATCCACAGGGAACGACACGGCAGTGCGGTACCGAGGTGTTCGCGTAGTCCCTGCAGCTGAAGGGAGGTGGGCAGCCCCGGCCCCATCAGTTGCACCTCGTCGAAGACGAATTGCACGCCCGCGTTCAGAAATCCGAAACTCATCGGCCACGCGGTGCGGGCTTCGGCGAAGCCACGCATGAGCAGGCGGGACAGGACCATGTCCTGCGTTCCCACGAAGATGCGTTCCCGTTCGGGGTCGGTCTTCCACGCTCGATCGTCGGGATCCTCCCCACCCATCAGCACGTGCACGTCGACGTCCGATCCCAGACGGTCCCGCCACCCCCGGACTACTGCCACGACCTGCTCGACCAATGCCCGCTGCGGTAGGACATAGACCAGCCAGCGCGGTGTCTCAGCCGGCTGGGACCGGCGTAGATGAAGCCACGGGAGAACCGCCGCCAAAGTCTTTCCGGCACCCGTTGGAACGCGTAGTACCTCAGGCAGGCCATTCAGGGCGAGCCGAGACTGGTACGGATACGGCTGTTGGCCGCCGGTCGCCCGGGCAACGAGCTCATGAAACTGATCAGGCACCTGATTCTCACCTGCCTGTCGTCGGGCCGATGCTGCCGAACGCCGTTCCATCCCCGGCGTCGGCGGATGTGGGCGTCATCGTGTCAGCCACCCCGGACACAACGTCGTCGCCCAGATGAAGGGAATAAAACTCTCCCGGAACGTGGGCGTATCGTGCAAGAGCACGGCAGCCGATCACGCGTCCCGTGGAATCGCGGACGTGACCGTACGGGAAGACGAGGTCGTTCCTATCGATGGCTGTGCGGGCCACCAGCTCGGACACGACGAGCAACTGCGACGGCCCAGGTGGGGGTAGGTCCACCACGTGTGTGCGCGGAGGCAGGACGTAGACCGGTACCGGAACACCGGCGACATCCGTACGCCGTGCCGGTCGCCCCGGTACCGCCCGTGCGGCCGTCGTGTCAATGGGTAACTGCCCCTTGATCTCGCCGCCCCGATCTACGAAGGTAATCGGATGCGGCGTCAGGTTTCGTAGCTCGTGTCCATCCACGCCCATTCCATTACGGATGAGCGCATCGGACCGGCAGCGACCTGATGGGACGTAAAGCCACGGGTGGGCAACATATGTGGCTGTGGTGAACGAGGGGAAGGAGCGTTCGCGTGCTGATCGCGACCGTTGGGGGCAACGCGGTTCCTGTCTGGCTTGCGTTGAAGGAACGTCGGCCGGACCGGTGTGTGCTCGTACACACGGCTGAATCCGAGCGGGTGGCCGAGCGAATCCGGAAACAGACCGAGGGGATCGACGTCACGTGCTGTCGGGTAGGGGAGCTACCCACGTTTGACGAGTTCGACCACGCGCTCAGTGAGTACGTGGGCGCGAGCGAACCTGTCGACGGCGTCGACATCACCGGCGGAACGAAGCTCATGGCCGTCCTCGCCGCCGAATGGGCAGAACGGCGAGGCGTCAGCATGCATGACTTCAGCTACGTTGCCGGCCCGCGCCTACTCCGGGACTTCGCCCGGGGAAGCACCGTGATCAAGACGGACCTCAGCACGGACGACTTCTTGAACCTCCAGCGTGACAACGAAGTCTCCTCGGTGGGGGTGCCGCCGGAGGTGCGCCCTGGTGGCGGTGCCCACGCTGAGGCGAGAGCGTTCTTTCAGCGAAAGCTCAACGACACATCGCTGCCTCCGCCGTCATCGTTGCGACTCCCCTCGGCGGGCGGGACAGACTGGAACGAGCTGTTCTCCGAGAAAAGAGGTCACTACCGGTGGATGGAACTGGCCACTCAACTGGCGGCTGAGCTGGATCCTAAGCTGAGCCACGTCCGTGGCAACGTCACGGTGAAGTCGCCGGAGGGAAAGAGCGATCTCGAGGTCGACGTCGTTGCCGTGCGTGACAACCAGTTGATCCTGTTCTCTGTCACCACGAATCCGCTCTTGAGCGGTGGCTCTAAGAGCTTCCTGTCCGCGAAGGCCACGGAAAAGCTCACCGAAGCGGCCGTTCGTGCACGCCACCTCGGAGGTGAGTTCGCCCGCGCCGTACTGGTGACACCAGACGAGGCGCGTAGCGTCAAATGTGCGCGCGAACTGCTGTCGCAGCTACTCCCGGGCGATGACCCGGTTGTTCTGTTGGGCGCCACGGAGATCGCATCGGCACTCGACGGTCAGACCTCGCTGTCGACCAGCATGGACCGCTTAAAGGTCACCGGAGGGCGTCCGTCGGCGACGACGCGTATACGCCCGGCGGGGCCCGCGGAGCGTGATCTCGTGCTCGCGGTGGGGGAGAATCCCATCCCGGTCGCCGAAGCTATTCGCACGCGCAAGGCGCGCGAGGTCACACTCGTCTACTCCGCTGCCACGGAATCCCACGCGGTACAGGTCGGGGACCTGGTGAGCCGTGGAAATGTGGCCGTCGACGGGATCAGACTGGCTGATCCTCATGATCCTGAACAGGTCCACCGAGACCTCCACGACTCCGGGGTGGTTCCCGCGGCGGTCGATCTGACCGGGGGGACAAAACCGATGGTCGTGCAACTGAGCCGGTGGGCCCGAAGCCACGGCGACGGCATAACCCGAACCTACATACCAGCTCGGCACGGAATGCAGCGCGATGTGGACTCCAGGGATGAGAGAAAGCTGAACACCCCAGGCGTTTCTGAGGTGATTACTGCCAGCCGGGTGCTGACCAGACCGCCAGGATCTAGTGAGGCGTTTGGTGATGACATCGCTGTGCTGACGAATGTTGCTCGTATATGGGAACCGAGCCAGACCAATGCGCCGAGCGCGCCGGGGCCGTCGCCTGCGAACATGCGTCCCCGCCGGACGTGCGAGTGGGTGACGGCGGGTGCGGACGTGAGCCAACTCTGGCGCCTCTTCCTTGAACCGGACGGCGATCCCAAGGCACGCAGCCGAGATTTCCGCCTGCTCGTCCTGGAGGCTCAGGGCTGGCATTTACTCGTCGGCGATGTGGTGCAGCACGCGCTGAAGCGGAAGCGCACGGCAATAGACAAGCCAGATCAAGCTGCTCGAGACGTCATCCGAGAGACGCTCTTCGCGCTGGACGTGGTCGCCGCCGCGGCATTGGGCAGCGCTGCCGTTCCCGTGGTCATCGCGCCCGAAGACGTGATCGGGGATTCTCCCCACTATGAGTGCCGCCGCGAACTCGTGCGCAAGCTGCGTGATGACTGGGATTCTCCCCGCTCGCTGCACGTGGTATCGCCGACCGAGATCGAGAACGCGGCGTCTCGCGATGAACTGAAGGCGATCCTCCTGGAGGAGGCCCTGTGACCGTGTATTCCGTGGTCGACCTGACCGGCATTCAAGATTTCGTCTACGGATCCAACCGGCTCAAGGATGTCGTCGCGGCATCGACACTCGTCGCTACCGTCTTGGACGATGACGATCGCATACATCGTGCAGATGCCATGGTTCAGGCGCTTGGCCGCTCAGGTGGCGCCTATATCTCGTCTGCCGGCGGAAACGGGATCGTCAGCCACGACACGCTTGCCGACGCCCAGCTATGGGCGAGCCATCTCAGTCGCGCCCTGTATGAGCAGGCGCCGGGCCTGGGGGCGGTGATTGGTCACAGTGACGACACCGATGATTTCGTGTCGGCGCTCAGCCAGGCCTTCGACCGCGCCGACGCGCACAAACGCCACGGCATCGGACACTCGCCGCTACCGCGATATCCAGGAGTCGCTATCTGCGGCCAGACCGGCGAGGCTGCGGTAGCTCGACAGGGAAAGAACGCGCAGGACGTGTCGTTCTTGCACGGCAGCAGCAACGAGAACGATGAACCGATCGGGCGGACCATCCAACGCCTGGATGATCACAACCTCCGGCCGGGGGCCAGCCACGAGACCGCGGTATCCGGACTCCAGGGAGAAGAACCGGAGATCATCGATGACCTGGGCCGAACCATCGGTGAACAGAGCGACATCGCGATCGTGCACATCGACGGCAACGGGATCGGCGCGCGAATCAGAAAGTGGCTGGATGAGCCGCCCGACCGTGACCACGTGGTGGACGACTACCAGTTCGCTGCGCTGCAACTGGCCGAGCTCAGTCAGACGATGCGGGATGCGGTAATCAATTGCGTAGGCTCGGCGGTCGGCCCACTGGAAGATCATGGTGATGTCATCGGCCTGCGAGCGACCCCCGAGGCCGCAGATTTTCCGTTACGCCCTGACCGCCGTGAGCGCCCTGACACGGTCTTTCTGCCGGTGCGCATCCTTCTGTGCGCCGGAGATGATCTGACGTTTGTGTGCGATGCGCGTGTTGCCCACGCGTTGACGCTGGCCGCGCTCCGAGCCGCCGAACAACACCAGGAGGATTCCGGTAACCGGCCATTTGGTGATGATGAGCCGGTGCGGGTCGCTGCCGGCATTTCGATCCACCGGGCTCACCATCCAATCCGGCTACTCACCGATGACGCGGAGCATCGAACCCGCCGGGCCAAGGAAACGGGTGTGATGGTCTCGTGGTCGCTCTGGGGCGACGGGGGCGAAGGTGAAAACGGCGAGCGGCTCTTCGGTCAGTGTCAGCTCGCATCCATTCTCGATGAGGTCGTCCGCATACAGCGAATGGGCCGGCGGGGACCATGGCGCCGATACCGAGAACAGAGACGTGACGATGTCGAGGCGTATCTAGCCCACGTCAACCGGATCTCTCGGGATCCGGAGGAGCATATTGGCTCAGAAGATCGCAACATTGGCATCCCTGCCAATGAGATCGCCGATCTCGCTGTCATGCCGGCGTGTGCGAGGGGTGACGTGTGATGGCGCTTCCTTCGACATTGGTGATCCGTACGGTGACGGAGACCTTGCCCGGCGCGGTTCGCGCCGAGCCGGACGTGGACCTCAGCTGTGAGCTGGATGAGGATAACTTGCCGGTCTTGAACGGCTCGCGTGTACGGGCCCGGCTACGGGACGCGGTCCTAACCAGGCTGAACTTTTTCGACGAGGAAGATCAGCGGCGAGCGCACGAGATCTTCCCACCCGAGCATTCGTGGGGTGAACCCGTCGTTACCGGGTTCACCGCGCGCTTGCGGGAGCCGGAACGTAGCACCCTACTCGCCGCGATGCGTCGCGAGCCGCAGCCTCAAAGGCTTGGTGTTGACCAGCTGCTGCAGATGTTGACCGTCGTCCGGTATCGCACGGCGAACGACCAAACCGGCGCACCGCAGCATGGAACCCTGCGTTCAGAACGCCGCTTACGGCCAGGCGTTGAGTTTCACGCGCGGCTGCGGTGGAACACGTCGTCGACCGAGGAACACGCCGCTGTCCTGGCGTCGGCGGCGCTGGGCATGCGTCAGATCGGACGGGGTGGGAGCGGGCAGGTGACTGCTTACCTCGACGACCGGGAACAGACCGTTGCCCGGGCTCGTACGATCTGGGAGAGGAGCCACACCGCGTGACGACGCTGTACTACCCGTTCACGCTGCGGCTACGGGAGCCTTTGACCCTCACCCGCTTCGACGGTGTCACACCGGCCATTGCCACGACTCATGTGATCGACGGTCAGGCGCTCAGGGGAGCAACGAGCGCCGCCATCATGCGGGCCGTTCCGGAACAGCACAGGCAGCACCTCATCCAGGAGTTGATTCTCTCGCGGCGCGTGTCCTATCTACCCGCGTATCCCGCCTATCTGGGTGATGAGCGGGCACTGCCCGCGCCGCGAAACTGGCGCTGCCCCAAGAAACCGGACACGGCCCAGGGCGGCTCCGAGGAGTGTGTCTACGACCAGGCATCGCCCGAGGACATGGCCGGTCCCCCTCCGGAGCTCACGGTTAAACCGCTGACGGGGCCCATTGGCCGATCGGCTGGCCGGATCTATCCGGTCACGGTGGCCACGACGACGACGCACCGGAACCTCACCGACCGCCGCTCCGGCGGTGCGGGTCGTGTCGTCAAAAACGAACGCGGTACGTCGATCCCGACCGGCTCGGTGTGGAGTCAGGAAGCCATCAAAGCGGGAGAGACCTTCAGCGGTCTGATCGCCTTCACCGGCGACGAACACAGCATTGCAGAGCTGGCTGAGATGCTGCGCAGAACCTGGAACGACGGCGGACTGCGCCTTGGCCGAGCCGGCAATTCCGGGTTCGGTGGCTGGCCGGAGGTGTCTTGGGGTGATCCCCGGCCTCGGGAGATAGACGACGACCCCATGCCGATGTCCGACGGCGAGCGCCGGATGCTGACACTGACCTCGCCTGCGGTGGTCCGGCATCCGAGGTCCGGTTCCCCCGGTCCGGAGAACCTGGCCGCGGCGGTCGAAACGTTGACCGACGGTGCGCTACATGTCGACGACAGCTACGTGGACGGTCTGACTCTCAGCGGGATGAACCGTCACTGGGCCGCCACAACCCCGACGGTGCGCGCGGCCACCGCCGGCTCCACTGTGATCGTCAAAGCCACGCGCGACATCGGCGTCGACGAGCTCCTGGCGTGGGAACAGGCTGGTCTAGGTGAACGGCGCCGAGACGGCTGCGGGCGTTTTGTCTTCCTCGAGCCGTTGGAGGGCCCGGTACCGATCGACACTGTGCCGGATTGGGCCACGGAGTTCTCGGCACCATCGACGGCCCCTGCCGACGACAGCTTCGTGTGGCGCGGTCAACGCAGTGCGCTTGACACCGTGATCCGGCAGCAGGCCGTACGAGCAGCACGTAAGGTGGCCGAACACGTCGATGGGTCGTTGCCGTCGCCGAGCGTTCTAGGCCGGGCCCGCAGCCAATACGCCGCAGGTGAGATCGCCAGATCCTCCGGCGACGAGGACGAGCTTGCGAAATGCGTCCTGCCTGGTAACGAGTGGTGTGTCCGACAACTCGTGATGCGTCCGAGTGACTCGGTCTCCCTCGATGAGCTGCAGGGATCCGGACTGACGCGGGACATCTTCCCCGCCGGATGGGACCAGGGATGGGTTGACGCCGAGCGGGTCCAGCGGGCGGCCGAGGAAGCCGCGCCCGAGTGGTGGCGCGTTTTCGTCGCGGCTCTGTTGAAGAAGCTGCATTTCCGTGCGCAACGGCAATCCGATGGTGAGGCCGAGGGGAGTTCTGATCGTGACAGCTGAACGACGGCTGGCCGGACAGGGCGGTACACGGCGCGTTCACTCCGTCTGGCGAATGTGTGCCGACGCTACCGTCGTCACCCCCTTGCACTCCGGTTCCGGGCAGATTGATCACTTGCCGAGTGAGGAACGCCCGGACATGACGTTGACCCTGGATGCGGACGGATCCCCGTGCATCCTTGGCTCCACGCTGCGCGGCCTGCTTCGCCACCATCTGGCCGCCCGGTTGTGCGGGTATCGTTCGGACGACTCCACGGCCGAACGCGAGACCAGTCGACTGTTCGGCAGCGCTCGGGACGATGGTCACCACGGCCGGATCGAGGTGCGGGACGCGACCGTCAAGGCGGACTCCATACAGGTGGCGATCCGAAACCGGCTCGATCCCGGCCACGGCGTTGTGGATGCGAATGCCCTGTTCGACATGGAGCTGATACCAGCAGGGAGCACATTTCCCATCGAGGTCACGATCACGGTCGAGGATGGCGCCGACGAGTTGGAACTGCTGTCGCAGGCGTGCGCCGCACTAGCCGGGTTTGACGACGTCAACGGTATCCGCGTCGGCATGGCGACGAACCGTGGTTACGGCAAGATCCGTACGTCAGGATGGCGGGCGTATAGGTGGGCATTCGCTGACGGCGAGTGGTTTGACCACGACAGCCGGGACCCGGAGGCGGAGTTTCTCGATGAGGAACTCACGCCCTACGCCACGGCGCACGATGCGGTGGATGCGGCACTGAAACTGGCTGGGATGCGTGGCGCTATGGACGTTCCCGACCATCGCGTGTTCGCCGCGCTCCGCGTACCTATCCGGGTGCCTGGTGGGTGGAATGAGCTGGACTGGATCGAGCGCCAGTCGGGGCCGGTTCCGGAGCGCGACCCAGTCACCCGCACCGGGACATCGATCGCCGGGGCCGTGCGTGCGGAGATTCGCCGAGCGTTACGTGCGATTCTTCCGAGTGACGACGCCGATTCGCGGTTCGCCGACATCTTCGGTGGTGACGCCGGCAGCGATCGTCCCCCGGAACCGTCGCGGTGCCGAGTGGAGATGGCGAAGGTCGTCAGCGATGGCCTCGAACGTCGTCCACGGGTAGCGCTGAACCCGCACAGCCGAGAGGTCCGTCACCTGTTCCACGACGTCGTGCTCGCTGACGGCAAGGCCGAATTGACGTTCGTCGTGGAAGGTGGCAAGGGCGGCGATGTCTCGGCCGAGGATTTGGCTGTGCTTGCCCTGATCATCAAAGCCCTTTATGCCGGGCGGGTGGCATTCGGCGGCCATAGTTCGGTCGGATACGGCAGGGCTGAACTCGACGGAACGGCGTCGCTCCGACTTCCCGATGGTGAGACTCTCAGTTTGACGCCGGATGATGAGGAGCCACGCGTCGACGGTTGGCTCGAGGCCCTCGTGAGTAGGCAGCAGGAGGTGGCATGACTGTCGCGCAAGCGATGCCCGCCGGTGTCGACCTGACCGAACGCGACCACGCTGCGGCTGCCGCGCTCCTGGCATGGGTTCTGGAGGATGGCCCTGCGCCGGAGTGGTCCGGTGACCCTCACTGGGCGATGATCGTTGGTGATGATGGCGTTCTGTGGGCCCGGCGGGATATCGATGACATGTCGTGGCAGCGGCCGACGTTCGGCGTCCGGCGCGACCATGTGCCACGTATCACCGAAGAGACTGTCTGGGAGGCACGCGTCTGGGGACCGGACATCGAACATCACGTCTGGGGTGACGGCCAGCTGGCCGGGCGGACTGCAGTCCCGAAGGCCTGCGACGATGACCTGCTGAAGCCCACCGAGGATGTGCACGTCCTGCTAGACGGCACCCCTCAGACCGATGCCTCCGCGCCATTCGCACGGTGTGTTCAACCGGGCGGGCTGACAGCGGTGCTGCCGGTCGTCGACGGTTACACGGGACGGAATACCGCCATCACCATGCGTACGCATTATGCCCGCGACGAGGAGTCAGGCATGGTTGTCGCCGCATTGCATGTCTTTACCGATCTAGTCGCCGTGCCGGAGCGAAAGGGGACGACCCCGGTATGAGCAACGAGAAAGACACGTCGACAGGTACCAGAACGGCGCCGTATCGGTTCATCCCGCTCGACGACCACGTCGAACCCATCGAGGATGGGGAGACTCAACCCTGGCGCCGGCACGATGAGTACCTCCCTGGACATCTGCATGGCCGTATTGCGGTGACCTTCCGTACGTTGACACCGCTGTTTGTCGGCTCGGCCACGGACAAACCGGAGAACGCGTCCCGGTCAAATACGGATGACACCTGCGACGTCGACAAGAATGCCAGGACCGGCACCGAAGCCGGAACCGCGAACTCTGACCAGCCTCAGATGTCGGCCCATCGGCCGGACGGTCGCCCCATCATTCCGGGATCGTCGTGGCGGGGCGCGATTCGCGCGGTCCACCAGATCTTGACGGCATCTGCCATGCGTGGCGTGCGGGAGGATTGTCGCGACGGCAGGGTCATTGTCGAGCCGAAACGCGAGTCGGCACAGCACTATCGCCAGCGCATGACCGATGGGAAAGGCAAGGACGCCAAGCCTCGTGCACGTGGCGGCATTCTCAAGCAGAAAGGAGACCGTTGGGTCGTCCAGCCGGGCAAGATCCACCGTATTATGTGGCCGACGCTGGCCGGCGCCCTGGGCATGGAGGATCGTGGTGAAAAAGAAGCTCCTGATCCCGCGGAGCTACGTGACCGCTGCGCGAAGCCAGAGCTCCTGGATGCCCTGTGGTATGCCCGTGTCGAGCCCGACCTTGACCGTCGGTCCCGCTCGGTGATCAAGGAGCTGATCCGGCCCGTCGACGACGGCGACAGGCCAGACGGAGATCAGGTCATCGAGGTGCGCCTGGCCCTTGTGGGCACGTCTCCGAGCACCGAGAACAAGAGGAAGACCACCCAAAGGCTGGGCTACGCGGTTCAACCGCGTGGTTCACGCGAGATTGAGGTGACAAACCGGGTCGAGCAGGTGAACGAGCAGCTCGACCGGATCGCCGACTCGGCCTTCTACGAGAGGAATTATGGCAGCGGCGTGCATTTACGTGACGGCGAGGTCGTTTTCTACACGGAGAAGGGCGACCAGGTGGTCACGCTCGGGCGTACGCCTTACCACCGAATCCCGCATACGGTGACGCCGTGGGAGCTGTTGTCGCCGGAGCACAGGGAAACCGTTCTGGACCGTACTCGTGCGATCTTCGGCACGGTCGACACCAAGGACGACAACAAGGGGTTCCTGGGGCCCATTGCATCCAGGCTGCGATTCACGGATCTGGTCTCCTCGTGGGATCCCGATGTGCTCCAGTCTCCGTGGGAGACGCCGAAGAAGGTTGCCCTATTGCAGCCGCACGATACCCATGGTGAACATTATCTCGCTGCGGGTAGCTACTTCGGCCCCCCGGAACAGGCCGAACTCGCCGGCTACAAGATCTACCCTCATCAGTGCAAACTGGCCTGGGATGACGGTACCAACGACACTTCGCGAGATGAGGACGCAGCCCACCTGTCCTACATCCAACCGGTGAAGAAAGGACTCCGGTTCAGCGGATATCTGGAGTTCTGGAATCTAACCCAGAAGGAGCTGGATCTGCTGCTGCTCGCGCTGACCCTGGATCAACCAGAGATCGGCGACAACGGCGAGGGCCGATCGGATGCCGAGGATCGGGCCACAGGCCCCGACGGTGGTCCGGTGCGCGCCCACAAGTTCGGTGGTGCCCAATCCCTGGGTCTGGGGTCTGTCGCACTCGACGAGTGTCGCGTGGAGTTCTTCGATCCGGGCCAGTTCTATCGAGGCTGGCAAGCTACACCCTTCGTGCCTGCGCCGGGTTATGTACGAGAGCATGTCGAAGCCGCGCGCGAGTGCCTGGGGGCCGAGTGTAAGGCGGTTCGGAGTGAGCGACTCCGGAATGTTAGACAGGCCTTCTCCTGGGCGAAGCGTCCGTTCGATGACGACGCACTGAAAGTCATGCCGCCGGATTCAAACGGTTGGACGTCCGAGGAGCGGTTGCCGCGGTTTGGTTCGGATCAGGCGAAGGAGGCGCGCGGTCAGCCCCCGTCGCGGCGGGACGACGGTGGCGGGAACCGCCGTCGTAGCGGTCGGCAACGATGAGCATGAGCGCCTCGACGAGTACGGAACGCTCGTCGGCCTCGGGCTGGGGTTTCCGACCCGGCCGATGACCATCGTGGCTACTGCCGTGTCCGATATCGAACCGCGCGAGAGCCGGATGTGCCTGCACCGCGTCTGAGACGGCGGGCAGAGACCCGGCAGACAGCAGCCCACAGATAATGCGAGCGGGTGACCCTTCGGTGCCAGCCTCGCAGATCGCTTGCGCGATGCGGCTGGTGGTGTCGGCTAATGTCTGCCGACGCTCCAACTCGTGGCTGAGCTGTTCGGCGAGGTACTGCGGCAGCAGTGTTGGCGCTCCGCTGGTATCGGCGGGTTCTTTGGCGTGCAGGTCCCACGTTGTGCCGGTGAGTTTCTGCGAGTGCTCGATTAAGAACGAGTAGTGGTCCGGCAGGCTTGTCCGGAGCCGGTCGAGAATCTTCTCGAGCCGTTCACTGATCACGTGGATGGTCGGCTCGATCGGTAGCGATGTGGCAGTTCGCCGCCGTTGGCGCCGGGGCCGTGCGGTCAGGCGCTCGACGATGTGCGCCGACGACACCGGGTGCTGCTGGTCGGCTGAGAGAAAGTCCTGAGCGATGTCGACCCGGTCGTAGTACAGGGCGAGCACGAACTCGCCCAGAATAGTCCGGTCGATGCTGTCGTCGACCACCCCGGACAGCTTCCGGCTGGTCTTGCAGTAGTGCTGTGGCTTGGTCGTAAATGGTGAACCAGGCGGTGTGAGTTTGCGAACCTCGTCGATCCACTGTTGCCGGAGGTTCTGCTTCAAGTGGATCACAGGCTGCGCCGTGGGCTCAGGATTGCGTGCTACCTGTGGGGCCAGTGCGGCGAGACTATGGTGTCGCTGCTTAAGTCGCGTGCCCCGTCGCTTTGTGGCGGCGACAGCGCCAGAACAGCAGACCTGGCCAAGCATGGTGGCCAACGCCAGCGCAGGTTCTGCATGTATGCGGTACCGGCACGTGAACACGTCACCTGCGTGTTCACGCTGGGTGCACCAGGACCGGCAGCCCACCGCGTCCTCAAACCATGCCGTCCACGTTGCCCGCGGCAACACGTGGAACAGGCAGTCTCGATTGTGATCGTCGTACGGATAACCAACAGACATTCCGCCGAAGCGGAGATCCCTAGAATCTCATGTTTCTGCTGGCTGGTAAAGACCGGAGTGGGTGTAGACGGCAAGGAGGGTCGAGCATGAGGAGCAGCATGATGCCGACATAGCACCGCATGGCCTGTGCATGAGGGACTGAGCGGAGCCGGGAACTCACGCGGGATCGTCGGCGGACGTACGTCTGGCCGGCCGGGCCCGCAGGTGGGCACGTTCACCCTGGCTGCCGAACAGGCTGAGGAACTCCACGGCGTCGTCGTCGGCAGAGCCGAACCAGTGGGGGACGCGGGTGTCGAACTCGGCCGCCTCGCCGGGGGAGAGCACCAGGTCGTGCTCGCCGAGGACGAGCCGCAGCCTCCCGTTCAGCACGTAGAGCCATTCGTAGCCCTCGTGGGTTTGCGGATCGGGTTCGCGGCGGCGCTTCGTGGCCGGGATGACGAGCTTGTAGGCCTGGATGCCGCCGGCGCGGCGGGTCAGCGGGAGCATCGTCATGCCATGCCGGGTGACCGGGCGCAGGTGGATGCGAGGGTCGCCGGTGGGAGGGGCGTCGACGAGATCGTCGAGCGTGACGCCGTGGGCACGCGCCAGTGGCAGCAGCTGTTCGAGGGTGGGCCGGCGTGCTCCGGACTCCAGCCGGGAGAGCGTGCTTACCGAGATGCCGGTCTGCTGGGAGAGGTCCGTCAGCGTGGTTTCGCGTTGCTGTCGCAGTGCGCGCAGGCGCGGCCCGACGCCGGAGAGCGTGTGGTCGAGGTCGTCCATGTCTCGAGTTTGCCAGATTGGCAACATAATTTGCCGTCTCCGCTTGCCGCGCGCATGGTTGGCGTGGAGGTGGTCAACGTGAACGACCGGTTGAACGTGAAGGACGGATTGAATGAGACCTATGACGTGGTGGTCGCTGGCGGCGGCGCCGCGGGACTGAACGCGGCGCTGATGCTGGCACGTGCACGACGCTCAGTGGTGGTGATCGACGCGGGCGCGCCCCGCAATGCCCCGGCGTCGGGCGTGCACGGGCTGCTGGCCCGAGATGGAATGCCGCCCGGCGAGCTGCTGGAACGCGGCCGGTCGGAGGTGCGGCACTACGGCGGTCACCTGATATCCGCTGAGATCGGCCAGGTGGGCCGCGACGACGGCGGGTTCACCGTGACGCTGGGCGACGGGCGGTCGACTCGCGGCCGGCGGCTGCTGGTGGCCACCGGGCTGGTGGACGAGCTGCCCGACGTCGCGGGCGTGCGCGAGCGGTGGGGCCGCGACGTCCTGCACTGCCCGTACTGCCACGGCTGGGAGGTCCGGGACCAAGCCATCGGCGTGCTGGCCGGCGGGCCGATGTCGGTGCACCAGGCGCTGCTGTTCCGCCAGCTCAGCGACGACGTCACCTTCTTCACCCACACCACGATGCTCACTGCCGAGGACGCCGAGAAGCTGGCCGCGCGCGACATCGCCGTGGTGACCGAGGAGGTCGCTTCCCTGGAGATCGCCGACGATCAGCTTGCCGGCGTGCAGCTCGTCGACGGGACCGTGGTCAAGCGCACCGCCGTGGTGGTGGCGCCACGGATGGTGGTGCGTGCGGACTTCCTCGCTCCGCTCGGGCTACGTCCGGTGGAACATCCCTCGGGGGCGGGCACACATATTCCTGCCGAGGCCGCGGGCCGTACGGACGTTCCCGGTGTCTGGGTCGCGGGCAACGTCACCGATCCGGTTGCCCAGGTCGGCTCCGCAGCGGCAGCGGGTGCGGCGGCAGCGGCGCAGATCAACGCTGACCTCGTGACTGAGGAGACTCGCCAGGCGGTCGACGCCAGGCGCGCACAGCCCTCGAATTAGACCGGCCGCTGGGTGACACCGTCGCCACCGACGCGGCGGTGCGCGAGTACGCCCTGTTCGGAGCCTTCGGCGGGCACGTCAATGTCACCGACGGGCGCCACGTGTACATGCGTGGACCTGTGCGCGCGGACAACACGCCGCTGGTCGAGCACACCCTGATGCCGAGCCACATGCGCGCGCCAGCTGGCCGGCCAGGCCGCCGCCGCGCGCGAGCCGGCGCCGGGACCCGAGCGATATCCCCACACCCCGGTGAGCGTCCACCTGCCGCTGCGCGTTCTGGTCCAGCATCGGGAGGCGGTGGAGATCCTGCGCAGGCACGCGCCGCAGGTGGTCGATGGATCGCCTCCGACCTCGCGACCCTCCCGCTGATCATGAACACTAGTCGACCTATGGGCAGGTTCAATCGGTGCTTGCAATGAGC
>NZ_QMIG01000032.1 GCF_003287285.1 Phytoactinopolyspora halophila
TGATGGGTGGGTTGACGGGGCGGCCGGTGGAGTGCTCGACCGGGCCCGGCAAGCCGATACCGACACCGAGCAGGTCGGAGACCTCCCGCCCGACGTCTTTCACTAGCCGGTGGCCGGTCGAAGCCACCCACTCCAGCACGGTTTCCGGGCCCGCCGTAATGGAGAGCTCCGCACGCTCTTCGGTGAGGACGCGCCCCACGAGGTCGGTGACGGCGATACGGGCGTGCGTGGCGCCGATGTCGGCGGCCAGGATCACGCGTGCGGAGGGATTGAACGCGAACCGCGTGGGAGGCCGCCCTCCGGTGGAGGCGGCCTTGTCCGCTGGCCCGATCAGGTTGCTGGTGAGGAGGGCGTCGACGCGCTGGGTGATGGTCGATCGGGCGAGGCCGGTTTCCGCGGCGAGCTGGGCGCGGGTGCGCGGCTGGCCGTCACGCAGCAATTGGAAGAGGGCACCGGCCCCCGGGGTAGAACCGTTCTCGCCCGCCATGGCTGGCGGGCGAGATGCCGGATCGTCAACGCCTTCGAGCATGGTGACCAGTGAAACATACGAAACTTCAATCTGTCTGACGCTGCCTGAAGAGTAACAGGTAAGCAACTTTTGCTTGACTTACATGCAAAAGTAACCCTACGGTCCTTCCATGCGTATGGCGCCGATCACAGATCACGACGTTGACCATCTGGACGCTCACCAGGATGGGGTGGCCTATCGAGCGGCCATCGTGGGCACCGGCTTCATGGGCCGGGTACACGCGAGAGCCGTGCACGTCGCCGGCGGGCGCGTCGCCGGCGTGGTGGGATCCAACGTCGAGCGAGCCAAGGACTCACTTGCCGACATGTATGCCGATCAGGTCTTCGGCAGCCTGGAGGAGGCACTTGACTCGCGTGACGTCGACGTCGTCCACGTCTGCACACCGAACCACCTGCACGAGCCGGTGGCGCTGGCGGCGGTGGCCGCCGGGAAACACGTGGTGTGTGAGAAGCCGCTCTCGACGTCGGCGGCCTCCGCGGCAGCCATGACTACCGCAGCCGAGGAGGCAGGAAGCCTGGGCGTCGTGCCGTTCGTCTACCGGTTTCATCCGATGGTGCGCGAGGCCCGCGCCAAGGTGCGCGGAGGGGAGATCGGCAGGGTGTTCCTCGCCCACGGCAGCTATCTGCAGGACTGGATGCTGCGCCCCGATGACGACAACTGGCGCGTCGACCCGGATCTCGGAGGGCCGACGCGGGCATTCGGTGACATCGGATCGCACTGGTGCGACCTCATGGAGTTCGTGACCGGCGAGCGGATCGCCAGCCTGTCGGCGCAGTCGTCGCGGGTCAACGAGCGGCGTGGCGCGCAGGCGCCGCGCGAGGTGACGACCGAGGACATGGTGATCGTCCAGTTCGCCACCGAATCGGGATCGGTGGGCACGGTCGTGATCAGCCAGGTGTCCGCCGGCCGGAAAAACCGGCTGCTCCTGGAGGTGTCCGGTTCCCAGGGATCGTTCTGCTTCGACCAGGAGAACCCCGAGGTGCTGTGGTGGGGCGGCCGGGATCGCAGCAGCATGCTCGTACGCGACGGCGAGACCTTGAGCCCGGACGCTGCCCGGTACGTGCGGGTGCCGGCGGGCCACCCGCAGGGCTACCAGGACTGTTTCGATGCGCTGGTGGCCGACACCCGGGCGGCCATAGGCGGGCAGATGCCGGATGGCCTGCCCACATTTGCCGATGGTTTACGCTCGGCGCAGGTCGCTGACGCCGTGGTCACCTCGGCGCGGGAGCGAACCTGGGTGGAGGTAGGCCCATGACCACACTGCCCTCTGGTCCCAGCGCGGGTGCAGACACCGGAACCACGGTGGTGCGCATGGCGGGGATCGACAAGTCGTTCCTCGGCGTCCAGGTGCTGTTCGGGGTCGATCTCGACCTGCGTGCAGGCGAGGTGCACGCGCTGGTCGGGGAGAACGGGGCCGGCAAATCCACGTTGATGAAGATCCTCGCCGGTGTTCACCAGGCGGATGGCGGCACGGTCGAGCTGGATGGGCATGCGGTCTCGTTCGAGCACCCGTTGCAGGCACAGCACGCGGGCGTGTCCACGGTCTTCCAGGAGTTCAACCTCCTGCCGGAGCGCACGGTCGCGGAGAACGTCTTCCTCGGTCGCGAGCCGCGCCGGCGCGGTCTCGTCGACGCGGCGCAGATGAATGCGGCGACGGCGGCACTTCTCGAGGACCTCGGGCTGACCTGGCTCTCCCCGCAGACCCGGGTGCGCTCCCTGTCGGTGGCCGGCCAGCAGATCGTCGAGATCGTCAAGGCGCTGTCGCATGATGCGCGGATCATTTCCATGGACGAGCCGACGGCCGCCCTCGCTGACGAGGAGGTCGAGGTGCTCTACCGGCTCATCGGCACGCTCCGGGAGCGCGGCGTCGCCGTGCTGTACGTCTCGCACCGCCTCAAGGAGATCTTCGATCTCTCCGATCGGGTCACGATCCTCAAAGACGGCGCGCTGGTGGACACGGTGGACACCGCACGGATCACCTCTGACGAGCTCGTGAAACTCATGGTCGGCCGTCCCATCTCGAGTTTCTTCCCGGACAAGATCGAGGGAACCGCGATCGGTGAGACCCGGCTCCGGCTCGACGGGTGTGGCAACGCTCAACTCGACGGAATCGACCTGGAACTGCGCGCCGGGGAGATCACTGCCCTCGCGGGGCTCCAGGGCAGCGGCCGCACCGAGATCGCGCACGCGCTGTTCGGGGTCGACCGGTTCACCCGCGGATCGATGTGGATTGACGGGCGGCGAGTCCGGGTGCGTTCTCCCCGGCAGGCGGTACGCGCCGGGATCGCCCTGGTCACCGAGGACCGCAAGGCCGAAGGGCTGGCGCTGAACCAGTCCGTCATGGCCAACGCGCGCCTGGTGCTCGACGCCGTGCAGCCCGGGCAAGCGGGCCGGCGAGTGCAGAACATCCCGGGCATCCTCTCCTCGCTCGACCTGGTTGCCCGGGATGTGGATCAGGAGGTGCGCTTTCTGTCCGGTGGTAATCAGCAGAAGGTGGTGCTCGCCAAATGGCTGGCCACCGAGCCGTCGGTCATGGTGCTCGACGAGCCGACCCGGGGCATCGACGTCGGCGCGAAACAGCGCGTCTATTCGCTCATGCGGGAGCTGTCCGCGCGGGGTGTGGCGATATTGATGATCTCCTCCGAACTCCCCGAAGTGATCGGCATGGCGGACCGCATTGTCGTCCTGCGGGACGGCCGCATCGCCGGTGAGCTCTCGGCCGGTGCCGACGAGGAGTCCGTCATGTCGCTGGCCACCGGGCACGCGATGGGGGGCGAGCAGTGATGAGTCAGACAACCGAGACGGTTGACGTCGCGCAGCAAAGATCGAGGTCGCGGTGGAACCTCGGCCCCACCGAGCTCGTATTCGTCGCACTGGTGGGGATCGTGATCATCGGTGCGGTGCTCGTCGGGCTTCGCGGACAGAACCTGTTCAACACTGCCAACACGGTGGACATGTTCACCCGGTCCAGCCTGCTCGGGTTCATCGCCATCGGCCAGACGTTCGCCATCCTGTGCCGCTCGCTGGACCTCTCGGTCGGCTACGTCGTGGCCCTGACCAGTATCGTCGCGGCGACCACGATGGAGGGGGATACCGGGCGCATCGGCCTGGGCATCGGTGCCGTGCTACTGGTGTCAGGCGCGATCGGCCTGGCCAACGGGCTGATCATCGCGGTGCTGCGGGTCAATCCGTTCATCACGACGCTGGGCATGGGCCTGATCATCAAGGGTTATCTCGACACCCAGTATCAGGGACCCGCCGGCAGCGTTCCCACGCAGTTCCAGCAGTTCGGCTTCACCCGGCTGGGCTTCTTGCCGCTGTCCACCGCGGTGATGCTGGCGGTCGCGCTCGCCGGTTTCCTCTTCCTTCGCAAGTCCCGCACCGGGTATCACATGTTCGCGGTTGGCGGGAACGCCGAGGTGGCCCGGATGTCGGGGATCCGTACCGGGCGGGTCATGGTCACCGCTCACGTCTTGTGCTCGTTGTGCGCGGGCCTCGCGGGCTTGCTGATCGCCGCGCGCTTCGGTACGGGCAGTGCGCTGGTTTATGACAACCTCTACGAGCTGGACTCCATCGCCGCGGTGGTCCTCGGCGGGACGCTCCTGCTCGGAGGCCGGGGCGGCATCGCGGGCACCATCGGCGGCGTGCTGATCCTGGCGGTGCTCGACACGGTGTTCAACATCCTCCAGGTGGACCCGTTCTTCAAGGACGTCCTACGCGGCGTGATCATCATCGCCGCCGTCGCCATCTATGCAAGGCGCCAGCTGGACCGCAAGGCCCGCCGGATCAGGTTCGACGACGGGAACGGCGGCAGCGCAACCTCCGACGCCGCACCGAAAGTCCCTCCATCCGCCGGGTCATCGGGCCGGCAGCCACCACCGCCGGCCGGCGTACGGGGAGCGCCCGGTGACGCCCACGAGACGAGCCAGACCGGCACGACCATCCGCCAGGGTCCGAAGGGAGAAGGGCGATGAAGGCCACCAACGCTCGACGTCGTCCCCAGGTGACCGAGCTGGCGGGACGCCTGTTCGGCGGTGGCGGCGGCACGGTCTACGCGCTGCTGCTGGTGATCTTCGCGGCCATCTTCGTCGTCAACGCGAGCTTCCTGGAACCGGCGTCGTTGATGGCATTCGTGAAGATGGCGGCACCCATCGTGCTGCTGGCGATCGGGCAGTACTTCGTGATCGTATCCGGAGAGCTCGACCTCTCGGTCGGTTCGCTCGTCGGTGCTCAAGTCGTCATCGCGGCCAGGCTGATCGACGGGGAAGAAGGCCGCACCGTTCCCGTGCTGCTGCTCATGCTGGCGTTCGGTGTGCTCGTCGGCCTGGTCAACGGCTTGATCACGACGATCCTGAAGGTGCAGTCGCTGATCACGACACTCGGAATGATGCTCGTCCTGTACGGCGCGATTCGCCTGTGGACTGGTGGCGCTCCGACCGGCGCGCTGTCGGAAGCGTTCCGCCAGCCCGGGCGCGGCGGCATCGACATGCCGGTGGTGCGCCAGCTCCCGTGGGCGGTCATCATCCTGGCGGTCTTCATGGTCCTGGCGATCATGCTGATGCGCAGTTCGTATGGCAAGACGTTGATGGCCACGGGGGACAACGAGCGCACGGCCACGTTCTCGGGCGCGCGCGTCTGGCAGGTGCGTACCGCGGCTTTCGTGTTGTCGAGCGTGATGGCCACCTTCGCGGCCGTGCTGATCGGCGGGTTCGCCGGGGTGACGGCACAGGTCGGCGAGGGGCTGGAATTCACCGCCATCACGGCCGTGGTCCTCGGCGGTGTCGTCCTGGGCGGCGGCCGTGGCACGGTCGTCGGCGCCATGGGAGGGGCGCTTGCCCTGCAAGCTCTGTTCACCCTATTCAACCAGCTGGCCCTGCCGGCCACGATCCGGCCGGCGGCGCAAGGTTTGATCATCATCGCGGCCGTCGCCTACGCGGCCCGGGAGAGATCACGGCCTGCCGCAGCAATGGAACGGTCCGACGTCTCGACGGAACCAGAGGATCATCCGCGAGACAGCCAGAAGCAGACCACCACTTAGAGGAGGCATGATGCGCAAGTCTCGCGTGTTATTGGGGGGCGCTGCCGCTGTGGCGCTCATGATGGCGGCGTGTACCACCGACAACCCGGACGAGGCCGGGGACGTCGCGGCTCAGCCGGAGGGCGACGCGGGCGAGTCGGACGACGGTGACGACGCCGAGGACACGAACGATGACGAGTGGTTCGTCCAGGCCGACTTCGAGCGCCAACTCGCGCAGCGCGACATGGAGCCGGAGGGACCGGAGGACCAGCCGTGGCTGCAGGCGATCGATCCGGACTGGACGGATACTTCCGAGTACGAGGTCGACGGCGGCGACAACACGCTGTGCTTCTCCAACGCCTCGGTCAGCAACCCCTGGCGGGTGACCGGATGGATCACGATGCAGCAGCAGGTCGAGGTGTACAAGGAAAGCGGGGAGATCGGCGAGTTCCGGGTCTCCGATGCGGCTGACGACGACAACCAGCAGATCTCCGACATCCAGACATTCATCGACGCCGGCGACTGCGACGCACTCATCATCTCGCCGTCCACGACGGCGACCCTGACGCCCGCCGTCGAGGCGGCATGTGACAGCGGGATCCCCGTGATCGTCTTCGACCGCGGTGTGAACACGGATTGCATGGTGACGTTCATCCATCCCATCGGCGGCTATGCCTACGGTGCGGACGCGGCCGAGTTCCTGGTCGACAATCTCGAACCGGGCTCGTCGGTGCTGGCCCTGCGCATCCTCCCGGGCGTGGATGTGCTGGAACATCGCTGGGCGGCGGCTCAGCAGATCTTCGGGGAGAGCGAGCTCGACATCCTCGGATTCGAATTCACCGAGGGCGACGGGGCTGCGATCAAGGACATCGTCACCCAGTACTTGCAGCGGGGCGACGTCGACGGTATCTGGATGGATGCCGGTGACGGTGCCGTCGCGGCGATCGAGGCATTCGAGGACACCGGGAACGACTACCCGGTGATCGCCGGGGAGGACGAGCTCAGCTTCATGCGCAAGTGGAAGGAAACGGGGCTGACCGGGATCGCTCCGGTGTACTCGAACTTCCAGTGGCGGACCCCGATCGAGGCAGCGATCAAGATCTGGAACGGCGAGGAAGTGCCGAGCGAGTGGGTGCTCCCGCAGGAGCCGATCGAGGAGGACGAGCTGGATCACTTCCTCGACATCAACGCGGAGATGCCGAGCCTGCACTACGCCAAGTTCGGTGGCGAGGATCTGCCTGGCTTCCCGGAGGCCTGGCAGGACCGCTGAGCGAGGCGACGAGCGAGGGACGAGTGAGGAGTCCGAGCGTGACCAGGAAACGCGGAACGGCGAGGCGACGAGCGAGGGACGAGTGAGGAGTCCGAGCGTGACCAG
>NZ_QMIG01000033.1 GCF_003287285.1 Phytoactinopolyspora halophila
GGGACGAGTGAGGAGTCCGAGCGTGACCAGAAATCTGGGCGTCAACACGTGGGTGTGGACGTCGCCGCTCGATGATCGGAAGCTGGCGGAACTGGCCCCGAAGATTGCCGGGTGGGGGTTCGATGTCATCGAGCTGCCGGTGGAGAACGTGGGCGATTGGGACGCTCGTGCCGCGGCGAAGCTGCTCGACGATGTGGGTCTCGCCGCTAGTGTGACGCTGGTCATGGGGGAGGGGCGCGAGCTGGTGGCGGCCGACCGGGGAACGGTCGCCGCCACTCGTGACTACCTGCGGCATGTCGTCGATGTGGCGGCCACGGTCGGTTCGCCCGTTATCGCGGGTCCGGCCTACGCGTCGGTGGGCCGGACCTGGCGGATGGATGATCAGGAACGGGCGGCGCGTTACGCCGAGTTGCGCGACGGCCTGGGGCCGGTGGTCGAGCATGCCGTCCAGGCTGATGTGAGCGTTGCCATCGAACCGCTGAACCGGTACGAGACGAGCCTGATCAACACCGTGGACCAGGCTCTGGAGGCGGTCGAGGGCCTGCCGGTCGAGGGGAGCGGTCTGGCCCTCGACGTGTACCACATGAACATCGAGGAGACCGACATTCCTGCCGCGATCCGCCGCGCGGCCGGCCGGATCGATCACGTGCAGGTGTGCGCGAACGATCGGGGCGCTCCCGGTGCGGATCACCTGGACTGGCCCGGGATCATCGGTGCGCTGGACACGGCGGACTACGGCGGGCCGCTGGTCATCGAGTCGTTCACGGCGGAGAACGAGACGATCGCCACGGCGGCGTCGATCTGGCGTCCGCTGGCCGAGAGCCAGGACGCCCTCGCCGTCAACGGATTGGTGTTCCTGCGAGACGTCGTGGCCCGCGGGCCGGAAGGAGGGATGAGCTGACGAGCTAGCTCGAGCTGGACCGAGCTGAACCGAGACGGCCCAGATCGAGCTGGTCTGACGTACCGCCGGCGCCGGCACGCCGCGCGGGGCTAGGAACGCATCAGTTGTTCTTCGTTGGAGGAATCTGAATGAGCGTGGCCCGAAACCTGCGGTGGAAACGGCCGGTAGCCGTGACCGCCGCCGCTACCCTAGGGCTCTCGTTGCTGGCGGCCACACCGTCGGCGGCACACGAGGGTGACCATGGCGATGCGCACGTACTGATCTTCACGGCGACTCCAGCCGGCCCGTGGCACGATGAGGCGATCGACTACGGAACGCCGGTCCTGCAGGACGCGCTGGACGATGCCGGTATCACGTCGGAGGCGACGGATGACCCGTCGGTCTTCAACGACGAGGATCTCGCGCACTACGACGCGTTGGTGATGTTCCAGACCAACGGCGATCCCTGGAACGACGAGCAGAAGCAGGCACTCCAGAACTACCAGCAGAACGGCGGCGGTATCGCGGCCATCCACAACGCGACCGACATGCGTGGCGACTACGACTGGTGGGACGACCTCGTCGGTACGTTGATGCCGGGACACGCCGACACGAGCCCGCCGGAGGGCCTCGAAGCGACGGTCCAGGTCGAGGACTCCACCCACCCCGCCACGTCGCACCTGGAGGGCTTCGAGTGGGTCCGCTCGGACGAGTGGTACAATTTCTCCACGAACGTCCGGGGCGACGCGCACGTCCTGCTCTCCATGGACGAGACGACGTACGACCCGGGCGGCAACGCCATGGGGTACGACCATCCGATCTCGTGGTGCAAGCTCTACGACGGCGGGCGGGCGTTCGCCACGGCCCTGGGCCATTTCCCGTCGCACTATGACGAGCCCGAGGTCATCCAGCACATGGTGGGTGGCATCGAATGGGCGGCGGGAGCTGCCCCGGGCGATTGCGGCGGCACCGACTGGGGCTCGTACGAGAAGGTGGCCCTGGATCAGAACACCAGCGCGCCGTTCGGGCTGACCGTCGCGCCGGACCGGCGGGTGTTCTTCACCGAACTCGTGCGCGGTGAGATCCGCGTCTTCGATCCCGAAACGCACACGACGTCCACCGCACTGGATCTGGACGTGTACTACGGCGGCGAGGACGGCTTGCTCGGCATCACCGTCGGCCCGAACTTCGAGGACACGGGGCACCTCTACGTCTACTGGTCTCCGGCCAGTGACGACGACAGCGATCCGGCGAACTTCTTCAACCGGGTCTCGCGCTTCACTGTGGATGAGAACTCGATGATCGACCCGGCGAGTGAAGAGGTCATCATCGAGGTTCCGGCGCGACGGCAGCCCGACGAGCCGGGACACACCGGCGGCGATCTCGACTTCGATCTGGATGGCAACCTGCTCATCAGCGTCGGCGACGACGTGAACCCACACTCCGAACCGTCTGGCGGCTACGCCCCCCTTTCCGAGCGGGAAGGCACGTTCCACGATGCGCGCGAGACGTCGGCGAACACGAACGATCTGCGGGGCAAGCTGCTGCGGATCACGCCCGAGGCCGACGGCGGGTACTCGATCCCCGAGGGCAACCTCTTCGACGAAGCCGACGACACCGACGACGAGACCCGTCCCGAGATCTACGCGATGGGCTTCCGCAACCCGTTCCGGTTCACCGTTGACCCGGACACGGGCTGGATCGGGCTCGCCGATTACGCGCCGGACAACGGCCAGGACGCGCCCGACACGCGTGGACCTGCCGGGATCGTCGAATGGAACTTGATCAAGGAACCCGGAAACTACGGCTGGCCACTGTGCATCGGCCCGAACGAGCCGTACCGGGACGTCGACTACACCACCGACCCGGTGACGGTCGGCGACTACTTCGATTGCGACAACCCGATCAACGATTCCACCCGCAACACCGGCAAGACAGAGTTGCCTGTGGCGCGGGAAGCCGACATGTACTACGGCTACCAGACGTCGTCCATACCGGAGGTCATCCCGCCCGGTGGCGGGCTTGCCCCCATGGGCGGGCCGTTCTACGACTTCGACCCGGACCTTGAGTCGGAGACGAAGTTCCCCGAGTACTTCGACGGCAAGCCGTTCTTCTACGAGTGGTCGAAGAACGACGTCTTCTCGCTCCTTCTCGACGACGCGGGCGAGTTCCGCAAGGCCAACCCGTACCTGCCGGACATGCAGTTCCTGGCGCCGCAGGACATGGAGTTCGGCCCGGATGGTTCGCTGTACGTCCTCGAATGGGGCGGTGGATTCGGGCGAGACAACCCGGATTCCGGTGTCTACCGGATCGACTACGTTTCCGGCTCGCGCTCTCCGATGGCCGAAGCCACGGCGACGCCGGACTCCGGGCACGCGCCACTCGAGGTGGAATTCTCCAGCGAGGGAAGCCACGACCCGGAAGACGAGGAGATCACTTACGCCTGGGACTTCGAAAACGACGGCGAGGTCGACTCCACCGACCCGAACCCGGTGCACACCTACACCGAGGACGGGGCGTATGACGCTCGCCTGACGGTGACCGACCCGCACGGGAAATCCGGCACCACGACGGTCCCCATTACGGTCGGCAACACCCGGCCCACCGTGGACTTCACCTGGCCACCGGATGGTGGCTTCTTCGAGTGGGGCGACGAACTCGCGTGGGATCTCGACGTCAGCGATCCCGAAGACGACGAGATCGTCGAGGACGACGTCATCGTCCAGCCCGCGATCGGGCACGACGACCACGCTCACTCCTTCGATCCGGTGCCCGGCTTGACCGGGTCGTGGACGGCGGATCTCGGCGGGCACTCGCGGGCTGACAACGCGTTCTACGTCTTCGATGGCCGCTACACCGACCAGGGAACCGACACCGCACCGCGGCTGTCCGGTTCCGAGGCCGTCGTGTTGCAGCCGAAGATCAAGCAAGGCGAGCACTTCACGTCGTCGGACGGCGTGGACACGGTGTCCAGCGCCGACGTCGAGGTCGGCAACAATGCCATCGCCGGACAGGATGGTGCGTGGGCCGCGTACGAGCCGGTGAACCTCACCAATGTCGGCTCGATCTCGCTGCGGGTGGCGTCCGCCACCGAGGGCACGGTCGAACTGCGCCGGGATGCTCCCGATGGCGAGCTGCTCGGCACCGCCGACGTCGAGCCGACCGGTGGGCTGTCCGACTACACCGACGTCACGGTGGACGTGAACGATCCCGGTGAGACGTTTACTCTGTACCTGGTCTTCCCCGGGACAGACGAGATACGGCTGAACTTCTTCGAGGCCAACGGCAAGGGCATCTCGCCGGAAACCCGGCCGGAGGTGCAGATCACCTCGCCTGACGGAAGCGAGCAACTCGAGGTCGGCGAGGTCGAGATCACGGCTGCGGCCAGTGACGCGGAGAACGAGGTCACCGAGGTCGAGTTCTTCGTGGACGGCGAGTCCGTCGGTACCGACGGGTCCGCACCGTACTCGGCGACCTGGAACGTCGACGAGGAGGCGCGGTACGAACTGACGGCGGTCGCGACCAACGATCTGGGCCTGTCCACCACGTCGCGGATCGTCGTCGCCCAGGTCGGCGAGCTGTATGGCGATTTCGAGGCGTTCACGAACACCGAGGCGGAGTTCGAACGGCTCGGCACTAACGAGTGGGCAATCACCGCGAACGGCGGGAACATGTGGCAAGGTACCGACGAGTACGGCTCGCTGTACCTGCCCGCTGTCAGCGGGGATCGCTGGATGGCCACGGTCAAGGTCGACGGCCAGGAGAACACCAACGACTCGGCCAAGGCCGGGCTCATCGTGCGCAACGACGTCACCCAGCCGGGCACGTCACTCGGATACGGGGCCATGGCGATGCGCGCGGGCCTGTCGTTCGAATGGCTCACCGACACGGATGGCAACGGTGAGCTGGACGCCAGCAGTTCGGCAGGTGAGCACGGCTACCCGGCCTGGGTGCGCATCTTCCGGGACGGTGACGAGTACACCGCGTACTGGAGCACCGACGGTGAGAACTTCACCCAGGTGGGCGAGCCCCAGGTGCTGCCCGGCGCCGACGATGTCCAGGACATCGGCATCGCGGTGACGGCACACAACGCCACCGAGACCAGCCGGGCCGAGTTCTCCGAGTTCGAGCTCGATCTCGATCCGGAGGATCCCGGCGATCCAGAACCGGACCCCGACCCCGATTACCCGGGTCCGGTGTGCCGCATGCAGCAGTCGGACGAGTTCGACGGTGATGCCCTGCACGCCAAGCGGTGGACGGCCGTACGCACCGCCGGGGACGCCGAGGTGGCGCTCGCCGACGGTTCGCTCGTCCTTCCGGTCGTCGAGGGCGACATCAACGAAGGCACGGAGGGCCCGATCAGCTACGCGGGCCAGCCTGCCCGGGAGGGCGAGTGGGAGATCGAGACCGAGGTGTCGATCGAGCACACCCGCGAATGGCAACATGCCGGGTTGCTGATGCATGGCAGCGACGACGACTATGTCAAGCTGGCGTTCACCCGCAACTCCGCTGGCGATCGGATCATGGAGTTCCAGACCGAGACGGACGGCTCGCGGGAGTGGCACGACAACGTCACCCTGCCCTCGGATTTCCCGTCCACTGCCCATCTGCGGCTGGCCAGTGACGGCGCCGAGCTCACCGCGGCCTACTCGGCCGACGGCGAGGACTGGACCGCGCTGGACGGCGCGGCCCAGGTGATCGAGGACGCGACCGTCGGCGTGATGGCCGCCGGAGACACGGACACCCCCGAGGTGGACGCGTCGTTCGCGCATTTCAGTGTCACACCGGACATCGATGACGACGGTGCCCGCGAGCCCTCCGACGAGTTCGACGGCGACGCCGTCGACGGCTGCCGCTGGAGTGTCGGCCGGACCGCGCCGGAGGCCGAGCTCGCCGTCACCGACGGCCAGCTCGTGCTGCCGGTCACCGAGGGTGACATCAACGAGGGCGAATCCGGGCCGATCAGTTATCTCGGCCAGCCGGCCCCGGAGGGCGAGTGGGAGTTCGAGACCCGGCTCACGCTCGAACACACCCGGGAATGGCAGTACACCGGCCTGATGCTGCACGCGGACGACGACAACTACGTCCGGGTGAGCTACACGGCGGGTTCACCGTCCGAGCGGTTCCTGGAGTTCCAGACCGAGACGGACGGCTCGCGGGAGTGGCACGACAACAACGTCGAGGTTCCCGGTGATCCCGACACGGTGTACCTGCGGCTGGCCAGTGACGGCTCCGAGCTGACGGCGGCCTATTCCGTCGACGGTGAGGAGTGGACGGACCTCGAGGGCGCGGCGCCGCTCTTCGGCGACGCCACGGTCGGCGTGGCCGCCGCCGGGGACACCGGCGAGATGGAAGCCGACGCGCTGGTGGACTACTTCCGCGTCGTTGACGGGGAGCAGGACACCACGCCGCCGGAGGTCGAGGTGACCACCGATCCCGGGGAGCCGGACGGCGAGAACGGCTGGTTCGTCAGCCCGGTGACGGTGACGGCGTCGGCCACGGACGACAGCGATGAGCCGGTGCTCATCGAGACCCGCGACCCGGACGGGGACTGGGAGGAGTACACCGGCGCCCTGGAGATCAGCGAAGACGGCGTGCACGATCTCCAGTTCCGCGGCACCGACGACGCCGGCAACGTGTCCGAACCGGTGGACGTCGCCGTCGAGCTCGACGCGGGCGCTCCCGAACTCGTGGTCGACGGCGTCGAGGATGGCGGCAGCTACGAGCTCGGTACCGAGCTCGCGGTCGATGCGGACGCGGAGGATGCCGTGTCCGGTGTGGCGTCGGTTTCGCTCGAACTCGACGGGGATGCTCTCGACATGCCGGCGACGATCACCCCCGAGGTGGGCGAGCACACGCTCGCCGCCACGGCGAGCGACGAAGCTGGCAATGTCGCGGAGGTCACGGTGACGTTCGAGGTCGACGTCTCCTACGCGGGAACGCACGAGCTGCTCGACACCCTGTACGGCGAGGGCGTGCTGGAACGGTGGGACTACCACCGGCTGCGTAACCAGCTCGCCGTCGCCGGACGGGCCGTCGAGCAGGAGCACGACGGGCAGGCCGAGCGTGCCCTCGATCGCTTCATCGGGTTTGCCGAGCGGGTGTCCGATGACGATGCCGGCGCGCAGCTGATCGGCGTGGCCGAGGCGCTGAAGGCGAAGCTCTGAGCCGGTAGGCCTGGTGCAGGGCCGGAGCAGCTCGGGGCGTCATGCACCGGCGCGCTCGGCGAGGCGCTTCCGGCGATGAGCGACACCATCGTCGCGGGTGGCGTTCCCGGGCTGCTCCCTTCGATCGGGACCGGTGCCGGACGGTCCCTGGTCTCGGTGCTGGCGGGCGCACGGCGTCCTCCAGCACCGAGACCCCTCCTTCCCCTCCCGCTGATCATGAACACTAAGCGACCTACATAGCACGCCTAGTGTTCATGATCAGCGGGAGGGGAAGGAGGGGCGGTCAGTGGCGGCGACGGCGACGCAGCGCGAACCAGAGGACGGCGGTGACCGCGGCGGTCGCGGCGGCCAGCGGCCCGTACTTGCGCGCGGCGTCGCGCGCGCCGCTCACCTCGAACAGGTCGATGGCTTCGGTCTCCGACGGTGCCGGCGTGGTAGCCGCGCCCGCGGCTGACGCCGTGCCGGAGGTCGTCGTACTGGAAGTCGTCGTACTGGAGGTCGCCGCGCCGGAAGTCGTCGTGCCGGTGGTCGTGGTCTGGGTGGCCGCTCCTGCCGATTCGGCCGGTGCCGCCTGTTCCGGTACCGCCGGTTCTCCCACCTTGCGTTCCAGGCATTCGGCGAACTGCCCGAGGAGCTTCGCCCCGACATCGCTGATCATGCCGCGGCCGAACTGTGCCGGCCGACCGGTGATCTTCAAGTCTGTGGTGACGTCGACGCGCGTCTTGTCGCCGTCGCCCACCAGCACCGCTATAACGGTCGCGGCGGCCGTGCCGGAGCCGCGGCTCTCCTTGCCGGACGCCTCGATGACGATCCGCCGGGCCGCTTCGTCCTTCTCGGCGAAGTGACCCGTTCCGCGGTAGAGGAGTGAGATCGGGCCCAGCTTGACTTTCACCGAGCCGGCGAACTCCGTACCGTCGAATTCGGTCAGCGTCGCTCCCGGCATGCATGGCGCGATACCCGGAACGTCGAGCAGTACCTGCCATGCCTGATCGACCGGCGTCGGTACGGTGAACTGGTGTTCCAACTGCATGCTCTACTCCTCCTCAATGTTGTGCCTCCTCGCCACCCACACCCCGCTGATCATGAACACTAAGCGACTACATAGCACGCCTAGTGTTCATGATCAGCGGGAGTGGGCGAGGGGTGGTCATATGCTGGCGGCGGTCCGGACGGCCCGGCCCGTCAGCACCGATGCCAGGTGCGTGCGGTACTCCGCCGAGGCCGTCACGTCATCGGCCGGCTCGGTGTTCTCCGCCGCGTGCGCGACGGCGGCGCCGACGGCATCGGCCGTGGCGGGTGCGCCCCGCAACGCTTCCTCCACGCCGTGCGCGCGCACCGGCCTCGGCCCCATGTTGGTCAGCGCCACCCGGGCATCGGACATGGTGCCGTTGTCCCGCTGAACCATGGCGGCGACACCCACCAGCGCCCAGGCCTGAGCGACCCGGTTGAGCTTCTCGTAGTGGCTGCCCCAACCCGAAGAATCGGACATCTTCGGCACCCGCACCGCGACCAGGATCTCGCCGGGGTCCATCGCCGTGGTGAGGTAATCGACGAAGAACTCCGACGCCGGCACGGAGCGGCGCCCGGACGGCCCGGCGATCTCGAAGCTCGCGTCCAGCGCCATGGTCACGCTCGGAAGGTCACCGGCCGGATCGGCGTGGGCGAGCGACCCGCCGAAGGTGCCCATGTGCCGCACCTGCCGGTCCGCGACGGTCCGGGTGGCTTGCGCGATCAATGGGGCGTGGCTGCGCACGGCTGGATCGTTCATGATCTCGTCGTGCGTGGTCATGGCACCGATGACCAGATGGTTTCCGTCATCGGTGACGCCGCGCAGGTCGTTGACGCCGCCGAGATCGACGACGACGGTCGGCGCGGCCAGCCGCAGCCGGAGCATCGGGATGAGGCTCTGACCTCCGGCGAGGATCTTCGCGTCCTCGCCACCGTCGGCCAGCGTGCCCACGGCATCGTCGACGCTCGTGGGCCGGGCGTAGTCGAATGCGGCCGGGATCATGGCCGGTCACTCCCTTCACGAGCAGCGCGAGCATCACGGATCGCTTGCCACACCCGCTCGGGGGTGCACGGCATGCGGATGTCGGAGACACCGAAGGGACGCAGCGCGTCAACGATGGCGTTCACGACGGCCGGTGTCGATGCGATGGTCCCGGCCTCGCCGACGCCTTTCGCTCCCAGCGGGTGCCCCGTGGCCGGTGTCTCGGTCCGGCCGGTGATGATGTCCGGCAGGTCGGCGCTGCTGGGAACGGTGTAGTCGACAAACGTTCCGGTCAGCAGGTTGCCGTCCTCGTCGTACACGGCTTCTTCATACAGTGCCTGCGCGATGCCCTGCGCGATGCCGCCGTGCACCTGCCCGTCGACGATCAGCGGATTGATGACCGTGCCGACGTCGTCGACGGCGACATACGAACGGATCTTCACCTGCCCGGTCTCCGTGTCGACCTCGGTGGCACACAGGTGCGTTCCGTGCGGGAACGAGAAATTCTCCGGGTCGACGACGGCGTCGGCGTCGAGATTGGCCTCAACGCCGTCGGGAAGGTCGTGGGCGGTGAAGACGGCGAGCGCGCAGTCGGCGAGCGTCTTGCCCGCACCCGGCGTTCCCTTGACCCGGTACTGCCCGTCGACGAACTCCAGATCGGCCGGGTCGCATTCGAGCAGATGAGCGGCGATGGGTTTGGCCTTGTCGACGACCTTCTCACAGGCGCTGACCAGTGCGGTCCCGCCGACGGCGAGGGAACGCGAACCGTAGGTGTCCAGGCCCTTGTGGGAAGTGCGCGTGTCGCCGTGCAGTACCTCGACGTCGTCGAACGGGACGCCGAGACGGTCGGCCACGATCTGGCTCCAGGCCGTCTCGTGGCTCTGCCCGTGCGGCGACGTCCCGGTGATCACCTCGACCTTGCCCGTGGGCAGCATCCGCACCGAGGCGGTCTCCCAGCCGCCGGCGCCGTAGCGAAGCTGCCCGAGGATCCGCGAGGGGGCCAGGCCACACATCTCGGTATAGGTGGAGACGCCGATACCGAGCTGCACCGGATCACCTGACTCGCGGCGTTCGGCCTGTTCCCGGCGCAGCTCGTGGTACCCGAAGAGCTCCATTGCCTGGTCGGTGGCCGCTTCGTAGTTGCCGGAGTCGTATGTCAGCCCGGCCACCGTGGTGAACGGGAATTCGTCGTGCTGGATCCAGTTGCGACGGCGCAGCTCGATCGGGTCCACGTCGAGCTCGGTGGCGAGCTCGTCCATGATCCGCTCGATCGCGTAGGTCGCTTCTGGCCGGCCCGCGCCACGGTAGGCGTCGGTCTTGGTGGTGTTGGTGAACACCCCGCTGCACTCGAACCGGTAGGCCGGGAACTTGTAGATGGCGTTGAACATGAAGGCGCCCAGCACCGGCACCCCCGGTGTGACGATGCCGAGGTAGGCACCCATGTTGGCCAGCAGCTTGACGGACAGGCCGGTGACGGTGCCGTCGCGGCGGGCGGAGAGCGTGATGTCCTGGATCTGATCGCGCCCGTGGTGCCCGGAAAGCATCGTCTCCGAACGTGACTCGACGAACTTTACCGGCCGGCCGAATCGGCGAGCGGCGGCGAACGCGATGAACTCTTCCGGCGTGACCTGGAGCTTGCCGCCGAAACCGCCGCCGACGTCGGGCGCGACCACGCGGATCTTGTGCTCGGGAACGCCGGTGGACATGGCGAGCATGAGCCGCAAGATGTGCGGGATCTGGGTGGCCGACCACATCGTGATCTGATCACCGGTCGGGTCGACGACGACGCTGCGCGGCTCCATGAAGGCCGGGATCAGCCGCTGCTGGACGTAGCGGCGTTCGAGCACGACCTCGGCGTCCGATTTCGCTTGCGCGACGTCACCACCGGTACCGGCCTCGGCGGAGTCCAGCACCCACGTGTAGCACTTGTTGGTTCCCGCGTCCTCGTGCACGAGCGGGGCACCGTCGGCGAGGGCGTCCTCCATGTCGACGACGACGGGCAGCGGCTCGTAGTCGATCTCGATGGCTTCCAGCGCGTCCTGTGCGCTGGCGCGGTCCCGGGCGGCGACCACGGCGACGGGTTCGCCGGTGTGCCGCACCTCGTCGACGGCGAGCGGGGGATAGCCGGGAAGGACGGTGTCCTCGGTGACCGGCCACGCGCAGGGGAGTGATCCTTGCATGTCGGCGACATCTCGCCCGGTGAACGCCGCGACCACGCCGGGAAGCTCGAGTGCGGCGTCGACGTCGACGTGCGTGATCCGGGCGTGCGCCAGTGGGCTGCGCAGGATCGCCAGGTGCAGCATGCCCGGAAGATTGATGTTCTCGGTCCACATCGTGCGCCCGGTGATGAGCCGGGCGTCTTCCTTGCGGCGGCGATCACGGCCGACTTCGGCGCCGGGTTGATCCTCGGTGACGGTCATGTCGTCACCTCCTGGGCGGCATCGGCTGACTGGGATGTACGGGGAGCGGCGGCGCGCATGTCCGCCGCGGCTTGCTGCACGGCCCGGACGATGTTCTGGTAGCCGGTGCACCGGCACAGGTTCCCTTCGAGACCCTCGCGGACCTCGTCGTCGCTGGGCTCGGGATTGTCGGCGAGCAGGTCGACGGCTGCCATGATCATGCCCGGCGTGCAGTAGCCGCACTGGAGGCCGTGGCAGCCGTGGAAGGCCTGCTGCATGGGATGCAGGGCATCGTTGGGGCCGGAGAGCCCTTCGATCGTGGTGACGTCGGACCCGTCGGCCTGGGTGGCCAGGACGGTGCAGCTCTTCACGCTCTTGCCGGCCAGCAGTACGGTGCATGCTCCGCAGTTGCTGGTGTCGCAGCCCACCACGGTGCCGACCTTGCCGAGGCGGTCACGCAGGTGGTGGACGAGGAGGGTGCGGGGGTCGACGTCGTCGTCGTACCGTACGCCGTCGACCGTCAGGCTGATTCTGGTCATGGGCACTCCCGCGTACGCCGGGGGGCGATCCAGGACATATCGACCCCGATGGTGCGCGTCGTCACAGGCGCCGCGAGCGCGCCCCCACCTCCTTTTGTTCAAAGCTTGTATTGAAAGCTTGTGTTGAAAGACCGTGATGCCCGACGGCGCCATGGTCCCGGTGCGCGCTTATGGAACCAGCAAAGTCCGTGGGGCCGCGGGCTGGCAAGAGGTTTGGTCAAACAGATTGGTATCTGTGACGGCGAGCGGTGTCAGTGAGCTGTTTCACGTCCGGACAAATGGCGATCATGTTCGCTTTTCGGTCACGATGACACGTGGCGCGGCGGGTGCCGGACTCGGGCACGGGAGCCGCACCGGAATATGAGCGGCGGCATCTGCCGGGCGACATCGGCGTCGCCAGTACATGATCTCGAGGCTCGCGGCAAGGATGGCGCCTGCCTGGTCGCGAGGAGGCAACACATCATGCTGTACGACTGCCCGGAATGTGGCCTGCCCGCCACGGTGACGCATCGGGCCAGGCTTTCCAGCACGTCGGGCCAGATCGAGCATGTCGACGTGCGCTGTGCTGCGGACCACCGGTTCCTGGGGCCGGCCGACAGGTTACGCGTCCTGCTGCCGCGCTAAGGGTCCGTCGCTGAACACCAGTCCAGCCGTCACGAAAACTGGAAAGGCTTCTTCTTGGGTTTGTGCAACGCCCAGGACCCTCCACGCTTGCCTGGACGTTCCGCAAACCCAAGAAGTGAGATGGAAGGTGGGGTTTACCCCCGTACGGGTAGGGGTCCTATCTCCGGGCTGAATCGGGGTACTTGCCGGACTGTTTGCGGGTTCGCGGCTGCGTAGCGTGTCGACATGTGAACACAGAAACCTCGACGCTCACCAGGCATTCCGATCGCCCGGCTGAAGCGCCCCGGAAGAAGTACGTGAGCGCGTACTCGGAACTGCTCACCTCGGTTCGGGACGCGGGCCTGCTGCGGCGTCGGCCGGGCTACTATGCGGTGCGCGTGGCCGTGCTGGCGGCGTTACTCGCGGGATGTGGCGTGGCGTTTGCCGTGCTGGGCGAGTCATGGTGGCAGCTGGCCGTGGCGGGTGCGTTCGGCCTCCTGCTCAGCCAGGTGGCATACCTCAGCCATGATGCCGCACACCGGCAGATCTTCACGTCGGGCAAGCTCAACGAGTGGAGTGCGCTGATCCTCGGTAACGCGATCGTCGGGCTGAGCTACGGCTGGTGGATGTCGAAGCACAGCCGGCATCATGCGAATCCGAACAAGGTCGGCGCCGATCCTGACGTCGTGGACGGGGCTCTCGTTTTCACGGCGGATGCGGCCATGCGGCGGCGCTGGCGACGCGGATTCGCGGGCTGGTTCGTGGCGCGGCAGGGGACACTGTTCTTCCCGTTGTTGCTGCTGGCCGGGCTTAACCTGCACGTCGCGAGCGTGCGCACCGTGTTCGGCCGGGGACGGGTGAAGCACCGCGCCGTCGAGATTCCCGTGCTGCTCGCCCGGCTGAGTCTCTACCCGCTCGTGCTCTTCACCGTCCTCTCGCCCGGCCTGGCCGCCGCCTTCCTGGCAGTGCAGCTCGGCGTGTTCGGTTTCAGCATGGGAGCTACCTTCGCACCCAACCACAAGGGAATGCCGGTGCTCGCGGCGGACATGAACATCGATTTCCTGCAGCGGCAGGTGCGCACGAGCCGGAACGTCCGGGGAAGCTGGTTCGTCGATGTCGCTATGGGCGGGTTGAACTACCAGATCGAGCATCACCTCTTCCCGAGCATGCCGCGTCCCAACCTGCGCAAGGCGCAACCCCTGGTGCGCCAGTACTGCGCCACGCACGGCATCCCGTACATCGAGACTGGGATGCTGGAGTCGTGGGGAATCGTCGTCCGGCATCTGAACGAGGTGGGTGTCGGTGACCTCGATCCGTTCCAGTGTCCGCTGGCTGCCCAGCTGCGAGCTGTGAACTGATGGTGCACTGTAACGCGGGATGGCGGCGTGGCCGGTGAAGCACTCATGAATGATGGTGCCGGGCTAGACGTAGCAATCCGGCGCCGGCGATGTACGAGAGGAGCCCGGCGACGGGCAGACCGGCGAGGTAGTCCGGAGCCGGATCCGCGACCGCGATCGTTATGAGACCGAGAACGACGCCGGCGATCCCCGTCACGACGATCCCGCGCCGTGCGGTCCCGGGCAGCCGTAGCCGGCCGGCGGTCGGAGCGCTCCCGATGATCTGTCCCTTTCGCAGCCCAGCCGAACGTGCCTCGATGCGGGCGAAGACGCCGACGAACACGGCGAGGACGGCCGCGCAGGCCAGTACCCAGGGCACGCGGAGGAGTAGCCATTCCCCCGAGTCGACGGCGGGCTCGGGCATGAGGCCTGTCGGATAGAGCGTGACGGCGGCGACGACACCCGCGCCCATGTGCCACAGGAACATCGTCAAGATTACGGTGTTGATGCCGACGACCACCGTCCACACGCTTCTGCGCTGGAGGAATATGTTCAGCCGGCGGCTGAGCAACAGGGCACATGCGGCTTGCGTGACCCCCAGGACGAGCAGCGCGAACGACGGTGGTGAGGTGTTCTGGAATGCCTCTCCCGGGACTCCCACCATGCTGACCGGATACGGGCCGAAGGCCGTGAGGGCGATGAGTAGCGCGACGCCACCGATCGTCAGAGCGGCCAAGATCGCCGGACGGGCGTTGCCGCTACCGTCGCGCCAGGCGAAGCCGATCTGGTGGAAGACCAGCCAGACGAGCAGGTAGTTGGCAGCACCGATGACGGGCACGTCGGCGTGCATGCGGGCGATGTCGATGACGAGGACGGCGACGAACGCCACGGCGGGAAACGCCAGCCCGAACCGGCGGTGGAGTTCGTAGAGGAAGGGGGCGAGAAAGACCAGGCTCACGTAGGCGGCGAGGAACCACAGGGGGATCTGGGCAGCCCACACGGCGAGCGCGACGAGCTCGGGGTCGGCTCCGAGCAACGGAAGCCCGAGGCCGGCGGAGCCCAGGATGACGATGAATGCCGTCGTCGGCCGTAAGAGCCGCTCGCTCCGGCTGAGCAGCCACCCCAGCAGGTCACCGCCGCGGGCGTAGTGCGAGTGCAGCGACGTGCCGTTGGCATACCCGCCGACGAGGAAGAACAGCGGCATGACCTGCAGAAACCAGGTCACCGGATGGGACCAGCCAAGGTGGGAGAGCGCGTTGCTGCCGCCGATGCCGTCGTCGGTGGAGACCACCAGGGCAAGCCAGTGCCCGATGACCACGATACATATCGCGAACGCTCGCAGGAGATCGACTGCCCGGTTCCGCTCGCCGGGCGTGTGCCGCGCCGCGTGACGTACGCCGCCGACAAGACTCATGGCACTCACCCCTGTACCCACCAGGCTAGCGAGCGGGTCGCGCCACACGAGTGGCACCGGCACCGTGCTGCGACGCGATCAGGCGAGACGGTAGAGGATCGGCTGGGCCGAAATGTGATTCGCGGTGAAGTTGGCGAGGACGAACCGGCGGAATGATGTGCGCAAGACCATCTTCGGCGCGATGTCGCGCAGCCGATCCCAGCGGCAGTGGTTGATGATCCCGAAGTCCTCGCGCTCGCCGTCGAGCGGTTCCATCACCCGCGAATTATCGAGACCGGTGTTGACGTTGAACCATCCGGCCGTGTACTCCCACACGGGCACGATCTGTTGCGGGTCCGCACCGTAGAAGAAGTTGAAGAGGAAAACCCCGGGGCGGCTGGCATCCACATCGCCCATGTTCCGGACGTTGGCAGCGGCAATGTCCGCGGTGCGGCGCGCGACCGCGGTGACGCGCGCCGCGAGTTGCTTGTAGGCCGGATCAAGGCGAAGGTGGCGCGCGCCAGCTGGATCGCGTGTCTCGATGAGAATGACGAGGTCATAGCGTGCACGTTCAACTCCGCCGGACTCGGTGGCGCGGCGCAACAGCCGATGATTCTGGGCGGCGACGAGGTTGGCGAACCCGCGGAACACGCTCGCGCGCACGACGTCGTCGTGGGTCTGCAGCTCGGCGGCGAGCCGTTTCGCGTCAGGGATGAGCTGCCGCATCGTTGCGCTGCTGCGCAGGAACATGGGCCGCCGGTCGATCTCGGCGGCAAGCAGGAGGTAGCCGGTACCGCTCGGGGACTGCAGCGGGGCTGTTGCCGGGTTCAGATGCTGGTTGACGATGCGCACGGTGAGCTCCGTTCTTCGAGTGGCGCGGGAAGCGCCCGTTAGCGGTACACGAGCCCGGATAGGCGCCGAGCGAGCCGGCGACGGAACGGGGGAATCCTGCCAAGAGTCCCGAGGACGGCGTTGCGCAGCGGCCGCATTGCGCGACGGACGGTGGCGAGCCGGGTCAGCCGGTCGGCGAGCTTGACTACCTGGAGTGCGATCGGCCTGCGCGCAGCGCCGTAGTCGTCGAGCTGTTGCGCAGAGCCGCCGCGCAGGACGCGGTCCAGGATCGTGCCGAGAGCGACGGCGTCGGTGATGCCCGTGTTCATTCCCTGGCCTCCGGCCGGGCTGTGCACGTGCGCGGCGTCACCAGCGAGAAGGATCCTGCCCTGCCGATACGTGTCGGCGACGCGGTGATGGACGCGGAACCGGGAGCCCCAGATCACGTCGCGGACCTGAGCTCGGGTGGCTTGCGGACCCCGGGTGTCGAGCAGGTGTTGCAGGAAGTCGGCGTCAGGCATCTGTGGTGCCTCGTCGACCGTGGCGACGATGCGGTGGATACCGTCCGGCAGCGGCGCGACCACGACCATTCCGGCGGGGGAGAAGTAGAGGATGACCTCGTCGTGGGGTGCACCACCGCTCAGCCGCACGTCGGCGAGGGTGAAGGACTCCGCGTACGTTTCGCCGCCGAAACCGATGCCGGCCTGTTCGCGCACGGTGCTGTGCATGCCGTCGGCCCCGACGACATAGGCGGCGCGGGTCTGGCTCCCATTCGAGAAGGTCGCGGCGACGCCGGTGTCGTCGTGATCGAGCGTGGTCAGGGTGTAGGGGCGGTGCACTGTCCCTCCGAGCTTGATCAGCCGCTCCAGCAGCACCCGTTCCGTCATCGCTTGGGAGATCATCAGCGTGTATGGGTAGGCGGTCGGCAGATTGTCGAATGGCACCGGAACGAGCACCCGGTCGCGGTCTCGGATGGTGAATCGCGGCGCGTGAACTCCGAGAGCGGCGAGCCGTTCGGCCACGCCGTGCGGTTCGAGCGCTTCCAGCGTCAGCGAGTGCACGACGGCCGCGCGGGACGTGTTGTCCCCGGCGGCTTGATTGTCGACGACGGTGACCTCGTGGCCGCGGCTGACCAGGGAGATCGCGGCCGTCAGCCCGGTAGGCCCGGCGCCGACGACGAGAACGCCGGTGGTGGTGGGGAGCATGGCCGCCCTCCTAGGTCAACATATGTTGGCCAACGTTTGTTGACTTCACTCTAGTACCCCGGACACGCCGGGTCAACAATTGTTGGCAAACGTTCGTTGACCTAGCATTGCCGGGATGCGGAGGGCATCAGAGGAAACGAAGGCGACCATCCTGGACGCGGCTCGAGACCGGTTCGCCGCAGATGGCTACGAGCGCGCGACGATCCGCGCCATAGCCGCGGACGCGTGTATCGATCCGTCGATGGTGATGCGCTACTTCGGAAGCAAGGAGAAACTGTTCGCGGCAGCGGCGCATTTCGATCTCGAGCTTCCGTCACTCGTACAGGTGCCCCGCTCCGAGGTCGGCGAGCGGCTCGTCCGGCACTTCCTCGATCGATGGGAGGGGGACGAGGCGTTGATGATATTGCTGCGCTCCGGTGTCACGAACGCTGTCGCCGCCGAGCGGATGCAAGCGATCTTCGCCGAGCAGCTGGCACCAGTGGTCGCGGAGGTCGCAGCCGATCCATCCGCTCCAGCATCCACCCGCGCTGGCCTGGTAGCCAGCCAGATTCTTGGCCTCGCGTTGTGCCGGTACGTGTTGCGGTTTCCCCCCGTGGTGGAGATGAGCCGCGAAGAGGTAGTGAGGTGGGTAGCGCCGACGGTTCAGCGTTACCTGGCGGATCCTGCGGTCCCTCCGCCCACGCCGCGGTGATCATCGAGGATGTGCCCGATGCCCGCCGGGCACATCCTCGATGATCCTGGGTGGAGGGGCGTGAGGTCAGCGCACCGGTTCGGCGCCGGCGGCCGTACCGCCGTCGGTGATGAAGGCGACGAGCGCAGTCAGCTCGGCACCGGAATCATACCCGGTGTCCTCGCCGGAACGAGCTGCGCTGTCGAGCGGCACCTCGACGGTCGTCGATCCGCCGGCTAGCTCCGTACTCACCGAGCCCACCACGGCCTCGCCGTCCCAGACGAAGACGTTCGCCTGCCCGGCCGTGCTGGTCCGCAGCCGGACGGTGGCCCCGTCGTCGGACATCCGGGCCGAGGCGATCCGCAGCGTTCCCGGTTCGAGACCCGGGCCGCCTCCGAGTGGCACGCCGTCGATGGCGGCCTGCTCGATGCTCTGCGGAGAATCGACACTTCGCGCCGCCTCCGACGGCAACGTCGGCTCCACCGGGTCGGGGGCCGACTCCTCCAGCCCGGGCAGCGTGGCGAGTCCCCAGCCGAACGGGTTGGCCTGTACCCCACCGAAGGTCGACCAGCCGATCCGCGTCTGCCCGGTGTTGTCCTGGGTGTCGGAGTCGTAGAGCAGGACGTTGAAGCCCATCCGCTCGGGGTCGACGGTGTCCGGCAGCACGTCGAACGGGATCTTCGCCTCGATCGTGTACCCGTCGTACGGATCGCGCACCACCGACGCGACCTCTATGCCGGGTGCCGTTTCGGCGCCCGGGCCCTGGTTGTTGTCCGCATCACGCTGGAAGCACGGCGGATTGCCATTGTCCGGATCGTCGGTGACGGGGAAGATGCCCGTCTTGAACGTCGTGGCGCTGTGCTGTGACGTCCCGCGCGGATCGACGGTGATCTCCACCGAGTCGGTTCGCCAGTGCCGCTTGCAGTCCTCCGGCGGGAGCACGTTGCCCAGCTCGTCGTCGGTCACGTCCACGAAGACGTAGAGCGCCTCGTCGGTGAAGCTCACCTTCGCCGATGCGGAGGCGTCAGCGGCCGCGACCTCCTCACCTTCCCAGTGCGTGGAGGCGTCGAGCTCGTCTGCCGGATACTCGCCCTCGCCGGCGACGCCGTCCAGTACTGGCGCCTCATCCACCTGCGGCACCTCGGTGGTGGGAACCAGCTCAAGGACCGCCTCCTGGACGTCGGTGGTCGAATCGACCGTGGTGACGACGTCAAATGGATAGCCGCCTCCGGGCGCGTTGCTCGACGTCGGCAGCGAGGTGTCGACGTTGGTGACCTCGAACGTCACGGATGTGGTGGCGCCGGGTGCGAGATCGTCGAATGCCTGCTCGGCCGGGCTGGCCTCGAAACCGTCGGCGAGGTCGAGGGTGACCGAGCCGCTGGCCGGGGCGTCGCTGTCGTTGGTGACCTCGACGGCAACCTCCTCGCTGCGCCCGGACCCGACGGAGGCCGTAGGCGTGATGAGCGTTTCGAGCTTCGGCAGGCCCCGCTCGTGGGTCCACTCCTGGAAGTCCGCGATCTCGGGCCGAGCGGCAAGTCTGCCCTGGATCTGGTGGACCGTCTCGACGACCGTCTCGTTCGTCCCCGACGCGCCATCCCGGGTGGTGATGGATGCCGCGAGCGAATGGCGCTCGCCGACGGGCGCGTCGTCGGGCGGCGTGACGACGACGTCGACACTGCTCTCCTGACCCGGGCGCACGACCCGCGGCGTGTCACCGGTCTCCTCGACCGTCCAGCCGTCGGGAACCCGGAGATCAAGCTCGGGCCGCACGAGCGGCTTGCGAGCTGCCGTGACCTGTACGGTCGCGGTGAACGACGTGCCCGGAAGCACGGTGAACGTCTCGGTGTCGACCGTCAGCCCGGTACCGAGGGGGAGACCGTCATCGGCGGGCAGCACCGCGCCCTCGATGGCGGCCGTCGGCCCGCTGGTGGGCTCGGGATATGGCGTGCGGCTGCCGATCAGAGTGAACCAGTCGCACGCGATCTCGTCGGGATCCTCCGGAGGCGGCGGGAAGGTGTGCCAGCCCTGGGTGACATACTCCCACTGGGCGCGGCGTTCGAGCATCGCCCACCTCTCGCCCGCGGCCTCGGACATCCGGCCAGCCCAGACACCGAAGACCCGATCCGTCGGGTCGTCCGCGTCGAAGGGCGTGGTCTCGCAGGCCGGGCCAGGCTCGGCGGATCCCGAGGCGCGATGTTGCAGGATCCGGGCAGCGGTCCAGGGCTCCAGGCCCTCGCTCTCCACCTGCTCGGGATAGGCGTCGGGATCGGCGGCAGCCTCGTACGCCTCGACGGCCAGCCGGGCAGCTTCCTGGTGGTTGCCGTGGTTGCCGGGTGAGGGATCCATCGTGACGATCACCTCGGGCCGGGTCGCGCGCACCACCCGGACCACCCGTTCCAGCGTGTCGCCGCCGTCCCCGTCCCAGGCCTCCCTGGTCAGCGGCGCGCTCAGGGTGTAGAAGAAATCGATCTTGTCCAGGTTGTAGATCCGCTCGATGCCGGCATAGCCGACCGCGCGGCGCTCCTCGGCCTCGCGAATCAGCCCCAGCTCCGGGCCCTCCTCAAGCCCGACGGCGTTGCCGCCGCCCTCGCCGCGGGTGACGGTGATGACTCCCGCACGCACGTCGTCGAACTCGTTCCACTGGCCGAACGCGGCGAGCGCGCCCGCTTCGTCGTCGGGATGCGCGCCGACGAAGAGCACGTCGAGGTCGGCGGCATCGCCGGGGGCGTTGCCGGGTGCATCCTCGGGAGCGTTGCCGTAGGTCCCGCCAGGGGTGCTGGCAGCGGCATCACCCCTGGTGGCATCGTGGGCGCCGGTCCCGTCGGCGCTGGCGCTCGCGGCCAGCGAAGCGATGAGGAACGGGGCTGTCACGACGGCCGTGACACGCGTCCGTAATCGCATGGATCCATCCTTTCGGGGGAGAGGGGCAGGACACCGGGCATCACTTCACCGCGCCTTCGACCATGCCGCGGATGAAGTGGCGCTGCAGGATCAGGTAGAGGACCACCACCGGCAGCGCGACGAGCGTGGCGCCCGCCGCGAGCAGCGCGGTGCCGGCGGTGTATTGCCCCTGGAAGAACGCGAGTCCCAGCGGTGCGGTCCGCAGGTCCTCGCTCGTGGCCATGACCAGCGGGATGAGGAACTCGTTCCAGGTCCACATGAAGACGAGCACGAGCATGGTGGTGATCGCCGGACGGCCCATCGGCACGAGCACCTGCCACAGGGTGCGCCAGTGGCCGGCGCCGTCCAACCGCGCCGCCTCCACCACCTCGCGCGAGCTGGACCGGAAGTAGGCACGCATCCAGAACGTGCCGAACGCTACGGACTGGGCGACCTGCGGCATCACGATCGCGACGAGGGTGTTCGTCAGCCCCATCGGTTCGAGGTCATAGTAGAGCGCGACGACCAGCGCCTCGGCAGGGACCATGATGCCGAGAAGCAGGACGTAGAAGATGACCTCCGAACCGCGGAACCGCATCGTGCCGAAGGCATAGCCGGCCATCACCGAGAAGACGGCGGACATCCCGACGACGAGCACGGCGACGACGGCGCTGGTGCGCATGTACGAGCCGAACCGGCCCTGGGTCCACGCCTCGCCGAAGTTGCTGACATCCACCCATCCGGTGGCGCCGGCCTGCTCCGGCGAGAACGCCGTGGACAGGATGAGGAGTACCGGGTAGAGCGCGATGGTCGCGAAGAGGACGAGAATCGCGTAATTCGTGAGTCGTTCGGAACGCGAGATCATCCAATCCTCCGTCCTGTGCTCCCGGCCTCGGTGTCGGGACGTTCTCCGGCCGCTCCAGCTGCCCCGGTTGCTCCGGTTGCTGCGGGTGCTGCCGGGCTTTCCGGAGAGCTCCCGGGCCGGCGCGCGAAGCGGCGGCGCGCGAAGCGGCGGCGCGCGCCACGTCCACGCGAGCCCCGATCCGCGTCGCCGCCGATCCGGTTGATGATGACGGTGACGACGAACACGATGGCCGTGAGCACGAGCGCGAGCGCGGTTGCCGTGCCCACCTCGCCGACGACGAACGCCTGCCGGTAGACCTCGTACGACGGCACCGTGGTGCGGTGACCGGGACCACCACTCGTCATGACGTACACGAGGTCGAACGTCTTCAGCGCGGCGATGACGGTGAGGGTGAGCGCGACAGCGAGCTCGCCCCGGACAGCAGGCAGGGTGATGGCGAAGAACTCCTGTCGGGGCCGGGCGCCGTCGAGCCGGGCCGCCTCGTACAGCTCGCGCGGGATCTTGGCCATGCCGGCCAGGAACAGCACGAAACACAGCCCGGTAGCCACCCACGTGCCCACCAGGCCGACGGACGGCAGGGCCCAGGTGTGGTCACCCAGCCAGGGACGGGCCAGCCCGTCGAGACCGACGGCCCGTAGCAGGCCGTTGAGCGGGCCCTCCGGCGCGTAGATCTGGCGCCACGCGATGGCGACGACCACCATGGGCACCACTTGCGGGAGGAAGATCAGCACGCGGAAGAGGCCGAGCCCCGGCATCCGGCGGGCGCGCATCATGGTGGCCGCGAGGAGCAGGCCCAGCGTGGCCGGGACAACGGCGTAGAAGACGATCAGGACCAGCGCGTGGACGAAGGCGCCCCGGAGGTCCGGATCGGTGAACACCGCCGCGTAGTTGGCCAGCCCGACCCACTCCCCGCTGCCGAGACCGTCCCACTCGTAGAGCGAGAACGTGGCGCTGCGGACGAGCGGCACGCCGATGAAGGCGACGAACACCACCACGGCCGGCAGGATGTACAGGTAGGCCAGCTTGCGTGGCTCGCCCGGCGGACCTGGTCGACGTCTCATTGGTCTTCGACGTGCTCCAGGTACTCGCTCTCCAGGTGGTCGAGGAATTCTTCGGGGCTGCGCTCGCCTCCGAGCAGGTCCTGGACGGCGGCGGTGAGGGTGTCGAAGAACGTCGGTGTCGCGTAGTCGAGGTAGGGCACCACGAGGTCCTCCTCACCGGCGCGTGCCCAGGCGTCGAACACCTCGGCCTGGAGGCCGTCGACGTCCTGCTCGGCGGCATCGACGACGGGAAGGTTGCCGGTCTCGGTGATCGTCTCCATCGCGTCGGCGCTGGTGATGAAGTCGATGTAGGCGGCCGCTGCGTCCTGGTTCTCGCTGTTAGCAGGAATGGAGAACGGGATGCTGATACCCCCGGTGACCAGCCGCTGCCCGCTGGCGCCGGCTGGGGGAAGCATGAAGCCGACGTCGCCGCCCATGGCTTCATCGAGGTCGGCCACGAGCCAGGTGCCGGCCACGAGGAAGACGCCCTCACCGTCGGCGAACTGCTGCCAGGCCTCGTCGTAGTCGAGACCGGCGAAGCCCTCGGTGAAGTAGCCCTCGTCTACCCAGGACACGATCGTCTCGGTGGCCTCGACGTTCTCCGGCGACAGCCATGTCGAGCCGGGCCGGCCGAAGCCGAGGTTGCTGATCGTCTCGGCGTCGGCGAACTGGTTCTGTACGAACCCGTACTCGTGGATTCCGGCGAACGGATCGAGATTTCCGAACTGGATGGGAAGCTCACCGGCCTCGTGGGCAGTCTCCAGGGCGGCTTCGAACTCCTCCTGGGTTTCCGGCGGATCGATGCCGAGTTCGTCGAGCTTGGACTTGTTGTAGAAGGCGCCGACGATCTCGCCCATCTGGGCGAGCCCGTACAGCTGGCCTTCCCCGTAGACCTCACCGTCGTCGCTGTACATGGCCAGCGCCCGCACCGATTCGGGGAACCGTTCGAACCAGCCGTAGGCCTCGGCGTAGTCGTCGAGCGGCGTCAACAGGTCATTGCCGACATACTGGCCCATCTCCGTGCGGCTGTTGTTGGCCTGGACGACGTCGGGCGCGTCGTCACCGCTGAGCGCCAGCCGGAGCGTGGTCCGAAGATCGTCGGTCGAGCGGGAGACCCGCTCGATGGTGATGTTGGGGTATTCCTCTTCGAACGCCTCGTTGAGCGCGTCGATCTGCTCGGACTGCCCACCGCGGACCTCCTGATCCCAGACGACGAGCGTCACGTCGCCCAGATTCCCCGGGTCGGTCTCGACGTCGGTGCCGCTGCCGGTGCCGGCGTCACCCGCGTCGTCGTCCGCGTCATCGTCGCTGCCGGGAGCGCACGCCGCGATGAGCGTGAAGGCGGCTGCGGTGGCCGCGAACCGGATCCACGTCCGTGTCCTGGATACCGGCATCCTGGTTTCTCGGGGGCTGGTTTCCTGGGGGCTGGTTTCTCGGGTGCTGGCCCATGGCCTTGCTGTGCTCATTCGTCTGCCCTTTCGTGTGCGTCCCGGATCCTCACCATCTGGTGCGGAATCCGAGGGTGGCGATGGCCCTGGAGACCTCTGGGACCTCGTAGCCGGGGAGAATGTCGTCGAGAAACGCGTAGCTGTCGGCCAGCGCCGGATCCTTGGAACCGTTCTCGTTCCACCAGGCGGCGATATCCCCCCACCCTGGGGCGGCTAGCGCGCCGCCGAAGTGCCGCACGGAGAGCGCAGCCGCGAGATTGGCCAGCCGCAGGCTGTGTTCGAGAGGCCAGGCAGCCGCCGTGCCCAGCATGAGGCCCGCGAGAAAGACGTCACCCGCGCCGGTCGGATCCATCGCCTCGACCGGTATGGCCGGTGCGTGCACCGTCTGGCCGGTAGCGCGATCGTAGGCGAGTGCTCCGTCCGCGCCACACGTGACAACGGCCAGCGGGACGAGCTCGGAGAGTACCTGCACGGCGTCCTCGGGCGTGTCGGTCCGGGTGTAGCTCATCGCCTCGACCGCATTCGGGGAGAACGCATAGCAGCCACGCAGGCTGGCTTCGAGCTGTTTGAGATCCCATCGATCTTCCGGGTCCCAGCCGACGTCGGCGAAGACCATGCCGCCGGTCTCGATGATGGCGTCCACCCACGGCTGGCGTTCGGCGCTGAGATCGATGAAGGTGGCCCGGGCGGCCGGGGGCTGGCGGATCAGCCGGGACTGCACCTCGGGTGTGTGCCCGTGGCTGATCATGGTGCGATCGCGCTCGTAGACCACGGACACGGTGACCGGCGAGTGCCAACCGGTGACGTAGCGGGAGTACGTCAGATCGACACCCTCTTGCACACCCAGCGTCTGGCGGCAGTAGTCGCCGTAGAGATCCTCGCCGAACGCCGCGGCCAGACCCGTGCGCAGGCCGAGACGGGAACAGGCGACGGCGAGGTTGGCCACACCGCCGGGGGCGGAGCCCATGCCTTCAGCCCACACCTCGGTGCCCGGGCGTGGGCTGCCTTCGAGGCCGATGAAGATGATGTCGAAGAAGACGGTTCCGGTGAGGAAGACGTCCACCTCCGGATCGTCGTCCTGCCGGTGGGCAGCCAGCGGATCGTAGCCGGCCCTGCTCGGGCTGGAGTACTGGTCGCGGGGAATGCTCGGCACGTGTACCTCAGCTGTCGGGTTGTCGTTTTGTAAGAACATAGCGTTTGGCGCGCGAAATTGACAAGAAGTGTTTGATGAGATCCGGCAATGGCGCATTATGCGCGCAGTTTCATGCAGTATGGATCGTAGCTGACGCGCACACCGGGGCAGATGATTGATATTGTTCGTTTGTGCTCGCACAGCGAAGATACGAATTGATCATGCAGATCCTGCGTTCCGAAGGGCCGGTCGCCGTCGGTACGCTCGCGGAGCGCCTGGGTGTCAGCCAGGCAACGGTCCGGCGAGACCTCGATCGTCTCGAACGCCAGGAGTTGCTGACGCGTGTGCGCGGCGGTGCGGCGGCGAGCACGTCGGTGGAGCCGTCGTTCGCCGAGGTCGCCACCGTGGCTCCGGACACGCGTGCCGCGGTGGCCCGGCGGGCGGCCGAGCTCGTGCGCGACGGCGACGTATTGCTGCTGGACATCGGCACGACGGTGCACCAGCTGTCCAAGCACCTGCGGGGCCGCTCGGTGGCCGTCATGACGGCCAACCTCGCCGTCTACGAGGAACTCGTGCCGGACCCGGAGATCGAGCTTATCCTTCTCGGTGGTGTCGTCCGGCGCAACTATCGTTCGCTCGTGGGCTACCTGACCGAGGACAGCCTGCGGCAGGTACGGGCGAGCCGGCTGTTCATGGGCACCAGCGGGGTACGCGCCGACGGCGCGGTCATGGACACCACGGCGATCGAGGTTCCGGTCAAGCGTGCCATGATCGCCGCGGCCGATCAGGTGATCTTGATGGCGGACGATTCGAAGTTCCCGGGCGCCGGCTTCGCGTCGGTGTGCACACCGGATGCCCTGAACATCGTCGTCACCAACGAGGGCGCCGATCCCGGCACTCTCGACGTACTGCGCGAATCCGGAGTCGAGGTGATAGTTGCATGAGGCTGACGATCTTGGGCGGCGGGGGCTTCCGGGTTCCTCTCGTCCACTCGGCGCTCGTCTCGGAGGATTCCGGTGTCGAGACCGTCGTGTTGCACGACACTGATCCGCAGCGCGTGCGGGCGGTGCGGTCGGTGATCGACGAAGCGTCGCCAGGTCACGGACCGGAGGTGATCGTCGAAGACGATCTCGCCACGGCAGTGCAAGGAGCCGACTTCGTCTTCTCCGCCATCCGGGTCGGGGGCCTGCGTGGCCGCACGTGCGACGAGCGATCCGCGCTGGCGGAAGGCGTGCTCGGCCAGGAGACAACCGGAGCGGGAGGCGTCTGCTATGGCCTGCGCACCATCCCGGTGGCGATGACGATCGCCGAAGCGGTGCGCCGGCACGCGCCAGAGGCATGGGTCATCAACTTCACCAACCCTGCTGGCATGGTCACCGAGGCCATGAGCCGGGTGCTGGGTGAGCGCGTCATCGGTATCTGTGACTCTCCGGTCGGGCTCTTCCGCAGGGTTGCCCGGGCGCTGGAGGTGGATCCAGCAGCTGCCTGGTTCGACTATGCGGGTCTGAACCACCTGGGATGGCTGCGACGGGTCCTGGTGGATGGCGAGGATCGCCTGCCGCGCTTGCTCGCCGACGACGACGCCCTGGCGTCGTTCGAAGAGGGGCAGCTATTCGGCGGTTCGTGGTTGCGCGCGCTCGGCATGATCCCCAACGAGTACCTGTATTACTACTACTTCACGCAGGATGCGATCGCCTCGATCTCCGAGGCCACGGCCACCCGCGGGGAGTTTCTCAGGGAGCAACAAGACGCCTTCTACCGTGCCGCGGGCGAGCCGGGCGCGGCCAAACGCTGGGAGGAGGCACGGCGCGAGCGCGAAGCCACGTACATGTCGGAAGGCCGGCAGGCATCGGGCGCGGGGAGCCGGAACGTCGCCGACCTTGACGGCGGTGGCTACGACAAGGTGGCCCTGTCGCTGATGCGGGCCATCGCGGCCGACGAACGAGCCACCCTGGTGCTCAACGTGCGTAACCGGTCGGCCGTACCGGATCTGGACGAGGACGCCGTCGTCGAGGTTCCCTGCCTGGTAGGCCGCAACGGGGCACACCCGTTGGCGGCGGGAGCGCTCGACTCGCATGCGGCCGGCCTGATGACCAGCGTCAAGGCCACGGAACGGGCGACGATCGACGCGGCGCTATCCGGCTCGCGGTCCGCGGCCGTGAAGGCGCTGGCCATCCACCCGCTGGTGGGATCCGTCCGCAGCGCCGAACGCATCCTGACACGGGAACTGGAAGCGCTGCCGGAGCTCAACGCCGTCCTCACCCTCCGATGACCCCTCCCTCCCGGTGATCATGATCGCCGGGAAAAGCCAGAGGTCAGGGTGTTGCCGTGCCCGTGATCTGGCACGCCTGGGACCACTGGGCCGCGTCCACTGGCTCGCCCGGCTGGGCGTCGGCGCCGATCCACGCCCGGCACTCGTCAACCGCCGCAGCGAGAAGGTCGTGCAGGCGGCGGTCGGTGTCACGTACGCAGGCCTCAGCGATTCCCGTCACGGCGGTTCGGATCGCCGTCGGCCCCGCATGTCGGCGGAAGCCGGCGTGCGTGCTCGGCATGCCAGCGGTGAACGACCGTGCCCAACGTGCCGCATCGGGAACCTGATCGAGCGCGCCGATGCTGTGTGCGCTCAGGGTTCCGGCCGGCCGCCCGTCGAGGTCGTCGAGGATGCGTTCGCTTCCCAGAATGGCTACCGCCAGCACGCGTTGCCGTTCCGCGCTGACTACCGGTAGCGCGGCGGCAGCGACGCGGCGGACGATGATCGCATCCAGCCGGGTGTCGTCGTCGTTGAGGCCGATGACCGACGGAATGAGGTGAGCCAGGTGCGGGCGATGCTGATCGGAGATGGTGTCGTTCACCATTCGCGCGAGTGAGGACAGTAATGGATGAGTGCAGGCGGGATGGTCACTCCAGCGCTCACCGGCCAGGTACGAGGCGAACTCCATGAAGCACGCCCCCTGGCGTGGGCGGCGATGCTTGCCCCGGGACAGGACCGGGAGCGCGAGAGGTGGGTCCGTGTTGAGGCCCGGCATGACAGTACCCCCACGGGATCGGTATGCGTCTCTCCTTCTAGTGTGCGTGGTTCATCCTGCTCGCGCCAGGCCCATTTGGCCGTGGCGCTGCCGTGTTGAGGTACCGACTTCGATGTCGAGGCGTGCATCTCATCCCTGATCTGGCGGGTTTTCCGCATGTTTCGGTGTTGAAGTGCCGCTCTGCGAGCGCGTAGCTGTCGCAGCGACCGGGCATCCCTGCGGATTCGTGGCCGCTGCGGTGATTACGAGGTGAGCGAATGGATCCGGGCGCTCACGTGCCCGTTGTAGTTGCCGAGCCGGATGGCGGCGACGTCGCCGGATTCGTCGAGCACGAACGTGAGGACGGTGACCGAACAGTTCTCCGGTGGGTCGAGCAGCTGGTGCCCGCCCTCGGGAAGGTCGAGCGCAGCGGCGACGCTCACCCGGATCGGGCCACCGTGGGTGAAGATCAAGGCCGTGGGGGTGGCGCCGGCATTCGCGTCCGCAGAAGCCTGTCGTGCGAGATCGTGCAATGCTTCCGCCACGCGGACACGCAGATCGGCGAATCTCTCGCCGCCGCCACGTGGAATGTCCTCTCCGCGGCGGACCGCTGCGATCTCATCCGGGAAACGCTCGGCGACCTCGGCGCCGATCAGCCCGCTCCACGCGCCGGTGTCGATTTCGCGGAGCCGCTTGTCCACCTCGACCGTGGCTCCGGTGGAGGACACGTACGGCGCTGCTGTCTGCGTCACCCGTTCGAGGTCGCTCGCGACGACGAGAACGGGATCCGGGAAGGCGGCGGTCAGGTATGTGGCCACGTCCTCGGCCTGGGCGCGTCCCCGTGCCGAGAGGCCGGTGCCGTGCTGCCCCTGGATGCGACCCTCGGCATTCCACTCCGACTCTCCATGCCGGATCAGGACGAGCCGGGCTTCACGGTGAACGGAATGTGCTGGCTTCTCGGCCCATCGGAGACTCACATGACCACCTTTTCATGCCGCGGAGACGCCGTGGCGATACGGGTTCCGGCCATGCACGTCGGGCGCGCGCCATGCACGCCGGATGCCCCTCGACCGGGCCCAGAAAGCGCTTTCTCCAGTGCGCTCACCGTGCACGGCTCGGGCGATCCTCGTGGCATCTCTCGGGTGGCGGCGGCTGTCGAGCGGCTTGGGCGGAGAGGAGGGGGCAGGGACGCTGGCTACGCGGAGAGCAGCAGGGCGACGACGACCAGCAGCTGGCTCGCCGCTTGTACTATCCAGAACCGGTGCAGCGACGGGATCAGCGCGGGCCACTCGACCTTGCTGCCCCATGGAACGACGGCGACCAGCGCGGCCAGCGTGTGGGTCGCGTGCACGCCCGTGACGGTGGGGATGATCCAGAGGGACAAGCCGGGATCGTTGACGAGGACGGTGAACGCGACGATTCCGAGAAAGATCGTGGCCGCATGCGACCTGGGATGAATCACTACGGCCACGGCGGAGGCCACCAGGATGACGACGTGAAACGCGGACGGTTCGCTCCACCGCATCGTCGTGCCGATGGTGAGTGCGCAGGCGAGACCCAGTGCGACGTGCAGCTGCCACGATGGCAGGCACTTCCCGACGAGCCCGTCGGACGCGTCCATCGAATGCTCGGGGGATGGGGTCATCGTTGCCGGCTCCTTCGCGGCGTGCGGGCGAGCCGGGCGAGATCGAGCGCGAGCCGAGTAGGGTCGGCGGAGGTCACGACCACGCCGTGGGACGTCAGTGCGGCGAACCGCTCGTCGCGCTCGGCCAGGACGACTCGCAGCGCCAGCCGTGTTGCCGTGTCGCCGGGGTCGACGTGTAGCGGCTGGGGCATGACGTCGACGGCCAGGACGGGATGGCCTGCCCGGCGCCAGCCGGCGGTGAGCTCGACGATGGACGCGTCGAGAAAGACCGACGTGACGACGATGATGGCGCCCGGCGGGAACGGTGGCATCTTGTCCGCCAGCGGGGTGAGATCACCGGAGCTGGGACGGTGGGTGCGGGACGCGAGGTGGCTGCGCAAGCGGATCAGGTGCCGGCTACCGCTGCCCGGCCGGACCATTGCCGACCGGCTGCCCGTTCCGCCGGGAACTCCACCCGGTCCACGTCCACTCGTCGGGGCGGAAAGGTCGAGCAACCCGACCCGATCGCCGTGCGCCAGGTATCCGGCCGCGATCGACGACACCGTGTCGACGGCGATGTCGATGCTGGTCCGCGGGACCTGCGTCGCATCGTCCGCGGGTTCGGCGTCGGTGACGGCGGACCACCGGTTCACCTCGGCGGACAGATCGAAGCGGTTGTCCATGCAGCACATGACGTCAGCGTCGGCGTCGACGAGGGTTCGCCTCGTGTACAGCTGCTCGTCCGGTCCGGCCTGTCTGGCGGTGACCCGCCAGTCGACTCGCCGGAGGCGATCACCGGGGACGAACGGCGAGATCTCGTGCAGCTCGGTTCCCTCGCCCGGCCTCCTGGTCCGGTGTGCACCGACCATGCCGGCGGGGCGGGGTGGCAGCGGTCCGGTGGGCAGCCGGGAGGACACGGCGGGCAGCACCTGCGTGGTGAACGCTTCGCCTTCGAACGGCCCCGCGACCCAGTACGCGTCGGCGGTCGCGGCCAGGTGGTCGGGCCGGGCGATCGCGTGCGTTCCCCACGTCGTGATCTCCATGGCGGTGACGACGGGCCGGGGCTCCGCATCGCGTGCGGGTGCGCTGACGGCGATCCGTTCGCCGTCGCCGTCCTGGACGTCTGGTGGTAGCAGCACCGTGGCGAGCTGGGCGTCGGAGGGATGGATCGTGGTCGCCAGCCGTGTCGTGTGGCCGGCCTCGACGCGTGTTGGCCCCTCGACCCGGACGTTCGGCGGCGAGGTGAGACCGGGCTGGCGGCTCCACTCGCGGGCCAGTGCGCTGTGCCGCCCGTGGGCGAGAGCGACGCTCAGCGCCAGCGGCAAGCCCAGCAGGAGCAGCTCGACCCGGCCGAGGACCAGCGCTGCGGCCGCGAGGACGAGTGGCAGGCCGATCGCCCGGCTGTAGGCGGGTGTGGGCAGCCATCGCCGCTGCCTGGCGAACCAGCTCATGATGCACCGTCCCGTGGCCCGCCTGCCGGGGCGGGATAGTGCGACGTGCCGGTGGGCTGGTGTGCCGTACCGGGGGTGTCCGCAGGGGCATCGAGGTTCTCGATCGCGGTGATGATGGCTGCGATCTCGTCGATGGTGGGGCTGAACGTCTCGGTCGTCAGGGCCTCGTGGACGGCCGGGCCCAGGAGTTCGGGCACGCGCGGATCGTCCCACGAGATGCCGAGGCGATTCAGCTTGGTCGTGGCCAGCCGGCGCAGGCGATGTTGCAGGCTCGCATCGGGCCGGGCGCCCGACCGGTTACGCCGGGAGATACTCGATGCGAGGCGGGAGACCTGGTGAGATCCGCCGCGGTGGATGCGCTTGCCGACCCGTGGCCACCGCAGGTACCTGCCCTCGGGCCAGAAACGCGGCGCCCACACGAACAGCCCGGCGACGATCACGCCGATAAGCACCGGGCGCCAGCCCTGCACCCCGAACGCGAACGCGACGAGGCCGGTGGCGATGCCACACAGCGGCCCCAGCACATCCCAGCGCTTCATCATGTCCCCGTCCGCGCGGGGGTGGCGAGAGTTCGCAGGATGTCGTCCAGAGCGTGCCGGGCGGCTTCGATCTCGTCGGCGCCGATATCGGGATGGGTGGAGAAGCGAGCCCGATGATAGAGATCGCGCAGGCGGGTCGTCGCGGCAGCGTCCGCGTGGTGCCGCTGTAACAGGTGCGCGGTGAACTCGCTCGGTGTCTGGGCCGGATCGCGGGCGACCCCGGACTCGGCGGCTGCCGATTCGAGAGCCGACCAGGCAGCGATGACGGCGTCGCTTCCGGTGTGCCGGTGGTGGGTCAGGGCCTCGCTGGCGGTCTCGACGGCGTCGCGCAACTCCTCGCTGTGGTCGGGAAGGACATCCGGGTCGCCACCGACGACGACGCTGTGCCGGCGGGCTGTGCGGAGTCGGCGAAGCCGGCGCAGGATGGCGATGAGGACGACTGCGCCGAGAACCACCAGCAGGATGGTGAGGATCTGGCCGATGACGGAGAGGTCGGGGAGCTCCTCCTCTCCAGTGATCTCTTCGGTCCAGGGCGGTTCGCGATCGCCGATCCGCTCCATGGTTGGTACGGGCTCTGGTTCCGCGTCCGAACCGTCGATCTGCCAGTCCGGTGGGACGACGTCGATGCGACCCATCCCGATCACGGCGAGGATCAGCAGCATCGCGGCAACGAAGGTGGCCGCAGCGGGCAGTCCCGTACCGAGCAGACGATCGGCACGGGAGGTTCCGCTGGCCGATCTCGGCTGGTCTTGCCCCGCTGCACCCACATCTCGATCCTGGCATATCCGTCATTCGATTCCGGCAGCCGACGAGACGGCCGGATGCCGGTGCCGGGTGTGCCGCCGGTTGTGCTGCCGTTCTGCGGCCCGGCTGTGCCGCCGGGAACGTGCCGAGGCAAACCAGGTGAGCTGGGCATGCGAATCGGGGCACGATTTGGGCATGATCTGGGCACTCGGAGCGGGGTGCAGTACGTTGGAGAAGGCGGTGACGATCCGCGGACGACAGGGTGACGTGATGACCACACAGATGCCGGCGGGCGGTCAGCAAGGTGCCGGGCGCGCCGACGAGCAGGTCGACGGGGAGCTTGGCGTGGCCGACCAGCCTGGGGACGAGCTCGACCACCTCACCGATGCCGAGCTCGCCGAGGCCGAGGCGGAACTGGATCGGGAGCGGGCTGCGGAGCCGCACGTGTCCGGGCCCGTTCTCGGCTGGCTGATGGTGATCGGGGGCGCGATCGGGCTGTTCGCGTCGGCGATCTTGGCGATCGAACGGATCCTGCTGCTCGAGAACTCCGACTACACGCCGTCGTGCAGTTTCAACCCCGTGGTGAGCTGTGGCCAGGTCATGGAGAGCTGGCAGGGCGAGCTGTTCGGGTTTCCGAACCCGTTCATCGGTGTGGCCGCGTTCCCGGTGGTGGTCACGCTGGGTGTGGTGGCGCTGACGGGCGCGCGACTGCCGCGCTGGATGTGGTTGGGCCTCTGGGGCGGCACGGTGTTCGGCGCTGCCTTCGTGACCTGGCTGTTCACCCAGAGCGTCTACATGATCGGGGCGCTGTGCCCGTACTGCATGGTGGTGTGGCTGGTGATGATTCCGATCTTCGTCTACACCACGAGCTACGTGCTCGCCGAACGCCACCTTCCGGCGCCGGCGGGCGTGCGGCGGGCGGTGGTGCGCAACCGCGCGCTCATCACGCTGGTGTGGCTGCTCGCCATCGCGATTCTGATCACGGTGGAGTTCTGGGATCGCTGGTATCTCGTCTTCTGATCCGACCGGACTGCCGGTGATTCTCCGGCCCGTGGCTCACGTGCCCGAATGCGTTAGTCTGGTAGTTGTGCGAGGTCTGTTGCTCCTTATCAGGCCGCGCTGACGGCAGAAGCTGATGCCTGTCGGGCGTCGGTGTCAGCGCGGCGAGCCCCTCCTGTGCTGAGGGGCTTTTTGATGTCTGGAGACCGATCAACTAGGTGAGGATAGCTATCTGATGAGCCAGACGGACACGAGCACCGCGATCGAGTCGGCAGAAGGCGGACCTGACGACGACGTGCCGTTCCGGTACACCAACGTCGTGGCCGCGCAGATCGAGGAGCGCTGGCAGGACTACTGGGAGGCGAAGGGCACCTTCCACACCCCCAACCCCGTCGGGTCGCTGGCCGAGCCCGACGCCCCGGCACCGGGTTCCAAGTTCTTCCTGATGGACATGTTTCCTTACCCGTCCGGGACGGGGCTGCATGTCGGCCATCCGCTGGGTTACATCGCGACCGATGTCATCGGCCGGTTCCGCCGGATGTGCGGATACAACGTGCTGCATGCCCTGTCCTACGACGCGTTCGGCCTGCCGGCGGAGCAGTATGCGGTGCAGACGGGGCAACATCCGCGCACCACCACGGAACAGAACATCACCAACATGCGCCGCCAGCTGCGACGGCTGGGTCTGGCGCACGATCCGCGCCGGTCCTTTGCTACCACCGATCCGGGCTACATCAAGTGGACGCAGTGGATCTTCCTGCAGATCTTCAACTCCTGGTACGACCCCGGGGCCGACGGCGGCCGGGGCCGGGCACGCCCCATCGACGAGCTGGTCGCGGCCTACGAATCGGGCGAGCGTGCGACGCCCGACGGGCGTCCGTGGGCGGAGCTGACCGGGGTCGAGAAGCAGAAGCTGATCGATGATCAGCGCTTGGCCTACGTGTCCGAGTCCCCGGTGAACTGGTGTCCCGGACTGGGCACGGTGCTGGCGAACGAAGAGGTCACCGCCGAGGGCCGGAGCGAACGGGGCAACTTCCCCGTCTTCCAGCGCAACCTGCGGCAATGGATGATGCGCATCACGGCGTACGCGGACCGCCTGGTCGACGATCTGGACCGCATTGACTGGCCGGACAAGGTCAAGGCGATGCAGCGCAATTGGATCGGCCGCTCCGAGGGTGCCACGATCAACTTCGCGGTCGACGGCGCCAGTCGCGCCGGTGCCGGCGACGGCGACGGCGACGTGATCGAGGTCTTCACCACCCGTCCGGACACCCTGTTCGGGGCCACCTTCATGGTGCTGGCTCCGGAACATCCGCTGGTCGACACGTCCGTGCCGCAGGCCTGGCCGGACGGAACGAAGGACGCCTGGACCGGAGGGTACGCCACGCCGCGCGAGGCCGTGGCGGCATATCAGGAGTCGGCGGCCTCGAAGACCGATCTGGAACGGCAGGTCGAGGGGCGCCAGAAGACCGGCGTGTTCACCGGCACCTTCGCGATCAATCCGGCTACCGGCGAGCGGATCCCGGTGTTCGTCGCCGATTACGTGCTGATGGCCTACGGCACTGGAGCGATCATGGCCGTGCCGGGCCAGGACGAGCGCGATTGGGAGTTCGCCGAGCGGTTCGAGCTGCCGATCATCCGCACGGTGCAGCCGCCGGACGACTTCGACGGCAACGCGTACCTGGGCGACGGACCGGCCATAAATTCGGCGAATGACGAGATCTCGCTGAATGGATTGGGTGTCGACGACGCCAAGTCGGCGATCATCGCGTGGTTGCAGTCGCGGGGAGTCGGCGAAGGGACGGTGACGTACCGCCTGCGCGACTGGTTGTTCAGCCGGCAGCGGTACTGGGGTGAGCCGTTCCCCATCGTCTACGACGAGAACGCCATGCCGCATGCGGTACCCGAAGACCAGCTGCCGGTGCTGCTGCCGGAGGTGCCGAACTACTCGCCGAAGACCTACGCCGCCGACGCCGCGGACACGGAGCCGGAACCCCCGCTGGCGCGGGTGCCCGAATGGGTTGAGGTGGAACTGGACCTGGGGGATGGGCCCAAGCGGTACTGGCGCGACACCAACACCATGCCGAACTGGGCCGGCTCCTGCTGGTACGAGCTGCGCTACCTGGACCCGGACAATGACGAGCGGCTGGTCGACCCGGAGATCGAGCGTTACTGGATGGGACCGCAGCCGCAACGCCGGACCGACGATCCCGGTGGGGTCGACCTGTACGTCGGCGGTGTGGAGCACGCCGTGCTGCACCTGCTGTACGCGCGGTTCTGGCACAAGGTCCTGTACGACCTGGGGCACGTCTCCAGCGAGGAGCCGTTCTATCGCCTGTTCAACCAGGGCTATATCCAGGCCTATGCCTACACCGACGCCCGTGGCCAGTACGTTCCCGCCGCGGACGTGGAGGAGCGGGCCGACCGCGACGGCACCACGTACGTGTACGACGGCCAGGTCGTTAACCGCGAGTACGGGAAGATGGGCAAGAGCCTGAAGAACGTCGTCACCCCAGACGAGATGTACGAGGCGTTCGGGGCCGACACGTTCCGGGTGTACGAGATGTCCATGGGCCCGCTGGAGGCGTCGCGTCCGTGGGAGACGCGCGCCGTCGTCGGCTCGCACCGGTTCTTGCAGCGACTATGGCGCAACATCATCTCGGAGCGGACCGGCGAGGTCGTTGTTTCTGACGCGTCCGCCAGCGACGACACCCGTCGTGCCCTGCACCGCACGATCGAAGCGGTGCGTTCGGACATGGAGTCGATGGGCTTCAACACGGCCATCGCGCGGTTGATCGAGCTGAACAACCATGTCACCAAGCTGGACGTGGTGCCGCGTGAGGTTGCCGAACCGATGGTCTTGATGGTGGCTCCCTTCGCCCCCCACATCGCCGAGGAGCTGTGGTCCCGGCTGGGTCACGCCGAGTCCGTCGCGTACGTGCCGTTCCCGGAAGTCGATCCCCAGTGGCTGGTTGACGAGACGGTCACCTGCGTCATCCAGGTGGGCGGCAAGGTGCGCGAGCGGGTGCAGGTGGACCCGTCGTCGGACGACGACACGCTGCGGGAGCTGGCGCTGGCGTCGGAAGCCGTGCAGCGCTCGCTGGGTGAGCGTTCCGTGCGCAAAGTGATCGTCCGGGCGCCGAAGCTGGTCAACGTCGTTCCTGCTTGATTATGGGCAGGCGGGAGGAGGACGGCTCCCACGACGCCCGTGCCCGGGTTGAAGGCCCGGTGTGCGTCGTCACCGACTCGACCGCCTGCCTGGCTCCGCAGCAGCTGGAACGGCACGGCATCCGTATGGTTCCGCTCCAGGTCGTGGTGGGCGGCGTCGCCAAGACCGAGGGCACGCAGGTGGGACCGGGCGAGGTGGCCGAGGCCCTACGCCGGCACGTCCCGGTCAGCACGTCACGACCGAGCCCGCAGGCGTTCCTTGACGTCTACCGGTCGGCTGCGGACGACGGCGCATCGCACGTGGTGTCGGTTCACCTGTCGAGGAGCGTATCGGGAACCGTCGATGCGGCCCGGCTGGCGGCGAAGGAGGCGCCCCTCCCGGTCGACGTGGTCGACTCCCGTTCGCTCGGTATGGGGCTGGGTTTCGCCGTCCTCGCAGCAGCCGAGGCGGCCGCTGCGGGGTCTGATGCAAAGAGTGTCGTGGACATCGCGGCCCAGCGCGCGGCGAGCTCGGCGGCCTTCTTCTACGTCGATACGCTTGAGTACCTGCGCCGGGGTGGACGGGTGGGTGCGGCCTCCGCCATGGTTGGAACGGCGCTGGCGATCAAGCCGCTGCTGCATCTCTCCGGCGGGGTGATCGAGCCGTTGGAGAAGGTCCGGACGAGCGGGCGCGCAGTGGCTCGGCTGGAGGACTTGGCCGTGGGATACGCGGGCGATGCTGACGTCGACATGGCCGTGCACCATCTGGATCACGCGGATCGGGCGCAAGCCCTGGCCACGAGGCTATCCAGCCGGATCTCGGCGCTCCGATCGCTGGTGGTCGCCGAGGTTGGCGCGGTGATCGGGGCGCACGTCGGGCCGGGGCTGTTGGCGGTGGTCGTCAGCCCGCTGGCTGCCGCGCCCCACGCATGAGGGACCGGGAGGGGGCGTCCACAGCCCGGAATTCCGGTGTCACGCCGTCCACAACTGATGAGTAACCCGTGGCCGGGTACGTCGCGGATACCTAGTTTCGCGGCATGCGCCTTCCGTTTCTACCCCGACGTGCCGATGACGAGCTAGCCGATGCCATCCGTACCCGGATGGCGCACGTTGTCGGGACACGCCGCGAGGGCCCCGACATGTCGCACGGTGAATCGCGATCCTGGGGCGGCTGGGTGCCCAGCGTTCCGGTGCAGGTGCGCGCACCGCAAGAAGATCCACCCGGTGCCGCGCACGAGCCCGGTGCCGCGCACGAGCCCGGTGCCGCGCACGAGCCCGGTGCC